>NZ_CP060634.1:1200000-2400000 GCF_014337195.1 Qiania dongpingensis
TGCCCTCAGATTCCGTTTTTCTTTCCTGGTTTATCTGATTCTCCAAGCTTTTTTCTGCTTTTCCAATATACAAAAGCCCTCCGGCCATCGGGGAATGGCCTTTTTCAGAAGCATAATGGACGTCCCCTTCTCCCCGTCCGAGTCCGTCCGAGACTGGTTTCATCTGCTTAAGCTCCTCAAGATAGCCTCCAAGCTCCTCAAGATAGAACTTTTCATTTTCCAGAGAAAGTTCTGCTCCCTGAAGCTCTCCCTCCGGAGCAGAGGAGTCATATTTAAAAAGAGGTGTCCCGGCTTCAACTTCCTGCCCCTTTTCTACATAGATCACCTCTACAGGACGATCACTGTCATAGTAATAAGCAGAGCTGCCGCCTGCCTCTATGGTAACCGGAACAGAGACAGATAAGGACCATTCTTTTTTTCGAAGACCCTCCACTGAATATACCGGGACTGCTTCTTCTCCCGTTCCCATGATCCTGCGGATAGACATACCCGTCAAAAGGCCTGTGGCCATAACGATTATCGCAATAAACGCCAGTAAGACAGCCAGTTTTTGTTTCTTCTCCATCTGCTATACCTCCTCTTACTCTCCAAAGGCCGCCTTCTGTCCTTCCCTCAAAGAATCCATAGGCCATGCAAGATAATCCGTGTAGGATAATCCCTCTTTTATCTCATAAGCGCTGTGCCTGTCGTTATAAGCTCCCAAAGTCACTTTCCGCTTTTCCAACTTTCCTTCTTTATCTACGGCCCACACATAGGGTTTTCCCTCTCCGCCTATAATATAGCTCTCTGGCAGAAGGATAGCTGTTCCTCCGGAGGTCCCCAAGGACTCTCCCGGCTTTATCAGTTCTGCATAGACATGTTGTCCTGGAAAGAATCCTTCCGCATTCTCAATCACCGCATGAACGGGATAAGAAGTTTCTTTCATGCCTTCCGCCTTCGCTTCATTTCCTTCCGGCGCACCTGCCTCTATCCTGTTTATCACTCCCTGGCATGATGCCGCCCCGTCCCGGTCTTCCGCCGCCACTGTCATACCTGTCTGAAAGTCCTTAAGCTCTCCCTCACCGACATAAAACGTCAATTCATAGGCGCCTTCTGATACAATGGTCAGACTTCGTTCGTCTGCCCCTATCTCGGTGACAATCCCTGTGCAGGGAGAAACCACCTGGGTCACTTCCAGCTTCGCATCAAGCCTTAAGATTTCTTTTTCTTTAAGTCCCAGATTGTATCTTGCCTGCTCAATCTGCGTATTCAAGTCTAAAATCTGCAGATCATAGCTTCCTTTCTCTGAATCATGCGCCTGTTTTCTGTCATTTTGAAGTATCCTTACCTGGCTTTCCAAGCTGTCAATGGTAAGTTCTTCCTGCTCCATATCCAGAACTGCCTGCTCCCTGTCAAGAGCCAATAAGGAATTATCATAAGACGCAAGAGCTGTCCCCTGCTCAACCTGCGCTCCCGCTTCTACCAGCAGCCCGTTTGATTCCCTGCCCTCGTCCAGATATACTTCCACTTTATTCTTCGGTGCTAGGACGCCCAAAAAGCGGCTCCTCGCCGTCATTTCCTCGATATACCCTGTGATGGAAGCCACAGACTGCACCGGCGCTTCCTGTTTCTTATTCTCCTTCGGTATGGACGGCGTACCCAGATAAATACCAATCCCCGCCGCTCCTAAAAACAAGAGTACGATACCGAATATCACCCATTTTTTCTTGTTCTTCATATACCGCCCTCCTCATAGGTCCGAAAATAAAGCCAACACCCTACAGCCAGGGCTACACACCAGTAAACGATCCGCACCGCAGTCAGCCGGTACATGGAAAATCCAGTCATCATCGGAAGCAGCGAAAAATAAGTTTCTCCTATAATTCCCATCAAATATAAAAATACAGGAAGTTCCAGTACAAGCATGGCAATCAGAATCGTATGCACCATGTTCCCGCACCGTTTGGATAGCCATAAAATCAGGCCCACAGCTGCCAGCATACCAAGATATCTGGAAATCCCCACAGCGAGAAGATAAGCCCACAGCGGAATATTAAAAGGTATCTCAGATAAAACATTCAAGCTCTTTAAAGGGGCTGAAAATCCCGCCGTCCCATATTCTGAAAATACAGACAGGTATCTCGGAAGGTAGGCGATAAGATAAGCGGCCGTTCCATAAATAAAACAAGAAACGTACTTTCTGATACAAACACTTCCGCCGCCTCTTAAATATGCCTTCTGTAACATCTCCACTTTGGAGCTTTTCTCCACGGAAAAGACTGCCGACAGGCCGAGAATCAGAAAGAAACTAAGTTTTCCGACATTCATCACATCTTCTCGCTGTCCACTCCTGTCAAAAAGAGCCTGCCAGCCAGTATCATAGAAAAGCTCCGCATCCCGCCCTGCCCTCTTCTCATTTAAGACATGCTCATACTGGCTGACCGCCCTATCAAACCCGATCATTCCGCGAGTTACAGCCATATATTTCGTATTGATCTCCTGCCACTCCATATAGGGAAGCTTCCCCGACGCATATAAATCTGAAGCACTTTTGTTTTCTTTGGCAAGTGTTTCAAACCTGTTATATTCCTCTTGGTACTTAAATGCCGTTTCCTGCAGCGGAAGCCCTTCTGCCTGATCGATATAATACTGATAAAATTTATCATCCGAATCCGTATATACCTCAAATCCCTTATATGTATTCCACTGTAAAAAGCAAAAGAGCACCAGCAAAATCCACGCTTTCTCCATAATAAAAATCTTGTAAAACTCTTTTAAGAACAGAGAAATCCTTATATTTCGTTTCTTATTCCTTTTCTTCCTGATTTTCGCCTGCAAAAAAGATATCATTCTATTTTCGATACCTGAAGATGAACTCTCTGTCAGATAACATTGAATAGAAAATGTACAGGATAGAAAAAAGGCCAGGATACCCGTTCCGATGCAAACAGGTACCACATTTACCGGCCATCCAAACAGGTTCATATTGAGATAATCTCCGAAAAACCACGGAGCATCTGCAAGGCAGACAAGATTCAGTATTTTCAGCGGGCTTAGGTAAGAATGGATCCCTATGGTCAAATACAAAAGAAACTCTATGGAAAAGGTAACCCCCATGGCGAGGCAGGCACTAATCCCATTTTTAAATACCGTGCAGAGACAGAAAATCAATATACTCCACACAAGAGCCGCCGCCGTCTTAGCAGCTAAAAAGCCGGCAAGATACTGCCCCGCTGTCATCTCGTAGGGAGAAGTCAAAAAGCCTTTTACGCTTTGAATCGGCCGTCCCAGATCTCCCATCCCGAAAACGATATGACTGATCAAAAAATCCATACCGTAAAATATAAGAGAGGCCAGTGCAGACAAAATCAAGACCAATAAAAGCTTTGCCGTAATGGTCTCCAAATACCCCTTTTTCATAGGTCTGATGAGAAGCAATGTTCCTTCTTCTCTCTCGCCGATAAGTATGGAAATCCCCAGTACTGCCAGCAAAAAAAGAAGCAGGATATCTGTCACTTTTGATTCTGTGGCCAAGATAATTCCTTCCGAACTCGCGGCCGGAAGCACAGTTCCTTCTAAATGCTCATAAGCCGGCGGCGTTTTCTCAATATTGCGATAGGAAAACGTCCCCGGATCTCCAAAGAGGGAAGAGGCTGTCATAATTCTGGCTTCTTCCTCTATTCCCTCTAGGTATTCTTCATAATGAGCCACTGCCGAAACCTGTTCCAATACATCAGAAAGCAAACTTTGTTCATCATAAAAATTCTTTAAGTATAGAAGATAGCTGTCCTCAATATCCAGATCCGGATACTGATTCATGACTTCTTTATGTACATTTCGAAAGCTTTGTTTGTCTTCCTCCGTCCAAGCCTCAAAGCCGTCAGCCCACTGTCTCCAGACATCCACAGCTTCCAAAAGTTTGACTCTTTCTGTTATAGTCTCCTCTGCCTCCAAAGCGGTCATACTGTCAAGGCTCTCATAAACCTTGCTCACATCCGCCTTCAAATAGCCTTGATACCTTCCCCGGCTCTCTCTGTAGATCATTATTCCATTAAAAAGAAGGAGGAAAAGAAAGAAAAAGGGCACTGCTTTTTTGGAAAATAATTTTTTAAATTCAAAATAAAAAAGCCTCGTCATCCCCCTTCCTCCTATTCTTTAAAATAGTAAAGATACACATCCTCGAGACCCGGCCTAACAGACATAAAAACATAATCATCCGGCTCTTTATCCGAAATCACCCGCACGAAAAGAATTTTTCCCTCTCTGGAAATATTTCCAATTAAATAATCCTCTCTTCCAACGACTCTTTCCAGTTGTTCTTCCGGCACCTGAAGCTCCCAGACATGACCTGAAAGAGAAGCATTAAGCTCCTCTCTTGTGGAATCCGCCAGCATCTCCCCTTCTCTGATGAGGAGTATCCGGTTTGCCACCGATTCCACATCTGTCACCACATGGGTAGCGATAATGACAATCTTTCCCGCTGAAATTTCCGAAATCAGATTTCTGATAGCGATTCTCTGCTTCGGATCCAAACCTGCCGTCGGCTCATCCAGAACCAAAATTTTCGGTTCATCTAAAACCGCCTGGGCAATCAAGAGCCTCTGCTTCATACCTCCGGAAAAAGAGCAGATTTTTTCCTCGGCTACATCGGAAAGTCCCACCTGGGAAAGTACCTTTGGAATCCGCTCCTTCGCCCTGCTCTTTTTCATATCCCGGAGCGCCGCCACATAAGACAAAAAACCTGTCGCCGAAAAATTGGGATAGAGCGCCTGCTGCTGGGGCATATAACCCAGGATCCCACGAAAATTCCGTCCCAGTTTTACGATATCCTCCTCATCGTATAAAATCTGACCGGAAGTCGCCTGCAAGTTCCCTGTCAAAATATTCATAAAGGTACTTTTTCCCGCCCCGTTGGGTCCGAGAAAACCATATACTCCCTCAGTCAGGGTAATATTCAAGCCTTTAAGTGCCTGCTTCTTTCCATAGGCCTTTGTGAGTCCCTTAATTTCAAGCTTCATATTCCTCTTCTTTCTCCTGCCCCGCTGTTCAAAATTCGCTTTTCATATATCTAAGTTCATTATATCAAAAATCACCGTTTATCACATCTATATTTATTCATTTAAAATTTCCCAATTTCCAGATCCCTGAATGAAATCCTCTGCCTTTATTCGGGCCAGCTCTCCTTTTTTAGAATCTCTTCCAATCAGCTGATCTTCCACCCTTACATACGGTATGAAGCATTTTGCAGTATCTCCCGTTCTCATAAGCCGGCATGTGCCGTCTTCCATATACTGATACAGTTCAAAGATCTGGCGGGTATATCCGTCCTCTGTTACCACTGATTCCTCTCCATAAATCATAAATAATTTAAGCTCCTCGTCCCAAAAAAAATCTGAGGCGATTCCCTTCGTCCAAATATTTTCCTGATCCCCTGTTTCCAGGTCTGCAATGACAAGTTCATATTTTTCATCTTCCATAGCACTGCATAACAATGTGTCTCCCTGCACAGATCCTGTAACGATATTTACATTTCCTAAAGGAGAGGTGATCTCCCTGGTGTCAAGATCCATCTGTCTCAACAAATTCTTCTCTCCATCCCATTCTGTGTAAATCAGTTTGTTTTTGTATTTTCCAAAAACAGAATACGCTGGACGCATATACTCCTTTTCCTCGCAAAGTACTTCCGCCTCTCCCGTATCAAAATGATAACGATAAATCCCACTGGCCGTACCTGTCCATTCGCCCGTTGCATCATCAAAATGATCGTCTTCTGTTTCCAGCACACAAACATCACCATAAAACAGATTCACCGTCCCAATCGCATAACCATTTCCATGGGAGAACGATCCAATTTTCTTTTCATTGCCGCCGTCTAAATCACAAGAATAGAAAGCTCCCTCGTCTTCATCCGTTTTCATCACATGATAATACCATTTATCTCCCAATTTTCCCATAAAATCAATGTTCTGATAAAGATAAACCGCCATACATTCAGAAGAATCATGTCTGCAATTAGCCTTTGCGCAGAGTGTCAAATACTCTTTCGTCTCATAATCATAATATTTAATTTTCCCGTTTATATCCGACTTCTTATATAAAATACCTGTTTTCGTAAAGCAGGAATTCATCCGCCATACAGATTCTTCTGCATTATCTGTTTTTTTCTTCTTTCCACATCCTGCTAAGATCAGAACACTGGCGCTAAAAAATAAAAATATCCGGAACATTTTCACAAGCCCTCACCCCTCCCTAATTTTTCGTATTCAGCTGCTGATTCATGTTATCGACCACCTCCTGTATTCCCATTCTCTCTAACGTTTCCTCTATTTTTTTTAATTCAGCTTTCCAATCTTCGCTGTTTCCGGAAAACTTCCACATGTAATCATCTTGTATCAACGTATTTACTTCGCTGACCGTCATCCCAATCTCCGTCATATCAAAGAAAAATCCATTCAGTTCAGATGGATGTATTGTCTCTACCGTATCCCACAATTCTTTATTTATAGATTCCGATTCACCTTCTCCCGGCGAAGTCAGGAACGGATTCCCAAAAGCAGAACCCGCCAGAGCATCCGAAAAGTCCTTTTCAGAATAGATCAAACTCAAAATATGGATAGCTTCTTCCTTATTCTTACTTCCTTCCAGTACACAAGCTTTATTCCCTTTACCCGAAAATGACTGGTTAAATTCTGGAAGTTCAACCGCTAGAAGCTGTATACTTTCGTCCATCTCATACGCGTTTCTGCAATACATTTCCGCACTCTCCGCACTGTACGAATATATACCAGTGACAAAAAATTCTCCTGCTCCCAAGGCTTCCCAGTAATTGTCATAGCAGATCATACCTTTTTCACCCCATCGGTTTAAAAGTTCCATGTGATCTAAAAACTCCTCATTTTTTAGAATATTTTCCACAACGGGAGCACCATCTCCCACAGACACAGCAAGCAGCTCGCAAATTGTATTTTCATAAGAGGCGCTTAAAAAATACGGCCACATTGTAGATATTACAAATGCCGGATTTTCCTTCTTTATTCCACTGTCTATTACCTTTTCCATAAGATTTTCCATATCGGAAAATGACACCCGTTCTACATCGAGCCCAAATTCCTGCGCATATTTCTGATTAAACACTGCGTAATACTTAAAATTGGTATATGGCGTTAAAACACCATATATTTCTCCTTCATACCGGAGTGATTTCCATACGACTGCAGGATATGCCCTTTGCAGCTCTGTGCCATTTTCTGTCTGATCTGGTTCAATATCCAATGGTTCCAGCATACCCTTTTGCGCCATAATCGCATATACATCATAGCAATTCAAAACTCCCGGACATGTAACAATATCATAACCGCCGGTTTGAACCGCATCGATATAGGTCTGTACATAAGCCTCATAGTCCTCCTCAAAAGGAACCTTAATATCCACAAATTTTATTTTATTTTCTATTCCTTTATTTCGCAGCAGCTCATTCAGACTATCCTCATAAATCTCCAAATCTGTTCCCATATCAAAAACTGCCCATGTCAGCGTTCCCGGCTCTATGTCCTGCTCCATATCAAATTTCTCTGAACTCTGTTCTTCTGTCTTACTGTCTTTTTCAAAACTTTCTAAGCTGCTTGTTTCTAAAGGCAGAGTGTCCTTTTCTTTTGGTTTATCCAATCCGCATCCGCAAATGTTTAATACCGATATTACAAGAACCACTATCCATATATATCTTTTCATATGCTGCCTCCCAATTATATAGCAAATGGGATAGACTATAAAAATAGTCTATCCCTTTCATTAGTTCAAATATATTTACGGTAAATTGAAAGAAACACTACTTTTACTTGCTCCGTGACCACTCTCCGCACCTATTACAGTACCAGATATGCTCCTTGATGTATTAGCATATGATGATCCAGAATTTTCAGCTTTTGAAGACCAATATGTACCACCGCTGGAAGTATTGTATTTAACCCTGACAGATACATACGCGTTTCCGTTCGTGTTTGTTGTTCCTGCACTTGCATACGTTGAATAAGTCTTCAGTGTTCCGCTAATCGTACCGCTTGTTTTGTTATAGCTCGCCGCAAAAGATGTAACACTAAATAACATGAGTGTCATTGCTGACATTAATAGTATCAAGATTTTTCTTTTCATATCTCAAAACCCCTTTCGTTTTTATTATGAATTTTGGCCAAATTCATTTATATTAAGTGACACTTAATATTTCTTATTATTTCTCTGTCAAAGCATTTTTTTCTAATTCTAATATATTATATGTAAATTATTTTACTTACTTATTCTAGTATACATGTACACTCATATTTTGTCAATTTATTTTATTAGTATTTATTTTATGATATGTCATTTGATATTACATAAAGTTTTATATAACCAATTATTTTTCAGTGTATTTTATATTTTATTTTCTACAAAGCCCTTTTGATTTGTAAAATTCTTTTTTTGTAAAAATAGTTTAAGCTTCTTGCACATTCATATACACCATATTCAAAGGACTTTCTCAAAATATAAAAAGGGCGCCGTCCCGACGCCCTTACCAATCCCTATCTTACAACAAACAATCCAACTGTAATATCTTTACCGGCAAGATTTTCTACATACACGCGATGGTAGCCGTTTTGGTTCACAGTGAATGTGTGAGAATACGCTCCCGTTCCGGATACGCCTCTCCAATATCCATTGGGCTGACTCAAACCGACTCCAACCTTGGCATTTGCCGGGTCCGGTGATACTGTTACAACTACCTTACTTCCATTGGAAGCGTAGAACTGCCCTGTCAGCTGGGATTTTCCGGCAGGTATATCCCATGTATAACTGTTATTCGCTCTCGTCAAAAGATCATCCGGCATTTCTATTATACTTTTGCTTTCATCAGGGAGCCATTCCACCTCTTCCAGACCTGTTAACTGCGGCTGCAAATCTTCTTCAATGATCACCTTAGTAGCTTCATATGCTGTATCATATAATGCCGCTATTCCCTGCCCCGCTGCCAGAGAGGTAACCGCTGAGGCCATAGCAAAGCCCGCCACCAACAGCAATATCCCTGCTTTTTTCAACTCTTTTTTTGGATTATACTTCATCATCCTGTTCACCCTCCCTTTCAATGATTCTAACGTTTTCTGCAAGCTCATACCAGACAGTAATTCCAATTCCATTTTACCGGAATTACGAGCTACAATATCAAAATACTGTTTAATATCCCATCCGCCGCTCCCTTCAAAACATACATATTTATCACAGCATATATCGCCCCATTTATCGACCTCCTTTTGAAGATACCGTGTGAGCGGGTTAAACCACTGAATCCTGACTATCCAGCTGCACGCCTTTTTTAACAGTAAATCTCCTTGCCTGTAATGCCAAAGCTCATGCTCCAGGATTGCATGCAGCTCATCGTCATCATATTGTTTTTGGGGCAATAAGATTTTCTTATGCCAAAAACCAACGATCAGCGGTGTTTTCTGGCTCACCGTCATATATACAGGAACTTTTCTTGATAACCTCATATCACTGCACACAGCGTCCGCAGCATCCTGTATTTTCTTTTCTGCCCGCATGCTGTGCCGGATAATACCTCTGACTGCGGATTCACACTGTACATATTTTATAACTTTCCAAACAGCGCCCAATAACCAGATAACAGCCATAACTCTGAATGCAGTTCTCAAAAACGGAGTCTGCTGTGAAAACGGCGTATTCATAGACCCATAAAACAGATTGGTCCGGAACGCCATATAAAAAAACGCTACCGGAACAACATAAAAAACAATCACAGCCAGCAGACAGGCCCTAATTCCCCTAAATTGTTCTCTCCTGTCCAATCTGCTGCTGAGAATCTTCCATCCGCCAAATACAATCGTACCAGTCAATGTAGTCATGAATATCATCAGAAATACACTAATCAAATTCATCCAAAAATCTCCTGAATTCCGCTAAATCTTCTTTAGAAAGACCCTCTTCGTCACCTTTTAATGCCATCATCGCATATGCAGCACTGCTTTGATTCCAGAACTTCCTCCAGTATCTCGTCTGTTCTTCCATGTAATCTTTTTTGCTTACAAGAGGAATGTGAGTCCGGCGTCCGTTCTCCGACTTTAAGATCTGAATATAACCTTTCTTTTCTAAATGTCCCGCATATGTATTTACAGTCTGCGGCAGTACCTGCTCGTTTAGATATTCCTGATATTTTTTTCGGATATTGGAAGTACTCGTTTCCTGTCCGTCTTCCTCCACCTCCCAGATCATTCTCATCAGATCCAGTTCAGTCGCTGTCAATCTTGCTTTTGCCAACACCTTTTTCTCCTTATAATTTCAATTTATTACTTCATTTTACTTACTTGCATTTTATCACTTTTTTATATTATAATCAAGTTTTTCAACTGAATTTTCCAAAAGATCAATTTATACAAAGTAATAGAATAAGCTCTTACCATTTTGGCAAGAGCTTTTCATTAAATCAAATATTTTATTAATAATTAGCAGATTAAACTGCAAAAGCCTTTTATCGCTCTCCCAGCTTCAGATTGGGGACCGCGTTCAGATCCCATCCGCTTCTCGTCCCTTTTTGATACTCATAGTAAGCCGCTGCGCCGATCATCGCCGCATTGTCGGTGCAAAGGGCGGGTGACGGGTGATAGAAACGAAATCCTTCCTTCTCACAGGCCTCTTTCATAGCTGCCCGGAGAGCCGAATTCGAGGCTACGCCGCCGGCAATGACCACATCCCGAATCCCAAACTCTCTGGCCGCCAGGACTGTGCGGCTAACCAAAGATTCCACCACCGCATTCTGAAAGGAAGCGGCCAAGTCGCTTTGGCTGACCTTTTCTCCCCGCATCTTTTCGTGGTTCAGGTAATTGAGCACCGCCGACTTCAAACCGCTGAAGCTGAAATCATAAGGCGCTCCCTCTATTTTCGCCCGCGGAAACTCCATCGCGTGGGGATTTCCCTCCTTTGCGGCCTTGTCTATCTTCGGTCCTCCCGGATACCCGAGCCCGATTGCCCGCGCCACCTTGTCAAAGGCTTCTCCCGCGGCATCGTCCCTGGTCCTTCCGATGATCTCAAATTCTCCGTAGTCCTTCATCTTCACCAGATGCGTATGGCCGCCGGAGACGATCAGGCACAAAAAAGGCGGCTTCAGGTCTTTGTTCTCAATAAAGTTGGCGCTGACATGGCCCTCTATATGATGTACGCCGATAAGCGGCAGCTTCTTCGCATACGCGATTGCTTTTGCCGCGGATACGCCCACCAGCAGAGCGCCCACCAGGCCGGGGCCATAGGTGACTCCCACAGCGGTCATTTCATCCAGAGTCATACCCGCTTCATCCAAGGCTTCCTGGATCACCTGATTGATCTTTTCAATATGCTTCCTGGAAGCGATCTCCGGCACTACGCCCCCGAACAGCGTATGGAGTGCGATCTGTGACGATATCACATTGGACAAAACCTCCCTACCGTTCTTGACCACCGCCGCCGCTGTTTCGTCGCATGAGCTCTCGATGGCTAAAATATATACATCCTGTTCCTTTTTTTCTGCTGCCATTTTATCATCCATCCCTATCATCCGTCTCCGCCTCTGCCAAAACCGCTAATCGTCTTCTTCAAATTTAAGCTCCGCCGACTGTCCATCCTTTGCCGCCAAAGCCCTGGGGAAAATCTTCCGCACCTCGTCCATATAGTCCTCCGGCCACATCAGGGACGGACTGTAATGGGTCAGCCAAAGCTCCGGCACATCCGCGTCTCTGGCCAGCCTCGCCGCCTCATACATGGTCATATGTTTATTCTCCCGCGCCTTGGCCGCTTTTTCCCGGTCTCCATACATACCCTCGCAGATAAACAGGTCCGCTGTTTTCGCCTCCTCTGCGATGCCGGGCGTCGGCCGGGTATCCGTACAGTAGGTCACCTTGATGCCCTTCCGCTCTTCTCCCATCACCATGTCCGGCGTATAAAGCCGGCCGTCAAGTTCCACATTTTCACCTCTCTGAAGAACACCCCAAAAACGCACCGGAAGTTCAAGCGCCTTTGCCTTCTCCACCTGAAATTTCCCCGCCCGCTTTAAAGAAACGGAGTATCCATAGCAGGGAATATTATGGTTTACCCGAAACGCGTGGATCGAGTACGGACCCACAGTCAGATCCTGCTCCCGTTCCGACAGCTCATGAAATTCAATGGGAAAGGGAAGCTCCGGAGCTATGGTCCTCAGAGCGGTCACGACACGCTCAAGCCCCCTGGGGCCGACCATCTTAAGCGGTTCCGTCCGTTCCGCGTTTCCCATGGTCAAAAGCAGGCCAGGAAGGCCGCTGATGTGGTCCGCGTGGTAATGGGTAAAGCATATCACATCGATGGGCTTCGCACTCCATCCTTTCTTTTTCAAGGCGATCTGTGTCCCTTCTCCGCAGTCGATGAGCAGATGACTGCCTCCGCACCGCGTCATAAGAGAGGTCAGCCACCGGTAGGGAAGCGGCATCATTCCTCCGGTTCCCAATAAACATATATCAAGCATGGCGATCCTTCCTTCCGAAATTCATATCCAGTTTCTTCAACCTGTCCTCACATTGCCTTATCATAACATAAACCGCCCCGCTGATACAAGAGTATTCTCTCTCATATCCCGGGGCGGTCTGTAATTTGTTTTCATTTCAAAGAAGCTCAGTCTCCTCCTCTATATCCACAGGCACGGAAAACCCTTTTACAAGCTTATCATAGCAGTCCTCGCAGAGAAAGAAATGGTGCCGTTCGCCGTCCTTCCCGGAAAAATATCCCCAGGTCTTCGACACGGACAGGCCCTCCCCATAAGGAGGTGCGCCATCTGTCTTAACCGTCTTTCCGCATTGGTTGCAGATTCGGAATTCCTGTTTTGTCTCCATGCAATTCTCACAGCCTTTCCAAAAGCTCGTTCTTTTATTGTTATCCTTCTTTATCATTATAAAATCATGAGCCGGAATAAGAAAGCGGTAATCCATGGAATTCCTGCCGTTGTCTTCCTCTAAAGCTCTCTGAGCCAGAAGATCCTCGCATCCTCCGCAGGATTCCGATAATAGTCCTTTCTCCGCCCTTCTTCCCGGAATCCGTACTTCTCATACAGGGAAACGGCGGCAGTATTTCCTTCCCGCACCTCCAGAGTGGCAGCCCCTGTCCCCCGCTCTTTCATCCAGGACAGAAATGCTTCCATGAGAAGGCCGGCGATTCCCATTCTGCGAAATTCCGGCAAAACGGCAATCCGGTGAAGCTCTCCTTCTCCGGACACGATCATGGCAAACAGATATCCCGCCAGACGTGTTCCCTTCCACGCTCCAATGGCGCCAAAGGACAGCTTCAAAGGCTTCCCGGCCTCAAGCTCCTTCCTCCTGCTTTCCATAGCCTGCCGTATCGACTCAGAAATAAGCTTCTCCGACCAGGGTGTGCCGAAAACCCTCTGCTCCAGGGCGGCCGCTTCCAAGGCGTCCTCCGGCTCCAGGTTTCTTATCAGGATTCCGTTCACGATATGGTCTCCTTCGCCGGATCCTCCGCCCGTTTTTTCCTTTCCAGCATCTCCCGCTCCGCCTGAGAGACACGCAGATACTCCGGCGCATGGTCCCCGGCTTTCTCTGTCTTCCCTTCTTTCAGGTACTCTGCTCCCAGAGCCGCTACGGCTCCTGCCCTCTGACGGCATGAAAACGAAGGGGCAAACACGAAGGGAACGCGGGTTCTTTCTTCAATCACCGCTCTTCCCACAGGCACTCCGTCGCCCAAAAAAACCACAGGTCTCTTCCTTTCATTGATTTCTTCCAGGAGCTCTTTAAGATCCATAGCCGCCTGCGGCTTCAGAACCCGGAATTCCGAATGGAACTCATACAGACCACAATATACCTGTCCCCTTCTGGCATCCATGATCGGGCATATGAGACGATCCGTTCCAAAATGCTGGTACGCCATGGCGTCCAGAGTCGGCACATGGATGAGCGGCTTTTCGAGAGCCAGCCCCAGCCCCTTTGCCGTGGCCGAGCCAATCCTTAATCCAGTAAAGGAACCAGGCCCGCCGGACACCGCTATGGCATCGATCGTCTCCAGGTCCGTTTCCGTCATCCTCACGATCTCGTCGATCATGGGCAGCAGGGTCTGAGAATGGGTCTTCTTATAATCCACCGTATATTCTGCCGTCAGCCTCTCGTCTTCCCAAACTGCGGCCGAGGCTGTCAAAGAAGCGCTTTCGATTCCTAATATTTTCATTGCCTTTCCCGTCCTATGGTTATTTTCCGGTAATCAAACCCTTTTTCCATATCCTTCTCGATGGTGATCCATTCCGCTGATTCCGGTATCAGCTCCCCTATCAGGGAGGCCCACTCTATGAGGCACACCCCGGCCCCGAAAAAGTAATCCTCATATCCGATCTCCTCCATCTCTTCCACATCGCCGATCCGGTATACATCAAAATGATACAGGGGAAGGCGTCCCTCCTCATAGACCTGCACAATGGTAAAGGTAGGACTGTTCACCGGCTCTGTGATACCGAGCCCCGCGGCAAATCCCTGGGTGAAAACGGTCTTTCCCACTCCCAGATCGCCGTCCAGACAGAATATCGTGCCCGGTCCCGCGTTCTCTCCCAGGCGCTTCCCAAAGGAAAATGTCTCTTCCGGGCCGTAAGTCTCAACCTGCTCAAGCACTTTTGCGTTTCCTCCGTTTCCTTCTGTGGACAATGACTCTCCTGCCCTTGGCCGACTTCCGGATGAGCTCCACGACATCGTCGGCCTGCTCGGGATTCTGATCCAGAGGAAGCAGATGCGCCCTCACCTTTCCCATATAAAACAGAACGACATTTTTGAGAATGACGATCTTTGTGATATCCTTCCACTCCACCAGGCCGCCCTTGTCGCCCTGAAAGATCCCAAGGCCGTCCTTTGATATCTCCACATCGATGGGATGCTGGAAAAGCTCGGTACTAGCCGCCTGCTTTTTGGACTTATAATACAGATTCAGAGGATTTAAAACAAGTCCCCATATCAGGATAAATATGCAGAATATCTTGGCCCATACCGCCATGCTGCCAAAATTCCCGATCAAATCCACCAATGCCATCACAGACAGCAGGACAAGCAGGACTCCGGTCAGCCCGAAATAGGTGTGATATACCTGAAATCGGAATAAGTACTTTGGTTTGATCTCCGTTGTGACTCTGATTTTTTCCATTCTATGTTCCTTCCTCCGTCAATTCTCCGGCGGGTCTTAAAGCCTCCGGCACTATTTTATCTTCATTGTCAGCTGTATCCGCTTTCTGTCCAGATCCACGCTTAATACCTGTACCTCCACGATATCTCCCACGCTGACCGCCTCCAGCGGATGCTTAATAAAGCGGTCGCTCATCTGGGAGATATGTACAAGGCCGTCCTGATGAACGCCGATATCCACGAATGCTCCGAAATCAATGACATTCCGCACCGTACCCTTAAGGACCATCCCCGGCTTAAGGTCCTTCATGTCCAGGACATCGGTCCGGAGGATCGGCTTAGGCATCTCATCCCTCGGATCCCTGGCCGGCTTCTCCAGCTCCTTCAGGATATCGGACAGTGTGATCTCCCCGATCCCCAGCTCTCCGGCAAGCTCCTTCGGCCTTATCACCTTTCTGCTGATGCCGGAAAGTCCTCCCGCGGTTATCTGCGTCTTATCGTATCCCAGCTTGTCAAGGAGAGCGTCCACCGCCGGATAGCTCTCCGGATGGACGGCGGTGGCGTCAAGCGGGTTCTTCCCTCCCTGTATCCTCATGAAGCCGGCGCACTGCTCATAGGCCTTCGGTCCCAGCTTCGCCACCTTCAAAAGCTGCCTGCGGTCTGTGAACCTCCCGTTTTCCTCCCGATAGGCCACAATATTTTTGGAGACCGCCTTGCTGATGCCTGATATATATTCCAGCAGGGAGGCCGAAGCTGTGTTGAGATCCACCCCGACCTTATTCACACAATCTTCTACTACCGCTTTCAGAGCCTCGTCCAGGTTCTTCTGGTTCATATCATGCTGATACTGCCCTACTCCGATGGATTTCGGATCAATCTTCACCAGCTCCGCCAGCGGATCCTGCAGACGTCTCGCAATGGAGACCGCGCTCCTCTGCGCCACGTCAAAATCAGGAAATTCCTCCGTTGCCAGTTTACTGGCAGAATAGACCGATGCTCCGGCCTCGTTGACGATGATATACTGGACCCGTTTTGGAATCTCCTTTAAAAGCTCCACGATCACCTGCTCCGACTCCCGGGATGCGGTCCCGTTTCCCACGGATATTAAGGTCACGTCATATTTCTCAATGAGCTTCTTAAGCACTGCTTTCGCTTCTTTCACCTTATTCTGAGGCGCCGTCGGATAGATGACCACCGTATCCAGCACTTTCCCTGTAGCGTCCACCACGGCCAGCTTACAGCCTGTTCGGAAAGCCGGATCCCAGCCAAGCACCACCTGTCCCACAATGGGAGGCTGCATCAGAAGCTGCTCTAGATTTTTGCCAAAAACCTTGATGGCCCCGGCTTCGGCCGTTTCGGTCAGGCTGTTTCTCACCTCCCGCTCTATGGCAGGAGCAATCAGCCTTTTATAGCTGTCTGCTATCACGTCTTTTAATACCGGAGCTGTATACGGATTATCTCTGACAATGATCTTCCGCTCCAGATACCTCAAAATATCCTCCTCCGGGGCGGCTATCTTCACAGTCAGGAATTTTTCCTTTTCCCCGCGGTTAATTGCGAGAATCCTGTGTCCCGCGGTCTTTTTCACAGGCTCCTCAAAATTATAATACATTTCATAAACAGATTTTTCGTTTTCATTTTTGGCAGACGACTGCAAAAGCCCCTTCTCCACTGTCAGATTCCGGATATAAGTACGGTAATCCGCCTCGTCGGAAATTCTTTCTGCCAGGATGTCTCCGGCGCCTTCCAAAGCCGCTTCTGCCGATTCCACCCCTTTTTCTTCCGACACATACCCGGCCGCTTCCGAGAAAGCCGGAACCTTGAGCATCTGCAGCATCAGAATATCCGCCAGAGGCTCAAGACCCTTTTCCTTAGCGATGGTCGCTCTGGTCCGGCGCTTCGGCTTATAAGGGCGGTACAAATCCTCCAAAAGCACCAGAGTCTGCGCTTCCAAAAGCTGCCTTTCCAGCTCTTTAGTCAGGGCTCCCTGTTCCTTTATGGTCCCCAGCACCTGGGTCTTCCTCTCCTCCAGGTTCCGGAGGTATCTGAGCCTTTCATCCAGTTCCCTCAGCACCTCGTCATTCAGAGAGCCCGTCATCTCCTTCCGGTAGCGGGCGATAAACGGAATGGTATTCCCCTCGTCGATCAGCTGCACGGCGGCCTCTGCCTGACTCCTTTTTATCCCCAGCTCTTCGGAAAGCATCTTTATAATGTCCATTTTTTTAAACCATCCTCCAAATCAATCGGTGTATCCGGCCTATAGGGCGGACGCCCATTCTATGAGATTCACGTGCCAGAAAATCCAGGCCAGATTCTTGACGATCACATTTAAGATCAAAAGCACTACTGCTATTTTAATATAAATGTGCCGATAAGTCATCCCCCCTATTTTCCCTTTGGTGAAAATCCTGAAAGTATGGCTTACCATAAAAATACCAAAAACAGCCATCCCGTAGATCACCAGAGGATGGCAAATGATACTCGCTGTTATTTTCCCCTGAAACAAGAGGCGGAAAGCCCTCGTCCCCCCGCACCCCGGGCAGAAAAATCCAGTCAGGGAATATATGGGACAGGCCATGAGCGGACCTCCAAGAGGAATATGAAAATACCGGATGATAAAAGAGGCGGCGGCTACCACAAGGATAGCCGCCAGTCCCAATACGTACAAAGTCCGTTCTGTCTGTCCTCCGCCGCCCGCTCCGCCTTTTTTCTCAGTCATCGCCCAGATCGAACTTGTCATGGATCGCTCTCATGGCGCGCGCGACATCGTTCTCGTCGATCAGCACAGTGATACGGATCTCGGAAGTGGAGATCATCTGGATGTTGATATCCGCGTTGTAAAGCGCTTCAAACATTTTGGCCGCCACTCCGGGGTTGGAGGTCATACCCGCTCCGATGATGGATACCTTCGCCACATTTTCATCGTACTGGAAAGAACGGGCAGTAAACGTATCCTTATGCTCATCGATAATGGCCAGCGCCTCATGAAGCTCTGTCTTCGGGACCGTAAACGCAATATCCCTTCTTCCGTCCCTCGCCACGGACTGGAGGATGATATCAATGTTGATATTCTTCGCCGCCAGGTAGTTAAACAGCTTAAAAGCGATACCAGGCTCATCATTTACACCGATTACTGAAATTCTTGCCGTATTCAAATCCGAAGCGACGCCGCTTACGATCATTTTCTCCATTTTTGTCTCCTCCTTAACAACAGTTCCTTCCGCATAGCTCAAACTGGAACGCACCACCAGCTGAACACCGTACCGTTTTGCCATCTCCACCGAACGGTTATGAAGCACCTTGGCGCCCAGAGATGCGAATTCCAGCATCTCATCATAGGTCACCTCGCTCATCTTCCTTGCGTTGGGCACGATCCTCGGGTCCGCGGTATAAACGCCCTCCACGTCCGTATAGATTTCACAGGCGTCTGCGTGAAGCGCGGCGGCCAGCGCAACCGCTGTCGTGTCGGAACCGCCCCTTCCCAGAGTCGTGAAATCGTCGTGCCGGTTGACCCCCTGGAATCCCGTCACGATCACGATCTTCCTGGCATCCAGTTCATTGCGGATGCGCTCTGTGTCGATCCGTTTCAGCCTGGCATTCATATAAGCAGAGCTGGTATGCATCGCCACCTGGAACGCGTTAAGAGAAACCGCGGGAATATCCATAGACGAAAGCGCCATGGCCATATATGCCACCGACATCTGTTCGCCGGTCGCTAGGAGCATGTCCATTTCTCTTTTGGGCGGGTTGGGATTGATGTCGTGGGCCTGAGCAATCAGACCGTCTGTCGTCTTGCCCATGGCGGACAAAACCACGACCACATCGTCCCCTTTCTTGTAATCCTCGGCGCAGCGCTTCGCCACATTGAAGATTCTTTCCTTGTCGGCCACCGAGCTGCCGCCGAATTTCTTAACAATTAACATATTATCCTCCTGCTATCCATGCTATAGAACTGCTGCCTTCCGGATTCCGTTTCCTACATATCCATACGGATCATCTGCAGCACGCCGCAAAGCTTCGCCGCCTTCTCCATATAGTCAGATTCCTTCATCTCCGGAGTCACAAACGCGAATTCATCCAGTCCCTCTAATTCAATATATGTCACCTTGCCGAAGGCTGCTTCCGCCTGGGCGGCCTTTTCCGACCGTTTTCCGGCCATCCGGACAAAAAACTTCCTGGAATAGGTTCCCATATCAGCCAGCGCAAGCTTCTTCGTGCTCCAGCTGGTCAGCAGCGTCGTATGAAGATTTTTCGCTTCCTCGATCACATCTGCCACCACCGCGCTGGCAGTGGGAAGGCTCCCTGCGCCGCGTCCGTAGAACATCAGCTTATCCACCATATTGCCCTCGACCATGATACCGTTGAACACATCGTTCACTGCGTACAGAGGATGGCTGGAGTCGATCATCACGGGAGCCACCATCGCGTAGAACTGTTCTCCCACCCGGCGGCTGGTGCCGAATAATTTGATCGAGGTCCCCATTTTATTGGCGTATTTAAAATCCGTATCGGTAATCTTTGTGATCCCCTCCGTATAGATATCCTCATAGTCTACCTGGCTCCCGTATGCGAGAGAAGACAGGATCGCAATTTTCCTGCACGCGTCAAAGCCGTCGATATCGGCAGAGGGATTTTTCTCCGCATATCCTTTTTCCTGAGCTTCCTTGAGGACCGCGTCAAAGGTCATCCCTTCTTTGTCCATCTTCGTCAGCATATAATTGGTCGTTCCGTTTAAAATCCCCGTGATCTCCATGATCTCGTCCGCCGTCAGGCACTGGTTCAGCGGCCGGATGATCGGAATTCCTCCGCCTACGCTTGCTTCAAACAGGAAGCTGACCTGGTTCTCCTTTGCCAGATCCAGAAGCTCCGTCCCGCACTTGGCTACCAGCTCTTTATTGGAAGTCGCCACGGATTTTCCAGCGGACAGCGCTTTTTTTACAAAGGTCCTGGCAGGTTCCACACCGCCCATGGTCTCGACCACTATGGCCACCTCGGGGTCATTCATGATGACATCCACATCATGCACGATTTTTTCCTGTATGGGATCCCCCGGAAATTCTCTCAGATCCAGAACGTATTTTACTTCTAAAGGCTCTCCGACCTTCCTGGAAATGCTCTCTCTGTTTTCTTCCACGACTGCCGCCACTCCGGAGCCTATGGTACCGTATCCCATAATTGCAATCTTCATTGGTTTTCCTCTCACTCTCTGCCTAATATTTTCAAATAATGTATCCCGTCCAGCTTCTCGATCTCGGCCAGCATGGCTGAAGTGTCGCCGGTAGTGGGCAATACGTCCACGCTAAGTGTCAGGGAAGCCACACTGTTGATGGGAATCGTCTGATGAATGGTCAGAATGTTCCCATTGTAGTCCGCTATGGTCTTTAATACCGTAGACAGAAGCCCTGGCACATCATCCATCTGGAGCACGAAGGTAATGGTCTTTCCCCTGGAATTATCATGGAACGGAAAGATATCATCTTTATATTTATAAAAGGAGCTTCTGCTGATGCCGACCCGCTCGGTGGCTTCCTGCACCGTGATCACTTTTTCCGAGTCTAAAAGCCGTTTTGCTTCCACCACTTTAAGAAGCACCTCCGGTACCGCTTTGTTCCTCACCACATAATATTGATTATCTTCTGCCATACATCCTCCGTTTCCTCTAGGCGTCCGCCCATCAGATACAAGTGTTTTCACCACGAAGAATCTTAGCACATTTGTACCAAAGATGCAACTACTTTTTTTACAAAAGACAATTTCCCGCAATTTTAAGGGATATCCGCGCAGAGCAGATACCCCTTATTATCTCTTTTATTCCTTGCCCAGCTGAATATACTTCAAATACGCGCTGATGAAGTTGTCCAGGTTCCCGTCCAGGACGCTGGCCACATTTCCGCTCTCCTCATTGGTCCTGTGGTCCTTCACCATGGTGTAGGGCTGCATGACATAAGAGCGGATCTGGTTCCCCCAGCCGATCTCCTTCACATCCCCGCGGATATCAGAAATCTTTTCCGCATTTTCCTGCTGCTTCAAAAGCAGCAGCTTCGCTTTCAGCATCTGCATGGCTTTGTCCTTATTCATATGCTGAGAACGCTCATTCTGGCACTGTACGACAATCCCAGTGGGTATATGGGTAATCCGGATGGCCGAGGATGTCTTATTGATATGCTGCCCGCCGGCCCCGCTGGAACGGTACGTATCCACTCGCAGATCGTCGGGATTGATATCGATATCGATATCCTCTTCTATATCCGGCATCACGTCGCAGGACACAAAGGAGGTCTGCCTTTTTCCCGCCGCATTGAAGGGCGAGATGCGGACCAGGCGGTGGACTCCCCGCTCCGATTTCAGATATCCAAAGGCGTTCAGCCCGTTTATCTGCACAGTAACGGATTTAATGCCCGCTTCTTCACCGTCCAGATAGTCAAGGACTTCAATGGAAAATCCCTTCCGTTCCGCCCAGCGGGTATACATCCGGTACAGCATGCCGGCCCAGTCGCAGGATTCGGTGCCGCCGGCTCCCGCGTGGAGCGTCAGGATGGCGCCGTCGCGGTCGTATTCCCCGGACAAAAGCGTGGACAGACGGAGCTCCTCCAATTTATCCCTGAGCGCAGTCAGACTCTCCTCGATCTCCGGGATAACGGAAGCGTCATTTTCTTCGTATCCCATATCGATGAGGATCTGTATTTCTTCTTTCTTTTCTTCCAGCTCGTGGAATTCTTCCACGGTATCCTTCAGATTTTTAAGCTCTTGCATGATCTTCGTAGAGCGCGCCGTATCATTCCAGAAATCCGGCTCCTCCAGATACTTCTCCAGCTCCGCGATCCGTTCACTTTTCCCAGCCAGGTTAAAGTGAATCCCTCACTTCCACTAAAGGTTTTGCCAGAGCTGCGAGATCGACTTTAAACTGATCAAGTTCTACCAATAGCTTCACCTTCTTTCATTTTTATTTCTCCAGCCTTCCGCAGCACTGCTTATATTTCTTTCCAGAACCGCAGGGGCATGGATCGTTGGGATAGATTTTCTTATTTTCTCTCTTCTTGGGTGTATTGACAGCCGAATCATCCTTGTTGGTCCCGGTCACCTTGGCGACCTGTTCACGCTCTACCTTCTGCTCCACACGTACATGGAACAGGAGCTTGACCGTATCCTCCTGGATATTGGCCGTCATGGCGTCAAACATCTCGTAACCGGCCATTTTGTATTCCACCAGAGGATCTCTCTGGCCGTAGGCCTGCAAACCGATACCCTGGCGAAGCTGGTCCATATCGTCGATGTGGTCCATCCACTTCCGGTCGATCACTTTCAAGAGTATCACCCGCTCCAGCTCACGGACCTGCTCCGCTTCAGGGAACTGGGCTTCCTTCTCCTCATAAAGCTTCACGGCCTCTTCCTTCAGCATGTGCTTCAGCTGGCTCTTATTATAATTCTTGTATTCCTCTTCCGGTATCACGATGGGCTTGATCGGGATAATGGGGGAGATCAGGTCATTAAGCCCTACGATATCCCAGTCCTCCGGCGCCTGATCGTCGGAGATGGTGCCGTCCACCGCGTTCTCCACCGTATCGGTGATCATCTTGTAAATGACATCCCGCATGCTTTCCCCGTCCAGCACACGCCGGCGCTCCTTATAGATCACCTCGCGCTGTTCGTTCATGACCTCGTCGTAATCCAGCAGCCTCTTACGGATGCCAAAGTTATTTCCCTCTATCTTTTTCTGGGCTTTTTCAATGGCGCTGGAGAGCATCTTATGCTCAATCTCCTCTCCGTCCTCCACTCCCAGTGTATTGAACACGGACATCAGGCGCTCTGAGCCGAAGAGACGCATCAAATCGTCCTCCAGGCTGATATAGAACCTGGACTCGCCGGGGTCCCCCTGACGGCCGGAACGCCCGCGCAGCTGATTGTCAATACGCCTGGACTCATGCCGCTCCGTACCGATGATCTTCAGCCCGCCTGCGGCGCGCGCTTCATCATCCAGCTTGATGTCGGTACCTCTGCCGGCCATGTTGGTAGCGATGGTCACCGCTCCGTGCACACCGGCTTCCGCGACAATCTCCGCTTCCATCTCATGGAACTTGGCGTTCAGCACCTTATGGGGAATCCCCTTTTTCCGAAGCAGGTTGCTGATTTCCTCCGAGGAATCGATATTAATGGTGCCGACCAGCACAGGCTGTCCCTTCCGGTGCGCTTCCATGACCGCTTCCACAACGGCGGCCAGCTTTTCTCTCTTCGTCTTATATACGCCGTCCTGCCTGTCGTCACGGATGACCGGCTTATTGGTCGGGATCTCGATGACATCCATCCCATAGATATCACGGAATTCCTTTTCCTCCGTAAGAGCCGTTCCGGTCATGCCGGCTTTCTTGTCAAATTTATTGAAAAAGTTCTGGAATGTGATCGTGGCGAGGGTCTTGCTCTCCCGTTTTACCTTCACATGCTCTTTTGCCTCGATCGCCTGATGCAGGCCGTCGGAATAGCGCCGGCCCGGCATGATACGCCCTGTGAACTCATCTACAATGAGCACCTGGTCGTCCTTGACCACATAGTCCTGGTCCCGAAACATCAGATAGTTAGCGCGGAGAGCCAGGATAATATTATGCTGGATCTCGAGATTCTCCGGATCGGCCAGGTTTTCAATATGAAAGAACTGCTCCACCTTCTCCACGCCCTGAGCCGTCAGGTTCACGACCTTTTCCTTTTCATTGACAATGAAATCTCCGGTCTCAGTGATCTCCTCCTTCATGATGGCCGCCATCTTGGTCATCTCTCCGCTTTCTTCTCCCCGCTGAAGCCTCTTCGCAAGGCTGTCACAGATTTCATAAAGCTTCGTGGACTTCCCGCTCTGCCCGGAAATGATAAGAGGGGTCCTGGCCTCGTCGATGAGCACCGAGTCCACCTCGTCGACAATGGCGTAATGGAGCTCCCGGAGCACCAGCTGTTCCTTATAAATGACCATATTGTCCCTGAGGTAGTCAAATCCCAGTTCGTTGTTGGTCACGTAAGTGATATCACAATTATAAGCGGCGCGCCGCTCATCACTGTTCATGCTGTTTAACACGACTCCGACGGTCAGCCCGAGAAACTCATGGACCTGCCCCATCCATTCCGCATCACGGTGGGCCAGATAATCATTGACCGTCACGATATGGACGCCCTTTCCCTCCAGAGCATTCAAATAAGCCGGAAGAGTAGCCACCAGGGTCTTTCCTTCACCGGTCTTCATCTCAGCGATACGTCCCTGATGTAGGATAATGCCGCCCAGGATCTGCACCGGATAGTGCTCCATGTTAAGGACTCTCCTGGCCGCCTCACGGACCACTGCGTAAGCCTCCGGCATGATATCGTCCAGGGTCTCCCCCTTTTCCAGCCTTCCTTTGAATTCCTTGGTCTTTCCGCGGAGCTCCTCGTCGGAAAGCTTCATCATCTCCGGGCGGAGGGCCACCACCTTGTCCGCGGTCGGCTTAATGAGCTTTATCTCGCGCTCACTGTGTGTTCCAAATAATTTTTGTACTAAACCCATATCTGTACGCTCCTGCTTCTTTACTAATCTGGGACCCGGTCCCGTCAAAAGTACACAGCTATCCAATGATAATCTACGATAAATCTTTCTTATTGTATCACCAACCTCATCTCAGTTCAACTGTTTTTCCGGAACTCTTCCCCCCCTCCTCTCTTCTTTTACCCTCAAGGAGCGTTTTTGACACAAATTTTGCTTTTTATACATGTTGCACAATTCGACAAATCGATTTGCGGCTTTCGACATGTGATGTAAAAAGTTATCCACATTATCCACAAAAGTTATACACAATCTTATTCGTTGATTTTACAAGGTTTTATAGTTGTCCACGGACTTATCCACACTATCCACAATTTTACCCTTGTTTTGTGTGGACTACCCCCTTCGTCGAAAAAAAACACTTGTTTTGTGAACTTAACCAATTTTTCATTTTTTCGACCTTTTCTTTCCTTTTTCCCTTGACTTTTTCCGTCACCACGTTCCTACATTTTTTCACATTTTGTTGTCAAACAATTCGCCTTCTTTTCATCTTTTGCCTTGTATATATTTTGCTTTATGATATAATTTCTATATAATCCATCTGAGGTTTTCCGTGGATTTAGGAAGTCTTTTTACAGGACCTCCAAGAATACGCAGAAAAGGAGTTGATGTTATGCAGTACATCATTACAGGAAGAAATATCGACATTACAGAGGGTCTTAAATCGGCCGTCCATGAAAAGATCGGTAAGCTGGAGCGGTATTTCAGTCCCGCCACCGAAGTCCATGTTACACTCAGCGTTGAAAAGGACCGTCAGAAAATCGAAGTCACCATTCCCGTAAAAGGCTCTATTATCCGTTCCGAACAGGTCAGCAGCGACATGTATGTGTCCATCGATCTTGTGGAGGAAATTATTGAGCGGCAGTTAAAACGCTATAAAACGAAATTGATCGACCAGAAGCAGAATGCTGCGTCTTTCTCAGAAGCGTATATGGAAGAAGAGGCCGAAGAAGCCGAAACCATAAAAATCGAACGTACCAAGCGGTTCGCGGTAAAACCCATGGACCCGGAGGAGGCCTGCGTACAGATGGAGCTTCTGGGACACAGCTTTTTTGTTTTCCGGAACGCAGATACGGATGAAGTCAATGTGGTATATAAAAGGAAGGGCAACACCTACGGTCTCATAGAACCGGATTTCTGATGCCTGTCTGAAAAATAGGAATCTGCAAACAGGAAGGAGGATTTCCAATGGCCAAACGCGTAGTTACCATCAACCGTACCTATGGAAGCAACGGAAGAGTCGTCGGTATCCGGCTGGCGGAAGCATTGGGTATCCATTTCTATGACAAGGAGCTTCTCAAGCTGGCTCAGGAGCAGAAAAACATCCCATATGAAGAACTGGTTAAAGTAGATGAACAAAGGCCCAATCCGTGGCGTTATCCTGTGGATGATCCCACGTTAATGGAAGGGCAGTACCGGTTTTATCCGATGAATGACGTGCTGTTCCACACCCAGGAGGATATCATCCGGGCGCTTTCTGAAAAGGAAGACTGCCTGATCGTCGGACGCTGTGCCAACCACATCCTTTCCGATGTGCCTCATGTACTCCGTGTCTGCATCAGCGCTCCGTACGCGTACCGTGTGGACGCCATCATGGAACGGGCCGATATTGACAGATCCAAGGCCGCGTCCCTGGTGAAAAAAACGGACAAGCAACGAAGAGATTACTACGAACATTACACCGGACAGAATTGGCTGGATTTAAGCCAGTATGACATCTGCCTGGACAGCAGCCGCTTAAGCGAGAAACAAATTATCACCACACTGGCGGCGCTGTACGAAACCTTATAAAACGGCAAAGAAGGGGCGTTCCGCGCATGGAACCGCCCCTTCTTTTTATTTATTCCAACATAATACCTTTCACAGAAATCCGTCTTATCTTCAAGGCATAGAAGCCCATGACTGCTTCATATACCAGGATAAAAGAAACGAGTACCGCCGCAAAGCCCGTAAAATTGAAACTGGTTTCCGGCACAGCTTTTTCAGTTGAAGCAAAAAATCCGACCATGATCTTGATCAGCATATACTGGTAAGCGGTCCCAACCGCAAAGCCAAGATATGCCGCAGGCCTATATCCATTCAGTACCGCCCCCCTGCATTCCTGATAGGAATAACCGAACACCTTCATAAGGGAAATACTTTTGGCGTTGGCATTCACGACCGTCGTGACAGCCAGGAGCAGGGTGACCAAGGATAGGAGAATACCGATGCCGAAAACGATCGCTGTAAACATGGGCCCGGCCAGCTCATCCTTTGTGATACTTACGGACATCTGCATCATCGACGCATAGCAAAAAGAGGAAAACGCAATAAAGAAAACGAGGGCGGGCCGGCTCCTCACGGTGCTCCTCCTGAGCTCCCGCAGGAAATGGCTCTCCTCCGGCGCCCGACTCCTTTTTCTTCTCCGCCTTTTGGATGCCTCCGGCCTTTCCCGTATCAGATCCAGCGGAGGACATTTCATCTTATAACAGCCATATAAGACGGCCAGTGCTCCAAAAAACACCGCGGGCAAAATGGCCAGGCACACTGCCAGAATAATATGAAAGTGAGGCGTGACATCCGGCAGGATTCCGCCTCCGTTCATCGCGTCGTAAAAAATCGGCATCAGTAAATGAGAACCGGCAAAACCTGAAACTGTACCGATGAGGATACTCAGTCCGAAGATCCAGAAGCCTTTCGCGGTTTTCCAGTTGGAATATCCCAGCGCCTTTAAGATTCCCAATTCTTTTTTATGGGCGTCTATGTAGTGCTTGATATAAAAGAACAGCATGACGACGGAAGTCAGCAAAAGACATCCTCCGCTGACGGAACTGATCACATTCCCCATCAGCACCTGGGCATCATAAAATGCCATCGCTTCACCGGAAGGAACGAGAGACTCTACCCCCGCCATGTCAAGATTGAAGTTCAAAAACAGAGTACATACAAATACTGCACAAAAGGCGATGACGGAGATACCGGCAAGCCTCAGCGCATCCTTGGTCCTGACGATCATATGGTCACCATCCTATCTCGTAGGCGGTCCTGCGCGCCTGGCCTGTGTAGCTTTCCACGATCTTTCCGCTGTTCATCCGGATGACCGTATCCGCCATCTCCGCTATATTGACGTTATGCGTGACCATGACAACCGTAAATCGAAGCCGCCGCTGAAGCCGGTCAATATAATCCAGAACAAGCCTTCCTGTTTCTTCATCCAGCGCTCCTGTCGGTTCATCCAGATACAGCACTTTCGGATTCTTTGCCAGAGCTCTGGCTATAGACACCCGCTGCTGTTCTCCTCCGCTCAGCTCATCCGGATATTTTTTTTCCTTCCCTCCCAATCCAACGGCTTCAATGATATGACTGTATTCTTTATTTCCGGCCAGATTGGCGCCCATCTTCACATTCCGGTCCACATCCAGATTCGGCAGCAGATAATACTGCTGAAAAATAAAACCTACGTTTTCTTTCCGGAACTTTGTAAGCTGCTTATCTCCCAAAGCGCTGATATCCGTCTCGCCATAACGGACGCTCCCGCTGTCAGGGCGTTCCAGGCCGGAGGCCACGTTCAGAAGCGTAGATTTTCCAGAACCGGAAGGGCCCAAAATGACTGTAAACGTCCCATTCTCAATCTTCAGGGATATGCCGCGAAGCGCCATAAAAGAGCTTTTACCGTTTCCATAGGACTTTCTGACTTCGCTGATCTCAATCATCTTTTCTCCTCCTGACGCCTCCCAGCTTTATCAACATTCCTTCGCATATATCCGTCAGCATTCCCCCTATCTCGGGTTCTGTAAAACGGCATACTCCATTCGCACACAAGGTGGCGATCCCATGGGTGAAAATCCACAGGCACTGATAGAGTCTCCGAGAATTCTCCTCGTCCATGCCGTATTCTTCCTTTACAGCTTCCAAGATTCGGCCGCTGTTTTCATCGATGGCGGACAGGACATCCGGCAATCGCGGAGAGACTTCTCTCCCTGTCATGAACAGTAGTTTAAACAGATTCGGTTCCTCCCTGGCAAAGCGTATGTACTGTATCCCCACTCCTTCAAAAGCGGCTTCTTTCGATAATCCTTCCTGAATGTATCTGTTATAGATACCCTTTACCGCATCCACTGTCTCCTGATATACTTCTTCCATATTCTGGAATATAGTAAAGACCGGCCTGGAAGAGCTGCCCAGTTCCTCTCCCAGGCCTCTGGCTGTCAGACCGTCTCTGCCGTTTCTCCTGATGATCTCCACTGCGGCCGCGATCATCTCTTCTTTCGTATACTTCTGTTTCGGCGGCATAACGTCACTTCCCCCCTCTCAATATAAAACGTTTGTTTTGCAACATATGTTTTACATTATACCGGTTCTGTGCTTTTCTGTCAACCGTATGATCTAATTACGCATAATCCCGCGGCTTCGGTCACGCCAGCCGGCGTCCCAAAAGGATTCCCATGGCGGAGGCCATCATAAGCCCTCTGGTCCATCCGCTGGAGTCTCCCAGGCAGAACAGGTTCTGTACGCTGGTAGTGAGCTCTTTATCCATCTTTACCCGGTTGCTGTAGAATTTAATCTCCGGAGAATAGAGCAGAGTCTCGGTACTGGCGAAGCCCGGCACTACCATGTCCACGGCCTGAATAAAGTTTATGATATTCGTCATAGCCCGGTACGGCATAGCGGACGTAATATCTCCCGCCACCGCGTCGGGAAGTGTGGGCTTTACGTTGGAGCGAGACAATTCCTTCTGCCAGGTCCGCTTTCCATCCAGGATATCCCCATAACGCTGTACCAGGATATGGCCGTCTCCCAGCATATTGGTGAGCTCTCCCATTTTTCTGGCATAGGCGATGGGCTGGCTGAACGGTTCCGCAAAATTATGGGAACACAGAATGGCCAGATTCGTGTTGCCTGATTTGAGTTCCTTGAAGGAGTGTCCATTCACCACCGCTAAATTGCCTTCATAGTTTTCCTGGCTGACAAAGCCGCCGGGATTCTGGCAGAAGGTACGGACCTTATTCTTAAAAGGCTTCGGATAACCGATCAGCTTGGATTCATACAGCACATTGTTGACATCCTCCATGATTTCATTCCGCACCTCTACCCGAACTCCGATATCCACGGTGCCCGGCTTATGGGCAATTCCATATTTGAAGCAGATTCCCTCCAGCCAGTCGGCTCCCCGCCGGCCGGTTGCGAGAACGATGCTGTCCGCATCCACATATTCTCCCTCATCCTGCGCTCCATTCTTTTTAAGCAGGACGCTGCGGCAGACATTGTCTTCTATCCGGATGTCCTCGCACCGGTGACCAAACCATATTTCCACGCCGTGCTCCAGCAGATATTCTTCTATGGACCGATAAAGGGCCTGAGCTTTTTCCGTGCCCAAATGACGGATTGGACAGTCGACCAGTTTTAGCCCTGCCTGTATTGCCCTCTTCCGGATTCCTTTAATCTTTTCTCCCTGGCCGACCCCCTCGACCTTTTTGTCCGCTCCGAACTCCAGATAAATGCTGTCTGCATAATCTATGGTTTCCTGGGCGAATTCTTCTCCGATGAGCTCCGGCAGATCTCCGCCTACCTCACAGCTCAAAGAAAGCTTTCCGTCGGAAAAAGCTCCGGCTCCGGAAAACCCCGTCGTAATGCTGCAGGGCTCGCAGCCGATACACCGGCCGGCCTCTCCCTTAGGACATTTCCGCTTTTCCACCGGCCGACCCTGCTCCACCATCAAAATCTTCTTACTGCTGCCCTTTCTGAGCATCTCCAAGGCCGTAAAAATTCCGGCCGGCCCCGCGCCGATAATCACTACATCATACTTCATCATTAAAACCCCTTTCTTAAAAACTCTTGGGTATACTATAAAATACTTTTTGGAATCATTTTAGTAAATTCCGATTACGCTCCAGTTAGGCACCGGCAGAAGTTCCGGACCGTCACGATTTCGGTTCACTGACGATGCAGGGGCCGCTTTAACCCCGCTCCGGCAGTACCGCTCACATGTCGACGGAAAATCCGGATAATTTTTCGTCTCCGGTTCGCTCAGAAACGAAATCGGTATTTTTCGTTTCTGCCTCCCTCCGCCTGGGGAACACCGGCCGTTGCCCTGCGGCGCTCACCTTTAGGCCGGCCCGGAATCTTTCTGCCGGTGCCCTGCCTGCCGCACCACGTTGGACGAATTTCATTTCTTAGATTCCAGAAAAAGATTGAACATCCATACGCCCGCGCGCCTAATGGCAGCTGGCTGCGGCGGACCGCCCCAATGACTTTCAAAACAAATGAGCGCTTATTTCAGTGCAGGAGGAAGAGCAAGAGGAAGGATTCGATTCCATCGTAAGGCGAGCGCCGCAAAGCCGTTAGCAGGCTCTTCCCGGCCGCAGGGAGGTAAAAACCGAATTTCATGCAGGTTTTTATTGGAATCTGACATGGAAAAATTAAGGTTTATCCATGTCAGTTGGAAAGGACCGACTGGAGGCCGTAAAGATGCTGGTTATGACTGCCAGCGAGCCGCCTGGATGGAAGTGGGTTTCCTCTTGCCTTGTAAACTAGATTAAGAAAGCTAGTTTGAAAGATCTTTAAAGGTATACCCAAGGGCATCATACAAAATACTTTTTGGAATCATTCATAATAAGCTCCGATCAAGCTTCAGTTAGTCACCGGCAGAAGTTCCGGACCGTCACGATTTTGGTTCACTGGCGATGTAGGGCCTTTGAAATCCCATCCTGCCCCATTACTAGTCAAAGAAAATTTGTTTGTAAGGTATTGAAAGATAAAAATCAAAAACTGCCGTCCTGCGGCTACAGCTTCTCCTTAGTGAGAACCTATAGTCAACTGAAACGGCAGTTGGTAGAAACATTCATCCATGCTATGAATATATATACGCTCAACGACATCATTTTATAATAAAACAGCGGACTCGTCAAGCAGAACCTATTCTTAAATGGCAGTAACTGCTTACTTGCAGACGGTATCGAATGACGGTATAATATCCTTACCAATTTGAATTTGCCTACAATGTTAAAATGCGTTGCTTGCAGCAACGGGGCTGATTTCTTATAGTATTATTAGAAAACAAGAAAGGAGCCTGGAAATGTTAAGCGAAAATATTAAGGCAATCAGAAAATCAAAGGGGCTTTCACAAGAAGAGTTTGCAGTCAAATTAAATGTTGTCCGACAAACTATATCAAAGTGGGAAAATGGATTATCTGTTCCTGATTCAGATATGCTCATCTCCATTTCGGAAGTCCTTGAAACCTCGGTTAGTGTATTACTTGGCGAACCGGTTATTGAGCAAGAATCAGATGATTTAAAAGCGATTTCAGAAAAGCTTGAAGTTATCAATTTGCAGCTTACACAAAGGAAGGAAACTAGACGAAAGGTCTTGCATTGGTCCTTTATGGCATTGAGTACATTATTGGCAGTGACTTTTGTGCTTTTATTTTTCTCAAATAGTGTTTATCTAAATTGGGATTACGGCAATTCAGAAACCGCGGTTATGGGAGTTGGAATTCATATCTTTGAGTGGCTGTTTATTAGAATCGCACCAGCCGCGCTTTTAGCTGGAATCATCGGAGCTCTTTTGACTCGAAGCAGAAGATAGCAATCATATTTGTGCGAATGATAAATTTCAGTTTGAAAATATCAATTTTATATGAGGTTATCGCCTGGCTGGTAAAACAAATCACCAAAAGAGAAAGTGCAGCAGAGACAGGCACTCAAGTTTGATATTCGCATAATACAGACGGGAGGCGGTGTGTTACATACCGCCTCCCGTTTTATAATCCCCAAAATACACTAAAGCTCCTGTGCCTTAAACAGTTCGGCAATTTCATCAGCAGTTTCCAGCATCCCCCTTTGAAACCATACGTCAATCCAGCCATACAGAGAATAAGCAACAAATGCCGTAGCATAGGCTTGGGTCTTTTCATACTCTGGTTTGGGTCCGCAAATACCAATAATAGCATCTTTCAACATATAGATAAGACCTCTTTCATTCAAAAGCTGGTAAAAGGAACGGTGCTTTTCAAAATGAGCAATCATTGTACACACTTGTTCACTTAAGGGCGCACCGTCTTTTTCTTCCCATTCATCCGTCCACTCACGGAATAGAGTGTCTAAATGTGATCTCAGAATATCTTCTTTACGTTCGTAATTGCGGTAGAAAGAGGCTCTTCCAACCCCTGCTGTATCAACCAATTCGCTGATAGAAATATCTTCCAGTGGCTTCTCGGCAAGCAGTGAAAGAAAGGCGTCCGTCAAATGTTTTATAACATACGCATTTCGTCCCTCGTTGCTCATCGGTGATACTTTTTTACTGTTTCGTCTCATTTTCAATACACCTCTTGATTTTCCAAACACATGATGATACGATAATCTCGTCGAAACAAATGTATTATCATTTTAATATAAAAGAGAGCAGCTGTCAATAACAAAGCTAATAATATCAGGAGGAAAGGGAATGTCACTTACAATGAAACGGACTATTATCATATGGGCTATCATAGTAATTGCTTTTATACTCGGAAGGCTTGCCGTGCGTGCAGTTATGAACTTACTGCTCGGTGGGACGATGTTCGGAGGTAATTTTCTATGAGAGAGGGTGTAAAAAAAGATATGAAATCAGGAGCGTTTGTTTTTCTGTGTATCGTGATTTTTATCGTTACATTTGTAGCATCCATAGTAATTAAAATAAGCTATAAATCTCCCGAGATAAAGAAATATTCAGTACAATGGAGCGATGAGATTGGAACAGTCCAAACAGACCTTATATACGGAGAGAAACCGGCAAATAAATTCGACTTATATCTCCCGGCGGACAACAGCAAGGAAAGCTACGGTTTAGTTGTGTATCTGCACGCAGGCGGATTTACAAGCGGTGATAAAACAGACGATAGAGAAATATTACAATGGCTCTGTTCCAAAGGTTATGTCGCAGCGGGAATTAACTATACCTTGCGTGACGACGCTCATCCCGAAGCGAATGTTCTTTCTCAGTCGAACGAAATAAAAGCAAGTATTCCAATTGTGGCAGAGGAAGCAAATAAGTACGGATACAATATTGACCGTATGGCTGCGGCAGGCGGTTCGGCAGGCGGATGTCTTGCGCTGATCTACGCTTACCGTGATGCCTCCTCTTCTCCCATACCTGTAAAGATGGCATTTGAGGGAGTAGGACCAACCTCTTTCTATCCGGAAGATTGGAAATGCTATGGTTTCGACCAGAACAAGAATGCTGCGGCAGCAATGTTCAGCGTAATGACAGGCAAAGATATCAACCCCGAAATGTTCGGTACAGCAGAATATGACGCACTCGTCAAAGATACTTCAGCCCTTTTATGGGTGGATGAGAATACTGTTCCCACCGTAATGGCATACGGTCTGCACGACAAATTCCAGCCTTATGAAGCCTCTGTTCGTCTTGATAAAGCCTTAAAAGAAAATGGTGTGCCGCATGAATATATCGTCCTTCCCCATTCGGGTCACGGTCTGCAAAATGACAATAAGTTGTATGCCGAATATATGGCGAAGGTCGAAGAATATTTGCACAAGTATATGGGTAAATAAAAGAAAGAAGCGAGGTATGCAAAAATTACTTAAGGCTTTATACCCTTGGATACCTCTAAAACTAACTTATCTCCATAACCAGATGAGACAAGAGGAAATAAGCTTTCATTTGCCTCCAAAGTCATTGGGACAGACAAAATACCGTCGGTATTCAAGGGCATGTATTAAGGGGTGCGGCAAGGTATCACACCGAGAACTGGCTGTTATACAGCTTCGCATAGAACCCATCTTTCTCCAGCAGGCCGGCGTGGTTTCCCTGCTCTACTATATTCCCGTCCTTCATCACCAGTATGATATCCGCCTCCCGGATCGTAGAGAGCCTGTGGGCCACGATGAAGCTGGTCCTTCCCTCCATCATCTTGGCAAAGGCCTTCTGTATCCGGATCTCTGTCCGGGTATCTATGGAAGAGGTGGCCTCATCCAGAATCAGCATCGGAGGCAGGCAGAGCATGACTCTCGTAATGCAGAGGAGCTGTTTCTGTCCCTGGGACAGGTTATCGCCGTCCTCAGCGATCACAGTATCATAGCCCTGAGGCAAACGCTTTATGAAACTGTGGGCATGAGACGCCCTGGCTGCTTCTATGATCTCCTCCTCTGCAGCGTCCGGCCGGCCCATTGCGATATTCTCCCGTATGGTGCCGTTTCTCAGCCAGGTATCCTGAAGTACCATGCCATAACTGCTCCGAAGGCTCTTTCTGGTCATGTCCCGGATCTCCGTCCCGTCCACCCGGATCTCTCCGCTGTCCACGTCGTAAAAACGCATCAGAAGATTGATCACTGTGGTCTTTCCGCATCCGGTCGGTCCCACGATGGCCACTCTCTGTCCGGGCTTCACATTCAGGTTGAAATCCTCGATCAGCTTCTGCTCTGGGCTATAGGAAAAACGCACATGATCCAATGAGACATTTCCGTCTGCGTGCTTCAGCTCTATGGCGTCTGCTCTATCGGGAACCTGGGGCTCCTCCTCTATAAGCTCAAAAATCCTCGCCGCGCAGGCAACGGCATTTTGAAGCTCCGTCACCACCCCTGATATCTCATTGAAAGGCTTCGTATATTGATTGGCATAGGTCAGAAAACAGGCCAGCTGTCCGACACTGATTCCGCCGGCTATGGCAGACAGCGCCCCTGTTATGCCGACTCCGGTGTACACGAGACTATTCACAAATCGAGTACATGGGTTCACCAGAGAAGAAAAGAAAGTTGCCCGAAGGGAGCATTTTTCCAGGCGGCCGTTGATCTCGTCAAACTGCTTCTGGCTCTCTTCCTCATGTCCAAAGGCCTGCACAACCTTCTGATTTCCAATCGCCTCTTCAATGAGCGCGGTCTGCTCTCCTCTCGTCTCTGACTGGAGTTTAAACATAGAATAGGTTCTTTTGGCGATAAAGCTGGCCGCAAACAGAGAGACCGGCGTAATCAGCACCACGACCAGCGTGATCTTCACATTCACCAGCAACATAAAGCCGAGTGTACCGAATATTGTCATGACTCCTGTGAACAGCTGGGTAAACCCCATGAGAAGTCCGTCGGCAAACTGGTCCACATCGGCGATCACGCGGCTCACGATTTCTCCGTAGGAATGGCTGTCAATATACTTTAACGGAAGAATCTCTATTTTGGCAAAGGCATCCCTTCGGATATCCCGGATCACATGATAAGTGATCCTGTTGTTGCATACATTCATCACCCACTGGGCCAACGAGGTCAAAATGATCACAACAACGATCGTCTGCAGTACATTCCGCACTCCGTTAAAGTCCACCGCTCCAGGGCCCAGGATACCGTCAATGGCCCGGCCGGTCAAAATCGGAATATATAAAGTCAAAGCCACCGTCACCGCCGCGAAGATCAGAGACAGCCCGACAAAAAACCAGTGTTTCCGAATATATTTCAGTATCTTTCGATAGGTATCCTTTTTGACGGTTTTCTTTTTCCATTTGTCATCCATTCTGTCTGTCCTCCTTCGGAAACTGAGAATAATAAATTTCCTGATATACCGGGCAGCTTTCCAAAAGGCTTTTGTGGGTGCCGATGCCGGCCACTTCCCCATCGTCCAATACCACAATCTGATCCGCATACTGGATGGAAGAAGCTCTCTGAGAAACGATAAACACGGTAAGCCTTTCCTTCATAGCCCGAATGGCTCCCCGCAGCTTTGCGTCTGTGGCAAAATCCAGAGCGGAAGCGCTGTCGTCAAGGATCAAGATCTCCGGCTTTTTCACCAGCGCCCTGGCGATCGTCAGGCGCTGCCGTTGACCGCCTGAAAGATTTTTTCCTCCCTGGGCTATGTGAACATCCAGTCCATCCTCTTTCTTTTCCACAAATTCCTTCGCCTGGGAGAGCTCCAGCGCTTCCCACATCTCGCTGTCCGTCGCGTCCTTTTTGCCCCACCGCAGATTGTCCCGTATGCTTCCGCGAAATAATACTGCTTTCTGAGGCACTACTCCTATCTTACTCCTCAGCACTTCGATTGGATATTCCCTCACATCCACGCCGTCCACCAGCACTTCGCCGCCGCTTACATCGTAGAATCGCGGGATCAAGTTTACCAGGGAAGACTTCCCGGAACCGGTCCCCCCGATGATTCCGATGGTCTGCCCCCGTTCCGCGCGGAAATGGATATTAGTGAGCGACTCTGCACCGGCATTTTTATAAATAAGAGAGGCATGATCGAATTCCACTGTACCCCGCTCAAAACCGGCTTTTTCCTCTTTACCGGTACGAAGCCATTCCTCCAGCCTGGGGCTCTCCATGCTGGATCCCGTATCCAGAACGGCGGAGATCCGGTTGGCGCAGGCCAGAGCTTTCGTGATAGTGATGATCAGGTTTGCAAGCTTGATGAGCTCCACCAGTATCTGAGACATATAATTCACAAGCGCCACGACTTCGCCCTGCGTGATGATCCCGTTGTCCACCTGTATGGCTCCCGTCCAGATGAGTACCACCACCGCGCCGTTGATGATCACATATGTGACAGGATTCATGAGAGCAGATATCCTCCCAGCAAAAATCTGCATCTTGGTCAGAGATTCGTTCCGCTCAGAAAAACGCGCCCGTTCTTCCTCTTCCTTATTAAACGCCCGCAGCACACGCACACCGGTCAAGTTCTCCCTGGTAGTTCCCAGCACCTTATCAAGTCCCGCTTGTACCTTGCGGTACAGTGGGATTGTGGCCAGCATAATGCCGAACACTACCACCGACAGAAGAGGAATCGTGACCACGAAGACCATGGCCGCTTTCGCATTGATGGTAAATGCCATGAACATGGCTCCAAATACGATGAACGGAGAGCGAAGGAACAGGCGCAGCGTCATATTGACACCCGACTGGGCCTGATTGACGTCACTCGTCATCCTGGTGATCATCGTCGATGTACCAAGCGTATCCATTTCCGTATATGACAGCCCCTGAATATGGGAAAACAGCGCGCGGCGCACCCCTGTGGCAAATCCCACCGCCGCCTTTGCCGCGAAGTACTGGGCTGTGACCGAGCTGGCAAGCCCGACGATTCCCAGTCCAACCATAATGAGGCACATACGGATCACATATCCGGAATCCCGGTTGGCAATGCCGGTGTCAATCACAGCCGCCATTACAAGCGGAACCAGCAGCTCAAAGGATGCTTCCAGGAGTTTAAAAAACGGACCCAGGATGCTCTCCTTTTTATAATCCTTCAGATAAACGAGAAGCTTTTTCATAAGTTCACCTCAGTATTCTTGCATTTTTCTGTTCCCTATACTATCATAAAACATGATATATGAATATTATTTAATTTATATGGTTCCCATATTTTATTCGTATGGTTTATCTGAATGGAGGATTAAATGGATTTTAAACAATTGACTTATTTCATTACCGTGGTCAACGAGGGGACCATCTCCGCCGCGGCCAAAAAGCTTCACATGACACAGCCGCCTCTCAGTACTCAGCTCCGTCTTCTGGAAGATGAGGTCGGCTGTCTGCTCTTCGAACGCGGCCCCCGCTCCATCCAATTGACCGACGCCGGCCGTATGATGTACAGCCGCGCCTCCACTCTGCTCCATATGTCATCCCTGATGAAGGATGAGCTGCAGGAATACAGACACGGCTCCCACGGTACCCTGCGCCTGGGCATCGTCTCCTCTGTGGGCAGCACGCTTTTTTGTCAATGGTTCCGCGAATTTCATGAAAGCCATCCTGATATCCGATTTGAAATTTCAGAAGCCGACACGTATCAGCTTCTGGAAAAGCTCCGCGGGGGCCTCATTGAACTGGCCATTGTGAGGACGCCTTTTCCTGCAGGTGATTTTCATTGCATCCCTCTCAAGAAAGAGCCCATTCTGGCAGCCGGGCACCGCAGTTTTCTCGAACAGATATCCTCTGACAAGATCACCCTGCAGGAATTATCCCGCCTGCCGCTGATTCTCTACCGCCGGTGGGAGGGCATCCTGGAAGAAGCGTTTCATTCCGCCGACCTGGAGCTGTCCCCCTTCTGTAAAAATGACGATGCCAGAACTACCGCGTTCTGGACTGACGCCGGATTGGGCGTCGGCATCCTGCCTGCTTCCACCATGACCTTGTTCCGCCATGAGGATATCATCTGGAAACAGATCGACGATGAACGCCTCACCTCCAGTATCTCCGTTATCCGGAGCAAAAATGCCTATTTATCAGCCATCGCCCGGATATTTATCGAATACCTGCAGTCTTGGTCCGAGCAGGAATGATACGAAATGCTTTTTAGAATCATTTTTGGTTAATTCCGATTAAGCTCCAGTTAAGCGCCGGCAGAAGTTCCGGACCGTCACGATTTCGGTTCGCTGGCGATGCAGGGGCCGCTTTATCCCCGCTCTGGTAGTACCACTCACATGTCGGCCGGCCCGGAATCATTCTGCCGGTATTCTTTCTGCCGCACCTTTTCGGATGATTTCCGTTCCCTTGATTCCAGAAAAGTATCAGGTATCCACACGGCCCGCGCGCCTAACGGCAGCGGGCCGTGGTTGGCCGCCCCAAAAGCTTTCATAACAAACAAAAATCTATTTAGGTGCGGGAGGAAGAGCAGGAGGAAGGATCTGATTCCATCGTAAGGTGAGAGCCGCAGAGCCGTTAGCAGGATCTTCCCGGCCGCAGGGAGGTAAAAACCGAATTTCATGCAGGTTTTTATTGGAATCTGCCATGGAAAAATATCGATTTATCCATGGCAGTTGGAAAGGACCGACCGGAGGCCGTAAAGATGCTGGTTACGGCTGCCAGCGAGCCGCCTGGATGGAAGCAGATTTCCTCCTGTCTTTCAATCATATATAGAAAGTTTGCTTGAAAGGTATTCGAAGGTATACCCAAGGGCATCCCTTAATATTAAAATCAAAAAAGCGGGTATGCTCACCGCATACCCGCTTATATCTTTCAGCTATTGTCATCCGAGCACGTCCACCGCGCAGTACGGTGTCGTGAAATACATGGAGGAAATACCGATTCCATGCGCTTCATCTATGGCATGGACAATCTTTCCGCCTCCGATATAGATTGCCACATGGTAGATACTTCCGCCGCTGGCGTAGAAAATCAAATCGCCAGGCTCCACACTGTTGATGGAAACCTGATATCCGTCTCCCGCCTGGGACCTGGAGGTCCTGGATATGGATACCCCAAAGTGAGCCATAACTCCCTTTGTGAAACCAGAGCAGTCAGTACCATTTGTCAGGCTGGAGCCGCCCCATACATAGGGATTTCCGATAAACTGCTTCGCATATGCCACCACAGCGCTTCTGGTAGAAGACTGTGCCTCTGCCGCTTCTGCCTTCTTGGCCGCTTCTTCTGCTGCCTGCGCTTCAGCCGCGCGCTGCTTCTCTTCTTCAATCTTGGCCTTCTCTTCTTCTAAAGAAATGGCCTTGTCAAACTTTACATAGACATCTACAAACTGTTCCGACACATATCCTGTGATCGCCTCACCGTTTTCATCATCTCCCAGTGACAGCTTCACAAAACCGTCCGCCTCTTCCAGAACAGTATAAGTCTCACCACTGTAAAGCTTGGTGATCACTTCGCTCTCCGTGTTCGGCTCCGTTCGAACCCTCAGGCCGCCTTCTTCCACATATCCGAACATCTTTCCGATCTGAATCGCCAAAGCTTCCGCTTCATCGCCTGTCACAAAGTAATCTGCCTTGATATAACCGTCCACAGAGCCAGAGTGAATCTTGTACCAGGTTCCGTCTTCCGCCTCTACTGTCTCTTCAATCGTAGCCGCGCTGTTGTTGTAAATCTTTCCTACTATCTCACCTTCTGTGCTGGCGGCATCACGGATATTCACATAGTCCTCGTCATCCCCCACCTTCGAAACGGCCACGTCTGCATAAGGAGAAGGATCTTTGGCGGGAGCTGTCTCGGGCGCTGCCTCTGTGCCAGGCTGATCCGCTGTGTTTGCCGTAATCTCCGCCGGCTGGCTCTGAGATGTATCTGATGTATCCTTTATATTCTGAGAATTTTGTCCTTGATCCGCAGAACCAGCGCCATTACCGGATGTCCCGGTAGCTACGCTCACTTTAGAAGCCACGGTCAGCGCCGCGGCTCCGCCTGCAACCGCTCCTGTCTCTTTGATATCATGTTTCTCTTCCGTTATATTTGAGGAGGCGGCAGCCGTCGTCTTCGGCGTAACCGTCACCAGGCTTGTCGCACCGGGCATCGCATATGCTGTACTGCCTATAGTCATGGCAGCGCACAGGCACCCCGCCGCGATCAACTTCCTTGTTCTGCTCATTAAATTCCTCCAAACCGATTCTTATATTACATATTTTCTTCATTTGTTACGAATTTATTACAACTCATGTAACCGATTATAACAATTTGCGGAGGGCTTGTCAACCTTTTCCACATATTTTATAGCTGCGGCACATATCCATATAAGCTTTCGGCCAGGATTTTTTTTAATGATTCTGTGTAAGGCGGATACGCAATTCCATATTCTGTGACAATTCCCGTTATCAAATCGTTATCTGTGACATCAAAGCTGGGATTATAGGTATTGATTCCCTCCGGCGCCATTCTTTCTTTAAACCACATTTCCGTGATTTCTTCGCCGGGTCTTTCTTCTATTATTATGTCGTCCCCAGTCTTCATCTCCATGTCAATGGTAGAGGTCGGCGCGCACACATAAAAAGGAACCCCATACCTCTTGGCCGCAAGAGCCGCCATGGATGTGCCGATCTTATTGGCCGTATCCCCATTGGCCGCCACCCGGTCACAGCCGACAAAGACTGCATTGACCCAGCCGCTGCGCATTACCGAAGCCGACATATTATCACAGATCAGGATAACCTCAAGGCCCGATTCATGGAGTTCAAAGGCTGTCAGGCGGGCTCCCTGCAAAAGCGGCCTTGTTTCATCGACAAAAATGCGGAATCCATATCCGCGTTCGGCTCCCAGGTACATTGGGGCCGTCGCCGTTCCGTACCTGACGGCAGCCAGCTTTCCCGCATTGCAGTGGGTCAGGAGCCCGTCTCCCGGCTTCACGAGGCTGAGTCCATATTCCCCCATCTGCCTGCACACGGAAACATCCCTGTCGCGAATCTCTTCCGCTTCTTTAAGAAGCGCTTTCTTTATCTCTTTTACCGGCTTATCCTTATTTCTATTACAGACAGCTTCCATCCGCTTCAATGCCCACGAAAGGTTTACCGCCGTCGGCCTGGCCGAATCCAGATAATCCTTTGCCTTTTGAAATTCTTTGTAAAAGGCCCTGTAGTCCTCACTTCCGATTTCCTTTGCCGCCAGATAAATTCCAAAAGCCGCAGCAACACCTATGGCCGGCGCTCCCCGTACCTGCAGCAGATAAATGGCGTTCCAAATTTCCTGCTGTGTCTTCAGTCTCAGGATTTCTGTTTTAAACGGAAGTTTTGTCTGGTCAATAATGACCAGCTCGCCGTTTTCATCGTCCAGCTCCACCGTTTCATACTCCATGATACTGTGTCCTTTGTTCATCCCCTTCTCCTCCTACCCAAACTGTGAAACCGCTTTTTCTATCGCTTCCAGATAATCTTTTCCACATTTAAAAGAAGACCGGTTCTTTACATAGTCTTTCGCCAGCGTAAGTATGATCCGCTCCGCTCTCACTCGTTTTCTCTCATCCGCTATGGCCGTAATATCCTTTACATTGGCCATCCCCACGATGCGCCGGATACTTTCCAGACCAGCCGCCGCCGCTGTATCGGACAGCACTGAATCCAGATAATAATCCAAAAATCCTTCGGTCTTCGCCATGATGTCCGTTACCCTTTCCATAAAAGCTTTTTTAAACTTGATGATAAATTTATCCACGATCTCCTCAATAGTCTGCTTTACCCATCCACAGAATTTCTCCCGTTCCTCTTCGCCCTCAATGACGGCGTCGCCGTTGCACCAGGCAAAAAACAGATTGGCGATAACGTTTCCCACATCATAGCCCATGGGTCCGTAGAAGGCGAACTCCGGGTCAAAAACAAAAAGATGCTCTTGATTGATAAATATGGAACCTGTATGCAGATCGCCATGAATCAGCGCCTGGGCGTGGTTCATGAATTCAAATTTAAGCTTGGCCGCCTCCAGCCGCAGTTCCTTATCTTGGTATATTTCCCTTTCAACAAATTCTGCATTAGGGGGGAAAACATTATTTCTGTGGTTATAGTCCACGTATGGTTCGCCATAGACTAAATTCTCACTGATCTCGCAAAGATCAGGATTGATAAATTCTCTGACTCTTTCCTTTTTGGCTTTATGATCCATCACCACATCCGTGGAATCCAGCAGGGAATTGACAAGAAAATTCGTGATCTGCTCCCCGAACATGGGATATATCTCATGATTCATCAGGCCTGTCCTCATCATTGTATGGCCGTCCATATCCTCCATCAGCATCGCGCACATGACGCTGTCATACAGATAAACCGCCGGCACCATCCCCGGCGCGCTTTGTGCCTGGAGCCGCAGGATCCTGGACTCTATCCTCCCTCTGTCAGTGGAAAGCTTCATTTCTCTGGAAATCCTCGTTTCTTCCCCTGCCTGTTTGACAATAACGGTGGTCCCCGTCCTTGCATCCTTCACCCGGAACACATAATTGAGATTTCCGTCTCCAATCTCCTGGCAGCTCAAGACCGCCCCTTTCTGGAAAGAAGGAAGTTTTTCCTTCACATAGTCGGCTGCATCCTCCACACCCATTAAAAAATAGCTGTCGTACTTCGACATTTCCTTTTCCTCCTTACGTAAGTTCCTTAAGTATCCCATCCCGCACCTCGATGATCCTTTCACTGCATTTCCTCAAAAATTCCAGATTTTCAGAAAAAATAAGGACAGTCACTTCCTGTTCCCGGATATCCTCTAAGAGCAGGCTGAACTTGTAAAAGTTCTGGGTATCATAATGGCTTTCCGGTGAAACAAATATCAGAAGCTTGACCCCATAAAACAGCCACCTCGCCGTCTGGATACGAACGCTCTGCTCTTTTGTCACCCTCCCCTCGGGCAAACGCCTGCAGTCTCCATAAAGCTCCAAAAGGTCTCTTCCGTGAATCGCCTTCAATACATTATCATAGAGAAATTTCGTTACACGTTTCCGAGAACGAAATCCTGCCCGCCTGATGCTGTCCGGCAGCCGCAATACGACATTTTGGAATAAGGAACAATTATAAAAGAGCATATTTCCCCCGTAGGGGATGACACCCGCCGGTAAGTCCGGGATTTTGGACAGCAGAATATCCATAAGCTCCTGTCCATCGAATACGGATGGATTAAAGACCCCCACCGTTTCCCCTGCCAGCAGTGAAAAACTGAGGTCCTTTATCCGGTATCCTCCCGTCAGATGAGAAACAGAGAACAGCAGCTTTCTCCGCAGTCCCTCTTTTTTTTCCAGTTGGGGACCGCCGACCAGCACTGGCAAAGGCTGAGATACGCGAAAAGGCCGTTCCGAGAGCTCCATCACCGTCGTTTTGCTCCTCATGACCGTAACGCGGTCCAAAATATCCGGCTTCAGTTCCTGCTCTGTATTCAGCGCAAGCAAAACGGCAAACTCCCCTCTCTTTGCCAAGTCCCTTACGATTTTTCCCCAGAGTTCCATTTCCTCCCGGGAATAGATCAGCGTGATATTTTCCATGTATATTACCCAGGGATTCTGAACATAGGCCCGCATCAGCTCGACAATATGTTTCTGGGCCGGAGTAAGCCGATCAGGATATCCATGGGGATTCAAGATCTTTTCCATCTCGAACTTCCGGAAGACTGCCTCTGCCTTTGTATACAGATCACTTTTCTCCAGAGGACGGAATAAGGGCTGCCTATGGTCCACCAGATACAGATTTTCCGCCAATGTCAGCGAAGAGATCAGGCTGCTGTCATATCCAATCACATAAATATTCTGACTCAGCAGCTTTTTCACGGTTTTCGTCCCCGCAGCTGTCCCTCCGATATATACAGAACCGGATCTTAAAAGGGCTTTTCCTTTAAAAAGATCATAAAAAGGACTTTTGACCGGTACACCAGGCATCGAAATTCCATGGATCTCCCCCCGGTAAGCGTCCAGATTTATATTGAAATACTCTCCCGCCTCACAGGAAAAGCACAAATTCCGAAGCTCCAGCGCTTCCCTCTGCGTTTTTTTCATAGCCCGTCACCGAGAAACCGCAGAGACTCCTCCGATGGGACTATGGGCAGCTTGATCTGCACCTCTGTCCCAAAATTTTTCAGGCTGTACACAGTCAATCCATAGCGGCTTCCGAACATTAGCTGGATTCTTTGATTGATATTGATAAGGCCGATGGATTTTTCTCCGCTGTCCACCTGGTAATTCTGTATTTCCCCGGTGCTTTCCAAAAGTCTCCGACTGTACTTAATAAGCTCCTCCTCGTCCATTCCTGTTCCATTATCCCTGATAATGAGGATCAAATGGACATCGGTACATCTGGCGGAAAGATAAATACTGTTATTTTCTCTGCTCTTATCAAACCCATGATAGATCGCGTTCTCCACTATGGGCTGAAAAACCAGCTTTGGTATAATATAGGACTTAATGGCTTCGTCATCCAGGCTCTCGTCAATCTCGATGGAAAAAGGGACCTTTAATCTGTATTTCATAATATCCGTATAGTCCTTAAGGTTGTCCAGTTCCTTCTGCACGGTTGAAAAGTTTCCATTCTGACTGATGCTGTACCGCAGCATGGAAGACAGCGCCTCAATCACTGATGTCGTCTGGAGCGCGTTTTCGTCCAATGCAAGCCCTCTGATGGAGTCCAGCGTATTGTAGAGAAAATGGGGGCCGATCTGATTCTGCATTGCCGCCAGCTCCGCCTGCTTTTGAAGCAGGGAATAATTTACCTGCTTCTTGGAATTTTCAACAATGTGTTCCAAAAGCCCTGTCACCAATGCCGATATAGGAAGACGCTTTTTCGTATCCGATTCCATATCGTAATGATGGGTCTCTATAAATCTTTTGACAGCCTTTGCTGCATGAAACAGAGCCAGGATCAGAAAAAAAATGCACAGAGTTTCCAGGATCACCAATACAATTAAGCCCTTCATTTTTCTCCCCTGTCAACGATGGAACTCGCGGTATTCCGACGGAGTGACGCCTACATTTTTCAGGAACTGCCTGCGAAAGCTCTTGATATCTTTATATCCCACCGATATGGCGATCTCTGCGATACTGTCATCGCTTTGAGAAATCTTTTCCTTCGCTTTTTCAATTCTCACCATTGCGATAGCATCTGTGATATTAGTCTTTGTTTCTTTCTTATAAAGAATCCCCAAATACGCGCTGCTGAGATGGACATGGCGGGCAATGCTGTCCAGAGAAATCTTCAGAGGATAATTGTTATAAATATATTTGTTGATCTCCTGTATCATCTGATTTGCCGGCTTCTGCTTGTTATCCAAATAACCGCGGACAACTCTAGAAACCTCCTCCAGAAATTTTTCCTCCAATATTTTCAAGGACGGATAATGCCGAATTCCCTGAATATAGGAGTATTCCTCCGGCGCCTTTATCTCAAAATCGGCGTGGTGCCGCTTCATGCAGCTTATAAAAAACGTGAAAAATTCATAAAACCAGTCTGTGACCTTATGGGGACTTCTTTCAAATCTGGAATAGGCCTCCCGGAAGACTGATATACACGATTCTCTGATTCCGTCCAGATCTAAAATATCAATATAATGGGACAAATTATACTTTTCCGGCTCCAGCCCTATCTTCTCGTCCTCCGGAAGGCCTGCGCTTTCATTGGCCTCCAGTATCCTGTCCGTTCCCAGCATGATCCTTCCAGCCGCCAATGCGGTACAGGCGCTGTAGGCCTGCACAAATCCATCCACAGAAAATGGCAGTTCATACTTGGAGATCGTCACGCAGATTTCTCTTCGGCGCTTCGCCATCAGCGAGACCAGCTCCCGGAACCGCACAAGGCGGGATGCGGCCTTGGAACGGTTTGCCCTGGAATAATTTAAGAGGAAAATAAACTTTTCCAGGTCCGCGTTTTCCAGTACAATCTCCAGATCGCTGCAAATCTCTTCGAATACCCTTCTGAATAATTTTTTGATCTTTTCAAAAGCCGCCTCCGACCTCCTGCAGACGCGTCCCACGTCGTCCAGCTTTAGAATCCCCAGAAGGAAACAGGAATCCGAAAAATGGTACGCGTATTTTTCATTGACCTCCGTAAGAGTGCAGGTGATAAAATCCTGATTCTTATATGCCAGCTTTAAAAGAAAATACTCGCGCGCGCTTTTGCTGGAGGGAACCTCCTCGATCTGGAACAGATGGGACCGGACATCCCGGGCCGCCGTTTCCAGACAATGATTCAGTTCTTCTTTGTTGACCGGCTTCAGCAGATAATCCTTCACACCATATTTGATGGCATTCTGCGCGTACTCAAAACGCTGATAGCCGCTGATCAGGATACAGCGGATATCCGAATATTGCTCTGATAAAAGCCTGGCAAGCTCCAGCCCGTCTTTTCCGTCCTTATCGCCCAATCGAATGTCCGTGATAACAATATTCGGCATCTGGTACTCAATTGCTACCATAGCTTCATCCGCCGACTGGCATGGAGTCAGACAAGTCAGGTTCAGTCTCTCCCATTCAATCAAGGAGCGGATCAGCTTACAAATATAAATCTCATCGTCTACGATCAGTACCTTAAGTTTGATTTTAATGTCCCTCCCATAAATCTGTATATTTCGCATACATCTCATCCCAGAAATCCTTGTCATCGCAGGTTAGATCCTTCATTCCGAACGATCTGCCGGATAACTCTTTCATCTCGTCCTCTGAACCTGCTTCTCCGGCGGCGTAGATCTGCATCAGCGCATTTCCGGCGGCGGTGGCATAACGGATGCCTGAATCCAAAGGAAGCCCTGTGCAGGCTGAGATTGTTTCCCCCAGAAGATCGCACTGGCATCCGCCGTTAAAAAGCCTGATCCTCTCGAATTTTGTCCCCAGCCCGGCCTCCATTTCCTCGGCACAGTTTCGGGCCGCAAGCGCATAGCTGTCGATGAGACAACGGTAAACCTCCTCCGGCCGTCCGGGAACATACTGTCCTGTCTCCCGGCAATAGTCCTGCACTCTGCCCACCATGTCAGAGCTCCTGTGATAAAACATGGGATCATTGGGGTTGACGGCACATTTCGCCGCAGGAAGCCTCCTGGCCATGGCCTCCAGATCATCGAAGGAATACGCATATCCCCTGTCCTGGAAGCCCTTCATACATTGATTCATGATCCAGAAGCCCTGGACATCCCGATAAGTGGTGTATTTTCCAAAGGCACACTTCACCGTTCGGAATCCTCCCTCGAACAGTTTGTCGTTCACCCTGGGATGTTCTGTCTCGACACCCGCCAGCATCATGGTTCCCATGCTGATGAACATCGTTCTTTCATCCAGGCCTGAAACAGCGGGAAGCGCCGCCGGCGTGTCGTGTCCTGTGTCCAGCACCACTTTGATGCTTCCGTCGCCTATGTAATCTCCCACACCCGGAGCCACTTCCCCTATTATACTTCCTGCCGCTTTAAACTCACGGAAAATATCTGTCCTGAGTCCCAATTTATAAAGCAGTTCCGTATTATAGGCCGTCGTTTCCAAATTGGTAAATCCCAGGGTAGAGGCCATCGTATCGTCCATGACCGGACATCCCGAAAGGAAATAAGTAAGGACTCCGGCTGTTCCCAGGAGAAATTTTGTCTTTTCATAAACCGGAGAAAACCTTTTATCTGCCAGAAGCTGGGAGGAACCAAGCCCCAGAAAATATATGCTTCCAGTCCCATAATACAGTTCTTTATGAGACAGGAGGGAAAAAAACTCTTTTTTTATTTGGATCGTTCTTTTGTCCCTGTGCTGGAACATGTTGGATAAAAGCTGGCCGTTCTCCCCGAACAGCCCATAATCTCCGCCCCAGGTCGTCACACCGATGGATTCGACGGCCCCTTTTCCCCTTTCCAGTACAAATTCCTTAAACCTGTACATCACCTGGTTATAAATGTGCATGATATCCGTATACATACATCCCAAAATTGTCACCGGCTCGTAAGAAAACGGCTTTGAACCCGCAATGCGGATCTTATTGCCGTCGTATGCAATATCCACCATCTTTCCATTGCTGGAGCCGCAGTCTACTGCAATAAAATGTTTTTCTGCCGCCATGCCTGGCCTCCTTATAAGAGCGAAAATAGTGAAGAAGTACAAGACTTCTCCACTATTTTCTTTCATATGTGCTGCATTTTTAGTTGTGGATCAAGCCTTACTGATAGGTACCGGCCGCTGTATGGATATCGATCCATTTCTGGAGAGTCTTCTGATCGTCGAGAGTGATGATATCCTTAGGAACCTTCTGAAGCTTATCTGCGGACCGGTCAACACCGCTGCAGAGGTCATATGCAAGCTGTAAGGACATGTCACAGCCGGCTACGATATCTTTGCCAATGGTCATGGTCAGCTTGCCGTCCGCTACGGACTTAACAGCGCCGGCCAGGGCATCCACGGAAATGACCATAGTACCGTCGAGCCTTCCTTCCTGCTCAAGGACCTGAACAACGCCAAGGCTCATCTCATCGTTCGCGCAGATGACGGCGTCGATCTTGTCATATACCTGGCACCAGTTTTCCATGAGGGCAATAGCCTCGTCTCTCTGCCAGTTGGCCGTATTAGTATCTGTCACCTTATAACCGGCGGCTTCCAGTTTTTCTTTACAGTATTTTTCGCGGGCATTCGCGTGCTGGTTTCCAACTTCTCCCTGCATGAACAGGATCGTAGGATTCTCGATCTTCTTTTCATCCAGCCACTTCACCGCGTATTCGCCAAGAAGCTCGCCGTCGTCCTGAGGATCCGACTCCACCTCGTACGCCCAGTCACAGTCAACCGCCAAGTCATTGATAAAGTGGATTCCTTTCGCTTTACACTCCTCTACAATAGGAAGAATCGCTTCGGGATCGTCTGTCTGGCAGATGATCGCGTCAACGTCCTGTGCGATGAAGTTTTCAAGGACCTCAATCTGCTTATTTGTGTCAAACTCGCAGTCCACCTGGAGCACTTCAAGCTTTCCCGCCCAGTTTTCCTTGGCCTGTCTCATGTACTCTGAGGCCTCCATGGACGTGAACGCATCGGAAAGGCCTTTGGCCGCAAAACCAATCTTAAAGGTCTTCCCAGAATCAGCCGCTGTCGTTGTCTCTTTGGATTCCGTCTTTGACTCAGCTGCTTTCGTCGTCTCGGCCGCCTTGGTCGTTTCGGCTGCTTTGGTGGTCCCTGCCGCATCTGTGGCCTTGTCCTTTTTTCCGCCTCCGCAGGCTGCCAGAGACAATACCATGACTGCTGCTAACACCAGTGACAAAAATTTCTTCATACCATTTCCTCCTTTAGGAATTTTTTTATATAAGCGGACAGAAACATGAGTCCTGCCGCATATATCCCTCTTCCGTTAAGCTGTAACCTTGGAATTCTTTCCCCGCATATCGATGATAACGGCCACCACGATTAAAACGCCTTTTAAAATCTGATGATAATAAGACTGCACGGACAAGAGATTGAAGATATTATTGATCATACCCACGATCAAAATACCGACCAGGGTGCCAAACATCGTGCCCTCGCCTCCGGTGAAGCTTGTGCCTCCAAGCACCGCGCCGGTGATCGCGTCAAACTCGTAACCCTCTCCTGCTGTAGGCTGTCCTGTGTTCAGACGGCACATCAGAAGGATTCCGGCCAGGCCTCCCATCGCTCCCTGAACGATATAAGAAATCATACGAATCTTATTCACATTGATGCCGGAGGCCACCGCCGCCTCTTCATTGCCTCCGATGGCGTAGATATACCGGCCATACATGGTCTTCTTTAAAAGGATCGTGAAAATCACGAACAAAATCAGCATGATCAACACGGGAATGGGAATCCCGAGGACGGAGCCTTTGCCCAAAACCGCGATATCGCCGATCTGGTAGATCACGTTCCCGCCTGTGTACAAGAGAGCGGCGCCGCGGATCGAGGTCATCATTGCCAGAGTCGCCATGAAAGCCGGGACCTTAAATTTCGTGATGATGATCCCGTTCACAAATCCGATGATAATGCCCAGAAGAATAGAATAGGCGACTGCCATAAGTCCCGCCAGGACCGGATTCACTCCCATTTTTGTTGTCATATCCACATATGCGACGATACCGGCGACACCGGTAAAGGCCGCTACGGACCCGGGGGAGAGGTCGGTCACGCCGGAAATGATCAGCATGGTGATGGGAAATGCGATGATCGCGTAAATTGCCGTCTGACGCAGAATATTCACCAGATTGCTGACCTTTAAGAAGGCCGGACTCGCAAAGGAGCTGATAGCGAAAATCGCGATAAACAGAATATAGATCATATATTTTTTAAATATTGTTTGAATAATATGCGTTTTTTTATTAGCCCTCATATCGACTGTCTTGTTCATCTTATCCTCCTACCTCGCATTTGCCTTCCTCAGTTCCTCCACATTGGCAGATGCAAATTCCATGATATATTCCTGGTTGATTTCCTCTCCGCTCACCTCTCCGGACAGATAGTGCTCACGCATAACGATCACTCTGTCACACATGCCGATGACTTCCGGAAGCTCTGATGAGATCATGATGATCGCCATCCCCTTGGAGGCCAGCTCCGTCATGATCTTGTAGATCTCATATTTTGCCCCGACATCGATGCCCCTGGTCGGTTCATCCAAAATAAATACCTTAGGGTTTGCCAGAATCCATTTTGCCAGCACGACCTTCTGCTGGTTGCCGCCGGACAGCGCGCTGGCCCTTGTATGCATACTGGGCGCCTTTACACCCAGCTCATCGAATACCTCCCTCTCCTTTTCCCGTTCCTTTTTATCGCTTAAAAGGAATCCGCTTTTTCCAAGGAACTGCTTTAAATTGGGAAGCCCGATGTTTTCGCCGATGGTCGCCTTAAGTACCAGCCCGTACCGCTTCCTGTCCTCAGTGGCCATCATGATGCCGTGTTTCATCGCGTCGGAGGTGTTCTTTATGGCTATTTTTTTACCTTCCAGATAGACCTCTCCGGAATGAATGGGGTCCAGACCGAAAAGCGCTCTTGCGATTTCCGTTCTCCCCGCGCCCATCAGGCCCGCCAAGCCCAGAATTTCTCCGGCGTGAAGCTTAAAGCTTATATTTTCAAACCGTTTATGTCCGGTGAGGTTCTTCACCTCGAGAACCACCTTGTCCGTCACCTTGTGTTTCTTTTCGGGATAAATATTGTTCAGCTCACGTCCGACCATCATCTTGATGATATCGCCCCGGGTAACATCTTTAACATCCTTTGTGTCTATGTATTGGCCGTCGCGCAGGATCGTCACCTTATCTCCGATCTCAAACATTTCCTCCAGGCGATGGGATATATAAATAATGCCTACGCCTTCCGATTTCAGCCTCTTAATACATTGAAAGAGTACTTTTACCTCCGCGTCGGTGATGGCCGAGGTCGGCTCATCCATGATGATGATCCTGGCGTTCTGAGACACAGATTTCGCGATCTCGATCATTTGCATCTGGGATACCGTCAGATTCCGCACCAGCATATGCGGATCATAAGTAAGCCCCTGGGCTTCCAAGATCGCCTTCGCTTCTTTGTAAATCCTCCTGTCGTCGATCAGCATGTTTCCCCTGCCCAAAGGTTCTCGTCCCAGAAACAGATTTTCCGCGATCGTCATAGTAGGAACCTGATTCAGTTCCTGATGGATCGTTGCAATCCCATACTTCAGAGCGTCATGCGGATCCTTCAGGCTTACCTTTTCGCCCTCTATGACAATTTCGCCTTCATAGTCTGTATGAAGTCCGCAAAGAATTTTTATCAAGGTTGATTTTCCCGCGCCGTTTTCACCTACCAGAATATGGACTTCTCCTTTTTCCACTTTCAGATTGACATGATCCAGCGCCCGGACGCCTGGAAAAGATTTAGAAATGTTTTTCATTTCCAACAACGCTGTCCGTTCCATCATTTTGCCTCCCTCCAACCATTTTCTGGTCATTTCTTATGTATAACTCAACCATATTTTTTCGAAAATTTAAAGAGTTTTTGGTCATATTCACTCAACAGCACCCCCAGTATATTGGAATCACACCCTCTCGCATGAGAACAAAACGGGCACGCCCGCCTCAAATTCCCCTTCCACTCGATCTTTATAATAAAATAAAAAAACCGCCGGCTTAAAATCGCCAGCGGCTTTATCTCCATTCCATTATTCTATGATTTTAGTCTTGCCACGACTGCGTCCGCAGTCTTTTCTACCAGTTTCTCCATCCATGCGCAGTCAGGATCAAAAGCGTCCAATGAAACCGCCGGTTCCTGGTTGCCGGTCTTTTCAGGAGCGTTCACCAGTCTTCTGGGATTTATCACAAGATCGTGGGTATCCGCCAAAAGCTTGATCTGTTCCATGGAAATAGGACGGTAGTCTGCCTTTACGACAAATTTATGAAGCAGGGCCATCTTTGCATAGGCCTCGGCATCCTCAAGTATGTACCAGGCCTCAATGGGATTCTTCCCCCAGGAAATAGGACCATGGTTTGCAAGCATGACCACGTTGAAATCCTTGCAATAGGGTGCGACAGAAGCCGCCAGATCCTCAGAGCCGGGATTCTGATAAGGAGCAACGGGAATCCTGCCGGAAATAGCAGCCGTAGCCGGCGTAAGGGACATGTCCAGTTCCATTCCCAGGTTTGCGAACAGGTTCAGGAAGGTCGGATGGGCGTGCGCCGTGGACATCACCTCATTGTTCTCTTTATAGATTCTAAGGTGCATCGGCAGCTCCGAGGTCGCCTTCCAGGTACCCTCCAGGATGTTGCCGTCAAAGTCCACCTTTAAAAGCATATCCGGCTTCAAGTCGCCTTTGCTCACGCCCGTCGGCGTCGCAATGACTGTATTGTCACCCACTCTGATCGTAATATTGCCGTCATTGGCCGATACAAAACCTCTCTGATACATTTTCTGACCAATGCTGCAGATCATCTCTTTTGCTTCCTGTTCGGAAATATAATTCATAGTTCACACTCCTTTTCTGTATAAAATGCCGTCCCAAAACCGCCATCTGTAATCACCATAATTGTAATATGGCGCCTATACTTCCACAAGGCGGCGGCCCCAACAGAAAAGGGGTGTGAATCTAACAAAAGCAGGGCTACAGGCTTACTTCCACCTTATCCAAATGCCAGATATCATCAATATACTGGCGGACTGTCCTGTCAGAACTGAATTTTCCGGAATTTGCGACATTCAAGATGGCGGCTTTCGCCCACCATGCTTCGTCCCGGTATGCCTTATCTACCTGCCACTGCGCCTCATCATAGGCGCGGAAGTCCTTCAGATTAAAGTAGGTATCGGCTTTATCGGTGCTTTGGGTGTTGAGCAGGGAATTGTAGATATCCCGGAAAAGCTCGGGGTTCTCCGGTGCATAGGAGCCGTTGATCAGCTGCATCAGCACGCGCCGGATATCCTGGTCGTTATTGAAAATGTCCATAGGATTGTAACCCCCATTTGTCTCATAAGCGATAACCTCATCGGCAGACATGCCGAAAATAAAGGCGTTTTCCCTTCCGGCCTCTTCCACGATCTCCACATTGGCTCCGTCCATGGTGCCTATGGTCAGCGCGCCGTTCAACATCAGCTTCATGTTGCTCGTGCCGGAGCCCTCGCGGCTGGCCGTGGAAATTTGCTCGCTGAGATCGGCTGCCGCATAGATCCATTCTGCATTGGATACCCGATAGTCTTCTATGAACACCACCTTGATCTTCCCTTTGATGGATGGATCATTGTTGATGACATCGGCAACAGAATTGATCAGTTTGATCGTCAGCTTTGCGATCCTGTAGCCGGCCGCCGCCTTCGCACCAAAAATATAGGTTCTGGGCACCATATCCAGATCCGGGTCATCCTTCAGCATATTGTAAAGATACATAATATGCAGAATATTCAACAGCTGTCTTTTGTACTCATGGAGACGTTTTACCTGCACATCAAAAAGAGAGCGGGGATCCACGTCAATCCCATTGTTTTCCTTAATATACCGGACAAGGCGCAGTTTATTCTGATACTTGATATTTCTGAACTCCTGCTGGCATTTCTCATCGCCGGCATAAAGGGCCAGTTTTTTGATATGAGACAGATCAGTGATCCACTCATCACCGATTTTGCCGGTCACCCAGTCCGCAAGAAGTTCATTTCCGTGGAGCAGAAAACGCCTCTGGGTGATTCCGTTTGTCTTATTATTGAATTTCCAGGGCGTCATGCCGTAAAAATCCTTCAATACCCGTTTCTTGAGGATTTCCGTGTGGAGCGCCGCGACGCCGTTGACAGAAAAGCTTCCCACGACCGCCAGGTTTGCCATTCTCACCTGCCCGTCATAAATGATGGACATGCTCCTCACCTTATCCTCAGCGCCAGGATAGGTGCGGCGGACCTCTTCCACAAAACGTCTGTTGATCTCCTCCACGATCTGATAGATTCTGGGAAGCAGACGGGAAAACAGCTCAATGGGCCATTTTTCCAGCGCCTCTGCCATGACGGTGTGATTCGTATAAGCACAGCATTTCGTCACCACAGCCCAGGCATCATCCCAGGAGAATTCCTCCTCATCGATCAGAATACGCATGAGCTCCGGAATCGCCACGGTCGGATGGGTATCGTTGAGCTGGAACACCACCTTTTCCGGCAGCTTATGCAGATCAGAATGTTTTGCCTTATATTTGCCGACTGCCCTCTGAATGCTGGCGGATATAAAGAAATACTGCTGTTTTAAGCGAAGCTCCTTGCCGGCGTAGTGGTTGTCATTGGGATAAAGCACCTCCACAATGGTCTTGGCCAGATTCTCTTGTTCTACGGCATTGTGGTATTCTCCCTTATCGAAGGCATCCAGATTAAACGTATTGACCGGCTCCGCATCCCACACCATCAGCGTATTTACGACATTGTTGCCGTAGCCCACCACAGGCAGATCATACGGCACGGCGCGGACAGACTGATAATTTTCCTGGATAAAATGATTCCTGCCATTTCCGTCGCATTCAACCCGTACGTTTCCGCCGAATTTAATAAGGGCAGCATATTCCTCTCTGCGTACTTCAAAAGGATTCCCGTCCTTCAGCCAATTATCGGGAACCTCGACCTGATAGCCGTTTTCTATTTTCTGCTTGAACAATCCGTACTTATAGCGGATTCCGCAGCCATAGGCCGGATATCCCATGGTAGCCAGAGAATCTAAGAAACAGGCGGCAAGGCGTCCCAGGCCTCCGTTTCCGAGGGCATAATCCGACTCCTGGTCCTCGATCACATTGAGATCAAACCCCAATTCGTCCAGGACCTCACGGATTTCTTTTTCAGCGCGGATATTGATGATATTGTTGCCGAGAGCGCGGCCCATCAGAAATTCCATGGACAGATAATACAGAGTCTTCGCGTCCTGCTTTTCGTACTCTCTGTGTGTCGCGATCCATTCATCGATGATCACGTCCTTTACCGCATAGGCCACAGCCTGAAAGACCTGTTTGGGCGAGGCCTCCTCGATGGTCCTGCGATAAAGCTTTTTCACATTGCCGGTCACTTCTTGTTTGAACTGTTTTTTGTTGAACTGATAACCAGACATGATTACCTCCTTCTGTTTTGGTTATGATTTTCCAAAAAACATAAAACAGTAGTGTTTTATGTCTCAAATAAATTACAGACGGCGATATTTGAGACACGGCATGTTGATTCATTCTACCACGGAACAAAAAAAGAAACAAGGATACATCTTGTACATCATACCAAAGACTTTTCTTAAAATAAAAAAGCGGTACAGCTTCTTGCTGTACCGCTCAGGTTATCATTTACAGAACTGACACTGCACAATACACTCTGCCGGTGTTCAGGCCGGAGATTCCGATACCGTGCTGCTCATCGATTGCGTGGATAATCTGGCCTCCGCCGATATACATAGCCACATGATAAATGCTTCCGCCGTTTGCGTAGAAGATCAAATCGCCGGGCTGCAAATCGCCAACGGAAATCTGTCTTCCTGCGCCTGCCTGAGAACGGGACGTTCTGGGAAGGCTGATACCAAAGTGAGCGTACACTCCTCTGGTAAAACCAGAGCAATCCGTACCGCCTGTCAGACTGTTTCCTCCATATACATAAGGGTTGCCGACAAACTGCTTCGCATATGCAACGACTGCACTTCTGGTAGCATTGGAAACCGCCTCCGTGGGAGCTTCTTTCTCGGGAGCTTTTGTCTCCTTCTTAGTCGTCTCTTCCTCGGTCTTCTTCTCTGTTTCCGTTGCTTTCTGGGTATCCTTCTTTTCGGTTTCCCTTTCTGTCTGTGCCTCGGTCTCTGCTTTTTCAAGCGCTTCCTCTGCTTTTCTGGCTTCTTCCGCCAGTCTGGCTTCTTCTTCCAGCTTTGCTTTTTCTTCTTCCAGGGAAATCGCTTTATCAAACTTCACATATGTATTTACATACTGTTTCGCCACATAACCGGTGATATAATTTCCATCGTCATCCTGCCCAAGGGAAAGCTTTACGAAATCCCCTTCCTGATCAACAACGGTATATGTATCGCCCTGCCACAGGGTATCGATCACCTCACTGTCGGTATTCGCCTCCGAACGGAGCCTCAGGCCGCCTTCGGATACTTCACAGAAGCTCTTGCCAATCTTCATGGCCACCTGCTCAGCTTCATCTCCAGTCACAAAGTAATCTGCTTTTATGTATCCTTCCACACTGCCGGACTGAATCTTATACCAGGTACCGTCCTCCCGTTCTACCGTCTCTTCAATGGTAGCGGCGCAGTTGTTATAAATCTTTCCTACAATCTCCGCATCGGTATTGGCATCGGACCTGATATTTACATATCCCTCATCGGTGCCCACCTGAGATACTGCAATATTTGCATAAGGAGAAACTTCCTTCGGCTGAGCTTCCGTCTCAGGAGCCTCAGTCTCAGCTGCCGCTGTCTGCGGAACTGTCGGAGCGGATGCCGCTTCAACAGGATTTTTCAGATAATCCTTAAGCTCTACCTCCGGATTTGCCGTTCCCGCATAAAAATTATTCATTGCTACGGAAATGCCTGCCACTGCAGAATCAATTTCTACTTTATTCGCAGCATTGATGGAAGACGTCCCCGCTATCAACACGGATGCGCACATACAACCGATTGTGACCACAATCCTGTTTTTTCTCATATACTTAACCTCCAGTGTTTTTCAACTGTCCCATTTGTTACAAATTTGTTACAACTGTAATCATTATAGCTTTTATGCTTGTCCATGTCAACCATATTCCGGAAAAGATATTGCCAAATCTTTCCTGTCCGCCGGCATTTCCAGCATTTTTGTAACATCTTCGTTATATTTTTGTGAAGTTTATAATATACCCCACATGACATAGATTATACCAATTATTATATACTATGTCAATAATTTTGTAATAATTTCTCAGCATATGATATATTTCCCCTTGAAATTTTCTATTATGACATTTTTCGGTATCACAAATTAAAAAAAGACTTTCCTGTTACATTCGTTACATAAATTTAAAGGATTCTTTGATTCTGACTAAAAGAATGGCCAAACCGCTTTGGACGTGATAAAATGCGGAATAAGAGGGGATCGATATGAGAGATGCAGAAAAAACGATCGGGAATCTGATCGACAAACAGAGTGTAGCATATATAAGCTCCATAGATGATGATGGATTTCCAAATACAAAAGCCATGCTCCCGCCCAGGAAACGGGAAAACATAAAGACCTTTTATTTTACTACCAATACTTCATCCATGCGTGCGGCACAATTTCGAAAAAATCCAAAAGCGTGTATTTATTTCTGTGACAAACGATTTTTCAGAGGAGTCATGCTGATCGGAAACATGGAAGTCCTGGAGGACAGCAGGAGTAAGGAAATGATATGGAGAGAAGGAGACACGATGTATTATCCAAAGGGCGTTACAGATCCGGATTACTGTGTTCTCCGGTTCACCGCTTCCAAAGGACGCTATTACAGTCATTTCAAATCAGAAACTTTCTCCATTGAGGAATAACATTTTCAGGCCTGCTTTTTCTTAACCCCAATCCATACTTCAGCCAGTCCGTCTTCTCCATAATACTCGATATCTGGCGCGCCGGATTTCATCCTGCCCGTCAGATATCCTGAGTTAAGCGGCCGATAGCCGGATCTGGGAAGCCATTTCGTGATTGCCTGGGCTTCTGTTTTACCGATGGTTTCTATTGTACAGGGAAATACAGCCCAGGTCATGGCCGGCACCATATATTCCTCCAAGTCTCCCGTTATCTCTTTGCCGCTTGAAACTGCTATAAAATGTATGAATGTCCGGGAGTCTTCCTCATCCGTATTATATATGCTGATACCGAAAAGCCCGTACGGCTCCCGGTCCATCAAGGGCAGCAGCGTGTCCTTTTGATTTCCATTATGGAATTCCGCCCACTGAAGCGGAATCGTTTTTCTTCCTTCTTTCTTTCTGTTGGTAGTCCTTACCGCGTATCCGATCACACGAAAACTGTCTCTTTCTTCAATTCTGAATGGCGTTTCCATCTGGCTCCTCCTTTTGCCTGTTGCAGTTCGATTCTTTTTGGTATTTTCAGTAACCTTTGTCAGTCCTCCTCTACGATCGGTATCCATATCTGGCTGATATAGTCCTCACAGTAAGAGACCCCGTCGCTGTACCATTCCAGCTCGGGGCAGTCGGCATGTTTAAACGGATATTGAGAAATCCACTCTTCCTCCAGGTACTTCCAGCCGTTCCGGACCGCCTGCGGGACGGCGCCTCTGCAGTCAAATACAGCCCACGTATTTTGGGGAAGCACGGTTTCTGCAAATCCTTCCGGAACAGCGTGAACCGTATTCACCATTATGGAATACACCGCCGCCCCCTTCTCTCTCCCGGCTCCGCCGAACAATCCAAATATCCCTTTTGGGGTACCTGTGTCTATAGCGATCAAATCTGAAAAGGTCCCTTCTCTTTGGCATTCACTCCAGAACTTCAGAATTCTTCTTCCATTTTCTTCATCATCTCCAGAAAGCCGAATCCTCTTCCCTACCAGCCGAAGTTCCGGTTTTTGTTCAATCCTCCAGGAATATTTCTGTTTCACTGAAATCCGCAGCTTAGGATGCACTCGCAGCTCCGCGGATATGGCCCTGGCTTCCTTTGGAGTAATTCCGTGAAACTGCTGAAAAGCTTTTGTGAACGAGGTAGGAGAATCATATCCATATTTATAGCTCAGATCGATTATTTTCATATTTGTGCTTTTCAGATCATATCCGGCTAAAGTCAGCTTCCGGAATCGAACATATTCGGCAAAGCTGATGCCATTCATATACGAAAAAACCTTCTGGAAAAAATCAAAAGAACAGCCGGCGATCCGCGCGATCTCTTCCTTATCAACGGATTCTTCTTTCCTCTGCAGATAGTGTTCCACATAATCGACGATCATCTGTAGTTTTTCATTCCATTCCATGGCCAGCTCCTCTCATCTAGTATGTGCTTATTCTACCATTTAAACATCATACTTTCCTCTCATATTACGTACTGACAGGATAGGAAAGATAATCATGATACAAAATACTTTTTGGAATCATTCTTTGTAAGCTCCGATCAAACTCCAGTTAAACGCCGGCAGAAGTTCCGGACCGTCACGATTTCGGTTCGCTGGCGATGCAGGGACCGCTTTATCCCCGCTCCAGAAGTACCGCTCACATGTCGACCGAAAATCCTGATGATTTTCCGTCTCCGGTTCGCTCAGAAACGAAATCGGTATTTTTCGTTTCTGCCCCCCTCCGTCTGGGGAACACCGGTCTCTGCCCTGCAGCGCTCACCTTTAGGCCGGTCCGTAATCTTCCCGCCGGCGTCCTGCATGCCGCATCACATTGGATAAACTTTATTACTTAGATTCCAGAAAAGAATTGGACATCCACACAGCCCGCGCGCCTAAAGGCTGCGGGCTGTGGTGGGCCGCCCCAATGGCCTTGGAAACAAATGAGCGCTTATTTCGGTGCGGAAGAAAGAACAAGAGGAAGGATCCGATTCCATCGTAAGGTGAGCGCCGCAAAGGCGTTAGCAGGATCTTCCCGGCCGCAGGGAGGTAAAAACCGAATTTCATGCAGGTTTTTATTGGAATCTGACATGGAAAAATATCGATTTATCCATGTCAGTTGGAAAGGACCGACCGGAGGCCGTAAAAATCCTGGTTACGGCTGCCAGCGAGCCGCCTGGATGGAATCGGATTTCTTCTTGTTCCATCTAATTGATTAAGATAAATTTGTTTCAACGATATTCAAAGGTATACTATTCTTATCCGGCTGCGAATCCTACGATCAGATACGCGATCACAGCCAGGGTTCCGCAGATCAGGGAATAAGGCAGCTGTGTCTTCACATGATCCAGGTGGTCGGACGCAGAGCCCATGGACGAAAGGATCGTCGTATCAGAAAGGGGAGAACAATGGTCCCCAAACACTCCGCCGCCTGCCACTGCCGCGAATACCGCTGCCACAATGGTGTTCAGCTCTCCTCCTGTGATGCTGAAAGCCAGAGGAAGCGCGATCGGCATGCAGATGGCAAACGTCCCCCAGGAGGAGCCGGTGGCAAATGCCATCACAGATGCCACGATAAAGATGATCGCCGGCAGAAGATGAGGCGTCATAAAACCTTCGCACAGGGAAATGATATAATTTGCCGTTCCCATCTGCTTGCTCAGGGAATTCACCGAATAGGCCAGCGCAAGGAGAACGATGGCAGGAAGCGCGCCTTTAATGCCGTTCATAAAAGTATCCATGACCTCCTTAAACGGAATCCCCTGTATCATCATACTGACAGTCATAAAGATGACCACAAACAAAAACGCTTCCATTGTCTTCGCCGATTTGAACGCAATGTAGGTCCCCAAGGCCATGGTAATGATCATCAGGACCGGCAGCAGGAAGTTTAAAAACACCCTGGGTTTAAATCCGGGATACGGCTCCATTTCAGTCAGCTCCTTGCCGATCAGCGGCGTCGCGCCGTCCGCGATGACCTTCCCCTCTTCCATGGCGCGCTTCTCTGCTTTCTTCATGGGGCCGAAGTCCTTGATGATTCCCGAACCGATCAGTCCCACAAATACAACGGCGATCAGCGCGTAGAAATTGAAAGGAATCGCTTTCAGGAACAGCGCCGCACCGTCCGCATCCGTAGCAATACAGCCTACGCCTACCGCCAGGCCGCTTAAATAAGCAGCCCATCCGGTGATGGGCACCAGCACGCTGACCGGCGCGGATGTAGAATCCGCTATGTACGCCAGCTTTTCCCTGGATACCCGTGCTTTGTCTGTGATGCTCCTCATGGTGCAGCCGACAAACAGCGGGCTGAAGGAATCGCTGAAGTATACGAACATACCGAGAACCCACGCCATCAATTGGGCGCCGCGCCGGCTCAGATGCTTGTCGTGCACCCACTGAGAAAAACCTTGTATGGCGCCGGTCTTTTGAAAATAGGCTACCAGGATACCGATGAAGGTATTCAATAGCATCACCCAGGAAAAGCTTGTGGTGCCGAGACTTTCTTTAAGAAGCGTGGGAAAGCCCAAAAGCCCCTGTCCGGCCAGCAGCGTACCGGTGATACACGCAATGGCAAGGGACACGATGGTATTCCGCGTCACAAAGGACAGTACGATCGCAAGAATGGCCGGGATTATGGATATGAATCCCATGTTGATGATTTCTTCCATCTCTCTCCTCTTTCTCGGAAAACCGGCGGTCCGGTTCTCCCGTCTTTTTTATATTTATATAAGCAATACAGAAAGAAAGAGGGAACCCCCATCCGGCTAAAACGAGTGCCGCCGGAAAGGGATTTCCTCCTGAATACGAAACATAAACAAACTCTGCTGTTACTGCAGTCTGATGTCCTCAAGCGGGATAAAATTTTCGGAACGAGTCACCGTTGCAGGCGGCGCTGCATCCAATTTCTTATCCGAAATCCCGAGGATATCCTCCGGGCGGACCCAGGGGCGGTTCTGAAGGGCGCTGGTCTCTTCATGGGTCAGATATCCTTTATAAGCCGTGAGGCTCCGTCTCAAAAATCCGTCCTTTGCACAGGCCTCCGCTACTCCCTGATTCAGGATGCCTCTGAAATGGGGCAGCACAGAAGCTGCGTATGCGACCGAAGTGGAATTGGCAATCGCTCCGGGAATATTGCTCACACAGTAATGCACGACTCCTTCTTCTATATATCTGGGATTTTCATGGGTTGTCTCATGGAATGATTCAATGGCTCCCTGGTCATCATTGCTGATATCCACAATGACAGAGCCCTTTTCCATCAGCTTCAGCATGCTTCGGTCGATCAGATAATCCTTGCAGCCTTTAGGCCATTTCACACAGTTTAACACCATGTCGGTCTCCGGCAGGAGCTTCGCGATGTTCTGCTTTGTGGAGATCATGGTGTTCACCTGCTCATGGTACTGGCGGCTGATGCTTCTCAGGGTACCGATATTGATGTCCATGATCGTCACCCAGGCCCCAAGGGCATGCAGCACCGAAAGAGCGGCTTGGCCTACGGTCCCTCCGCCGAGGATCAGGACTTTCATGCCAGGCGCTCCGCCCAGCCCGCTGACAAACTTCCCTTTTCCTCCGTTGATAGAAAGCATGGACTCCAGCCCCATCAGAGCCCCCTGTTTACCGGCGGCTTCACAGTTGGGTGAACCATACCGGTGGGAATCCTCCGCGGTGAATGCAATCACCTTTTTGTCCAAAAGAGCCTGTACTTCCTCCGGATGAGCCGCCGGATGAATACAGGTAAACACGATCTGGTTTTCCCGAAGCAGCTCATACTCGCAGGGTTCAAATTCCTTTACTTTTGCCAGCAGCTCGCTTCTCGCGTACATCTCCTCCGCCGTATCCACGATTTCCGCTCCGGCCTCCGCGTATGCCGCGTCCTCAAAGCCGGCTTTCTCGCCCGCGCCCTTCTGCACCAGCGCAGTATGGCCGTCTGCGACGATCGTCGCGATCTCTGACGGTGTCGCGATCACGCGGTATTCGCCGTTCTTAATGTCTTTCAATACACCAAATACCATTTTTTTATCCTCCACATTAGACCGGCCGTCCCGGCCGCCTGTTCACCGGCGGAATGGCCTTCCCAAAATACGTATGTATAATTCTACAACACAGGCCCTGGAATGTCAATAAAGCCTCTTTGCCTCAGCCGATCCCCTTGTACAGGAAGCCCAGGATCAGGACAATGACTGCCAGCGGCACATAAATATATTTCGCCAGGAAACCGAAAGCGGCCGGCAAAGGCTTCTTTCTTCCCATGTCCATCTCTTCCTTAATCCTTTTGTAACCCAGAATGTAATAGATGGATACCGCTCCCAATACGGCTCCGAAGGGCACGATCACGATCGTGACAAAATCCATCCAGGAACCCACATATGCCTCGTTCTCCAGGAACAGTCCCACCGCCAGAGTGATCGCTCCGCAGAGGAGGACCGCGTTCCTCCTTTTTAGAGAAAAGCGGGTCTGCCAGCTTTCCACGACAGCCTCAAACATATTCATCAGCGATGTGATGCCCGCGAAGGATACCGACAGGAAGAATATCACCGCGAACAGACGTCCCATGGGCATCTGACGAAAAATATTCGGCAGGGTGATGAACATCAGGGACGGGCCCCGTCCCGGCTCTATCCCAAAAGCAAATACGGCCGGCATGATGGCCAAGGCTGCCAGCAGCGCCGCCAGAGTATCAAACACGGCAGTACGCACAGACGCCTTGGGGATATTCTCTTTTTTACTCAGATAAGATCCATAGACGATCATGCCGGAGCCTGTGATAGACAGGGAGAAAAAGGCCTGTCCCATGGCCATAACCCAGGTGTCCGCCTTCGCCAGATATTCCCATTTCGGCACAAATAAAAATTCATATCCCGCCGCGGAACCGTCCAAAAAGGCCACGCGGACCGCCAGCACGGCAAACAGCAGGAAAAATACCGGCATCAGGATCTTATTGGCCTTTTCAATTCCAGACGCCGCGTTCGCCAGCAGAATCACTACGGTTATCACAATGACCAGCACATGCCAGGGAACACTTCCCAGATGGCCTGTCGCCTGAGCAAAATAAGCCGCCGAATCTGTATTAAGGATTGCTCCGCTCAGAGAACCCGCTATGGAACGGAGGACCCAGCCGATGATGATAGAGTAGCCGATGGCAATGCCCAAAGAGCCCATAAGCGGTATCCATCCGAGTACCTTTCCCAGCCTGCCCTTTTTTATCCTCTGCCAGCAGTGTTCATAAGCCCCCAAAGTTCCGGTCCCGGCTCTCCTGCCTATGGCAAATTCCGCTGACAGCCCCACCAGGCCAAAAAGCACGACGAACAGGAGATAGGGAATCAGGAAAGCTCCACCACCGTATTGTCCCAGGCGGTATGGAAACATCCAAATATTTCCCAAACCCACGGCTGATCCGACGCAAGCCAGCACAAAGCCGACAGAGCTGGAAAATCCTCCATTCACATGTTTTTTTTGATTCATAGCTTTACTCCCCCTAATATAATTGATAGGTATGTATCTGACAGCATGAAACGGCCGCAGGATGCCCGAACGGGTGTCCTGCGGCCGTTTCATTATAACATATCCTACTGTATTATCAAAGAAATTTGATTATTTCTCAAAATCGTACAGATTCAGGCCGATTTCTTCGCTGAAGGTCCTGTCCACTTTTCCGTCGACCACATGAATCACGACCTCGCAGGTAGCGCTGACAACCGCCTGGTTCAAGTGCCCTCCAAAGACTTTTCCATCAGCGTCTCCGGCGCTCATGTGCAGATGGGCATAAAACTCCCCATCCATTGTATTGATGGTCCCGAGCAGGGATACAATCTCAAAATCTCCGCTGAAATGATTGGAATAATATTTCTTCTCTCCGGTCTTGAACACACCCACGGTAAAATCCCCTACGGCTCCCAGTGCGTTCACATCAGCCAGGAGGATTTTTTCCCTCAGGGCGATCACCTTGATCTGCTCCAGGATATCTTCCCCTTTATCCACTCTTGCAATAATGGTATTACCGAATCTCCTGTAGTCCATCTTACTCTCCTTTGTGCTCCCAGCTGAATTTCGGGTTCTGAACGATGTATTTTCCTCCGGCTATCTCCACATCCACCCCGGTTATGTAGCTGCACGCGTCAGAAGCCAGGAACACGATAGGCTTTGCCAGATCCTCCGGCACGCCCAATCTCTGAAGCGCCACATTCTGAGTATACAGCCCTCTGTTTTCTTTAATGGATTCCCGGCTGATCTCTGTCTCGATCATTCCCGGGATATACCCTACCACGCGGATACCATAGGGTGCAAAATTTGCCGCGAAGGTCTTTGTAAAACTGGATACTCCGGACTTCGCCGCCGCATATACGGCTCCCTCAGAATGGGGAATCTTCGAGGCAAAGGAGGACGCGTTGATGATCACGCCGCCTCTTCCCTGGCTGATCATGTGCCGGCCGGCGATTCTGGAGCCTTCAAAAACTCCGTCCAGGTCGATTCTCATAATGCTGTCATATTCCTCCTTGGTAAATTCCATCACGGGTCTGTTGATAGCGATTCCCGCGTTATTCACCCAGATGTCGATTCCGCCCTGTTTCTCCGCCACGGCATCTGCCATCGCCGCCACGCTCTCTGCATCCGCCACGTCTACCTGGTAAATGTCAACGTTAAATCCCATTTCAGCGCAGTCTGCCTGCATCGCTTCCAGCTTCTTCAGGGTACGTCCGCAGACCGACACCAGCGCGCCTTCTCTCGCAAATTCAATGGCCGCCGCTTTCCCAATGCCTGTTGCCCCGCCTGTGATGACTACGCTCTTGTTCTTCAGGTTTAGATCCATCTTGTTCCTCCTTTTTTCGCTTGCTCGTGCAGCCGGAATCCCGGCCGCGTCACTCCGCTATGAGATATCCGCCCTGTCTCATTTTTGAGATGACGAATTTCCGCGCTTCACCTATTTGTTCCGCCGCTTCTTCCACGGTCTGGCGGTAATTGTTGTCCGCCCACATTTCTACCATAAACCGTCCGGCGTATCCAAGCCCGTGCAGTTTTTTAAACAGCTTTTCAAATTGAACCGTTCCGCTTCCAAACGGAACATTCTTGAAAACTCCCGGCTCCGTTTCCTTTACATGGATCGCCACAGTCTCCGCGATCCCCAGCTCCAGCTCGCTTTCCGGATCGCTGCTGAACTGGCTCAGGTTCCCGAGGTCCGGATATATCTTAAAATACGGCGAAGGTATCTCCCGTAAATAATGGGTAGCCCGCAGGATCGTCCCGACAAACGGCGTATCCATGATCTCCATGGCCAGGATCACTCCCGCTTTGGCCGCCATCTCCACAGAACGTTTCATCCCATCCAGGAAATATGCCTTTGTTTCCTCGTCGGATTTCTCATAATATACATCATAGGTGGCCAGCTGGATACATCCGATACCCAGTCTCTGTGCCAATAAAAGTCCCTTTTCCATCACCTCAAAGGCCCGCTTTCTCGTTTCCGGGTTCTTGCTCCCGAACGGAAATCTGCGATGGGCGCTGAGGCACATGCTGGGAAACAGGATGCCTGTTTCGTCCATCAGACTTCTGAGCTCCCGGATCTCTTCCGTCCCCCAGTCAAGGCGGGCCAGCCGCTCGTCTGACTCATCCACCGACAGCTCCATGAAATCATAGCCGGCCATTCTTGCGGCAGTCATCTTTTCCCGCCAGGAAAAAGCATTGGGAAGAGCTTTTTCATATATGCCAAGCGGCGTCTTATTCAGGTCAAACATCGCCTTCTCCTCCCTCCCGCAGGTTCTCCCATACGCCTGACAGGGCATCTATCATCTGACGGTAGGTCTTATATTTCTTTTCATAGATCTCTTTATATTCTGCCCGCGGCATCACCTTTTTGGACACATGCACCAGCTTAGCCGCCGCATCGGCATATCCGCCATACACCCCGGCGCCGATTCCCGCCGCCATGGCCGCGCCCATGATCCCCTGCTCCTGACATTCCACCGTTTCTACAGGTATCTGCAGGGCGTCTGCGAAAATCTGAACCCAGACGTCCGAATTCGCGGCCCCTCCGGCCAATCGGATGGCCTCCGGTTCTTCTCTGTTGCGCAGAAGCCGTTTCACATGGGTCAGATGAGAGAACACGATCCCCTCATAGACTGCCCTCAGCATGTGCCGCCTGTCATGAAAATCCGTAAGGCCAATAAAGCAGCCCTTTGCAAGCGGGTCCTCATTGGAACCGTTCAAGAAAGGAAGGAAAACCACATTGCTGTCCTCCGGTTCTATGGAAGCCGCCATCTCATTGGTCAGATCATAAATACTTTTTCCTTCTTTGGCAAGCTCCTCCTTTTTCTCCGCCATCAGCTGGTCAATGAACCACTGCATATTTCCCGCGGACGTAGGGCTGCTCTCCTCTATCAGATAATATCCCGGTATACAGAACATGGAATTCAAAGCCACGGTTCCGTTCACCACCGGCTTCTTCGTGATATACTCGTTTATGCTCCAAGTCCCGGCGATCATACACATAGGCGCCTCGTCATATATACCGGACGCAATGCCGCAGGCATCCACATCGAACATTCCGGCCATCACCGGTGTTCCGGGAACCAAACCGGTCTCTTCTGCCGCTTGTTCCGTGACAGTCCCGCACACATCGGCGGAAAATTTGAGAGGAGGAAGCTTATCATATACCATGTCCAGGCCAAAATATCCCATCAGCTCCCGGTCATAGGCAGCCGTGTCCAGGTTTATCAGATTGGCCCCGGAAAAATCAGTATATTCCCCGTTCGCTATTCCCGTCAGGCAGTACCGGATATAATCTTTTACAGAAAATATGTATTTGGTATTCTCAAGCACCTCCGGCTCATGATCCCGCAGCCATGCAAGCAGGCTGACCGGCTGGCACGCCAGAATGTCCTGGTACGTCTTTTTATACACTTTATCTGCCGTCCCGTCGCTCTTCCACTGCTTTACGTACTTCCACGCCCTGGTATCCGTGGATAAAATCCCCTTATAGGAGGGCTTTCCATCCTGCCCTACCAGATACAGGCCTTTCCCATGCCCGGAAAACGATACGCCGGCTATATCCTTCGCGTCTATACCGCTCTTTTTCACTGCTTCCCTGATCACTTTGGCATTCTGTTTCCAAAGCTCCCCCATATCCCGCTCTGTATAGCCGGGCTTGGGGGTCAGGTTATGGATAGACTCTCTCGCCACGGCTGCCAGCCGCCCGTTTTCATCGGACAGCCCGGCCTTGACGAACGTCCCTCCATTATCAATCCCCATCAAATATTTCAAACCATTGCCCTCCTGTCCTTTTTTGCAGATTTATTGCAAAACGAAAAAAACAGGGCGATGTAAATTATACCTTACAGCGCCCTGTCTCATTATTAAACGTTCAATGCGGTTTTCGGAATACGGCCTTCCAAAGCGTCAATTACACACTGCGCGCAGTCCATGCTGACTGCTTCTTTGGACTCCCATGTTTCAGAGGAAGAATGAGGCTGGAATACCACATTCGGGCACTGAAGAATCGGCATATCCTTTTCAGGCGGTTCCTGCTCGTATACGTCAACGCCGGCGGCGCCGACCTTGCCGGACTTCACAGCCTCGTAAACGGCATCCAGATTCCATGCGGGACCTCTCGCCGTATTTACGATGACTACGCCGTCTTTCATGATGTCCAGCTCCGCTTTATCGATGAAATGGTAATTTTCAGGAGTGTTGGGAATGTGGAGCGTGATGCAGTCACACTGCTTAAGTACCTCTTCCTTGCTGGCAAAGGTCACATTCAGCTCTTTCGCCGCCTTCTCATTGGGGAAGGGGTCATAAGCCAGAATTTTCACATTGAAGCCCTGGATTGTCCTTGCGAAGCACTGTCCGATCGCACCGAAGCCCATGATGCCCACGGTTTTTCCGTAAAGCTGGTTTCCGGTGAAGCGGTCCCATTTATTCTCATGCATTACCTTGTCCATGGGGATGATATTCTTCATGGCTGTAAGCATCAGTGTCAGCGCATACTCCGCCACACTGTTGGAAAGCATAAAGCTTCTCACGTTGCAGGCGATCACGCCGTGTTTCTTCGCTGCGTCAAGATCTACTGTATCAAAGCCAACGCCGAATCTGGCAACTACTTTAAGCTTCGGAGCAGTCTGGAACACTTCTTCACACCAAGGCTCCATACCTGCGATAACGCCGTCGATATCGCCGGATATCTGCATCAGTTCTTCTTTTGTATAAGGATCTTCTCTGTCAAGCTCGATCAGTTCATAGCCTTTGTCCAGGAGCATCTGTCTCGCCTTGGGGCAGTTCTTTTTATAATTGCTGACACCCACAAGTATCTTCTTCTTATCCACGTCTTTCAACCTCCTAAATATGCTTTCTTAACTTCTTCATCTACCAGCAGATCCTTGCAGAAGCCTTCCATGGCAACCTCGCCGACCTGCATTACATAACCTCTGTGAGCGGTATTCAGCGCAATCTTGGAGTTCTGTTCAACAAAGAGGACGGTCACGCCTTCACTGTTGATCTCCCGAATCGCCTTGAACACTTCTTTTACAATAACCGGCGCCAGACCAAGGGAAGGCTCGTCAAGCAGAATCATCTTCGGCTTGTTGATCAGGGCGCGGCCAATGGCCAGCATCTGCTGCTCGCCGCCGGACAGAGTGCCGCCCAGCTGTGTGCGCCGTTCTTCCAATCTGGGGAACCGTTTGTAAATTCCCTTTAAATCTTCTTTGATATTCTTTGTATCTTTCCTCAGATAAGCTCCTGTAAGAAGGTTCTCCTCCACGGTCAGCTTGGAAAACACATGACGCCCTTCCAATACCTGGCACAGGCCAAGGGAAGCGACCTTATGGCCATGGAATCCCTGAATCTCTTTTCCATCGAAAATAATCTTTCCTCTCACGCCCTTGGAGTTTGTCAGACCGGAAATCGTCTGAAGGGTGGTGGTCTTTCCGGCGCCGTTCGCCCCGATAATGGTGACCATCTCTCCTTCATTCACCTGCATGTTAATGCCTTTTACTGTATGGATGTTCCCATAGTAATAATGGAAATCCTGCAATTCCAATAACGGTGCCATTATTCGTCACCTCCTAAGTATGCGGCAATTACATCCGGATGGTTCTGTACCACTTCCGGAACACCTTCGGCCAAAAGTGTGCCGTGCTCCAGACAGTACACATAATCACATACGCCCATCACCAGCTTCATATCATGCTCGATCATCAGGATCGTCACATCCAGATCAAGGATTCTCCGGAGCAGTGCGTCGAATTCTTCCTTTTCCTTGGAGTTCATACCTGCGACCGGCTCATCCAGAAGAATCAGCTTCGGCCCGCTGGCCAGCCCTCTGACAATCTCCAGAAGCCTCTGTTTGCCGTAGGACAAGCTTCCAGCCTGCTGGTTCGCCATATCCTGAAGGCCTACGAATTCCATCCACTTTTCTGTCTCTTCGCGTACAAACTTCTCTTCTTTTCTTTCGCTGGGAAGGTGAAGCATATCACTCCAGAAATTGGATTTCAGCCTGGTATGCATACCTACCATGATATTTTCCTGTACCGTCATCTGGCGGAACAGGTTGATTACCTGATAGGTCCTCGCCATACCGACTTCATTGATCTTATGGGGCTTCAGCCCCTCAACATGCTTGCCGTCAAAGATCACACTGCCTTCCGCCGGTGTATAAACGCCGCTGATGCAGTTGAAAAACGTGGTCTTACCGGCGCCGTTGGGGCCGATCAGACCGGTGATCTGTCCTTTACGCACATGTATGCTGACTTTATTCACAGCGACCAGGCCGCCAAACCGGATTGTTACTCCTTCAGTTTTCAGCATATTATTTTACCTCCTTGCCCGCTTGCTTCAGTGCTTTTCTCCTGAGGATGTTCCGCTTGAGATCCTTAGCCGCACCTACCAGGCCGCCCGGCATAGCCAGGATTACGAGCAGCAGCAGGATACCGTAGATAAGCATCTGATATTCTTCAAACATACGGAGGCTTTCCAGAATCACTTCCACTGCTACCGCGCCGATGACAGGACCTGTAAGAGAACCGCTGCCGCCGAACAGCATCATCGTAACGAAAAGCACGGACTGCTTCTGCTGATACATATCGGGATGCAGGTAACCTACCAGGTTCACATACATGCCGCCCGCGAAGGCAACAAAGAAAGCGCTTACCGCAAAAGCGATGACCTTATACTTCCGTACATTTACGCCCATGCCTTCTGCCGCCTGCGTATTCTCGCGGATGGCGATCAGGGCACGGCCCGTCCTGGATTTCACGATGAAATTCTTGATGATCAGGAAGACCACCACGCACAGGACGCCAAAGAAGTAGAATTTAACGTTTGTATTGATTTGAAGTCCAAAAATATGTAACTTGTCCGTGAAAAATCCATTGAAGTTCCCGGTAATGTTATTCGGGGAATGAGATGCAATCTGATATACAATCTCGCCGAATGCTATTGTTGCCAGGGAAAGGAAATGGAATTTCAGTTTTGAAGCCGGCAGCGCCAGCAGCGCGCCGATGCCGCATGCAATCACCGATGCGATCAGCATCGCCGGAATCTGAGGCACACCCAAATGCTTATACAAGATGCCTGCGCCGTAAGCGCCGATCGCATAAAACGCCGCGTGGCCCATGGAAATCTGGCCGCTGTATCCAAACAGGACATCCAGACCGGAAACAGCTACTATGTAAATCGTCGCAAAACATGCAATCAAGCACAGATATTCCGAAAAGCCCAGAATCGCCGGAACCAATAAGGCAACCACAACAGCGATCAGGCATTTAATCAAATTGTTTGATCTTATTTTTTCTTTCATATTATCCTCCTGCCCATACCGCTGAATTTATACATCCTGAATTGCTCTTTCATTGAAGATACCGGTAGGCTTCACGAACAGGAATACAATCAGCAGAATGTATGCGAACATGTTCTTGTAAGCCGATGAAATATATCCGGCCACCAGTGTCTCGGAAAGTCCCAGAATCAGGCCGCCGACCATTGCACCGTACATATTTCCGTAACCGCCCATAACCGCACTGGAAAAACCTTTACGTCCGATCGTAGCGCCAAGTGTTACATATACGCCGTACATCGGCCCGATGAAGATACCTGCGATCGCTGCGATTCCTGCAGCCAGGCCCCAGGTAATGCCTGTATTTAAAGAAACGTTGATTCCACAGGACTCTGCCGCCATGGGGTCCATGGCCGCCGCTCTCATGGAAGTACCGATTTTCGTCTTAGTCATAAAGATATGCAGTATTACCATACATACTGCCGCAGCCCCCAGACAGAGGAGTGCCTCCGGCTGTACGCCCGCTCCAAAAATCGTCACAGAATCCACCGGGAAGATGGACGGGAAATACTCGATCTTGGAACTCCAGATCGCCTGTGCGCCATTCTGGAAAATATAAGAAATTGCTATAGTCGCCAATATGATGTAGATAGCCATTACGTTTTTATTAAGCAGCTTCCGGATAACGCCCTTCTCCAGAAGGAAGCCGATACCGAATGCGATCACCATGGTCAAAAGCACAGATACTATGTAGGGCAGCTTTAAGAACCGGTAAAAGGTCAGGCCGACAAACGCACCGATTGTCAGGATATCTCCCTGTACGAATGTCATCAGACCGGAAGCTTTGTAAATTAAGCTGTAGCCCATGGCAATCAAGCTATAGATACTTCCGAGCACCAGGCCCGAAATAATCAATTGTGTTAACATGCTCATACGCCGTTACTCTCCCTTCCAAACAGTTAAAACTATGGGGGCCTTTGTCAGGCCCCCATATTCAGAACAATTGAATTAATATTCTCTTCCGGTCGCTGACTTATATGCGTCGTAATCTTCTGCAAGCCAAGTAGTAAAGTCTTTATTCTTTCCGTCGCCAACGTAAATCCAGTTCTTGGAAGTATGGTATCCTTCACGTGTTCCGTCATCATATGTAAGAGGTCCGCCGAGGCCTTCGATGGAAACTTCAGGCATAGCGTCTTTGATAGCGGTAGAATCGTTGGATCCAGCGATCTTTGTCGCTTCCCACATAACCATCATAGTGTCATACACACGATAGATAACTTCTGTTGTGGGGATCTCGCCGTATACATCCTGGTACATCTGAAGAACTTCTTTGATCTTAGCATCGTCACATGCGTCAATGTTGGGGTAGATTACATAAGGATAAGAAGCGGCAGTGTAGATTGCGTTCTCATTGCCTGCGATGTTCGCATCTCTCATGGACATGATCTCTTTGCTGAAAAGGATGCCTTTGTAGCCGCCCTGACGGAGCTGCTTAACAAATGCGCCGATATCGTTTCCGCTGGTGGTCATGTATACACACTGAGGGTCGCCCTTGATCAGCTTTGCGATCTGTGCAGAGTAGTCAGTATCGCCTACATCGTACATTTCTCTTGCAAGGACTTCAATACCCTTCTCACCGCAGATTTTCTCAAAAGCATCTGCTGTAGATAAGGAAGCGTCATCCTGTCCGTTGAATATGGATACATTTTTGAATCCGGCTTCTACGATCATGTCTACGGTGTTGGTAGCCAGGTTCGCATTGTTTACGGTAGCACGGAATACGTAAGGCCAGTCCTCAGCCATCCAGGTGTTTGCAGTACCAAGGCCCATCATGAAGGTTTTGGAATCATTGATGGTCTTTCCAGCTGCAAGGATCTCACTGGAGTTTACGGAGCCTACAATCGCGTCAACCTTGTCGTTCTGAACCAGCTTGGAAGCGATCTTTACAGCTTCCTCAGGTGAGCCCTGGCTGTCATAGCAGACAAGTTCAATCTTCTGTCCGTTGAATCCGCCGTTGTCATTGATATAATCAATCATGATCTCAAGGGTGTTCTTTGACTCGATACCAGCAACAGAGTTGTTCCCGGTCAGCTGTAAGAACGCGCCCAGTTTGAAGGTTTCGCCGGATGCCGCTTCGCTTCCGCCTTCTTCTTTTTTGCTTTCGTCGGTCTTCCCTGCTTCAGTGCCTGCAGCTTTTGTGGTGCTGTCTGCGGGCTTGTCGTCTTTTTTCCCACAAGCAGCCAAGCTAAGTGCCATCACTGCCGCCAGAGAAACTGCTACTAATTTTTTCAGTTTCATTTTTTTCATCCTCCTGTTTTACATAATTTTGAAACCCCGTAACGATTGCTACGGTATCATTATAACGTAATCCTCCCTCATACTCATAATATATGACTACAGAAAACGCCCCCAATTCTTGTGTCGTAAACACAATCTTCTTTTAGGTAAATATTATACAATAGGGATAAACGTTAGTTTTATATATGAAATAAAGTATTTCTCTACTGAAAACAAGGAGGACTCTGCATGAAGCTTTTTGATCTGACCGGAAAGAAAGCCATCGTCACCGGCGGTTCCAGGGGACTGGGCATGGGTATGGCAGAAGGGCTGCTGGAAGCCGGCGCCCACACAGTGATCATCGGGAAATCGGAAAGAGCTGCCCAGACGGCTGAACAGTTCCGGAATGCTGGTCTTAGCTGCGACGCGGTACAGGCCGACATCCAGAATCCCTCCGCCAGAAAAAGGGCTTTTTCCCGTTCCATGGAGATTCTCGGCGATCTGGATATCCTGGTAAACGCGGCAGGCATCACCTTCCGCCATCCCAGCGCGGGGTATCCCCGTGAAAGCTGGGAGGAAATCCTGGAAGTCAATCTCACCGCTCCTTTTGAGCTGTCTCAAATGGCAGCCGAGGTCTTTTTCCAAAAGAATTATGGAAAGATCATCAATGTCTCTTCCATGCTCGCGTTCTTCGGAGCCACCGTTGCTCCTGCATACGCCGCTTCCAAGGGAGGCATTACCCAGATGAGCAAATCTCTCTGCAATGAATGGGCTTCCCGCGGCATAAATGTCAACTGCGTCGCTCCCGGTTTCATGGATACCGATATGAATGACGCGCTCACCGATCCGTCCACTCCCAGATATAAAGAAATATCCGGTCGCATACCGGCCGGCCGCTGGGGAACTCCGGAGGATATGAAGGGAATCGCCGTTTTCCTGGCCTCACCCGCTTCCGATTATCTCAATGGTACCGTTATCCCCATAGACGGCGGTTATTTAGTACGCTGATAAGAAAACATTTCGTTTTTCTCCTATTATATGAAAAAGAAAAGCCCTCCGGCCGAAGCCGGGGGGCTTTTCTTGGGAGAGCCTCAAGCAGCAACTCCTATTTTCTGGAGTCGGCGTATGCCTGACGCATATTTGATAAGGCTTTCATGGAGCCGTCGATCATATAGGCAGGCTCACTGCCCACAGATATCATGCTCACGCCTTTATCAATCCACATCTTTACGGATTCATAATCATACGCTCCGATGGACACGCCGATATGACGGCCTGCCTTCTTCACCTTCTCGAACACGTAATCGATCTTCTCCATCACCTCCGGATGCTTGAAATCCGGAAGATGGCCGAACGCTCCCGAGAAATCACAGGGGCCCAGGATGAACATGTCAACATCCGTATTCGCCAGCAGATCGTCTATATTCTCATATGCGGCCTTCGTCTCGATTTGGATCAGCTTCCAAACCTTGTCATTCACCGTATTCACATACTCATCCACGCTGTCGATCCCATAGCGCACCGCTGCCCTCGGGCTGAACCCGCGGATTCCCTTCGGCGGATAGCAGCAGGACTGAATCGCCAGCTCCACATCCTCCTTTGTGAAGATCATCGGGAAGATGATCCCCGTGGGGCCCATCTCCAGGATCGGCTTCACCTGGGCCGGGTCTAAGATCGGCACCCGGACAAAGGTCGCCAGCTGCGGTCCCACCGCTCTGGCCGCCAGTAGGATATTGCACACATCATGTTTTGTGATCTGGGTATGCTCCATGTCGATCCAGAAATAGTCATAGCCGCAGTGGCCCAGGATCTCCGCGTTGTGCATGTCCGCGTTGGTGATATGGGTGCCGAACAGCACCTCTCCGTCCGCAATCTTCTGTTTCCATCTGTCCATAGCTTTTAGTCCTCCTCAGGAACACTCTTCGGCATATCCGGATTGTTGGGTCCGAAATGCTTCAAGATTACAATAGGTTCATATTTGCTCTTGTTTTCAATCACAATCCCTGCTTTCGCAGCCTTTTCCGATACAAAATACTCGTCTGCGCTCTGCTGTCCAAATCTCAGCATAGTCGCGGTCTCCGCGTCAAAGCAGCCAAATGTTCCGTGGCCCTGTACGAAGATGCAGCCATACGCGGCGGGATCTTTGATGGTCACCTTCTGACCTGGATATACCGTCAGTTCCTTCGCGCAGAAATAGTCGTTGGCATAGGAAACCCATTTCTCCACATACTGATCGGTCTCCTTATCCACTACAGGGGGACGGAAATATGTCTTCCTATAATGAGGATCCGTATTCTTCTCCCAGTCTAAGAGACCAAAAATATAATCGATATCGTCTTTTTTGTCTTCCGGACACTCTTCCACCAGCATCTCGCGGGGATAAATCTCGCCGGAGACCACATTTTCCTCTACGGAATTCACATCGGAATTCCACTGGGGCTCATAGGTCAGCCAGGACGCAGGCGCATGGATCACTCCGGCAGGCGTATACCAGCCCGTGCCAAGCTCCACTCTATATGCTCTGGACAGCTCTGTGATCCTGGTGTCCGCAGAATTGTAATTGCGAAGGCGCTCTTTTACATCTTCCGGCTTTGTATCCGGATCAAATCCAAAATAAGTGGCGTTATTCTCACCGGAATAGTTGTTCAACTGCCTGGGGAAATAATAGGATTCCGGCTTTCCCAGCTTTCCTACCCGCGCGGCATCCTCAAAGGTAAGATGCACATGGTGGAAAAGCGGATTCTCAAAGTCGAAAAACTTGGAATACATCGGCCAGCCGCCGTACTCTTCCATAAGCTTTTTGCCCACTACTTCCTCGCCCAGAAGGTCGATTGCTTCCTTCAAGGTGAATTTCTCATCGGAATCAGGCGACACAGCCACATAGCTCATTCCTTCATCCGGTGCGGCCAAAGGTCCGTTGTTCGCTGCTATTGTGGAAGAAAACCAGCGCTCTTTGATGGAGCCTCTCTCGATGCCCAGCGCATAATAATCGTCCGGATGCAGCTTCAGACGGTGCCCGGCTTTTCCGAACCGTCTGGGTACGAAGGTCGGCATCAGGCGAAATACCCCCTGGCCTTCCTCAAAGGTTTTTTTGATAAGTTCCTTGTCCGCCATTGTAAAACCCCCTTTTGTTTATTTGTTCACTACGTTGACCGGCTCTCCGTCCAAAAATGCCTTTACATTATTTACAGCAATATCCATAAGCCTCTGTCTGGACTCCTTGGGCGCCCATGAGATATGAGGCGTGATAATGCAGTTTGGTGCGTTCAGAAGCGGATTGTCGCCGCGGATAGGTTCTGTGGAGACCACATCCAGGCCGGCAGCGTATACCTTACGGTTTACCAGCGCGTCAGCCAGATCCTGCTCTACGATGAGCGGTCCTCTGGAATTGTTCAGGATGATCACGCCGTCTTTCATCTTCGCAATGGTATCTTTATTGATCATTCCTTCTGTGGAAGGGAACAGCGGGCAGTGGAGGGCGATCACATCCGACTGGGAAAGAACCTCGTCCAGTTCTGCGTAACGGCAGTTCTCATTTTCCAAAGCGGGATTCTTATACGCGTCATATGCCAGGACCTTCATCCCCATGGACTGTGCGATCCTGCCGGTAGTCTGGCCAATCCTTCCATAACCTACGATACCCATGGTTTTGCCTGCCAGCTCAATCAGCGGATAATCCCAGAAACACCAGTCCTTGTTGTTTTCCCAGCGTCCCTTATGTACGGCTTCACTGTGATGCCCGATATGGTGGCAGATCTCCAAAAGGAGTGCGATGGCGAACTGGCCTACCGCATCCGTTCCGTAGGTAGGGATATTGCTGACCACAATCCCCTTTGCTTTTGCCGTATCGGTATCGATCACATTGTAACCAGTCGCCAGAACTCCGATATAACGGATGGAAGGGCATTTCTCCATGGTATCCGCAGAAACAGGCGTTTTGTTGGTGATCACGATTTCTGCGTTTCCGATTCTCTTTACAATCTCTTCCTCAGGAGTCCTGTCATATACCTTTAATTCACCCAGCGCCTCAAGGCCGCTCCAGCTCAGATCACCAGGATTTTCTGTATAACCATCTAATACAACAATTTTCATAATCCAATCTCCTTTTCATTTCCCTCTTATAAATAAAAGAAGCCGGCCGGCCGGAATGATACCGCCCCCGGCCTGCCTCTGCTTTCGTTTATCTAATTCATTATTTCAGTTTATCTGCCGCCGCGCGCATAGCCTCGCCGGTCTGTGACCAGTAAGTGGTGACAATCTTCAGCTCGTCGCCGATGCAGAAATGCTTAACGCCCAGGTCAATGTAGTACTGTGCGTCTTCAGCCGTATAAATCTCACATCTGGGCTGAACGCCATGCTTCAGGGCAACTTCGATCATCTTTCTCTCAGCAGCCTTGCACTCGTCAAGGTGATCCTTCATATTATAGCCGCAGCTCATGGAATAATCGGAAGGTCCGAACTGTACCATGTCAACTCCGGGGATGGAGCAGATTTCCTCGATGTTATCCATCGCCTCTTTCTTCTCGATCATCAGAGCAACTACGGTATTTTTTACCATGTCAGCATAATCCATCTGTGCATTATGAGGCTGATATCCAATCCAGCGGCTGTTGGGATATCCGAATCTGCCCATATCCTGAGGCCTGTCGGGTTTCAGAACATGCAGAGACTCTCTCACCTCGTCGGGAGTCTTGTGGTCTACCAGCAGTACGGACTGGAATCCGGAAGCCATTGCCTTCTGTGCCACAAAAGCGCGGTTCTGGAAATCCACTTTGATCATGGATGACATGTTGTAAAGCTCTGTAGCACGGCAGATATTTTCAAAATCGGACAAGTTATAGGGTGCATATTCCGCTACAAACTCAATGTAGTCATATTTTCCTGTGCTTCCTACGATTTCCACGATTGTCGGCCATACGCTCTCCACTCTGGTCGCAACGGACGGAAGATTATTGTCCAACAAATAACGCAGCTTGTTCTCCTTCATTTTTAAAGCCCTCCTGTTTCCTTTTTCCTTAAATTATTAGTTATTTATGTAAAAACATCTGAAACTCTCGTTTACAGAGTTTTTCCAATCTTTATCATACGGAACATCCTGTCCGCGGCGTCCTCCAGAAGTTTTCCGGCGTCCGCAATGGCCTGTTCCAGATCCATCACGCCGTTTACGATCACCATGACAGAATTGACACCAAACTGATATATGGCGTCCGCGCCGTCGGTCATCCCCCCCACAAGCGCGACAACCGGCACGCCCTTCGGCTTACATGCGCTTCCTATGCCGTGGATCACCTTCCCCCGGACAGACTGCGTATCAAGCCTTCCTTCTCCGGTCACCACCAGATCTGCGCCGTCCAGACTCTTTTCAAATTCGCTGGCTTCCAGCACCACGGAAATCCCAGAACGCAGCTTTGCTCCTGCAAAGGCCACCAATGCAGTGCTGATCCCGCCGGCTGCGCCGGCTCCCGGCATCTCGTGGAAAGCCATACCCGATTTTTTTCTGATGACATCTGCGTAATTTATCATCCCTGCTTCCAATGCCGCGAGAATCTCTTCTGTCCCGCCCTTTTGAGGGCCATAGACATAAGTCGCCCCATGGGGTCCTATGAGCGGATTGTCCACATCGCACATCACCGTGATCTCTGCTTCCGCAAGCTCCGGACAGAGGCTGTCCGTCCGATAATCCGCGATCAACGCCAGATTTCCTCCAATGGGCTCCAGAACATTCCCCTCTTTATCCAGGAATTCCATCCCCAAGGCAGTCATGGCTCCTATGCCCCCGTCATTGGTGGCGCTTCCTCCTACCGCGATGATGATCTTACGATATCCCGTCTCCAAAGCCTCCCGGATCACCTGCCCGGTCCCAAAGGACGAAGCCCGGAGCAGATCTCTCTCTTTCTCCGGTATCAAAGGCAGTCCGTCAGCGGCGGCCATCTCGATCACAGCCGTATCCTTATGTATGATTCCATACTTTGCTTCTACGGGGCTTCCCAATGGGCCTTTTACCGTCACGGAGCGGAATTCTCCCTTTGCCACTCCGACCAGGGCATCCACAGTACCTTCCCCGCCGTCCGCAATGGGAAACTTCACGACCTCACAGCCCGGAAAATTCCGCATGGCGGCCGCTTCTATCTTTTCTATAACCTGAGCTGACGTCAGGGAACCCTTAAACGAGTCCGGTGCCAGTATTATTTTCATACGATTCAACGCCCCTTAAACTTATGATAATTCTTTCAGTCAACGCCTAGTATAATGGTACAATCAGGCGGATATATATTCACTAGCTAACATTCCAAATTAAAACGCAGGTTTTGTGTTCAAAACACAAAGCCTGCATTTTTACTATTTTTCCATTATACGAGCTGATGCTCCGGCGCCTCGCCATTTAACATGGCAACTACGGCTTTCGCCGTGGCCACGCCGGTCAGAGCATAGTTTTCATAGGATTCTGCCGCCGTATGGGGAGTGCAGATATAATTATCCAGGCTAAATAAAGGATGGTTCAGATCCACAGGTTCTTTTTCAAACACATCCGTACCATGTCCGGCTATCTTTCCAGACTTGAGCGCTTCATACAGGTCGTCTTCCCTGACGATGGGGCCGCGGGCCGTATTGATCAGGTAAACGCCGTCCTTCATGCGGGAAATAGTATCCTTGTTGATCAGGCCCCTTGTTTCATCAGTACAGGGCACATGAATGGAGATGATATCGCTCTTCTCAATCACATCGTCCATAGAGCACAAGGTAACGCCCAGTCTTTCCGCTTCTTCATAGTTGGGATATGTATCAAACGCGATGATTTCCACGCCAAAAGGTTTCAGCTTCTCAGCAACACTCCTGGCGATTCCGCCGAATCCGAGGAGACCTACCGTCTGGCCTTTCAGTTCATGGGTGATAAACCGCGCCCATGCGCCTTCCCGCGTGGTCCTGTTGAGCTGGGGGACATTTCGGATCACACTCAGCATAAGCGTGACCGCATGCTCCGCCACGGAATTCCGGTTGATCCCCGGTGTGTTGGAAGCATGGATTCCATATTTTTTCATATCCTCCAGATTAAAGTTGTCCACGCCGATTCCAAACCGCGCGATGCCTTTGAGCTTCTTCGCATGTTCAAACACAGCGGCATCCCAGGTATCCACGCCGGCAATCACCGCGTCAATATCCCCGATGATCTCCTTCAGTTCCTCAAAGGTATAGGGACGCCCGTTCTGCGTGATGATGAGCTCACAATTGTTGTCTTCCAGTATCTTAACGCCCTCTGTACACCGCTCTTCATAATGGGGTACAGAAATTAATATCTTATTTTTCATTACAGCTGCCTCCCGTCCGGCCTATAAAATCACTTCTCTGAAATTGTTCTTCTCCAATGTCTCAATCAGCTGCTTTGCATATTCATCACTGATTCCCATAAGGGGCTCTTTCATCGCTGTGCAGGAGATGATTCCCATATATTTTAACATCACCTTATAACAGGAAATGTTGTTCTGTGCACAAAGGATATTATTGAGCATGGTGGTCCTCTTCTGAATCATCCTTGCCTTCTCCATGTCTCCGGCCTCAATGGCTTTTCCCAGCGCCACATAGTGCTCCGGAATAATCTGTGCGTTCCCGGATACAGTCCCGTCGCCTCCGCCGCACATCAGCACATGGTAGAGCTCGTCAGGACCACAGAGTACAGAAAACGTATTGTTCCTGATATTGGTCATTTCAAGCATCCTGGACAGGTTCGGATAGCTGTATTTGATGCCGATCACATTCGGGCATGTCTCCGCTACTTTTTCTGCCACATATACATTGATGTCGTTCACAGAGCACTGAGGGATCCCGTACAGATAAATCGGGAAATCTGCGGGCACGCTCTTGGATACCTTCTGATAAAAAGCGATGATCGCGTCGTCAGACATCTTAAAGTAGGACGGAGTCACAACGCCGATTCCGTCAGCTCCGATGGCAGCCGCATGTTTTGACAGCTCTACCGTATCATCCAGGCTCATCGCGCCGGTTTGTACATAGACTCTGGCTCTGCCTGCCGATTTCTTCACCACGGTTTCCGCTATCAGTTTTCTGTCCTCAACGGAAAACATCAGCATCTCTCCTGTCGTCCCGTTGGGATACAGGCAGGGAATCCCCTTTCCGATCAGAAATTCCGTCAGTTTCTCCAATGATTCCACGTCCACCTTCTGATTCTCATCCAAAGGCGTCACAATGGGAACTACACACCCATAAAGCTTATTCTCCAGCATCCTTTATCCTCCTTCATAATCTGCCGCAATCCTGCGGCTCGTCTCCTGACAGAAACCCACAGCCTCCACCATTAAGAAAATAGTATCATTCTTCCGCGGAATCGCACATTGTGCCGTCACACAAAAATGCAGGCTTTTTTTAGTCCTGCATACAATTGTTGGCAATTTTATCTGTGCTATGATTAAATAAGTAATTTTTGTCCCCTTTACTGTTATGTAATAACAGTAAAACATCTAACATTTAGGGAGGTTTTTATGGCACATTCTAATTTAATCTGCAACGTTGAGACTCGCTTGATGCCCATCATCGGGTATCCCATGGACCACAGCAGCGCATCCCAGGTCTATAACAAACTGTTTGAGATTTACAACATCAACCGGGTCATGTTCCCCATCGAGATCCAGCCGGAAGGACTGGCGGACTATGTGGCGGCAGCCAAGACCCTGAACATTGATACATACAGCCTGACCATGCCTCTCAAGGCAGCTATCATCCCGTATCTGGACGATGTGGATCCCTGCTCCAGAGTCTTCAATTCCGTAAATATCGTAAAAACGGTCAACGGAAAGACCTACGGCGCCGGAATGGACGGAAAAGGCTGCGTAGGCGCGCTTTTGGCAGCCGGCGCATCCATTGAAGGAAAAACCGTCGTGTTAGTGGGAGCCGGGAGCATCAGCGGCGCCATTATCTATGAACTGATCCAGCATAAAGCCGGAAGGATCATCCTGATGAACCGTACCCTGGCCCACGCAGAATCCATCGCAAAGACCATTGAAGACAACTGGAGCCATCCTGTGGAAGCTTATGAAGCCACGCCGGAGCTGCTCGACAAATACTGCAGCTGCGCCGACATATTCATTCACAGCTCACCGGTGGGCATGCACGGCTTTCCCGCAACCCATTCCTATCTGGGCTACATCGAAAAAATGCCGAAATCCTGTTTCGTGCTGGACGCCATCGTGAACCCGGAATACACGGAGCTTTTGAAAAAGGCCCAGTCCTGCGGTCTGACGGTCATCCCCGGCATGCACATGATGATTTCTCAGATGACTGAAATCTTTGATTTCTGCTTCGGCGTACGCCCCGGCGAAAAGGAAAAGGCAGAATGCCGTAAAGTGCTTATCGCTTATTTAGACTCCATGAAATAATACAGACTGCAAAAGGAGGACACGCTTATGACGGAACTTTCCACCGACAGAAAGCTGGGCTTTGGTTTCCTTCGGCTGCCCCAGACGGATGAGGATGACCCCGCCGCCATTGACTATGAACTGACCGGACAGATGGCAGACTACTTTCTGTCCCAGGGATTCCGCTATTTCGACACTGCTTACAACTACCACAAAGAATTTTCTGAAATTGCCATTCGGGAGGCTGTCGTCAAACGCCATCCCCGGGAGGCATTCCTGCTGGCGGACAAGATGCCCACCTTCCTGGTGACAAAGACCGAGGATTTCGAGCGGTTCTTCGCTGAGCAGCTCGCCCGCTGCGGCGTGGATTTCTTTGACTTTTACCTGCTGCACAATCTGGGCAAGGAACGCTATGGAAACATGGAGCGTCTCGGAGCGTTTGAATTTATGAGAAAAGTCAAAGCCGAAGGAAAAGCAAAGGAGATCGGTTTCTCCTTCCACGATACCGCAGACGTACTGGACCGCATCCTGACGGAGCATCCGGAAATGGATTTCGTCCAGCTTCAGTTGAATTACATAGACTGGGAGAGCGAGGTCATCCAGTCACGCAAGTGCTATGAGGTGGCCAAAAAGCACGGCAAGCCGGTCACAGTCATGGAACCGGTCAAGGGCGGCGCGCTGGCGCGTCTGGTTCCCGAGGCGGAAAAGATTCTCAAGGACTGCGAGCCGGACTCTTCAAGCGCTTCATGGGCCATACGCTACGCGGCTTCTCTGGACGGCGTCCGTATGGTCTTAAGCGGCATGTCCACTCTGGAACAGGTGAAGGACAATACGGCCTATATGAAGGATTTCCGAAAGCTTGACAAGAACGGACTGGACCAAATCGCCAAAGTGGTGGATATCCTGAAAAAGTCCCAGGCCATCCAGTGTACCAACTGCAAATACTGTATGGACGAATGCCCGATGAACATCAATATCCCGGGATATTTCTCTTTTTACAATTCCGCTTCCCAGCAGGATAATTTTATTGATGTCCTGTTCCGGAGAACATCCCACGGCCATGGCTCTCCCTGGGACTGTATCGAATGCAGGTCCTGCGAAAGCCACTGCCCCCAGCATCTGCCCATCACCGACTATTTAAAGACCATTTCCGATTATGTGAAAGAAAAGGTACTATAGCCAAAGGAGGAAACATTACATGAGTAAAATAAAAGAAGCCCTGGAAAAGGGGCATGGCGTCCTGCAGCTGATGCCCACCTGGGTGCCCCGCCCCTTTAATGAACCGGGCAGGCGCTTAAAGCTGCATCCCGACGATTATTTCGCGCTGGGAATGGACCGGGGCGGCATCTGTGAGCGCTGGATCGGCTCTGTCGCCCACGCGGACAACGGTCCCCTCACCAAGCCGGACGAGGGCATGAGTTACGTGGTCCTGGATAAGTCTACCGGTGAAAAGGCACTCTTAAAAGAGGTCATCGAAGAACTGGGCGCAGAGATCATCGGTCAGGAATTATACGGAAAATACGGAACCTGGCCCTCCTATTCCAAATTTTTTGATTACGACAAGCCCCTGTTCCATCATCTCCATCTGATGGACAAGGACGCCAGCCTCATTGGGACCAACGGAAAGCCGGAGGCCTATTATTTCCCGCCTCAGTATAACTGCAGCCAGCTGGGCCGCCGTCCTTCCACCTATTTCGGTTTTGATCCTTCTACCACCAAAGAACAGGTAAGGCAGTGCCTGGCCGATTACAGTGTCCGGGACACTCATATCCTGGAGCTTTCCAGAGGCTATCAGATTCAGCTCGGCACGGGCTGGTATACTCCGGCCGGCGTCATCCACGCACCGGCTTCCGTAGTCACCTATGAACCTCAGTGGAACGCGGACTGCAATGTCATCATGGAAAATGTCACCATGGGAGAGGTGAACTCCTACGACCTTCTGACCGGATGCCAGCCGGAAGAGAAAAAAGGCGACTTGGACGCCCTCATGGACTGCCTGGATTGGGAGGAGTGTGTACGGCCCGACTATAAAGAAACCTATTTCCGCGCTCCCAAGGAAAAGGAAAGCCACCAGACCGGACTCTCGGAAAAGTGGATCACTTATGCCAACGATTGGGTGGCCGCCAAGGAAGTCACGATCGCGCCTCAGTCTTCTGTGGTCGTAAAAGACGCCGCCTGCTATGACGCCATATTCGTGCAGGGACACGGAAAGTTCGGAGTCTACAACTGTGAGGCCCCGGGGCTCCTCCGGTACGGCCAGTTTTCAGGCGACGAGTATTTCGTCAGCGAGTCCGCCGCAAAGAAAGGAATTGTCGTGACGAATGAGAGCGAATACGAGCCTCTCGTATTCCTTCAGCATTTCTCCAACAACAACCCGGAAGTTCCAAAAACTGTAAAATAAATATCAATATTATATTAAATATTTAAAATGACTCCATAGATAGATACCAATATCCATGGAGCCATTTTTTTGTAATAATCAACCAATGAAAGACTTATTACTTACTCCAGCAGCATTAGTTCCCCCTGATCCAATCGTACAATTTCATCACATAAAATCTGAATATCTTCCTTTGAATGACTACTAAGTATGACTAGTTTTCCCTCTGCTTTGAAATCCAGCAAAAGTTTTCGAAATTCCTCCACTCCCCTTTCATCCAGGCCATTAAAAGGTTCATCCAAAATAATAATGTCAGGCTCCTCCATTAAAACTTGTGCCCAGCCCAGCCGCTGCTTCATCCCCATAGAATATTTCCCCACCGGCTTGCGGCTATTCGGGTTCAGGCCAACCTTCTTCATCCACATTTTCAGCACTTCTTTATCTGCTTTTCTTCTCAGACCAGAAAGTAATTTTAGATTTTTAAGACCTGAATATTGGTGCAGAAAACCCGGCTGTTCAATGATAAAGCCTATGTTTTCACTAAAATCAATCTCTTTTCCAATGATTTTTCCATTTACCGATACATACCCTTCCGAGGGATAGAGCAAACCACATATACACTTTAGTAATACTGTCTTTCCAGATCCGTTTCGGCCTACAAGGCCATAAATCCTGCCGCCTTCAAACCTCAAATTAATATGCTTTAGCGCCTGGGTCTCGCGAAAATGCTTTGACAAATCCGTTACAACAATTTCAAATTTCTTTTCCACAGATACCGTCCCCCCTCCCATTTAGCATAGACAACCCCGATTACAACACAAGCCATACAAGAAAACAGATAAAAAAGCAGCGCATACGTCAAAGTAGGATTTTTTCCTGCACGCTTCCCCAAAGCAGATAACCGCGCTAAAGAAACAGGTGAAAAATAATAAAATTTATAATTCAACAAATTTGCCGTCAAAAAATCCAAAAGGCTGATAACGAGCATACATATGATTCCCAGCGGATATTTGGGGCTAAAGCTGTTCAAAGTACGTATTAGCATCCCAACCAGGCCGATACATCCCCACTGTAAAACCATTGCTTTTAATGTGGTGAAAACAGCTTCCGTTCCAACAACTATTGACTGTGTCATTTCAAGCGACAGCCCGGTCTGTCTTCCAAAATCAGTGGCACACAAGGTTCGGATCACGGTTCCCCAGCCGGATGACCACCCTATATGAGGAAGTACACTGATAATACTGAAAATATAAATAGCAATTGTAAATATAAACGCTAAAAAAATAATATAAAAATACTGTCCCACCGTATAGGAAATACGGCCGGCTCTCGAGATTACATATTCTGCATTTCTGTTCCGATATGGAGCTTCTGAAAACAAAAACATAGCCAAAATCACAAATATCAGCTGATGATTCCACCGGTTATTCAAAAACGGAAACAGCCAGGGGGCCACCGGCACCCCCAGGAGAACTGACGCCGCTTTTATGGGTCCAGTCAATATTCTGACATATAAAAATAATAACAAGAAAACAAGAAAGGTTTTGCCAGAAATAAAATTACTATGGATATGATATGACATACTCCTGCATACCTTCATAGATGCACCTTCTTCCCGCATTCTTTCTTTATTCGATAGAAAAACAAAACACCAAAACAAATAAGCCCTAAAAACATAACTGCCAAAGGAACCAGCAGACTCATCAAAGGACCGCCAAACTTACTCTGTGCATGAAATAGATGATCCAAACGAAATTGTACCGGAATATTCAAGATTTCACCCACACTATTTACCACATATGACAAAACCAGTCCAGATACCATGATAACCTGCACATTAGCAGCCATTGTGGAAAAGCAGAGAACCACGCCGGCCCAAAAAGCATGTCCAGCTATCATACAGATCATAATTGAAATCAGATACGCTCCAAACTGCTTTCTTGCCAATAATTCACCAAAAGCACCTTGTATCCAGCTGCCGGCATTTACTGCATTAACATTGAAAAATGGTATTTTAAAAAAAGAAAGACAAATAGTAAATAAAAGAAATCCTAAACCAGCAGCTAATCCCGCACCTATTGTTCCTCGAAGAAATGTGACTGCCGTGTATTTACCATATCCAATTCTTGATACAGCATATGGATATACTCCATCATTTTTTTCTTCGCAATAACCAATCGTAAACGGAACTAAGCTAAGAATCAGATAAACATTTATATAAAGTCCATACCTTAAAATCAGCTGAAAAAAATACACCATATCTATTTGCGCTTCTTGAATCGATGAATCAGAAAAAAGAGAGAGATCTAATCCACAATCTGCAAACAAACAAAAAGCCATCGCGACCACGCATAAAATAAATCGTTTTATCCAGGGCTTTCTCATACAATATCCCTTTCCTTTATAGCAAAATCTCTCCATTTTTGATCTGAATAATAGTTTCTTCTTTTATCTTTCTATGAATGCCTTCCCGCTCCTGCTCCATTACAAAAATCCAAACAGGCTCTAGCTTCAAAATATTACTGGAATCATCCGCCAGCATAATCCAGGAGCATTCAGCCTTTATAATTGATGCTTTTCCCGTCAAATAAACGAATTCATATTTGTCTTTTAATTCCTGATATGCCTCCTCAAAAGCCAACGGTTTTCTTATGGGCTCCTTTGACAAATTTTCAAATGCTCCGTTTAAATAAAAAGATTCCAGCCCATATTTATCAATCATTCCGGTAATACTTGCTCCTATATTATTGGTGTCATCTAAAAACACAAAATTGTCTGAACAAACCGATATCTCCTCCAGAGAAAAAAATACTTCAAAATAATAATATTCATCTTCTTCCGAATAGGTTTCCTTAAATGGAGATTTTGAATCTCCAGTCCCCTCTTCCCCAAAAAGCCTAACCATTTCCTCTTTAGCAGCTTCCATGACATCTGCCGTATAGGCCTCTATCGATATCTGTTCAACTGATAAATCCGGAAAAAATTCCATGGCAATATCACTGACCTGCTCTTTTAGCTTTTCTCGACTTAAAAAAGGAAGTTCATTATTTTTCTGCTGTTCAAACACATCCGTTTTAATCCCATAAGCAGCCCCTAATTCATTTGCTCTATTCGTATTAAAACCAAATGAATTCTTGTTTATTGTAATTTGATCTCCGTTTTCATTTTCTGCTCGTACAATTAGATCTCCTTCTGCTGATTCTGTATTTTGACTCCACTCCATTGGTTTGCCCAATGACAAACCCCTTAATATCTCTTCTAAAGAAAATTCCTTAAAATCCGCTTTAACTGATGAGCGTGAAAACAAATCGACCTTAGGCAACTCTATTTCTACTTCAATACCATTTCCAATTATATCCTGCAATTTACCGTCATCTTTTACTATCTCCCCTGTATCAGAGGACGAAGCCTCTTTATCTTGTATTGATTCGCCCACAGACACTGTATTATCTAACTCATTCTCAGACATTTTTACAGGGGCATCTGCATCTGCACAGCTTGATAATACACATATAATGTTTATAAATAAAATTACTACTATCATTTTACTTAAAAATGCTTTCAACTTTACCCATCCCCTCTATTTTTTTCATTATTCATACTTTTATTAAATCAAGGATACAATATTCTATCAACTTAGTCAATATTCTTCAAGTCATCTTTTATAATACATTACCAATCTCCTGATTTCAGCCATAAATTCCAGATTATGATCATTTTATCAACTTATACTCAATCAATTCCACATTCTATCAGCTCATAATTGTATATTAAAAAAGCCTTGATATCTCAAGGCTTTTTTAATATACAATTATAGACAATTTATAGTGTTTAGATAAGTACCGAAGCTTCTTTAAGCTGCTGTTATTTTATAATTATTTATTCCACTTTATAGATTCCATCAATCTATACTTGATTTTATCCGTCAGGACAGCTGTCTCAGATAATAGTAAAAATAATTGACCAGCTCCCTGTCCCGTGCGTTCTGCATGGGATTCAGGCCCAGCTGGTTTTTTATCTTGTCCAGCCGGAATGCCAGGGTATTCTTGTGGATATACAAACGCTTACTGCTCTCCTGCATGCTGTAGTTATTCTCATACAGCGCGCCGATATGCTCCGTGTACATTTTCTTGAATTCATCGGTATAGCGTTCCGCGAACACGTCAAACACCTTGTGCAGCTCCATGAACGGCAGCTGGTGCTTTAAATACTCGTCCAGATAGTCATAGAAAAAGATACTTCTCTTAGGCACGGAAACCGATTTTTCCAGCCACAGGCAATGCTGATAGCCGTATTTATAATGTGCCATGCTGGCCTGCAGGGAGCCGACACAGATCTTGCAGTCTATCTCATTTTCCGCCACATGGCGAAGAAACCGTCCCAGGTATTCCCCGATCACATATTTATAATTCTCAAAAAACCCTTCGATGGGCTCCGTATAGCTTTTAAATATGAGAATCTTCCCATCCCTGCTGGTGACAAAGATATCCTCTCTGCCGCTTCTCCCGACTCCGCCTTTAATCTTCTCAGACATCTCTTTCAGGTTTACACTGTCGCTGAAGGATATTAGAATGGGAACCCTGGTCACTTCGGAATATCCCAAGGCCTGGGCCATATTATGGAGCTCCCGTTTATTAATGTCCTCATAAAGCAGGCAGTTGATAAAATGCTCTTTGTCCGTCCTTCTTTTCAAAGCGTCTTCTTTCTGAGTCTCATATTCCAGCATGGTTTCCACCATCTTCTTGATGACGATCACCACAGGACGTATCTTCTCAATCTCTCCGGTCAGCCCCAGAACGCCGATTACATTTCGCTTATACTCCAAAGCCATGTTGATCCCGGCCTTTGTCCCAAGGAAGGTATCCTCTGCCTCTACTTCCTTAAAATCCAGCTTTTTATTGATGATCTCAAACGCAACCTCATGAAACGTCCCCACCCGGCTTTTATCCGTGCTGGCGACAATGATCCCTCTTTCATTCATAATGTTAATGTTATAATCGGTGCACTCTGTCAGCTTTTCTATGATCTTCTCAGCCAATTCCACATCCAGCATCCGCATTAACCTCCCATCTCGTACCTCACGCCGTTAAAAACCGACGCCCTCATCCTACGATATTGAACCTCTCCTCTTTCCCTCTCTTACACCGCAAATACCATGACTAACGCCGTCATCACCACCAGGCTGATGACGATGGTACACGAATTGCACGCGCTTGCCAATTCCGTATCGCATCCCAGCCTGTCCGTATAGACAAGCGCCAGGGCCGACAACGGAGAAAAGACGATCAGCACCAGTGTTTGCCTGATCTCCAACGGCAGCGGCAGAAGAAAATAGAAGCATACCGCCACCAGGATGCTGATCCCGTACCGAAAGATCAGGAGTCTCGCCATCTCCCGAAGCTTGTCCGGGACCAGCCGTATTTCAAACATCATGCCGATCATGAACATGGCTAAAAAAGAATTGGCGCTGCCTATGATCCCCGCCAGAGTGATGGCCGGCGACGGCAGCGACAGATGGAACAGGGACAGTATCAGCATGACCACATACGTCATCAGCGGTACAGACCGGACCACTTTCATCCCAATATCCTTAAGCTGCCTGCCCACACTGATCTTTATGCCGCCCTCCTGCCTTTTGCTGTCCATCTCAGACACGATGGCATATGTACTTCCGCTGCACATCACAGAATTTCCGGCGTCGAACAGGCACGTCGTAACCACGCCTGCAGGCCCCAAAAAGCTCTGGATAAACGGAAGGGTAAAGCAGCCGATGCTGTATCCGGAATAGTTTAACATCCGAAACATCTGAATCTTCCAGGGCGCTCCTCCGCTGAATATCCTGGCCGCGCCCAGCATGACCAGATTTCCAAGGACTCCCAGAAGCACTGCCGACAACAGATAAGGCGGCACGTCAGTCGACGTGAAATTTACGATCACTGCCGCCGGAAGCGTCACATTCAGAACGATCTTAGAAATCAGACGGTAATCTTCCTTCTTAAAAAAACCGATCCTTTTGAGAAAATATCCCAATGCAATGATCAAGATAAACGATCCTGCCCGTATAAATATATCCGCCATCTCCAATTCCTCCCAATTTTCGCATACTCATACATCATACCTCCATTGGGCAAAATTGAAAAGTACTTTTCATTGGTGAAAAAGATTATTTTTTCCGTGCCGATACAATGAGCATCATGGGGCGGCGCATTTCGTCTTTCATTCCTTCCATGGACATCATGCGGGCCGGCGGCTGAGGCTCCACCACGTGCAGCAGCTCATATCCGCCTGTCAGCAGAGTTTCCAGATAAGTGGTCAGCGTCTTATGATACTTGGTGACCTCTTCACCAAGGAACCGGGCCTTTCTCTCTCCTTCATAAAAATAGCGGTCCACAGGAAAATGAAGGATTTCCCCCGACGCTCCATAATACCAATCCTGAGTTCCATACGAGGTAAAGATTGGATGTTCCGCCGAAAAAATGAAATCACCGCCGCTCACCAGGCAGGAACTCACCTTATCCAAGGTCTCAGGAAATGACTTGACATAATGAAACGCCAGGGAGCTCAGGACCACATCAAAGCTGTCCTTTTCAAAATCAATCTCTTCTATGGGCATTTGGATATACCGGACCTGGGAATAAGCCGTCTTTTTCCTAGCCACCTCCAGCATCTTTTCTGACAGATCGATTCCGGTCACCGACGCCGCTCCGTGTTCCATGGCATAGATACAGTGCCATCCATAGCCGCAGCCCAGATCGAGCACGCGTTTACCGTGAAAATCAGGCAGGAGCGGTTCCAGTATCTCCCATTCTCCCGCGCCGGCAAGCCCCTGTTTGGAGCGTTCCATCCCACTGTATTTTTCAAAAAATATATCATTATCATATTTGTTTTCTTTCATGTTTTTACTCCTCTTTTATACTTTCTCAAAGCAGGGGATTCTGTTTACAGTCTAATCCCAACCGCCCGAACTGTCAAATTCCTTCTTTTTCCAAGGGGCTCTTTTCAGACAAGGAAACGGAACAGCTGCATGATGAGTCCAACTGTCCACATGGCCGGTTTCTTCCACCAGGGCAGGGACCTTGCCTCTTCCGGCCGCTCTCCTTCATAAGTATCCGCGTCTGCTGCCTTCCGGCAGTCCTGATGCAGCTCTTCCATATTGGCCGACAGCTGCCTCGTAAGCTCCTCGCTTTTGACTGCCACCATCATCTCCGTATCCATATAAGCGCTTCTCAGATCAAAATTGAATGAGCCTACCACGCTGATATTATCGTCAATGATCACGGACTTTCCGTGGGTGGAGATTCCGCCGTCGTATTCTAAAATCTCCATTCCTGTGCCCATCACCTTCTTTTTATTCCACAGATAATCGGCGGAGCCAAAGAAATTGTCCCCGTTGTCGACGGAATTAATCATCATCTTCACGTCTTCCACAGAGGACGCGACCTTTCCCAGCTCGCCATACATATATTTATTGCAGACTACATAAGGAGTATGGATCAGGACTCTCTCTTTCCCGCGTTTCATCAGCTCGCATACCTGCTGGAAGACAAGAGGCTGTTTTTCGTATATCCCGGTCTCCCCCGTCATCAAAAGGACTCCCTTGGCGGCGACTGTTTTCTCCTCCAGACGGCTTCCGTCGAAAGCCTCCGGATAGGCCTCCCGAAGCCCGTCGTAACGCTTTGCCAGCTCTTCTCTCTTCTCTTTCACCTTCTCTTTATCCGCCAGCTTTTCATCCTCATGGAAATACTTGCAGGCCTTAAGCCCCCATACTCCCTCAAAATATTCCCTCAGTTCAAACACGGAACTGTCTTTCGCACCGGCCTGTTCCCATTCCGTATTATAGATCAGGATCTCCCGGTCCAGGCTCTTATTGGCCGTATGGTAGTCCCCCAGAAAATAGTCAAAGGTATTTCTGCCTCCCATGATGTAAGCCGTATGATCCGCGATCACATATTTATCGTGCATTCTTCCCTGTGTCTTCCAGGGAAGCAGAAGATTCAAGGGGTTGTAGGCTTTCAGCTCAATATTGGGATGGGAGGACAGCGCATAGAAGGTCTCTTTTCCCTCCATACGGAGCACGGAGCTGATGCCGTCCACCAGGATCCTGATCTTCACTCCTTCGTCGGCTTTATGTAACATCATGGCGGCCAAGTCCTCAGTACTCTCTCCCGGCCTCATGTCAAAGGTCGAAAGTATGACCTCTTCCTTTGCCCCCTCCATCAGGCGCAGCCTCTCCGCCAGCGCTTCCCGGTTAGATTCCACGATGGCGGCCCGGTCCGCAGATGTGTCCGAATCCATAAACGCATCCAGCTTTTCCCTCTGTCCGGCTGAAAGCACCGGCTTCGGATAGTGTCCGAAAGGAGCGACCGCCCCAATGACCAGGTAAAGAATAATGCATATGATCAGCCACATGATAAGTCTCCGTATCCACTTTCCACTCATATTGTCATCCCACCATTCATTCTGAACATATCAATTCCCAGAATTCTCCGTACCATTTTCCAGAAGCCGTTCAGGATCAGATCGCTGCCGGCGCTTAGGGGCACACTTAATATCCCCAAGAACAGCAGTCCTGCCAGGATCCATACGCTGTATCTCCTGATACGGGCAAAAAACTTCCCGGCCGCCGGCGCAAGTTCCGCCAGGACCACAGAGCCGTCCAGGGGCGGAAGCGGAATCAGGTTGAACAGCCCCAGGCCCACATTGATGACCGCCGAATAGTAAAAAAGCTGCCGCAGATATCCCAGTACACCCGACAGGCTGCCCTGCTTAAAGAGCAGGCCGTAAAGAAGCATTGCCAGAAAGGCCAGTACAAAATTCATGACTGGGCCTGCCAGCGCCACCAGCACCATATCTCTTCTGGGTTTCTTATAATTTCTCACGTTTACCCGTATGGGCTTTGCCCATCCCACATGAAATAGAAGCAGGCAGAGGGTCCCCCACAGATCCAGGTGCCGGAACGGGTTCAGTGTAAGGCGGCCGTCCCGCCTCGGCGTCGAATCTCCCAGGCGCACCGACATATATCCATGAGCGAATTCATGGAATGATATCGCCAATAGGATTGCCGGGGCCGTATACATCAACACGGTAAGCTGCCGGTACAGATAACTTCCCACCAGCAGATTCCTCAAAAAATACATATTCACTCCATCCCTTCATATGCTGCTTTCAGATTTTTTGAGATTTTTTCCTGGCTGTTCATCAGATCTGCGAATTCCTCCGAGGACACCCCCTCAAACATCACCCGGACAAACTCGGCCTGCACAAGATGTCCCCGTTCTACAACACTCTGCCCTTCCTTTGTCAGGCGCAGATGGACATTCCGCTTCCGGCCGGGCTGCTTTTCCAAAAATCCTCTCCTGCATAAAGCTTCTATGGCGATGGACACATGGGATTTGGGAAACATTCCAATCTCTGCTATGTCCCGGGCCGTGTCAAAATCCGGATAATTCGCCAGGAACATGATGATATCCATTTCCCTGACCGTAAGCCTATATTTTCGGCACAGACCGCCCATCATTTTCTCATATACTTTTTTCCGGTAACGGCTGGCCATTAGTATTTCAATCGCAGACTGCATAAGCATCACCTCATGGTTCAAAAAAGAACTATAAGGACAATTATACCCATATTAAAATATTTGTCAACTTTGTGTGTCTCCACACGGATGGTTTTCATTCCATTGGAAGTTCAGGAAAGCCTTCCTATGGAATAAAGAAGCTTCCGGCACATAATCTGCGATGCCAGAAGCCTTCTTTTATTCTATGCCAGATATTCCTTTAATAACTCAAGGATCACGTCTATGTCTTCCCGTTCCACACCGGCGTTGGTCACCATCCGGAAAAGCCCTCCGTCCTCCGGGTTGGTCTTTATTCCCCTTTGCAGAAGCCATGACGGAAGCCCTTTCCTGATTTCCTCTTCCCTGTCTATCCGGAAAAAGACCATGTTGATCTGCACCGCATCCTTTTCACAGTGGATGCCCGGAATTTTGTTCAGTCCCTCTGCCAGATATCTGGCGTTCTCGTGATCAAAATGCAGGCGTTTCGGCATTTCCCGAATCGCGATCAGGCCCGGGGCCGCCAGCACCCCCGCCTGCCGCATGCCGCCGCCCAGCAGTTTCCGGTTCTTCCTGGCTTTGGCGATTAACTCTTTCTTACCCGCCAGGACACTCCCTATCGGAGCGCAGAGTCCTTTGGAAAGACAGCAGGATACAGAATCCACATACTGCGTGATTTCCTTTACATCGACCTTCAGAGCCACAGCCGCGTTGAAGCACCGGGCACCGTCCATATGGACCGGTATCCCATGGCGTCCTGCCATCTCATAAATCTGCCTCATATTCTCCACCGGCACTGCCCTGCCATTTGCCAGAGCATTTTCCAGACAGATCAATGCCGTCTCTGGACAGTGGATATCCTCTCCGCGGATGGCCCTCTCGATTTGGCCGCAGTCCGGAATCCCGTCCTTAAAATGCAGCGTACGCATGTTAGCCCCGGAAAGCACTGCGACCGCTCCCACCTCATGCTCATAGATATGCGCCATATCACTGACGATGATCTCATTTCCCCGATTCGTCCAGCTCATGATCGCCGCCTGATTACACTGGGTCCCGCTTGGAAAAAACAAAGCCGCCTCCTTGCCCAGGATCTCAGCCGCCGTCCGCTCCAGTTCATTCACGGTCGGATCGTCGCCATATACATCGTCGCCCACCGGGCACTCCGCCATGGCTTTCCTCATCTCTTCTGTCGGCACGGTCACCGTGTCGCTCCTCACATCCATCATTTTCATCTTTCTCTCCTCCTGTTTTTTATAAAACCGGGGCTCATTGGCCATCCCGCATCACTTCATTCAAATACCGGTACACCGATGACTCGGAAATCTGCAGCCACTCGGAAACGACCGGTACGCTTCCTTTCAGCCCAAAGCATCCTCTGTCATAAAGCTCTTTTACGAACCTGCGCTTCTCAGCGGCTTTCAGCCGCTCCGGCGGAAGCGGGAACTGTTCGCTGACATTCTCAAAGGTCTGCGCTAACAATGCTTCCCTGGATACGGTGAAATTTTCCGACACGCAGGGCACAGAAGCTGGTTCGGCTCCTGTTTCTCCTTCTATCATGATCAAGGCGTCCAGTGCCTCCCGGGCGGATAAGAACGCCGAGACATCAATATTGATACAAAGCATCCCGACAATCTCACGGCCTTCCCGGATAAAATAAGTGCTGCTCCGGTATGTGGCCGGACTTCCTTTCGTCCTGCCCACATAGTTGACTACAAAAGGCTGGTCCACATAGGATTTATTGTGCAGGACCATCAACGCCATATCTGTGATCGCGTCTCCCGCCTTTCGTCCCGTGAGGGTATGGCTGCTGACTGCGACGACTGAATGGTTCAGATCGCTCAGATCGTGCAGGATGACCTCGCAGTTCCTTCCGATGACCTGCGCGATATATTCCACCATTGGTATATATTGTTCCACTGTCCCGTTCATCTTGACCTTTCTTTCAAACGTATTATATTTATTATAGTTTATAATACTATACCAGCACCGTCAACGGATTTATCCGAAAATTAATAATTTTTTATTGTAAATCAGTAATTTTTTATTGATTTCTTTACCGGCATATGATACATTCAAACCATAAGATATCGGTCTGAATTTCTTTACTGAAAGGAGTTGATTCTCAATGAATCCAAACGTTTCCTTGTCCGCTTTCCGCCTCCAGAGAGCCGTGTCCGTATGTAGTCTTCATTCTCTGGAGCTTCTGGTCGCTTCCCTCCCTGAGAACGTGGAATACCTGTCCGGTTTTTTCCCAGTCAGTGTATCCGCGCTGTATTCCGCTGAGGCCTATCTGGTATTTAAGCCGTCCACCGGTGAAAAGGCGCTGATAACCTCCGCGGCGGACGCTCCTACCTTAACGGAGCTTGGTTTCGAAGGAACCCTGTTTCCCGTCGGGAGCTTCTGCTTCCGCTATGAAGACGGAGATCCTGTCTCTGATTTTGTCAGGGAACAGCTGAAGACCCGCTATGCCTCGGTCTCCGACGCACTGGCATCCGCGATCACCGCACTTGGGTTTTCCAGAGGGCGGATCGCGATGGACGAAAGCCGAATGCCGATCGGCACCTGGAACCAAGTCAGAAAAGCTTTTCCGAACGCAGATTTTATAGAAGGCGCCCCCGTCTTCCGTCAGATTAAATATATCAAGCATCCGGACGAAGTCGCACTGATAAAAAAATCCACCAATATCACGGAGACTTCCTTTCAAAGACTTCTGCCGCTCATCCGGCGGGGGATCAGCGAAGAAGAAATGTGCCAGGCCTTTTATGAAGGGGTCATGGCCCAAGGAGCAGTGCCTTATTTCTGTACGGCCACGGTCGACAGGCGTTCCGCTTTTGTGGATACCTATAACCATCCTCTTTCCACGGTGAAGGAAGGCTCTGTCATCCGGTTTGACTTTGGATGTATTTATAAGGGATTCCGTTCCGATATCGCCCGAACGGTCGTAGCCGGAGAAAACGAAAAAGCCGCCCGCTATTACAGCGGTATTCTGGAAGGGGAAGAAGCGGCCATTTCCGCCCTTCACCCGGGCGTTACAGCCGGTGAAATCTTTGATACGGCCGTAGCGGCCGTCCGTAAGACCATCCCCCACTATGACCGGCACCACTGCGGGCACGGTATCGGGCTGGCCTGTTATGATCTGCCTTCGATATGTCCCGGAAGTGACGTCCCGATCGAAAAGGACATGGTGCTGTGCATTGAGACCCCATACTACGAACTCGGCTGGGGCGGCGTCCAAGTGGAAGATACTGTCCTTGTGACGGGAGAGAGCGCCGAGTATCTGACAGAATCGTCCCGTGAATTAATCTATGTGGAGGTATAAAAATGACATTTTTCACAAAGAAAACCGTATGTGTAGCCTGTGGGCACGAGGTTTCCGGAGACGAGATCTTCGAGGGCTGCCCCAAATGCAAGGAGAGGGGCATCTCTGCCAATCTCTCCACCAAATATGACTTCAGCGGCTACAGCCAGAAAGAACTAAAAGATATCTACTACAATGCGCCGAAAGCGAAAGGGCTGTGGACTCACCGCGCGTTCCTCCCCATTGACGACGATATAGAACCTGTCTCCATCGGAGAGGGCAATACGCCGTTAATCCACTGCAAGTCCCTCGGAAAAGCACTCGGACTTAAAAACCTGTACATAAAAAATGAATCGCAGAACCCCACCTGGTCCTATAAGGACCGTCTGGCTGCGGTAGGTGTGACCAGGGCAAAGCAGGAAAAGGCCGTGGCCGTCACAGTTTCTTCCACCGGAAATCACGGTGCCGCCACAGCCGCCATGTGCGCCGCCGCGGGCATCCCATGTGTTGTATTCACTGTAGCCCAGGTCCCCCAGACCATGAAGACTCTGATGCAGTCCTATGGAGCCAGTGTCATCGTCACTCCTACCATGGAGGACCGCTGGATTCTCAGCAAAAAATGTGTAAAAGAAAAGAACTGGTATCCGCTGACCGGATTCCTGAACCCTTCCATCGGCAGCAATCCTTATGGCGTCGACGGCTACAAGACCATAACCTTTGAGATCTTTGATGAGCTGGGAGAACTGCCCGACTACATTTCCGTGCCGTGCGCCCACTCTGACGGACTATATGGAATCTGGAAAGGCGCCAAAGATCTGGTGGAAACCGGAATCACGGAAAAACAGACGCGCATGGTCGCCGCGGAGGTCTACGGTTCCCTGAAAAAATCCCTGGAGCTCCATTCCGAAGGCACCGTCGCCGTACCGACGGACGGCTGGAGCGTATCCTTCTCCATCGGAGGCGGGAAAGCCACCCATCAGGGCTACATGGCTTTAAAAGAATCCAAGGGCCTCGCCCACTACAGCAGCGATCCGGAAACTATGGAAATGCAGCTTCTCCTCGGCAGGCATGAAGGCATCTATGCAGAGGCTTCCTCGGTCACTTCCCTTGTGGTGATAAAAAAACTGGTCGATGAAGGCAAAATCGATCCCAACGCGAAAATAGTCGCTATCATCACCTCCAGCGGGCTAAAAGACCCGGCCACTACAGCCGGATATCTTCCGGAGGTTCCCGTCATTAAGCCAGAAATCGGCTCATTAAAGGAAGCTTTGGAAAAATATTATCATGTGGATCTCCTTTGATCTCAAAAACTGTTCATGATAAATCCGTCAGAACGGCCGCCCCTTCCCGGACGGCCGTTTGATTTCCTATGTTCATAGCCGGCCGGCGCCTGACATTCCACCCAGCACGCGCCGCATATCCTCCGGCAGCGGAGCGGAAAAATCCATCTCCTCTCCGGTGATGGGATGCCTAAAAGCCAGACGGGCCGAATGGAGCGCCTGCCTGCCGATATGTTCCATATCCGGGTTATAAAGATAATCCCCGATCAGCGGAAAACCCAGATACTTCATATGGATTCGGATCTGATGTGTCCTTCCGGTCTCCAGCCGCAGGGAAACCAGACTGTGTCCGTTTCTCACCTCCAGCAGCCGGTAGTGGGTAACTGCCGTTTCCCCGTTTTTAAAATCCACTTCTCGTTCTATGATGGAACCCGGTTTACGTGAGAGAGGAGCTACGATGGTACCCTCCGGGGGGTCCACCCGGCCGCGCACAAGCGCCAGATATTCCCGGTGTATCTCCCGCCGGACAGCCATGGAAGACAGTATGCCCGAGCTGAGCATATGCTTGGCTATCACCGTCAGCCCTGAAGTATCGCGGTCCAGCCGGTTGGTGCACCGGAAGATAAATGGCTTTCCCTGCTCTTTGTAATACCAGGCCAAAGCGTTCGCCATTGAATTCGTGTAATTATTCATGGAAGGATGGGTGGGCATGCCGGCCGACTTGTTCACCACCAGAATATCCTCATCTTCGTAGACCAGTTCCACGGGAAGCGGCACCGGTACGATTTTTTCAGAGGATTCCGTCTCGCGGATGTGGACCATGAGCTCATCTCCCGCGGCCAGCCGGCTGTTCATATGACAGCAGGATCCATTCAGCATCACTCCGTCCTGCATTTTTTTTAGCCGGATGAGATTCTGCCTGGAATAACCCCTGCGTTTCAGATATTGTTCTATTTTAAGCTCCGCCTCTTCGGCGGCGATCGTATAAGTCAAAGTACGGTTCATGATCAAATTCTCCAGTATTTTCTGTATCCTATCATACATCATTTCCGGAGACTTTGCAGTATCCGCCTGCTTTTTCTCTGTCTAAAGGACTTCTCCGCCTGATTCAATGACCTTTTTATACCAGAAGAACGATTTCTTCCGCTTTCTTTCCAGCGTCCCGTTTCCTTCGTTGTCCCGGTCCACATAAATAAACCCATATCGTTTCTTCATCTCTCCCGTAGTGAAGGAAACACAGTCAAGGCAGCCCCAGGGGGTATAGCCGATCAGGTCCACGCCGTCTAAAAGAACGGCCTTTTTCATTTCCTCCACATGCGCTTTCAGATACGCGATCCTGTAATCATCCTCAATAATCCCGTCATCGTTCACCTCATCCACGGCGCCGAACCCATTTTCCACAATGAACAGCGGCTTTTGATAGCGTTCATATAAAAGGTTCAGCGCATACCGAAGACCTACAGGGTCGATCTGCCAACCCCAGTCGCTTTTCGGCACGAATGGATTGCTCACGCTGCCCGGGAATCCGTCCAGGCCGTTCCCTTCCCCTGCTTTTCCCGCTTCCACCGCGTTCGTCATATAATAGCTGAAGCCGACATAATCCACGGCCCCTTCCTTCAGGATCTTTTCATCCTCTTTTTCCATGTGGATATGAAATCCTTTGCGTTCCCATTCTTTATAAATATATGACGGATACTCTCCTCTGACCTGCACATCTCCGAACAGATACCGGTCGTGCATGGCTTCCACAGAGTACATCATATCCTCTGGCCGGCAGGAAAAGGGATAGAGAGGAACGAACGCTATCATACAGCCGATCTGAAAATCCGGGTTGATCTCGTGACCCTTCTTGACTGCCAGCGCACTCGCCACCAATTGATGGTGAACCACCTGGTACATACATTCCTCCGGGTTTTCTTCATCCGTGAAAATCACTCCGGAACAACTGTATCCAAACAAGGGATAGAGATAATTTTTCTGATTGTTGATCTCATTAAACGTCATCCAGTACTTGACCTTATGCTTGTACCGCTCCATGACCGTCACAGAATACCGGACAAAAAAATCCACCAGCTTCCTGTCCTTCCATCCGCCATACTGTTTGACGAGATAATACGGCATCTCAAAATGGGATAAGGTCACGACCGGCTGGATTCCATATTTTAAGAGTTCATCAAACAGATCGTCATAAAACTGAAGCCCTGCCTCATTCGGCTCCTGTTCATCCCCTTTCGGAAAAATTCTCGTCCAGGCGATCGAGGTGCGGAAGCATTTGAAGCCCATTTCCGCGAACAGCTTGATATCTTCTTTGTAATGATGGTAAAAATCAGACGCCACATGATTGGGATAATAAAATTCTTCCTTCACTTCTTCTGTTATCTTCCGGTCCACACCATGAGCGCCGGCCGTCAGGACATCCACCACACTGGGGCCTTTGCCGCCCTCATTCCAGGCGCCCTCCACCTGATGGGCCGCCACGGCCCCGCCCCAGAGAAAATCCTCCGGCAGCTTACTTTCACTCTTCATCTGCGCCCTCCAAAAGTGCGGCAGTCATGACTGTTTCCAGCGCTTCTGCCTGTCTGTTGGCCCATATTTCCAGCTTCTTTACATCATCCATATTCGTGATGATAAAGATCACGGTGGAATCATAGCCGGCTTTTTCTATCTGCCTTCTGTCAAATTCAACTAAAAGGTCTCCTTTTCTTACGGTATCACCCGGCTTCACGTAGGTGTGGAAGCCCTTTCCGTCCAGCTTAACCGTATCGATCCCGATGTGGATCAAGGCCTCCAGCCCATTGTCGGCCACCAGGCCCACCGCATGGCCTGTGGGAAACACCGTCTCCGCCCTTCCGTCAAAGGGCGCATATATCTTTCCTTCTTCAGGGAGGATTCCCACGCCCCCGCCCATTGCTCCCGACGCGAATACTTCATCCCTCACTTCTTTTACGGATATCACGCTTCCTTTCGCAGGGCTTCCGATTTTGATCCACGATTCTGTTTCCGTCTCTTCCTGAAAAACGGTCCCTGTTTGTGACGGCTCCTCCGCGATTTCCGCGCCGGCGGCAGACACTTCTTCAAATCCCACCACATAGGTGAGAACCGTACTGAGCAAAAATGCGATCACAATGGAAAGCACAAACCCGGCAAACTGCATCATATGACCGGCTTTAAAATACGCGGGCATTGTCGCGATACCCGGCATATTGTAGCTCCAGGAGACGGCATTGAATGCTCCGGCTACCGCCCCGCCCACCGCTCCGGCTATACAGCCGCAGACCATCGGTCTTTTCAGCCGCAGGTTCACTCCATAAATGGCCGGTTCCGTGATGCCAAACAGACCGGTGACGGATGCGGAGAGGGCAACGCCCTTCATTTCCTTGTCCTTAGTCTTAAGGAATACTCCGAGAGCCGCGCCTGCCTGAGAGAAAACTGCGGACGCCTGCAAACCCGTAAACGTATCGTATCCCAAACTCGCATAGTTTCCGACGGTCACAGGAGTAATCCCCCAGTGTACGCCGAATATCACGAGTACCTCCCATAAGCCGCCGACTATGATTCCGGCCACAATGGGGCTCAATCGGTACAGATAATTATATACTCCGCCAATGGCCCCTCCAATGGCATTTCCAATGGGACCGAAAGCGAGAAGGGTCAGGGGTACCATGATCACAATGGTAAACATGGGGGTGAACAGATTCCTCACCACGACCGGCAGATACCGGTCAAAAAATTTCTGTATATAGGAGGCGATCCATATGGACAGAATGATGGGAATCACGGAAGAAGTATAGCTGAGAAGCTGAACTCTCATGCCCAGAAAATAAATGGTCTCTCCTGCATTCACCATATTTATATAGTCCGGTGAAACCAGCGCACAGGCAATCACGACTGCAATAAAGACGTTGACGCCGAATTTCTTCGCAGCCGTGACGGCGATCAGAACTGGCAAAAAGGTAAACGCTGTCCAGGATATGAAATTCAGGACCTGATAAGTCCCGCCGGCCGTATCGATTGCGTCGAGGGCCACAAAAATCCCTAATATTCCCTGAAGGATACCACACGCCGCCAGCGTATATAAAAACGGCGCAAAAATACTGGATATAATATCTATGATCCGGCTGAATATCCCAACCTTCTTGGCCGGTCCATTTCCCTGGTTTTCTTCAATAGAGACCAGTTCCATCACGTATTGATACGCGTCCTTCACATGATTTCCGATCACCACCTGGAACTGCCCTCCGGCTTCCACAGTCGTGATCACCCCAGGGATCTTCGATATCTTTCCCGCGTCCACGGCGGATTCATCCTTCAAAATAAATCGCAGGCGGGTCGCACAGTGCGTGACGTTCCTAATGTTCCCGTCACCGCCCAGCTCCTCTACCAGCGCCTTTGCTGTTTTCCGATAATCAATAGCCATGCCAGCTATCTCCTCCTATTCTAACTGTATTTCATCTCCGATGCTATGGCCGCAGGCTTGGACAAAAAGGATGAGTGTACACATTTTTGTCCTCTGCTGTTCCTACAAAGTAAGTGTGCCGCCAATATGGGAGTTTTATGTATGCTTTAAATATCTTTACAGATAATAAAATACTCGGAAACCCTAAAGGTCCCGAGTATTTCTAAATATACCTTGCCGCACGAAGTGCGCCTGCCCGTAGGGCATGAATTAAGGGGTGCCCTTGGGTATAATACAAAATACTTTTTGGAATCATTCATAATAAGTTCCGATTAAGCTCCAGTTAGACACCGGCAGAAGTTCCGGACCGTCACGATTCCATCATAAGGCGAGCGCCGCAAAGATCGTAGCTATCTTAATCACCTTGATTTTACAGCGGCGGTAATTCTTCATCTGTTATTTTTGTAATCTGAAAATTTTCCTCCAGGGAAGTTCCCTGATTTTTCAAGGCCTCTAAAATTTCCTCTTGGTTTTTTCTGGCTATAAGATCAGGCAGCGCGAGTACATAAATATACCCTGCAAAATTAAGCAAAAGACAAATTGCAAAAGAATGGATACTGGTATCATAGCCCTTCGCAAATGCCACATTCTGCATTAAATTTGCCATTATGATATCAATAATTACAGCTGCCGCCAATGCACTTATTACTATAACCATTTTCTACTCCCCCTTATTTTAACCATACGAATATTTGTCAAAATCCATGCTTATCAAAGACGGTCTGATCTCCATCACGGAATTGTTTCCGCAGGATTGGAGTCTTATCGATAAATGGACATTCACATTCCTGAAAATTGATTCAAATCAATCCATAAAGCCGGACGGACTCCTGAGGTACTTCTACTATACGTTCCACGTTCATAGATAGACCCATCCGCAGAAACATAAACATAACCAACATTAATTGGAGAACGCAGCCACCACAAACAGGAACCGTCTGAATATGGATACATGCCTTGTTTATTTGTATAAGCTGTCGCTTTGGATATTCTTTCTTCTTTTGTAAGGAAATATTTTTTTGCCTCATCTACACTCAGTAAAAATAACTTATCCGTTGTATTTTCTCCTGCCTCAGTAACATATCCTCTATTAACTTGATTCTTCACGGATACTGACAATATCATTTCTTTCTCATAATCCGCAAAAGCAACATCCAGAAAGTCTTGATTCAGCCAGCTTCGGAGAGTGCTATTTCCCCAATATTCTATTTCATGGTAAACGCTATCAATTTGCTTAAAGTCCAGCACATACTCACTAATAACAAAAATCTTATCGTGATCTCTGTCTAATATTCTCCACTCAATAATCTCCGGCCCATTGTTTAAATCATTATCCTGCTCATAATGACCAAATTGAACATGGCACCCCACCTGTAAAAAATCTTTTCCATACGCAAGTTTTTCGGCGTCTTTATAGTCTCCCAATGACAAAAGGAGCTGCTGTGCTTCCACAAAGTTCCCCTCTCCGCACAAACTCAATGCCTTGTCATAATCCATACCTTTCTGTGCGAGCTCTGCCTCTTCCGCAGAATTTTTATAATCATTTAATTCCAAAAAGATCTCATGAGCTTCTGCATAGTTTCCCGCCTCACTCATTTTTTTAGCATTGTTGTATTTTTCCTCTTTACCCGCAGTTTCTGCTTCCTCTGCAGCTCTTGCAGAGTCCTTATAATTTCCCAGTTCAAGAAACGCCTTCCGAGCCTCTATATATTGTCCCTTATCATAAAATGCTTTGGCCCTGTCATATTCTTCTTCAAGCTGACTGATATGTGCATTTTCCGCCTGCTCCTCTGCATCTTTATAGCCATCCAATGCTAAAAACGCCTCCTGAGCTTCTGAATATTTACCCTCCTCCATAAGCATACAGGCTTCTTTATATGCTCTATCATTCTTTACAGAAGGAACCACTACTCTATTAATAATAATCACTGCCGCAATTATAAAACATACTGTTATTGCAGATACTACTATGACTTTTTTTCTTTTTCTGATCCGAGCTTTTTCAACTGCCGCTTTTTCCTGGGCTGCCTTCTCATCAGCTGCTCTTTTCTCAATTAAAAGCTGTTTTTCCTCTGCCAGCCGAAGTTCCTTTAGCCTTACCAGATTATCAAGATTCAACGCTTTTTGCAGTTCTTCCAAAGAATGGCCACAACGGTGACACATCGGCTCATCCATATAATTATAGGTACCGCAAACACATTGCCATAAATCCTCAAATTCGGCCGGACAAGTAAATCCATCGGTATTTGTCTCCAACCGATACTGTTTGACGAGCTCAATATCCCCCAATTCTTCTATAAGAAGAGAAGGTACAGGAAGTGCTCTCCAATCCTCTTTTGAAGAATTCCAGACACTGTTATCCATAAATGCCACTTCATCAACTGAAGCAGAGAAAGATCTCGCAGATGCCTCAGACAATATGATTGGGGTCTTCTGTCCAAATTCAGTATCACGGCAAACGTCTAAATCAAGATACTGATATACGGCTTCGCCTCCTAAAGGTCTCATGACTACATCAAATGGTATTATTTTTACTTTCACTGCTTTTATTTTTATGGAAACAATGCTCCGCAATTTTAACTGCACCAATACTCTTCCAGTTTTATTATCCTTCAGCAGTGCTCCCGCGGCTATTATAACTGGAGAACTCTGTACATAAAGATTTTCTGGAAGGCTAAAAAGCCTTGTATAACGTTCACTCATATTTTATTTCCTCACCCAATATTATTAATTAATTTTATATCTCATACATTTTTCTCAAACATCATACAAAATACGACTATATTAATAATATAATATCACAATAATTATGATATATCCATTCATAAATTCATAGTTGTGTAAATAAAAATCACAAAACAAAAGCCTCGGAAATATGAATTTCCGAGGCTTCAATCTCACATATATAATCTAATAAATCTCAATTACTCAATGATGGTAGCAACACGGCCTGAACCAACGGTACGTCCGCCTTCACGGATAGCGAAGGTAAGACCCTGCTCCATAGCGATGGGATGAATCAGTTCGATGGTCATCTCCACGTTGTCGCCAGGCATACACATCTCAACACCTTCAGGAAGGTTGCAGACGCCGGTCACATCGGTCGTTCTGAAATAGAACTGAGGTCTGTAGTTATTGAAGAAGGGGGTATGACGGCCGCCTTCATCTTTGGTCAGTACGTATACCTGAGCGGTAAATTTCTTGTGGCAGGTTACGGAACCGGGTTTAGCCAATACCTGGCCTCTTTCGATTTCGTTTCTCTGAACGCCACGAAGCAGAGCGCCAATGTTGTCGCCAGCCTGGCCTTCGTCCAGAAGCTTGTGGAACATCTCAACACCGGTACAAACTACTTTTCTATTCTCATCCTTCAGACCAACGATTTCTACTTCGTCAGACACATGAATCACACCACGCTCTACTCTGCCGGTAGCAACCGTACCACGGCCTGTGATGGAGAAGATATCCTCAACAGGCATCAGGAAAGGCTTGTCAGTCTCACGCTGAGGATCGGGAATGTAGCTGTCTACTGTATCCATCAGCTCCATAATCTTGTCGCCCCAAGGTCCCATGGGATCTTCCAGAGCTTTCAGAGCGGAACCCTTGATGATCGGGCAGTCTGTGAAATCATACTCTTCAAGCTGCTCGGTAACTTCCATCTCAACCAGCTCGATCAGCTCTTCGTCATCTACCATATCGCATTTGTTCAGGAATACGATGATATAAGGTACGCCTACCTGACGGGACAGAAGGATGTGCTCCTTTGTCTGAGCCATAACGCCGTCGGTTGCAGCTACAACCAGGATAGCGCCGTCCATCTGAGCAGCACCGGTGATCATGTTCTTTACATAGTCGGCATGTCCGGGGCAGTCAACGTGCGCATAATGCCTTTTTGCTGTCTGATACTCTACATGAGCGGTAGAAATTGTGATACCACGCTCTCTCTCTTCGGGAGCTTTATCAATATTCTCAAAATCCACTTTCTCATTACCGTCAACTCTCTCTGCCAGAACTCTTGTGATCGCAGCAGTCAGAGTGGTTTTACCATGGTCAACATGTCCGATCGTACCAATGTTACAATGGGGCTTTGATCTGTCAAATTTTGCTTTAGCCATTTTAAAAGTCCTCCTTAAAATTTGCCCTGACGGGCCTCTCATTTTATTTTCTATCTCGTTTCAGTGTTTCATAGCTGAATATCATTATATTGCAAAACCATAGGTTTTTCAAGCCTTATTTGCCTCTTTCGGCAAGAACTTTTTCCTGTACGCTCTTCGGAACCTGCTCATATTTTTCAAAGAACATGGAGTAAGCCGCGCGTCCCTGAGTCTTGGAACGGAGGTCCGTCGCGTAGCCGAACATCTCGGCCAGAGGAACAAAGCCCTTGATCAGCTTGGAACCGTTGACATCTTCAAACGCTTCGATACGTCCGCGGCGGGAGTTGATGTCGCCGATTACGTCACCCATATAATCTTCCGGTGTGGTAACCTCTACTCTCATGATGGGTTCGAGGAGCACCGCTCCGCCTTTCTGCATCGCATCCTTGAACGCCATGGAACCTGCGATCTTGAACGCCATCTCGGAAGAGTCGACCTCATGATAGGACCCGTCATATACGGTAGCCTTGATGCCCAGCACTTCAAATCCGCCTAAGATACCGGACTTGGAAGCCTCCCGGATACCCGCGTCAACAGCGGGAATATATTCCTTGGGAATTGCGCCGCCAACAACCTCAGAAGCAAACTCATAAGTTTTCTCAGAGTTGGCGTCCATGGGCTCGAAACGGACCTTACAATGACCGTACTGGCCGCGGCCGCCGGACTGCTTCGCATATTTGCTGTCAACTTCAACGGTCTTTGTAAATCCTTCTTTATAAGCAACCTGGGGTTTACCTACGTTCGCCTCTACTTTGAATTCACGAAGCAGACGGTCAACGATAATCTCTAGATGCAGCTCGCCCATACCTGCGATGATCGTCTGGCCCGTTTCCTTATTAGTGGAAACGCGGAAGGTGGGATCCTCCTCTGCAAGCTTTGCAAGAGCTTCGCCCATCTTATCCTGACCGGCTTTCGTCTTAGGTTCAATGGCGATATCGATAACGGGCTCGGGGAATTCCATGGATTCCAGGATGACCGGATGCTGTTCGTCACAGATCGTATCACCTGTAGAAGTTATTTTGAATCCCACCGCTGCGGCAATGTCACCGGAATACACCTTCTCCAGCTCCATTCTCTTGTTCGCGTGCATCTGCAGGATACGGCCCACGCGCTCTTTTTTGCCTTTGGTAGCATTGAGCACATAAGAACCGGAATTCATGGTGCCGGAATACACACGGAAGAAGGCCAGCTTGCCCACAAAGGGATCAGCCATGATTTTAAATGCCAGCGCGGCAAAAGGCTCTTCGTCAGAAGAATGTCTTTCGATTTCATTGCCTTCCATGTCGGTTCCCTTGATAGCGGGAATGTCCGTAGGAGCGGGCATATACTCAACAACGGCATCCAGAAGCTTCTGTACACCCTTGTTCCGATACGCTGTTCCGCAAAGAACGGGGATGATCTCCACGGAAATCGTGGCTTTTCTCAAAGCTTTTTTCAAATCCTCGTTGGACGGCTCTTCACCCTCCAGGTATTCCATCATCAGGTCGTCGTCTGTCTCACAGATGGCTTCCACCATGGCGATCCTGTATTCCGCGGCCTTTTCCTTCATATCTTCAGGAATCGCCTCAACCGCGACATCTTCGCCCTTATCGTCATTATAAATATAAGCCTGCATTTCAAACAGGTCGATAACTCCCTTGAAGTCATCTTCTTTCCCGATGGGAAGCTGAACCGGCACTGCGTTGTGGCCGAGACGGGTCTTGATCATCTCTACCGCATTGTAGAAATTCGCACCCATGATATCCATTTTATTGATGAATGCCATTCGGGGCACGTTATACTTATCAGCCTGACGCCATACAGTTTCTGACTGAGGTTCCACACCGCCCTTTGCACAGAACACGCCTACGGCGCCGTCCAGCACACGCAGGGAACGCTCTACCTCAACGGTAAAGTCAACATGTCCGGGAGTATCAATGATATTGATACGGTGCTCCAGAGCACCCGGCATCTTATTGTTTTCTTTTTCCAGAGTCCAGTGGCAGGTGGTGGCTGCGGAGGTAATGGTGATACCTCTCTCCTGTTCCTGCTCCATCCAGTCCATGGTAGCTGTGCCCTCGTGGGTATCGCCAATCTTGTAGTTTACGCCCGTATAGTACAGGATACGTTCTGTCAGAGTGGTCTTACCCGCATCGATATGAGCCATGATACCAATGTTCCTGGTCCTCTCCAATGGATATTCTCTTCCAGCCAAGGGATTTTCCTCCTTTTAGAATCTGTAATGCGCAAATGCTTTGTTCGCTTCTGCCATCTTGTGCATGTCTTCTTTTTTCTTTACGGCTGCGCCTGTGTTGTTGGCAGCATCCATAAGCTCATTTGCCAGTCTCTCCATCTGAGTCTTCTCGCCTCTCTTGCGGGAATAGAGAGTGATCCAGCGCAGAGCCAGCGCCTGGCGTCTTTCCGGCTTAACTTCGATGGGCACCTGATAGGTAGCGCCGCCGATACGCTTTGCCTTCACTTCGAGCACAGGCATAATATTGTTCATTGCCTCTTCAAATATTTCGATCGCAGGCTTGCCGGTCTTTTCGGCAACCTTGTCAAATGCTCCGTATACGATCTTCTGAGCAACACCCTTCTTGCCGTCTAACATCATATTGTTGATCAATTTCGTAACAACCTTGTTGTTGTAAAGCGGGTCTGCTAACACATCTCTTTTTTGGGTATGTCCTTTACGTGGCACGTTACTTCCCTCCTTAATTAATAAATTAAATCCTCGGTACTCACACGTTTTGTATGTCCGCGCTCGGTCTGGATAACTATTTCAAACCCGTCTTACAGGGAAAAATATGCTACATTCCGTGCACTAATACAAATCAATGCTGACTTTGATCACCTTACTTTTTCGGTCTCTTCGCGCCGTATTTGGAACGGGCCTGACGTCTGTTTGCAACGCCTGCCGTATCAAGTGTTCCTCTTACGATATGGTATCTGGTACCGGGTAAATCCTTTACCCTGCCGCCTCTGATAAGCACAACGCTATGCTCCTGAAGGTTGTGGCCTTCTCCGGGGATATAGCTTGTAACTTCGATACCATTGGAAAGACGTACTCTGGCGATCTTTCTCAGTGCTGAGTTAGGCTTCTTGGGGGTAGCCGTCTTAACTGCTGTGCAGACGCCTCTTTTCTGAGGAGCCGCCTCATCAGTCGCTCTCTTCTTTAAAGAGTTATATCCCTTTAACAATGCGGGAGCGGTTGCCTTCTTTGCGGATGTCTGTCTACCCTTTCTTACTAACTGGTTGAATGTGGGCATGTTTTTCACCTCCTGTAATATTGGTAAATTTCTGATTTTCGTACACAAAAACTGCATACGTTTTTATGCACGCCATATTATTATATATAGGGAAGTTCGGATTGTCAAGATAAATATGGGAAATCCCTCGTAAAATCAAGGTAATCCATACTTATCGGAGTCTTTCGTCCTCATATCGGGCCATGGTCTGAAGGCATTGCCTGAGCTGACGGTACCGCCCTTCCAGCGGCCCCTCCGGTATTTCCACATCGACTGCCAGGGCCAGGCCGTCGATCAGCTCGTCGTCCAGCTCCTCCCTCATCGATTCCAGGATCACTGCTTTGGATTCAAAGGTACGCGCCTCCAGGAAATCCAGGAATCTGGGGCTTACGCTCTCCGCCTCGTCCTGATGGCCCGCCGCCTGGGCTACCTCGTCAGTCAGAGATTCCCACAGCTCGTCCTCTTCCTTTTCCGCGCGCCCCGCTCTGGGTATCACGACGCTTTCCTGATCTGAGAGCAGTTCCGCCTCTCCGTAGTCCTCCAGATCACAGATTCCGTCCTCTGATTCAGCACCAAAGCCGCCTTCTCTTGTGTTCCCGGCTTTCCACGTCTCCAGCCTGGATTCTCTTTCTTTTTCCCTTAAAATCTCCTGTCCCGCATCTCTGCGTCCGCCCTTGTCCGTTTTTTCCGGTGAAGTGACCAATTCAAATCTGTACTTCTGAGATACCTTGGGATATTTATCAGAGTCCACTTCGCCGACAAACATATCAAGCGGTCTCGCAAATATACGGAAATCTCCGTACAAAGCCTGGTAGACCACCAACGTCTCTCCCGTTTCAGAGTGTTCCGCGATTGCCACGATCTGATACATCTTATTTTTAAAATGCCTGTAAAACTCTCCCGGTTTCGGTATTCTTTCTGCCATATCCGTTCTGTCTCCTCTCCTGACGGCTCCCAGAGCCTATGCTCCGGAACTTTACCTGCTATCCCATTTTACTCTAATCCTCCATCTCCGTCAATCAAAAGGTCGGTCCGGACCTCGCTTGACATCCCGTCCGCCTGTTGCTATAGTGAGTTTGTCTAATCTATAAACTTTCCTGAAAGGAGCCGGCGATGAAGATCATGCGTCTCGACAAATTTCTGTCCGATTCTGGCCTTGGCACCCGAAGCCAGGTAAAACTGCTTATTAAAAAAGGGCTTATTTCCATAAACGGTGAAGCCGCAAGAAAGCCGGAACAGAAGATCGATGCAGAATTTGACAGGATTTTCTGCCAGGGCAAGCCTGTATCATATACGGGTTCCTTCTATTATTATATGTTAAACAAACCGGCAGGCTATGTCTCTGCCACCGATGACAATACCGCGCCTACCGTCCTCTCACTCCTAAAAGACGCTCCAGGAAAAGACCTCTTTCCCGTCGGCCGTTTGGATAAGGATACGACAGGCCTTCTGCTGATCACCAACGACGGTCCTCTGGCCCACCGCCTCCTGTCCCCCAAAAATCATGTGGACAAAACATATTTTGTCCGGGTATCTGGTATCGTCGCCTCAGAGGAGCTTCAGCTTTTGGAGACCGGACTGGATATCGGAGAACAATCTCTCACGCTCCCGGCTAAAGCCCGTCTTATCTCTGTTCTTCCCCCTCAGGGATCGGAGGGTCCTGTCTCGGAGGTGGAACTGACCATCCATGAAGGAAAATTTCATCAGGTAAAACGCATGTTCCAGGCCATCGGTATGCCTGTGCTGTACTTAAAACGTATTTCCATGGGCACCCTTGAGCTGGATGCTTCTCTGACCGAGGGAAGCTACCGCCCTCTCACGTCGGAAGAAACAGCGGCATTAAAAAAGGAGTGAACACACATAAGACGTTCACTCCCTATTATCCGCCGCTTTATCGGCCTAAATTCATTTTGCAGTTCTCTTTGGATTCTATCCGGATTTCCACCAGGCAGTCCGCCATGTGCTGATAATCGATCTCCAGCCGGTAGTCGATCCTCACGGAAATGCGGTCCTCTTCTTCCCGGATATCCAACCGGTTTGTTTCCAGACTCACAAACATCTTCCCATATGGCATATCGTAATAGGAAAAATCCTTCTTGTGTTCCTCAAAAACCATATGAACGCTGGAATCACCGCTTTTGATTATCTCCGTTCCTCCGTCGTAGATCTTGATGATATTTTTTACAGTCTGGCCGCTCTCCTCTGAAATCTCATCGTAGATGACGTAATGCTTGCCATTCTTATAAAAATACTGGCCGGCAGTGATCACCTCGATCCGGTCCTGTTCCACAGCGCCTCCGGTCTGATCGCTTACCAGAAATATCAATACCTCTCTCTGCATGTGCTCTCCCCTCCGGCCACCCAGGCCGGTCTTTCTCTGTCAGTCAGCTTCATAGCATTCCACATTCAGCTGCTGTACCTTTTCAATATCATAGGGCAGGATGGAATTGGCAAAATCACAGAACTTTTCCGCCGCGTCGCTGACATAAAATTCATATTTTCTGCCGGCCTGCTCCACATCCTGACCACATCGGAGCCTCTCGCTGTCCAGCAGGCTGCTGAGCTCCATGGCCGTCTCATACGCCGGGTTCACCAGCGTGACACCCTCTCCAGCCACTTTCCGGAAAATGGAGCGCAGAAGAGGATAGTGGGTACATCCCAGGATCAGCGTATCAATGGATTTATATTCCAGATCCTTCATATAACGGCCGACCACTTCCTCGGTCACGGAATCGTGCAGCCACCCCTCTTCTACCAATGAAACGAGCAGTGGGCAGGCCTTTCCATAAACCTGCACCTGCGGGTTGTATTCTTTCAGCGCTTTCTCATACATACCGCTCTCAATGGTACCTGTGGTGCCGATCACCCCGATCCTCCCATTCCGGCTGACTTCGCTGGCTACCCGCGCCGCTGCGTCTATCACTCCGATCACCGGAATATCCAGGCCATTCTTTATTTCCTCCAGCGCCTGAGCCGTGGCCGTATTACACGCCACCACGATAGCTTTCACCTGTTTTGTCTTCAAAAACCGGATGATCTGTTTGGAATACCGTATTACGGTCTCTTTGGATTTTGTCCCATAGGGAAGGCGGGCCGTATCGCCAAAGTAGACCATGCGCTCATCCGGAATCTGGCGCATGATCTCTCTGGCCACCGTGAGCCCGCCCACGCCGGAATCAAACACTCCGATGGGTGCGTTGATACCCATTTATTTCTCCTTTCTGGAAAAAGCCATCTGAATCAGCTTCTCGATCAGCTGCGGCTTCGCGATTCCGCGGTTCTCCCAAAGCATGGGATACATACTGATGGACGTAAAGCCCGGAAGCGTATTGAGCTCATTGAACACTACCTCGCCGGTGTCCTTCGTGACAAAGAAATCCACACGGGAAAGACCGAAACCGTCCACTGCCTTGAAGATTGCGACAGCGTCTCTCCTCAGCTCTTCCACGGTTTCAGCCGGCAGTTCCGGATCCATGACAGTCTTCGATTCTGCATTGTGATACTTCGCCTCATAATCATAAAATTCGGCGGCAGCCAAAATCTCTCCCACACCGGAGGCTTTTACTTCGTTTCCTCCCAGCACGGCACATTCTATCTCTCTGCCTACAATAGTCTCTTCCACCAGGATCTTACGGTCGTGCTTCACCGCCTCCAAAAGGCCGTCTGTCAGCATTTCCCGGTTCTCCGCTTTGGAGACTCCCCTGGATGAACCCGCATTGCACGGTTTGATGAACACCGGATAAGGAACTGTCTCTTCTACTCTTTTCACCACTGCGTCCATATCCTGCAGGTCTTCTTTTCTGACAGCCGCATATTTAGCCTGACGGATGCCCAGCGTATCCACAATGATCTTAGTATAGAGCTTATCCATGGAGACGGACGACGCCAGAACTCCGCAGCCCACATAGGGAATCTGGGACAGCTCGAATATCCCCTGTACGGTTCCGTCCTCTCCATAAAGGCCGTGCAGCACAGGGAAGATCACGTCCACCTTCCGGCAGGCGGCTTTCCCGTTTTCTATCAGCAGGACTCCGCCCATATCCGCGTCGGGCGACAGCACCGCCCGTGTCTTGCCCTTTACCCACGCGCCGGAGCGGATTTCCTCCACCGATTCCGTATGGATCCATTTCCCGTCCTGAGTGATGCCGATCAGTATGGTATCATATTTATCCGTATTAATATTCTCAATGACTGTTACCGCGGAAATGCAGGAAATTTCATGCTCGGATGACTGTCCCCCAAAAAGTACCGCCACTGTCTGTTTTGTCATAAGAACTCCCTCTTTTCTTCTATATTCAAAAATGCCTTGGCGTCTTCACAACAGATCAAGAATCTTTCTTTCTCATTTTACCCTTCTTTTGCCATTTCTTCAACGCCTAATTGTAATAAATCCGGAAAAACGGGCAAGACTCCCAATAGAAGATTCTATTCATCATTTTATATTTTACATAAAGGAGCTGCAAATTATGAAAAAAGAACGACTGGCACTGACCTTTCTCCTGGCGCTTCTCTGCCTGATATCCCTGGCCCTCTGGCTTTCTGCCTCCCGCTCTGTCCAGACGGTCCATGAAGATCTGTCTTCTCATATCCTCCGCTTTCACGTTTTGGCAAACAGTGATTCAGAGGAAGACCAGGCCCTTAAGCTAAAGGTAAAAGCATCTGTCCTGGAATACTTAGAAGAAGCCCTCCCGGAAGACGCCGGCCTGGAGGAGACCAAAACTTTTATTGAAAACCATGAGGGGGAAATCCACAAGATCGCCAGCAGCGTGATCAGTGAAGAGGGCTACGACTATCCTGTATCTCTGTTCCTGGAACCCTGGTATTTTCCCACTAAGTCTTATGGCGATCTGACCTTTCCCTGCGGCACTTACGATGCATTCCGGGTGGTGATCGGAGAAGGAAACGGAAAAAACTGGTGGTGTGTCCTCTATCCTTCCCTTTGTTTTGTGGACGCTGCCTATGGCGTTGTGCCGGAGGATTCCAAGCAGGAATTAAAAGATGACCTGCGTCCGGACACCTATGCTTCTCTGGTGGACGAAGACAAAAAAGAAGCCGGAAATGAAAAACCACAGATTTCATTTCGGCTGGTGGAATTCTTATCTTCCTTATTTTGATTCTCAATGATCCGTAGCGCTGTCGTAATTCCGAAGCAATAATTATCATCGTTAATACGAAAATAAAGAATGGCCAGAACAATCAACTGTTCTGGCCATTGTTAATATTATTTTTTCTGTTTATCCAGCATTTCCTGCAGAGCCTCGTCACTTTCCTCTATCCAGACGTCCTCTTCTTCTGCGTTTAATCCCAGATATTCCCGCAGCGTCCGCATATCATCGCTGTTGTTCCAGCGGCTGATATACCCGTCTATCTCTTCGAATTCAATTTCTCCGGCCAGATACCGTTCTTTAAATGTCATCTCTCCTGCTCCTTAATGCTCCTGGCGACCGTCACTTCCTGCTTGTTTATATGATTCCGGATTGTCCTCCTGGTCAAATCCACATCCCGGCCGGACAGTGCCCGCATGATATCCTGATGCTCCTGGACGAGAATCTTTCTCTGTGACTTGTCCTTTATATGCTCGATCCGGTATCGGTACATCTGTTCTCTCAAATGGTTTACCATCTGCACGAGACGCTCGTTATCCGTCGCCTGATAGATCAGAGAGTGAAATTCCTCATCCGCCTGGGCGATCACTGTGATGTCGTCACTGCTTATCACTGCCGCAAACTTATGATTGGCCTGCTCCAGAAGCCGGAATTCTTCCTCCGTCATCCTTTCACAAGCCAGCTCTCCGGCCAGCTCTTCCAAGGCGCGGCGTACCTCTAAGACATCTCTGAGATTTTTTCCGGAAATATGCGCTACCTCAGCGCCTTTCCTCGGGACCATGACGACCAGCCCTTCCAGCTCCAGCTTCCGAATGGCTTCCCGGACCGGTGTCCGGCTGACCCCCATTCTCTCCGCCAGCTGTATCTCCATCAGCCTCTGACCAGGTGTCAGCTCTCCCCTCAGAATCGCGCGCCGCAGCGTGTTGAACACTACATCCCGCAGTGGAAGATATTCATTTTCGTTCACTTTCCAACCGTCCATCTGACACCTCCGCCTTTATTCTTTGCTGTTGTAGGGCTTTACCGTATATGCCTGCTTCGCGAGTCCCTCTCTCCGAAGCATCCGGCAGATTCTGTCCGCCGCTTCCTTTTTGTCAAAAATTCCGAATACTGTTGGCCCGCTCCCGCTCATCAGAGCCATCCTGGCGCCCGCATCCATCATGATGTCCTTGAGCTTCTGTACCTGGGGATATGCCGGTATCGTCACCATCTCAAGCACATTTCCCATACAAGCCGTCACTCCATCGAGATTGTTTTTTTCCAGCGCCTTTATCATGCCGTCCAGGTCTGGGTGAAAGGGGAGGCTGTCCACTTTCAGATTCCCGTAAACAAATCGTGTAGACACACTGACCGGCGGCTTTGCCAAAAGTATAAAACAATCCGGCATGGGAGGCAGGCGCCTCAGTTTTTCTCCGATTCCCTCTGCCAGGGCGGTCCCTCTCATGACGCAGTAAGGTACATCTGCTCCAAGGTTCACTCCGCGCTCCATAAGAGCCTTTCTGGAAAGACCCAGACGAAACATCTTATTCACTCCGACCAATACCGCCGCCGCATCGCTGCTGCCTCCGCCCATCCCCGCCGCCACAGGTATCCTCTTGTGAAGGCCAATGGACAGCCCCTCCTTCACTCCGAATTCCTTCATTAACATATCTGCGGCCCGATAGACCAGGTTATCTTCTCCCGTGGGGAGAAAATAGAGATTCGTCGCCACATGGATTCCCGGTTCTTTCTTCCGTTCCAGCTTCAGGCTGTCATACAGGCCTACCGTCTGCATGACCATCTTGACCTCATGATATCCGTCAGGCCGTTTTCCTACCACATCGAGCCCCAGGTTGATCTTTCCATACGCCCGAAGATTTATCTGATCGCTCATGATTTTCTCCATCGTATTTTGTATACATAGTATACACAATTTTCTTCAAAAATACAATTCTTCTGTCTTGTCTTTTTTCTAAATACGAGCCGTTTCACTGTTTTACGGACAATTTCGCGGCATTTTCCTTTTCTTTTTCTTTCCTGAGTTTTTGAAACCTTCCTCTCAGGCCATGATCCTGCGAGAGCTGACGCTCCTTCGGCTTGATGCCCTTCGCCGCCTCGTTTCTCCTGTTCACATATTCCTGAACATAGGCTAAGTACATCATCACAGAATTCGTCACAGCTCTTTCATCAATATTAAATTTCTCATGGTGATTGGGATAAGCTCTGCCCATTTCTTCATTTCCTGCGCCGATGAAAGCGAATGCCCCCGGAATCCGCTGCTGGTATACAGAAAAATCCTCCCCCAGCATCATTTTCGGAACCTCAATGAACGCATCTTCCTTGAATACCCTCTGCGCCCCGGAAAACACGATCTCCGACACGTCCGGATCGTTGTCCACAGCCGGATGAGCAGACAAAATATATTCCACATCGGCCGTAGCGTGATAGGTAGCGGCTGTCCCCATGGCCACACGCTTCACGGCGTTCTCTATCCGTTTTCCCTCTGCCCGGGAAAAGGTGCGGACAGTCCCCTCCATGACGGCGGAGCCGGCCACCACATTCCGCACCGTCCCGCAAACCATATGCCCAATGTTTACAACCGCCGCATCGATCGGATTCGTCTCTCTGCTGACAATCTGCTGCAGGTTCATGACAGTCGCCGCCGCTGCCACAGTCGCATCCACGCATTGCTGCGGTTTGCCTGCATGGCCCTGACGGCCTTTGATCGTGATCTTAAAAAGGTCGGACTCCGCCATGCGGGGCCCCGGCTCTATGTTAATATATCCTACCGGGATATCTGCGAACACATGCAGTCCGAAGATCTGCTCCACATGATCCATATATCCGGCATCCATCATCATCTTTGCGCCCTTGCAGACTTCTTCCCCCGGCTGAAACACCAGCTTGATCGTACAGTTCAGCTCTTCCTCATGAGTCTTAAGGATCCTGGCGGCTCCCAGGAGCGCCGCCGTATGAGCATCATGCCCGCAGGCATGCATGACCCCCGGCGTGCAGGATTTATAGCCCACGTCTGTCTTTTCATCCACCTTGAGAGCGTCCATATCCGCCCGCAGAGCGATCACCGGTTCTCCATGCCCGAGAATGCCTATCACTCCCGTTCCCGCCGTCTCGATAAAGGGGATGTCCATTTCCTCCAGCTCCGTCTTGATGCGTTTTGATGTTTCCCATTCTTCCAGGGAAAGCTCCGGATTCTGATGGAAATGTTTTCTAAGATTCACAACATAGTTGCGGATCTGTTCCGTTTCCTGCCTGATTTCTATATTCATCCGGCGCCTCCTTCCATATCGTTGTTTATCGTATACCCAAGGGCACCCCTTAATTCATGCCCTCCGGGCAGGCGCACTCCGTGCGGCAAGGTATATATTACAGTATAAAATTGTATATGAGAAAAAACAATCTTTTTTTGATGGAAATATTGACAATTCAGCATACTAAGCTATAATATAGTCATACAGAACAAAGGCGTGCTCGTATAAGAGGCATGCTTTATTTTTTTGTATAAAATCGGCATTGACTGCCGGCATTTTGTTTTCCCTCACATTAAAATATTTTATGACATGGAGAGCCGCTCTGGAATATCCGGAGCGGTTCTTCATGTTTATTCTACCACAGGTGATTTCAGAAAATCCCGATGTCTATTCTTCACATTTCTCCGGCTCCGGATATTCCACGTCAAAGGTTTCCACCGTCACTGACTTCATCCTCTGGGGTTTGACCGGCCTGTCACCGTAGGAAGTGGCTGTCTCCGCAATGGCGTTTACCACATCCATTCCTTCAATTACTTTTCCAAACGCCGCATACTGTCCGTCGAGATGGGGGGATTTTTTGTGCATGATAAAAAACTGGGAGCCTGCGGAATCCGGGTGCATAGCTCTCGCCATGGACAGCACGCCAGGCTCATGGGCCAGTGAGTTCTCCACTCCGTTATCGGCAAATTCTCCTTTGATCTGGTATCCGGGACCGCCGGTCCCCTGTCCCAGAGGGCATCCGCCCTGAATCATAAATCCACGGATCACTCTGTGGAAAATCAAATCATCATAAAAGCCTTTTTTCACAAGACTGATGAAATTATTGACCGTGTTCGGGGCGATTTCCGGATAAAGTTCTGCCTTGATGACGCCGCCGTCTTCCATTTCAATCGTTACGATCGGATTTTTCTTCTCTTCCATTTTTATTCTCCTTCAATATTCTGTACGGTTTATCATAACACCCTATTCTATGTTCTGTCTACGTCTAAACATCACAAATCAGAAGCTTCTTCCGCTCCCCCCATGTTTCTGACCGGATGAGCCGCTTTTTCCTGATGAAAAGCCTTTCCCGCTTCCTCCCCTGTCCAGATTGCTGTTTTTTCTGGCACGTTCTCTTTCTTCCTCTTCTCTTTTTCTGTTCTCCCGCCTTCTTCTTTCCTCTTCTTCTCTTCTTCTGTCTTCTTCTCTTCTTTGTTCTTCTCTTCTTTTATCTTCTTTTCTTCTCCGGTCCTCTTCCCTTCTTCTTTTCTCATCCTCTCTTCGCCGTTTCTCATCCTCTTCTCTCTGCCTGTCATATCGGTCATCTTCTTTTCGTCTCTCATGATAGACGGGCGGCGGTGCGTTTTTCACTTTCTCTTTTATCACTACCGTTGTATTGATATATTCGTCCGTCTTTTCCCGATAACTGATGACTCCATCTTTCAAGTACGTCTCGTTTCCTGCCGGCATATGGACTTTTTTCATCTGTTTCTTGGTGATCAGCCATGCTGCGATCATGGCAATCCCCAGATATACTACAATTTGAGTTGGATTCAAACCGGAATTTTCTTCCTGCTTTTCATTACCTGATTCCGACTCTTTATGGGACTGCGTGTCCTTTTCCACAGTACTCTCCGGTTCTTTTTCTTTAGATTCGCCAGAACTCATTTCCGCTTTCGTCTCTTCCGCTGATCCACCCTCCACAGATTTCGTGCTTTCGGATGGCAGACTGGCCGTTATGGACGCAGACGTCTCTTTTATAAATTCTCTGCAAACTTCCGCATAATTCTCCTGCTGCATAAGCGGAACCAATCTATCCAGGGTTTTCTCAACCGCCGCATCGTCATAATAGGATACAGCCTGCCCGGCCGTGCTGATATAAATCTCACGTCCATCCATATCCAAAAGAAGAAGGACCCCATCTCCGGATGTTTTGTCATACCCGAATCCATGTTCTTCATAAAAACTGTCCGAAAATTCTTTCGCGCTCTTGCCTTCGTTATCCTGAATCGTAACAATCACTAAATCCTGCTCCAGTACCTGAGCCGATGCCACCAGCAGTTCCTGCAATTCCGCTTCTTCATCCTCCGTAAGCAAATCTGCCTGATCGTATATCTTCTGCTGCTGGCTGTCAAATCCAAACAGGCAGAAAACCAGAAAAATCATCCCTATGCAGAAAGAAAATTTCTTTTTATAATTCGGTCTTCTCTCCATCATATCACCTCCATGACCAGCCAAAGAAGCGCAAATATCACCGCCGTCCAGGAAGCGAACCAGATTCTTTTTTTTGCCTTGCTGACCGGCAGACTGCCCACGACTTTTCCCGTTTGTCCATTGATAAAAAACTGCTGGTTTTTACCTTTATAGCTGTAATTCAGCACCCATACGGGAAGCAGCACATATTCTGCTCCGATCTCATCTATCTGCATCGTCCTCTCTGTGATCTCAACCTTGTCATAGCCGGTTATGATATTTTTTGTCGCCGCATCGGCATATTCCCGTATCCTTTTCTTTCCCCGCTCCTCCATATTTTCTTCCGTCAAGGAATAGCTTTCCGCCGTATACCCGGAAAGATAGGAGACGTCAAAAGGCTTCAGCTCTTTATAGTCAAAGGGCTCCAGCAAATCCATAGAAGCGTCATCCATTTTTTCAGAAGCGTCCAATGGTACCCGCTCATAGCGGGCCTCCACATCCCGGCAGACACAAAAATGGTCGGTATAGAAATATTCCGTGCCCCCGCTCCTCTCTTTTCTTTTTTTCGTGCAGTGAGCATCTACCCGAATATTGGCATTATAATCCACCAGCCAAAACGGAACATAGATTCCTGTGATCTGATCCAGTTTATTTTCATCCTTAAAGCCTTTAGGCGTCAAGCGTCCTGTCTTCGTCCATTCCCGAAAAGACTCCACGGCCTGTTCCTTCGTTATCCTAAAGGGAATAAGCTGTTCCGGTTTCTTCTCGCCCTCCAGACGCTCTTCAATCAATGTGGAATTACCACAGAAGCTGCATATGGCAGCCACAGAGGTCTCGTCTGTCATCACCTCGGCGCCGCAGGAAGAACAGCGGTATTTCTTCACCTGCATGGTTTCCCCGCTCTTTCTCTCCACACGGCTTCCCTGCACTTCAGTCTCAACGGTTTTCCCTTGTGCTAAGGAGGATTTTTCCTGCTCTGTTTCCTCCCTCATGGCAGGAGCGCCGTATTTTTCTTGATAATCCACTACTCCCATCTGGGTCCCGCAATGCTCGCAGGCCAATGTCTGACACTCCGGATCAAACTTCATAGGAGCCCCGCAGCCAGGACACTTATATATCACTATCATAAATATCTTTTCCCCTTTATCCTTGTTCCTTCATATTGTCAGCGTTTAAACCGGGCAAACGGCCGGTTTCAGAAGCTTCTTCCTCCTCCCCCGTGGCTGTGGCCGCCGCTGCTGGTATGAGATGAGCTGTATCCTCCCCCTGAGGAATGGCTATCATCGCTACGTGGAATATGCCTGGTCACCACCGTTGTGTGAGTGAAATGATCGCTTCGTTCTCGGAATCCAAGCTGTCCGTCCTTCAAATAGGTCCCGCTCCCAACACTCATCTTCGTTTTCCGGTTGTGGGCTATGCACATCACGATAATGCCCGAAAGGACAAAAGCCACCACAAGATGGAGAAGGATTCTGGAAGGTGCGAATACCTTCTGCCACCCGGTGAGTTCTGTGGAGACAAACCGGTCTGAATCCGCATCATAATATCCGTTCTGCGCCTCGTCTCCTCCGGTCAGACGCCTTCCTGCATCCTCAATGAAGGTCCGGCACACCCCCATATAATCCTTATCCTTCATCAAAGGAATAAGAGCATCCAGCGTACTGTCTATTTCCGCATCCGTATAATTTTGTATGGCGGTCCCTGCCGTACTGATATAGACCTCTCTTCCGTCCATGTCTAAAAGCAGCAGCACACCGGATCCATTTTCTTTCTCATATCCGAATTTATGAGTATCATAAAAGTCATCCGCATAGCGTCTTGCACTTTTCCCCTCATTGTCATCTGTCGTCACAATAACGAAGTCCTGTTCCGTCTCCTGGGCTTTTTTCACAAGAAGCTCTTGAAGCTGCGCTTCCTCCTGATCGGATAAAAGCCCGGCTCCATCGTATACCTTCTGCTCTTCGCTGTCAAAGCCGCATAGGCTGAAAAATACGAGAAGGAGCAGGATACACAGCATACTTTTTCCAAATAATCTTTTTCTTTTCATCCAAACAGCCCTCCAAGCACCGTAAGAAGCGCAAAAATACCAACGGTCATCCCTGCCATCCATCCGGCGATCTTTCCTCTGCAGATTGGCAGGGCTCCCACAAGCTTTCCGCTCTGCCCGTTGAGAGTGAAAGAATAATCCTTCCCATTATACCGGTAGTTAAGCATCCAGACCGGCAGCATGACATATTCTGCCTTCGTCTCGTCAATGCGGAGCTTCTGTTCCGTCACACTGACCCCGCTGTAACCGGTGATGGTGTTCCTGGCCGCCTTCAGTGCGTATTCCCGAATCCTATGCTTCCCTCGCCCTTCCATGTCTTTATCCGTATAGGAATAGACCTCCGCCAAATATCCTGACAGATATGGCATCTCAAAAGGCTTAAGCTCCTGGTAATTAAAAGGCTCCAGCAGATCCATGGTCGAATCATCCATTTTGGCGGACGCATCCAGCGGAAGGCGTTCATATTTTGCATCCACATCCCGCGTCACGTTGAAATGATCCGTATATATGTACTCCGTATCCCCGCTCCTGGTGGTCCTAGTCCTGGTGCAGTGGGCTCTCAGTTTGACGTTGGCATCATAGTCCACCAGCCAGTAAGGTACATAGATTCCCGTGATCTTATCGATCGTGCTCTGGCTGGTGAAGCTCTTAGGTGTGAACAAGCCCTTTTTCGTCCAGGCCTTGAATTTTTCCACCGCCTGCTCTCTGGTAATGCGGAAGGGCAGCACCTCGACAGGCCTTTTGGCTCCGTCCATCCGCTCTTCAATAAGGGCCGGACTTCCGCAGAAACTGCATATGGCGGCCGCCGTGGTATCATCGGTGATCACTTCCGCGCCGCAGGAAGAACAGTGATATTTTTTCACATCCATGGTCGGTCCGTCTTCCATAGACACATGGCTGCCTTCTTCCTCTGTCTCCACAGGACCAGCCGCTTTATGCAGATTTTTCTCTTCTTCCGTTTCTTCCCTCATAGACGGCGCGCCATATTTGTCTTCATATTCTTTCACCGTCATCGCCATCTGGCAATGGTCGCAGGAAAGCTTCTGACTTTCCGGATCAAATACCATAGGGGCCCCGCAGCCGGGACATTTATAAGTCACTACCATGTTGTTCTCCTTTTAAAATCATTCTACTTTCATTTTAACAAAGCCGCTGTCAGATGTCCATAACTTCCGACCGTTCATATTTTGTTCAAATATCATTCAAAATCTTTTTACATGAGCAACACGATTTCTTCACGATTACCACATATACTATAATCATAAGAAAGAGATAAAACAAAACGGTTCACAAAAGACATTTTCCAATATTCGGAGCAAAAGCCAATGCTAATGCCTCAATATTTTTTTCATAACATGAGCTGTCTTCAGCTCTCCTCCCTTTTTACTACTATATAAAAAACCCCTGTTCCTCGTCAAAACAGGGGTTTTTTATTGGAAAAACCGCGGCTCTGGGAGCCGCGGTTTTTATCGTCTCATCAAACCTCAAAGGTCAGATCGCCATAGGAAGGAATCGGCCAGATTTCCTTATCCACGATCATCTCCAGCTTGTCGAGAGGCGCCCTCAAGGCTGTCATTGCAGGCATCACCTTGTCATGATATGATTTCGCCTGTGCTTCTACATTCTCAATGGCCGCGGACTCCGCCGTCACTTCTTTTAATTTCTTAAAAGCCTTCTGAGATTCCGCAAGAAGAGAGGAGGTCTCTATCAAAAGTTCCTTCTGAACACTGACATCCGCTTCCGGGCAGGCCTCGGAAACGGCGCTCAAAGAAGCCGCCAGCTCCGTCGTATATGTGATAACAGCGGGAATCAGCTGCTTTCCGGCCATATCTGCCATGGTCAGCGCCTCGATATTGATTGCCTTCGCATAAGTCTCATAAAGGATCTCCGCCCTGGACTCCAGCTCCGCTTTCGTAAAGATATGGAATTTCTCGAAAAGCTTCACCGCCTTGTCTGTGGTCAGGCTCGGTACAGAATCCACCATGGATTTGATATTTGGAAGCCCTCTTCTTTCTGCCTCGGTCACCCATTCTTCCGAATAGCCGTTTCCGTTAAAAATAATCCTCTGATGCTCCGTCAGATATTCCTTGATCAGATCATGGACCGCCATATCGAAGTCATCCGCTTTCTCCAGAATATCCGCCGCCTCACAGAATGCCTCCGCTACAATCGCGTTCAGCGTTGTATTGGGACTCGCGATGGAATCTGATGATCCGACCATGCGGAACTCAAATTTATTGCCGGTAAAAGCAAAGGGAGAAGTCCTGTTCCGGTCGGTAGCGTCCTTCGCGAGATCGGGCAGAGTACTCACACCGGTGTATAATCTTCCGCCTTCCTTACAGGAAGCGGCCTCGCCCGTTTCAATCAGCTGCTTGACCACGTCCTCCAGCTGCTCTCCAAGGAACATGGAAATAATCGCCGGCGGAGCCTCATTGGCGCCCAGCCTGTGATCGTTCCCTACATTGGCCGCGGATTGTCGCAGCAAATCCGCGTGGATGTCCACACCCTTAATAATGCAGGCCAGAACCAGAAGAAACTGGATATTCTGGTTCGGCGTTTCGCCGGGATCCAGCATATTCACGCCGTTGTCTGTGCAGATGGACCAGTTGTCATGCTTGCCGGAGCCATTCACGCCGGCAAAGGGCTTCTCATGGAGAAGGCAGGCGAGCCCGTGGCGCTGAGCCACTTTTTTCATGGTTTCCATGACCAGCTGGTTGTGGTCGACGGCAATATTGGCATTATTAAAGATAGGAGCCAGCTCATGCTGCGCGGGAGCCACCTCATTGTGCTGTGTCTTGGCAGAAATCCCCAATTTCCACAATTCTACATTTAAGTCCTTCATAAAGGAACCGATACGCTCTTTGATGACGCCGAAATAATGGTCGTCCATTTCCTGTCCCTTGGGAGCCGGAGCGCCGAACAGCGTCCTTCCCGCATAGATCAGGTCTTTCCTCTGCAGATACAGTCCCCGGTCCACCAGGAAATATTCCTGCTCCGGTCCGACCGAAGCAGTCACCTTGGTCGCCTCTGTATTTCCAAAAAGTCTGGCGATACGAAGTGCCTGTTCGCTGAGCGCCTCCAATGAACGCAGCAGCGGAGTCTTTTTGTCCAGTGCCTCGCCTTTATAGGAACAGAAAGCCGTGGGGATGCAAAGAATCGCTCCCGTCGCGTCTTCTTTTAAAAATGCGGGAGAAGTACAGTCCCATGCCGTATAGCCTCTGGCTTCAAATGTGGCGCGGAGCCCGCCGGAAGGGAAGGAGGAGGCGTCAGGCTCGCCCTTGATCAGTTCTTTTCCGGAAAACTCCATCAGCATGTGGCCTTCTTCGTCCGGATTCATGATAAAAGAATCGTGCTTTTCTGCGGTGATGCCGGTCAGCGGCTGGAACCAATGGGTGTAATGGGTCGCTCCGTGTTCCACAGCCCAGTCCTTCATGGCCTTCGCCACCACATCAGCCGTCGCCAGAGACATCTCGCCGCCATGATCGATGATATTCTTCACTTCCGCATAAATCTTTTTCGGCAGACGCTCTTTCATCTTGCCAAGAGTGAACACATTCTCACCGAAAATCTTTTCGACGTTCACAAATTTCTCGCACATAGATATTTCCTCCATCCTGCTTTTTCTGTCCTCGGGCCTGACAAAAAAGAAAAGACGCCCTTGTGGAACGCCTTCGTTCAATCGTCAAACCATATTACTGGAGTTCTGGCTCCATCTGCATTATACGATACCTCATTTTATTCAGAATTGCAAGCACTTTTTTCAGTACGCAGGGCCCCCTCACTTAAGATTCTAAACGTTTGGCCTGTACGATCAACCTGTCCACGTTATGGTTCACACAAGTGGAAAGGGTGATGATCTTATCCTCCGCACTCACCGTAACTCCCGTTTTATGAATGGAACGGCTCTGCATTTTCTGAATATAATTCATAAAATCCGCGTCATCTGCAAAGCCTATGGTATAGGTATCGCTGTCCGGAGAGACAGTGCATACGGAAAACACTTCGTAGGTATAATGGCCTGTCGACGTGTATACCTCAAAACGCCTGTGATCATCAAAAAATTCATCCTCCCGGTATTTTTTCAGATTGGCAAACATGGAGCCATTTTTCATATTGTGTCCGTAGACGATGACATTTTTCCCCTCCATCCTGTCCTGGATCCCGCTGTCCACAAACAGGGCGCCCGACGCATTCTCTTCCCGTTCAAAGGTATGGGTCAGATAATAGTCATTGTCCTCACACTGGACAATGGGATAATTGATATTGGTATCCTCTATGGTTATCCAGCCTATATAGTCCTCATTTTCCTTTATCATGGCATTATAGAGGTCCATCCAGGGACCGGCCGCACTTTCATTGTTCTCCCCGCTCTCCGCTTCTTCCGTTTCTTCCGCGGAAACCAGGATTTTCTCCGCCTTGCCTGCCAGGCCCTTATATTCATCGGATCCTTTTTTATATTCCATATAGATCATGAACAACTGGTACGCTGAAACGGCAAAAACCACCAATGCCGCCGCAAAAATAATGCTCCTTATGAGATTTCCTCTTTTTTTCTTTTTGTCCATGGTTTTATCCTCCGCGTTTCACTATGTGTCTCTTCTATTATAGAAGAACCGCCTCCTCTTTGGCAAGCTTCTTAACGAGCTATTTACTTGATATTTTTGCCAATATCATCTATGATAGAAGGGGATTTTTTATCCGGACGGACAATTATTTTCCCAGAAAGGAATTTTTATGATTATACGAAATATGATATCTTCTGACAAAGACGTATTCCTGGACATGTCCCAGGATTTTTACAATTCAGAAGCTACTTTACATGGCTTTCAAAAAAAACTTCAGGCACAGAACCTGGACGCATTCTTGGACGGCTCTCCTTATGTGCGCTGTCTGATGCTCGAATCAGAGTCGCCTTCCGGCAACGCTCCAGTCGGCTATGCGCTGGTCGCCCACTCCTGGAGTACGGAAGCCGGAGGCCCCATGATCATCCTGGAAGAATTATACTTTATCCCGGATGCCCGGGGAAAAGGCGGCGCCAAGTTTTTTTTCCAGTGGTTCTTTGAGGAATATGAGGGCAGGGCTGCCGGTTTCCGTTTGGAGGTTGCTCCGGACAATGCTTATGTCATGGATATTTACCGAAAATATGGCTATGAAAATCTGGACTATATCCAGATGATAAAAATAAACCAGTGAAGAAAGAAGGCGACTTACGTGTCCGATCGATCCGTTTCGAAAAACAGCCCGCTGGAGACGGCGCCCCTCGGAAAACTTCTGTTTTCTCTGGCCCTTCCTACCGTGTTCGCCCAGATCGTGAATCTTCTATATAATATGGTAGACCGGATTTTTGTGGGACGGATACCGGGCACCGGTTCTTTGGCCCTGGCAGGTTTGGGGGTCTCCTTCCCCATCATCATATTGATCTCCGCTTTTGCCGCCCTCATTGGTATGGGAGGCGCGCCCCGGGCCGCCATCATGATGGGGCAGAAGAATAAAGACGGAGCCGAACGGATACTGGGAAATTCTGTCTGTTTCCTTCTCATCCTCTCGGTCGCCCTGACTGTGATATTCATGGCTGCCAAAGAGCCTATTCTTCTGGCCTTCGGAGCCAGCCTGGACACGCTTCCTTACGCGGACCGGTATTTGACCATCTATTTATGCGGGACCATCTTTGTACAGTTTTCCTTGGGCCTCAATCAGTTCATCTCCACTCAGGGTTTTGCAAAGACCAGTATGATCACAGTCCTCATAGGAGCTGTCTTAAATATCATTCTGGACCCAATCTTCATCTATGGCCTCCAGATGGGCGTCAGCGGGGCCGCCCTCGCCACCATCATAAGCCAGGGAGTATCCGCAGTCTGGGTCACCGTATTTCTGATGAGCAAACATTCTTTTTTAAAAATACGTCCTCAAAACCTCCGGCTTCGTGCAAGCATCCTCCTGCCGGTCCTCGCCCTCGGACTGTCTCCTTTCATCATGCAGGCGACGGAATGTCTAGTACAGCTCACGTTCAACCGGGGAATGCAGACTTACGGAAACGATAACTATGTCGGAGCGGTGACCATCCTTTTCAGTCTGTGTCAAATGTTGTCTTTTCCATTACATGGACTGACGCAGGGCGCGCAGCCTATTATCAGCTACAACTTCGGGGCCGGCAATGTGGAACGGGTGAGAAAGACCTTCCGCATGACTTTTATCACCTCGCTCCTCTATTCTCTGATTGGCGCAGGCTCCCTGATCATTTTTCCGGAATTTTTTGTGCGTCTCTTCAGCAATGACCCGGAGATCATCCGCATAGGCAGTTTCGGCCTTAGGATTTATATTGCAGGTATGACTATTTTCGGTGCGCAGACCGCCTGCCAGCAGACTTTTCTGGCGTTGGGACAGGCTAAGATATCTCTATTCCTGTCACTGCTGAGAAAAGTGATCCTGCTGATACCCCTGGCCCTCCTTCTGCCGAAGATTGGCGGACTCGGCACACTGGGGCTGTATCTGGCAGAACCGATTTCCGATGTAATAGCCGTTATCACCACCACCACTTTGTTCCTATTGAATTTTAATAAAATCATGGCACATGCAGGAAAGCAAGAAAAGGAGTAGACAATTTATGAGAAAGACCAAGATCATCTGCACTATGGGGCCTGCCGTGGATACCGACGAGGCTATCCGCTCACTTATAAGCAATGGAATGGACTGCGCGAGGTTCAATTTCTCCCATGGTTCCCATGAAGAACAAAAGACCCGGATGGATCGGGTAAAGCGTGTGAGCGCCGAGCTGGGCCGCCCCGTCGCCCTGCTTCTGGATACCAAGGGACCTGAAATAAGGCTCCGGGATTTTGAAGAGGGTTCTGTCATCCTGAAACCCGGACAGGCCTTTACCTTAAGCGCCTCTGACGAGCCTGGAACAGAAGAAGGCATCGGTCTCACCTTCTGCGGGCTCTCCTCCTGCGTGAGCATAGGTACAAGAATCCTGATCGATGACGGCAAAATCGCCATGTTTGTCGAAAAGATCGACGGAACCTCTGTCATATGCCGTGTCATCAACGGAGGCAAGATCAGCAACCACAAAAGCATTAATATCCCAAACCTGGATATTCCTATGCCTTACATCAGCGAAGCAGACAGGAGCGATATTCTCTTCGGCATCTCTCAGGATGTGGATTTCGTAGCCGCCTCTTTCACAAGGACCGCAGATGACATCCGGAAGCTCCGAAAGCTTTTGGACGACAACGGAGGAAAACGTATTCAGATCATCGCAAAAATAGAAAACACTCAGGGGATTGAAAATCTGGATGAAATCCTCAAACTCAGCGACGGCGTCATGGTGGCCAGAGGAGACCTGGGCGTGGAGATTCCGTTCCGAGAGCTGCCGGGTATCCAGAAAACCATCATCAAAAAATGTTATCGGGCCGGCAAGCACGTAGTGACCGCCACCCAGATGCTGGAATCCATGACCTACAGCCCGCGCCCCACCAGAGCTGAGGTATCGGATGTAGCCAACGCCATTTACGACGGTACCTCCGCCATCATGCTGTCCGGCGAGACGGCCGCCGGAGATTACCCGACCGAAGCAGTCCGTACCATGGCCGATATCGCGGAAGCGACAGAAAAAGATATCAATTATAAAAAACGATTCTCAGAGCTTCACGATTCCCTATGTCTGGAGCGGATTCCCGCGGTAGCAGTCGGCATCTCCGCGATCACATCCGCAAATTATCTGGATGCCAAGGCCATCGTCGCGGTGACCAGAACCGGCCGCAGCGCCCGTATGATAGCCGATTACCGGCCTGCCGCCCCGATCATCGCTCCAACCGTGGACAGAAAAGCTCTGCGCCAGCTAAGTCTCGCCTGGGGAGTTTATCCCTTCCAGGCGGAGGAGCAGTCCAGCGCCGACAGCCTGTTCCGCCATGCTGAGGATATCGCCCTCCGTTCCGGCATCGTAGAGGAAGGAGATACCATCGTGATCTCAGGAGGCCCTCACGAAAAGAACAGCGCCATCGACATGATGAGAATCAGCAAGCTATAAGCTCAAACGTATTTTTATCGGTTTCCCGATGGTCATGCTGTCCTCTGTGACCAGGCAATCATAAGCAAGGATATGGACACCCATCCCTGCGGCGGCCCTAAGGGCCTCGCCAAATGCAGGATGGGGGTTCTCATTTGGTTCAAAGAGCCGGACGCCTTTCATCTGAATCACAAAAAGCAGGTATGCTTCATAACCTGCTTCCCGGCAGGCTGCCAGCTCTTCCACATGCTTCAGTCCTCTCAGAGTTGGCGCATCGGGAAAACGCGCGATCCCTCCCTCCTCCAGAGTGACCCCCTTTACTTCCATAAAAATCCGTTTTCCATCCGCTTCTATATAGAGATCAAACCTGGAATTTCCAAACCTTGTCTCCCTCTTCACCAACGAAACATCTTTAAAAAGACCGTCCGCTCCGCTCTTCACCCACTCCTCTGCCGCCTGATTGGGAGCCTGTGAATCCAAATTAACCAATATCTTTTTTCCATTTTCCAGCGTTTTTTCTGCCAGAATCAGGGAATATCGAGTCTTCCGGGCCGGATCATCCCGATGCTGCACCCATATGGGTACACCAGGGTATAAAAGCTCTTTCAGCCGTCCGGTGTTCTTTACATGGCATATTTCCTCTTTCCCTTTTATCTCTGCCTTCGCCACAAACCGATTGGGACGGCTTATAAAAATGCCTGGCATCATATTCTCATATTTCATGTTTCCTTCTCTCCTCAGCAAGGCCGTTTCCCGCAGATGCAAAAACACCCTTGCGAGAAAGTCCCGCAGGGGTGCATATTACGCAATGATTAAAACAGTTTAAAGTCTAAAAACCGACTTTCCCGATTATTCGTAGTAGTATTTTACCTTGTCCGCATCGTCAAACAAATTAATCTTATGACGAACTACTTCATTCATAGCGTCGATACATTTAGGGTAGATAGCCATGGGCTCACGAAGGCCTTTGTCCTCCAGAACCTTACGGCATTCCTGATAAAACGCGTCTTTGATATCGCTGGAGATGTTGATCTTGTTCACGCCAAGCTTAACGGACTCACCGATTTCTTTGTCGGGATTTCCGGATCCGCCGTGAAGTACAAGCGGAATGCTGACATTTGCTTTGATTTCTTTCAATCTGTCAAGCTTCAGCTCAGGAATCCTGTCCTTCGGATACAGGCCGTGTGCAGTACCAATGGCGATAGCCAGACAGTCAACGCCGGTTTCCTTTACAAACTTAACAGCGTCATCCACTTCTGTATAAATGATCTTCTTGGATCCTGCCTCACCGTAATCATCAGCAGTACCGATGGTACCCAGCTCAGCTTCTACGGATACTCCCAAAGGATGGGCAACTTCGATGACTTTCTTCGTGATGGCGATATTCTCTTCTAAAGGAAGGCTGGAAGCATCAATCATAACGGAAGTAAAGCCGTCTCTGATCGCACGCAGAATCTGCTCAAACTTTGCGCCGTGATCCAGATGGATGCAAACGGGTACGGTCGTCTTATTCGCTTCGTCGATAACAGATTTCACAAAGCTGTCCTCTACGAACTCCAGCTCGTCGGGATGGATGGCAATAATAACAGGTGCCTGCATCTCCTCACATGTATGCATAACGCCCTTCAGGATCATACTGCTGCTTACATTGAAAGCAGGAACTGCGAAGTTGTGCTTATTAGCTACCGCTAATAAATCAGCCATGTTCATTAACATTGAATACTTCCTCCTAAATTTGCTTTTCTATTGGCTTGTACTAGTTACCTTATGTGTTCATAGTATATCAAATATATCACAGTGTCAAGTATTACTTGTATATTTTAGGAAATATATTGCGATGCTCTATGCTTAAATTGTATACATTACACAAGTATAAAAAATATTATTTCATCTGTTTTTCAATTTGATTAAATCGCGATCTTATTTTGACAATATTTTTCTTTTTCTCCATACATTTTCCCCATCCCCGCTCTTTTTCATAAGTCCAGACATTTTTCATGCCATGCTTCTTTTCTCCTGTTCCGCACTTCCTGTTATACACCTTCATATCATGTAATAACATGATTCTTCCGTTCATAAAGGAGACTCACATGTCATCTGACGTTTTCTTAAATCAGCTCAAACCCGGCGAAGAAGCGGTTCTCATAAAGATATCTGATACCATCTCCACCGCCCGCCGACTGGCGGAGCTCGGGTTTCTTCCCGGTACAAAGATTACCTGCGTCCTGAGTAAAAAAAGCGGAGAGACTTCTGCCTTTGACCTTCGGGGCACCATGATCGCCCTGAGGAAGGAGGATTCCTCCCAGATAGCCATACACCTTCTGGAAGGAGATAACTGCCGCCATGACCATTGACCGCCTATTCCGCCATTTCAAGAAAAATTCCTTAACAGAACCTTATACTCCCTTCCCAGGCTGCGAGCTTTCCTGCGCCGATTGTGAAAACACCGACTGTACCGGCTGCACATGCTGCAGCTGCCGGCCCGCTGTCTGCCGGGCTGCCCTCGCTGGAAACCCCAATGTGGGAAAAAGCACTTTATTCAACGCCCTTACCGGCCTGCATCAGCATGTCGGAAACTGGACCGGAAAAACGGTAGCCTGCGCCACTGGCTTCTGCCGGTATGGAAAAACCTCCTTTGAACTTACAGACCTGCCGGGGACCTATTCTCTATGCAGCGATTCCCCCGAGGAGGAAGTAGCCAGAGAAGCTGTCTGCCAGGGCTGCTTCCATGTCATCATGGCCATCTGCGACGCCACCAGCCTGGAAAGAAGCCTGGCCCTGGTATTCCAGATCATGGCCCTGACCCCCCATGTGATTCTCTGTGTAAATCTCTGCGACGAAGCAAAAAAAAAGGGGATCGTCATAGACTTTCCCCATCTCGAAGAACTCCTCGGCATCCCCGTCGTATCTATCAGCGCCGCCAAAGGAGAAGGACTTGATAAACTCCTTAAAACAGCGGAGAAATACTGCGATGATTCCCCTGAGACTTTCCAGTCCTGTGAAGCCCCGCCGGAGCATTTTATGCAGAAAGCTGAAGAGGTTTCCCGACAGGTGACTGTCTATCACCGGCCGGAATACCGGAAACGGGATTTCCGCATCGACCGCGCCGTAACTGGCCCCGTAACAGGGACCCTGCTGATGCTCGCCCTTTTATTCCTCTTATTCTGGCTCAGCCTCAGCGGCGCCAATTATCCAAGCCAGCTTTTGAGCAACGGCTTTGGATGGCTGGAAGATAAGCTCTATCTCCTGGCCGGCATGGTTCATGTCCCCGGATGGATCCAGGGTATGCTGATATCCGGAGTATACAAGGTTTCCACCTGGGTAATAGCCGTGATGCTGCCTCCCATGGCGATCTTCTTTCCTTTGTTCACCCTGCTTGAGGATCTCGGTTACCTGCCAAGGGTCGCCTTTAATCTGGATCATCAGTTTAAAAAGTGCTCTGCATGTGGAAAGCAGGCCCTGTGCATGTGAAGAGGGCCTGCCCCGCCCGTCTCCCCATACACACACACAGAGAATAATTTTCCCGGAACGGCACCTCATGGAACCATGCCCCCGCCGCCTTCCATACACGGATGCCGTTCTCCTCTGGCAAACCTTCAATAGGCCCGGCCTCCGGCAACACGGACATTTCCCCGAAACGTCCGTCAATTCCGCTTCCTGTATACTTTACATAGCTTTCTTTTGCCGCCCAAATGCGAAAAAACCGGTCATAGGAATTCTCCGTCTGCTCTCTTACATACGACGCTTCATCCGGATGGAGAAACCGTCCCGCCAATTTCCGGTATCTGGAAGCGGCGGCTTCCGTGGTCTCATCGTTCTTTTTCGTATGCTCCTGAAGGTCTATCCCCACCGGTTCCTCCGCAAAAGCGCAGACCCAGTACGAACCGCTGTGGCTGATGGAAAACTGCAGGCCCGGGCAGAAGGGAAAATATGGCTTTCCCTTTTCCGTTCTGGCCGTCTTCCATATATCCGGAGTCTCTGCCCCGTATTCAGCCGGTAATCCGTGCATATACTGGAATGCCTCTGCCGACATACGCAGTCTGTCCTCTGTCGTTCTTCCGTCGTCCAGGCAGAAAATATAGATACCTGCATCCGGCATCGTCATAGATACACCTCTTTCATACCTCTGTGATCCCATTTTTTTCCATATATGCAATTACATCCTTCACCTGGCGCATCTGCCACACGTCCCGGTTGGGTATCTCCACGTCAAAATATTCCTCAAACGCGCCGACCACGTTCATGATATCAAGAGAATTAAGCCCCAGGTCCTGCACAAAATCCGTGTCATAAGTAAGAGTGCTTTTCCCGGTCACCTGATATATGATTTTTCGGATAAACTCTAAAATCTTATCTTCCATGTACATCACTCCTAATTTTTTTATAATATGGAATCCTTTAATACTATTTAAACAAATTTTTCTCTGTCAGATTTGCAAGGCAAGAGGAAATCCGATTCCATCCAAGCGGCTCGCTGGCAGCCGTAACCAGGATTTTTACGGCCTCCAGTCGGTCCTTTCCAACTGACATGGATAAATCGATATTTTTCCATGTCAGGTTCCAATAAAAACCTGCATGAGATTCGGTTTTTACCTCCCTGCGGCCGGGAAGATCCTGCTAACGCCTTGCGGCGCTCGCCTTACGATGGAATCAGATTATTCTTCTTGCTCTTCTTCCCGCACCGAAATAAGCTCTCATTTGTTGTAAAAGCCATTGGGGCGGTTCACCGCAGCCCGCTGCCGTAAGGCGCGCGGGCCGTGTGGATATCCAATCCTTTTCTGGAATCAATGGAACGGAAATTATCCAGTATGGTGCGGCAGGCAGAGCACCGGCAGAAAGATTCCGGGCCGGCCTAAAGGCGAGCGCCGCAGGGCAGCGGCCGGTGTTCTCCAGGCGGAAGAAGACAGAAACGGAAATACCGATTCCGTTTCTGAGCGAACCGGAGACTGGAAATCATCAGGATTTACAGTCGACATGTGAGCGGTACTTCCGGAGCGGGGATAAAGCGGCCCCTGCATCGCCAGCGAACCGAAATCATGACGGCCCGGAACTTCTGCCCGTGCTAAACTTAAGCTTAAGCGGAGCTAACTAAAAATGATTCCAAAATGTTTCGATCTCCCTACGCCAGATGCCTTTTTATCTTCTGCATGGCCGTCTTTTTGAATTCCTGCTCTCTGATGTTTATCATCTGGATCTGCTGATAAAAAGGAAGGCCGTCGTTGATTTGGTTGATTTCCCGCTGAAGCTCCTCTAATATCTCATAAGAAGACATTCCGCCTGCCCGCTCAGGATTCGGATAGACGCTGGCAGCCAGCTTCACATCGTCTGCCGACACTCCGCTGGCGGCCCCATAGACCACCACGTCCTTTACCAGCGGAATCTGCTTTATCTTTTCTTCCAGCTTTTCCGGAGAAACCTTTTTCCCATTTTTGAATACTACCAGATTCTTCTTTCTGCCTGTGATGTAGAGGAAACCATCCTTATCTATCTTTCCCACGTCTCCGGTACGGAACCACTCCCCGCTCATGGCCTCCGCCGTAAGCTCCGGCGATCTGTAATAACCGCTCATGATATTTTTTCCTCTGACCAGAATCTCCTCATCCTCTATCTTCACTTCACAGTGGGGAAGAAGCACGCCTACGGAATCCAGCTTGTTTTCGCGGTTCCGATTGACCGTTACAAGGGGAGAACATTCTGTGATTCCATAGCCCTGAAGCACTGTCACGCCCAGCAGTTTGAATTCCTCCATGATTTCCTTTCCCATATGGGCTCCTCCGCAGATGATGAGCTCCAGGGTGCCCATACTCTTTTCCCGGACATCGGACAAAATCTTATTCTGCCTCTTAATCCCGAATTTCCTGCAGATTTTCTGAAGCTTCAGAAGCTTTTTCAATCCTTCTGTTTTTCCTGCCTGCTCCGCCGCAAGCCAGATCTGATTGTGGATCGCTTCCAAAAGCAGCGGGACAGTCAGCATAGTATGAGGCCTGGCAAGACGCATATCCCGCGCCACCGTCCGCAGATTTCCGTTTATATACAGATGGACCCCTTTTATGAGCATAGCCAGGACCGAGCAAGTCATTCCGTAGGTGTGATAAAAGGGAAGTCCGGTAAATACCCGTTCCCCCACCAATACGCAGGCATCGGCATCGCTGGCATTTGTGAGAAGCGCTTCATGGCTCAGCATGACCGGCTTTGATATGCTGGTAGTCCCGGAGGTAAAAACAATGGCCGCCGTCTGGCCGGGGGAAATCGTCTCTCGTTTCTCTGACCTTCCGCTCCTTTTTATCTCTTCCCCCTTTTCCAGAAGCTGCAATACGTTTGGAATATCCGTGGCCGGCTTCCCATTCAATAACGCCACGGTTTTCAGCCGGCCGCTTTCGTCCGCCGCCCTCTGGCAGATCTCCAGGCAGGCGTAAGACGCAAATACCGCCTCCGCATCGGACATATCCAGCATCTGCCGGATCGTCTCCTCCGACTGCTCTGTATCAATACAGACTGCCACGGCTCCGCAGGAAGCCGCCGCGAAATAAACCAAAAGCCATTCGTAGCAATTTTCTCCAATGATGGCTACATGTCTGCCGGGAAGTCCCATCTCTCTCATCACTTCACGGAGCGCCTCCACATGGCCGCACATTTCCCTGTAGGATACTCCTTTCTCTTCCTGCTTCCTGGTAAACCAGGACACAGCCGGCTTATCCCCGAATTTTTCCCGGATCCCCTCTATAAAACCTGCAAAATCCGTATAATAATCTATGGGATACAGCGGATATTTCTTCATCTACACGTCCTCCCGATCTTGAATTATAAGCTCTGCCTCTATACATGAGAACTGAACCGTTTCAAAAATCCCTCTTTTCCTTCCCGTTCCACCAGAGATAGGAAGCTGTCAACCACCCGGCCGTCAAACTGCGTCTCACGGCCGGCCTGAATCTCTGCTATGGCTCTGTCAATTCCAAGCCCGCTCCTGTACTGCCGGTTTGAGATCATCGCGTCAAAGGAATCTGCCACCGCTATGATGCGGGCCCCCAGAGGAATCTCTTCCCCCTGCAGCCCGTCGGGATATCCCCGGCCGTCTATCCGTTCATGGTGCCCGCGCACGATGGGGATCATATCCGAAAACGGGCGGAAAACCGAAAGAATCTTGGCTCCGGCGTCTGGATGCTTCTTTATCTCATCGTACTCACTGTCTGTCAATTTCCCCGGCTTTAAGAGGATTCCGTCCGGTACCCCGACCTTGCCAATATCATGGAAAAGACCTGCCACACGTATCCTCTCCACATCCTCTTTTCCCAATCCCATCTCCCCAGCCAAAGTTGCGGCAAGGCAGGATACCCGTTCCGAGTGTCCTTTTGTCTCAATGTCTCTGGTCTCAACCACAAAACGGAGGGTATCGATGGTCTGTATATATCCGTCCTCCAAATACTGATAAGCCTGTGTCAGCTCTTCATTCTGTTCATTCACCCGCTGGTGGAGCTGGCTGTTATAAATGGCTGCCGAAGCTTGTCTGGAAAAGATCTTTACGAGTTGGATCTGCTCCTTTTGGGGCTCTGACTTCGGAAGGATCCCAATCCCTCCCACAGCCCTGTGGGTTTCATCGCTGACGGGAAGCAGAAGATAGCCGTCCTTCTGAACCGCGTCTGCTCCTCCCCATTCCACATCCGAAAGCAGCCGATAATGATCACAGTCAGGAAGCTCTCCCCGCGTCCGCAAAAAAGGAACCCGTTTTCCTTTCTGTTCCGTCTCAAAGGCCAGGAAGCTTCCTTTTGCCGGAAGAAGCTCCTCCGCCATCTCCAGAATCCCGTCCGATATATGCTCCATGCTCTGGAGATTGTAGATTCTCGGCAGTGCGTCCACCACTACCGACAGGCCTTTCTGATAACCCCGGATGGTCCGCATCTGACGGATGGATTTAACGCAGGATTCCACCAAAAGCTCCAGCTGATCAAACCGGTCGCTCTTTTCGTAATATCCCTGGATGTCCAGCTGCCGGATGGTCTTGATGGGCGGAGCCATACTTTTATGTCCGGTGAGCAGAACGATAAATATCTCCGGATTGAACTTGCGGATCTCCTCTACGACCTGATCCCCGCAGATGGGGCTCATGAGAAAATCCAGAAGAAGGATATCATATCCGTTTTTCCTGACGCGTTCAATGGCGGCATACGGATCATTCTCCACATCCACCTGATAGCCGGAACGCTGAAAATATGCCTGAATGGTAGACGTCATAATGGAGTCATCATCTAAAGTCAATATGGAAATCTGCTTCTGAGCTGTTTCTCTGTTCCTTCTCAATTGGCGCCCCCCTCTTTTTTCTTTACTACATTGCTGATATGAACCAGATTCCGCGGGATGGAGATGCCGAATACGGCTCCCCCCTCCGGGTTATCTTCATGCCACATAATTCCTCCAAATTTCCCGCGCACTACGGCGCTGGAAATGTACAGCCCCAGTCCGGTCCCCATGGTCCCCTTGCTCGTGACCATGGCCTTGAACAGACGGTCCTTCACATTGGGACTGACGCCTGGCCCCCTGTCCTTCACGGATATATGCAGACTTTCTTCGTCGTAATCTATCTTTACCGTTATATCTCCGCCTCCTGCCTGCTTCTGGGCATAAATAGCGTTGGATAACAGGTTGTCCAGCACCTGGATCAGGTTATTGATATCGCCCCGGAGGGTGATTTCCTTCGTTTGGTCGTATTCCGTGACCATACGGCATCCTCCGCTCAAGAGCTCATGGCGCATCAGGAGCATACTCCGCTTCAGCATTTCATCTATGGTAAAGGTAGAGTCCTCATCGGTATTCACATTGGCCGCCTGGCCTTTGATGGCAGTGATGATATCCGACATATAGGCCGACGATTCCCTCATTTTCTGGAACCATTCTCTCATCTCGCCATAGATTTCCCGATAGTCTTCCTCGGTCACCTGGCTGTCCGTCAGACTCTCCTCGCACTCGTCCACAAGAGCCTCCACGGCGGAAATGCATCCGGAGATGCCCATAATGGGAGTCTTTAGGTTGTGCGCCAGCCCGCCTATCATCTGCCCCAGAAAAGCCAGCCGTTCCTGTTCCATCATCCGTTCCTGGCTGTCCTGCAGCTGTCTCATGCTCTTTTTAAGCTGTGTCACATCCTTAAAAAGTACCACAAAACCGGCAATCTTATCATTCAGCACCAATGGCGACACATCGGTAACATAATAGCTTTTCTGCACTCCGTCTTCTTCCTGGGATGTCACAGCCTGTTCATAGGATATGGTGGAATTCGCTTCCCGACTCGCTTCTATTGCCGTGATCATATTATAAATCGCTGTTTTTTTGGAAATATCTTCCTCTCTCACACAGTCGCCCAGATACCTGTTTTCCGCAATACCGTATTCAGACGCGAATAAGGAAGCAAATCGCCTGTTATAGCTGATCACAAGACCCTTGTCGCTCACCACCAGATACCCGTCCGAGATCCAGTCCAGAATATGGCGGTTTGCTATGGGACGGATATCCAGCAGGTGCAGCTGGTAGATCGCGATCCCGTTCAGTATCAGCGGTATCATAAAGCTCATGGGCGTCGCCGTTATGGGAATCTCCATCCGGCTGAAGGTGGCGATGATGCTGACCACCAGAGGACAAAGGCCGCTCACTGCCAGCAATAAACTCTGTTTCAAATACAAGACACTTCGGTTTTTAAGCGCGAACCGGGCCACGACTATGATCGCTGCCATCAGACACGCATAACTGCAGATGCCCCCCACGATCACATAAGGGCCGAAGACAATCTCACTTCTGACCGTGGAAAACACCTGATACTGTAAATGGTGCAGTGGATTCGTCCATGAGATCAGTATCGTCAGAACCGGCACGATGAACAGCGCCTTTAATCCCCTCGTCATTTTTTCATATCCGTATATAAAGACGATGGCGATACACAGATAAATGGGCGGGGAGAGCACCCCTCCAGGCTGCATCAGGCAGTCCCAGAAGAACATCATGGCTTTATTATCCGGACTTGTAAACCGTATCCCAATCAGCGGAATAATCCATATGGCATAGCAGACAGCCAGGCATAAATACAGCTTGTGGAGCAGGTGCATCCGCTTGGAACGGACGCTCCAGATCACAAAAGCTATGATCGCCACAAGGGCACATATGAAAATAACCATTGATAAATTTGATACCATGGATTATTCCCCTTTCCCCACCCAGGAATCCTGCAGCGTAAAACCGCTGAGCAGCCGGCCCGGCTCCGGTATCTCAAAGCGGAAACCGGCCTTATCAAGCTGTTCCTTCGTTTTCTTATTAGAAACCTGGATGACCGGCGGTTCAAGCCGGACATGATGCCAGAAATCGATGAGCGTGGAAACCAATTCCCGGTAAGGTCCCTTTACGGTCTCCGCCAGCATATGGGTAAAAGTCTCGTCAGGAACTATGTAGATTTCTTCCTCCAGCGCCTTCGCGGCCGCTTCTACCAAAGGCGGATCCGGATTCATGATATGAAAAATGCTTCCTTCACTGTCCAGAAGGGCCAGCACCGCTTCCGCGCAATAATCAATGGGAGTAAGGTCCACTTCCGTCTTTGCCACAGTTCTCGGAATCGCTCCCACCAGATGGAACGCACGCATCAGCAGATAAAAGGCGTTGGTGTCAGGATTTCTCTGAAATACACCGTCCGATGCCCGTCCCACCAGGCGGCCCAGCCGGAATATCTTGGCCGGAAGCCCATGATGGATGGCCTCCAGGACCAGTCCTTCCGCCAGGAATTTACTCTTCACATAGATATTATCTTCCCAGATCTGGCCGATGTCATAATCATTTTCTGTAAAGACCGCCTCTTTCCGTCCATCCTTCAGATATTCACCGCTCACGCTGCAGGTGGACATATGATAAAATCTGGCTCCGGCTTCTCTGGCAAGAGCCAGCATCTGCTCTGTGCCTCCCACATTCGTTTTAAGGAACGCCTCTGCATCCGCCGCATAATGGCGCACATCTGCCGCTCCATGAAAAATCTCGCCGACTCTTCCCGCCAGTTCCCGGTAATCCCTGTCCGAAAGGCCCAGCCTCTCCTTGGACAAATCTCCCTTTACAACAGAAATCCGCCTGCGCTCCCGCATGATCACGCCTCTCCCAAAATACCAGGAAAGACATTCCAGGAGCCGCTCCTTGTCTCCGTCCCGCATCAGGCAGATGATTTCCTCTTCTCCTCTGTCCAGAAGGGCCTTTAAAAGATGTACGCCAAAGAAACCCGTTGCGCCGGTAATTAGCGCAAAACGTTTTTCCGGTTCTCGAACAGGGAACACTACCCTTGCAAATTCAGCCTCCTGATCGGATGCTTCCGCCTCCGAAGAGAGCTGCGTTCTTTCTTTGCCTCCGCCCACGCTTCCCCTTAACAGCTCGGCCTGCTGGCGCGCTGTGGGATTCGCATAGAACTCCGCCAGGGACATTTCCAAATGACAGTTAAAATAACTGCTGAGCACGCTAAGTGCCGCCAGGGAAGTCCCTCCCTGTTCAAAGAAAGACACATCCGGCTCCTCCGCTTTTTTACTCAGCACCTGGTTCCAGATAGCCAGCACAAATTCTTCATTGATCTCCGGTGAAGGAGGCGTTTTTTCCCCGCGTGCCTCAAAAGCTTTCGGGGCCTCCGGAACGTCCGCCTGTACGTGCTCCAGTCCCTCCAAAGCCATTTTCTTAAGAGTCTGCATGTCTGTCTTGCTGGTAGCGGTCATGGGCAGCGTTTCCAGAGGGATCACCCTGGAAGGCACCATATAAGACGGCAGCATATGCCGCAGATATTCCATCAGCGGGCCGTGGACGTCCGTTTTCCCCGCAGCCGGCTGGTAAAAGGAACAAAGCTCCATGGAACCGTCGTCTTTCCGCACCGCGACGGTCGCCGCCTGTCCGGCAAAGCCGGAATCCAAAAGCGCTCCTGTGATCTCGTCCAGCTCCACCCGCTGTCCGTTAAGCTTCACCTGGGCATCCGCCCTTCCGATGAAATCATAAGTACCGTCCAGACGAAGCCGTACAATATCTCCGCTCCGATACATCCTTTCTCCCGGAAAATACAAATCCGGCAGGAAAGACGCTTCCGTAAGATCCGGTCTGGAAATATAGCCTCCTGCGAGACATTCACCGGCAATATATAATTCTCCGCACCCAGTGGGCATGACCGGCCGCATATCCTCATCCAGCACGTATACCCTTGTATTGTTAAGGGGGCGTCCCACGGTAATCGTATCTCCCGGCCTCACAGCCGCCATGGTAGTGAAAACTGTCGCCTCCGTCGGACCGTACATATTCATGAGGGTTCCCTCACTGACCTCATAGAACTTCGCAAGGAGCCGCTTCGTAAGGACCTCACCGCCCAGGAGCACGATCCGAAGCCCGGAAGCGGCGCGGCAGAACGCCTCGTTGCCGAGACACATCTGAAGCCGGGAAGGAGTCATTTCAAATATTTCTACTCCGTTCCTGTTAATCAGCTCTGCCAGCTTCCAGGGAAGCATCATTTCCTCCTCATCGGCAAGAACTACCAGCTTCCCCATCGCCAGCGGGAACAGAGTCTCCACAATAAAACAGTCAAATATAGAATTCGTCGAACAGAGCACCGGTCCGGTGATCGGTTCCAGAAGCTCTCTCATTTGACCATATAAGTTGGAAATAGAACGGTGCCGGAGCATCACGCCTTTTGGCTTTCCTGTGGATCCGGAGGTGAACAGAACATTGACCAGATCCTCGCTGCTCACAGGAGCATCCGTAAACTGCTCTTCGGTTCTCTCCGAAGCCAGCAGCTTCCGGCACGGAAGCTGTCCGGGCAGACAGCGAAGGGCTTCTTCATCGCAGAGCACACAGACGGCGCCGGAAGTCTCCAGCATATAAACCAATCTGGCTTCCGGAAAAGAAGGAAGCATCGGCACATACGCACATCCCGCTTTCAGGATGCCAAACATCGCCGCGATCATATCCGGCGTCCGTCCCATACAAAGTCCAATTCGCTGCCCCGGCTCTGCTCCTTCTTCCCGCAGCATGGCCGCCAGGCCGCAGGCGCGGCGTTCTATCTCCCGCATCGTGACTGCGGTCCCGTGATACCATACGGCAGGCGAATCGGGCATGGTCTTTATTTTGTTTTCTATCATTCGGTGAATCGGCAGGTTCACAAAGGGGGTCGCCAAATAGTTGGGGGTCTCCACATACTTCTCATAATCCTCCGCTGACAGCACCGGCACCTCTCCCAGAGGCAGATCCCGTTCCGAACAAAGTTCCTGCAGTATCCGCTTCAAACACCTTCCATAATACCGGACAGTTTCCTCCAGAAACAGACTGGAAGCATAGGAAAACCGGAGGATATAGGCATCTCTCTTTTTCGACAGTTCCACCACCATGTCCATTTTCACCGCTCCAGTAGAAATGGGCCGGAATTCCATAGACTTCCCGTCCAGCACAAAGGCGGATTCATCCACAGGGCTTTGCGTGAGCATCAGCTGATAAAGGGGATTCTGAGTACCGCGGGGCAGGCCGAGCATCGTGATGATCTCTTCCAGAGAAATCTGCTGGTGATCCAGCATCCCGGCCACCTCTGTCCGTATCTCCTCCAGATAAGTCGATACTGCCTTCTTCTTCTCCGGCCTGAGCCGCAGGGGAAGCGTATTGATAAACGGTCCGCAGATATCCTGTGTGCCAGGACGGACCCGGCCTGCCACCGGCGCTCCCACCGTGAAATCCTCACGTCCGGATATCCGCGACAACAGCAGCCCATAGGCCGCAAGAAACAGAGTAAACACGGAAATCCCGTGCCGCATACAATAGTTCTCACAGGCAAGACTGTCCGGCTCCGGCATTTCCATCTGATATTCTCTGCCCCGGAAATCAAACTCACGGGAACGGACAAAATCGGCAGGCAGCGTGAGCGGCTCCGGCAGGTTTTGCAGATGTTCCTTCCAGTATTCCTGTTCCTCCCGACTCTCTTCTTCCGTTTCAGCCGAGAGAGCATAAGCATAATCGTGATAGCTGAGAGACATCTTCGTTTCTTTCCCGCAATAAGCTTCATTCAGACGCTTCAGCACAAGCGGCGTGCTAAGCCCGTCTCCGATGATATGATGGCTGTCCAGCAAAAGAAACCACTCCTGTTCCTGACTTTTCCAGACGCCGGCACGAAGGAGAGGAGCGCGGCTCAGGTCAAAAGGCTTTAAAAATCCCCCGCAGGCTTCCTCAAAACAGAGAGCTTCTATTTTTGTCAGAGAAAAGGGCACTTCCTTTTCTATGTGCGCATGGACTCCTCCGGCCTCCTGTATAAAGGAAGTGCGAAAGACCGCATCCTGCCGGATCAGCTGCCGGAACGCTTTTTCCAGCCGTTCCAGATCCGGCTTCTCAGACAGGCGGAACGCCCCGGGCATATTATAAGACAGACCAGTGGAATCCAGATAAGACTGGACATAAATCCCTTGCTGCATCGGAGACAGCGGATACCATTCCCTGTCCGGCGCCTTTTCAATCCGTTTTCCCTCGGCCGGAAGAATGTATCCTTCACTGCGTCCGTCTGTCTTATTCAGATATGCCGTCAGACGTCTGGCTGTCCTGCACGCGTAAAGATCCGCAACGCGTATTGTAAATCCGGTTTTATCCTCCATGGCAGTAATGGTCTCCATGGCATTTAAGGAATTTCCTCCTGATAAGAAATAATCACTGTCAGGCCCCATCTCCTCCCGAGACAGGACCTCCCTGAATATATCCACAATATCCTGGAGAAGAGCAGCAGAAACCGGAGCCGTAAAGCTCTCCTCCCCTCTCTCCCCCGGAAGCGGCAGTTTTTCTTCCTCCACCTTCCCATTCCCATTCGTGGGTATCTCCTCCAGACGCATAACATAAGAAGGTATCATGTATCGGGGAAGGTACGTCGCAGCAAATGCCAGCAGCTCCGTCTCCGGAATCCGCTCTTCTGAACAATAATATGCCAGCAGCACCATCTGCCCGTTTATCTCACATACACGGGAGGCCGCCGTCTTCACCCCAGGATAGGACGCGATGCACGCCGCCACTTCCTGCGGCTCGATTCGGAGTCCCCGCAGCTTCACCTGTTTATCCAGCCTTCCGGACAGGACGATCTCCCCGTCCGCCGTCCAGCAGGCCGAATCTCCGGTATAATACATCTTCTCCCCATTCTCAAAGGGATTGTCCAAAAAACTCTCTTTTGTCAGCTCCGGCTGATTCCGGTATCCGCGGCCCACGCATGTCCCGCCGACATAGAGCTGCCCGTATACTCCCGCGGGAAGAGGATTCATCCACTTATCCAGCACATATAGTCTACAGTTGTCCATAGGACGCCCTGCTGTGATCCGTGCCGCATGGGACAGTTCCTTGATGCTCACTCCCACTGTGGTTTCAGAAGGACCGTATTGGTTATATATCCTGGCGTGACTGACATTTTTAAGTTTCTTCAATAAATCCGCGGGAAACGCTTCTCCGCCACAGACGATACTTTCCATGCGGCGCATGGCTCCGCAGAACGCAGAATCCTTTAAAAGCACGGAAAGGCGGGACGGTGTCATGGAAAAGAATCCCACTGCATAGCCTGTTATCAAGCCGGCCAGGCGGCGGGGCGACTCAAGCTCCTCTTCTTCCGGAAGCACAATGGTTTTTCCGTTTAACAGCGCCACAATGCTTTCCAGCATAAAGGCGTCAAATCCCACATTGCACACGGAAAGAACCGCCCCTTTTCCGTAGACATGGCGCATCGCCTGGGAAAGATTCAGCAGGTTCCTCTGGGTGATCTCCACCCCCTTGGGTTCTCCAGTGCTCCCGGAGGTATAGACTACATAGGCCAGCCTATCCGGATCTCTCAGTTCTTCTTTAAGCGACGGATCTGAACAGCTCACTGTCCCTCTTCCGATATCTTCCACACAGATTACCGGCACGGGACTTTCCGGCTGTCCAAAATTCTCCCTGTTTTCTCTGTCTGTCAAAAGGATTCCTGCTCCGCTCCGCTCCAATATGTTTCGGATTCTCCCCTCGGGAAGCTCCGGTGACAGCAGCAGATATCCAAATCCGGCTTTCAAAATCGCCGCCATGGACTCCAGAAGAGTGAACCCCCTCGGCAGCAGAACAGCTGCCAGCTCTCTGCCCTCTCCCATACGGTTCTTCACAGCGCAGGCGATATCAGAGGCGCGGCCAAGCAGAGCCTCGTAAGTCATCCGCTCACCTCCATATATGGCTGCGGCCCTTGACGGATAATCCGACGCCGATTCCTCCAAAGCCTTGTAGACAGAACGTTCCTCCAAAAGCCGGTCCGTTCTGTTAAATGTATACAATACGCGCTCTCTTTCCTCCGCTGTCAGAACCGCCAGCTGGTATATGGGTTTCCCCGGATTGGAAAGAGCTTCCATGAGGATATTGCACAGGCTTTTGTGGAGCTGTACAATCTCCGCCTCCGCAAAAAACTGTGTCAAATAATCATAGTCTACCGAATAGCATTTATTATCCAGAAGATTCGTAAGATGGATGCAGAGCTGCTCCGACTGATAGCCGCTGTAATGCCACCGCCCTGATAACATTACCGACGCATCCCTGCTCTCCACTATCTTGCTGTCCTGATAGGATAAAGCAATGTGGAACAGGCGGCCTTCCTGCCCTTTGTTCTCTCCCGCCAGCTTTTCAATATGAGAAAAGGGAAAACGCTGGTGGCGAAGCATCTCGAACCAGGCCTCCGCCAGCTCCTCATTGAACTGGTCAAGAGTCCACTCATCATTTATTTTATTATAGAAAGGCAGAGTCGTCACAAACATACCCGTGCTCTGCTTAAACAGGAAATTCGTCCGATTGAATATCGGCACGCCGATCGTGAACCGGTCGGCCCCTCCTATCCGCTTGAAATAGATTGCCAGCGCCATATAGAATACGGCAAAAGGAGCCACTCTTTTTTCCAGGCAGTAGGAATAGATCGCATGATTCAGCACTTGGGGCAGATCGCAGCTGAGCCTCCTGCCAACAGGGCTGACCGCCGCGCTTTTCACACTCTTTAAAACAGAAGGTTCGCCTGACTTTTCCAGAATGTCTCTCCAATATCTCTCATCTCTGCCATACGCTTTGGAAGTCAGGTAATCCCGTTCCTCCTCCACATGGAGCTCATAGCTAGGCGCCTCTTCAAGGAGCGGTTCCTTACCGGCCAGGAGATCCAGATAAGTCTGGCCAATCCGGTTACAAATGAGGACCTGCGACCATCCGTCCGAAATCATATGGTGAATTTTCACCAGCACGCCTCCCGCGTTCTCACCGGCCCGAAACAGCATAAAACGGTACAACGGCCCGCCGGTCAGCGGAATCGTCTCTCTGGTCATAGCGGCCTCCCAGCTCTCTATGCCTTCGCTGCTGGTGTGGGAAAAATCAAAGACAGGAAAATCTTCTTCAGAAAAAGGGGCATGGTATTGGACCAGCTCCCCGTCTTCCCAAAGGATTCGAGTCCGAAGAGACGGATCCGCTTTCAGCACCATGCGGATACTTTCCTGCAGTATTACAAAATCCATTCGACCCTGCAGGCGTATTGTCGTACTTATATTATTCACAGAGGTACCGTCAAAGGTACGTTCCAAATCCCAAATATTACGCTGGCTCAGAGACAACGGAAACCGATGTCCCTTACTCTCCATATTCAAAGTCTCTGGCCCCCTTTCGCATTATTGTCCACTTATATTTATACCTTTTTTCGCCAGTAAAAGCAATCATATATTTCATTTGGAAGGCTATATTCTGATTTTATGGGGGATTATATATGATTTATGAGAGTGATTTGTCTACATGTGGAAATAAATGGAAATTTTTAGCAGACAACGACAGAAAAGAGCGGAATAAAAATTATTCTGTCGGATTATATATGCGGCTTTCCAAAGATGACGGAGAATCCTTAGAGAGCTCCAGCATTACAAATCAAAGGAAGCTTCTTCTTTCGTTTGCCAAAAGCCATGGGCTTTCCGTCTTTGATGAATATGTGGATGATGGATTCAGCGGCACAAACTTCAACCGGCCCGCTTTCCGCCGTATGCTTAAAGACATTGAGGCCAGAAAGATCAATATGATCCTTGCCAAAGACTTGTCCCGACTGGGCCGTGACTATATCATGACCGGACAATATACGGAGGTCTATTTTCCTTCCAGACGGGTGCGTTTCATCGCCGTCAACGATAACTTTGATTCCGACTCTCCCGACTCAGACATCGCGCCTTTTAAAAATGTGGTCAATGAAATGTATGCCCGGGACACCAGCCGCAAAATCCGTTCTGCCTTCCTGGTACGGATGCAGGAAGGCAGCTATGTGGGCAGCCTGGCTCCTTACGGCTATCGGAAGGACCCGGAGGATAAGCATCATCTGCTCCCAGACGATGAAGTATCCGGCGTGGTAAAAGACATCTTCTCCATGGCGGCCGGCGGTATGCGGCCAGCTTCCATTGCCGCCGATCTGAACCGCCGGGGAATCCTCTCTCCAAAGGCCTACCGCGATTCCAGAAGCGCCAGTTCCAAAGAAGCTTCGCCTGTGAGCTCATGGTCTGCCAGGACCATTACGAAGCTTCTGCGAAACCCTGTATATTTAGGACATATGGCCCAAGGGCGCTCCAGGAAGATTTCCTTCAAATCCACTCTCACCGTGAAAAACCCTCCGGAAGCCTGGATACGGGTGGAAAACACCCATCAGGCCCTGGTGTCCGCCGACATCTTTTTACAGGCAGGCGTTTTCCTGGATTCCAGAAGATCCACCGCCGCCGCAGAACAAGACGGCAGACCTTCTTCATATAAATAAACAGTATTTGGGAGCAGACGGCTCAAATGCTTCATTCTTATTCCGGCGGTCTGAAACGAAAAAAGATCTTTATGGTCTGGAATTTTACTCTGCCGCTCGGCGTTTTACCAAAATGCCCCTGGCAGATCTCAATATGGTCTACCAAATGAAAAAGGAGATCCTGCGTGAGTTTTTCCGGTTCTGAAAATCCGCACCGCCGCATGAGCGATTGTATTCTGCAAAGTACCACCTCATATAAATCATCATAGGCAATAAAATGATTGGAGCATCCCCGGGTTCCCTTCTGCTTATACGCGCCGCAGGCCAGATTCGCCTCCGCCCCCTTTTTCCGGGAACTGACCGCCGACATCCTTCTCCCGCAGTCCCCGCATCTGGCAATCCCTGAAAATAAGTTGTTGAACCCGTTTCCTTGGATACAGGTCCGCTGCCGGCTCCGGCGTGCGGCAAGCTCAAACGTCAAATTCGTCACCAGGGGGGCGTGGGTATTCTCCACAATTATCCAGTCAGACGCAGGCAGGGATATGGCCGCAGGACATTTGAATGACAATTTTGACGTCTTTCTCTGTGCCATATGCCCTAGATAAACTGGATTTCTCAATATCTTGATTATGGTAGCAGACGTCCATTCCCGCCGTTTGGAAAAGTTTTCTATGCGGAGGGAAGGGTTGCTCATGCAGCGGTATTCCGACGGCGTCGGTATTTTACATTCATTCAGTTCCCTGGCTATCTGTATCGGCAGGACTCCCGCAGCGGCTTTTTGAAATATCCCTTTTACGATAGTTCCGGTCACTTCATCGACGACTAAATGATGTTTATCCCCGGCGTCCCGCTCATAACCATACGGTGCATGCGCGCCCATAAAGGCCCCCTCCTGCATCCGCGCCAATAAAGCGGAACGAATTTTTCGGCTGGTATCCCGGGCATACATCTCATTGATCACATTCCGGAATGGAACCATATCAGAATACAGATCATCAGAATCGTAATTGTCATTGACCGCTATACATCGCACTTTTTTAGAAGGAAAATAGAACTCCGTATACCGCCCGGTCATAATATAATTGCGGCCCAGACGGGACAAATCTTTCGTAATGACCAGGTTTATTTGTTTATTCTCAATATCCTGTATCATACGTTTAAAACCGGGGCGGTTAAAGGTCAATCCGGAGATTCCGTCATCCACATATTCTTTATGGACACAGAACCCGTTCTCCAACGCATATCTTCTGAGTATTTTCCTCTGAGAGGAGATGCTGGCACTTTCCCCGAAGCCGCTGTCATCCTTTGAAAGACGCATATACAGGGCTGCTGAATATTTTTCCCGAACCGCCATGCTATCCCCTCATTCCGCCGAAGCAGCATCGGACTCTGATAATGGCAATGCCGCCTGATCTGTTATTTCCTCCAGTAGTTCCTTTAAATCCCATTTGTCGGAATAGAAAAGTTCCACTTCATATTTGACTTTTTCCTTATTTTCTCCCTTCATAGAGCTGCCCTTTCTTCGATTTTTCTTTGATTCACTCTATGTGGAAGAGCTTGTACGATATACAGGAAAAGGGCAGTCCTCATGAGGATGCCCCCTTGCTCAGCACTATTCTTTTGACCAGCACAAAAATTTGTAGTTTTCCTTTCTCTCCAGGAAATCTTCTGTGGAAATAGTATACCAGCCATCCACACTTTTGCCATCTTTAACGACCGTTCGATGTCCAACGATCATCTCCTTACCATCTTTATTGAACGAATTCTGGGGATTGAAATTCATTATGCCGTCCTGGATCTTCAAAAATGTTTCTGTCTCCCCACTGTCAAACTTATAATACTTCCATTCTCCTTCCTTAAAGCCTTCCTCCCAGTTTACATAAACCAATCCATCTTTTAAAATGGCCATGGGGCCTCCGATGAAGCTGCCGACTTGTTTTTTCTCCCCAGTCTTCAAATCCCATATCGAAAACCTTCCCTCTACCTCTTTGTTGTCCTGATCTGTTCCTCCCCTTTGACAAACAACTTTCCCATGACTCCAATCTGTAAGGGAAACACCTGCACCATCTTCAAGCTGTGTTACTTCCCCTGTGTCCAGCCTCATGACAAAATAAGTGTTTTGACTTAGGTCCTGCACTCCCATTAAATCCAAATACATCTGATCCTCATATATGTACAGCAAATCGTAAAACAGACTCTCATCCGTTCCGTATTCTTTCCTTAGGAGCACCTCTATTTTTCCATCTTCCAAGTCAATGGATAAAATACTGGTACTTTGTTTCAAGACCTCAACAGCACCCCCGTATTCTTCTGTCTCCACCTGAATCACAGAAAAATATGCCTTTTCCCCGTAATATAGCATCCTAGACGCAGTTAACTGTACATCCCCCAGAATAGCCAGCTCCTTTTCCTGCTCTCCAGTAACATCCGCCTGACAAAAAGTAACCGGCTTCTCCTCTATTGCCGATCTGATATAGTAAAGCCTGTCACGGTAAATCACAGGAAACGCCGCCCCATTTCGGAATAAATTTGCCGTACAGTCATCCGATTCGTGGGTACAATTTGGCCGGGCACAAAGCGGGTAAGTTGTATCGGCTTGATAATCATAAAACTGCAGCATACCTCCGGCTCCTGATAATAAAACTCCTTTTTCTGCCACACAAATAGATCTATCGGAAATTAAGGGCTCCTCTTGGCTCCCCTCGGCCTGATTTGTACTTTTCTCTGTTTTAGCGCAGGAAATAGAAAACAGCAGTGACGCTACCATTATACTGAACAAATATTTTTTTAATTTCATAACCCGCGCCCTCCCCCCCCCTGTATTATTTGCTAATTCACTCTTTTTCTGCAATTTTATCATTTATTTGCAAGATTTCACTTAACATTATTATAATCATCCTTAATCTGTACAAATTTTATAATCTCACTTACTATAATACTATATAATCATTAAATATTCAATTGTTTGCGGGTATTTTATCTATTTATTTTAGATATTTATTCATATTGTGTTATTCTATTATTTATTCTGATTCGCATATATAAAAATGCAATTAACAAATCTATATTCTTTGCATCCAAATACCAACTGCCCATGTGCATGGGGCTCGGGTGTAACGCTGCAGGCGTCACCGGATGCCGGATCATCCATTCTCCCAGAGAACGGCTCATCGCCATCCTGACAAACGCCTTCATTCCCTGCAACGGACGGTTTCCCACGTTGATCGCCCTGATCACCATGTTTTTCGTCGGCACGGGAAACGGGCTTCTTGGCAGCCTCCAGGCCGCGCTCATCCTCACGGGAGTTATCGCGTTTTCCATCCTGATGACCTTCGCCGCGTCCCGGCTGCTGTCTGTTACCATATTAAAAGGGGAACCTTCTTCGTTTATATTGGAAATGCCGCCGTACCGAAAACCGCAGATTAAAAAAGTGCTCATCCGCTCTGTCCTGGACCGCACCTTATTCGTTCTGGGCCGCGCGGTAATCGTAGCCATCCCGGCAGGGCTGGTCATCTGGCTCATCGCCAATGTCCGCCTGGAAGGTCTGTCCCTGCTCCAGTGGACCTCTTCCTTCCTGAATCCGCTGGGGCTCCTGATGGGTCTGGATGGTGTGATCCTCCTGGCGTTCATCCTGGGCTTTCCTGCAAATGAGATCGTGATTCCCATCATCCTCATGAGCTACCTCTCCACGGGAACTCTCGTGGAATCCGGAAATTTGGCAGAGCTACATGCTCTCCTGGTCTCCCACGGATGGACCTGGGCCACATCTGTATCCATGATACTGTTCTCTTTGATGCACTGGCCCTGTTCCACCACCTGCCTGACCATAAAAAAAGAAACCGGCAGCATCAAATGGACAGTCACCGCTTTCCTATTGCCCACTGTATTCGGTGTGCTGGCCTGTATGCTGTTCACCGCCGTTGTCCGGCTGTTCGGATTCATCTGAGCGCCTCCCAGGCAGGCCTGCCCCGTGATGCCAACCCAGAATGTTATTGACCTGTCCTCCTTCCAGCATTATAATAGCAGTATCATAAAGGCTTTTATAAAAGGCAAGGAGGGGTTTACACTATGGTAAACAGAAGCTATTACGGACACGACACGCAGTTTTATGGTGTAGAAGAACACCGGCTGGCAGGAGGGAAGGGAAACGGCATGCGCCTGTTCCAGGTTCGGAACGGAAGCGGCCTGGAGTTCACGGTTTCCGCGGACCGCGCCGCAGACATCTCCCGAATCTCTTTCAATGGCGTAAATTTAAATTATATGGGGCCCGCCGGATACGTGGCTCCTGCCTATTACGACGAACCCGGATTCGGTTTCCTGAAATCCTTCACCTGTGGCTTTCTCACCACCTGCGGACTCCAGGCCATCGGAACTCCCAGTGTGGACGGCGATATCCCCTGCCCACTCCATGGAACCATTTCCAACATTCCGACGGATCATATTTATTATACGGAAGAGGACGGCAAGATTGAGATCCATGCCAAGGTCAGTGATACAGAAATCTTCAAGCAGAAGCTGATCCTCACGAGGACGATTTCCTGTGAATACGGCGTCAACAAACTGAAGATAACCGACAGTGTGAAAAACGCCGGTTCCGCAGATGAGCCTTTCATGCTCCTGTACCACATGAATATGGGATATCCGCTGCTCAGTGAAACTTCCAGGGTAGCCGTCTCTTCCAAGAACGTCATCCCCCGGGACGACCACGCAGCGAAGGATCTCGATACCTGGGATAAGATGCTCGCGCCCACGCCCAACTTCCAGGAACAGTGCTATTACCATGAATTTGAGGAGAATAAACCCTGCGCGAAAATCTTTAATCCCGATGCCGGCGTCGGCCTCGCCATCCGCTGGGATCAAAAGCAGATTCCTTATATGACAGAATGGAAGATGATGGGCGAGAGAGACTATGTCCTCGGTCTTGAACCCACCATCAGCAAGCTGGAAGGCCGTGCGGAGCTTCGCAAAAACGGCGCCCTGCAGTTCATCAAGCCGGGAGAAATCCGCAGCTTTGAACTGGAAGTGGAGTTCTTTGACAAAGAGGCCGACTGGGAAGCCGCAAAGTAAAACTTCTCTAATACCGGCAAAAGTTCCGAGCTGTCACAATTGCTTGCATAACAAAAAAGACTGTATCCTCCGATTCGTTTGAACCGGTGAATACAGTCTTTTACTATTTATATTTCTATATCAAATTTCTTAAGCCCTTCGACGATTGATTCGTAGCCCGTCACGAGAACGGTATGCAGGCCAAACTGCCTGGCCGTTTCCAGATTCTGAGGCAGGTCATCGAAAAACACTGCTTCCTCCGGACATATCTGATATCTGGATATCAAGGCCTCATAAATTTCCGGCTCCGGCTTGACAGACTGTACCTGATAGGAAATCACCTGACCATCCGCATACTGAAGGAACTCAAAGCGCGACAATCGTTCTTCAAAAAAGGTCTTTCCATAATTGGACAGGATATAAATCCGGTATCCCTGTTCTTTCAGCCCTTTTAAAAGACCTGCCGCGTAGCTGTTCTGCTCCACCGCCGCCGCTGCTTCCGCATACACTCTGCGGACCTGCTCTACATACCCGGGCGCATCTTCACAAATAGAAGCCAGCAGCTCCTCGTCGGGAAGCCTCCCTCTGTCCACCTCTTTCCATTTAGGGCTCAGGAAAAGGGCTTCCGTCACGGCTTGGTCCTCTTCCTTCGAAAGGGAAAAACCGTCCAGGTAATCCCGCCAGTTGAAATCGGCGAGAACATTTCCAATATCAAAGATCAATGAACGAATCATGATCCGCCTCCTATATGAGAGGTTTTCTCTCGATCACCTCACTCCTGCCGGGTCCATTGGAAACAAGGGTGATCGGTACGCCGATCTCTTTTTCGATCTCGTCTATATAATTCCTGCAGTTCTCCGGCAGCTTCTCATAATCACGAATACCGCGGATATCACATTTCCATCCGGGAAGCTTTTTGTAGATTGGCTTCGCATGCTCGAGTTTGGCCGTGGTGGGGAATTCTTTTTCCACTTTTCCGTCATATTCATATCCTACGCAGATGGGAATCTCATCCAGATATCCCAGCACATCCAGGACCGTCAGGGCGACTTCAGTAGCTCCCTGTACCCGGCATCCGTAACGGCTGGCCACCGCATCGAACCATCCCATTCTCCTGGGGCGGCCTGTGGTCGCACCGTATTCACCGCCATCACCGCCTCTGTTGCGGAGTTCATCTGCTTCATCTCCAAAAATCTCGCTGACAAAGGCTCCCGCGCCTACCGCGCTGGAATATGCCTTCACCACCGTGGTGATATTCTTGATCTCATATGGAGGAATACCGGCGCCGATGGCTCCATAGGCAGCCAGGGTAGAAGACGAAGTGACCATGGGATAGATTCCGTGATCAGGATCCTTGAGAGAGCCAAGCTGGCCCTCCAGCAGGATATTCTTTCCTTCCTTCAGAGCTTCATGGAGATACGCGGAAGTGTCGCATACGTATGGTGCAATCATGTCCTTATATTCCATCAGAGTCGCAAATACCTCTTCCGGTACCAGCGGCGGCTGATGATACAGGTTCTCCAGAAGCACATTTTTCAAAACACAGACATTCTTTACTTTATCCATCAGCTCATCGGGGCAGCCGAACAGCTCGCTGACCTGGAAGCCGATCTTCGCATATTTATCGGAATAGAACGGCGCGATGCCGGATTTGGTGGAACCGAAGGATTTACCCGCAAGGCGGGCCTCCTCGCAGGCATCCAGCAGCATATGATAGGGCATCATGATCTGGGCCCTGTCGGAAACCAAAATTTTCGGAGTGGGCACGCCCTTCTCCTCCAACGCCTTGATTTCTTTAAGCAGATAGGGAATATTCAGAGCCACGCCGTTTCCGATGATGCTGGTGGTATGGTCATAGAATACACCGGAAGGAAGCAGGTGCAGCGCAAATTTTCCATAATTGTTGATAATGGTATGGCCCGCGTTGCTGCCGCCCTGGAACCGGATGATGATATCCGATTTTTCAGCCAGCATATCTGTTATTTTACCCTTTCCTTCGTCGCCCCAGTTGGCTCCTACAATCGCTCTTACCATTCTTTTGTCCTCCTAAGAACCTGAGATTAGGTCACTCTCAAAACAATACTTCCTGATAGCATGAAACAGGCGGCAGACAAAACTGCCGCCTCATACAGTATATATGAAAACCATTGTAAAATCAATAAGAGGTTATCATCTATTTTTAAACGTTGATCTCCGCTTTTACGCCCAGAAGCTCTGCATTTGCATCCAGTACCGGCTTAATGACTTCCTGCAGGAACTCTTCCACCTGTTCCCTGGACCTTCCGACATATCGGGACGGCTCCATGGTAGTTTTCAGTTCTTCAAGCGTCATATTGAAAGCAGGATCGGCAGCGATCAGTTCCAGAAGGTTATTATCTCCGCCGTTCTCCTTCACGTTTCTGCCGGCCTCCATGGAAAGCGTCCGAATCCTTTCATGAAGTTCCTGTCTGTCTCCTCCGGCTTTCACCGCGTCCATCATGATATTCTCCGTCGCCATAAAAGGAAGCTCAGACATCAGGCGTTTCTCAATCACCTTGGGATATACCACCAGGCCGTCCACCACATTCAGATACAGATCCAGAATACCGTCCACAGCCAGGAAACCTTCCGGCACGCTCAGCCGTTTGTTGGCGGAATCATCCAAAGTACGCTCAAACCACTGGGTAGAAGCCACCAGCATGGGATTCATGGCATCTGCCATCACGTAGTCCGCCAGAGAAGCCATACGCTCGCTTCGCATGGGATTTCTTTTATATGCCATCGCCGATGAGCCGATCTGACTCTTTTCAAAGGGTTCTTCCACCTCTTTCAGATGCTGGAGCAGGCGGATATCATTTGAAAATTTATGCGCGCTTTGGGCAATCCCCGCGAGGACGTTCACCACGCGGCTGTCCACCTTTCTGGAATATGTCTGGCCTGAAACAGCATAGCAGCCGGCAAATCCCATTTTCTCCGCTATCCTTTTATCGACCTGCTTCACCTTTTCGTGGTCCCCGTCAAACAGTTCCAGGAAGCTGGCCTGGGTACCCGTGGTCCCTTTGGAGCCAAGAAGCTTCATGGTGCCGATCACATATTCCACATCCTCCAGATCCAAGATCAGATCCTGAAGCCACAGCGTGGCGCGCTTCCCTACAGTCGTCGGCTGCGCCGGCTGGAAATGAGTAAAGGCAAGAGTGGGCTGCGCCTTATACTTATCCGCGAATCCGGCCAGCTCATCTATCACATTGATGAGCTTCCTGCGTACCAGTTTAAGAGCCTCCGTCATGATGATGATATCCGTATTGTCTCCCACATAGCAAGAGGTAGCCCCAAGGTGAATGATCCCCTTTGCTTTGGGGCACTGTACTCCATACGCGTACACATGGGACATCACATCGTGGCGCACTTCCTTTTCTCTCTGCTTTGCCACCTCATAATTAATATCATCCTGGTGCTCTTTCAGCTCTTCTATCTGCTCCTTGGTGATATTAAGTCCCAGCTCACGCTCCGTTTCCGCCAGCGCGATCCACAGCCTCCTCCAGGTCCGGAACTTCTTGTCCGGAGAAAAAATATACTGCATCTCCCTGCTGGCATAACGCTCTGACAAAGGGCTCTGGTATCTATCGTACATATCCGTATTCCTTTCCTAAACCGCTCATTTATCGTATATATTCATCGTATATATTCGCCGCGGATGTCCTCCGCGGGCGGGGCAATGGGATATCTGCCGCTGAAACAGGCCGAGCATATGGGCAGCCCCTCTGCCATCTGCGGCAGCCGCTCCAATCCCAGATATCCCAAGCTGTCGGCGCCAATCTCCCTGCAGATTTCCTCTGTCGTCCGGCCATGGGCGATCAGCTGGTCTTCTGAAGGGATATCCGTGCCGAAATAGCATGGATAAAGAAAAGGCGGCGCGGAAATCCTCACATGAACTTCTTTTGCCCCAGCTTCTCTCAGCATGCCGACAATTCTGCCGCAGGTAGTACCGCGTACGATAGAATCGTCCACCATGACGATCCTTTTTCCCGCCACAGACTCTTTCAGGACATTCAGCTTCACCTGTACGCTGGACTCCCTGTTTTTCTGCTTGGGCTTTATGAACGTTCGTCCCACATAGCTGTTCTTCACAAAGGCCGTCCCATAGGGGATGCCGGACTCCTGGGCATAGCCCTGAGCCGCCGCGTTACCTGACTCCGGAACTCCGACTACCAAATCAGCCTCCACCGGATGGTCCTCAGCCAAGAAACGGCCCGCTGCGAGCCTGGCATGGTATACGCTCACGCCGTCAATCCTTGTATCTGGCCTCGCAAAATAAATATATTCAAAAATACATCTTGCTTCTTTTTCGGGCGCAAGACAGAGACTCCTGTCAGACTTGATCCCTTCTTTTGTGATTGTCACGATCTCACCGGGCTTCACATCCCGTACAAATTCGGCTCCGACCGTATCCAGAGCACAGGTTTCCGACGCCAAAATATAAGCGTTATCCCGTTTTCCGATACAAAGGGGCTTAAATCCAAAGGGATCGCGGGCTCCGATCAGCTTTCTGGGGCTCATAACCACCAGGGAATAAGCGCCTGCGATCTTTTTCATGGCCAGCCTGACGGCCTCTTCCACAGTTCCAGACTTCACACGCTCTCTCGCAATATGATAGGCCACCACTTCAGAATCTATCGTCGTCTGAAAAATCGCGCCGCCGTACTCCAGTTCCCGCCGAAGCTCCGGCGCGTTCACCAGGTTTCCGTTATGAGCCAGCGCCAAAGTGCCCTTAATGTAATTCAGCACCAGAGGCTGTGCGTTTTCCCTGGTGCTTCCTCCTGCGGTCGAATAACGGACATGTCCCACACCGATATCCCCCTGGCGCAGTTCCTCCAAGACGTCCGGAGTAAAGACCTCGCCGGCAAGGCCCATTCCCTTATAAACCTTTACTTTGCCCTTCGGGCCCTCCGTATCGCTCACTGCAATGCCGCAGCTTTCCTGCCCGCGGTGCTGGAGGGCCAGAAGGCCATAATAAATTGTAGGCGCAACATCGTTTCCGTCAAAATCATAAACTCCAAAGACTCCACATTCCTCATGAAGCCCATCTGAATCATCGCATGTCATATATGGCTGCTCCTGCATGAATCCTGTCCTTTCCAATCCAAAACGGCCGTCTGTATATCCGGGATGACCAGGCCGGCTTTACAGGCCCAGACGACGGAAGACTTCCTGATAAGCATCCTCTACGCCGCCCATGTCTCTTCTGAAGCGGTCCTTGTCAAGCTTCGCATGGGTATTGATGTCCCACAGCCTGCAGGTATCGGGAGATACTTCGTCCGCCAGGATGATGTCGCCTTTATATCTGCCGAATTCAATCTTAAAATCGACCAGCTGGATATCGGCTTTTTTGAAGAAATCCACCATGATCTCATTGATCCGGAACGCCATTTTGGTGATCTTTTCAATCTCTTCTTCCGTTGCCAGCTCCAAAGCCAAGGCATAGTATTTATTAATGAAGGGATCTCCCAGATCATCGTTCTTATAGCTGAACTCCAGGGTAGGGCACGCAAGGACACGTCCCTCTTCGATTCCCAGCTTCTTAGAAAAGCTTCCTGCGGCCACATTCCTGATGATCACTTCCAGGGGAACGATCTCAACCTTCTTTACTGCTGTCTCCCTATCGCTGAGCTCTTCGATGTAATGGGTAGGGATACCTTCTTTTTCAAACATCTTGAACACATGGTTAGTCATGCGGTTGTTGATGACGCCCTTTCCTACGATAGTACCCTTTTTCAGACCGTTGAAGGCTGTCGCATCATCTTTGTAGTCTACGATCAGGACATCCGGCTCATTGGTAGCATAAACCTTTTTTGCTTTTCCTTCATACAGTAAATCCAGTTTTTCCATTCTTTGTCTCCTCTTCTAAAGTTTAATCAACAAAAACGCCCACTATCAAGCAAATTATAATATAACGCTATTAATAACGCAACCGCAAAATTCACCAAAAAAGAAATAAAGAATCCTGATTTCAGGACTCTTTATTTCAATTGGTGTGGTATTCTTTCAATTATTCCGTGGCGCGTGATACATCACTGCTTGCGTCTGAGCTCATGTCATCCAGGGCATCCTTCACATCGTCGCCCACATCGTCCAAAAGACCTTCTGAGCTCTTTGTTCCGGAGGTGGTGCCGCCCGTGGTATCCGTACCGTTTGTGCCGCTTGTTTCTGCAGGGCTCGTACCAGTCTTATCTGTACTTCCCTCGCTCGTACCGCTGTTTTTGTCGGAACTGTTCTCCCCGGCGCTTTCGGAGCCGTGGGTCTCTGCCCCGTTGGTCGTCTCCTTATTATCGTTTTTCTTGGTACCACATCCGACCGCTAAAAAAGCAGACAGAAGAACCAGCGCCGTCATCATGAAAAATCGTTTTGTCTTCATAACTATTTCTCCTTTTTACGCATTTTCTACTGTTAATATGCGCATCTTGGAGAAAAATACTACGTTAAAAATTTCCAATTTTATAATCAGTCAAAAAAGCTTTGCCGGTCACCCGATAACATCGCTCATATCGTAAAATCCGGCCGGTTTTCCCGCCAGAAATTTTGCGGCTTCTATGGCCCCCTTCGCAAATACGGCCTTGGAATAAGCCGTATGCTTAAATTCGACTACCTCGTCGGTACCGGCAAATATCACCTCATGCTCTCCAACAATGTTCCCGCCCCGTACAGCGCTGATCCCAATCTCTTTTTTCGGACGCTTTACCCGTTCATTTGAACGGTCATACTTATAAGCATATTCATTGTCCAAAGCCTCATTTATGGAATCCGCCAGCGCAAGCGCTGTGCCGCTGGGCGCATCCACTTTCTGGTTGTGATGCTTTTCCACAATTTCAATGTCAAAGCCTGCCGGAGCCAGCGTCTGGGCCGCCTCTTTTAAAAGCTTCAAAAGCATGTTGACCCCCAGGGACATATTCGCCGATTTAAGAACGGCCACCGACCTGCCCGCCTCCCGGATTTTCTCCATCTGTTCCTCGGATATCCCCGTAGTACAGATCACCACAGGAATCTGCCTTTTCACACTGTAATCCAAAAGACTCTCGATTGCTTTCGCGGAACAGAAATCAATGATGACATCTGCTTCTTCCCTGCACGCTTCCAAAGAAGCATATACAGGATAAGTATTCTGTATATGATCCGACAGATCGACACCGGCGACGATCTGTGCATCCGCATCCGCGGCCAAAAGTCCGGTGATCACTTGTCCCATATGGCCGTTGCAGCCATGCATGATGATTCTTATCATATTCTCTCTCCTTTATGAACGGATGCGCCGGCATCCCACCATATCTTAAGGTCTGCCGGCGTTTGTCTTCCTGTCTGTCTTATGCTTTCAGCAAAAGGCCATAATCCGTCATGGCTTTCTTCAGTTTCTCCACGTTCTCCGGCTCCATGGGGGACAAAGGTCCGCGGAGCGGCCCGCATTCTTTTCCCATCAGATTCATGGCCGTTTTCACCGGAATCGGATTCACCTCGCAGAAAAGCGCGTCAATCAGAGGAAGGGCCTCCAGCTGCATTTTCGCACTTTCCATTACCCGCCCTTCCAAAAAGTTCATGACAATATCATGAGTCTGCCTGGGAGCGACATTGGCCAGGACTGAAATCACGCCGATTCCTCCCAGTGACAGAAGCGGCACGATCTGATCGTCATTTCCCGAATAAATATCCAGACAGCCGTCTGCCAGATGAGCCAGCTTCGCGATCTGGGAAATATTTCCGCAGGCCTCTTTGATCCCTACGATGTTCGGCACATGTTTCGCCAGGTAAACCGCAGTCTCCGGCAGAATATTGCAGCCGGTGCGGCTGGGTACGTTATAAAGGATGATCGGAATCTTCACTGCCTCCGCCACTGCGGTGAAATGAGCGATCAGCCCTTTCTGTGTCGCCTTATTGTAATAAGGGGTTACCTGCAGAAGCCCGTCAGCCCCCAGTTTCTCGGCCTCCACAGACAGGTAGATCGCAGTCTCCGTGCAGTTGGAACCGGTGCCCGCGACTACCGGCACCCGTCCGTCTACCACCTTTACCGTATGTCCGACTACATCCAAATGCTCCTCGTGGCTCAAAGTGGATGCCTCGCCTGTCGTCCCGCAGATTATGATACTGTCCACGCCGCCTGCGATCTGTTCTTCCAAAAGTTCTGTCAGTTTTTCATAATTCACACTTCCGTCTTCATGAAAAGGGGTTACAATCGCTACACCTGCTCCTTTGAATATTGCCATCTCATTTCCTCCTTCACATTAATGAATTTCCCCATAGCACAAAACAGAGCTGACCAGAAGGCCAGCTCTAAAGATTCTATGACCAGCACGTAAAATATTCCATGCTGAAATCCTTTAAGTAGCGCTCCATCCGGCTGGATGACAGTCATATAGCTCTTAACCATACGCCCAGGAACTCCTATTCAGGCTATTCGTTCCTTCGGCGTTCTTCCCTTTCTCCCGGCCTCTTCTATGCCTGTACATATCAGCCAGCATACTGATGAAAAACGCAACCTCTACATTTGTTATTCAATTTATTGGTTTTGGTCATCATAACACCAAAATATGGCATTGTCAACCTGTCAGCAGCAGGATTTCTTAATATCCTCTGAATCAATCCTGGAAATGCTGTCCACGCAGCCATAAAGCTCATCGGGGAATACGATTCCCGTCATAATGACATCCACATCGTCATCCTTCGCCTCCAGAAGCTTCGCGATATCGGCCGCCTCAATAATACCGTAATCCACCAACCCCAGAATCTCATCCAGGATGAGCACATCACAATCCCTGGTGGAAAGCACCTTTTTGGCAAAGTTCACGCCATTGCGCATGTTTGTCGCTTCCTCTTTTCTCTCTTCCGAAGAAAGTTCAGAAAAAGGCTTATCGGATTTCTCAAAGGAAAAGACCTTGATCTCCGGTTCCAGGCGCTTGCTCATCTCATTTTCCTCGTTCCTGCCTTTCAGGAACTGAATAATCACGATATTCTTATTGCGTCCGGCGGCTTTCACTGCCAGACCTATGGCACAGGCGCTTTTTCCGCTTCCTTCCCCGCATAAAACATGAACGATTCCTTTTTTCATGGGTCCCCCTCCAGGTTCCACTCGTCGTATATCCCTTATATTTTACCACCGTTTGCCAGATATTGCAACTTTATTCTACCCATTCCAGCTTGCTGACGGATACCTCATAAGCCACCCTCTTCTCGCTTTCCGTTTCATTGATCCGTTTTACGTACTCCCGGCTCTGTACACGGCCCCATACGCAGATCCGGCTTCCGACTTCAAAGCCTGACGCATATCTCGCATTCCGTCCCCAGGCAATGCAGGGAATATAATCGGATTTTCCATACGGACGGTTCACAGCCACCAAAAGATCTGCTATTTCACGTCCCAAAGGCGTTTTTCTATAAATCGGCGCCTTGCATATGTATCCATCGAGAAAAATCTGATTCGTTTTCGTATAATCGTTGAATTCTTCCAAAAAAGCGATCTCTCTTACAAATACGGATAAGACCAGACGGTTCTTTGTTCCCTCATGTCTGTTATAGGAACGGAACTGCCCGGTGGCCTCCACCAGCATCCCAGCGTAGTCCCCCGTGATGTCGATCAGGCGTTCCGAAATAAGAAGCGGGATGACATCTGTCTGATCGCTCAGACGGTTGATCGAGATCTCCGTCAGGTAAAAGCCCTCACCAAACACTTCGTGGCTGAAGGTGAACCCCGATATGATCTCTCCGATTACGGTGACTTTGTTGTTCTCCATGATTTTCTCTGGCATTAGTATTTCTCCTTTCAACACTGTTTCGTCCTTTTGATTACCTGGTAATTCAGGCTAATATTATGTGTATTCCTTAACTGGGGATTTTATACATAAATTTTTAAATTTTTCTTCATTTACTTTTATCACTGGGTATACTACAATATATGGTAGCGTTTTGGAAAATTTCAAACTATCTGTTTTAATTGAGGAGAACTTATGATTTCTGTCGATATCATTGTTCCCTGTTATAACGAAGAAGAGGTATTGGAGACCTTTTACAAAGTCACCGAAGAGACCGTTTCTGCCATGGCAGGGTACCAGTTTACTTATATCTTTGTGGATGACGGCAGCCGGGACACTACACTGGCCAAAATACACAGTTTGGCAAAGGCACACGCCAATGTCCGCTATCTCTCTTTTTCCAGGAATTTTGGAAAGGAAGCCGCTATGTTTGCCGGTCTTCAGCACTCTTTCGGAGACCTGGTCATCGTCATGGATGCCGACCTGCAGCATCCTCCCGCCATGATCCCGGAAATGATGAAGGGCATCGAGGAGGGATATGACTGCGCTGCCGCTATGCGCTCCACCAGACAGGGAGAATCGCGGTTTCGAAGTGTCTTTTCTAATCTCTTCTATAAAATAAGCAACAAGATGTCCGATGTCAAAATGCCTCAGGCTGCCGTGGACTTCCGTATCATGACCAGGCAGATGGTCAATTCCATTTTGAAGCTGTCAGAAGTGGAACGGTTTTCCAAGGGGATTTTTGCCTGGGTCGGTTATGAGACCAAATGGTATCCATATGAAAATGTGGAACGGACCATGGGGACTACCAAATGGAGCTTCAAGGGCCTTTTCAAATATGCCATCGACGGAATCACCTCCTTTTCTATTTCTCCTCTCCGTCTGGTTTCCGGAATGGGGTTTCTGATTTCCATCGTTGCGTTCGTTTATATCATCGTTACCCTGATCCAAACCCTCATCTTTGGAATTGATGTGCCGGGCTATGTGACGACCTTGTGCGCCGTCTTGTTTTTAGGCGGCATCATCGAGCTGTCTATCGGCATTCTGGGCGAATATATCGCCCACATTTATATGGAAGCCAAGGACAGGCCCATATACATCGTCAAACAGAGCAACATAGAAGACAGCAAGGAACGCGGAAACGGCCAGTGACCCCGTCCCTTCCGCATTCTCATAATGAAAGAAAGGCAGTTTCGACATGACAAGACGTAAATCCCGCCAAAAGACCACAATGCTGGAGAAAGCTCCTTTTCTCCTTTCCTTTTTCATTCCGGTTCTGATCATGCTGGGGATTTTCATCCAGAGGCAGATCTTCCCTTTCGGAGACAACAGTTTTCTTCGAACGGATATGTATCATCAATATGCCCCCTTCATGAATGAATTCATGGAAAAGCTGAAAACGGGCGGCAGCCTGAGCTATTCCTGGAACATCGGCATGGGCTCCAATTTCACGGCCCTTTATGCTTACTACCTGGCCAGTCCCGTCAATTGGCTTGCCATCTTAGTGCCGCAAAGCCTGATGATCGAATTCATGTCCTATATGATTGTTTTGAAGATTGGTCTCTGTGGCTTCACCTTCTGCTATTATCTGAGCAGGCATTTTAAGACAAGAGATCTGGGCATTTCCTTTTTTTCTATCTTTTACGCGTTATCCGCCTATATGGCCGCCTACAGCTGGAATATCATGTGGCTGGACTGTCTGATACTCGCCCCTCTTGTACTCCTGGGGCTGGAACGTCTGGTAAAAGAAGATAATTGCTTATTGTACTGCATTACACTGGGACTGTCTATCATTTCTAACTACTATATTTCAATTATGATATGCATTTTCATGGTTCTTTATTTCATCGCCTTGATGATCATGGAACCGGCTCGTCAGGATGTGAGATCCGTGGCTGCCGACGGCTCTGTGACCATGGTAAAGAAGAGGACGCCCTATTTAAAGAAGTGCGTCAACTTCGGCGTATATTCTCTGCTGGCAGGAGGGCTGGCCGCTTTTCTCCTGATACCCGTCCTGTTCGCGCTGAAGATGACGGCATCCGGAGATATAAATATCCCAAAGACACTGACGTCTTATTTCTCCTGTTTTGAGATGATAGCCCGCCATTTTGTCAATGTAAAGGTAGAGATCGGCCTCGATCACTGGCCTAATATATACTGCGGAGTCGCCGTGCTCTTATTTTTCCCGCTGTACATGATGAACAAAAAGATTCCCAAAAAGGAAAAAGCGGTAAAAGGCGTACTGCTGTTCATCATGCTCATCGGCTTCTCCCTCAACATTCCGAACTTCATATGGCATGGCTTCCATTTCCCCAACAGCCTGCCCGCCCGCCAGTCCTTCCTGTATATCGCCATACTGCTGACAATGTGCTATGAAGGCTATCGGAACATCAAAGCAAATACCTCAGCTCAGTTTTTCGGGAGCTTCTGGGGAGTAGTCATCTTCATTTTTCTCTGCGAAGCCATCATCACGGAGGAGACCTTCTCCTTCAAAGAATACTATGTGACCTTATTTTTCATATGTCTCTATGCCTTACTTCTATATTACTACAAAAAAGGCAAATCGTGGGCACCTACTCTCGCAATTTTAGCGGTTGCCGTCATTTCGGTGGAAGCCAGCATGAATACCGCTCTCACCAGCGTCACCACCACAAGCCGGGTCTCTTATCTGGAGAACCAGGATTCTTTCCGGACGTTGGCGCAAAAGATAGAAAAAGAAGATACCAGCCTGTTCCGCATTGAAAAAGACAGTAGGAAGACAAAAAATGATGCCGCGCTGGCGGACTATCATTCGGCTTCCTTGTTTTCCTCCACGGCCAATGCCCACATCAGCGATCTGTATAAAGCCCTTGGTCTGGAAGGAAACACCAACGCATACAGCTATACCGGCGCCACCCCTCTTTCTTCGTCGCTTTTGGGTATCAAATACACGCTGTCCCTCAAAGAGCTTGACAGTGACTTATATACTCTTCAGGACGAGGACGGAAATGTAAATCTCTATAAAAACCGGTATTCTCTTCCCATCGGCTTTATGCTTCCGTCCGACATGCTGGACCGCTGGGATTACAAGATCCTGAATCCGGTGGAGGTGCAAAATTCCTTTGCAACCGCCGCCACCAGGTGCGGCAGCATCTTTGTCTCGGCCCAGGGCGGTTCCTCCTCCATCGGGCAATACACCCTGACCGTCGAAGAGAGCGGTTTCTATTATATTGACGTGACCAACTCTTCCATTAAAGACGTAAGCGTTACAGTGGGCACGAATACCAAAGACTTTTCCAATGTGGACAGAGGCTATCTGCTGGATCTCGGAAAATGCACGGCAGGGACCACCATCACGCTGACCACAGAACAGGATGAGCAGAATTTTACCGCGGCAGCATACCGTCTGGATATCAATCAGCTGAATAACTGTATGAATGCGCTGAACAGCCAGCCCTTCATCACCGACCAATACACGGATACCTATCTGTCCGGCCGGGTAACGGCTAAGGAGGACGGTCTTCTCTATACTTCCATCGCATATGAAAAGGGATGGACCGTAAAGGTGGACGGTGTGGAAGTGGAGCCGCAGCTGTTTGCCGATACCATGATCGCGGTACCTCTGACGGAGGGCACTCATTCTCTGGAATTTACCTATGAGCCGGACGGTCTGACAAAGGGAATCCTGATTTCTCTTGTATCCTTGATCCTCCTATGCATTTTGACCGCCGGAACCTACGCGGTAAGGAGAAAGCGGGCCGCATCTGCCGCTGCACAAATACCGGTGAAGCAGGAAATGCACCGTGCGGCAGCCGAAAAGGCAGCAGATCTCGTGACAGAAACGGAAAATAAAAAGAAAGAGACAAAAGATACGGGAGATACCCCGGAAAAGTAAGAAAGGATGGATTTCACCATGAAGTTATGGGGAGGACGTTTCACGAAAGAAGAAAATGAATTGGTCAATCACTTCAACGCATCTATCTCATTTGACCAAAGATTCTATAGGCAGGATATCCGCGGCAGCATCGCTCACGTGACCATGCTGGCTAAACAGAAAATTCTGACGGACGAAGAGAAAGCGCAGATTGTGGAGGGGCTTGAGCAAATCCTCTCTGATGTGGAAAACGGGCTCCTCTCCATTGACCCTGCCGCTGAAGATATTCACAGCTTCGTAGAAGCCACTCTCATTGAAAGAATCGGCGACGTGGGAAAAAAACTCCACACAGGCCGAAGTCGCAATGACCAGGTTGCTCTGGACATGAAGCTCTATGTACGGGACGAGATTGAAGAACTGGACCTTCTGGTAAAAGAGCTTCTTCAAGCCATCCTTAAGATCATGGAGGAGAATCTCACAACCTACATGCCCGGCTTCACCCATCTTCAGAAAGCGCAGCCTGTGACCATAGCCCATCACTTCGGAGCATATTTTGAAATGTTCCTCCGTGACAGAAGCCGCCTTTCCGATATACGGAAACGGATGAACACCTGCCCCCTCGGCGCCGGAGCCCTGGCGGGCACCACTTATCCTCTGGACCGGGAATACACCGCAGCTCTTCTGGACTTTGACTGCGCCACCAGAAACAGTATGGATTCTGTATCAGACCGGGATTATCTCATTGAGCTGGCCAGCGCCATGGCGACCGTCATGATGCATCTGAGCCGTTTCTCTGAGGAGATTATCCTCTGGAATTCCAATGAATATCAGTTTGTAGAACTGGATGACGCATACAGCACCGGAAGCAGCATAATGCCGCAGAAAAAAAATCCGGACATCGCCGAACTGGTCCGGGGGAAAACCGGCCGCGTGTACGGCGCGCTGACATCCATCCTGACCACGATGAAGGGGATTCCCCTCGCTTATAACAAAGACATGCAGGAAGACAAGGAAATGATCTTCGATGCGATCGATACCACAAAGGGCTGTCTGGGCCTCTTCACGGGTATGATCTCCACGATGAAATTCCACAAAGACATCATGAAAAAAAGCGCTGTAAAAGGCTTTACCAACGCCACGGACGCCGCCGATTATCTGGTGAACCACGGGATACCCTTTCGGGATGCCCACGGAATTGTAGGCCGATTGGTCTTATATTGTCTGGATAAGGGAATTTCTCTGGATGATATGAGTCTGGAAGAATACAAGGCAATCAGCCCTGTCTTTGAAAAAGATATTTATGACGCCATCAGCCTGAGGACCTGCGTGGAAAAGCGGACCACATTGGGAGCGCCCGGCCCGTCTGTCATGGAACAGGTCATCGAGAGCTATCAAAAAATACTTACAGAAAAATAGAAAGATGAGCAATGGTCCGGAGGGCTGCGGTGGAACGCCATCACAGCCCTCCGAATCACTTTATCTGCATATTGCCCGAATGTCAGGCCGCCTTTTATAATTTGGCCAGTTCTTTATACTGCTCTTTCAGGCATCCATAGAGACTCTTATAAATCTCATGATATTTTTCATACTGTTCTGTGTTTCCGGGAATCGGATCACAGGACTTGTCCGTATGGATCATTTTCTCGCAGGCCGCTTCCACGCTCTCATAGATGCCTGCTCCTACCCCGGCCAATATGGCAACCCCAAGAGCCGGTCCTTCCTTCGCAGCTACTGTCTTAACGGTACACCCGTACATATCAGCCAGCATCTGTCTCCAAACGGCGCTCCTTCCACCGCCTCCGCAGGCCATCATGTCATCCACGGTGACTCCCATTTCCTGCAGGATATCATTGCAGTCCTTCATGGAATAGGATACTCCCTCCATCACCGCGCGGAGCATATCCTTTCTTGTATGGATGGCAGACAGACCAAAGAAAACGCCTCTGCAATCAGGATCCAGATGAGGGGTCCTCTCTCCCATCAGATACGGCAGATAAATCAGCCTGTTCGCTCCCAGAGGCACACTTTCAACATCCTGGTTGATATAATCGTAAGCATCACAGCCCTCTTCCTCCGCCTTTTTCATATAGTCCTGGCAGAAATTATTCCGGAACCACTGCAGGGAAAGACCCGCGCCCTGAGTCACTCCCATTACATGCCAGCAGCCGGGGACGGCGCAGCAGAAGGTATGGACTCTGCCCTTTGGATCAATGGTCACATTCTTGCTGTGCGCGAACACTACGCCGCTGGTTCCAATGGTAGTAAACGCCTTGCCATCCTTGACCACTCCTGTTCCCACAGCCGCCGCGGCGTTGTCTCCCGCTCCGCCGACTACGACCGTTTTTTCCGAAAGTCCCGTCATCTCCGCGATTTCAGGCAGAATAGTCCCCGTCACCTCCGGCGACTCACAGACCTTTGCCAGCAGGGCCTTGTCGATTTCCAGTTTTTCCAGGACTTCGTCGGACCAGCAGCGATTGGGCACATCCAGGAGCTGCATTCCTGAAGCATCGGAAACCTCTGTCGCGTATTCACCGGTAAGAATCAGACGAACATAATCTTTGGGAAGCAAGATATGCCGGCATTTTGCATAGTTCTCCGGCTCATGGTTCCTCACCCACAGAATCTTCGAAGCAGTAAAACCGGTCAGCGCAGGATTCGCCGTGATCTCGATCATGCGCTCCGCTCCCACCTTCTGCGTCATTTCTTCACATTCCTTGGCCGTCCTCTGGTCACACCAGATTATGGACGGACGGATTACCCTGTTGTCCTCATCCAGCATGACCAGGCCGTGCATCTGTCCGGAAATGCCTAACCCCTTGATGTCCTCACCGGACACGCCAGACTCCTTCACAACCTTCGTGATGGTTTCCAGCGCCGCGTCCTTCCAGTCCTCCGGCTTCTGCTCCGCCCATCCGTTCTGAGGCTGATACATGGGGTACTCCTTCGACGCGGAAGCGATCACATTGCCGTCTTCATCAAACAGCACTGTCTTCGTCGCAGAAGTACCCAAATCAATTCCAATCAAATAATTCATCACATTTCCTCCAAATTTATGATTCTTTTACCGCAGGCTTCTTACACCTGAATTTAATCTGATTTTATCATAAAAGTCTGGTTTTGACCACATCTTCCGGCGCCTTCCTGCCGCACAGGAAAGGGCTGTCCTTATCGTACAAAAGAAGTCTCCCCGTCCTTGCCTTTTTTCCGCATACGGCATAACAGTACGCACATTGGGACCGGCAGGTATCATAGCATCCAATATCCACACTGGCCGCGCAGCCGCAGGCTTTTCTCTGATTTTTATCCTTTTTGAACCGCAGCGGTCTGCCTGCCAGCCGCGACAGCAGCTCCTGGTCTATGCACGCTCCCTTCTGAATCCCGAACTGCTCCAGTCTGGTCTCCTCCGCACATGTCTGAATTTCCATTCCGTTTTCCGCCGCTATCCGTCCAAACTCTTCTCCTATCCACAGCATTTCCTCCTGCGTGGGGACACGGACTTCCAATTCTTCCATCTTCTTTTGGATTCTCCGGTACATATCCATAAAGCTGATCACGCAGCGGACCGCGGAGCCGGCCAGGGCATCTGCCAGAATTTTAAATTTCTCTCTGTGCCACGCAGGCGTGTAATCCCGGCTAAAAAGAATCGGATCATAACGCCATATTATCCGTTCTGCTCCCAGACGTTCTGTCAGGGCATGAAAGACGCCAATCCTCTGTCGGAAATCCGGAAGCCCGCCTTCCATCTCCTTTCCATAGCCGTTCAGAGTATACTGAATATAATAAGGATAAGGATCCAGCTCGGGCAGACGTTTAAGCATCGGAGCAGGATATTTGCTCCAAAACACAATTCCGTCCACCGACTCCCTGTTTAAAAGCACCCGGCTGACCTGGTGAAAATTCATTGGATTCCTCACCAGCACCTCCCCCTTTTTCAGCCGTTCCAGAAACCACGGGAGATAATATGCCGGAATATCCGTCCGGCGGCTGGCACTGACGATCATATACTTTCCTCCTGTCTTTTGCCGATTCTTTCTCTCATCATATCAGCGCTTTCCCTTTTTCACAAGTCTTCTCCTCCTCCGCCGGAAAAAGTACGCCATAAACACTGCGCTGGTCCCTGTCCCTGCCAAATATCCCGCCATTCGGACCGGATTCCGCCAAAGCTGTATCCACGGATCAGAAGTCACCAGAAGCTTCCACTCAATTCTCTCTTCTTTCCCTCCTCCTTCCTTTGATGTCCCCATCCGGTTCCCCGCCTCATCTTCAGCCGTAATGCTCAAATACTGCCAGTCATCGTCTTCCTTCAGACATATGGCAAGGATTCCTCCGTTTTTTCTCAGTTCATCCTGCAGGCTGTTTCCCACATAAATCTTCTTTTCATCCCCGCTTTGAATCTCTACCTGCTTAAGCGCCATATTGTCCCAGACGGAAAGAAACAGACGCAGCTCATCCATTTTATAATGTCCGCCGTCCTCCGCGCCTGATAAAACGGCATCCGGCCCTGTCTTGTCGATGGCAAATTCAATGGAACCCACTCCTCCCATTCTTTTCATCAGTACATTCCCCATCTGGTTCCCCGCCATGTCCTCAGAGTACAGGACAACCTCATAATTTCCTTCTGCCTCAAAATTTTCCTTTGCAATGGTATACTTGTAAACCCTCCACTGATCTCCTGGTTCCTTTCCGAGAGGCTTTTCTTTTGCGACCTCTGACTCTTCCTTCTCTTCTCTTGTATAGTCTTCCTTTTCCAAAAGACTTCTGACTTCTCCATCGCAGCTCAGGATGACCTGGTGGCTTACCACCGGGTCTACATTATATTCCCATACTATTACAGGCTTCTCCTCCTTCAGATACGGATACGATCCCGACGCCGGATACAGCCAGGCGGCGGTCCCTTCATCCACAACATAGACGGAGCCAAAACGGTTTACAGAAAACCTGATCTGCTTTTCTGTCCGGTTACCCGCTCCATCTTCACAGGATACCTGTAAAGAATATAAACCGTCAGTTTCGGCATCATAAGAAAAGTCTTCAAATACAAAACGTCTTTCTCCCGCCGCCATTTCTTCTTCCTTCTTTTCAGCAGCCGCCCTCTTCCTTTCTCCCTCCGCCTGTTTTCCCTCTTCCCGCCAGATTTCCACGGATACGCTCTCCTTGAGCAGATGAATGTCCCGGACGGTGACAGCCGGAGCCACTGTTCCGCGGTTGCCCGTAGCGTCCGCCACTCCTGTGATCAGAATTTCAGGAGGGGTGCGGTCTATAGTGAATTCCTCTAAAATGTGGTTTTCCTCCCCGCAGTCGTTTGCAGCCAGATCTGTACAGCTCACCTGAAGCAAATAGTCGCCGTCCTTCTCAAACGTACACATTGCGGTATGGACATCGCCGTTATGAATAAACTCTCCTAGATCAGCCCTGCTCTGGCGCCCTTCCAGGAAAGCTGTCACATCTCCTTTCACTCCCTCCCTGTAAAAATTGTGCTCTACGACTGTGATCTCTGCTTTTCTGGGATTCTTCCAGAGTTTTCCTCTCCCAGCTTCAATATCTTCAAAGGTCACAAATATCTCCGGCGGCGTCCGGTCTATGATAAATTTTTCCGTTTTGCTCCATGAAACGTTTCCCGCCATATCCTCACAACCCAAGAGCACCGTATATTCCCCGTCCTCCGTAAATTCCATATGGCACCGATGCAAATCACCGTCATGGCTCCATTCGCTGACGGCCGGCATAGGACCATCCGTATTGGAAATTTGAAATTGTACCTGTTCTGCCGAGAAATTTCTTTCCCGTATGCTCACCACTGCCGTCCGGATTTGATTATAATAGATTTCATTGGCGGGCCGGACATCGTTGTATTGTATGGAAATCTCCGGAGCTGACGTGTCGACGGCCGTCCAGAGGGATTCCTCGGACCGGTTTCCGGCAAAATCCTCTGCCTGTACAGTCAGGCATACTTTTCTGCCGTCATATTTCTCCGGTGATATCTCCAGCTCTCCCTGCCACTCCCTCCGCATGGAAGAATTCCCTTCTGCTTCTTCCATTAATACTCCTTCCAAAATCTGATCCTCTTCCCCCGGACTTTTTCCCTCCATACGGTATGTGATTCTTTTAAGTCCTGAGTAAATGCCGCTCTCCGACGGTTCCTCTGCCGATATACCGACTTTCACGGTCCGCCTGTATATCCCATTTACCGGCTCTTCTTTGTTTTGGATATTCAATGCCAGCCGCGGGCCTTTGTCCTCAACGAGAATGCCATTGGAGCTGTAATATTCCGAGAGCCCGGCATAATTGGTCGTCTTCATATAGACGACATTCCTGGAGTCCGGCGTCAAAAAGAAGCTGCTGCCCGTATCCCACGCGGCATCATCTGCCTGCTCCAGGTATTCCCTGGGCAGCCCCTCCCCTGCACACAGATACTGCAAAGGCTCTATCGGGGATACGCTGTCCCTTCCGTCCAAAAGCACCAGTTCTTTTTCATTTGAAAAGAGTCCAAAGGTCACATAATCCATAAATTCTGTCCAGGTCTGTCTCAAAATCGTGATACTCCCATATTCCGGCGGCGTCGTGTCCACGGTGAAATTTTTCTCCTTTTCACTTCGTTCTGTAAGATTCCTCCCTGAAGGATCCTGGTAAGATGCCTCCAGATGATACAAGGCGTCGCCGGCAAAGCAAAAGGAAGCCTTATACCAATCCGTCCCTTTTTCCGGAGCTTTTGTCCAGCGGCTTCCCATGGTATAAGAAGCCTTTTCGCCCCTCGGCTCCTCGCTGACGATTATCTGCGGCCAGCCTGCTTCCTCCTCTGGGTCGAAATTGTGCTCCTTCAGATAGAGCCAGGCCGTGACAGGACGGCTGTAATATCCTTCATGCACCGCGCTCTCATCTTCCTCCGGAAATACCATCATGAACTCCGGATCCGTTCTGTCGACCTCTATGACAGCAGCGTTCTCCAAGACCGTCTGATTTCCCGCCAAGTCTCCGCAGACAATCTTCCGCATCTCATATTTTCGTTCCGCCTGAAAACGAAGGCGCATCTCCACCTCCCGATCCTGCGTGTGTTCCGTCCTCTCCTCTTCGCTGTCGTAAAACCAACGTTCCTTTTCTCCTTCCGTCCCATACGGCACCGCTGCCAGTACTCCGGCGCCCAATCCGTCCAGCCCGTTCCATTGTTCTCGCCCGGTATCATATGTAATTTGTGTTTCCCTTCCGGTCTCGTCCTGAACGGTGACGGATACCTGCCCCGGATCAAAATTCCGTTCATGAAACGTTATTACAGCCTCTGCCGTATCCTGATAACAGTTGTTCTGTCCTGCCGCCCCTATGACCGAAACGGTGATCTCCGGCACTGGCGCTTCTGTTTCCCGCGCCTGTATCAACGTCCCGTCATCAAAAGTTCCCGATGCGAGCAGCCCGGCCGTTATCAGGAATGCTGCCCGTTTCCGTGTTCCTCCCCTTCGCTTTGTCCACCGTTTCTTTTCCCTCCATGCCTTTCGAATGGAAAGCCTGCGAAACAAGACCGCGGACATCAGCATCCCGCACAGAAATATGACTCCCAAAATCCAGGACCATCTATGGTACTCCATAATCTTCTGCTGTCCCTGTTCCATCTTCATACCCCCTTCTTAAACGTTTATCCGTCTTCCTCACTTCTTGGCTGTCCGGTATCGTCTGAAATGCCGCTTCCACCGCAGTCTCCGCCGTGATTAGCCCTTCCTCCGCCTCTTCCATGAGCGTCCGCACATAATCTGTCTCTCTGCCTCCGTCCCATCCTGTCAGCTTCTTCCTGATCTGTTCCAGCTGTCCCCTCATCTCCTCCATTCCCACTCCTGCCTGACGGAACGTCCCTGCGTGAAAAATGATCTGGGAAATGATTTCCCTATACATGATCAAGGCCGTTACCCGGTTGTCTTCTTCCATCCCTCCCTCCATAAGCGCCGTCAGGTCCTCCCAATACTCTGCATATGATATTTCCATATCGCCAGTCTTCCTCTGGATACTAAGCTTATCATAATACCCCGCGATCCGGCTCAGACATCCTGCGCGTGTGACGGCTTTTTCCGGCAGCTCTTTTCCAGGCTCTGCGCCGGCTGCAAGGGACAGCCATATGGCCGATGCTCCCTTTCCGCCGCTTCCCTCATAGTAATAAAAATACGCTTGTCCAATTTCGTACGCGGCCCGTACCTGCTCCCCCTTGTTCCGCCCAAGCTGCTCCCGGTTGCTTTTCCCTCCTTGGTTCTTCTTATCTAAAATCCCGCGTAGCAGGCGCTCTTCTTCGTCAGTAAACTTCCCGTCATCCTCCAGAAATGTCTGCACCAAAAGCAGGTAAGCTTCCGCCCTGCCCGGTTCCAGGTCAACTGCTTTCCGGCAGAAGTCCAATTTTCTTTCCTTTTCTACGCTTCCTGCCGCTTCCTCCAGATATGCTTTATAAGTGCCGGATATGGCCCGGCATTCTGCTCTGTGCAGAAACAGGCTTCCCAATCCGGTGGCTGCCGTAAGCATACAGATTCCCGCAAAAGACCGAAGCCGTCGGTTCCTCCTCTTGATTTCCGCATCGTCAAGCTCCCGATAGCGTTCCAGGGCAAAGGCGAGCTCTCTGCAGGAGCCATACCGTTCTTTCGGATCATTTTTTGTACAGATCAACAGGATCTTTTCCAATCCCCCAGACAGATCCGGCCGGAAATCCCGGACAGGCCGGCAGCCATAGGGAGGCTCTGCCGGGCTGCGGCCCGTCAGCAGATGATACATCACCGCGCCCAGCCCGTAAATGTCTGTTTCCGGCCCCGTCTGTCCTCTTCCTCCGTACTGCTCCGGTGCGGCATACCCTCTCGTTCCCAGGCATACCGTATCTTCATTTCCCTCTTCTTTTCTTTCCCTCGCCGTCCCGAAATCTACCAGTACAACGGCTCCGTCCTCCTTCAGCATCACATTGGAAGGCTTCATGTCCCGGTATATGACCGGCGGTGTCCTCGTATGGAGGTATTCCAGAACCTCGCACAGCTGCCTGCCCCAGTCGGCCACCTTCTCCTGAGGTTGGGCCCCTTCTTCTTTCAGAAGTCTGGAAAGGGAACGCCCTTCGATATAATCCATCACGAGATAAAACATTCCTTTTTCCTTCAGGATATCACCGATGGACGGAAGGCCGGGATGGCTCAGCTTCTTTAGCAGCTCCGCCTCCATGACCAGACTGTTCCTTTTCTCCGGGATTTCCTTTACAGCCCAAAGTCTCCCGGTCCTTTCATGGCGCGCCAAATAAACGGCAGCGCTTCCGCCTCTCCCGAGTACGTCTAAAATTCGATATGTTCCGCCCAGAACCGTACCGGGTGAACACGACATACACATGCCTCCTCATATTCTGTTGATCACTTATATGGAAAATTTCCAGGGGATATCCCTGTAAGAATCACCGCCGGAATCGACGGTAACAAGATTGTATAACACTTCTCATCAGATGTCAACTAAAAAATATTATGTTTAAAACTTGCCCTGTACATCTGCAGCGGATATAATGCAATGGTAACGCCGCCGGCTTCTATTCCAACAGACAGGAGGCACCCATGAACACATACAGAACGTCCGAGATCGCCGCCGCCATCGGCATACATCCCAATACGGTCCGGCTCTACGAGGAGCTGGAACTGATACCCAAACCAGAACAATCCTGTATTTTCCGATGCTGATATTTTCCGGCGCCACACTGCCATACGAGATCATACCGCCTGCATTTGCCAGAGCTGCGGACGTTTTGCCGCTCACTCAGGGGATCAAGCTTCTGAAAGCAGCTTCCCTTGGGCTTCCCGTGGATAAAATCATTATGCCTATCATTCTTTTGCTGACTCTCACCGTGGTCTGCACCGGTATTTCTTTGAAATTCTTCCGCTGGGAGTGACAGCCTTATTTATCCAGAGCTTTCTTCAGGTCCTCTATGTAAGACGCCTGCTGCTTTTTCAAATACATGCTCACGAATGGCTTCATCACCCATTTTTTAGCTGTCACGTCTTCCGTGAAGTCAATCGTGGTCACACCGTTCTCGTGGGTAAACAAGCCGGTCCAATGTCCCTTCATATTACTGTTTTCCATATCAAACTCATATCGTTCAAAGGGCCGGAAGTCTGTTATGGTAAAGGTGGTGGCATATCCTTCCTTTGTATACTCCACAAACCGCTTTCCTTCTTCCTCTACCTCGATCCTGTCCAGGTCGCTGCGCCAGGAAACATCCTTTAATGAAACCACCAGGTTCCATACCTTCTCAGCATCACAAGAAAATGTCGCTTTAATATTCGAAATTGCCATGATATCCTCCGTTAGTCTGCCTGCTTTAAATTTACCGGCCGCTTTTCGTCACCTGACATCAGTTTAGGTCCCGGTATGACTTATGTCAACCATTTTATGTATAAGCTGCGGCTTCTCCAGAAAGGATACCTAATTCGAGGAGGCCGCAGCCGGCTGTTTTTTGTTTTTTTAGCAGTGTTCCAGAACTACCCCGTGGGCTATTCCAGGCACGCTCTGTCCTTCATTATAGCTGGTGCTGGAAAGGAGCGCACCTGTCGGCACGAACAGGACCCGCTTCCATTCTCCGGACTGGAGCTTGGGCAGAATATATCCTGCCAATACCACCGCGGAACATCCGCATCCGCTTCCTCCGGAATGAGTGTCCTGAGACTCATTGTCAAAAATCTCCATACCGCAGTCCATATGGAGACTGTTGATATCATATCCGTTGCTCTTCATAAAATCGACCAGGATGGTATGCCCGACCTCACCCAGATCTCCCGTGATGATTTTGTCATATTCCTCCGGCCGTCTTCCAAAATCCTCCAGATGACGGCAGATGGTATCGCTGGCTGCCGGCGCCATACACGCTCCCATGTTCATGGAATCCTTAAGCCCCATATCCACGATCTTTCCCGGGGTGATCCCCGCCACACGGACATTTCCGCCCTTCTTCCCCAGAACAAAAGAGCCGCATCCGGTGACCGTCCAGGTGGTGGACAGCGGTCTCTGGTTACCATATTCAAGCGGAAAACGAAACTGCTTTTCCGCACTGGCAAAGTGGCTGGAGGCCATGGACATGACATAATCCGCATACCCCGCATCCACCGCCATCGCACCAAGGCACAGGGCTTCTCCCATGGTGGAACAGGCTCCGTAAAGCCCAAACAATGGAATCTCCAGATCTACGGTGCCAAATGACGTGGCGATCAGCTGCCCGAGCAGATCTCCTGCAAAAAGATAACGGATCTGATTTCTTACGATCCCCGAATGTTCGATGGCCAAATCCGCCGCTTCCTTTTGAAGAGCGCTTTCTGCCTCCTCCCAGTTGTCACATCCCAGCATGGGATCCGGCTCTATCACGTCAAAAAAGGAACCCAGCGGGCCTTCCCCCTCCTTTTGTCCCACTACGGAAGCCGCTCCTATGATCCTGGGCCCTTCCTTAAATTGAATACTGGCTTTTCCTACCTGTTGTCCTCCACTCTGCATCCTGTCATCCATCCTTTCCACTTCTTCACGCCGCGTCTCCATTTTTGCCGATAGCAAGCCATTTCCATGCAGCGCCGGTTTTTATTTTCAGTATGTGCATTTTTCTTCCCGGCTATTCTGTAAGAAATCCCGGCATTAAAAAAGGAAAAAAATCATAAAGAAAGCAGGGGCCGACTGCATTTGCCCCTGCTTTCTTTTATGGGAATTTCGAATTGAGAAATAGATCTGGTCCTGTTTTTTTACTCTCCGATCTGGTTGACTGTGCCTGCGAAGGTACAGCCTCCGTCGGCAAGAATATCCACTCCGGTGATGTATCCGGCGCCTTTACTGCAAAGGAACGCCACCAGCTTCCCCATTTCATAAGGGTGTCCCCATCTCTGCAGAGGGATACCCTGCAGATTCCTTTCGGCAGACTCCGGCGCGTTGTCGATCAGAGCCTGATGCATCGGGGTCAGATAAGAACCGGGAGATACGGAAAGAATCCGGCAGCCTTTTTTCGCAAACCGCCATGTATTGGCATAGACAAAATATTTAACAAAATTTTTGGACAGGCAATACGCAGAACCGGCCCTGGCATTTTCCGGAAGATGCATCACATCCGCCAAAAAATCCATCATCAGGGCGGGAAATCCAGGCTCCTTCCATTTTTCATAGACCTGCTTGGCAAGCGGCGCCAAAGGGGCCATCTTCTCGTTGGTATCCATCACATAACCGGCCGTCGATCCGAAGCAGATCACCACTCCGCCCTCTTCCATGACCGGATAAAATGCCTGCACAATGTTGATAGGCCCAAGAGTATTGATCCTCAAAATATCCTCTGCCTTTGTATTGGCAGGCGAGACTCCGGCCGTATGGATGACATTTACCACGTCTCCCAGGCCCGCCGCGTACTCCGCACAGGCCTTTGCCGCCTCTGCATCTGCGGCGTCCATTTGGAATATATGGACATCAGCGCCAAAGGTCAGCAATCCGGCCTTCGCTTTTTCAAGTCCTGCCGCCCCGCGGGCACAGAGCAGGACTGATGTTTCGGATGCCAGACATCTGGCTGCCGCAAGGCCGAGCCCGCTGCTTCCTCCAGTGATCACTGAAAGCTTTTTCCTCATTTCTTTCCTCTCTTTCTTCATCGTCAGCAGACAGACATGCCGCCGTCCACAGAGATCACGGCGCCGTTGATCCACTTTGCCTCCTCACTGCATAAAAATAAACACACATTTGCGATATCCTCAGGATAACCAAACCAGTTGACCGGCATATCCATAATAAGCTTGGACAGCGCTCCCTGAGCCTCGTGATATTTTCCTCCGGAGGTCACTCCGATATTTGTCCTCGTCCCTCCCGGATGGATGATATTACATCTGATATTCTGTTTCGCAAAGCCGAACGCGACGCTTTTAGTCAGCCCCTCCAGACCGGCCTTGGCCGCCGTATAGCTGGGCCCGTGATTCCCCCTGAGAGCTGCGTAAGAACCAATATTGACAATGCTCCCTCCGCCGCTCTCCACGAGAAGCGGGACTGCGGCCCGGATAATACGGAAGGGAGCCTTTAGATCCGTCTCCAAGACTCTGTCCCACCGTTCATCATCCGTCTCCAGAAGGGGATAGCTCAGGTCATTGATTCCTGCGGCATTGCAGATTCCATCCAGGCGGCCGAAAGTCTCTTTGGCAGCTCCTGCCATCCTTTCCGCCATTCCGTTTTCCGTGATATCCCCTATCACCGGACGCACTCTGGGATCCTTTTTCCACTGTTCCATCCGCTTTTCATCTCTGCCTACAGCGACGGCCCTCGCCCCCTCCTCCAGGAACCGGGCCGTGACAGCCTTACCCATGCCGCTGCTGGCTCCTGTGATCAGAAACACTTTTCCGTCTAATCGTTTTTCCACATAAACCTCCTATTCCTCTGTCAGTTCTTCCTTCGGGAAGCGGAATGTAAAGATGGCAATGATCAGCGCCACTGCAACAAACCCTGCCCCCACCAGAAATACCTGATTAAAGGTCGCTCCAAAGTTGATACACGCGCCGCAGATAGCTCCAAAAATACTGGCGCCGCCGGTGCTGCTGAACTGATACATCCCCTGCGCTTTCGGGATTTCATCCGGTTTAAGCTCTGACTGGAAAAACGGAGCGTGGATGGACTGAGTGATCGCCTGGCTGATACCTCCGATCGCCGTCGCCACATAGATCACCAGCATGGAGGAATCCGGCTTTAGTGTGGAAAGGATCACCAGCGCTATCACGTAAATGCTGAGAGCCAAAAGGGCCATGGGACGGAACCGCTTTTTAAAGTTCTTTCCGATAATAGTCCCGATAGCCAGGCCGACAATCGCCTGGACGATGGTCTGCGGCATGGTCACAGTCGAGCTCTGAAATGAAGTTCCCTGCATCACATATGTCACGTAACGGACCGCATAAGCCGTTATACAAGTGGAATATGCGACCATCAGAGCCTGCACGCTGAATGTGGCGCGGAACCGCTTCTTTATGAACATTTCCACCGGCACCGAAGGATTGTCTGATCTCAGTTCCAGTTTTATTAAAAGTACAAGAGCTATGACTGCCGCCAGAGGCAAAATGATTCCCGGCACGCTGAGAAGCGCAAAATACGATCCCACCATACAAAGCCACAAGATCAGGCAGCATACGAAGACGATTAAAAGAGCAATGCCCCCAAAATCAAACTTCTTTCCATTTCCAGGCCGTTTTTGGTATGGATACAACAGGCCCAGAGTAATCAGAGGAATCACCGCAAAAACGCCATAGATGATCAGCCCCGCGTTGGAGGACACGGCATCGATAACAGCGCCTGTAAGCCCCGGCCCGACCAGCGAGCCGACCGCTGAGGCCGTAGCGATAAAACCGTAGAATTTCGGCCGCTCCTCCGGCGAAACGATAGTCGCCATCATGGTGTACGGCGCCGATATGTACAATCCTGCCGCCAGTCCCATCATTGCCCAGAGCGCTGTAAAGATCCCCACATTCGGCGCGAACATCAAAAGGAAGCGGATTGCAAAATGGGAGATCACACCGGCCAGAGTCACTCTCTTCACACTGAACTTGCTGCAGAGCATGCCCACCAGGGGCAGCGAGATCATCATGCCCATGCCGCCCAGCGTCGCATACAGAGAGTACATTTCCGTAATATTGAACTGGACCAATTTGCTCGGCAGGACCAGATTGTTTCCATAGTTGGCCGCCTGAGATGTTACAGTTGTCAGAAGCACGCCAACGATCAACAGCAATCTTTTCTTTCCGGTAAATCCATTTCCGGTAGCTGCTTTATTTTCCGTCATATTTCCTCCTTTCATACTCAATACCCCCTACGCCTGCCTTTATTCCTGACGGGGAGGATACTCCGCACATTTCGGCTGGTGAGTCACGATATTCCGCAGCATGCCGCTGTCCGCAACAATACATTCTCCGGTCACGCCGTCTGCCATCTTTGTGCAGAAACCATAGATCACGATCGCGACACTGTCCGCCGTCGGAACCTCCGCCAAAGTAGCCGCACGCATTTCAATCCCTATCTCTTTCTGCTTTTCAGGAGAAAGAGTTCGAACCGGCCCGTTTGTGAGACAGCCGGGCGTCTTCATGCCGCCGGGCGCCACGGTGTTTACCATGATGCCAAAACGCTTCAGTTCCTTTCCCAGTTCCTGGGTCATGGCTATTACGCCGCCCTTAGAGGCAGTATAATGGCAGTAGCCGCCAAAAAGAGGCTGGCTCAAATACGCGCTGTTGGAAGAAACCAATACCATTTTGCCCCGGACCTGATGCTCTGTCATATATCTGCTCACATGCTTTGCGCAACGGAACGCGCCGACCAGATTGACATCAATAATCCTCTGGAATTCCTCTTCCGGCATATCATAGACATGGGCAAAGCTCCACACGCCCGCCGATGTTACAAGGATATCCACGCTTCCATAGGTTTCTGCCGTAAATGCCACCAGACGTTCCACATCTGATTCAATCCGCACGTCTGTCCTGCAGAATGAGACTTCATAACCCTTGGTTCTGAGCAGCTCGACGGCCACATCGCCCTTTTCCTGCGTAGAGCCGGCGATAACCACCTTCGCTCCGCCCTGGCACAGGCGCTGGGCGGCGCAGAATCCGAGTCCGGAGGTGCCGCCTGTTACAATGGCCGCCTGCCCCTTTACAGAAAGCATTTCTTCCAGAGATAATGTATCTTCAAGATAGCTGTTCAGCATAGCGGCTGCCGCCGCTTTTGGATCAAATGCCATATCATTTCCTCCCTCATCTAAATAAACGGTTTTTCCGTGATCACACCGTCAAAGCCATGGACGCTCACATGGTCGCCGACTTTCAGCGTTCCCTTTTCCGCCAGTATATAGCCGATATTGATATCCTTTACAAAGCTGTATGTAAACTTTGAAACGCGTCCAACCTCTCTCCCGCCCAAGAGCACAGGGTCGCCGGGGCCGCCAAATCCTTTATGCTGAATATGGACATCGGCTTCTTCTACGGTAAATCCCAGCATTTCACGGGCCGGTCCCTGCTCCCGGATCTTCTCCAGCGCCTCTCTTCCGATGAAATCTCTATCCCAGCCGATTCCCCGTTCCAGGCCGACCTCAAAAGGATTGGTATACATCAGATCGCGCATATAATAAAAGCCTGCCTCTGTAGGAAGGGAGATCGCCATGATCTGAAAATCTGTCACCTCTTTTGCGTCAAAGGCTTCCCCTTTTTCTCTTAATTTTTCCTCAATGGCCGCGCCCTGCTCCGGGGACACATATATCTCATAGCCAAGCTTCTCACCGGTAAAACCGCCGCGATTGATCTTTACAGGGATTCCCTCTATGGAATTATCCGCTATGGAGAAGAATTTCTGCTCATCCACAGGAGTATCCGTCAAGGCATTCACCAGATCTCTGGACCTGGGGCCCTGAACGGCGTACATATCCCATTTCTTGGTCACATCCTCATAAGCGGTTTCTTCCCCGTTACGATGGGCGTCGAACCAGGCTGTCAGTTTTTTTACAAACAGAGTAGATACCCAGAATTTATCCTCTTCCAGCCTCAGGACGACTACATCGTCGATAATCTCCGCTTTTTCATTCAGCATGGCAGTATAACGGTCTCTTCCAACCTTCAGATTGGCAACAGGATTGGCAAACATCCTATCTAAGAACGCGGCTGCATCTTTACCCGTCACCTCAAGGAGCTGATGGGTCCAATAATACCAGCCGGCAGTCTGCCTCACGGCCATGTGCTCCGACCGCTTCATTTCGTCATATTTATATACATTTTGATACATATCCGAATGCTCCTTTCCTATCCTTGACTGCGAGATCAACAGTACTTATCAATCTTCTTTTTGATCACGATGCGTACCTTGTCATCACCTGCATCACCAGGCTCCTCCCATAAAAACCATTGTGCGCCTGCCAGTGTCCTTACCTCGCCGCCCCACAGGGCCAGATATGCAGTGACCAGCCTGGGCATCCTTCTCTGAAGTTTTGCGCGGTCAACAAGATAAATGACTTCCTCTTTATTAAATGCTTCAATCTCATAAGGAACCGTAAGACACTGCATTACCGTTTCCAGATAGGCTCCCATCAGGCGTCCGTCATTTACGTCTGCCGGCGCTCCCAGCCAGCTTCGCACCGCGTCCTTTGTATAAAAATCGCCAAAGGCTGTCTTTCCGGCCGCTTCAAATACGCAGCGGATGACATGATCTACGAATTTTTCGTCCAGTGTACCGTCTTTGATCAGCTCCTCAAGGACAGGAATCAGATAATCCGTACCTGTCGCCGACGCGCAGCCTGCCAGAGCCGTATTGGGATCTTCTTCCATGCAGGTCCCGTTACAGAATTTATAATTGGTCTCTTCACGGAAGATCATAGATTCCTTTACGGTATATTCCTCCGCCGTATCTTTAATCTGGTCGGAGGTAGCGATAGGGCCGAAGCATTCCCACTGTTTATGTTCCGGCATCGGAAACTTCTCGCGGCTTTCCGCCACGATACGACAATGCCGGTCACCGCAGCCTCTGGCCTCGACCATATGAAACTCCACTCTGGGACCTTCTTTCATATGAACCGCATATCCGTCTGCTACCCCCTGCAGAGATTGAGTCGTGGCGCGGCAAAGCTCGGATCCGACGATATCCCAGTCACAGACATCCAGTTCTTTTTCCACACGATAGGTACCAAAATCCGTCACGCGCCCGCACATGAGATACCGGTCGTCCCCGGAATCGCCGTTCAAAGAACCTGTAAAATTACCTCGGCAGAACGGATGTGCGTTGTGCTTATCGATTCCGATCACCGGACCATACGGACCCGAAAATAGAGGATATAACCTCGCATACGCATTTTTACAGATCGCTTCGCACCGTTTCTCATAATCCGGGACTAATATTCTGTACACCTGCATCATACTGGCCGCCACCGTCGCCCCATATCGGGAACAAAAGTGTGCCGCATCATGGTATGAGATCAGTTTCTCCCAAGGTGTCTTGATGGCCGGATGATCCGGCAGCGCCCCCTTCCCGACTTCCCTCGGTATCCGTTCATCAATTTTTTTGCTCATAATACCCTCTCCTTTCAGAAAACTCATAATTCTCGCAAAATCTTTCTTTTATCTTATCTGAATACCCCTATAATTGTAAATCCGACAAACTGAATCTATATTTAAGCAGAAAATTCAGCACTTTGTGTGGCATAATAGCTGACAAAATATTTTTTGAGATCATTTTTAGAAACCTCCGATTAAGCTCCAGTTAAGCGCCTTATGGCAGCGGGCCGCCTGGATGGAATCGGATTTCCTCATGCCTTTTAAATAAGGCAAAAAAATTTGTTTGAATGATACTGAAAGGTGTGAAATAAAAAAACACCGGACTTCTCAGCCCGGTGTTTTTCTTCTATTCTTATTTTTGCATCTCCTCATACATCTCCTGTAAATACATGCAATACCTGATATACATTCTCTTCTCTGCTGTGGCTAAATCTACCAATTGTTCAATCCGCCGCAGCCTGTTTTGAAGCGTCGTCCTGTGGATGAACAGGTCTCTGGCTGTCTGTGTGCCGTTCATTTCATTGTCCAGATAGACCTTAAGCGTTTTCCAGCCGTCATACTCTCCCTGCCCTTCCTCATTCCGCAAATGCAGCAGGCCCTCCGGCATCATGTATTCCAATGGAAATTCCCCGACGCTGTTATTGAGCCCATAGTACAATGCGTAATCTGTAAACAGATACAGGACCTCTTTCCGCTCCATATTGTCTGCCGTCTCAAGCGCGGCCACAGCCTGTCGAAAATAGAATCTTGCCTTCCGCATATTGGTGAACCGGCCGCTCACCCCCGCATGACAGAATAATTTCTCCGCGGTCTGCTCCAGACTCTCCGGCAGTCCTCCCATAAGAACACCTGCGGACTCCATCGGAATGAGCATCGCCACGTAGGGCTCAGCATGAAGTGCCAGACTTCCGGGAAATGAAGTCTCCACCTGCTCGCAGAGGTATTCAATCGGAAGACTTTCCATGATGCCGGAAGGCTTCGCCGCCAGGCATACCCAGCTGCTTCTTTCCCTCGGGACCATACTGAGAGCTTTTAGAAGGCGGGAGTCACTGACCGGCATACAGCTCAAAAGATCCCGGAAAACTGTTTTCAGCGTGACAAGGCTGCTCTTTCCGCTTTCCGCCTGCTTGCCTACAGCTGCGCTCGCATACTGGAAAAAAAATTTAAATAACTCCAGCTGCCCACGCGTATGAGGAGAATGGGCATTGGACAGTGTGAGCAGCCCCTGATAACTGCCCTGCTTATAAATGTTGATACAATAAATATCGTTTTCACCTGAATGATAAATAAACGGTTCTCTCATGGCGACATTCCTGGCATGAGAATCTGAAAAACTCCTGACCCGGTCGGCGCTTAAGGCAGCGCCAATGAGTTGGGAGTTTCCCCCATCCGGATCTGCCTGAGCCACAATTTCCAAATGTTTATTGCAAAAAGAGATGGAATCGTTCAACAAAGGAGCTGTAATCCGTATCATTTCCCCGATATCCGCCGTCTTATCTAAAATCCGCCGCAATTTGTCCCGCCAGCTTTCATATTTGGCAAACGTATCCTGAAGTACATTGAACACCAGGAGAAGATCTGCCTCCTCTGGAATGGAAAACAGACGGCATCCCCGCGGATTCCAAGAAGCGGGCATCCGCCCTCCTACGCAGATCAGAAGGCATCCAGATACCTTCTGCGGCTCCGGCAGTTCCCCTGCCCTCCCTACACAGATCATTCCGGTCCGGTACTCCATTCCCTCCCGAAAAAAGACCGGGGGCTCCAGAGTCAGGGAATAAATTTCCTTTCCGCAGCATATCACCTCAAAATATTCGGACAGACTCTGATAAAGAATATCTGCATTGAGCTTCATGATACCCCTCCCCCTTCCCCTAAGGAATCCTGTATCCGACAAAGTGATGGATAACCGTGTACGTTCATCCGTCACATTGTACTTATAAAAATACAATTTTTTATATCATACCATTCTTTGAAAAAAGCGTCAATCCGCACAGCCGCTCCACGTTTAAAATAAAATCTGTTTCTAAACTTTAAAGGAATAAAAACGGAACATTTCAATCATACTATCACCAGATAATGACAGAAAAGGAGCTGATGATATGTGTTGCTCAAAAACAAAGAAATGGATTATAGGACTGCTTCTTCTGGCGGCTGTCGTTGCGGTAATCTGCTATGTGGTTTCCATGAAGGAAGGAACCAGCCAGAATAAAGGAACGCTGGTCCAGTCAGTAAAGGACGGCGGCGAGCTTCTTCAGGAAAAGCTCAAAGACGGGAGCATGTTCCTGTGCGAAAAGATCAGTAAGGCGGCGAGAAAGATATGAGCGAAGTCCTCTATCTGAAACTGAATCAGAACACAGAGGTCCACGAAAGAGATGTATTCTTAGGACAGCTGGGAAGCATCTGGTGCAGGGACAAGGCAATCGAAAGTAAATGCAAGGCCATCAAGGTAATAAACATTCAGGCAGACAAGAAAGAGCGGTATGTTTTGTCCGTAATGGACCTGATCAAACAGATGGAAAAGCTGGACAGCCGGGTAGAAATCAATAATATAGGTGAAACAGACTGCATCATCGATTACCAGCCGAATGTCAAGCCAAGCCCCGTCTGGGACTGGCTGAAGGCGGCGGCAGTATGTATTGTCGCGTTTTTCGGAGCGGCTTTTGCCATCATGACCTTTAATAATGACGGAGATGTTTCCAATGTATTCGGCCATCTCTATTATCAGGTCATGGGAGTACAGGCCGGCGGGCCGACGATATTGGAATTCACCTATTCCATCGGCCTGCCTCTGGGAATCATCGTATTCTTCAATCACTTTTCCAAAGCGGCGCTTTCCAAGGATCCGACTCCCATCGAGGTTCAGATGCGAACTTATGAGACGGATGTAAATACTACCTTGATCCAAAATGCGAGCAGGGAGGAATCAGGCATTGATGTTTCTTAAATATCTGTTTTTAGGCCTGGTGGGCCTATGTGCCGGCGGAGTGATCGCGGCCGGTATCTTCGCCTTTATCGTCACCATAGGCGTAGTGATCCGCCTGATCGGCAAGACGCACACCGGCAAGCATATCCGGCTGATCGAGGACTTTATCGTGGCCGGAGGGACACTGGGCAATATCGTGAATCTTTATGAGATCGCGGTTCCAGGCGGTTATCCGGTCCTTCTGCTGTTCGGCATCGGAGCCGGAGTATTTGTAGGATGCCTGATCATGTCCCTGGCGGAAACGCTCAACGCGCTTCCTGTACTAAGCAGGAGAATCCACCTGACCACAGGACTGCAATATGTGATACTGAGTATCGCGGTCGGAAAAGGGCTTGGAGCTGCCGTCTATTTTATCTTAAATATTCATTGACAGAGAGGAACTGGAATTATGAAAGAAGAACAGGGTGTAAAGAACCGGGGAAATGCGGAAAATGGGGAAATCCCCCTTCCCGATGAGACAATGCAGCCAAAGGAGTATGAGCAGTATGTGAAAAAGGTGACGCCGACGCACAATACTCCGCTCAATATGTGCAAGGCATTTCTGACCGGCGGGATCATCTGCACGATCGGCCAATGGTTCACCAACATTTTCCTGAACAATGGACTGGAAAAAGACGCGGCAAACGCATGGACGCTTCTTATCCTGATCGGAAGCGCGATCATTTTAACCGGGCTTAATATTTTCCCCAAAATCGTCACCTTCGGCGGCGCGGGAGCCCTCGTACCGATAACCGGGTTTGCCAACTCCGTGGTTGCGCCGGCAATCGAATACAAAAAAGAAGGACATGTTTTCGGTATTGGATGTAAAATATTCACGATCGCGGGTCCTGTGATCCTCTATGGAATATTTGCCTCCTGGATCGCCGGAATCCTGTACTGGATTCTAAACCTGGCCGGAGTGTACTGGGCATAAAAGGTCAAGAAACGGAAACAGCATTAATAAATCCTATACAAAGCAACAGGAAGGGAGCGGACGATTTGGAAAACAAATGGAATATCGGCGAGGGCGGAGACATGCCCATCGGTTTTGGCCTGTCCCTGGCGGCAAATTCAAAATCCATGAAGGCTTTTGCCAACATGTCAGACGCGGAAAAAGAGAACGCCGTGGAAAAAAGCCGTCAGATGCACACAAGGCAGGATATGGAACGGTTTGTAAACAGTCTAGGTGAAGAAAAAGACCGGTTTCGATAATGGAAAATCTACACCTCCGGAGAAGAGTACACTTCTCAGGGGGTGTTTTATACGTCCATATACCCTCATGTTCACAGACGCCTCCTCATGGACTGCAGAATCTTCTTTTCCAGGCGGGACACCTGCACCTGAGATATCCCCAGCTCCTCCGCCACCTGTGTCTGTGTCTTATCCATATAATAACGCATGACAATGAGCCGCTGCTCCTGCGGCGCCAGTTCCTTTAGCAGCCTCGTGATCACAATTTTATTTAAGACACCTTCGTCCTCTTCTCTTCCATCCTCCAGCTTGTCTATCAGATATATAGCGTTTCCGTCGCCGTGATAAATGGTCTTGTAGAGAGATTCTACCTCAGCGCCGGACTCCATGGCCGCAGCCAGCTCCGTCGGCTCCACTTGAAGCGCTCCAGCCAGCTCGTCCAGCGTAGGCTCCCTTCCCAGGGACACTCCCAGCTTTTCCTTTTCTGCCCTTGCCTTTGTCGCCATTTCTTTCAGTGACCGGCTGATCTTAATCATTCCGTCATCCCGGAGGAAACGCTTGATCTCCCCAGTTATCATTGGTATCGCATAAGTGGAGAACCTGACATCAAACGACATATCGAATTTATCAATGGCCTTTATAAGCCCTATGCTTCCTATCTGGAACAAGTCCTCCGGTTCATGGCCGCGGCCCAGAAATCTCCGTACGACACTCCAGATAAGCCCCATGTTTTCCGATACCAGCCTGTCTCTCGCTTCTTTATCCCCTGCGTGTGCCGATTGGATCAATTCCATTGTCTCGTCCATACACGCCTCCTTATGTATCACAGCGGAAAAATCGAGCCTATTCGTTTTACCATCCGGACCTCTGTCCCTTTTCCCAGCTCCGATTCTACCGTTACCTCATCCATGAAGGCCTCCATGAATGAAAATCCCATGCCCGACCGTTCCTTAGAAGGCTTGGATGTATAGAGCGGCTCCATCGCCTGCTTCACATTGGCAATGCCTGCTCCTTCGTCTCTTACAACAATGGTCAGGCTCTTGTCCTCTATGGTAAGATCCAAATGGACCACCCCTATCTCCTTCTCGTATCCATGAATGATGGCATTGGTCACCGCCTCGGAAACTGCCGTCTTGATGTCCTCTATTTCCTCTACCGTGGGATCCAGTCTGGCCGCGAACACCGCCGACACCACTCTGGCAAACTGCTCATTGTGGGAATGACTTTCAAATTCCAGATGGACGGTCTCACCGGCTCTGTCTTTCTTTTTAGATTCCATATTCCTATTTCCCTCTAGTTTTCTGTCCATATCCGGCCCCTCATCCTCCTTCCGGTCTCTTTCCGTTTTCGCAGCTTCTGTCCTTTCTGTTTCCACAGCGTTCTTCATTTTATCTTCCCCTTTCCTCATTCTGGCCGTCCCAGCTCTGAACGATGCGGTAGATTCCTGACATCTCCAGAATCTTCTTTACCCTGGGACTTGCGTCTTTCACAAATACCTCCCCGCCCACAGCCGCCATTTCTTTATAGCGGCCCAGGATCATCCCAATTCCTGAACTGTCCATGAAATCCGTTTTGGAAAAATCAAAGACCAGTCTTGTGACCTTTCGCTTCCCCCGCGCTTCGGCAATTCCCAATTTCATCTCCTGGCTGCTGTGATGGTCTACCTCCTTCGGCATCAGCGCATAGAGCACCGTACCTCTGACCTTATAGTTTGCCCCATTTTCCACTTTTCTATACCTCCTGCTCTGCAGATATTTCACATTGTTTTTACATTTCTCACCGACTGCCGGCGTTTTATGCCGGAATTCCTCAGATTTTCTGCAAAAAAAGGAACACATACAAATCATTTTTCCTTTGTATGTGTTCCTTATACTTTCTGTTTTCCGGCCCTGTCCGCCTGCACGGCAGACAGCATGTCCGTCTTTTTTCCTAATAGCCTCTCTGCTGGAGCGCCTGAGCGCCCCATGCCGTCCCCGAATACGCAGGATTGTCAATGAGCTGGTTATAATAACTCACGGCCGTTCCCCAGTCACTGAGGTTCTGATAGCATACGCCTATATAGAAGATCACCTCCGGATAGTCCGGCTGAAGCTCCAGACACTTTGCAAAATACACCCTGGCCGTCTCCCAGTTCCTGGCGTCATATGCCGCTTTTCCCAGGTTAAACAGGTTCTGCACACCGCTGTCCTTGAACTCTGAATTCAGGGAATTGTATACATTCTGGAAGATTTCGTTGGTCACCAGGCTGGGATCTATGGAGGAAATGGAGTCCATGGCCCCGATATAATCCCCGCTGGCTTTCAGCGTCAGCACATTCAGAAGCTTATTGTATTCGTTGATGATGCCGCCCTCCCCGGTATAAGCGGCCAGCTCATTCTGCAGATTGCCCTTTTCCTCATTCAGGCTGTCAATCTGCCCCTGGAGACCGGTGATGTTCGTATCCCGCTCCGCGATCTTTTCATTATAAGTCAGGATGTTCTCATTGAAGCTGGTATTTAACGCCTTTTCCTTTACTGGCAGAATCAGGAAATACGTAAACAGCACACCGACTACAAGCCCCACCGCCAGCAAAAGCACCGTGGCCCAGCTCCCTGTACCCTCCCGGTAGGTGGGCACAATAGCCTCATCCCGGACCGCATCCTCGAACAGATCCCGCTCCACATTCTTTTTGGCCTGCTTCCTGCTCTTTTCCTTTGCGATCGCCTTTTTATTTTTCGCGATATCCTTGAGCTCGTCCAAATAAGAAAGAGCCGCCGTGTTGTTCACGTCGATGGTCAGAATCGCCCGGATGGTCTTTTCAGCTTTTGCATACTCCTCCTTTTTCAGGTAGAGGAGCCCCAGAAGCTGATACGCTTTCACAAACCTGGGATTCATACTGATGACCTTTTTGGCCTGCAGGAGCGCCAGATCCTCACTGTCATGGCGGGCATAGTACAAGGCCTGGTTGAACTTCTTCAAGGTCTGATTCATCTGATTCAGCCTGGACTGCCTGGACTGGAGCTTTCTAAGATACTCTGCCGCCAGATTGTCATCCGGCTGGAGATTCTTGCTGATGACCCATTCTGCCAGCGCATCCACCGTCTCACCCATTTCATAATAAATGAGGCCCAGGAGGTTCCTGGCATCCGTATTCTTTTTATATAGATCAAGACTTTTTCTGAGATAAACGGCCGCGCCGCTCAAATCCCGCACCTTCGCCTTTTCCAGCCCCACATTATAGTACGTGTTGGAGGCCTTGACCACTTTCCTGTACAGGGACACATCTCGTCCGCAGACAGGGCAGTATTTTCCGGTGCCCATCTGATGATGGCAATATAAACATTCCATAAAATTCCTACTCTCTGCCGTCCTGTTCGTACTGTTCTTTCAAAAACTCCACCATGATATCCGTCACATCTGTGATGTCCCGGTTCACGATGGTATCCTCCACCTGGTCAATATCCCGACTGGGCTTGAATTTGGCCAGCTCTTCCTCAAAATTCAGCATACAGACTCATCCTCTCTAAAATCACAGATACAAAAAGTATATCATAGTTTCCATGAATGCACACCTTCAAAATTCTTAAAATTTTCTATATGTGCAAGAAGTATTCTACTACAAATTACCATTTTTTACAATTGGAAAAGGCCGACAGAAATCGCCATACTTTTCAGTTCTCCGGACCTTTTCACGATTATGAGCCGGACTTTTCCCTCAGAAGCTCTTTGATACTTCCCGCCAAATACAGGGAGCCCGCGATAAAGACAAGATCCTCCTCCGATTTCTTTTCCATAGCAAAAGCAAACGCCTCCTGGATATTTCCGAAGCTCCAAACCCGCCTGTCCGTCTTTTTCTGGAACGTCTCCAGGATATTCTTTAACGGCAGAGCCCTGTAGCTGTTAAGCTCTGTCAGGATAAACCCGTCAAAGTCGGCGCCCCGGCAGATCTCATCGATCATTGTCTCATAATCCTTATCCGCCACCGCCGAAAAAAGCAGATACTTTTTCCCGGCGCACGGGATTTTCGTCACAGTCTCAATAAACACCCGAATCCCGTCGTCGTTGTGGGCGCCGTCCATATAAACGCCGGGAAGCACCGGTTCCATCCGTCCGGGCCAGGAGGTATGAAGGAGGGCTTCTTCCAGCCTGTCCGGCTTCTTCCCCTCCAGAATATGAACGGCAGTCAAGGCCAGCGACGCGTTCATCGCCTGATAATCCGCCACAAAAGGCACGCGGAACACACTTCCGGCCAGCGCTCCTTTTGTCATCCGGAATTCAATCCCCGTCTTGTCTCTCTTTGTAATCTCAAAATCCTCAGGATTCACAGGCCAGGCCGGTGCCTGCTTCTCCGCCGCGGCTTTTCTTATCACGTGAGAAGCCTCTTCCCTGCTGTCGTCATAGACTACAGGCCTTCCCTCTTTTATGATGCCGGCTTTTTCCCAGGCAATCTGGGAGATCGTATCACCAAGGATCTCCGTATGATCCAGCCCGATCGACGCGATCACACAGACCAGGGGAGAATCGATTACATTGGTGGCATCCAGCCGCCCGCCGAGCCCCACCTCCAGCACCGTGATATCCACCTTCATTTCCCGGAAGATCAGCATGCCGATCAGAAACAGATATTCAAAATAAGAAGGATGGACAATCTCATCCTTTCTTTCCTCACACAGATCATAAAGGCGGTGAAAGGCGTCCAGAAACAGCTCTTCGCCGACCTGTTCCCCGTCAATCAAAAAACGCTCTGTAATGTCCACCAGATGGGGAGAGGTGAATGTCCCCACCCGGTACTTGTTTTCCCTCAGGATACTGCTTATAAACGCACAAACGGAGCCCTTCCCATTGGTCCCCGCCACATGGATGAACTTCTGCCCTCTTTCCGGGTGCCCGAGAAGCTCCAGGATTCGTCTTTCATTCTCCATTGTGGTCTTCTTAGAAAAGCGGGGGATATCATTCAGATAATCCTCCGCTTCTTTTATATTCATTCTATATCCCATGATCGTTTCCTCTGTCTGCATTATTTTTCTTTGATTATAATACAGATTTCTCGATATGCAAACATTTTATCCAAGGAAACCATAAAAACACACTACAAAACCTCTCTCTTCCATTTTCCCTGCCGGTAGAACAGATAAGAAAGAATCGTGGAGATCGTCCAGCCGATGGGCCAGGACAGCCAGATCCCCGTGGAACGAAAAGGCACGGAAAGCAGGAACGAAAGTATCACCCGGAGTAAAAGATCCGTAAACGTCGCCACCATAAAGTAACTCATTGCCCCAGCCCCCCGCAGCACTCCGTCGGCCATAAGCTTCAGCGAAACCACAAAATAGAAGGGCGAAACAATTTTCAAAAACGTCGTGCCGGTGGAAAGTGCGGTTCCCACATCTGCGCCTGAAGGAAGGAATAAAAAGATCATTTCCTTTCCGAACAGAAAAAATACCGCCGCGAACGGCACAGCAACCAGAAACGCCATGGCCGTTCCCGCCCGGAATCCCTGGCTGACCCGCTCTTCCTTCCCGGCTCCCATATTCTGCGCCGTATAGCTGGACAGTCCATTGGCGAGCGTCGTGAAGGACGTAATGGTAAAGGTATTCAATTTGATCGCCGCCGAATATCCGGCGATGACCGAAGATCCAAACCCGTTTACCCTCCACTGTATGAAAATATTCCCTATGGAAATAAAGCTCTGCTGCAAAATACTGGGGACCGCGATCGCCCCGACGTGTTTCAGCATATTGGCAGAGAACATCGCCGGCCTTTTTTCTGTCTTTACTTTCTTAAGGCGAAAGAGCAGGGTAAAAAATGCCAGGATACAGGCCGCTCCCTGGGCTAAAAAGGTCGCCCAGGCCACTCCCGCCACTCCCATATGGAATCCGGTCACAAACCAGTAGTCCAGGAAAATATTGCTTAAGGAAGAACCGATCAAAAAGTACAGCGGCGTCTTGGAATCTCCCAGGGAGGTGAAAATGCCGGTGCAGATATTATATAAAAATAAGAACAGAAAACCGCCTATGTAAATTCTCAGATACAAAGCGCCGTCGTCAAACACATTCGCCGGCGTGTTGATCATCTTCATCAAAAGCCCCGTGCCCCAGAGTCCGAACACCGTCAGGACCGCGGACAGGACCACGGAAGCGATTAAGGTCGTATAAACCGCCGTCTTCATCTCTTCGAATTTCTTGGCGCCGAACAGCTGGGATATGACCACAGAACATCCAATGTTGCTGCCCACCGCAATGGCCATAAAGATCATCGTGATCGGATAGGAAGCGCCCACTGCCGCAAGAGCGGACTCCCCAGCGAATTTCCCCGCTATGGCGCTGTCTGCTATATTATAAAGCTGCTGGAAAATCACACTGACGAACATCGGAATGGAAAATCTCCACAGCACCGATGACGGTTTTCCTTCTGTCAGGTCTTTTATCATCTCAAACTCCTCTGCTTTCCTCTTGATTTTAAACCCGCATGGAATTATACTACTTTTGCATCCATTTGAATAATTCTTTTTTTATCGCTAATCCATAGAAAATTTCTATTGATAACTCATCTGACTACAGGAGCCGATATGTCCGTAAATTTTGAATATTACAGAATCTTCTACTTTGTCGCCAAATATAAAAGCATTACAAGAGCCGCAAAAGCCCTTTTCCTGTCCCAGCCCACCGTCAGCCACTATATCCGCTGCCTGGAAACGGAGCTGGACTGCTCCCTGTTTCTCCGCTCCAAAAAAGGCGTGACTCTGACGCCGGAGGCGGAGCTGCTTTTTAATCATGTGGAAAAAGCCTGCTGCCATCTTTGGGAAGCAGAAGAGGCTCTGGCCGCCAGCAAGTCTCTCGCTGCCGGCGCTGTCCGAATCGGGGCCAGTGAAATGACTCTCCACAATTTCCTGCTGCCCTATCTGGAAAAATTCCGGAATCTCTACCCAACTCTAAAGCTTAAGATTTCCTGCAGCACCACTCCCGGGACACTGGCTTCTCTCCGGGACGGCACTACCGACTTTGCTATCGTCATTTCTCCTCTGGAAAACGCCGAGGGACTGGAAATGACACCTCTGACTTCCTTTCAGGATATCGTGATCGCCGGCAAAAGCTTCCAGGAGCTTAAGGGCCGCGTCTTAAGCATTCATGAACTGGTACAGTATCCTTTGATCTGTACCAGCCAGGGAACCGCCACCCGCCGCTTCCTGGAGCAGCATTTCCTAAGCTGCGGGGCAGTGCTGGATCCGGATGTGGAACCCGCCACCACCGATCTGGTCACGCCGTTTGTCATCCACGATCTCGGCATCGGCATCGTGCCTGAGGGCTTTGCCGCAGAGGCCCTGGCAGACGGTTCCGTCTTTCAGATCCCCATAAAAGAAGAACTGCCGCCCCGACACATCTGTGTGGTGAGCGACAGCTCCCATCCGGTCTCCCTGGCCGGAATGCAGTTTCTGGAGCTGCTGGCGGAGCCGTTATAGGCCCGCCAGAAAACTCCCCGCCGTATTCTTATGACCGTATCACTGTTTTTTCAGCTGGCTCAGGCGCTCCTGCACCTGTTCCATCATCTGCTCGTATTTCGCCAGCTTCTCTTTTTCCGCCTGGATTTTGTCCTCCGGCGCACGGCTTACGAACTTCTCATTATTCAGCATGCCTCTGGAGCGGCTCAGTTCCTTTTCAAGCCGTTCTTTCTCTTTCTCAAGGCGTTCCATCTCCTTGGAGATATCCACCAGCTCCGCAAAAGGCATATAGATGACCGCTTTGGCCGTCACCGCCGACACTGCATCCTCTGCGATTCCCGCTTTATCCGCCCGGACGGACACTTCGCTGGCATAACCTAACGTTGCAAAGAAGATCCTGCCGTTTTCAAAAATCTCGCGGACAGAAGCGTCCTCTGATACCACGATCACCTTTGCCTTTTTGCTGGGCGGCACATTCATAGAGGTACGGACATTCCGGATGCTGCGCACCGCTTCTTTAATGGTCTCCACCGAATTCTCCTCGCCGGCGAAATTCCATTCCGGCTTATATTCCGGCCATTTGGAGATCATGATAGACTCCTCTTCCTCCTGCAGGTTGCAGAAAATCTCCTCTGTGATAAACGGCATATAGGGATGCAGAAGCTTCAGAGACTGAATCAGCACCGTCTTAAGAGTCCAGATCGCCGCCGCTTTTGTTTCATCTGTATCGCTGTAAAGCCTGGGCTTCACCATCTCGATATACCAGTCGCAGAATTCCTCCCAGATAAAATCGTATACCTTCTGGAGGGCGATTCCCAGCTCATATTTATCCAGGTTCTCCGTCACATCCTTCGTCAGGGTGTTCACCTTGGACAAGATCCACTTGTCGGCGCTGGTCAGATTCTTCACCTCAGCCTGCTGGTCCTCCGCCTTTTCCAGGTTCATCATGATAAACCGTGAGGCATTCCAGACCTTGTTGGCAAAATTCCTGCTGGCTTCCACGCGCTCCCAGTAAAACCGCATATCGTTCCCGGGAGCGTTTCCTGTGATCAGCGTCATGCGGAGGGCATCAGCTCCGAATTTCTCAACAACCTCCAGAGGATCAATGCCGTTTCCAAGGGATTTGCTCATCTTCCTTCCCTGGGAATCCCTCACCAGCCCGTGAATCAGCACCGTGTGGAAGGGTTCCTTCCCGGTCTGCTCGATGCCCGAGAACACCATACGGATCACCCAAAAGAAGATAATGTCATAACCGGTAACCAATACGTCCGTAGGATAAAAATAATCCATCTCCGGCGTCTTTTCCGGCCATCCAAGGGTTGAAAAAGGCCACAGGGCCGAACTGAACCAGGTATCCAGCGTATCCTCATCCTGAACCATATGCGTACATCCGCATTTCGGACAGGTATGGGGAGCCTCCTTCGCTACGACCATCTCTCCGCATTTCTCGCAGTAATACGCGGGAATACGATGTCCCCACCAAAGCTGTCTGGAAATACACCAGTCCCTGATGTTCTCCAGCCAGTGGAGGTACGTCTTTCCAAAGCTTTCCGGCACAAATTTAAGACGTCCGGATTTAAGCGCTTCGATGGCCGGCTTCGCCATCTCATCCATCTTTACAAACCACTGCTGCTTCACCATGGGCTCAATGGTAGTCTTGCACCGGTCATGTGTCCCCACATTATGAGAATGATCCGCCACCTTCACGAGAAGCCCCAGCTCTTCCAGCTCTTTCACAATGGCTTTCCGTGCCTCATAACGGTCCATGCCTTCATATTTTCCGCCGTTTTCATTGATGGTGGCGTCGTCATTCAATATATTGATTTCGTTCAGCCCGCAGCGTTTTCCCACTTCGAAATCGTTGGGGTCATGGGCGGGAGTGATCTTCACACAGCCTGTACCGAATTCCTTGTCTACATAGGAGTCGGCGACGACTGGGATCTCCCGGTTCACAATGGGCAGGATCAGCATCTTCCCCACCAGATCCTTGTACCGTTCATCATCGGGATGAACGGCTACGGCAGTGTCTCCCAGCATCGTTTCCGGCCTGGTCGTAGCGATCTCCACGAAGCGTCCGGGTTCATCCTTCACCGGATAGTTGATGTGCCAGAAATGGCCTGCCTGCTCCTCATGCACTACCTCTGCATCCGAAATGGAGGTCTGACATTCGGGGCACCAATTGATGATCCTCGAGCCTTTATAAATATATCCCTTTTCATACAGGCGGATAAAAACTTCCAGAACGGCCTCGGAGCAGCCTTCATCCATGGTAAAGCGTTCTCTGTCCCAGTCTGCCGAAGAACCCAGCTTTTTCAGCTGGTTGACAATCCTGCCGCCGTATTCCTCTTTCCATTCCCAGGCATATTTCATGAATTCTTCCCGGGTGAGGTCTTCCTTCTGAATCCCCTCGCTGCGGAGCTTGTCGATGACCTTGACTTCCGTGGCGATCGCCGCATGGTCGGTGCCCGGCTGCCACAGGGCCGAATATCCCTGCATTCTCTTATAACGGATCAAAATATCCTGCATGGTATTGTCGAGGGCATGTCCCATATGCAGCTGCCCTGTGATATTGGGCGGAGGCATGACAATGGTAAACGGTTTTTTGCTCTTATCCACCTCCGCGTGGAAATATTTCTTATCCATCCACTTTTCATACAGCCTCTCCTCAATGGATTGGGGATTATAGGTTTTTTCCAGTTCCTTGCTCATAGTCGTAATTATCCTTTCTTATTGTAGAAGAACAAAGTGGGCAAGCCCACTTCAAACCCGGAGAGTTTTCTGTCTCATAGGACCCACTTTCCTATGAAACAAAAAAATACCCTCCGCCGTCTTCCGACGGCAGAGGGCGAATCATCGCGGTACCACCTCTGGTTGGCTGCGGAAAACTGCCGCAGTCATCTCTGGCCCGGTAACGGGGGCAAACCGCGGCTGCTTACTTTTTCCGTCCAATATCGGACGTTTTCAGCGGCCCAGCTCAGAAGCTACCTTCCTCCAATGCGTTCATGGACAGCCTTTCAGCCGGTGAACCGTCCTCTCTGGATGTGCCGTTGGGGTACTCCTCTTCTTCACAGCCTGTATCTGCTGCTCATTTAAAGTGTTCTCTTAAAAATCATGCCCAGATTATACTATATCCGGCTTCATTTGTAAAGGGGCAGCCGCCGTTTCCGGACATTTTCCTACATATCATCTTCTTTTTCACTGCCATACTCGCCGGAAATATCGCCATAGGTCTTTTCTTCCGGAGCACAGCCGATGTCGCCGAGAGTCTTCGCTCCAAAACTTCCGGTCACGTCGTCATAGGTAAATTCTTCCTGTCCTCCGGTTATATCTCCTACGCACTTCTCCTCCGGCACGTTTTCCACATCTCCGTATATCCGCTTCCGTGAGCCCTTTCCGGCTTCCTCGTTCCATGCCTCAAGCCCCCCGGCCGCCCTGATCCGTATGATCTTTCTCTGCTTCAGCATCCGGACCGTGTACCAAGTGAGTTCCAAGCCCATCACCAGGAAGACCGCCGCTACAAACCAGGGGCCTATGGGAACACAGGAAGCCGAGCAGACGGTGATATACACAAACATTGCCATCAGGGACGCGTCCATCCACGCCAGAAAATCCAGGGTGATCCTGACCGCGGTCTGTACATCCTCATCTGTCACAAAATCTTTGAGCTTCTTTGAATAGAGACCTTCTCTGGTCGTACCGTTCTTACAGATAAGAACCGCGATAAAATGGCATCCATAGACAAAGAACATCACAAAGATCAGCATGAACAGGACTTCTTTCCCTCCCCATTTGTCCACCGCTCCCGCGCCATTATAGTGGCTGGGAATCTGATCTGGAATCCTGCTCCAGAACACGAACAGAAAAATAGTGGTAAACCAGACGCTCAGATGAATGAGCCAGGTTGCAATCCTGTAATTGATACTGCGATATGGTTTCATCACAGCTCCTCCCCTTTACTCCCCTTTTTCCGCCCCCTCACGGCTTCCGTCAAAAGGTATTCAATCTGCCCGTTGATGGAACGAAAATCGTCCTCTGCCCACTGAGCCAGCTCATTCCAGAGAGCCGGCGACAGCCGGAGGAGCACTTGTTTTTTATTTTTATCCTTTTCGTTGTTCTGTACGGGCATCTTCTCACCTACCATTCTAACGGAATCCCGCCCTGTTTACAAGAGCCGCCGATGTTTTCCGGTATTCCTTTATTCCAAATTTTCGATCCGCCTGATCCCATAGGCCATGACTCCCTTGTACAAAGCGAAGGAGATTGCCGCCAAAAGCACACATGCCGCAGCGGCATACGCAATCAGAGGTATACTGAGGATTTTATACAGCCAGAAGATCAACATTCCTATGCCAACCCCTGCGATCAGGTTCAGAAGCATTCCGACCATAACGTTCATATTCTGTTTCACGGCCTGCTGCTCGCTCTCCCAGGTCAGCTTGGGATGGAACAGATCCATAAACAGCTGGATCAGGCACTGGATCAGATTGGCTAGGACACTCCCAATTAAGGCAAACGGCAGAATCCATACGGGAAGCCCAAAGCCTCCCATCAGCACAAGGAGGATGATCAGGCAGTATAAGGTCGTACCGCCGACCCCGATATAAAGGCCTGAGAGCAGCTTCGCCTGAAGCTGTGTACGGAAAGATACGGGAATCGCTTTCATAAACTGGAAGTTCTTTCCCTCCCTGGAAATCGCGGTGCCAGCCACATAATTGAAGAGACCCGCTCCCAGCGATATACACAGGACACCAAACAGGACAACAGCGCTGGCTCCTGTGCTTCCCAAATTCAATGCGGAAAGCAGACCGCCGATATCGATTCCTCCCGATTTACTGAACTGCAGTACAAGCGGGATCAGGAAAAAGAGCGGCCATAAAAATACCAGCATCACACAATTCATAAAATAAATGGGCGTCCGTATCAAAAGCCTCAGCTCCTTTAACAGATATGCCTGTCTCGGGCTGCGCCTCCTGTTCAGCTTATTGCTTTCTTTGGAAGAAACCGCTTTCCTCCTGGCTGTCGTCTCCCGCATTCCCATGGCGCCCGCAAAATACAGTCTTTGGGCTATCAGGAAGAAAACCACCAGCGCAAGAGCCGTGATCCCCAGAAATATCAGCATGGACAGGATACTTCCCTCCGCCACCCCCTTTTCCAGGAAACGAAGGGACGGAAAAATCCCGTTCATAAGCCCCATCAGAGAATTCCTTCCCTTCATCAGCATATCCATCAGCTGTTGATTTCCCATATTGCCCATGCTGGAGGTGAAGCTGCTGATCCCAAACGCAAGGACAAGGCTCAGGATCACACTGATAACGCTGAGAAAGTCCTTGTTTTTTGCCTTTTTAAACACTCTCATGATAATCATGGAGAGTATGGCGCTGTATACCAGCGGCATAACGGGGAGCAGGATTACGGCTATCACAATGAAGATCCAAAACATCGCCCCGGCCCCTGACGCGATTCCATATCCCACCAGGAACGGACAGAGAAAGTACAAGGATGTCAGGTACGTATACAAAAGCGAAACGGTAAATTTCGCTCCCACTATCTGCCAGGGATGGAGCGGCAGATAAAGCAGCTTTTCAATATCTCCTGTCATATAAAATACGGAGATGATCATCGGAAATCCCAGCATCAGGTTCATGATCGAGCCTGCGAAGAAAGCCAGCTCCAGCGCCACTCCTTCCTGTCCTATGGGGGCCAGAAGTCCGTACGCACCTCCTCCTGCCTTATATAACATACCGATCATGGGAATCAGACAGACGAGGAGTATGAGCCACATGGCTCCCTGGCTGAGATTGCGTTTTTTCTTTTTATTTTTTCCGGAAGCAGCGAATCCTCCCAGGCCGGATTTTAACAGCTTCCTTGTCAGTATCAGATATTTACGCATGTTCCGTCACCGCCAGGAATATTTCCTCAAGACTCGTTCCCTCCGGGTAGCCATGTCTCAGCTGGTCCAGCGTACCCTGGAATACGATTCGGCCCTTGTTGATGATCACTACCTTGTCACAAAGTTTCTCCGCCACCTCCAGAACATGGGTGGAAAACAGAACCGCACATCCGCTGTCCGCATGCTCCCGCATCATATCCTTCAGCTCAAAAGCCGCCTTAGGATCCAGTCCGGTCAGAGGCTCATCCAATATCCACAGAGACGGGCTGTGGAGCAGAGCGCCCATTACCATGATCTTCTGCCTCATGCCATGGGAATAGCTGAGGATTTTATCTCCCAGCGCGTCCGCCATCTCGAACCGCTCCGCCATCTCCTTTATCTTCTCACTTCTTCCTTCCGTGGGGACGTCATAGATATCCGCCATGAAATTCAGATACTCCAGCCCCTTGAGCCGCAGGAAGCTGTCCGGATTGTCAGATACAAACCCAATCTTTTTCTTAGCCTCTACTCCATTCCTTTTGATATCGACGCCATCCAGGGTAATGCTCCCTTCCGTCGCTTCCAGGATCCCTGTGATCATCTTGAGCGTAGTCGTTTTTCCCGCGCCGTTGGGCCCGATAAAACCGGTGATCTTTCCATCCTCCACGGAAAAGGAACAATCATCCACCGCTTTGTGCATCCCGTTGTAAACCTTTGATACGTGCTCCAATTGAATCATTGTCTTTCACCTCTTGCTGTCCCGTCCCCGGGCAGTCCTCTCCTAATCTATTTTTAGTAAATACTTCCGCTGTTCACGATTGGCTGGGCATCTTTGTTTCCGCAGAGTACCACCAGGAGATTGCTGACCATGGCCGCTTTTCTCTCTTCGTCCAGTTCCACCACATCGTTTTCGTTTAATTTCTCCAACGCCATCTCGACCATTCCCACTGCGCCTTCTACAATCTTCTGCCGTGCCGCAATGATGGCCACCGCCTGCTGTCTCTGGAGCATGGCCGATGCGATTTCCGGCGCATAGGATAAGTGGGTGATCTGTACGTCGCTGACCTCCAGACCGGCATCCTTTACCCTCTCCTGAAGCTCGTAGCACATTTTGTCAGCGACTTCCCGGGTGCTCCCTCGGAGCGTCTTTTCATCCGCGTCGCTGCTTCCGCTCCCATCGTCCCCTATATCATAAGGATACAGGCGGGCTACGTTCCGGATAACAGAATCACATTGGATGGACAGAAAGGTCTTATAATTATTGACATTAAATACCGCTTTCGTCGGATTTACCACCCTCCAAATGACTACGGCTCCTACGATAACCGGATTCCCCAGCTGATCATTGACCTTCTGCTTCTCATTATTCAGAGTCATGGTCTTTAAGGAAACCTTTTTGCTGAAGGTAGTGCACAGCTGGATGTTGCCGCCGGCAATCGTGGTCGGAGTGGATTTTACTGACGGATTCACTCCCGTACAAAATGGATTTACAAGATAAAATCCTTCCTGCCGGATTGTACCGTAGTAAGTGCCGAACAGTACCAGCACCAGCGCTTCCTTCGGCGCCACCACTTTGAGTCCCATCACTGGAAGAGACACCGCGCAGACGAGCAGGATACCCACCACGAGCAGAATACCGAATGCCGGACCTTTCAAGAATAACGCGCTGCATATGATAGCAGCCGTACCTCCGGCCAGAAAAAGGAATGCCAGCAAAAGCCCGACCATACCGCTCACCGGAGCCAGTTCCTTCTCCTTCGAAAAATCACCTTTCATCATTACCCTCCTATCCGCGCCCTTTAAACGCTTTCAAGCTTTTTCACTTATAAGTTGATATCATTTTGATATTATCTAGATACTACCACCCCGATATTGCAAAGTCAATTACAATTCTGTTAACTAAAAAATACATTATGAAATAAGAGACAAGGCCGCCGTGGCGTCCGGCAGCCCTGTTGTTCTAAGCATAAAATTTAAAATTCTTTTTTACTGTATATCCGCAGAGTCAGCATACAAGACAGAATCATAAATATCACGGCGCATAATACTATAAGCGGGGTCATCGCTATCAAGTCCTGTATGGTAAAGGCCGGCTCCACTCCTGTCTTTTCAATTAACATAATTGTCATGAAAGGAATCAGGAAAATAACCACCAGGATGATTCGGCATTTTTCAGCTCCCATTTTAAAAAGGATCGGGATAATGAGGGACAGAAAAAAGGATGCCACACAAAAAGCCATTATGGATACCCACAATCCGTTATCCAGCCGTACATGGCTTTTCAGATTCATGATCGTCTGAATCAGGGCCCCGCCTCCGGCCGCCGCCCCCATGGCAATCAGAGACAGGATATATTTACTTAGGACCACCTGCGCCCTCGATACAGGCAGCACGTTCACATAACTGATCCAGCCGCTTTTTTCCTCGTAAGAAAAAGAATAGATCACCAGCATGGCGCTGAAAAAAACCGCAAATATCTGAACTCCCGCCATTCCTCTTCCAAATACTCCAAAGGCATAATATAATATCAGGATTCCTAAATACATCGCAATGACTTTCCGCATGGTCAAAAACTCATTTAATAAAAGTCCTTTCATGGCATTATTCCTCCCTGCTGTAATAGAGCATGATGTCTTCCAGGTTCGCCGGGTCCACGTGCATCCCGCCCGGTATCTTTTTTCTTTTCACTAAAGCTTCCACACCAAAAGCGCCTTCCCGCACGCCTGCTACAGCGCTTTTGCTCAATTCTTCCAGTTCCCGTCTGGAACAGTGCAATATTCCATAGCTCTCCAAAAGTGCGTCCTTTTCTTCCGAAAACAGGATTTTACCTTTGTGTATAAATGTGATATAATCACATATTTTTTCCAGGTCACTTATGATATGGGAAGAAATAAAAATACTATGCTCCTCATCCTGAATAAAGTCCTGGAAAGTCTCCAGAAGCTCTTCTCTTGCCACCGGGTCCAGCCCGCTGGTCGCCTCATCCAGAATCAGAATCCTGGTATCATGGGAGAGCGCCACAGCCATGGACAACTTCATCTTCATCCCCCTGGAGCACTCCTTGACCTTCTTCATCGAATCTATGCGGTACTGCCGGAGCAGTCCTTCGTATTTCTCCTGATTCCAGCTTGCATAAAATCCTTTCATAATCTTCCCCACATGCTTTGCCGTAAGTTCTTCGGAAAAGCAGCAGGTGTCCATGACCACGCCTATGGAATCCTTCAGCGCCCTCGGCATATCCCGGCATTCCTGGCCTAGTATCTGAATGCTTCCGCTGTCCCGTTTGATCAAATCCAGGATCAGTTTGATCGTGGTCGTCTTTCCTGCCCCATTCTCTCCGATGAATCCCATGATACACCCTGAAGGTAAAGTGATGTTCACATCCTCCAGCTTAAAGCCATTATACTGTTTCGATACTTGTTCTAATCTCAATGCATCCTGCATAATCATTCTCCTCTTTTCTGGCCTGTTATTCCATCATCAGACGAAGCATCTCCGCCAGTTCTCTGCCGCTCAGCCCGCAGTCCTTGGAGGCCTTCACCGCTTTCTCAAGATATTCTTCCACCTCCCGCAGTTTCTGTTCCTTGATGAATTCTCTGTTCGGCGCGGCCACAAAGCTGCCTTTCCCGGTATAGGAGACGATGAATCCTTCCCTCTCCAGCTCTTCATATGCCCGCTTCGTGGTGATCACACTGATGCGGAGCTCCTTCGCCAAAAGTCTCATGGAAGGAAGCGGATCTCCTTCCTTCAGCTCTCCGGCTATTATCTGCGTTTTGATCTGCGTCACAATCTGGTTATAGATCGGCTCGCCGCTGGCATTGCTTATGTAAATGTTCATATGATTTCTCCCATGGGCTTACAATATTGTATATATATAATATATACAATATTTACATTATGATGTCAATAGGTTTTTACTAGTATCTTTTGGAAAGTATACCTTTAAACATCTTTCAAACAAACTTTTTTTGTGTGATTGCAAAGCAGGAGGAAATCCGCTTCCATCCAGGCGGCTCGCTGGCAGCCGTAACCACGATCTTTGCGGCCTCCGATCGGTCCTTTCCAACTGACATGGATAAATCGATATTTTTCCATGTCAGATTCCAATAAAAACCTGCATGAAATTCGGTTTTTACCTCCCTGCGGCCGGGAAGATCCTGCTAACGGCTCTGCGGCGCTCACCTTACGATGGAATCAGATTGTTCCTCCTGTTCCTCCTCCCGCACCAACGTATCTTCCGTTTGCCTCAAAAGCTATTGGGGCGGTCTGCCGGCGCCAGACTAGAACTTAATCGAAATTTGCTGAAAGTGATCGCAGAATGCTTTTAACAAAAAAAATCCGGCGCATCGCCGCCGGACTTCCTCTCTTCTATTCTTCTATACGACTCTTTCTCTTCTGCTCTGGCCCTGCAGCAGCCCTTTCATATATCTGCTGAAGCATATATACGTAACAACGACTGTGATGATATTGGACACCGGTTCTGCCAGGAATACACCATACGCTCCCATAAAGTACGGAAACAAGAGTACCAGCGGAATCATCACGAATACCTTCCTCATCAGGGCAAAGATCAGGGAAAGCTTTGCATTTCCCATGGCCACGAACATATGCTGATTCACCATCTGCATTCCAAGCACAAAGTTAAAGCAGAAGGCAATCCTTATGGACGACGTACAAGTATCAAGCAGGGTAGCGTCCGTCGTGAACAGGCCCGCCACCTGTTTCGGAAACAGCATAAAAAACGCCCACATGGTGGTCGCGCAGACCATGGAACAGATCCTGGCATAGTGGACCGTTTTCTTCAGTCTGCCGTAATCTCCGGCCCCAAAGCAATAGCCCGCGATGGGCTGCGTTCCCTGGGTGATGCCCTTTAAAGGCATAAAGAATATCTGATACATGCTGTAAATGATGGTCAGGCATCCAATATACATATCACCTGTGGCAATATCCACACACCATTTTCTCAAAAGCAGGTTCATGAGAATCTGAACCAGGCTGTCATTTGCCAAAAACGCAAAATTTGACACTCCAAGTGCACAGATCTTTTTCACATTGTACCATTTTACCGCCATATCCTTCAGGCGGATACGGATAATGATCTTCTTAGAAAAAAGGAGTAAGATAAGGACCCAGACTGCTGACACCAGCTGTGCGATGACAGTTGCAATCGCCGCTCCCGCGATTCCCATATGGAACGTATAGATGAAGATAGGGTCCAGTATCAGATTGAGGACTGCGCCGATCACCACGGTCAGAGTCCCCAGCGTAGTATATCCCTGGGCATTCAGGAAGGAATTCATCCCCATGCTGATCATGACAGGAATCGTCCCCAGAACATAAATGCGCAGGTAGGACGCGGCATAGGGAAGCGCTTCCTCGCTGGCGCCGAATATCCGGAGTATCGGACCGCAGAAAAAGTAAAACAAGACGGTCAGCAGCACTCCCAGCGCCAGCAGCATGGAAAAGGAATTCCCCTGCAGCACCGCCGCACCTTCATAATCCTTCTCTCCAAGCCTGATGGAAAGCAGAGGAGCTCCGCCCATCCCGACCAGATAGCTGAATGCCGTAATGATCAGTATGATAGGCAGGGTCAGCCCAAGGCCCGTCAAAGCGATGGTTCCAACACCTTCCATATGCCCGATATAGATTCGGTCCACCATGCTGTAAAGCGCATTCACGACTTGCGCGATCGTGCTCGGTATTGCCAATTTAAGGAGCAGCGGCAATATCTTCCCCTTTGCCAGCTGCTCTTCCATCTCTGCTCCCTTCATCCCACTTTCCTCTTTTCATCTGTACAAAGATTCTCCGTCTCTTATCCAATCAGCTTTCGTTTGTCCGAAAACAGACGGTCTGTTTCAGCCAAACTAATCATATCACATATTGTACAAAACGAAAAGAGAAATTCAATATCTCTTATTTAATAGGATAAATCCATTATGATTAATCATATCAGTAAGAAAATATTAGAATAAAAAAGGACCTTCACATAACTCCACTGTCTTTCAAGAACTGCCGTACCATCTTCTCATACACCGCCTCATCCGATTCGTAACTCTTGGCATGTGCCGCACCGCTGGCAATATATATACGCTTTTCTGAGGCGCATGCGTGATAAAGCTGATATACCATAGAGACCGGGACCAGCTCATCGGCATCGCCATGTATGAACAGAACCGGAATCTCAGATTTCTCCACCTGGGTCACAGGACTGTATCCCTTCAGGCTGTATCCTGCTTTCCACCTGCAAAACAGTTCAACCGTATAAAGAATCGGAAATGCCGGCAGGTGATAGCGTTTTCTAAGCTGATGCCGCAGTTCTTCCCAGCCGCTGGCAAAGCTGCAGTCCGATACCGCGCATTTCACCTGGGAAGGCAGCTTCTCTCCCAAGGATGAAAGGACTGCAGCCGCACCCATGGAGACTCCATGAAGGATGATTTTATGATTCTCACCAAACCGTCCCGCCAGATAACGGCACCAGCTCTGGCAGTCGAGCCTGTCCAGGCATCCAAAGCCCATGTAGGTTCCCTCACTCTTGCCATGACACCTGTCATCCACGAGAAGAACCTGAAAACCAAGTCTCTCATACATGGGCACAAACGCACATCCGTCCCGCATGCCGTCTCCTCTGTAGCCGTGGACAAAAATCACCGTCTTATCTGATGCCTCCCGGCCGGTCAGAAGCCCGCGGAGTTTTGTCCCGTCAAAGGCATGTATCTCCACCTCTCTTAAAAGACAGCCATTGGTCTGCCTATCGCAGCTGTCCCGCAGGCCGCCTGACTTTTGGCTCCCCAAAAGCCCCTGGAAAATAAACCAGGAACTCAAAAGATCCGCCGCCGTCAGTATCCCTGCAGCCCCAGCCGCATATCTCATCCATTTTTTCATATACAATTCCTCAACTTTCCGGAGGTATTTATTCTGCAGGAAGTCCAAAGAACTTCCCTTAAGAATGAAAAAAGGGCCGGATTCTCCCCTGGAATCCAGCCCTTTTTTCATATTCCGCACCTGACGCGGTTTTTATTCTTCGTCCAAAGACACTTCCAATACTTCGTCTTCTTCCACAAAATCATCGAAATCCTCATCATAGCCGCCTTCTTCCTCTGCGTCTATGTCGTCTAAGACCTCATCATCCGGCTCCTCGGCGAAGGTCATCTCTTCTCCAAAGTCTCCTCCAAAATCCTCGGACAATACAATTTCATCATTTTCTTCTATATCTGTATTCAGCTTCACAGAACGATACCGCTTCATACCGGTGCCTGCCGGTATCAGCTTACCGATGATGACGTTTTCCTTCAGGCCGATAAGCGGATCGACCTTACCATTGATAGCCGCCTCCGTCAACACCTTTGTTGTCTCCTGGAAAGATGCCGCCGACAAGAAGGAATTGGTAGCCAGGGAAGCTTTGGTGATACCCAGAAGGACCTGCTTGCCCTCAGCCGGCTTTTTATCCTCCGCGATCAGCTGTTCGTTCATGTCGTCAAAATCCAGAACCTCCATGGAAGCGCCCGGCAGCACATCGCTGTCACCGCTGTTCTCTATCCGCACCTTCTTAAGCATCTGGCGGACGATTACCTCCACGTGCTTATCGTTGATTTCCACACCCTGCAGGCGGTAAACTCTCTGTACTTCCTGGATCATATAATCCTGCACGGCGCGAACGCCTTTGATCTTCAGGATATCATGAGGATTCACACTGCCTTCCGTCAGCTCGTCGCCTGCTTCCAGCACCTGGCCATCCTGAATCTTGATTCTGGAACCGTAAGGAATCAGATAGGTTTTCGAATTTCCAGTTTCATTATCCGTGATGATGATCTCACGTTTCTTTTTCGTATCCTTGATCGTGGCAACGCCGCCGAACTCTGCAATAATCGCAAGTCCTTTGGGCTTTCTCGCCTCAAAAAGCTCCTCCACACGAGGAAGACCTTGTGTAATATCGTTTCCTGCCACACCGCCGGTATGGAATGTTCTCATCGTCAGCTGAGTACCAGGTTCTCCGATGGACTGTGCCGCAATGATGCCGACCGCTTCGCCTACCTGCACCGGCTGTCCGGTAGCCATGTTGGCGCCGTAGCACTTCGCACAGATTCCCAGATGGGATTTGCAGGTGAGTATGGTACGGATCTTCACAGAATCCCGTCCCAGTTTTTCCAGCACCTTTACAACTGCCGCCGCACGCCTGGGCGTACAAATGTGATTTTCTTTTACTACCACTTCTCCTGTATCCGGATCTGTAATGGTCTCTGCGATATATCTGCCTGTCAAACGTTCCTCCAGGCCCTCGATCACTTCCCGTCCGTCCGTAAATGCGCGGATCTCCATGCAGGGAATCGCCTTGCCTTCACAGCAGTCGATCTCACGGATGATCAGGTCCTGGGACACGTCTACAAGACGCCTTGTCAGATAACCGGAGTCGGCTGTACGGAGCGCCGTATCAGAAAGTCCCTTACGAGCGCCGTGGGCGGAAATGAAATACTCCAAAACGTCCAGTCCCTCACGGAAGTTGGACTTGATGGGCAGCTCAATGGTACGTCCCGTCGTATCCGCCATCAGACCACGCATTCCGGCCAGCTGTTTGATCTGCTTATCAGAACCACGGGCCCCGGAGTCAGCCATCATATAGATGTTATTATATTTATCCAGGCCGGACAGCAGGTCGTGAGTCAGGATGTCATCGGTATTCTTCCAGGTCTCGATAACCTCTTTATAACGCTCTTCCTCGGTGATCAGACCACGCCGGAAGTTCATGGCAATCCGGTCTACCGTAGCCTGTGCGTCAGCCACCAGCTTCTTCTTCGTCTCCGGCACGGTCATATCGGAAATGGATACGGTCATGGCCGCTCTGGTGGAATACTTGTAGCCCATCGCCTTGATGCTGTCCAGGGTCTCCGCCGTCTTGATGGGGCCATGCGTATTGATGACCTTCTCAAGAATCTGCTTCAGCCCCTTCTTTCCCACATGGAAATCAATTTCCAGGCTCAGCTCATTTTCCGGCACGCTTCTGTCTACAAAGCCCAGATCCTGAGGAATAATCTCATTGAAGATAAAACGGCCCACAGTGGACTCCACGATCCCGCTCTTTACGCTTCCATCCTCCATGGTCTTGCTCACGCGGACCTTAACACGGGAATGAAGTGTAACTGCTTTATTCTCATAGGCGAGAATCGCCTCGTTGATATTCTTGAATATCATCCCTTCGCCTGTGGAGCCGGGACGCTCCTGGGTCAGGTAATAAATTCCCAGCACCATATCCTGAGACGGAACCGCCACAGGGCCGCCGTCGGAGGGCTTAAGAAGGTTGTTAGGCGACAAAAGCATGAACCGGCATTCTGCCTGAGCCTCTACGGAAAGAGGAAGATGGACCGCCATCTGATCCCCGTCGAAGTCAGCGTTGAACGCCGTACAAACCAAGGGATGAAGCTTAATCGCTTTCCCTTCCACGAGAATCGGCTCAAATGCCTGGATTCCCAGTCTATGAAGGGTAGGAGCACGGTTCAGCATGACCGGATGTTCCTTGATGACATCTTCCAGAACGTCCCAAACCTCCGGCTGAAGTCTCTCTACCATTTTCTTCGCGCTTTTTATATTATGAGTGGTGCCGTTGGCCACCAGCTCCTTCATCACGAAGGGTTTGAAAAGCTCAATTGCCATCTCCTTGGGAAGACCGCACTGATAAATCTTAAGTTCCGGGCCTACCACGATAACGGAACGGCCGGAATAGTCAACACGCTTGCCGAGCAGATTCTGACGGAAACGCCCCTGTTTTCCCTTTAGCATATCAGAAAGAGACTTTAACGGGCGGTTCCCCGGCCCAGTCACGGGGCGGCCTCTTCTGCCGTTATCGATCAAAGCGTCTACCGCTTCCTGCAGCATACGCTTTTCATTACGCACAATGATATCCGGCGCGCCCAGCTCCAGAAGCCTTGCCAGACGATTGTTTCTATTGATGATCCTTCTGTACAGGTCATTCAGGTCAGACGTAGCGAACCGGCCTCCGTCCAGCTGTACCATGGGACGCAGATCGGGTGGAATCACCGGAATCACATCCATGATCATCCATTCCGGCTTGTTTCCGGATGCGCGGAACGCCTCCACAACTTCCAGACGCTTGATGATCCTGGCCCGTTTCTGTCCGCTGGATTCCTTGAGGCCCTTCCGCAGTTCAGCGGAATCCTTCTCCAGGTCGATGGAACGCAGAAGCTCCTGTATCGCTTCGGCTCCCATTCCCACCCGGAACGTATTACCCCATTTATCATAAGCCTCCCGGAATTCTTTTTCCGAAAGCACCTGCTTATACTGTAAATCTGTCTCGCCTTTATCCAGAACGATATAAGATGCGAAATACAGCACCTTCTCCAAAGTACGGGGCGACAGGTCCAGAATCAGTCCCATACGGCTGGGGATTCCCTTAAAATACCAAATGTGGGACACCGGAGCCGCCAGGGCGATATGGCCCATACGCTCCCTCCGGACGCTGGCTTTCGTCACCTCCACGCCGCATCGGTCGCAGATGACTCCTTTGTATCTGATTTTCTTATATTTACCGCAGTGGCACTCCCAGTCCTTGCTGGGCCCGAAAATACGCTCACAGAACAGGCCGTCCTTTTCCGGTTTCAGCGTCCTGTAATTGATGGTCTCCGGCTTTTTCACTTCGCCTCTTGACCATTCCAGGATCTTCTCCGGAGATGCCAGGCCGATTTTGATCGCGTCAAAAGTCAACGGCTGATAGGTTTCATTCGTTGTTTCAGGCATGAGTGGTTCTCCCTTCTATCTATATCCATGTCTCGGTATACATCCACGAATTATTAAGGATTTATTCTTCCGATTCTTCGGAAGAATCCTCTACGGAATCCTCGGCATAATCATCCTTCTCATCCACATTCGCTTTCACGCTTACCAGCTCGCCGCCTTCAAACTCCTGCTTCTGATAACCCATGGAGCTATAAGACTCTTCATAGTCATTGAACACCCGGTCGCTGTTGAGCAGTGCGTTGATGTCTGTATTCCCATAATCAGTGCTCTCAGTGATCTCTACCTCCGTGTTGTCATCGCGGAGAAGCTTCACGTCAAGCCCCAGGGACTGGAGCTCTTTCAAAAGCACCTTGAAGGATTCCGGTACGCCCGGCTCCGGGATATTCTCCCCTTTTATGATGGCCTCGTAAGTCTTCACACGCCCTACCACATCATCGGACTTCACTGTCAGAATTTCCTGCAGCGTATAGGCGGCGCCATATGCCTCCAGCGCCCAAACCTCCATCTCGCCGAAACGCTGTCCGCCGAACTGGGCTTTGCCGCCGAGGGGCTGCTGGGTGACCAGGGAATAGGGGCCGGTAGAACGTGCATGAATCTTATCGTCTACCAGATGATGCAGCTTCAGATAGTGCATGTGGCCGATGGTAACAGGGCTGTCAAAAAATTCACCGGTACGTCCGTCACGCAGTCTCACCTTACCGTCTCGCCGTATCGGAACACCCTTCCACAGTTCTCTGTGGTCTTTGTTCTCTTCCAGGAATTCCATCACGCCCGGATTCAGTTCATCTGTATATTTCTTCTTAAATTCATCCCACTCCATATTGACGTAATCATTCGCCAGATCCAGGGTGTCCATGATGTCGTCTTCATTGGCGCCGTCGAATACCGGCGTGGAAATATTAAAGCCGAGAGCCTTTGCCGCGAGAGAAAGATGGATCTCCAGCACCTGCCCGATGTTCATACGGGAAGGTACGCCCAGAGGATTCAAAACAATATCCAAGGGACGTCCGTTGGGCAGGAACGGCATATCCTCCACGGGAAGCACGCGGGAAACAACACCCTTGTTTCCGTGACGGCCCGCCATCTTATCGCCCACGGAAATTTTCCTCTTCTGGGCAATATAAATACGCACGGTCTGGTTCACGCCCGGAGACAGCTCATCTCCATTTTCTCTGGTAAATACCTTGGCATCCACCACGATCCCATACGCGCCGTGGGGCACCTTGAGGGATGTGTCACGGACTTCTCTGGCTTTCTCACCGAAAATAGCCCGGAGCAGTCTCTCCTCCGCGGTCAGCTCTGTCTCGCCCTTTGGAGTGACTTTGCCCACCAGGATGTCTCCCGCGCGCACCTCCGCGCCGATACGTATGATACCTCTCTCATCCAGATCCTTGAGAGCATCCTCGCCAACGCCGGGGACATCTCTTGTGATCTCTTCCGGCCCGAGCTTAGTGTCCCTGGCCTCTGCCTCATATTCCTCAATATGGACAGAAGTATAGACATCATCCTGTACGAGACGCTCACTGAGGAGAACTGCATCCTCATAATTATAACCTTCCCAGGTCATGAACCCGATCAGCGGGTTTTTGCCCAGGGCAATTTCTCCGTTGCTGGTGGAAGGACCGTCCGCGATCACTTCCCCGGCGGCAACCTTGTCGCCTTTAAACACGATCGGCTTCTGATTGTAGCAGTTGCTCTGGTTGCTTCTCTTGAATTTCGTCAGATGATAAACATCCCGTCCTCCGTTCTCATTCCGGATGACGATCTCATTGGATGCGGAGCGCTCTACCACGCCTGCATTTTTTGCCACCATACATACGCCGGAATCGACCGCAGCCTTGCCTTCCATACCGGTTCCCACAGCCGGGGCCTCGGTGCTCAAAAGCGGCACGGCCTGTCTCTGCATGTTGGACCCCATCAGGGCACGGTTGGCATCGTCGTTCTCCAGGAACGGAATCATGGCCGTCGCCACGGAAAATACCATTTTAGGCGAAACGTCCATCAAATCTATTTTTCTCTTCTCAAATTCGGAAGTTTCCTCACGAAAACGTCCGGAAACATTATTACGCACAAAATGGCCCTCATCATCAAGGGCTTCATTCGCCTGTGCAACAATATAATTGTCCTCTTCATCGGCAGTCAGATAGACCACGTCATCCGTTACCACAGGATTCTTCGGATTTGTGGTTTTGTCCACCACCCGGTAGGGGGCTTCCACGAAACCGTACTGATTTACTCTGGCGTAAGTGGCCAGGGAGTTGATCAGACCGATGTTGGGACCTTCTGGAGTCTCGATGGGGCACATTCTTCCATAGTGGGAATAATGTACGTCACGGACTTCGAAGCCGGCGCGGTCTCTGGACAATCCGCCGGGCCCCAGCGCAGACAGACGGCGCTTATGAGTCAGCTCAGCCAGAGGATTGTTCTGGTCCATGAACTGGGACAGCTGGGAGCTTCCGAAGAATTCCTTCACCGCCGCCGTCACGGGCTTGATATTGATCAGCGACTGGGGGGTGATCCCCTCAATATCCTGAGTCGTCATCCTCTCACGAACGACACGTTCCATTCTGGAAAGGCCGATGCGGTATTGATTCTGAAGAAGCTCTCCCACGGCGCGTATCCTTCGGTTGCCCAAATGATCGATATCGTCGTCGTTTCCGATGCCTTCTTCCAGATGCATATTATAATTAATAGAAGCAATGATGTCTTCTTTTGTGATATGCTTGGGAATCAGCTCATGCACATGTTTGTGAAGAGCCTCTTTTAAATCCTCTGCCGGCGCTTCGGCATATTCTTCCAGTATAGGTTTCAGCACAGGGTAGAATACTGATTCTGTAATACCGGCTTCCCTGGGATCGAAATCCACATATTTGGAAAGGTCCACCATCAGGTTGGAAAGGACTTTCACCTTCCTGGCTTCCGTCTGGATATAGACAGAGGGAACCGCGGCGTCCTGAATCTCCACGGCCAGGGCCTTGGATACCTTGACTCCTGCTTCCGCTATGATCTCACCAGTCTCCTGATTCACCACATCCTCCGCCAGGATATGGCCCGCGATCCGATTTTTAAAATGGAGCTTCTTATTAAATTTATAACGTCCGACCTTCGCCAAATCGTATCTTCTGGGGTCAAAGAACATACTATTAAGCAGGCTCTCCGCACTGTCAACGGACAGCGGTTCACCGGGACGGATTTTTTTGTACAATTCCAAAAGGCCATCTTCATAATTGTCTGAAGTGTCCTTCATAATACTCGCTTCAATCTTCGGTTCGTCGCCGAAAAGCTCGCGGATCTCTGCATTGGTTCCGATACCCAGCGCACGGATGAGGACTGTCACCGGCACCTTTCTTGTTCTGTCAACACGGGCAAAGAACACATCATTGGAATCCGTCTCATATTCAAGCCATGCGCCTCGGTTGGGGATAACAGTACAGGAGTACAGGGTCTTACCTACTTTATCATGGGCAATTCCGTAATAGATACCAGGGGAACGTACCAGCTGGCTGACGATGACCCGCTCCGCGCCGTTTATCACAAAAGAACCGGTGTCGGTCATGAGGGGCAGATCGCCCATGAAGATCTCATGCTCACTGATTTCATCAGTTTCTTTATTCATCAATCTGACACGTACCTTCAGCGGGGCCGCATATGTGGCATCCCTTTCCTTACACTCTTCGATGGTATATTTAATGTCGTCCTTACATAAGGTAAAATCGACAAACTCCAAACTCAAGTGTCCGCCGAAGTCTGCGATGGGAGAAATATCCTCAAAGACTTCCTTCAGCCCCTCATCGAGAAACCACTGATAAGAATCCTTCTGGATCTCGATCAGGTTCGGCATCTCAAGGACTTCTTTCTGTCTTGAGTAACTCATTCTTACGCCTTTACCGGCTTTCACCGGGCGTATTCTGCAATTTTCCATTGACGTTTCACCCCTGTTTTCTTTATAATCAACTACAAGTAATCATTTAACCATTCCAATCTCAGGGCACATGAGACCACAATAGTGCACATTCCATCTTAACATCTCGAAGTCAAGCTGTCAATTGATTTTTTCTTAATAATTGCCATATTTTACATGGTTTATGCGTTTTTCCTGCCTTATTTGCTTGCAACTCGTCCAAATTAATGGTATAATGCAAGGTGCGCGAAAAAATTTCAGGAGGTACCCTTTATGGCTTTGTGGTTAAAGATCGTAATCATCGTTCTGGTGATTGTCGTTGCCGCTCTGGTCGCTCTTTACATCCTGGGAACCAAAATGCAGAAGAAGCAGGCTGAACAGCAGTCCATGATGGAAGCCATGGCCCAGACGGTGTCCATGCTCGTCATTGACAAGAAGCGGCTGAAGATCAAGGATGCCGGATTCCCGAAAATGGTGTATGAACAGACCCCGAAATACTTACGAAGGGCGAAGGTCCCTGTGGTCAAGGCAAAGGTCGGGCCGAAGATCATGACTCTGATGTGCGACGAGCAGGCGTTCGCCGTTCTTCCTATTAAACAGGAAGCCAAAGTAGTCATCAGCGGCATTTACATCACCAGTGTCAAAAGCGTGCGCGGTTCTATCGTGGCGCCGCCCAAGAAGAAAGGCTTGTTTGCCCGTTTCCGGAAAAAGTGAGCCGAAGAACACGAACATTGACAGACTGCAACTTAAAAAGATTGCTCAAGGGGCTATATATTTTCTTTGTTTTCTGATTCAAAACAAAGGGATATATAGCCTCTTTCTATTACTTTAAATACAGAAAGGAAAATACCAATGAAAGCTTCAGCTACCACTGGGAATACTCCCTCTTCCAATCCACTCGGCAGCGCGAACATGTTCCCGCTCCTCCTCAAGATGGCCGTCCCTCCCATGCTGTCCATGCTCATCCAGTCTCTATACAATATCGTGGACAGCATCTTTGTGGCCCGTCTGAGCAGCGATGCCCTTTCCGCCGTTTCCATTATTTACCCCATACAGAATCTTTCCCTGGCGCTGGCCGTCGGGACCGGGGTCGGCCTCAATTCCTACATTGCCCGGAATATGGGGGCCGGCCGCACCTCTGCCGCAGAAGACGCTCCCGCTGTCGGCATGGTTCTGACCGGCATCCACTATGTGATCCTGGCCCTTCTGGCAAGCCTTCTCATCCGCCCCTTTGTCGGCATGTATACGCAGGATGCCTCCATCCGGTCCATGTGCTATTCTTACGGATATATCGTCATGATCTTTTCCTTCGGCCAGCTGTTCCATATCACGGCAGAAAAGATCCTGCAGTCCACCGGAAACATGACAGCTCCTCTCGTCCTTGTGGGAATCGGCTGCATCATCAATATCATTTTGGACCCGATCATGATCTTCGGCCTCCTGGGCTTCCCTGCCCTCGGGGTGGCAGGCGCCGCCATCGCCACCGTGACCGGTCAGATCATCTCCGGAGCCATCGGCCTTCTCATGGTAGCCAAGGGAAAGGCAGGGCTTCCCCTGCGCCGCCCCCACCGGGGCATGATCACCAGAAACATCCTGAAGCAGATCTATAGTGTGGCCATTCCCTCCACCATGATCATGGCGCTGCCCTCTGTTCTGGTCGCCGGCCTGAACCGGATTCTTTCCGGCTTCTCTCAGATGGCAGTCACCGTATTCGGCGTCTATTATAAACTGCAGACCTTTGTCTATATGCCGGCCAACGGCCTGGTGCAGGGCATACGCCCGGTCATATCATTCAATTACGGAGCCGGAAACATCAAACGGGAAACGGACGCCATCCGGATCTCTCTGATGATCTCCGTAGCAGTGATGGCTGCCGGCACTCTCCTGTCGCAGGCCATACCGGTCCCCATTCTGCAGATCTTCAACTCGGATAAAAGCATGCTGTCCATGGGAGAAACAGCCCTCCGGATCATCAGCATCGGTTTTATCCCCTCGGCCCTCGGAATCATTACCTCAGCGGTATTTGAGTCCATCGGAAAAGGCCTGCCCAGCCTGAGTGTCACGCTGCTTCGCCAGCTGGTCTTTGTTCTTCCTCTGGCTTTCCTTCTTTCCCGGGCATTCGGCCTGGACGGCGTCTGGACTGCCCTGCCTGTATCAGAAGCGCTCACAGCCGTATATGCCGGAGTCCTGCTCACAAAAGAGCTGAAAAAGCAGAGAGAAGTCCACTTTTAAAGATTTATGTGGTGTACGGATGCAAAACAGCGTGCCGTCTACCCACGGCACGCTGCTCTTTTTTTGATACCTTCTATATCTATTATCGTTTATTTTCTGCTGATCAGGTAGTAAGGAAGTGCGGTGAATACGATGCCTCCTACCATATTGCCCAGGGTAACGAACAGCAGATTATTCAAAACGCCGCCAATGGAGATCGCCACGCCGTTGGGGTCAAGGAGTCCAACGCTGAAGAATGTCATGTTTGCAACACTATGCTCACAGCTGCACACCATGAAGATCATGATACACCATACGGTCATGATCAGCTTGCCGGATTCGGATTTCATTTTGATCCCGCACCATACAGCCAGACATACGCAGATGTTGCAGATGATTCCTTTAAAGAAAAGCACAAGCGCCGGCGCAGAAGCTTTTGCCGCGGCAGCTGTTGCGAAATATGTACCGACATCACCGGTAGGAACCTTCGTAAAATGAAACAAGACGGAAATCAAAACAGAACCCACCAGGTTTCCGATATAGCAGAATATCCAGAGTTTGATGGCTCCGCCCCAGCTGATCTCTTTTTTCATGGCCGCGGAAGACATCACAAAGTTATTGCCGGTAAAAAGCTCGGCACCGGCCATGATAACAAGGCTCAGTGCGGATGCAAACAGGAAACTGGTGGTGATCTTCACCGCGCCGGTGGCCCCTGCCGCCGTCATGATACCGCCCATGGTAAAGCTTATGAGACCGCCAAGACCAATGAACATACCGGCCACCATGGCAGAGATGAAATAACCGAGCGGGTTATTTTTCATAAAATTCAGCTTGTTCTTTCCCGCATTCGCCACTGCTTGAAACTCGTCTTTAAACATAATACTGCTCCTCCTTTAAACGCGCCATCCTGCAGAAACCCCATTTTATACCTTCCGCACATGGCCTGTGTGATGTGGGCACCCACTTTGTCCAGCCCCCGCCCCCTCTGCCTCCACTCCGGAAACTCCGTCTGCCAAAGGCCTGCATATCCCTCCAGGATACAAAAAAGGACAGCATCCGTGATCTACAAATGCTGCCCAGACGGTCGGCTCATATGGGCTTCGACTGCACCGTGTTTCTCACGTTTGCCCGTCAGCAATCGAAACCTTCGTTCTATGTTAATAATATAACACACCTTCCAAAATACGTCAACCTCTTTTACCGATTATTCTGCAACTTCTGCTTTTTCCACATTGGCAATCGCAGTCTTCTCCATGGGGATACGGCAGTTCTTGTTGCTTCCGAACTCTACGATCACCACATCATCTGTGATATCGATGATAACGCCGTAGAAACCGCTTGTTGTCACCACACTGTCTCCAATCTCCAGGCTGGAAATCAGGGACTGCAGTTTTTTCTGCTGTTTTTTCTGGGGCCTGATCGCGATAAAATACATGAAACCGATGATGACCACAATATAAATAACCCAAAAACCTACACCGCCCATACCGCTGGCTGTCACAAAATTCATATTCATTCTCCTTTTTCCATTTCAGGACGGCTCATGCGCCCCAGTTTTTCTTTTTTATATTCCGCAAAACGATGCTCTTCAATCGCTTCCCGAATCTCTTTCATCATTGTATTATAAAAATATAGATTATGCAAGACGCAAAAACGCATCCCCAGCATTTCTTTGGCTTTCAAAAGATGGCGGATATAAGCCCTGCTGTACCGCCGGCACACCGGGCAGCCGCATCCTTCTTCTATGGGTCTGTCATCCAGCTCGTATTTGGCGTTGAACAGATTCATCTTTCCATGGTCAGTATAGACATGGCCGTGACGCCCGTTTCTCGTAGGATATACGCAGTCAAAGAAGTCCACGCCCCGTTCCACCGCTTCCAGGATATTGGCAGGAGTGCCGACTCCCATTAAATACGTGGGCTTGTCCTCCGGAAGATGCGGCACCGTTACATCCAGTATCCGGTACATCTCTTCATGAGTCTCTCCCACAGCCAGTCCTCCTACGGCATACCCGTCCAGATCCATTTCGGAAATGATATCCGCGTGCCGGATCCGTATGTCCTCCAGAGTTCCCCCCTGATTGATCCCGAATAAAAGCTGATGGCGGTTTATGGTATCCGGCAGGCCGTTCAGCCTCTCCATCTCCGCCTTACATCTGGCCAGCCATCTGGTAGTCCTCTCCACAGAGTTCTGAATATATTCCCTCTCCGCCTTGGCCGGCGCACATTCATCAAACGCCATGGCGATGGTAGAAGCCAGATTGGACTGGATCCTCATGCTTTCCTCCGGTCCCATAAAAATCTTCCGTCCGTCCACATGAGAGTTGAAATACACGCCCTCTTCTTTGATCTTCCGAAGCCCTGCCAGGGAAAACACCTGAAATCCGCCGGAATCCGTCAGGATCGGCTTGTCCCAGGACATGAACTTATGAAGACCGCCCAGCTTTTTCACCGTCTCATCTCCGGGCCGGACATGCAGATGATAGGTATTGGACAGCTCCACCTGTGTGCCGATCTGCTCCAGATCCGAGGTGGCCACGGCTCCCTTAATGGCAGCCGCAGTCCCGACATTCATAAAGACCGGAGTCTCTATCACACCGTGCACCGTTTCGAGCCGGGCTCTTTTGGCCCTTCCGTCCTTCGTCAATATTTTATACATAAATACCGCCTGTTATTTCGTTTCTTTTTTTCTCATCTTAGTCTTCATTAAGTACCAGATAGGGCCCGTCAGGAATACGGAAGAATACGCTCCGCACACAATGCCCACGATCAGCGGCAGTGCAAATTCCCGGATCGAGGACACGCCCATCAGAAATAGCACGAATACCATGATAAAGGTGGTCAGGGAAGTATAAATACTCCTGGTCAGCGTCTGGTTGATGCTCAAGTTCACCACCTCGCTCAGTTCAGCCCTGGCGCCCATGGCCTTCTGGTTCTCACGGATACGGTCAAAGATCACGATGGTGGCATTGATGGAGTATCCCACAATGGTCAGCATACAAGCGATAAAGGTATTGCCGACGCTCCACTTGGTGATGGCATAAAAGGCCAGGACGATCAGCACGTCATGGACCAGTGCCAGGACTGCGCTGGTCGCGAACCGGATATCCTTAAACCGGAACCAGATATAGATCAGCATGAATATGGTAGCTACCACCACAGAGAGAATCGCGTCTCGTTTCATCTCTGAACTTACAGTCGCGCTGATGCTGTCCGCCTTGATGCTCTCCGTATCAACCCCGTACGCTTCCTCCAGCTTGCTGTTCAGCTGCTCTCTTTCATCCACCGACAAGGTCCTGGTCTTTATGATGACCTCATTGGTGCCGCTCACCTTCTGCGTCTCAACATTGGCATCGCCGGTCACTTCCTCCACAAGAGGAACCACATCGCTGTGGATGGTCTCCATGGATAAATCTTCATTAAAGGTAACGTTAGTGGAAGTGCCGCCCTGGAACTCCAGGCTGTAGTTGAGGATGCTTCCCTGTTCTCCTCCCGCGTAAACGCCCATGGCCACAAAACCGGCAGCGATCACCACCAATGAACAGATGATGCATATATATTTTTTCTTGACAAAATTAATCTTCCTAGGCGCTTTTGCCTTGCCATACAGCTTCTCCGACTGGAAGCCTATATTATACAGGGACCTCAGCGCGAACTTCGTCACGACCAGGGCCGTGAACATCGAAAGTACGATACCGAGCGCCAGCGTCTGGGCAAAGCCTTTTACCGTACCGGAGCCTCTCCACAGAAGCACCGCCGCCGCGATCAGCGTGGTGACATTGCCGTCGATGATAGCAGACAGCGCTTTGGAAAAGCCTTCCTTGATGGCCGCCTGGACTTTACGCCCGGCCGCCAGCTCCTCACGGATTCTGGCAAAGATGATGACATTGGCATCCACCGCCATACCGATGGACAAAATGATACCTGCGATTCCCGGAAGAGTAAGGGTGATATCAAAAGCGCTCAGGAACACGATGACCAGAGCCACATAAAACGCCAGGGCAATGGCTGCCGCCACACCGGGAATCCAGTAGAGGAACACCATAAGCGCGGCCACTATGATAAAGCCGATAAGCCCGGCTTTTAAGCTTGTGGAAATCGCTTCTTCTCCCAGCTTCGCTCCAACCACGTTGGACCGCAGCTCTTTAAGCTCCAGAGGAAGAGAACCGATCCGGATGGTGGAGGCCAGATTATTGGCCGCTTCGTAAGAGCTCATCCCGTCAATGCTGCATTGTCCTCCTGTAATTTTCTCTTTCACGCTGGGGCTGCTCACGGTCTTGCCGTCATATACGATGGAAATCGTCTTGCCGATCATATTTTCCGTAGCGGTCGCGAACTTTCCACTGCCTTCATCGGTCAGCTGAAGGGATACGTAATATTCTGTAACACCTGTGGTCGAATTTTTCTTGCTCGCCGGCTGGGCCGTCTTCACGTCGTCGCCCGTAAGCACCACATTGCCGTCCGCGTCCTGAAAGGACAAAGATCCGGGCTGGCCGAGTTCTTCCAGGATCGCGTTAGCATCGGATACGCCGGGGATGTCCACATTGATCCGGTTGGAGCCCTCCTGGTATACTTCCGCCTCAGGGCTGTAAGTATCCACCCTCAATTTGAGCTTATAAATGGTATCTTTCATGTCCGTATCAGAGGGATTCTCATCCACTGTCTGATATGTGATGCTGACGCCGCCCGCCAGATCAAGGCCCAGCTTGATGTCACTCATGCTTCCGGAACCGTCCTTGCCAAGTCCCATTACCGCCGTATAGATGAATCCACCGATCACGGCCAGCAGAACGATCAGGCAGGCAATGCCCTTTCCGCGAGTTGAATTTTTCCTTGCATTCTTCATGGTCAATCTCCTTCTAATTCTCATCCGCCAGAGCGGCCTTTATCATGATCGCACATTCGATGCGTTTTTTCTGCATCTCACAGCCGATATCATAAGCGTCTGTGATGGAGCCGTGAAAATTGTAGGAATTGGCGGCGCAGCCCCCGCTGCAATAAAATCTGGCAAAACAATTCCTGCACTTTTCTTTTGCATACACATTGCAGAGCTTAAATTCATCCCGGACCTCCGTGTTCACCACTCCAGTATCCACATTTCCCAGAAGGAATTCCTCCTGCCCGACGAACTGGTGGCACGGGTACAGGTCTCCCCATGGAGTGACAGCCAGGTATTCTGTCCCTGATCCGCATCCGGAAAGACGCTTTGCCACACAGGGCCCCTGGCTCAAATCTATCATGAAATGAAAGAAATTGAAGCCTCTCCCATCTTGTTTCCTTTTTATGTATTCCCCGGCCAGCTTATCATATTCAGAAAGTATCCTGGGCAGGTCCTCTTCTCGTATGGAATAATCTGCCTCAGGAGGCGCCACCACCGGTTCCACGGAAATCTGGTCAAACCCTTCATCGGCAAAATGAAGCACGTCCTCCGAAAAGTCCAGATTATGCCTTGTAAAAGTCCCTCTGATATAATAACTTTTGCTGCCGCGGGCTTTGGCAAATTTTTTAAACTTGGGCATGATGATGTCGTAGCTGCTCCCTTTTCCGTTTCTTGTGGGACGCATCCTGTCGTTGACTTCCTTGCGCCCATCAACGCTCAGAACCACGTTTGCCATTTCCTTATTCAGGAATTCCGTGACTTCGTCGTCGAGAAGCATTCCGTTGGTCGTCATCGTAAATCGGAAGTTCTTATTAAATTCTTTCTCCTTGGAACGGCCGTATGACACCAGCTTCTTGACCACTTCCCAGTTCATCAGCGGCTCGCCGCCGAAAAAGTCCACTTCCAGGTTCTTCCGGTTCCCGGAATTCTCTATGAGGAAGTCCAAAGCCTTCCGACCCACCTCATAGCTCATGATAGCCCGGCGCCCGTGATATTCTCCTTCCTCTGCAAAGCAGTACTTGCAGCCAAGATTGCAGTCATGGGCCACATGCAGACACAGAGCCTTGACCACAGTCTTTCTGCTTTTAAAGTCTGTTACATACTGCTCATAGATGTCCTCCGTGAACAAAAGCCCTTCTTCCGAGAGCTCCTTGATCTCACTGACCGCTTCCCGAATATCCTCCTCCGGATACTTCCCCCGAAGCTTTTCCGCCGCAGCCTCCGGATTTTCTTTTTCATAAACGGCAATGGCATCATATACCACGTCATCCACTACATGGACGGCGCCGCTGCACACATCCATAACAATATTGTATCCATTGCTTTTATACTGGTGAATCACTGCCGGATTTCCCCTCTCTGTATACGTTGTACCGCAAAACAGCCCTCTCGCGCTACTCCCTGTTTCCAGAAGGCCTTGTCCGCGGGCTGTGCTTTCCTGTTGACAGAAGAAAGACACTTCGCATATGCAAAGTGCCCCCTACATGCCGTATTACGATAATGAGGGAGCGCGACCGCTCCCATCCTAACATTATTTATGATTTTCGCAGGACTGGTTCCCTACCGTACAGGATGTCTTGCATGCAGACTGGCAGGATGTCTGGCATTCGCCGCAGCCGCCTTTTTTCATGGACTCCTTTAACGTACTGGAAGTTAATGTCTTGATTCTCTTCATTGTCCTATCCTCCTATCTAAACCTGATTTGAGTCATTATAGCATATAATCTTCCATAAGAAAAGGTCTTTTTCCAAATATTCCTTCATATCTTGTCTTAAATCCACTATAAATTCTATCAGAAAGAAGGTAATCCCATGGCTTCCGTTCCCAAGAGCAAACCTCTGTCTCTCATCCGTTCCCTGCTGTCTTCCTATGTGCTCACAGGAGTCCTTTTACTGCTCCTGTCCTTTCTGCTTTATAAGATGAAGCTTTCCAAAAACCAAATCCACATAGGAATCTACGTCATCTATGTCCTTTCCTGTCTGTTCGGAGGCTTCCTGGCCGGAAAACAGACAAAGGCCAGGCGTTTCATGTGGGGAGGCCTCTCCGGCATCCTCTATTTCGCCGTATTGTTCCTGATCTCTCTGGTCCTTCATCGGGGCATCCAGACAGGGATTCCCGGAATTCTCATCTGTTTCTGCCTCTGCGCCGGCTGCGGCACACTGGGGGGCATGTTCAGCTGACCTGTCTTGACATATGGACGTCCTTAGTGTAAAATCATCCTTACCATCCATAGACTGGGAATATTTTCCCTCTGTGCCTGGCAATACATTATTTATAGAAAATGGAGTGATGATTTTTGGACCCAAGTGACGTCATACAGATTGTCGTTCTTCTCGTGCTGTTGTTTCTGTCTGCGTTTTTTTCTTCTGCGGAAACAGCCCTTCTGTCCATGAGCAATGTACGGATCCGTACTCTGGTCGATGAAGGAAATCAGAAGGCAGTGACCCTGGAAAAAGTAGTGCATAACAAAGGCAAGATGCTGAGTGCCATCCTGATCGGCAATAATGTGGTGAACCTGAGCGCCTCTTCCTTGATCACCTCGCTGGTGATCAAAAAATTCGGCAATGCTTATGTCGGCGCTGCCACCGGCGTGATCACCCTGCTGATTCTGATCTTCGGAGAAATATCACCGAAGACTATGGCTACTTTAAAGGCAGAGAATATCGCGCTTAAATTTGCCGGGATCATTTCTGTATTAATGAAGATTCTGACACCTGTAATCTTTATCGTGAACCTGCTGGCAGGCGGCTTTCTCCGCCTCATGGGCATAGATCCAAACGCCAAATCTGACACCATCACCGAAAATGAGCTGCGTACCATCGTGGATGTAAGCCACGAGGAGGGCGTCATCGAGAGTGAAGAGCGGTGGATGATAAACAATGTGGTGGATTTCGGCGACGCCCAGGCCAAGGATATCATGGTACCGCGCATCGACATGGTGTTCGCCAGTGAAGACGCCACTTACCAGGAGCTCCTGGAAATCTTCCGTGAAAATATGTTCACCCGTGTCCCGATCTATCGGGACACCACCGACAATGTCATCGGCATCATCAACATGAAGGACTTGCTGTTTTATAAAGAAGATACGCCCTTCAACGTACAGGATTACCTTAGGGAAGCCTACTTTACCTATGAATTTAAAAAGACCTCTGAGCTTTTCATTGAAATGCGTCAGAATTCCGTGAGCCTGGCCATTGTTCTGGATGAATACGGCGCTACCGCAGGTCTGGTGACACTGGAAGACCTCCTGGAGGAGATAGTCGGGGAGATTCGTGATGAATACGACGAGGACGAGCTTGAAAGTCTCCAGAAGATCAACGACCTGGAATACCGGGTGGAAGGTTCCATGAAGCTGGACGACATCAATGAAGCCCTGGGGCTTGACTTATCTTCTGAAGACTATGATTCCGTGGGAGGCCTCATCATCGGAGGATTGGATCATGTTCCTGTGGCCGGTGAAAGCATCACCGAAGACGGCATCCGCTTTGTGGTGGAAACCATGGACAAAAACAGAATTGAATGGGTGAAGATGTATCTTCCCGAAAAAACAGAAGATGAAGAAGATCATACAGAACCCACTGACGATAAAGAAGAGACCTTATGATACGATAAAAGCCCCTGTGCTGACTGTAAAACCGGCAGCGCAGGGGCTTTTTTATCCTTTATTCAGTTTTCACTAAAATTCCGTCTTTATCCAGGCCTTCATTCCGCCTGGCTCTCATGATACAGTACACAAAGTCCGATACGTAATACAGAAGCGCTGCTACGATCAGGACCTTACCCAACGCCATGCTGTAGCTGTCAGCCAGGCGTACCACAGCCTTGTGGAGGAATGCGAACAGGAACACCGCATAAAATCCCCACGCGATCGTGCTCTCCAGGCAGATGATTCCCTTATAATTGAAGGGTTTTTCCTTGTAGTCCCACCAGACCGCGCCAAACACCTTCAGCATAACATGAGCGGTGATGAACTCCAGAGTCGTCGCCATCAGGGTTCCCAGAAAATATACGGCTACGTAGTTCCCGGATACCGGACTGAGGATGAAGTATGCGGCCAGCGCTCCCACTCCATAGATCGGGCAGATCGGCCCCCTTACAAATCCGCGGTTGGTCAGCTTCCGGTTACAGAGGGACATATAGATGGACTCCACGATCCATCCGAGGACACTGTAGATCAGAAACCAGTTGGCAAAGTGGTAAAAATCAGTTGTCAAAAACGGGGCATCCCACATAAATGAGCTCCTCTCTTTAGACTTTTTTAAGAATCTTTATAGTTTCTTCATTGCATTACCCACTTTACCATACTTCGTTCTGTTTTACCATAGCTTTTCTATGAATATTATTTTAAAATTTCCAGAAGGATCTTATTCACCATGGCAGGATCCGCTTTCCCCTTCATGGCTTTCATCGTCTGTCCCACGAGGAACCCTATGGCTTTTTTCTTGCCATTCCGATAATCTTCCACGGACTGGGGGTTGCCTTTCACGATCTCTTCAATGGTCATCCTGAGCGCGCCCTCATCCTGTACCATGGACAGCCCTTTTTCTTCCACATAGCTGACAGGATCGATATCTTCCCCAAACATGATCTCGAATACTTCTTTCGCCACGGTGCGGTTGATCTTCCCCTGTTCCACCAGACCGATAAGTGCGGCCAGATGGGACGGGCTGAAACAGATATCCTCAGGCTCCGTATCTGTCTCCTTCAGCAGTCTCATGGTCTCAACCATGAGCCAGTTGGAGACTTCCTTCGGCTTACAGCCCAGTGCGATAGTCTCCTCAAAGATATCTGCCATTCGTTTGGAGGAGGTCAGGATATCGATATCGTATTCCGGAATTCCATACTCCTCCTTGTAGCGTTTCCGTTTTTCGTCCCGAAGCTCCGGCTGCTTTGCTCTAATTTCCGCCAGCCACTCATCACTTATGACCACCGGCACCAGATCCGGCTCCGGAAAATACCGGTAGTCCTGGGCGTCCTCCTTGGAGCGCATGGCATAAGAGCATTCTTTGCTGTCGTCCCATCTCCTGGTTTCCTGGATCACTTTACCCCCGTCCTCCAGTATATCGATCTGGCGGCTTCGCTCTCCTTCTATGGCCCTTGCAATGGCCTTAAATGAATTCAGGTTCTTCATCTCTGTCCTGGTGCCAAATTCCTCTGTTCCCGCCTCGCGGACCGACAGGTTTACATCCGCCCTCATGGAGCCCTCCTGGAGCTTACAGTCGGAGGCTCCCAAATACTGGATGATCAGCCTCAGTTTATCCAGATATGCGATCACTTCCTCCGCGGAGCGCATATCCGGCTCGGACACGATCTCGATCAGCGGTACCCCGCTTCTGTTGAAATCGACCAGAGTGCAGTCCTCCCACTCGTCATGAATGAGCTTTCCGGCATCCTCTTCCATATGGATCTCATGGATCCGGATGGTTTTCTTTCCTTCCGCCGTCTCAATCTCTATGCCGCCGTCTCTGCATATCGGCAGGTACAGCTGAGAAATCTGGTAGTTCTGGGGATTGTCCGGGTAAAAATAGTTCTTTCGGTCAAATTTACAATATTGGGTAATGGCGCAGTTGGTCGCCAGCCCTACCGCGGCAGCATATTCCACCACCTGTTTATTCAGAACCGGCAGGGAGCCGGGCATACCTGTGCATACCGGACACGTATGAGTGTTTGGTTCGCCGCCGAACTCGGTACTGCAGGAGCAGAAAATCTTCGTCTTAGTGGCCAGTTCTACATGGACTTCCAGTCCGATGACTGTTTCGTACTGTTTACTCATCTTTTCCAGCTCCTTTCTGCGCCAGCGGGCATCTTTCATAATTCCTCGTACATTCATACGCGTACGCCGCCCGGAAAAGCTTCTTCTCCTGGAAGCAGTCTCCGATCAGCTGCATTCCTATAGGCAGTCCATTTCTGCCGGCGCCGCAGGGCACGCTGATGCCGGGCAGGCCCGCCAGATTTACCGATATAGTATAGATATCTCCCAAATACATTTTGATGGGGTCGCTCAGGCTTTCTCCCAGCCGCGGAGCCGCGGTGGGCGCCGCCGGTCCCAGGATCAGATCATATTTTTCAAAAGCCTTATCAAAGGCTTTCTTGATCAGCGCTTTTGTGCGGAGCGCTTTCAGATAATACGCATCATAGTATCCGCTGCTCAGGACGAAGGATCCGAGCATGATCCTCCGCTTCACTTCTTCTCCGAACCCTTCGGAACGGGTCTTTTTGTACATCTGATGGAGTCCCGCATAGTCTTCTGTGCGGTAAGCATACTTTACCCCGTCAAACCGCGCCAGATTGGAGCTGGCCTCCGCGGAAGCAATGATATAATAGGCAGGGATCGCATATTCCACCAGGCTCAGGTCGAATTCCTCCAGGACCGCTCCCTTTGCTTCCAGCGCCTTTGCCGCTTTCAGGACTGCTTCCTTCACTTCGCTGTCCAGTCCTTCTCCAAAATAGTCCTTCGGAATGCCGATCTTCATACCTTTCACATCGTCCACCAGGGCCTCCGAGAAATGATAATCCTCCCTCGCCACACTGGTGCTGTCTTTTTTATCATGGGATGCAATCACTTCCAGGATTGCCGCACAATCCGATACATCCTTCGCTATCGGTCCGATCTGGTCCAAGGAAGAACCATAAGCAATCAATCCGTAACGGGATACTGTGCCGTAGGTGGGTTTGATCCCGGTCACGCCGCAGAAAGAACTGGGCTGCCGGATGGATCCGCCGGTATCCGATCCCAGCGCATACGGACATTCTTCCGCCGCCACAGCCGCGCAGGAACCGCCGGAAGAACCGCCGGGTACATGCTCCGTATTCCAGGGATTTTTGGTGACTCCAAAATGCGAAGTCTCCGTAGTACTCCCCATGGCAAACTCATCCATGTTTGTCTTCCCAACGATCACCGCGCCGGCTTTTTCCAGATTTAAGACTGCTTCTGCCGAATAGGTCGGCTTGAAATTTCCCAGTATTTTAGAGCTGCAGGTGGTGAGAAGCCCCTCCGTGCACATATTGTCCTTAATGGCAACGGGCACCCCGGCCAAGGGGCCGTCAAGTATTCCGCCGTCAATCTGTTTTTGCACCTCATCGGCACGTTTGAGAACAGCTTCTTTATCCGCCACAGTCACGAAGCTGTGGATTTCCCCTTCCCTCGCCTCAATGGCCGCCAAAGAGGCTTCCGCCGCTTCTCTTACGGTGACTTCCTTCGCCTTTATCTTTTTTCCCAGCTCAACGGCTGTCAGACTCATCAGATTCACAATATTTCCTCCTTTATCCCAATCTTTCCCGGCATCCTCATGACTCCCGAATCTATTTCATCCGGCTTCAGTGCCACTGCACAAGGCCGCAGACTCATTCCACAGTCTTCGGCACCTTATAGCAGCCGTCTTTTTTGTCGGGCGCGTTGGCCAGCATCTGCTCCCTGTCGTCGCCGTTCGTCACAACGTCTTCCCGGAACACATTATTGACCGGAAACACATGGGACATCGGCTCCACGCCCTCCGTATCCAGCTCGTTCAGCATATCGATATAGTCCAGCATATTCGCCATATCCTTTTTGGCATTTTCCTTTTCCTCCTCGGAAAGCTCCAGCTTGGCCAAAATCCCCACATATTCAATCGTCTCGTCCGTAATCACGTTCTTTGCCATACCATACTCCTTTCTTTCCACTGTCCTGCATTTATTCTCACTCAATTATTCTAAAAATTTCCGGCGCCTTAGACTCTCTCGCCATGCCGACTCCCTTTTCCTCCAGGGCTTCGCCCTGTCGGTCGCGGGATTCTTCTGCCTACGCTTCCGGCGCCTTAGGCTCTCTCGCCATGCCGACTCCCTTTTCCTCCAGGGCTTCGCCCTGTCGGTCGCGGGCGTCGCCCTATGCCGGAGCCGCTCTTTTCGTCCTCGTGCAAGCACGGCCGGAAAGAGCAGCTCCGGCGCATGGCTCGTTGCCTTCGCGTAAAAAATCCCGGAACATACGTAATGTATATTCCGGGACGAATTGACTCCGTGGTACCACCCGAATTAAAGCACAGTCTGCATGCTGCCGCTCTCACTCTTCACTTAACGCGTGTCACGGGTAAACCTACTCTGTTCAGAATACCGGCTCCCGGGTGTTCCTCATCCTCATTCCACCTGACGGCGCTCTCAGTCGGCGGCGCTGCCTTCCTGTCATGTTCCAAAGGATAAAGTCCCGTTCTTTGTCTTTCTCTGTCTTCCTATTATATACAGCATTTCCGGTTCCCGGAAATTGCTCTTATCGTACCACAGTTTTTCTCATATGACAAGGGGGAGTTTCACGATTCTTCCCCTTCTTCCCCTGCCTTTTCTTCATCGGAATCCGCGGTGTCTGTTTCCTCCTCATCTGCGTCTTCATCGTCGGCAGGATTCTTATAAACCGCCGCTTTTGACGCAATGGACATCCTGGGCTGTTCCTGCTGTACGGCCGCGCCGAACAGTCCTCTTCTGGGAGCGGGAGCCTCTTCTCCATTCTCAAGAGCCGCCTTCTCCGCCTCTTCCTTTTCTTTTTCATTCAAAATCTTGTATCCCTTATAAGAAGTATAAAGCACCCAAATAGCCGTGACTGCGAAAATCACAATACACACGATGCTGATTATCCGATGGACTCCCACCACCACACCGTCGTAGGTCAATTCTTTTCCAATGGAATACGAGGTATAGAGCAGATAGAAAGCCGCCACGACCCGGAACATGAGGACCATCTTTTCATTTCGTTCCCTTTTCTTTCTGCCGAAGAGTCCTCTCTTCTCCTCTTTTTCTTCTTCCTCCGGGGCTTCTTCTCCTCCGGACAGAGACGCTTGTTCCAGCTCCTCCGTTTCCGCTGCCTCTATTGTTTCTTCTGTTTTCTTTTCTTCTTCCAAATCATACCGCCTTCCCAAATATCCTCCCGGGGAATTCCTGCCGGGGGCACATTTTATATCACTGCATCATAGTTATTTATTTTATCATTAAGTATAGGGAAAAGGCAATCTTTTTATAATATTTTCACAGAAACGTCTAAAATTTTTATTCGTTTTTCTTATTCATCATAATTTACAGGGGTTTTCTTATTGTACTTTAAAACTCATTAGTAATTATTAACAAATTTATTATGTCTTTCATGTGAAAAATGACCGTTTTCTCTTGACAATTTCCGTTCTTGCGTGTAATCTATAGTTAGGTTACTGGGAAGTATTGTCATATTGCACAGTAGACCTGTTTTTGTCGGCAATGATTAAACTGATATAAAACTTATTTTAAGGAGGCGTATTGTTTTGTCAAAAGAAATGATCAGAAAAGTATTTGAAGACGGTGAGGGCGTTTTACAGTTAACACCTACCTGGGTGCCGAGGGGATTCAACGAACCCGGCCGCAGATTAAGACTGCATCCCGATGATTATTATGCACTCGGCATGGACCGCGGCGGCATTTGTGAAAGATGGCTGGGTTCCCTGGCTAAGGCTCTGAACGGTCCCAAGACCGGTGAAACAGAAGGCATGAGTTATGTCCTGACGGATAAAGCTTCCAAAGCCACTGAACTTTTCAAGGATTTTGTGGACGAGCTGGGAGCTGATCTGATCGGCGACAGTCTCATGGACAAGTACGGCACATGGCCTACGTTTGCTAAACTGTATGATTATGACAAGCCCTTGTTCCATCATCTGCATCTGACCGAGGAGAAGGCGAATAAAATTGGTATGCACGGCAAGCCCGAGGCATATTATTTCCCGCCTCAGTATAACTGCTCTTATCTTGGCAGATTCCCTCTCACCTATTTCGGTTTCGATCCTTCCACCACAAAGGAAGAGGTTATGGAATGCCTGAAGAATTATGACGTGAAGGACACAAGGATCACGGAGCTTTCCCGCGCATACCGGATTCAGCTCGGAACCGGCTGGTATACCCCCGCAGGCGTTATCCACGCACCCGCGTCTCTTGTTACATATGAGCCTCAGTGGAACAGCGATGTAAACACCATCATGGAGAATGTCACCATGGGTGAGGTAAATCCTCATAACCTCCTGACAGACTGCGCTCCTGAAGAAGAAAAAGACGATCTGGATGCAATCTTCGCTCAGATCGACTGGGAAGAGAGTACTCGTCCCGACTATAAAGAAACTTATTTCCGCGCGCCTAAGACAAGATGTGAATCTGATGAAGCCGTTGAAAAGTGGGTCGCTTATGCGAACGAATGGGTTGCTGCCAAAGAAGTCACCGTACTTCCCGGCCAGAGCTATGTGTTGAAAGATGCCGCCTGCTACTGCGCGCTGGTATCCCAGGGTCACGGTACCTTCGGCAAATTCGAATGCCAGGCTCCTGAGCTGGTACGTTATGAGGACCTGACCGCGGATGAATTCTTCGTATCGGAAGCTGCTGCGAAAAAGGGAATCAAAATCACAAACGGAAGCTCCTATGAGCCCCTTGTGATCCTTCAGAACTTCGCAAACAACAACCCCGAAGTACCGGAAACCGTTTAATCTAAACTGTGAAAAATGATATTTGGAGGGCAACCAATGTATTTTAAATTTGGCGTAGACAGCTTTATTTGGGCTGAAAGCTTCAGTGAAAAAGATTTATGGATCATCCCCAAAGCAAAAGAGATGGGATTTGAGGTCATCGACTTCGCTATCTCCAACCCTTTTACGTTCCCGACAGAGGCCGTAAAGAAAGAGCTCGACAAGGTCGGCATCGACTGCGTATGCACGACGACCCTGACTCCGGAGACCAACCCGATCTCCCCCGATCCGGAGATTCGCAAGGCTTCCGTAGCAGCCATGAAAAAATGCATCGACATCTGCAATTACCTGGGAGCTCCCATCCTGGGCGGCGTAAACTACGCCGGGTGGGGATATCTGACTAAGAAACCCCGCACCGAACAGGAATGGTCCTGGGCTGTGGAATGCATGAAAGAAAATGCGGAATACGCCAAAGCTACCGGCAATGTGACCATTTGCGTAGAGTGTGTAAACCGTTTTGAGACTCATTTCCTGAACATCGCGGAAGACGCTGTTAAATTCTGCAAGGATGTGGGAACCGGCAACATGAAGGTCCATCTCGACTGCTTCCACATGATCCGCGAGGAGAAGAGCTTTGCCGGAGCCGTAAAGACCTGCGGCAAGGAATATCTGGGTTATATTCATGTGAATGAAAACGACAGGGGCATCCCCGGAACCGGCCTTGTACCGTTTAAGGAATTCTTCCAGGCCGTACACGAAGTTGGATATGACGGACCGCTGGTCATCGAATCCTTTGACCCCAGCTTTGAAGAACTGTCCGGCAACTGCGCGATCTGGCGTTCCTTCGCTCCTACAGGCGAGGACCTGGCCCGCGACGGCCTGGCAAATTTAAAGGCCATCGCTGCCGAACTGTAAACTGAGCTAATACCAATATGGAAAAGTAGGGGTTCCTTATATTCCCGATCAAGGTAATATGGCCCGCAGAATGTAACCTGTCCTGCGGGCTATTTTAAAGAAAGAGGTAAATGTTATGAAGATTGCGATTGGTTGTGATGAAGCTGCTTATTCTTTAAAAGTAGCCGTCATGAAACATCTGGACACAAAAGAGGATGTGGAGTATAAAGATTTCGGCGCCGAGGCCGGCGAAGTGATCCTCTATCCCGATGTGGCCCAGAAAGTAGCTGAAGCTGTGGCAAGGGGAGAATTCGACAGAGGCATCCTGGTCTGCGGCACCGGCATCGGAATGTGCATCACCGCTAACAAGGTACCTGGCATCCGCGCTGCTGTATGCCACGATCCCTTCTCCACCGAACGCTCCAGAAAGAGCAACAACGCTCAGATCATGTGCATGGGCGAACGTGTCATCGGTGTTGAACTGGCGAAATACCTGGTGGATATCTGGCTGAAATGCGATTTTTCCGGCGGCGGCTCCACCCCTAAAGTAGAACGCATTATGGAGGTCGAAGCCTCCTATCGTAAATAAATTCCGGCTTCATCCGGATTACAACTCACTTAATTTTTGAAGGGAGAATCATTCCATGAATAGAATCGTCAATGATCCGAATTATGTAGTAGAGGACATGTTAAAGGGCTTTGTAAAAGCCAATTCCGACATCGTCGCAGCAACTGAAAATTCCCGTGTGTTAAAATACGTAAACGCGCCGGTAGAAGGCAAGGTAGGTATCGTGACCGGAGGCGGTTCCGGCCATAAGCCCGCTTTCATCGGTTATATCGGAAAGAATATGTGCGATGCCGTAGCTGCCGGGGAGATTTTCTCCTCACCTACCGCAAAAGCGTTTCTGGACGCGATGAGAGCCGCTGATTCCGGAAAAGGCGTTGCCTGCCTTTACGGCAATTACGCCGGCGACAATATGAACGTAAAGATGGCCGTGAGAAGCGCCAAAAAAGAAGGAATCACCGTTAAGACCGTCGTGGCCAACGACGACTGTGCATCCGCTCCTAAGACAGAGCTGGAAAAGCGCCGCGGTGTTGCCGGCGAGGTATTGATGTGGAAAGTCGGCGGCGCAAAGGCTTCCATGGGAGCAGACCTGGATGAGGTTATAGCAGCTGCTCAGAAAGCCATTGATAACACGCGTTCTGTGGGCATCGGCACAGCTCCTTGTACCATCCCCGCCGTTGGACATCCCAACTTCACGATTGAAGACGGAACTATGGAAGTCGGCATCGGCCATCACGGCGAACCCGGCATTAAGGTTGAGCCCATCAAAACAGCAGATGAAATGGCAGTTGAGATGCTGGATATCATCCTTCCCGACCTGCCTTTCGCTTCCGGAGATGAAGTTGTCGTTCTCCTCTCAGGCCTTGGCGCTACTCCCGTCATGGAGCAGTACATCGTATACAACAAGGTAGAAGAAGTGCTGGCTGAAAAAGGCATCAAGGTATATAAAGCGTATGTAGGCAACTACTTTACTTCCCTGGAGATGATGGGAGTCACATTAACCGTTATGAAGCTGGACGATGAACTGAAGGAATGCATTGATATGCCCGCTGATTCCGTAGGCCTTAAGCAGTTATAATCCTTCCGTTAAGATTCCACGATACAATGATAAAAAGGAGAAATCATCATGAATTTCAAAAACAGCGAGGCTGGTTCTGTAGTCCTTGGACTGATCAAGACGATTCAGGACAACAAAGATTTTTTAAGTGAAGTAGACGGCAAGATCGGCGATGGCGATCACGGCATCAATATGAACAAAGGCTTCACGATGACCGGAGAAAAATTAGCCGGCAAAGAGTTTAACATGTCCGAAGGTTTAAGCATACTGGGCGCTACCCTTCTGGAGGATATCGGCGGTTCCATGGGCCCTCTGTACGGCGTATTCTTTGATGAGATGTCCATGGCATGTGAAGATAAAGAAGAGATCGACGCAGATGTATTCAAGGATATGATCTGCAACGCCGTGGATGGCGTAATGGACATCGGCGGAGCAAAGCCCGGCGATAAATGCCTATTGGATGCCATGGTCCCCGCAAGAGACGCATTCTGTGCCGCTCTGGAAGCCGGCAAGGATTTCAGCGCCGCTCTGGATGATCTGAAAGTGGCCGCTAAAGAAGGATGGCAGTCAACCGAAGGCATGATCGCCAAGATTGGCCGCGCCAGCCGTCTGGGCGAAAGAAGCCGCGGTGTTCTGGATGCCGGCGCTACCAGCTCATACCTGATGCTGACTTCGCTGGCAGATTCCATGCAGGCGCTGATGAAATAATATTGAACCATATTTTATAAGATGAATACGCATAGGGAGCGGGTCCTCATCCACAAGGACCCGCTCCTTTATATTATATTCTATGACAAATCTCTAAATTATCTTGCATTGAAACAAGAAGGGCATGTGCGGAAAGCACATGCCCTAACTTTATGTATTCAGATACCGAACAACCCTCAGGATTATTTCAGGAATTCGTCTACATTGTCCTTGGTTACCAGAACGAAGTCAACCATAACTTCTTTGCTTGCGGGAGCAGTTCCTGCAACCATGTCTGTGATAACCTTAACAGCTGCTGTCATCTGGCCAACGCCGTCCTGAAGAACGGTAGCGCCAAGCTCACCAGCTTTGATCATTTCAAGAGGAGTCTGGTTTCCATCTACACCTACGCAGATGATGTCGCTTCTGCCAGCTGCGTTACAAGCAGACTGTGCAGCGGAAGACATATCATCATTATCGCAGATAACAGCTACCAGCTCATCGCCGTATTTAGCAATTGCATTAGTTGCAGCGTTTGCAGCCAGGTCGCCCTTCCACTGCGTATCTTCATCAGCAACCATCTCGAATTCCGGATGAGGATCCAGAACCTTGTGCATACCTTCTGTACGCTGAATCTGTGCGGAGTTTCCTAAGATACCGTTGCAGTGAATGTACTTGCCGCCTTCGGGGCAGTTATCCAGTACCCACTGTCCAAGCAGAGTACCTGCATATACGTCATCAGAACCGCAGTATGCAAGAGCAAGGTCGTCGGTGCTCGTGGTCTTGGAGTTTACAACTACTACGTTGATTCCTGCTTCAGACATCTGAACTACAGCGGGGTCAGAAGCTTCTGCCTCTGCGGGCAGGATGATAACAAAGTCACATTTCTTAGCGATACAGTCCTGTGCACAGTTAATCTGTGTAGGAGCATCGGTATTGCCGTCCAGGATGCCTGTCCACTCATCAATGGTTCCATCTGCTACCAGGCCATCGAAGGTTGTTTTTGCATATTCATTGATGGGGCCATGGAAGGGGTCAGTCAGGTTCTTTGAGATATAACCAACGATGATCTTGCCGTCGCCGTTCACATCAGCCACTGCTTTTCCTTCTGCCGCTTTTGTTGTCTCTTCCTTTGCAGCGGTCGTTTTCTCTTCTGCTGCTTTTGTCGTCTCTTCCTTTGCAGCGGTCGTCTTCTCAGCTGCCTTCGTGGTCTCTTCTGTCTTCTTGTCTCCACAAGCCGCCAGACTGAGTACCATCATTGACGCTAAAAGTACTGCCAACACTTTTTTCATTTCTTTTTCCTCCTTTTTTGTTCGCCTGAACATATCAGGCTCTTTGTTTATATTACCACATTTATCCTATTAAGTCAACGTGGTTTTATAACTTATTACCAATGGATTCCAGACATTTTTCCCGATATTATCGAGAATTTTTTCCAAAACCAGCACAATTACCAATTATTTCGCCATGCTTGTGCGCAATCCGTCAATTTCGTGTTGTTTTATTTCATGGAATCCTATAATTCCGCCGCGGCAGAAGAAATATCTCCGCCGCGGCAAAATCTTCATTTTTCTGCTGCTAAAATGATTCTTATTTACGGTTTCTTCCGTTGATGGCCATATCCAGCATAACCGTGCCGATGATGATGGCGCCTCGGATGATGGACTGCCAGTTCGCATTGATACCGATCAGGTTGATGCCGTTATAGATAAAGCCTACGATAAAGATACCCATGAGCACACCGGGCATCGTGGCGATACCGCCCGCGAAAGAGGTGCCGCCGATTACGCTGGCGGCAACGGCATCCGTCTCATAGCCAACACCCAGGTTGGACTGGCCGGACCCTGTCTTTGCCGCCATGATCACAGCTGCGATACCAGCCAGGAAACCACTGATGGTATAGCAGATGACCTTAATCCGGAACTCACTGACACCAGAAGCAACAGCCGCATTGGCATTGCCGCCGACAGCCAGGATATAACGGCCGAGCTTCGTCCAATGGAACATGATGTACATGATGACAAAGACTACAAACAGGGCAACGATGGGATAAGGAATCACTCCGAAAAGCTTGCCGTAGTAAAGATTCTTCACACCGGCGCCGAAGGTGATCGCCTTACCGCCGCTGATGACCTGAGCAGCGCCTCGGATGATCAGCTGCATGGACAAGGTAACAACGAAGGGGAACATATTGAATCTGGCGATCAGGAAACCGTTGATAAATCCAAACAACGTGGACACTGCAACACCGATCAGAATACCGACAGCGATCGGCAGCCCGTTATTGGTGATCATCTGTCCCATGATAACGCCCACGACTGCCAGCTGCGCGCCTACAGTCAGGTCGATACCGCCGGTGGTGATGGCAAGGCACATACCGAATGCCAGCATACCGTTAATGGAAATCTGTGTGATAATGTTTACGATATTAGTACCGCTTAAGAATACGGGCCGGTAAATCGCGATCGCGATGATCATGATGACCATGATGACACTGATGCCGTATTTACCCATGAACTGACGGAACGTTTCCCGCTCCATTCCTAAAATCTTCTTTTCGCTTTTTGCAGCCATTTTTCTCTCCTCCTATTTTCCACCAAACTCTTTTGCCAGGATGACTTCCTGAGTTGCCACACCACTCTGAATCTCCTCACGGCTAACTTCACCATTCAGCTTACCTTCATGGTAAATCAGCACCCTGTCACTCATGCCCATGACTTCCGGAAGCTCGGAGGAAATCATGATAATCGCCATTCCCTTCGCCGCGAACTCACACATTAATGTATGAATTTCCGATTTCGCGCCTACGTCCACGCCTCGGGTAGGTTCATCCAGGATAAGGACCTTCGGATTCGCCATGACCCATTTTGCGATTACGACCTTCTGCTGATTGCCGCCGGAAAGGGAAAACGCGTTATGTTCAATGCTGGCCGCCTTGACCGTCAGTTTTTTTGCGACCTCGGCACATTCTTTTTTCTCCCGCCTCTGGTTGATAAGAATGCCGCTCTGTTTTTCAGGAAGATTCGGAAGAGAGATGTTCTCTCTGATGGAACGGAACAGACAGAGACCATAGTTCTTTCTGTCTTCATTCACCATACAGATTCCCTTTTTTATCGCAGATCTGGGACTTTTGATGGCAATCTCTTCTCCGTTCAAATATATTTTACCGCTTTTCAGCTTATCCAGGCCAAAAATCGCCCTCATAGTCTCACTTCGTCCGGAACCTACCAGCCCGGTCAGACCCAGGATCTCTCCCTTATGGACTTCAAAGCTGATGTTCTCAAAACCATCGCCGGTCAGACCCTCTACTTTAAATACCGTTTCACCGATCTCGCAGTCAACCTTCGGGAATACGTTCTTCACTTCCCGGCCGACCATCATGGAAATCAGCTCATCCTTTGTTACGCCGTCCATGGAACGGGCCCCTACATACGTACCGTCTCGGAACACGGCCACGCTGTCGCAGATCTCAAAAATCTCGTCCATACGGTGCGAGATATAAATGATCGCCACACCTTTTTTCTTCAGATCACGGATTACCCGGAACAGATGGTTGGTCTCCTCACTGTCCAGAGAGGAGGTAGGCTCATCCATGATGATCATACGCGCGTCACAGGAAACGGCCTTGATGATCTCTATCATCTGCATCTGAGCCAATGTAAGTTTCCCCATCACAGTCGTCGCAGGATAAGGGAAATCAAACTGGTCCAGAATTTCCTGAGCTCTCTTATTCTGAAGCTTCTTATTCAGGAAAATGCCCCCGTGTACGTCTTCCCTGTTAAGGAAGATACTCTCCGCAATGGTCAGATGCGGTTCGGGATTCAGCTCCTGGTGAATCATGGAAATACCTGCACGCATGGCGTCTACAGGGCCTTTCGCCGTATAAGGCCTGCCCTCGAAGGTCATGGTCCCTGCATCGGGCTGATGGAGGCCGATCACGGCTTTCATCAGGGTGGATTTTCCAGCGCCGTTTTCACCCAGCAGTGCAAGAACCTCGCCTTTCTTGACATGAAGCTGGACGTCCGCCAACGCCTGAGTACCGCCGAATGCTTTATAAATGCCTTCACATTCAAAGATGTACCCTTCTTTGTTATTCATGTTTTCTCCCAACTTTTCTCACCTCTATGCTTTCTTTTTTGGCACGACATCACTGTCTCCGCCCCATCAATGTTACTCGCTGCAAAACATCCCTGCCGGCCTCATAAGTATCCTTATAAAGCTGATAATACTCTTCGTAAGCCTCATGAGCCGCAGCATTGGGAACTACAAGCATATCCTTGTATTTCACCACTGCTCTGCATCCTTCCTCAATATCGCGGTAGACGCCTGCCCCGACTCCGGCCGCAATGGCGGAGCCAAGTCCTGCCTGCTCTTCCGTATCGGCCACCTTCAGGGGGATGTTGAAAATGTCTGCCTGAATCTGCAGCCATGGACCGCTTCTGGCGCCTCCGCCGGAGGCCACCATATTATCAGCCTTCAGCCCCAGATTGCCGCAGACCTCAATACACTGATAAAGTGCAAAGGCCACGCCTTCCATAACCGCCCGGGTCATTTCCGGACGCCCCGTATTCAGGTTCACGCCCAAGAACATCCCGCTCAGGTTGGGATTTACGTGAGGGGTTCTCTCTCCATTGAGGTATGGAAGGAAAATAACGCCTCCGCTTCCCGGTCTCACTTTTGCAACTTGTTCATTTATCTGGTTGAAATCAGCCGTCTCAAAGAGGCTGTTAAACCACTTAAGGGATAATCCTGCGTTCATGATGGCTCCCATCGTGAACCATCTGCCTTTTTTATATCCGCAGAATGTATTGGTACTGAGCGCCGGATTCATGATCGGCACATCGCTCTGAAAAGAAACTTGTCCGCTGGTCCCGATGTTGGATGTCGCGGAGCCCGCCTGGGTGATCCCGTTTCCGATCCCCTGCATCACCTGGTCGCCGCCTCCGGCCACCACTACCGTTGATGTTGAAAGCCCCGTTTCTCTGGAAGCCGCTTCACAGACAGTTCCCGCAGCCTCATCGGTCCCGTAGCATCTGGGGAAGAAGTCCATCGGTACGTCCACCGCGCTCAGGATCTCTTCCGACCAGCAGTTTCTCTTTATGTCAAATGCCAGAGTGGCAGAAGCATCGGAATAGTCCGAGGAAACCTCTCCTGTCATCCTGAACTTAAGATAATCCTTAGGCAAAAACACATGCCGGACTTTTTCATAATTCTCCGGTTCATTATCCCGCACCCACATCAAAGACGGAAGCAGGAATCCCGTATACACCGGATTCATGATGAGCTCCCGAACCCTATCCATGCCGAGAGCAGCCTTGATCTCTTCCACCTGTACGGCAGAACGGGCGTCACAGTGAAGAATCGCAGGACGAATCACCTGATAGTCCTTATCCAGGAGCACTGCTCCGTGCATCTGGCCGGAGAAGCTCACTCCTTTCACCGAAGAGGCCGGCGCACCACACGCTGCCAGTGCCTCTTTTACCGTTTCGCAGCAGGCCTTCCACCATTCCCTCGGGTCATGTTCCGCATACCCGCCGCAGGGAGAAGCAAATTGATACGGTCTGGCGCTCACTGCCTTTACATTTCCAGCTTCATCGATGATAATCGTTTTCAGGCTGGATGTCCCCAGATCAATTCCCATTAAATATGCCATGGCTTTTCCTCACTTTATCTTTTTTATTATTCAAAGCAAGTATGCACCCCTGCCACAAAAGTATCTCCCAGGCCAATGGTGTATTTCGGATGCTCCAGATATCTGGACGGTACGAGTACCGCCTGCTTTGCAGGCTTCAGTTCCCTCAACCTCTCGTGGAAAGCAAGGCCTGTGGGACTGAGTCCAAGTGCCAGGCTCTCACGGCATTCATCCTGACTGCCATATTTACCGATCCGCGCTCTGGTGCCTGACATCAGATTTCCAATGGTCAGCCCTTTTTCAATATCGATTCCGGCAAGTTCTTCTCCATAATACAGAGAATAGTCCTTTGTGTGAAGCACCATGCCCCTTATACCGTAGCGTGTAAGGAGAGCCTCGATTCCATCGATCACCGATTCTATATCCGTGATATCTGTCTCTATTCCATATTTCTCATTCTGTGCGACCAGCTCTTCTTCATTGCTCCCAAAGATATTCGCATACGGAGCCAGACGCCTGAAGATCATCTCCTTTACCTCAGGGTTCATGTAAAACGCCCCCTCGAAGTAAAAGATGAAATCCGGATTCTTCTCCCTCATAATCTCAAAGTGCCTGCAGAGCTGATCCAGCCGCTCTTCCATGATCCCCTTATCGATCACCGCATCAAAGCCGGCAGCCAGATAAGATGAAATGTCATCCGCATGGGCATTCCAATAGTCAAAAAAGCACTGATCGATCGGCACCGTTTTATGTATCTTATCATAGAACAGAATCAGGCGGTTCGACAGAGGCACCGCATATTCCTTTCCATGAACGACGATCTTGTCATCCTTCGAGAACTGAAGGATCATATGATACACAGGCGGTTCGTCGGATGCGCCTTCCATGATGGGCACCAGGTTTTCGCCCTTCACGACCCTCATATCAGAAGCGTCCATCATCTTACAAACCTCTTTGCATTTATCTGTGAGCTGCGCAACCATGGGAAATCCCATCGCCGCCAGAGCCGCGGCCCCCTGTGCGCAGGTTCCTCCCAGAGCCGGTTCCGATTCAAAATGGCTCTGCAGGTATTCGCAGATCTCCACACTCGTTATATCGAAATTCGCCCCGATCCCTTTCATCAGACAATAGCTGCTGATCCTGGCAAAATCCTCCATAGTATCCATCGTGTCGCCTGCTTTGGCGCTGGGTTCATCTTTCAGATATTCTTTCAGAATCTGATTGTAAACAGCCACATCCCATTTAAGGACCACATCATAATTGCTGGTATACCCGAACACATGACGCTTTCCATCTGCCCTGCACTTCTCGATATCGGCCGGGATCTGGTTCAGATACTCCTCGTATTTATCCTGATATGCCATTTTTTCCACCTTTTTATATAAATTTAAAATATGATAACTTTCTTTTTCTGCCCGTCAAAGCTTATATTCCGCGAGCAGCATCTCCAGCCTGTCCACATCCCTCGGCCCTCTTTCCGCGTTGGCCACAAAATACAAAAGGGCATCAATGACCGCCATGGCGTATACGTGGGAAATCGCTCCGAACTCGCTGAACAAAGGATCTTCCACGGGTATATTGAGCGTATAATCCGCAATCTGGGAAACCGGACTCCTGGCGGATCCCGTTATCGCGATGCTCTTCATCCCCTTATCCCGTCCCAGCTCCAAAGCTTGTATTACTTGTCTGGAGCTCCCGGAATGGGAGATCGCCACTATGACGTCTTTTTTGCTTCCCAGGCTGATATTGCTCAAAAAATATTCCGGCACCAATGCGCTGCTGGTACGAATCCCCAGACGGCCAAGCCGGAATCCCAGGTCAATAGCGACCGGACTCGTATTTCCGACCGCAACCGCATGCACCATCTCGCTCTCCCGAATCATTTTTGCACAGCCAAGTATCACATTCATATCGAGCTTAGAAGCCGTATTCAGAAGATTCCGGGCAATTCCCTGCAGAATGGCTTTCGCCGTGTCAGGGTTATCCTGATCGCCGCAGTAGCCCACCAGCTGATGCTGTCCCAGATCCCTGGCCAGATTCAGTTTCATCTGGTAGAACCCCTGGTATCCCAGATGCTTGCACATACGGATGACCGTAGCGTCGCTGACTCCGCTCAATTCCGCCAGTTCAGAGACATTGGCAGAAACTGTCCGCTCCGGATTCTGAAGGATAAAATCGGCCACCTTTTTTTCTGCGGAGAACATCTGCTGGTAGTTTTCTTTAATTGTATCAATTACCAAATCATTCATCCCCATCTCATTTCCCCCAAAGCCATGCCGATAATCTGTTCGTCCTATTGAACAATTTCATTAACTTTATGATACTGATTATAGGATAATTGCACAGCTTTGTCAATCGGATATACATGTAAAATAACCCTCCCGTGAAATTTTTTTTAATAATTTTCCGGATTTCCTTTGGATTTCGTGCTTTATTACCAAATATTGTCGACATTTTTATGGAAATTCACCACCGCCCTGAAAAAAACTTTCACACTTTTAAATTATTTTAGCTTATAATAACAGCAAATTCCTTTGTACACTTTAAACATTTAACCGAGTAAAGCGCATGTAAAAAACTGTCGAATTCTTACAGAACTAATATAAAAGGCTATACTTAACTTCTCCTCCAGAATCAGAGGAGACCGTCAAGTACAGCCTCATGATGCAGAACGGATCCGGAACACCGGCGGCCCCTTTACAGAGCTTTTATCCGTTCAATGGCTTTCGCCGTGTTCTCATAAGTGCCAAACGCAGTCAGCCGGAAGTATCCTTCTCCGCTGGGTCCAAAGCCGGATCCTGGCGTCCCCACCACGTTTGCTCTCTCCAGCAGGAAATCAAAAAACTCCCAGGATGTCATCTTCTCTGGAGTCTTAAGCCAGATATAAGGAGCGTTCACACCTCCTGATACCGTATAGCCGGCGGATTTAAGCCCTTCGTAGATGACCTTCGCGTTGTTCATGTAATAAGCCACCTGCGCTTTCAGCTGCTTCTTTCCTTCCGCTGAATACACGGCCTCCCCCGCTCTTTGTACGATATAAGGAGCGCCATTATATTTAGTCCCATGCCGTCTGGCCCACAGGGCATGAAGGGAAACATCCCCGCATTTAAGCTCTTTCGGAATCACGGTATACCCGAGGCGGACACCTGTAAAGCCGGCGTTTTTAGAAAAGCTTTTCAGCTCAATGGCACAGGTCCTGGCGCCTTCACATTCATATATCGAATGAGGCACGTCGTCTTCTGCGATATAGGCCTCATATGCCGCATCGTAAATGATCACAGCGCCGGATTGATTGGCATAGTCCACCCATTCCTGAAGCCGGTCCTTCGTGATCGTGGAACCGGTAGGGTTATTGGGAAAGCAAAGGTAGATGATGTCCGGTGTCTCAGCGGGCAGATCGGGAGAAAAGCCGTTCTCCATCGTACAGGGCATGTAGATCACATCGCTCCACATTCCAGTGTCCGGATTATAGGTCCCTGTCCGTCCTGCCATGACATTGGTATCCACATAAACAGGATATACCGGATCGCAGACCGCAATCTTATTGTCCACGCTGAAAATTTCCTGGATATTCCCGGAATCACATTTTGCGCCGTCGCTGACGAATATCTCATCTGCCGCGATCTCACATCCTCTGGCTTTATAATCGCATTCCGAAATCGCATTCCGCAGGAATTCATATCCGAGATCCGGAGCATATCCGCGAAAGCTCTCCTGAACCCCCATCTCATCCACAGCTTTATGCATAGCCTGAATGATGGCAGGCGCGATCGGCTGCGTGACATCGCCGATCCCCAGCCGGATGATCTCTCTGTCCGGATTGGCCTCCGAATACTCTCTGACCTTCTTTCCAATGGTGGAGAACAGATAGCTCCCCGGCAGCTTCAGATAATTTTCATTGATCTTGTACATAATTCACATCCTCCGTTTATTCTGTCCTAGTTTTTCAAAAAGTCTTTAAGTGAGATCTCGCCGCGGAACACCTCCGCCGCGGGGCCTGTCATGACCATCGGCCCTCCCGGGTTCGCCCAGGTGATATCCAGGCGGCCTCCCGTCAGGTGCATCACGACCTTCCGCTTCACAAGCCCCATGGATATGGCGGCCGCACAGGCCGCACAGGCCCCTGTACCGCATGCCATGGTCTCGCCGGTGCCTCGTTCCCAAACCCTCAGCCTGATATTCTGGGCGTCCAGCACCTGGGCAAATTCCACATTTGTCCGGTCAGGAAACCTCTCATGTCGTTCCAGGAGCGGTCCCAGATCCATAAGGTCCAGGCTTTCCACGTCTGTATAGAAAAGGACCGCATGGGGATTTCCCATGTTCACCGGAGTGAAAGAAAAACTCCTGCCTCCGGCTTCCAGCACCTCTCGTTTCTCCACCACAGGAATTCCCATCTCCACATCCACCAGATTTATTTTTCCATTTCTGGTCCTGCAAAAAAGCCTCCGTATCCCGCTGTCAGTCTCAATGTTCATACGGGGGGACTGCACCCGTCCGCTCTCGTACACATATTTTGCCACGCACCGGATTCCATTGCCGCACATCGCGCCTCTGGAACCGTCCGCATTGTACATCACCATCCGGCAGTCGGCCTTTTCCGACGGCTGAATCAAGATCAGCCCGTCGGCCCCGATGCCAAAGTGCCTGTCGCTGACCGCTTTCGCCACCAGAGCAGGCGCCTCAATGCTTTCCTCATAACAGTTTACATATACATAGTCATTGCCAAGACCGTGCATCTTCGTAAACCGCAATCCATACCACCTTTCCAGCCCATCACTGTTTCATAATGCTTAGGATCATCTGAGCGGTTTCCGCCATATTGGTGCCGCTGTCCATGCTGCATTTTTGTATGTAGCGATGCGCTTCCGTTTCTGTCATATTATTGCGCTCCATCAGGACCTCTTTTGCTTTCAGGATAGCCTCTTTGTCTTCTGCGCTTCTCTGCCTCGGGCGCTCTTTCAGTTTTCTGCGCCTTCTTACCAGTGCTTCCTCCATCATGGCCAGGGTGTCAATGAGATCATGAAGGCGGAGCGGCATGCTGACACACACCAGATTGTCGGCTGTGCATTCTCCCCAGTACTGCTGGGACGCCACCAATAGCATCTGAAAACCATCCGGGAGATAATCGTGAAGCTCTGCATATCTCATGTCCGCAAACCGGTATCCGCATACCACTACCCCGTCATCCAGGCTGTCCGCATAGTTCAGGACCTGAGCGCCCGTGGTACAGACAGCCGTGACGTTGAAACCATTCCGGGTCAGGATATTCCGGACGTTCTTCGCATCCTCCGCCTTGGGAAAGACCACTATAATATTAGCCACGCTGTCACCTCCAAGTCAACTTATGGGTCTGATCTGATCTAATAACGGTTCAGGTACTCCTTGATCTCCCATTCAGTCACTTGTCTGCGATATGTGTTCCATTCCTGTCTCTTGGCACGGATATACTGTCCTGCGACTGCCTCTCCTATCACTTCTACAATAAACTTGTCATCCTCCAGCGCGTTTATCGCATCGCACATGTTTTTAGGAAGCCGTTCGATGTCCAGATTCCTTCGCTCTTCATCCGTCCAGGCGGATACGTTGGTATCCACGCTTGGAGCAAGCTCCAGCTTCTCCTCGATTCCCTGAAGCCCTGCCGCCAGACAGGCGGCAAACGCCAGATACGGATTGGCGGTCGGGTCAGGGGAGCGCAGCTCCAGCTTCGCATGTGTTCCGATGACCGACGGCACACGGAGAAGGGCAAAGGTGGTCTCAGCGGACCAGGTGGCGTATACCGGCGCCTCAAATCCGGGGGTAAGACGTTTATAAGAGTTGACAAGAGGATTGGTAAGCGCCGTAATGGCGCCGATGTGTCTCAGGATGCCTGCCATGAAACAGCGTGCGGTCCCACTGATTTTATATGCATCGTCCTCATCATAAAATACATCATTTCCTTTTTCATCCCAGAGGGACATGTTGATATGCATCCCCGACCCGTCCACATCTGATTTCGGCTTCGGCATGAAGGTGGCATGAAGACCGTGCCGCTTTGCTATGGACTTTACCGTCATCTTAAAGGTGAGCAGATTGTCCGCCGTATTCAGGACATCGCTGTATTTAAAGTCCACCTCATGCTGGCCGGGCGCTTTCTCATGATGGGAAGATTTCACTTCAAATCCCATCTCCTCCAGATTTAGTACAATATCGCGCCGCACATTTTCGGCAAAATCCACCGGGCCGACGTCGAAATATCCGGCGTGCTCATGAGTGACGGTAGTCGGCATCCCTCCGTCGTCAATGTGGAACAAAAAGAATTCACACTCCGGCTCCACCTTAAAGACATACCCCATCTTCCTCGCCTTTTCCACGACCCGCTTAAGGACCATACGGGTATCCGCCGCATATGGGGTACCGTCGGCATTGTAGACATTGCAGATCAGGCGGGCTACCTTCCCCTGCTGAGGACGCCAGGGAAAAATCTCAAATGTGTTCAGATCCGGTGAAAGGAACAGATCTGTTTTTGACAGCTCTCCATATCCGTTTATTGATACGCCGTCAAAGCTGCATTCATTGTTCAGGGCCTTCTCCAGCTGGCTGGCTGTGATCGCCATATTTTTCAGTACGCCGAAGATATCCGGGAACTGAAGGCGGACAAACTCCACATCCTCTTCCTCTGCCATGCGGAGGATATCCTCTTTGCTATATCTGTTTTCACTCATATGACACCGCTCCTTTTTTATACTAAAAACGGGCGTACTCCTTCATATAGAAGAAACGCCCTTGTTCTCCTTAAATGATAACAGGGCATTTCCTATTTGTCAACGCTGCAGATATCTTTCAAGGAAATCAAAAAGTATGTCCATCTGTTCATCCGTACCGATGGTGATCCGCAGATACTGGTCGATCCTCGGCGCGTCAAAATACCTTACATAGATGTCTTCCTTTTTCAATGCCTCAAATAACTTCCTCGCATCGGCGCCAGGATGTCTGGCAAATATAAAGTTTGCGCTCGGCTCGGGATAGACGAACCCCAGGCGGGACAGGCGTTCCTTTGACCGTTCTCTCGTGGCCTTAATCTTACCGATGACCTCCTGAAAATAATCCTCCGCTTTAACGGCTTCCGTCCCCAGGCAGAGGGAGGTCTGGTTCATCGTATAAGAGTTAAAGGAATACTTTACGTCGTTCAGCGCCTTTATCAGCGTCTTGTTCCCCATCGCATAGCCAATCCGCATGCCGGCCATGGAACGGGATTTGGAAAAGGTCTGGACGACCAGAAGGTTCTCATATTTGGAGAGCAGCCCGAGAGCAGATTCTCCGCCAAAATCTATATACGCCTCATCCACGATCACAACCACATCCTGGTTGTGGGCAATGATGTCCTCCACGTCGCCGATTTCCATGGCAAGGGACGTAGGAGCATTGGGATTCGGGAAGATCACTCCGCCGTTCTCCTTATAATAATCTTCCTTCCGGATCCGGAATTCTTCATCCAAGGCCGGCCTCTCATATGGAATTCTGTACAGATCTGCCCACACACTGTAAAAAGAATAGGAAATGTCGGGAAACAGGATCGGTTTCTCAGAATTAAAAAAAGTAAGAAACGCCATTGCCAGAACGTCATCGGAACCGACTCCCACAAATACCTGGTCGGAATCCAGACCGTACCTCTCCGCCAGGGCATCCGCCAAGACAGCCGCCGATGGGTCTGGATAAAGCCGAAGCTCCCCCGTTTCGAAGCTCCTCGCCGCCCTCCGCACTGCCGGAGCCGGGTCATAAGGGTTCTCATTGGTGTTCAGCTTGATCATCCGCTCTTTTTTCGGCTGTTCACCGGGCACATATGGTACTACTTTTCTGATATTTGCTTCCCAGGGTCTCATGTTATCCTCTTCCTTTTTTCGTTAGATCCTTCCAGTCAATCTGCTCCTGTGTCTTTCTCCGCCGCTTCTCTTTCATCCAGACAGCCCAGAAAAACAAAGCTGCTCCCAGGGCCGCCCCCGCTCCGTCTATCAGCACGTCGCGGACTGCCGGCGTCCGGCCTCCGGAGAACATCTGATGAAATTCATCGGTCGCTGCATACAGAATAGAAAAAAGCCATGCTGCTACTCCCTGCTTTCGCCTCCCCATGGATGGAAATGTGGAAAAGAGCCCGGACAAAAGAACGGCCAGGACTGCATATTCCGCCATATGGGCCCCTTTTCGTATCAGCCATTCCGGCAGATGAAGAGCCGACGACACGGTAATGCTGATCGACCCGGAGGCTTCTCCGTCCTGAACGGAAAACGTAAAAATAACCAGCATCCAAAGTATCGACAGCGCCAGAAAGATCCAGCGCCTGCCGGATGAGCTTCTCCTATGCTTCATGTCCCTTTGCCTTTATGACTTCGAGTACATCCGAAACATATTTTTCGCACAGTTCATCTGTCTTCGCTTCCACCATGACACGAATTAACGGCTCTGTCCCACTCTCCCGGACCAATATCCTACCGTCATTTCCAAGAGCGTCCGCCACTTTTTCCACCGCTTTCTTCACATCGGCATCTTCCCTTGCTTCCGGCTTACTCTTCACCCGGATATTTTTAAGGAGCTGAGGATAGATGTCCACCGGTGAGGTCAGCTTTCCGAGCTTCTCCTTTTTTTCCAGCATCACTTCCATTAACTTCAGAGAGGTCAGAATGCCGTCTCCCGTAGAAGCATACTTGCTGAAAATGATATGTCCGGACTGTTCGCCGCCCAGACGGTGCCCGTTGCTCACCATATTTTCGTATACGAACCGGTCGCCCACATTCGTCTTCTCATAACGGATACCCGCAATATCCAGCGCTTTATAAAGGCCAATGTTGGACATGACCGTCGTCACCACCGTATTCGTATCCAGCATTCCCCTCTCCTTCATATACAGGCCGCAGATATAAAGGATCAGGTCTCCGTCCACTACGCGTCCGTTTTCATCCACCGCGATACACCGGTCGGCATCTCCGTCATAGGCAAATCCCACATCCAGCTGGTTCTCCACCACATACTCCTGCAGGACCTCAATATGAGTGGAACCGCAGTTCAGGTTAATGTTCGTGCCGTCCGGCTCATTGTTTATCACATACGTCTTGGCGCCCAGCGCGTCAAAAACGTTCTTGGCTATGGAAAATGCGCTGCCGTTGGAACAGTCCAGGCCCACCTTCATGCCTTTATAGGAGCGTGTGGCAAGAGAGATCAAATATCCGACATACCGGTTTCTTCCTTGAGAATAGTCCTCAGCCCTTCCGATTTCCTCCCGGACAGCAAACGGGATCTCGCCTGTCTCCCCGTCTATATATGCCTCGATCTTATCGCTCACTTCTTCTTCCAGTTTTTCTCCTCTGCCGTTTAAGACCTTGATCCCGTTGTCATAAAAAGGATTGTGACTGGCGGAGATCATGATGCCGCAGTCGAAGTCCTCGGTCCGCACCACATAAGACACGCTGGGAGTGGTAGTCACATGAAGCAGATAAGCGTCTGCCCCTGAGGCAGTCAGGCCCGCCACGAGAGAATATTCAAACATATAGCTGCTTCTCCTGGTATCCTTGCCGATCACCACCCGGCATTTTCTGCCGTTTTCCTGACTGTAATACCAGCCAAGAAACCGTCCTACCTTATATGCGTGTTCCACCGTCAGTACTTTATTGGCCTCTCCGCGGAAGCCATCCGTGCCAAAATACTTACCCATATCATTCTCCTATCTTCCAGTCATTTGATTCTCCCGGCCTTTAACGGCCGGAGTTTCCAAGTCCCCAGGCCCATCCTCAGCGAAAAAGGCCTTTCTTAGAGCAGGAAAAGGTTCCAGGACAGCTGTCTCGAAACCTCTTCTCCATATATTCTATGGCCGCCGTCCGGCTCCTCATGCTTATTTTCCGAGAACCTTCAGGTATCTTTTCAGGGCATCCTGCCAGGAAGGAAGCCTTTCAAATCCATTTTCCTCCAGTTTATCCTTCGACATCCGGCTGTTCTGAGGCCTTTTCGCCTTCGCCGGGAATTCGCTGCTGCTGACCGGGGTTACTTTCACGTCCATGCCTGCCTGCCTGAATATCTCACAGGCGAACTCATACCAGCTGCAAAGTCCCTCATTGGTGGCATGGTATCTCCCGTATTTCTCTGTCTGCACCATGTCCACCAGCAGCCGGGCCAGATCATAGGTGTAGGTGGGAGAACCGATCTGGTCGTCCACTACGCTCACGGCTCCTTTTTCTTCGCCGAGGCGCAGCATGGTCTTAATGAAGTTCTTACCGTTCACTCCAAATACCCAAGCTATGCGGACGATGAAATATTTTGTCAGATGCTTCTCCACCGCCAGCTCGCCCTCGTATTTCGCTACGCCGTATGCATTGAGCGGGTTCCTGCTGTCGTCCGGCTCCCAGGGCCTGGTGCCCTGGCCGTCAAACACGTAGTCCGTGCTGATATATATCATCTTTATATCCAGCTCTCTGCAGACCACGGCAATATTTTCCGTACCTCCGGCATTGATTCTCCGGCAGAGTTCCATATTGTCCTCCGCCGCATCCACCGCCGTATAAGCAGCGCAGTGAATCACCGCGTCCACTCCGGCTGCCGTGATGACGCGCCTCACTGCTTCCGCGTCGGTAATGTCCATCTCTTCAATGTCCACTCCAACCGCTTCTATATTCCTTTTGGCCAGCTCATTCATCACATCATAACCCAGCTGACCCTTTACGCCTGTTACCAGAACCTTCATGTTCCTGCCTCCCCTATTATCCGCGTTCTCCGCCTTGCAGGCGGCCGCCGTACATTTTTTCAAAATAATTGCTGTATTCTCCGCTCAGGATGTGCTTCCACCAGTCCTGATTGTCCAGATACCACTGAATGGTCATTTCAATTCCCGTATCAAAGGTATACTGGGGCTTCCAACCGAGCTGCGATTCAATCTTCGTGGGATCGATGGCATAGCGGCGGTCATGGCCGGGCCTGTCCGTCACATATTGAATGAGGCTTTCAGGCTTGCCAAGGGCTTTTAAGATGGTCTTCACTACTTCCAGATTCGTGCGTTCATTGTGCCCGCCGATATTATAGACTTCTCCTACCGTCCCCTTCCGGATAATCAGGTCGATGGCCGCGCAGTGATCGGAAACATGAAGCCAGTCGCGGACATTTTCTCCTTTTCCATATACCGGAAGACTTTCATCTGCCAGAGCCCGGCTGATCATCAGGGGAATCAGCTTCTCCGGGAAATGGTACGGGCCATAGTTATTGGAACATCTCGATACCGTCACCGGCATTCCGAAGGTCCTGTAATACGCAAGGACAAAAAGATCGGCGCTCGCCTTGCTGGCTGAATAGGGACTGGAGGTGTGTATCGGAGTCTCCTCCGTAAAGAAGAGGTCCGGCCTGTCCAGGGGCAGATCTCCGTATACTTCATCGGTGGACACCTGATGATACCGCTTCACTCCATATGCCCTGGAAGCATCCAGCAGTACCTGGGTACCGAGCACATTGGTCTGCACAAAAAGCCCCGGATTCGTGATGGACCGGTCCACGTGGCTCTCCGCCGCAAAGTTCACCACCACATCAAATTTTTCTTTTTCGAACAGATCCATGATAAAAGGCCTGTCGGCAATGTCACCCTTGACAAACGAATAATTGGGCTTGTCCTCCACCGGCTTAAGCGTCTCCAAATTTCCGGCGTAAGTCAGAAGGTCCAGATTCACGATCTGATCCTCCGGATATTTATTAACCATGTAATGCACAAAATTCCCGCCGATGAAGCCGGCTCCACCCGTCACTAAAATCTTCATGTCATTTCCTCACTTTTTCTATCTTGCTTTCCGCATTGGAACTGCCGTCAGTCAAATTTCTTATCAATATATTTCCCATCCATGACATCCTTCAGATAGGCTCCATACTGGTTCTTCTTTAGGACCTCATAGGTCTTCATAAGCTCACCCTTGCTGATCCATCCGCGCAGATACGCAATCTCCTCCAGGCAGGCTATTTTGCGGTGCTGATGAGTCTCCACCGTCTTCACGAAATTGGTAGCGTCCACCAGGGATTCATGAGTCCCCGTATCCAGCCAGGTGAAGCCCTGTCCTAAAAGAGTCACTTCCAGTTCGCCGGCTTCCAGATAAATCTTATTCAGATCGGTGATCTCCAGCTCTCCCCGGGCGGAAGGTTTCAGATTCTTTGCGTATTCCACGACCCGGTTGTCGTAAAAATAAAGTCCAGTCACACAATAGTTGGATTTGGGATGGGCCGGCTTCTCCTCCAGGGAGATTGCTTTCCCGTCCTCGTCGAATTCCACAATGCCGAACCGCTCCGGATCGTCCACATAATATCCGAACACAGTCGCTCCCTTATCCTTTGCCGCCGCTTCCTGCAGGCGCTTCGTAAGGCCATGTCCATGAAAAATATTGTCTCCGAGCACCATGGCGACCGAATCACTGCCGATAAACTCCTCGCCGATGATAAATGCCTGAGCCAATCCGTCAGGACTGGGCTGTACCGCATAAGACAGCTCGATGCCGAACTGATTCCCGTCCCCCAACAGGGACTCAAAACGCGGCGTATCATCCGGCGTGGAGATGATGAGGATCTCCCGGATCCCGGCATTCATCAGTACAGATAACGGATAATAGATCATCGGTTTATCATAAATGGGCAGCAGCTGTTTCGATGTCACTTTTGTCAGGGGATACAGACGTGTGCCGCTTCCTCCGGCAAGAATAATACCTTTCATGGGAAACCTCCTGAATTGGTAAGATTTGCAAAGATCATATCATTGCACAAGTATTTATAATATATCATAATCCACCTTCTTTTGCAATGCTGCAATGGACCGTAATGCGAAGATATCTTTACTTTTTCGGCCGGTGCTGATATGATAAAGTTATTAAAGTCCTGATTTTATCATGGACAGAAGGAGAATTCATTATGCAGAAAAAACCTGTGAAAAAAGCTGTCATTCCGGCCGCCGGCCTGGGCACGCGTTTCCTCCCCGCCACCAAGGCGATCCCCAAGGAAATGCTGCCTATCGTAGACATTCCCACCATTCAGTATATCGTCGAAGAAGCCGTACAGAGCGGAATTGAAGAGATCCTCATCATCACCAATTCCAACAAGCACTGTATGGAAAATCATTTTGATAAAAATTACGAGCTGGAGGCCCGGCTTCTGGAATCCGGCAAGCAGTGTGAGGCTGACCTGATCAACAGTATCGCCGGACTGGCCAATATCTACTATGTCCGTCAAAAGGAGCCCCGCGGGCTGGGACATGCCATTTTATGCGCCAAATCCTTCATTGGAAACGATCCCTTTGCCGTGCTTTTGGGGGACGACGTCGTCATCAACGAAGAGGGCCGGCCGGCGCTTCAGCAGCTGATAGACGCCTATAACCTCATCGGCGCTTCCGTGGTAGGCGTCCAGCAGGTAGCGGACAGCCAGGTCCATAAATATGGCATTGTCGCGCCGTCGGTTCATCAGCCCGCCTGTGATTCCCGCCTTAAAAAGCTCTATGATATGGTAGAAAAGCCCAAGCTGGAGGATGCTCCCAGTAATCTGGCCGTCCTGGGACGTTATGTCCTGAAGCCGGAAATCTTTGATTACCTGGAGACTCAGGGAGTCGGGGCGGGAGGAGAAATCCAGCTGACCGACGCCATCAAAAGACTCATGTATACCCAGGCGGTTTATGCCTACGATTTTGAAGGACACCGTTATGATGTAGGCGACAAATTCGGCTTCATTCAGGCCACCCTGGATTTCGCTCTGAAAAGAGAGGAGCTTCAGGAGCCCGTGGCGGCATATATCAAAGAGCTGGCTGAACGATTATAGACCGGCTTTTCATAAGAAAAGGAGGAGCTGTTCATGGTATACCTCATTCTGGCCGCGTTCATCTTCGGCCTGGATCAATTTCTCAAAAACCGAATCGAGGCCCAGCAGGATGACGCTTTCCCCATCCGCCTTGACAACGGGATCCGTCTGGAAAAGCATCACAACAGAGGCTTCCTCTTAAATAAGCTGGAAGACAAGCCGGAGCTGGTAAAGAAGGTTTCCGTCCTTACCTTGATCCCGCTCCTCCTGTGGACTCTCTGGCTTTTTGCTAAAAAAGCTGGAAGCCTCGGTAAGGTCGGCGCCTCCTTTTTACTCGGAGGAGCCGCTTCCAACCTCTGCGACCGTCTGTTCCGCGGCTATGTGGTGGATTACATTCGTCTTCCCATTAAAAAAATCCGCCATATCATATTCAATATCGCGGATTTCTTCCTCTTTTTAGGCGCCGCCCTGTCGGCTGTCTATGGTTTATTCTCTAAATGATATATTTTTCCATTCTGTATTTGTTCATCATTTCTTTAAAAATCTCGCCGTTGGAAGGAGGAGTATAGGTGATAGCGTTGGCGCCCGCGTTAATGGTGCGTCGGATGCTGTCGCTCGTATTGCCTCCCGTAGCGATGATCGGCACATGGGGGAATTCTTCCCGTATCTTCGCCACAATCTCCGGTGTCTTTTCTGCTCCTGACACATTCAGGATGGAAGCGCCGCTCTCCAGACGCTTCGCGATATCCGTCTTTTCCGATACTACCGTTATGACGATTGGGATCTCCACTTTTTTCCGCAGATATTCCAGTGTCTCATTGGGGGTCGGCGCATTCACCACCACACCCTGGGCTCCCTGAAATTCCGCATCTTCCGCCAGATTTGTCACACGTTTTCCCGTTGTTGTTCCCCCTCCGACCCCGCAGAGTACCGGCAGATCAGAAGCCGTGATCAAGGCGTGGGTGATGATGGGCTGGGGCGTGAACGGATAAACCGCCATGACCGCATTGGCGTTGCAGTTTCGGATGATTGCGATATCTGTGGTGAACACCAGTGACTTGATCAGTTTTCCAAAAATCCGTATGCCGCTGGCTTCTTCCACGATCTCCGGCAGCAGCACCATATGTTTCCTAAGGTTTCCTTCAATGACAGGCACATATTTTTCGTTTCCCATAGGCAAGCCTCCTTATCATAAGATAATTCACAATAGATCATATATAAATGTTTTTCACAAAGATATCGTCTGAAATACCCGGAACAGGTTCAGCCCTCCGTAACCGGTTGCCCTGTTGGGGTAGGACACATTGGCCGAACGGTCGGCCCCTCTGATCATCAGGCTTTTAATATCCCGGGTCCTCATCGCCGGATAATTCCCCTGTATGATCCCCCATTCCAGAAGAAGAGCAGCGGCTCCTGCCCCATGGGCGGCGGCTATGCTGGTACCGCTTTTTGTCCCGAATCTGCCGCCCGGAAAAGCTCCGTATACATCAACTCCCGGCGCCACCAGATCCGGCTTGACGTCCCCCGTCCTGCTGTAACCGCGCCCGGAATGGATATAGAGGCTGTTCAGCCTGTGGTTATACGCCCCGAAGGTTATCGGGTACTGTGCCCCCGACGGGACCGTCAGTGTCGTATCAGGATTCGGCCTCAAGAATACGGTATCCTCCTCTACGAACTCCTCCATCGGCAGCCAGATGTGGAACTGCCCATTGGAAAACTGCTCATTGTATACAGCCAGCGTCCAGATTCCAGGCGTCGGGTCTGCCATTCGTATCCGGATCACACTGCTGCCTGAGCCCTTCTCGATCAGCTGATAGTCCACATAGATCACTGTTCTTTCCATGGTAAACTGGAACACACTGTTCTGGTTGAGCCTCGGCACCACCCGCGCGGTGCCTTCACCCGTGGGAGAAAGAATCTGTATCCCATAGACCTCCGGCGCCTCCGCCCAAAGCTCCATGGTTATCCCATTTTCATTCTGAGGCACTCGGATCTCTACAAAGTCATTTCCGCCTCTGGTTGCAATCGTTCCGAAATAATGATGCGATCTGTTGGACTCATTCCCGGCCGCTATCGCCACCGCCGTGCCAAGCTGGACCGCCGCATTATTCAGAGTCTGGCTGAGAGGCGCGTTTCCTGCGTGATCCCCCCAGTTAGTCCCCACGCCAATGAGGATCACGAGGGGCATCCCAAGCTCCCGGCTGATTTCCAGCAGATACCGCACCCCCATCATAAGATCCGTTTCCTGATAGGCTTCTGCCGACTCTTTGACCAAATAATACTGCCGGAGATACGCTTTGGCCGGCTTCAGCTTCACCATAGCTATGGACGCTGCGGAAGCGGCTCCTGTGAACTCTTCTTCCCGGAGCTCGCTCCCCGCCGCTATGGAAGCCAAAAAAGTTCCGTGCCCTTCCTGGTCCACAGAGGGGACGATGGAAAGGGCGTCGCCGGATGCCAGAGCCTCATTGATATCGTCCTCTGTATATTCGGAACCGTACTGGATTCCGGCAGGCAGCTTTCCCGTCTGAATGGTCTGATCCCAGATCCGAAGTATCCTGGTCCTTCCCGACGCATTCCGGAATACCTGGTTCTGATAATCGATCCCGGTGTCGATCAGCCCCACCAGCACCCCTCTCCCCGTCAGGTTCAGGACCGGCTGATTCTTTGTACGCAGGATTCCCGACGCTTCCATGCTGGTCGTATCCGTGAGCCCATAGAGCTTGGGGATCGTCGCGTAATCATAAAACTGAACCGACAAAGGAGGCAGGTATCTTTTGCTTATATGTAAGATTCCCTGATACTCTGAAGCTCTCTCCACACAAAAGGAACTGCCCAGCTCATCAATGGGATTCCACTGATCCAGAGGATAGATGAAATCTTCATAATCATCCGACAGTATACGCTCTCGGCACGCCTCGGCGGTATCATTTAAAGGACTTTCATCCTCCGGCAGCTCTTGTCCTTCCAATCCAACTATTCGGGTGTCTATCTTTCGGCCGTCTTCCATATGGCTGACACATTCCCACTCTATTCATCGTATTATGCTATGCATGAACTCCCAGTCTCATGACTCCTCTCATATCGATTATGGGACCGCCGGTCTTTTCAATATAGGCTCTCGTGATCGTCACGCGGCCGATGTTGTCATCTTTCGGTATCTCGTACATGATGTCCAGCATGTACTCCTCCAGGATTGCCCGGAGCGCTCTGGCGCCGGTATGCTTCTCCATCGCCTTTTCCGCAATGGCTTCCAGCGCCTCATCTTCAAACAAAAGCTGTACCTCATCCATCTGAAGGAGCTTTTCATACTGCTTCAGGATGGCGTTCCTCGGCTCCTTCAGGATACGTACCATGAATTCCTTCGTCAGTGCCTCCAAAGATACCAGAACAGGAAGCCGTCCCAAGAACTCCGGGATCATTCCGAATTTTCTCAGATCGTCGATCTCTGCCTTGCAGAGCAGGTTCTCTTCTTTATCGTATTTATCCTTCAGCTCCGCCTTAAAGCCTATGGAGGATTCTTTCGTCAGCCGCTCCTTGATGATCTCCTCCAGGTCCGGAAACGCTCCGCCGCAGATGAACAGGATGTTCGTCGTATTCACCGTTGTCATAGGAACCATCGCATTCTTGCTGTTGGCCCCCACCGGTACTTCAACCTCGCTTCCCTCCAGCATCTTCAGAAGCTCCTGCTGAACGGATTCTCCGCTGACATCCCTCGTATTCGTGTTACGTTTCTTGGCGATCTTATCGATCTCATCAATATAGATGATTCCGCGCTCTGCCTTCTCCACATCGTTCCCGGCCGCCGCCAGGAGCTTGGAGACCACGCTCTCAATGTCATCCCCGATATATCCTGCCTCCGTAAGAGAGGTGGCATCCGCAATGGCCAGGGGCACATCCAAAAGCCTCGCCAGCGTCTTTACCAGGTACGTTTTTCCGCTGCCCGTGGGCCCCAGGAGCAGCATGTTGGACTTTTCAATCTCTACGCCGTCGGCGTTATCAGAGCCGACCCGCTTATAGTGATTGTACACCGCCACGGATATGGCTTTCTTCGCCTTTTCCTGCCCGACCACATACTCATCCAGCATCTTTTTGATTTTATGAGGCGCGGGAATCACCCGACGGTCAAACTTCGGTTTCTCATCTTTGGCCTTCTTTTTCTTCACCTTCTGGTTTTTGGGAATTTCCCTCTCACCCAGGCCAAGATCCGCCAGATTTATGACGCCCACCCCCGGCATATTGGAAAGGCCGGAAAGGTCGAGACCGCCCTGTCCATTGCCGGGAATATTGACATTTACGCCGTACGGGGAACCATTTTTGTCAAAGGTATCAAAGGCTTTCTGCATGCAATCAGAACAAATGACGATGCCGCCGGGCATGGTGATCATTTTCCCGGCTTTACTCTCCGGCCTGTGGCACATACAGCATATCATCTCATAATCGTCATCGTCGTCGCTGTCCTGCGCGGCTTCTTCTGCCGCCGCCGTGTCAGACACATCCTCTTTTTGAATATCCGTATGGTTCTCTTCCGTAAATTCTGTTTCTATATTATCATTCTTATCGTTTTTATTATATTCTTCTGACATATATCTCTCCTCTTTTCTCTTTCTCCATTATATATGAGAACAATGGCACGGACAAGTAAACTTTTTATTAACCAAATATGAATAAATCCTATTATTCTGGACGCTGTCATCATACCGCAGTATAATAAAAAACACAAGAAAATATATTGAAACCGGAGGATATGGCCATGAACATAAACTGGAATGCCGACAAATACACGGAACAGTTCGGATTTGTCCATCACTATGGAGAAGACGTCCTGAAGCTCCTGGATCTGACTCCCGGACAGACAGTCCTGGATCTCGGCTGCGGCAACGGCGCCCTCACGGAAAAGCTTGATTTGGCAGGCGCAAAGGTCATCGGAATGGACGCTTCTGCAGAAATGTTAAAGACCGCCAGAGCACTTCATCCTGATCTGACTTTCTTACAGGCGGATGCCACTGACTTTTCCCTGGAGGAACCGGCGGATGCAGTCTTCTCCAACGCCGTATTCCATTGGATCGACGATCAGGATGCCCTGCTTTCCTGTATCCGTAAGTCTTTAAAACCCGGCGGACAGCTGGTCTGTGAATTCGGAGGGCATGGGTGCGCCGGGATTATTCATGACGCTCTGGCAAAGGCCTTTTCCCGCCGTGGCATCCCTTACGCAAACACCTTTTATTTTCCCACCATCGGAGAATATACGCCCATACTGGAACGCCACGGCCTCCGGACTGTGTATGCTTCTCTTTTTGACCGTTTCACGCCTTTGGAGGGACCGGACGGCGTCGCCGACTGGATACGGATGTTTATAAAAGAACCATTCAGCAGCCTTTCTCCGGAAACATCTCTGGATATTATCAAAGAAGCTGCTGAGGAAACACGGCCAGCCCTTTTCCGTGGCGGTATCTGGCACGCAGATTACGTCCGTATACGCCTGAAGGCAGTGCGCGTTGATTAGCTCTGGCTTCCAAGATTTTCTTAAAAGATAAAAACGCCCCGGGAACTATGCGGAGTTTACTCCGCGCAGTCCCTGGGGCATTGTCTTGCAGTCTTATTTTCGTTCCGGCATCTTAAAGCCAGAAAGGGCTTATTTACTGATTCTGCCCTGGTATCTGAATACCCGGCTGCTGTGTATTCGACTGCTGGCTGTTCTGATTCTGATAATCTTTCTTATATCCTAAGGTAACAGAAATTTTCTGTTCCTGATATTCTCCATCCACCAGCCTCTGAACGGTCAGTTCAACAGTGGTTCCTCCAGCATAATAGGTGAGCTGCTCCTTCAGTTCATCCATCGTAGTAACATTGGTTCCTTCAATAGCAGTTATGATATCCTTTTCCTTCAGGCCTGAGACGTAGGCCGGACCATTTTCCACGAGGCCATATACGTATATACCCTGCGGCATATTATAGACTTTAGCATTGGAAGCGTCCATCGCTACTCCCTCGATGCCCAGATAGGAAGCCTCGTCCTCTCCCACCGCTGTTCTTGTTTCCTTAGACATCAGGTCGTTTATGATATCCTCTGCCTCAGAAATCGGGATAGCAAATCCCATTCCTTCCACATCTTCACTGGAATATTTCGCGGAATTGATGCCGATCACTTCACCATTCATATTCAGAAGCGCGCCTCCGCTGTTGCCGGGGTTGATCGCCGCGTCTGTCTGGAGAAGGGTCAGAGTCTTGTTGTCGATTGTCACATCACGGCTCAGGGCGCTGACATGTCCGTAGGTCAGTGACTGTCCATATCCAAGGGCATTCCCGATGGCGATCACTTCATCGCCGACTCTGAGACTGTTGGAATCTCCCATCTTTGCGATCTTTATCGCATTCAGAGTGTCACTGCTCAGAGACTCAAGAGGAATTGAGATCACAGCCAGATCATTGCTTTCTGCTGTGCCCTTGATATTGGCATCCACCACGCTGTCATCAATAAAAGTAACTTTAAGGGAGCTGGCTCCATCGATCACATGATAATTCGTCAGCACGAGCAGCTCTTTATCATTCTGTCCGATTATGATACCGGATCCGCTGCCGGTCACTTCCTGGCTGCCTCCCCCAAAGAAATAATTCCAGTTATTGTTCTGATAAATCTGCGTATTGGTAATGGCAACAATGGAAGGCATGGCACTTTCCGCCACATCCGCCACCGAACCGGAAGAACTTTCTCCCCCGTTGTTGGCGCTGGTAGGAGTCGTCTCCGCTGTCGCCACCTTAGGCGTGTTAGTCTGATTTGCCGCGTCAATGGCTTTCTGCATTTTAGCTTCATATCCGCTCGCTTTCATCACACCGATGAAGGTTCCCGCACCTGCTCCGCCGAGCATGATGCCGCAGAGAAGAAATACCCCCAGCTTCTTCCAGACGTTTCCGCCTTTTTTCTTTTTCTTTTTTTCCGGTTTTTTTATGGTCTCCGGTTCAATTGGCTCTGTGGGAATATATGTGTAAACAGAAGACTGCTGATTCTCGTCTGAGCCATCTCCATACTGAAAACCACCGTTTTCATAATATTCACTCATACTATCATTTCCTTTCTTCTTAATTATTTTATCTTGATCCTGTCTTGATTTCTTTTATGACCATAGAATAACAGTTAATTGTGATAAAACTGTGTCATCCCCGTGAAAAAACTTTGTATTTCACACAGTATAAAAGCGGCCGCATTCCTGCGCCCGCTTTAACATACGCCTATATCATTTTTAATCAATCATTTCTGTCACTCAGGCCATATCCCGTCTGGGATTCAATCTTATTGCTGATCTGCTTTACAGTCTCAGAAGGCGTATAACCGGTATCTCCAAACAAGTCGTTATGAAGCTGCGTCACATCCTCTGCCAGCCCCAGCGGAACTTTGACCGACGCGCTTCCCACCAAAGCGTCGACCTGGTGATAAGGGAACGCGATATTCTGGGTGATCTGGTAGTCATTGGCACTGCCTGCCAGAGAAATCACCTGGGCCAATGTAAGGTTTGTACTCACCTCAGGGAATACCGTCTCGCAAATTTTCAATAAAGTAGTAGGCCCGGCTTTCTTAGCCTGCTCCAGCATCAGTCCGACCACCTGGCGCTGGCGGTCTGCTCGTCCGTCATCACCGCCATTATTGTGCCGGATTCGGCAAAACGCCACAGCCTGGATGCCATCCAGATGCTGATATCCGGACTCCGTCAAATGATGGGAACCTCTCCCGGTGGACTCCACCGTCTCTGTAATATAACCGTTGATTTCTCCCATCATACTCTCCGGCACATCAATATCAATACCTCCCAGATGATCGATAGCCAAAGAGACCGCGTACCAGTTCACCGTCACATAATCGGTGATCTGTAGATCCAGGTTTTTATTCAGCGCTTTGAGTGCATTCTCCGCGCCGCCTGTATGATAGGCGTTATTTGCCTTGGCATATTTATCCTCATTGCCTGTTGTGGCATCCGGAACATTCCAATACGTGTCACGGAGAACCGATGCCAGCTTTACCTCTTTCGTGGCATTGTTCACGTTGATTATCATGATGACGTCGCTCCGCCCCGTCTCCAGAGTTCTGGTATCTACGCCAAACACAGCAATCGTGGAAAAGCCTTCCATACTCTCTATTACATTCTGCGACAGATCATTGACGTGGACATCTTTTTTCCCAAAAGACGCCTTCTGGATCAAATCCCATTTGGACAATACAAACAGACACGCCAATACTAAACAGAGCAAAACGCCCTCTACCGCAAACAAGACCTTCCTGGTACGTTTCCTTTTCTTGGCCTTGGCTGAAAGCTGTTTTTTCCCTCTCCTTTCAACCGGCTCCTCCACCGGTCTCTGGCGCTTTCGGGCTGACATATCAGAATAATAACCGTCTCCCCCACTCCTATTAGATGACGAATAACTTCTGTCATAAGGATCAACTCCTATGGGCCTGGCGGTCCTGGACGGCTGTCTCACACCGGAGACGGATGCGTTCCTCCCCGCGCTGCTTCCCTGAGGAGCGCGCCTGGCAGACGAGTTCGCTGTCCCAGACGGACGGCGGCCTCCATAAGACTCCGCACTGCTGTAACTCTGTCCAGTCCTTTTGGGGCTGGTTCCATAGGACTGGGAACATCTCCTGGCATAGCTGTCCTGCCCTCCCGCGGAACGGCTCCCCGCCTGCTGTGAAGAATTTCTTCTTCTCTGGGAGGTCATCTCCGCATCGGGACGGGTCCTTTTCCTTTGCTCCAGCTCCCGTCTGCGTTTTTCATATTCATAATCTTCGTCTCTGTACTTCATCCTTTATTTCCTTTCCGCACGTGTAACCACCCTTAATATGCGTTCTTGTTGACGAACCCTCTAAAAAACGTCAGAAAAATAATCTTAAAATCCAGTCCTAGGCTCCAGTTCTCTATATAATATAAATCATATTCAATCCGCTTAGTAATCGATGTGTCGCCACGGTACCCATTTACCTGCGCCCAGCCGGTCAAGCCCGGCCGCACCTGATGCTTGACCATATATCTGGGAATCTCTTCACGGAACTTTTCCACAAAGTGAGGGCGCTCCGGCCTCGGTCCCACAAGGCTCATATCACCTTTGACGATATTCCAAAGCTGCGGCAGCTCATCAATACTCGTTTTCCTGATGAATCTTCCTATGGAGGTAACGCGGGGATCGCCTTTCGTCGTCCAGGCCGTCTTCTCATCCGTAGGCTTTTGTACCTCCATGGAACGGAATTTATACATTTTAAAAGACCGATTATGAAGGCCAACCCGCTCTTGGCTGAAGATGACCGGTCCGGGGGACGTCAGCTTTACAGCTATCGCTACCACCAGCATGACCGGCGAAAATAAGATCAAAGCGAAAGTCCCTCCCAGAATGTCCATGGTCCGCTTAAGCGCCGCATTGAAAGAATCTGTAAGCGGAACATTGCGGATATTGATCACAGGAAGTCCCAGCAAATCTTCTGTATACGGCTTAGTCGGTATAACCTTATTGTAATCCGGAATGAATTTCGTATGCACGCCCGATTTCTCACAGGCATTCACGATCCGCTCCAGTTTATCGTATTCATTGATACTGAGCGTAATCGCTATTTCGTCTAAACGGTTCATCGGAAGAATCTCATCCAGATTCGCGATATGCCCCAGCACGCGGACCCCTTTGTATTCCGTCCCGCGTTCTGCATGATCGTCCAGAATACCGCGGATGATATAGCCCCAGTCGGGGTTTGCAAGAACTCTGTCAATATAGCCCTGTGCCGCCCGGCTGTAACCGATCAGCAATACATGTTTTTGATTATATCCTTTTCTTCGGAACGAACGTAAAATACTTCTCAGTGTCAGACGGAAAACTGCCTCAAAAACAAAATTAAACCCGATAAATAAGAAAACCATCGGCCGCGAAAAATGCTGAAGCCGTTCCTTTGCCAAATACAGGACCAAAGTGATCGTCAAAAGCCCCACCAGATTCGCTTTTAATACATTGAAAAGCTCAAGGCGTCTGCCCATAACCCTCATCGGTTCATATAAATGAAAGAACCAATATAACCCCAGACCTCCAGGCACGATAAAGAACAAAGCGCTGAAATAAACCCCCTTGGGGATTCCCGGATACTTTCCCATATATCCGAATATCAGCCAATACGCTATGAGATAGGAAATAACTATGATAACAGCATCGATCACCACATGGATGCGGTTCAGATGCTTCTGATTGTCTTTAATCAAGGCGCTTCACCTATATGACCTTCCCCGATAATACAGTGTCACCCGCCAAAATCTCCCATAAAACAAAGAAAAAGACATTGGTATTTATCGTTTTATATCATACATTATCTGTCGTCAAAGGGCAACAGAAAAATTAAGAACTATTCTTAATGTTTTCTTAACCGGCGGCATGTACCGGTCATTTCTCAGCAGGTTTTATAAGCTTCCTATGGAGAAACTCATAGGCATATATAAAGGTCCCCGCGGCCAGCCTTGCCTGAATGCAAAAATAATTCCATAAATGCCTGAAAGAAAACGGCACTTTTCTGCATTCCTTTCTGGTTGACCAGCCTTCAAGGAGGCCCTCTTTATAGTCTTCTCCAAATCCTCTTTTTTTAAAGAACCGCATTTTTATCAGACAGCCGATAAGAAGTGTCGGAAAATTAAGCGCGAACTGAAGGACCGGCATATTTTTATAATTCAGATATACATTGTTGCGTGCTGCCAGCCTGACCTTGAATTTATTATATTTGGAACCGCTGGTCCCGCTCCCCACATGCTCCACTTCAGCATCCGGGCAGTACAGATTCTGCCAGCCATGTATCCTCGCTCTATATCCCACATCCAAATCTTCCAAATACGCAAAATGTTTTTCATCAAAATAACCGATTTTTTCAAACACACTGCGCCGATAAATCGCTGCTCCCGCGCAGGCGGAAAACACCCTCGCCGGTTTCCGGTACCGCTTTGTGGAATGTGCCACTCCGCGCTGAAAGGCCCAGCCCAAAATGGTGTATTGATCCCCGGCATCATCTAAAAGTTCTGGGTGATGCATCTGGATCATTCTTGCACTGGCCGAAAAAGCTTCCGGATGCTCGTCCATCATCCGGACTAAAGCCGCCACATATCCAGGCCTGACCTTTGTATCATTATTCAGCAAAATCACATACGGAGTCTCCGCCGCCCGTATCCCTTCGTTCACCGCCCGGCTGAACCCATAGTTCTTATCCAAAGCAATCACCTCAAGCTCCGGATAGTGTTCCCTGATATACTCCAGGCTTCCGTCAGCGGACCCATTATCTACCAGCAGCACCTTAAAGTCCAGACCAGCCTGTCCCTCCAATGCCGCCATACAGCCTTCCATAAACTTTTTTCCATTGTAATTGGGGATGATAATCGTCACTTTTTCCATATAAAACCGCATCTCCATTTCAGTATCAAACGCTTATAGAAAGGACCGTCAATTACGCAGCTCATCTATTATAGCGGAAAAGAGGGAAAAATGCAAGTTCTGCAAATTCTGCCGGCTTTCCCCTCTCTTTGTTACAATTTGTCGACCATTTAATCTATACATTCTCAGCTTTTTCCATTATACTGGGAGTGGACCTTTGCATCCAGAATGATAATAAAAACGGGGGTAGTAATATAATGAAAAAGGTTCCCAGGACTGACAAGTCACTGCGGTTAAGAGTATCTACACTGGAAGCAGAAAACGAACAGCTCTATCAGATTATTGAACAGTTGAACACTACGTTGCAAAAGCTTATCACTGTTTACATAAAGCCGAAGCAATAATCAGGGAGGATGTTTCATGAAGCCGTACAATACAAAAGAAGACGCGGAGGCGATTGGCCGGAGAATCCGCGCGGTCCGAAAGTCAGAGGGACTGACACAAGAAAAGCTCAGTGAGATACTGAGCGTTGGGGTGGGACATATGGGAAAAGCAGAGCGCGGAAAGGAAACACTTTCCACAAGCGTCCTGATAAAATTTTGTTTAGAATTCCATGTTTCCCTGGATGAGCTCATATTGGGCACCCGGCTCAAATCAGAAGCTCCGGAACAAATTCCGCCTATATACAGAAGCGGAATTCCGGAGCTGCTGGAAGGGTGCGATGAGATGGAGAAAGGCTATGTGAAACTTCTCATCCTAAATACGCTTAAACATATTAGAAAGTGCAAATCACTATACTCAATCAGTCCAAAATAGAACGCCCCCAAAACTATTCCTGAACAAGTACCTAAATATTTCAGACCTTACTCGCGACTTTCTAATTCTATATCTCCAAGTTGAAAATATTCGCCGTTCTCCGTTTTTCCAACTAAATATAATTCTTGGTTATCCAAAGAGCCATCCTCAACATCGAGAAATATACCCTCGAATCGTTCCTCAGACCAATTCAGTCTATATGATAGTATACCATCTTCTGATTGCACATTACAATAAAGCGCTTTTATATCCATATCCTCTTTTACATCTAATGAGCCCTTAATATGAAAACCATTCTCACCCCCGTAAACAAGATATTCATCTTTTACTATTTCGACTTTGCTTTTTACATTCTCTTTTATATTCTCTTTTAGAATTGGCTGCGAATATTGTACAATAAGGCCTTCATCTTTAAAGTTTTTCACCTTGCTGCAGGTAATGTTCTCTCCATAATGGTGTCTTATGAAATCAAAGACATTTCTATCATAATCACTGTAAGTATCATCCCTCTCAAAAAGTGCTTTTACCGGATTGCCGATTCCATACGCTTTTAATCTATTTATATTTGTCGGAGTTGTAGCATCCCAGTTAGTCAATGCAAAATAATTCGGACAATAATCCGCAGGCAGCGGCTCCCATAAGCCAAATGTTCCTGGCTGAGGCGGATGATGAATCAAGGGGAAAAACAGAAGATAAATTTCGTCTCGAGAAGCATCAATAAATTCCGCTCTTGCTCTCGTTATCTCATCCCTGTCAACATCATATGTGGGCAAACTCAATGATTTTAAATCGCTAAAAACATTTATTGAACCCAGGAAAATAATACAGCACAGTAATCCTAAGAATAAATCCGAAACTGTGAATTTGAGAAATGACCGATATCTCGTTTTTTTACGATCCCTTGGATTATATATGAGTTGTATTTCATATTCACGCTCTATATCATTTGCTCTCATATTTCCAAATAATACTATGATTGCTCCCATCATGCATAACAAAGTAGGCTCCCAAACTCTCAGCATCATTCTTCCCAAATAAGAGAATACAATTAAAAATCCAAATGCACAGAACAGATTTATACCTATGGGCAAAAACGCTTTCTTATTAAAACCATAATACAAAATGAACGCCAAAAAGAAGACACATATCAAGACCTTACCTTCCTTAAGCATAGAGGCCACTCGCGTTTTCATCCCCTGAATTTTTTCTGAAAGAGGTATGTTTTCATCTTTCAACTTTCCAATATTTTGCAGCGTTTCTAAACTATAAACATCACTGTCCCCTATAAATGCCGTCATAAATAATAAATTCAAATCATTTTTATCGTTTAATCCACATTGTTTGTACTGTTCTTCCGCCTCTTCCCAAGCTGGATACAAGTCTACATAATCCAAAATTTCTGACCGCGCTTTATTATACTCATTATATTCCTTCCATTCAGCATGGGTATTCCAAAACAAAACGTTTAATAATGCCAGAACAAAAATTGAAATGACCGGAACCGCTAACCATCCTAAAGTTTTAACTAGTTTTTTATTTATGAGACTTTTAAAGCAATAATCCTTTTCATAAAATTCAATCCAAACAATGCATATCCCAAGAAATGGAAATACCAGCAATGCCGCCTGAAATCTAGTCATAGAACCTAAGCAAATTAAAATAAGCCCTAAAATAAAACTGCCCACTTTATTAATTTTCAATGATACTCTGTTCTCCAGCAAGAAATCCAAAATCAGCATTCCGCCCGCCATTGCAAAGGCTGCCGCAGTTCTTGTAAAATTCACATTTTTGACTATACCAATCCACGTTGCGGCAATAATTATTATACTTATTCCCCACCGCTGTATTCCTTTGAACTTTTTAATAATAATATATAGGCATACCCAGAGTAATACCCATGCGCTGAAAACATGAAATATACTCCACCATGCCAATTGGGGTATAGTAGAATATAATGTGCTGATAGCCAAAGATAAATATGGCGAGATAAAAGACGCAATGGATCCAAATCCCCTTGATAATTGCCATGCAATAAAAGCATCATCCCCCGTATCCTGAGAAGGCCCCATTAAGATCATGACAAAAACAAAAAGTGTTGCAAGTCCAAGAGGTATTACAGTTTTCTTCAATTTATCACTTTTCAGCGTTTCAATTTCTCGTTTCTGCATTTCACTCTCCATTAGTGCTTTCTTTTTCTGCTGCTATGTCATCCATAATATTTCCCAAATAGATTTTTTCTCCCGTTGTCTTTTCTCCTACTAAGTAGCAGTCTGTTATCTCTTTCTCCAGATCAGCAAAGCCATATAGCACGCCGAACAGTTCTCCCTCATCATCCATTGACAATTGATAAGTATATATCTTTTCATCGGACTCAACATTGCAAAAAACCGTTTGAATCTCATCCAGTCCTAAGCCGGAGACCGATCCAGACATGGTTCTTTCCCCATACATTCCTAAATTTTGAAAAGATTTCGTATCAATTTCAATACTGGTATCCAATCTGTCTATCGGCTCATCAATAGGAAGAAGATACTTCACAATATAAGTACTTTCCTCTCCAGGAAAAAAGTCTATCCCGCTGCAAGTAATATCATCTCCATAGTTGCGCTTCAAAAAGTTTAATACTGCTGTATCAAATAAAGAATACGCATTAGATTTCTGTACTAGATTCCTCAATGGGTCACTGTAGCCATATTGTTTTAGTCTATTGACATTAAATGGTGTTTCGGAATATTTTCCTCCCAATAAAAACAAATTGATGCAATAGTCTGAATCCGGGGTTTCCCATATACTAAAGGTCCTGTACCATTCATCTTCTGAAGACGGTAACAAGTAAACCTTATCTTTATTATCATTTATATAATTCAGCCGATTTCTCGATACTGTCTCTACGCCCGCCGCTTTATTGGGAACCTCAATCCCTTGATAAACTTTATGTTTTATCAACCCGGAAAAAAATGTAATAAAAACTAGAACCATCAAAATTACCGCAAATGAAACTTTTTTAACTTTGTTTACTCCGCGTTTTATTTTTACAGAAAGATATAAATCTTCAAATATGCTTGATCTTCTTTTCTCCTCGTGACACAAAATTAAGAAAAGAAAAACCAGCCCGTATAATAATGTAATTTCACTGTTATAAAGATTTGCTGTATTTCCACCTGCCAAAACAGCGGTTAAAATAACACCTTCAATAAATGTTATAAATGCTGCTAGCCAACTATCCTTTCCCACCAGCCACAAAAAAATAACGGATTCCAGAATAAACAGTAGCAATATATTACTTGTTTTAAGATAATTAAATAATTCATTCATAAACTGATCTGATTTATTATAAGTACTTATCGAAGCTAATCTTTCTAAATTCTCTTCCGTATAGATATTAGAATCCGTTGAAATCTTTTTATATACTAATAATTCTTCATCTCCCTTTTCCCATCCTAAATCACGGTATATTTCCTCCATGTTATCCCAAGTCAAAGAGCTTTGTGAACAACTCCAAATAGTATCCAGCAACGCGGCTTTTTCACTGTACGTTTTCCACTCTGCCGAATCCGGCATCATATAGTTGTCCATTAAATGCAGCCCACCGACACTTAATAAAGGAATAAGCAGAAATATGAGGCGGATACCATTCTTTTTTTTATCTTCTGATATTTTTTTTCTGCATATTTTATATATAAAGCAAAAAACAATAAAAGGTAATACATATAAAGAAGCCTTTAGATTCAACATTGCTCCTAAAATAATTATTACCTCTCCTAATAAAAATTCAAATATTTTTTTACCCTTCCGCCGTTCCTCATATATAGAATATAATATGCTTATCCATCCTGCAGAACTAAAAGCCGCGGCAGTACGGACTATATCTATTCTCCGAGCGCATCCCAGCCATACGGCAAAAAACCAAAAGATGAAAAAAATCACCCTTTGCTTCCCTTTATATCTTTTTGCTGTCACAAAAAGAATGGCTATTAAAAACATCCATATTCCGGACAATGTAAAAACTGTCCACCAGGGTATGGAAGAATTCAAAACAAACAACTGATTAAAAACAGGCACAAGTAATGGAGATAAAAAAAGAGTAACCGCATTGTCTCCCCTAGCCAATTGGACCATAATATTCCAATCATTTGAACTCTCAAAAGCCGGTTTTAAAAATATCATTACAATCATAAAAAAAATACTGGATATTAATGCTGTACTAATTGGTCTTTTCAATATGGAATATAGTTTATCTTTAATTTTATTCCCCTTCATTTTTCCCTTTTTCTTCACTTTCCTTTGTAATTATTTCTCTCACAACATACTGAGGTATATTATTCAATGAAATATAAATCCTTCCAATGTATTCACCAATCATTCCTAAGGTTATCATTAATATACCTCCAATGACCAATAAAGCGACCATAAGTGAAGCATATCCAACTAACAAATCAGGAAAAAACAGCTTTTTTATAACTAGATATAAACCATATAAAAAGCCCCAAATAGCCATCACACTTCCGGTTAATGCCGCAAATCTTAACGGCTTTATTGAAAACGCAGTGACTCCATTCAACCACAGGGAAAAAGAATTTCTCAAATTATATCCACTTCGGCCGGCTTTTCTGGTATGTCGTTCCATAGGAACACTAGATAATCTCTTCGTTATAGAAACAATCATACCTCCTACATAAGGAAAAGGATTTTTACATTTTATAATTTCATCAATAATAAATCTTTTCATGATATAATAACTTGAAAAAATTGCTTTTGGTGGCTTTCCAACTAATTTCGTTGCCATCCAATCATTTATCTTTGAACCCAAATGCTTCAATTTGGACCTATTATCATTTTCAAAATCTGCGCAAACATAATCATAACCTTCTTCTAATTTCTCAACCAACTTAAACAGGTCTTGTGGATCGTGCTCTCCATCATCATCCATGCCGATAATATAATCTCCGGATACACTGGCATATCCCGCCATTAGAGCAGAATGCTGGCCAAAATTTTTAGACAAATCAATCGCTGTAACATTATAATTTTCTTTGGCTAAATTTTTAATAACATGGAATGTATTATCCTTAGATCCATCATTTACTAAAATAATTTCATAAAAATATTCATTATGGTTAACAAATGCATTCTTAATACGATCTACCACATAAGAAATAGTTTTTTCGGAATTATAGCATGGAATCACAAAGGACAATTTTATTTTTTTCATACGCTTTTCTCCGCTCCGCTCTTTTCCCCTATTCTACATCCTCGGTACAGATTTGAGTAAAAATATTCATCAAATCCTTCTTGAATCATTGCATATTTGATTCTGTCAATGTCATACTCCTTCCTTTTCATCCGGATTTTTTCATGATCTAAAACCGCAAAAGCTGCAGATGATATATAATCTCTGGGTTGGCCCACAGAACCCGGATTACAGTATGTCATCTGATTCTGGAACTGCAACTTTTGAATATGAGTATGACCAGAAAAAAATATATTTTTATTGAATTTCATTATTTTTTCATCATTAAAATTAAAATCCTCTATATACTCATCCAAGTAATCGTCCCATCCGCCATGGACTGCGCAAAATTTGTTTTCATTCAAATATAAAGGAAGTCCCTTTATCCATTGATAATTTTCTTCTTTAATAACAGATTTCTGATATTTTATGCACAAATTTACTGTGTTCGATCGGGGGCATAGACTCTCTCCTAATAAATAACTGTCATGATTTCCCCTAATGGTAGTTATGTTTCTCTCTCTTAGTAAGTCTATACATTCGTTTACCATACAGTAATAACCGCACACGTCCCCAAGACAATAAATTTCATCACATCCGTATTTGTCCAGTTCTTCTATAACAGCCTCTAGTGCAGGATAATTGCCATGTATATCTGATATGATTCCTATCATGATATGACTACCACCTCATCTATGTAACGTATCGCTTTTCCTTTACTGATTTGTGGCACCATTATTTGACTCTCCAGGTAATATCTAATACACATTTCAGCCTCGTTATACCCTAAAGCCATCCGCATAGAGGTAGAAGAAGAAATTCTTGGATTTATCTCCAATAACAAATATCTGCCCTCGTGATATCTGAACTGTAAATTTGTCGGCCCATTTGGTTTAAAAACAGAAACCAAAGCCTGCACCGTATTCTCCAGTTTTGTGTCTAAAACCACTTCTGCTTTCGCAGTAGCTCCCTCTTGGCTCAATTTCCTTCGCATCGCAATCATACCTGAATATGTACCATCACCCAGTCCAAACACGCCGACTGTATATTCATGTTCAGAATCGCCGATCACCGGCTGTGCCATAAAATTGCCTCTCATCCTAACTTTATAAAAATCAAATTCCTCCTTATTTTTCACAACATTAATTCCTTTAGAAGCATAAGAAGAACGAGGCTTTAACATAAAAGGAACACCAAATTTTTTCGCCAGCTCATCATACTCTCCTTCTATCCTGCTGGGTATTGCAAATTGGGTTCCCCCATGTTCCAGCAAAAATTGATAGGTCTTCCATTTATCCTGAGATAAAATCAAGAGCTCTTTCTTGTTGAGTACAAATTTATTTCTATACCCCTTGAATTCATCTCCGCTCAATCCAACTCTATATATTTCTTGTTCTGTGCCAAAAAAGACTAAATCTATTTGGTGCTCATCGATTATCCCTTTTAGAAAATCCAAATAAAGGGGGTCCTTTGCATACTTTGCCTGAATGAATTTATCACACCATGCCTGGCCCACAGCGTCATCATAAATATCCATGCCTACTATATTTGCCGAAATTCCGGAGGAACGTAAGGATTTGATAATTCCATATCCAATAATCGCTCCAACACCTGTAACAAGAATATTATATTTTCTATCTACCATATATCTCTTCCTCAATTCTCATAATCTCTGCATCACTCAAGACAGGTGACTGCTTATCTACCGTTGAACGATAAGTAGGTTCTGGAAAACATGTCGATTTATCACTTATTATTATTTCAACAATACAAGAGGTTTTTAAATCTAAAATCTCCTTTAAACTATCTTTATACTCATTATCCGAAATTTTAATATAACGCATACCATAAGCTTGCGCAATCATATTATAGTCTGGTGATTCAAATCCTCTCACTGATCCTTCATAATTAGCTCCTAAAGCTTTATCTTGATATATGCGTATCAGTCCAAGAGACTTGTTATTCATTAAAAATATCTTTACAGGTATTTTGTTCGTAACTATCGTTTGCAGCTCTTGTATATTCATTTGAAAACCGCCGTCTCCGCATATACAGATTATTTGTCTGTTCTGGTTTGCAAAATATGCTCCGATAGAAGCAGGAAGAGCATACCCCATCGAACCCAAACCGGCGGACTGTATCAACAGGCAATTTTTCTTAATAATAGAAGAAGCGTTTGTCCAAATTTGATTCTGCCCAACATCTGTACTTATGACCGCATTGTCTAATGAGATTGTCAACTCATATATCAGCTTATTGGGATTGACAAATTCATTTATTTCATACTCCTCTTCAATTTTGTATCGTTGTTCCCATTCTTTAATATTTAATAACCAGCCCGTTCTCATTCCTTCCTTGCTAAAAAACGAATAAATCTTCCTAACATATTCATGCGCTTCACAAAGTACCTTACAGTACTCCTCAGGTTTTTCCGTTAATTCTATTTCATCAATATCCACACATATTACTGATGCATTTGGTGCAAAGCGCTTAAAATCTCCGCCTGTCTGCCTGCCATCAATCCGTGATCCAAGAACAAGCAACACGTCACAATATTTAACGGCTAAATTTGCACAGCGATTGCCATAGGCCCCTATAGTGCCCACATAATTATCAAACGTATTATCTAAAACATCTTTTCCTCTATAGGATGAAACTACCGGTATTTTGCTCTCACTGCAAAATTCAATAAACTCTTTTACTTCATTTATTCCTTCCGCCCCTCCACCTAGTAAAATCAGAGGCCGTTTACTTTTACTGATAATTTTCCAGCTTTCTGAAATCTTTTCAAAATCTCCTTCTATCTTTTTTTGCAACGCAGTAAAATGCCTGACAGTATCTTCTTCAATCATTCCCGTTTGTATATTATGCGGAACATTTAATAAAACCGGTCCTTTTCTTCCGTCTAACATTTCAAAATACGCTTTTTCCAGATGATAGGCTATCTGTAACGGTTCCATTACAGTCGCCGCATACTTCGTAATAGGTTCTACCATTTCTGTAATATCCGTTTCTTGAAAGCCTAGCTGTCTCATGGACTTATTCTTCCGAATCTCCGGTGTACTTACCTGTCCCACAATAAACATGCAGGGAATAGAATCATAATAGGCATTTGCTATACCCGTGATCAAATTAATCGCACCAGGTCCGCTGCAGGCAACTGCCACTCCAAACCTTTTTTTAGCAAGCGCGTATCCATTTGCAGCAAACGCCGCTCCTTGTTCGTGTATAGTCTGAATGTAATGTATATTCGGCTGCCTGGAAATAGAGTCAATCGTATGAGATATAGAAGAGCCTTGATACCCAAAAACAGTATCGACGCCTTTTTCTCTTAAAAACCCGGCAATATAATCTGATACTTTCATCTCTCTGCTCTCTCCTTATTTGAGTTTAGCGCCTGCATCATACAGTAATTCTGTACCCGTTATATAATCGGCAGTATCCGATAAAAGAAATAATATGATTTTTGCCACTTTAGCAGCCGGGATAATTCCCAATGGCTGGTTTTGTTTGATCTTATCATCCAAATTCATTGATTCCCTTCTCAGTTCAGTCAGCATATCTGTTTCCACTACTCCAGGAGAAACGGCATTTATGCAGATTCCCCGATTAAGCAGCTCTTTAGCCATCAATTTAATTGACGAACTGATTGCCGCTTTTGAAGAGCCATATAAGACTTGCCTATATCCAGCCCCCTTTGAAGTAATAGATGAGATGGCGACTATTTTACTCTTTTCTTTTGAATATGCTTCAATTTGAAAGTATTTAACTGCCTCTACAAAAGAAAAATAATTTATATTAAATACTTTTCGCATCAATTCCGCGGAATTTTCTTTTATTAGACATAAAGGAGAAATACCGGCACAGTATATCATACCATCTAACATAATATGTTTGGAGCTGCAAAATTCAAAAATATCCTTTATGTTTTCTATGTCATTAAGGTCATACGAATAGCACAAATTATTTCCATTCTTTAATTTTTTTACTGCAGATGTGAGTTTATCCATGTTTTTTGAGACAATAATCACATTCCCACCGCTTTGAGTTATGGCTTCTGCAACTGCATAGCCAATACCCGAAGATCCCCCAATAATCAAATAGTTTTTGTCTTTGCAAGTCACCCTTCACACCTCCAGATTTTATCTTGAATCATTTTTGAAATATCGACTTTATCAAATGCTTTAACTGTTGTCTGAAAAAACACATTAAGAGAAATAAAATTCCTAAACTTATTATCCACCTTATCCAAAATGAAACACTATACAAAGTCATAGAAACCAGACAAACAATAAATGTAATCCCCCATATAAAAAAAGTTTTTTTATAGGATAAAACATCCGTCTTATCAAAACGCTTGGCAAAATAACAATGCAACAAAGCTGCTAATAAATAAGATGCTGCTGTCGTGTAGGCTGCGGCCATGTATCCAAACCGTTTTATAAATATATAATTCAGCAATAAATTCAACACAGCTATTAAAGCGCTAGCATATCCAGAATAACGTGTCTTCTTATAAAACTGCTCGACCGCCGTATAACCAATCATTACAAAATTGGCAAGAACGCCGCATATAATCGGACACATAAGCCAAATAGCTGTTTCGTACTTTCTACCTCCTAAAAAAAGCACTAACTCTGGAGCTAATATTACCATAATCCATGTCAGCACACTCAATAATCCAACCAAGACCAACCATACTTTTTTAATTTGAGTATAATCTTCGGAATACAATTTTTCAAAAAGCCATGGCCTCCATGCATTATCTACAGCATGAATCAATATGTCCAATATATATCCAACCGTAGTGGCTAAAGCTATTATGGCGGTTACCTCTGCACCACACAGCCACTTGACCATGATTTTATCCGATTGATATAAAATTTGAGTTGAAACAGAAAAAATCATCATCGGAACGGAATACAAAACTCCATACTTCCACATTTTTCTGCTATAAAAAAGCTTTCCTTTCAAAAAGGAAATTATCATTACCCCAAATCCAATAACTGTAGTAGGGCCATAAAAACTTAATAATCTAATACTCGTCAATTCTTCTGGTGACACTACAGCCCTGTATTTAATTACGCAGATCACAGAAATTATAACGCCTGGTACTACAGCCAGCACAGTCAACGCAATATTGCTTTTATAATGCATTAACTGCCGTTCTCCCATTTGAAAACATTGAATACTATTATACGCCAAGCAATATAACAGCATCAGCAACATCATCCATTTAGAGAACCCTAATAAATTCGATATAGGACTTCTAAACGGAAAGAGCAACGCGCCAACGGCTAATGATATCAAAGACATCAAGCCGATAATTGATGATATATAAGAAGAATAATTATTCTTAAAATCAAACTTTGCTCTCGCCACGCTCTGATATAAGCTGAGTGATATGATTGGAGCAAACAGATATGCCCACGACTCAAATATTTTCACATCGGCGTAAACAGAAGTCGGCAATAAACGAGTAAAAATCGGAGTTACAAAAAAAGAAATGCCTCTTGTTATCAGTTCGGCTATTAAATATACAATCCCGGATTTTAACGCCAGATTATTTTTCAAGCTTTCTTCATTCAGTTTCTTGATATCTTGTCTCATTTGTTTAAAGCTCCTGACTATATTTTCCCGAACAAAATAGCAATCCGCCAGGCTATTTCTGTTAATAAACTTTGCTTTAATCTATATCTATAAAACAGCTTGCCAAATACAGAAGCTGCTCCTTTCTTATTCTGACCAAATTTTAAAAGAAACTCTTTATCCTCCTTGCCGGAAACGCTTTCATAAAACAACCTAAAATATGAATCTATACTCCCGCGTATCCTGTTGAACACCTGTCCATTTCCAAACATCTCATTCCAACGATATTTCCAGGCATTGACAAAAGAACTGTCAACTTCTGATTCCGCAATTGAGGTCGTATTATCATGTCTTCTAAAATGAGCTGTTACTTTTTCATCATAGTAAAATTTCCCGCCCATACCAACTGCCACTGCCTGAACCCATATATCATGACTGTACATGTCATCAGCATCATTATCAAAAGCAATCTTTTTTAAAGTATAATTAAAAACACAAGTAAATCCTAACAGGCATCCTCCATCATACAATGATAGGGCCTTTCCAACATTCAATTTTTCAAACATACTTGGTATATGTCCGCTTTTTATAACATTCATCCTGCTGTCGCAAACATCATATGCAGAGGAATACAACAAACATTTCTGATTGTCGTATCTGCTCAAACAGCAGACTGCTCTTTCTATTTTATCCGGACACCATATATCATCTTGATCACAAAAAGCATAGAAATCCGCCTTACCAGAAGCGCGAATAATCTTTAGAAAACTCTTTACATAGCCCAAATTTCCTTCTTCGTCTTCCAAATAGTAAATCTTAATACCCTGAACTTCTTTCTTTTCATACGTTTTTATAATTTCCTTTGTATTATCAACAGATCCGTCATCCCTGATATAAATATCTATATTGTGATACGTCTGGCCAAATAAGCTGTCCAGCTGTTCGGACAAATACTTGCCTCCATTATAGGTAGACAAAATGATATTAACTTTTTCCATTACCATCTCCAAACATGATCATTCTACACAAACTGTTATAAAGTCTTCCATATGATCCATAGTCTGCATCATTTCCTCTTGTGAGTCAAACTTTATCAGCATTGCACCAATTCCAAATCCTCCATTATTAAAACGCTCCACATGATCACCTGGTGAAATAAATAAATCATTTCTGATAATTTTGGATTGTATTCCGTTGCTATACTTTAAACCTGTAAAATTTCCAGATTTCTGGCTATGAATTACATATGATGTAATAAAATTATGATATGGTTTCTCCATCAAATCACTGATATTCTCTCCAACAGCAGCTTTAACCGTATATTCACCCAAGTCCACACCACATGCTTCTTTAATGGCATCTGTAATTAAATTCCCACCATTACGTGGACCCAACTCTAATATAAATAATTCCCCATTTTCATCAAACATAAAATCAAGATTTATAGCGCCTTGTTTCATATTCAACAAAGACATTACTCTTTGTATCTCTGATCTTGCAATCTCTGTCTTCTTTGTCGAAATCTTAGCAGGAAAACTTTCACCAATTGGTACTAATGGATTACATAATCTGTCAAAATGCTCATTGGCAAGACCAAAAATTCTAATTTCACCATCAACTAGAAACGCATCTCCCGCAATCTGATAATTGCTTCTCTGTACAAACTCCTCTGCTATAATATTTCCACATTTTGAATAAGACTTCGCCTCTCTAAAGGCATCCTCAACTTCACCTATTGAAATAACTTTACTGACGCCTTTACTTCCTGAAGCATCCACCGGTTTAATCATAATCGGTCTGCCAAGCTCACATAAAAAGTCTTTTGCTTCTTTAACATCTATAATATCCATTGACTTCGGCACTCTAAAATCGTTTTCTTTCAAAAAATCCCTAAATCGGTCTTTTCGAGTAAGGATTTCAACCGAAGTCAGCGGATTCGTCGGAAGGCCTAATATTTCCGCTACATATGCCGCCGTAGGAGCAGATACATCTGAACCATATGACATAATACCATCTATTTGAAGTTTTCTCGCCAATTCAAGCACAGCCTTTTTATCCAGGGTGCTGATATTATAATATTCATCCGCATATTTATGGGCCGGATTGTCTGGTAAATAGTCAACATCAATAACATGATATCCCAATCTCTTTGCCGCTTTTACCGCCGTCATCTGATAATAATTACCGCCCAATGACATAATCTTCTTCATCAGTTCCTCCCGAGCTATTAGCATTTACCGTAATAATATTTAAAAACTGCTTCAATTACCTTTGTTTGATCTTCCTCTGCCAATCCATAATACATCGGCAGTCTTAACAGGCGTTCGCTTTCTCTCGTTGTAAACTTGTCCTGTCCGTGAAATCTCCCATAAGCCTTCCCCGCAGGTGCACTATGTAAAGGAATATAATGAAAAACCGCATTGACATCCTGTTCTTTTAAACTCAGAATCAGATTTGTTCTATCAGCTAAATTTTTCGCTTTAATATAATACATATGACCATTATGTATGCACCCTTCTGGAACAGTCGGCCTTTGAATATAACCCGATTTTTCCAGAACATCAAATTCTTTATGATACCGTCTCCAAATCTTTAAACGGGATTCATTCACCTCATCCGCCATTTCCAGTTGAGCCCATAAATAAGCCGCATTAATATCACTCGGCAAATAGGAGGACCCGTAATCCATCCATGTATATTTATCTATCTGTCCCCGAAAAAACTGGCTCCTGTTAGTTCCTTTCTCCCGTAATATTTCAGCTCTCTCAACTGCATCCGGTTTATTAATTAAAAGAGCACCGCCCTCACCCATACTATAATTCTTCGTCTCATGAAAGCTATAGCATCCATAATCCCCAAATGTTCCCAGGGCCTTTCCTTTATATGTGGCCATTATTCCCTGTGCAGCATCTTCTATGATTATCAAATTATATCTTTTGGCGATGTCACAAATCACGTCCATCTCACACCCGACACCTGCGTAATGCACCGGTGCTATCGCACGTGTTTTTTCCGTAATCGCATCTTCAATTAGTGTTTCATCTATATTCATCGTATCCGGTCTGATATCCACAAACACCGGAATTGCTCCACGGAGTACAAAAGCATTGGCCGTTGATACAAAAGTATAAGATGGCATTATCACTTCATCACCAGGTTTTATATCTGCCAAAAGAGCAGCCAGCTCTGTCGCATGGGTACAAGAAGTAGTAAGAAGTGCCTTTGCCGTCCCCGTCTTCTTTTCCAGCCATTGATTACAACGTTTAGTGAATTCTCCATCCCCGCAGATTTTGTGATTCTGAATTGCTTCCCCAACATACTGATTTTCTTTTCCCACACAAGGCGGTACATTAAAGCTTATCATACTCTTTTGTCTCCTTAACTAACTCACATACATGGTTATACCAATGTAATCAGCGTTAACTTTTAATTATCTATAAATTCTTCACCATTCTAGCATAGTTTAATGCTTATATCAACAAATGAATTCCCCGATACTTCACCAGATAAGCTAAAATATACTTCTTTTAATTTAGCAACCATTCTGAACTTTTCTCGTAATTCCTTCATCAGGCTCTTTTTCAAAATTCCTCAATGAGAAGTCTGAATTCAAAAGAGTCAGGTTAGGATTATAATAAGGATCTCCTTTCTCCAATATTTCAGCCCATCTCTCTCTGAACGTCTCAACCTCATGTTCGAAACGAATAACCTTTTCCGGCGTATCTTCTATACCTCTGGATTTCGACTCATAGTGATATAGTTGTGCAAAGGGATTGAAAACCACCAGCTTGTCCAGGCTTCTTACCTTCATACAATAATCAATATCATTAAAGGCAACGGCAAGGCCTTCGTAAAAGCCCCCCACCTCTTCAAATATACTTCTTTTTGTCATCATGCAAGCCGCCGTGACCGCACTATAATCTTGTGCACAAAAAGCGCGCAGGAAATAGGTTTTCTCGCTCTTATGAAATCCTATGAAGGTATGACCGGCAATGCCTCCATATCCAACAACTACTCCCGCATGCTGAATCGTATCATCTGCATAAAACAGCTTTGCGCCGACAATTCCTACATCATCCCGCTGGCAGAATCCGAGCATTTCTTCTATGCAGTCTTCATTAATAAATTCCGTATCGTTATTAAGAAACAGAAGATATTCTCCTTCGGCAAAGGAGGCTGCATAATTATTAATTGCGGAAAAATTAAAACCCTTATCACTCTTCCAGATCACTATCTTTATATTATCATAACGTGTTTCAAACTCCCGGTAACACTGAAATGTTTTTTCCTCTGTACTGTTGTTCTCCGCTACGATCACTTCTACATTTTTATAGGAAGCTTTTTCCAAAACCGATTGAACGCAGACCCGCAGATCATCTGAATGATCTTTGTTTGGTATTATTACAGATACCTTTGGCCTTCCTTTTACCGGATAAACTACACGGTAAGCCCCTAAAACTTCATTTTGCTTTACCTTTACCTCACCTATCCCCACTCTCAGGCAATGCGCTTTGATAGCCCTGGCTCCGGCCTCAAAGGCATACATCTTTTTTTGGGGGTCTTCCGCAGTAGACTGGGCGCTGATTCTCCAATGATAAAGTACGCGGGGAATATGGCAAACATTTGAAGCCTGCTCCACACAGCGAAAAATAAAATCATAATCTTGAGCCCCGTCAAATTCCTGCCGGAATCCTCCTACTCCCTCTATCAAATCTCGTTTTGCTACAAACAAATGAGAGATATAATTCATACTCCTGAGCAAGTCAGGATTAAAATCCGGCTTAAAATGTGGATCAATATAAAACTCCTTTTTATTCTTATAAGTGAGCTTATCCTCATCAGAATATAACACGTCTGCATTTTTTCCTGCTGCCGCTTCTTGGTTGATTCTCCGGGCACATTCAAACAAAGCGTCTTCTGTCAGCAAATCGTCATGATCCAAAAGGACAATATAATCTCCTGTGGCGATAGACAGGGCTGCATTCGTATTTCCTGCTATCCCCTCGTTTTCCTGTAAAGTGAGAAACCGGATCCTCGCATCCTCTTTCTGATAGTTTTTGAGAACTTCCGTGATGCCGTAACTATCAAAGTCAGTTTCCCCTCTGTCTCCGCTCCCGTCCGCCATACATAACTCCCAGTTTTGATAAGTCTGTGACATCACAGATTCAATCATATCACACAAAAATTTCTGAGGCGTCCGGTAAAGTGGCACTATTATGCTAAAACACGGCATTAAATCAAATTTTTTCTGCCTCTGCACTTCCAATTGATCGGCAGGGGGCAGTACAAGTTTTCTCCATCCATTATAATCAATTTTATTACCCTTGATTTTTCTGTTCAGCTTCTTCATAAACGCTTTAAGCCCGTATTGCTTCAAAAAGGAGAATCCTCGCTCGACTGTATCGGCCCTAAAGATTTCCTGTATTTTTAAAATTCTGTCTCTCTTATCCTTTTGTTTGTCTCCTGGTACTAATTTTTCCTTTTTTTTCTTTTCATCCGCCTCAAAAATCATATAGTACGTATTATCCGGCAGGTAATCTATCAGAATACAAAAACCCAGCTTAAGCTTACTTTCCCCATGAAAAACATCCTGGTTTACGTCATAGCGGCTCGTGTCTGTTCTGTTTATTGATACAGGTGCCCCCTTCTGATCTATAACTCTGATTTTAACCGCAACATCCGGCCTGGAGCTGGCGGCCCATCCTAAAACCACCATTGTAGAACCCTGTACCTTAATATTGTCAATATAATATTTCATAATCAGCTCAGTCCCTCAATAAATTTTCCCATTTATTTCCTATCTTTGTTATCTGTTCAATAGTTCATAAGTTCTCTTTCAGATTTGACCATCACAATTTTGGCCCCTGGATTTAATAATTGAAGCAAATACCTCATCTTATCTTCATTTATAGCAACGCATCCAAGCGTTGTGTTACTGCTCCCTTTACAATGCAGGAATATTGCTGATGTAGAATCTTTTCTGCATTCGGGATTCACGTCTATATTTACAGCGTAGTTATACGATGGAACATAATCAAACAGATGTTCACCTGACAACCAGCCATCCGGGACCCTCCGAGAATCAATCAGCAGATTGTAATAAACACTGTTCAGATCATCTATCCAATACATATATGGGTTTATATCTATCCATTCCAGTGCCGTTCCAGGATTTTCTTTATTACCAAAAGCAATTCCAAGATCATAACAACCAAGCGGCGTAGTCTTATCCCCCTCTAATGTGTGAACAGAAAAACCGTTTTCTCCCAATTGAGCTTCTGTTTTGATAATCTCTGTCCATCCTGTTTCTGATTTCTCAAAAAAGTGCAGATCCGCACCAGACGTTGTTCCGTTTCCAACCACTGTAATTATTTGATCCGTATACTTTGCGGCTTCCATCTTACTAATCATATCTGTATCCGCATGCAGCAGCTTTGCATCTGATATTATATCCCCTGTTGCTGATCTTGCATAACAAAATAATAAATAATCTCCCGTATATTCTGGTATCCATTCTATATTTTTAAAGCTTCCCCAATCCGTCAGAGAATGCCATCCCTCTTCAGCAAAATCATAATATAGCCATTGATATTGGACTCCATCAAAAAGAGGCTCAGCCTCCATTTCTGCTTTTACAGAAGATGCAGTCACTGACAAAACTTGCAAATTGGCAGAAGAAAATCCAGGATAGCGATAATTTAACAATGTAGTACTCGAAACTATATCTTCAGAGGGCCCTTTCGCATAGCAATGCAGCATGTAATCTCCGCTATGGGGAGGCGTCCAGCGCAGACAATTCATCTCTTTCCAATCCTGTATCATATTCCAGCTCCCGGTCTGAAAATCGTAAAACAGCCATTGAAACTGAATCCCTTTTAGCTCCGGTTCAATCACCATACCGGCGATTATATCCTCTCCCTCGCCGTAGGGAGGCATATATATACCTGCGGCATGCAATTGCTCGTTTGAATAATATAGCAAAGTATTTGCTTCTATCAATTCTCCCGACGGTGCCATTGCATAGCAATGCAGCATATAATTTCCTGTTTTTGGCGGTATCCAGCGTACAAGCTCGCTGCTGTTCCAGTCTTGTATTACATTCCAGGTGTTGATATCAAAGTCAAAGTAAAGCCACTGATATTTCATTCCTTCTGTTTTCGGCTCTGCCACCATACCGGCTACGATATCTCCTCCATCTGTATAAGGCGGCAGATATATGTCTCCTGAATAATACGCCGCCTCTTGTGCTGCACTTTTTTCTTCTTCAGAAGCCGCGGCGGCCATTCCGCCCCATCTTATAAAAGAAAGTAAAAAAAAGAATAAAAAGCACTTCATGTACTTCTTTCTCATCATTTCTGTCCCTTCTGGCCACACCAACATTCCATACATTAAAACAAATCATATTTTATTATACCATTGCTTCCAGCCCAGCACAACCGATGCTCAGAACAAATCCTGCCGAAACCAAGTTCCAGCTCAAAATATTTACTTATCATTGCCTGCATGGTATAATTAGCCTGCCGTGTCCAATAATAATAAAAATAATGAAAGGGGGCAGTAATATTGCCAGAACAACCTTTGATTTCTGTATTGCTTACCAATTATAATCGGGAACAATATCTTCCATATTGTATAGAAAGTGTTTTAAATCAAACTTATCGCAATTTGGAATTTGTTATAATTGATGATGGCTCCTCTGACAATTCTGTCTCTGTTATAGATAAATATCATGACTCCCGGATACATTTTTATAAACTTAAGGAAAATCATCACATCAGCTATGCTACCAATTATGGACTGCAAAAACTGGCGGGAGACTATTTAGCATATATGGACAGCGATGACATATGGTCTGTCGATAAATTAGAAAAACAGCTTACTTTTCTGCAAAAAAATCCTCATTACAAAGCCTGTTTTACCTGGGTCGACTTAATCGATGAACAGGGGCAATGTATTAATTCATCGGAAAAAGCTTTGCATGATTTGTATGCAAGCACGACATCCAGCCGCGAAGAATGGCTGCGATATTTTTTCTTTGAAGGCAATCGCCTTAGTAAGCCTTCCGCATTAGTCGAAATAAATGCCGCCAAAGAAACTGGCTGTCATACACTAGCCTATGTACAGGCCCATGACTTTGACTGGTGGATCCGCTTAACTATGAATCATTCATTTGCCGTAATAGAAGAACCGCTAATACAAATGAGACGCTTCAAAAACCCTGACCGTAATGCCTCTGGCGAAAGTCCTGCACAAGATACCCGATTTTTTAATGAGTATATGATGATTCGAGCCCATTTTTTTGATAACATGCCACAAGAGTTATTTACCAGGGCCTTTCAATGCTGTTTCATAAATAAATCTGCATCTTCTAAAGAAGAATTGGAATGCGAAAAAGCATTTTTGCTTCAAAAATGTGTTCATGGCACCGAAGCATATCCGATATGGGGACTTTATAAACTGGCAGAACTTCTTCAAGTACCAGCCACCTTTCAGGCATTAAAAACAGGATATAACTTCACACCAAAGGATTATTATGAATTAAATAAAACCGTATTATTTTATAGTAAAGATCGTATCTCAGAATTAGAAAATATTATTAACTCTCAGCGGGATGAACTATTAATTCAGCAAGTTCATATAGAAAAACAAGACAAAATTATTTCTTCACAAATTGACTCTTTCAAGCAGAAAGAGAGTAGGGCTAGGGAAGAAATCGCCGCTTTGTTTGCCCATGTAAATATTTTACAAGACACTTTAAACCAAACAGTAACAGAGTCTGAACATTTAAAAGCTCAACTTTCAAAACTGTATAGTTCAGCCAGCTGGAAGATAACGAAACCAATTCGGTTTTTAAACAAATTTTTCAGGAATTCATTTGGAAAGAGGTCATCATGAAAAAAGAAAGACTATTCTATTTGGACTTTATACGTGCTATAGCAGTCATCATAATATTATTAACACATTATAATGCCCGCTTTACAGAATGGTATATGCTGCCGGCAATGCCGGAAAAAGCCATTCTAGGGTTATATCCTTTTAATCTTTATATTGGAGATTTAGGAGTCTCTCTATTTTTTATTATTTCAGGCGCCGCCTTAATGTATGTATATCAAAAGAAATGCAGCATTAAAGAATTCTATACCAAACGTTTTCTTTCCATATATCCTATGTTTTGGATTGCGTATTTCGTTGCTTTTTTATACCTCTTTTGTCAGCTGAAGCATATTGTGAATCCAGATGTTCCTAAAATAAATATATTACTCACTATTTTTGGAATGGACGGTTATCTGTCAGGAGTCTTTCCAAACTTCTATATTCTAGGTGAATGGTTCTTAGGCTGTATTATTCTTCTATATCTAATCTTTCCGCTATTGCGTAAATTACTGACCACCTATCCTAAAACTTTTTGCATAGGCATTGTACTATTATATATTCCTTTTACATTTTATAATATTGTTCCAATGTTTCCTTCTTCTAAAATATTATTTGTACGTTTTCCAGAGTTTGTATTCGGTATGCTTTTTGTTCTATACATTAAAAGATCCAGGATATGGATGGCAGCCGCTGGTATTTTGATACTTATCTTAAATACCATATTCAAACCTGAACTTCCTGTCAGTTTTCAAACCACCTATATTGGCATAAGTGTTTTCTTAATCCTGGTTTTGATTTCTTATCTGGCTGATACAGCCATACTTCAATCCATCTGCAAGAGTATCAGTAAATATTCATATGCAATTTTTTTGACACACCATATTATCATTGATGAAATGGCAAATCGTTTTCCCATGGCTGAAATCAGCACCTTCGACAGTTACATCTTATTCCTTGTCTGCTGCTGTTTGACAATAATTGCCTCCTGGACTCTTTATCATCTGCATGCCCGTATTATGAAAACCATTCAAAATCTGGCATCCTTCCGTAACGCCAAAAGTATAGAATAATAATTTTAAGAGTCCTCTGCCCATATGAGTCAGAGGACCCTTTTAGTATTCTTACCTATTCTGCGCAAACCATCTCTCAGATATTAGAAAATCCAAAGCATTTGTCATCCAGTAATCTTCCATCTTTACTGTACACCCTAAAGTATGTCCAATAATAACCGTATTTTGGCTGCCATACGGCCCAAAAAGTATTACCGTCTATCCTGTTCTTTCCCGTAGTCCAAATCCATGCAGGCTTTCCCTGAGCATACAGGGTACAATCCAAAATCGAAAGCTCATAATATAATTCATTATTAGGGTTCACATTACTGCTGACTCCCAGCATGAAGCCCGGCCCGTATGGATTCGGCATCTGACAAATTCCCGTTATAGATGCCTCCTTATGATTATAGCCAATGCACGCCTGAACCGTATTGCCATTCAAGTCTTTTATCTCTCCGTATAAAAGGTACGCTCCTGTTTTTCCCGGCTGCCAGTTTACCCATTCACTAGTATTCCAGTCAGAGAGCAGATACCAGCTCTGGGTTTCGTACGAATATACCTGCCATCTATAAGTCAGATTTTTCGGAGCATGCTTATTCGCTACCAGACCAGCCACTACCGTGTCCCCGCCATACTGAGCCAGATAAATGCCAGCCGATGCCAGGCCCACTCCGTTAAAGGTATTTATAAACCCATAGTCCATTCGGTCGAGACCCAAATTAAATACGTTTACATAGTAGGTCCCCGCACTTAAATATATAACATTGGAGCGAACTGAACTGGCACTGCTAACTGCATTTAAACCTCCCTTGTAATCCCCATCAGATGTATAAAGAGCAAGATGCCAGTCATTATAAAAATACGATCCTGATTCCGTCACATACATTTTTCTGGCACATGGAGTTAATGTCAATGCTGTCGCAAAATATCCTCCGACATCAAGTTCTATGGCATACCAGTCGTCATCAAAGTGTTCTCTGCTGTTATTCGCCACTCCTAATACTCCCACGCTGTCTTCTATTCGTTGTGCCGTTTCCCTTGTATCATTGGGTTCTATTTCATATAGAATAGTGTTTAAAGTTGAAAAATCATTTTCACCCGTCTCAGGCAATGCCGTCAAATAATCCTGGTTCCCCTGTTCTGCATACAAATCATTTCCGTATTCCAAGGTCTCAGCTGAGTCTATTTTCTGCTTCAGTGCATCCGGTATTTCCTCTACTTGCTCAGGCACTGCAGAGACGAATTCCTCTTGTTCGTCATCCGATGGCAATGCCTCTCCTAACTGAGGAGCCGTACTTTCTTCCGTTTCTAGCGCCGGCGTTCCCTCCTGCTCAGGCATTGCGAATGCCTCAATCCCGCAAAATACTACCATAATCATTGCTAAAACAACGCTCGTTACTTTTTTCATCTTACCCCCTCCTAACTATAAAATAAATTTACATATATTTTTTATAACATTTTTCAATTAATTTGTCAATATTTTGTCCCGCAATTCATAATTTCCCTCTTAAATTTTCATCCTTCTTTGTATACATCGTAATTATTTTTTTACTTTGTAAAATATAAGACTTATTATTTCTTTTTAAATCAAACAAAAGATTTTAAATATTGGAAAATCCAAAGCACTTATCATCCAGCATATTTCCATATTTATCATACACACGGAAATATGTCCAGTAATATCCATATTTCGGCTGCCATACAGCCCAGAAGGTGTCCCCCTTTATCTGTGTTCTCCCCGTAGTCCAGATCCATGCGGGCTTCCCTTGGGCATATAAGGTACAGTCCAGAATCGAAAGTTCGTAATATAATTCATTATTGGGATTCACATTGCTGCTGACTCCCAGCATGAAACCCGGCCCGTACGGATTCGGCATCTGACAGATACCAGTAATGTAAGCTTCCTTGTGATTATATCCGATGCAATCGTAAACAATATTTCCTTTTCTGTCCTTTATTTCCCCATATAAAAGATATGCTCCCGTTTTTCCGGGCTTCCAGTTTACCCACTCGCTGGCATTCCAGTCAGAAAGCAGATACCAGCTCTGCGTCTCATAGGAATACACCTGCCATCTGTACCACAGACCCTGAGGTGCCTCCGCATCGGCCACTAGGCCGGCCACCACAGTGCTCCCACCATACTGGGCCAAATAAATACCGGCAGATTTCAGCTTTTCTCTATTCACAGCAGAAACCACAAATCTTCCAAATTGACTCACTTCTGCGCTTAGCATATCTGAATCACCAATACATTTAGCTATCTCAACCAGCGCCCCATTTGAAACCATAAACAATTTTGTTTCTTCATTCTTTGCAAATTCGTCCGGAATTTTCACCTCAATACTGAACGTCTCTCCAGCTTCACTATATTCAGATAAACTCACATCATAAATGACAAATTCTCTGTCCGCCCCATATTGCCTCATGAGTTCATCCATCGCTTTTATATCGCTGCTATTTGTTATCTGATTACATTCCATCCTCACCCTAGAAGTCAAGAAGCTATGCTTATCTATCACTGACACATTGCCGTCTGCGCTTACGATTCTGGTGTCTGGCACTGCAAAACTAAAGGCATATGTCTTTATATTAACTCCCAAAGGCAATGAATTTGTGATAATTCTCATCGGCATATTTCCATTGCTGTCTGCAGTTAAAAATTCTCTGCTTATATTTTCACCTATCCTATATGTTTTTCCATTTATTTGAATTAAAACTTGGGACTCTTGAGCACCTCCGGACAGCTCAATATTAGTAATTCTGATATAAGAGGTATACTGAGGCAGTGCAATATTGGGTACACCTTCTTCTGAAACCACCTCCAGCTTTAAAGTTCCACCTAGCTTAGAATCCGCCTTGTCGTACGCTTCATAGGAAAAGCTCTGAAGCACCGGAGCCGCATCTTCTGACAAATTTGTAGTAAAAGCCTTAATCATTGCATTTCCAAGCTTATTTGAATAAGACGGCCTCATTTCCGCCACATCTGTATAGGAACCCTCTGCAATCAGATAGCTTTCCTGATTATTGCAGACAGCCGTCTGATATACCGATCTGCTGTTAGAAGCAACCTCCAGTGGAAGATAAAAGGTTCCATCATCACACTGGATTGTTTCGATAATAGAAAACCGTTCCCCCTTATGCAATAATACAGGCTGATCTAATTCGACTGTATGATAACCGGCATACGGAATATACATTGTTTTTTCACATGCTATTTTTGTTCCAAACGGTCCATCCGCATTCTCATCAAGCTTATATACTTTTATAGACACTGTAGAATCCGGTGTCAATGTAACAGCAGAAACTGCTTCCAGCTGTTCTCCTGCCTGCGCAGTAAAAACATTGGCCAACGATACCGCTTGGTTCATCGGCTTCATATAAGAATTGCTGGACAATCCCAGATAATCATATTGGTAAATATTATCATACTTATAGCCGCCATTCGCGTCCGGAACATCTGCCTGGAAACTGGTCACTTGTTTTACCGTGCGGTCATAATAAGATAAATAAAAGTATCCAGTGTTATCAATTCCCCAATTAGTTCCCCAACTATTCTTCACCAACCAAGCGCCTGGTCCAGGAGGCTGTTTTCCTTCGTTAAAATTTTCGACTGCATACGTATCATCCCATCCAACAATTGAGACACCATGGTTGGGATTAATGTACTCATCCACATACTGGGCCCAATTAGAATAATTAAAATAGGTTCCATCCTGCCCTCCCCCAGACGAAGACTGATCGGCATAATAGGCTATCGCTACTGCGCCGTGATTCATGACCGCCTGTTTTATCGCGTTTACAGCAGCCTGATTATAGACATAGCCATTCAAACTGGAGGTTTCATTAACAGGGCTGGGCAATTCGTCCGCATTTTGAAGATGAACATCGGACCAGCTGCGTGCGCCCTGCTCCAAGCTCCAGTCTCCGCTTCTTGTCACCTGTCCCGCACTGTTCGAATACGGGATATTTTCCTCCGAGGCAGACCCATGCCACGCAGCCAGCTCGGCAATCGCCATAAGCATATTACCGCCCGCGTCCATTCGGTACATTCCGGTATATTGAGAACCTTCTCCGGCCTGACCTGAATCTTGCGTATACTCCGACTGTGGCTCATAGGAAAACCACGCCAGCTGATGTTCCGAATAATCCGGTTTAGCTGCCTCCGCTGTCCCTGATGTTCCATGCTCGTTCAATGCACTGCTCTCGAGTGATGACAATGCTCCAAATGCCCAACAGCTGCCCCAGATACTCTGATTCTTAATGACCGTAGATGCTCCTGTCTTTCTTAAATCAAATTGAGCCGGCAGCATATCATAATATACAGGCCGGTCTGCATCATAATCAAAATAAGCCTGGTCCATTGCCGTCGGGGTAATTCCTCCATCCGCCTCATCCGCAGCAGGAACTTCAATCTCAAGCTTCCACTCAAACTGCTGGTCTCCTTCCTCCGGCTGTGCCATTACAGAACATGGCAACATTAAAAAAACAAAGCAGGCAATAAAACACGACACAATTACTTTACTTTTTCTAACCATAACGAATCCTCCTCCACGCGTTTTTTAGGCCAAACCATTCTATAAATATTCTAGCATAAGCAACTTTTTTTACAATCAATATTCCAATTCTTTATAAATAAAACAATTATTAAATAAAATGAGGACACCCATATCCTGGGTGTCCTCTGAATTGATCTGTCGCATCATAAAAACGGGTCGGTAGGATCATATCTCTGTGTAGAAGGGATGGGAACTAATACGGGCCGGTAAAACGGGCCGGAGGTACTACTGTTATATACAATAACCTTAGTTCCCAAAGAGCAGCGGCTATAAATCCAATAAGCGTTTTTACATAAAAGCCTGATACATCCTGCTGACCTTGTAACGCCAAGGCCATTGTATCCATCTGTCAATAATGTTCTGTTATTAGTCGTTTCATAAGTAATAGAGTGGAATAAAAATCCCTCCCCGGCCGTCAGACGTGTGGCAAACTGCGCCCAGGTCCCATTAAACATTGCTTTCCACCGGTATTTTTGTGGAGTATAGAAGGTTCCCAGAGGAGTATCATCGCCGGTGGAACATAACATAGATTTCACAGGTATTACATAACCATGGGCTCCGTCGGAAGCATATATGGTAACACAGTTCATCTGTTTGTTTACTTTAATTACATAATTGCTCTGGACTCCGATCAAATTATCAACATCCTGGCACAAAGCGCCATTTGAATAAAAATAATATTTCAATCCTCCGACATATTGCCATCCTGTAACTGCAGTGCCATTCAGCAGATAATATCTCTCTCCGTTTTCTCCATCCGTATCATACCAGCCTGTTCCGCTGCCTTTGCTAAATACCGGAACGTTTACTTCGCACGAAACTCCCGTCATTTTTCCTGTACTGTCATATGCATATATACATGTCAGATACTTGCCGATCTCATAATTATGGTCTTTTGTCCAAACCTGAAAGATGGCCGTATTTCCGCTCACATATCCAGCGGACCAGACGATATCATCCTGTCCGTTTTTATCTGTCCAGGAAGGGAATATAACTTGTGTTATAGGACTGCTGGAAGCAACATTACACACCACGGTATATCCCCGCCCGGATACATCCACCACGGTAACATTGCTGATGACCGGCCCGTCCGACTCGGATCTCGCTCTTCCCGAAACAGGAGATGACATTTCTCCGTTAAACCATTGGCCATCTATAAAATTAGTCGCATATACTTTGTAATCATACGACTCCCCGGGAGTAACCGACATATCCAAATAGTCTAAGGCATATGTCATGCCTATCCATTCAAAATTTCCAGTTCCGCTCACGGCTCTCATGATGCCATAAAAAGTAGCTCCCTGTGTCACGTCCCACCTTATACGCATCCCATAATAATTTGCTCCGTCCGCTGCAACCGTCACATTTCCGGGAACTGCCAAGCCGGTCTTTGCTGACACGATCTGACTATCTGCTCCATATCCCCAAAATCCATCTACAAAATCCAGGGTCTGCACATAATAATAGTATTCTTTATAAGGCTCTAAGCCTGTATCCGTACACACATTCATCCAGGTGGACGTGACTGTCTGCCAGGGTCCCCCTGCCTTATCCGAACGAAAGATCAGATATCCTGCCGCTCCCGGAATCGCTTCCCAGCCCAGCGAGATGGAAGTCAGCGAAGAACACTCCGCCTTTACTTGTGCCGGTGCATTCCTCACTCTGCCGGATACTGCGGCGGACATTTCTCCATTGTACCAAATCCCATCGAGAAAAGTTGACGCATATATCTTATAATAATATTCTTTTCCTATTTCCAAATCAGAGTCCGTATATTTAAAGTCACAGAATACAACATCCTGCAGTGTATAGGGACCATCTGGAGAATCTGAACGCATGACTCCATAAATTGCCGCACTACCAGCCTGATTCCACGTCAATTTAACAGAATGATTTCCAGCACCAGGAAAAACCTGCACGTTCTGTGGCGTCTCCAATTTCATCCTGCCAGACACAGGTCCTGTAGTATCACCAAACACCCATACATTATTTTCCAGAAGAATCGTCTGAACCTTATATAAATACTCAACGCCAAAGGTAAGCGACATATCCTGGTAAATATTCTTCCAGTCACTTGTCAGCCTATCCCAAGTTGCTCCATTGTCTTCTGATCGATATACGATATATCCGGAAGCTCCCGCTACAAAAGGCCACGTCAGCTCCAGCGCATAATCAGAGACATTCTTTACATCAATCTTAGACGGCGCCGGAAGAAACGTACTATTTACTACCTCATCTTTCTGTTCATTCAAATCAGCAACAACTGATTCTGTCGGCTCTTCCGGTGTGCTCTCAGAAACTACCGTTGATTCTTCATCAGCCTCTAATGTCTGAGCCGCTTCTGTAGGTACAGCCGCAGATGTTTCCTCTGCAGCCATAATCTGCATTACATTACCCATGCATAAGAAACTCAATACTAGAAGGGAAATACTTCTGCGTAAACATTTTTTAAGCTTTTTCATACGCTCCTCCTTATTTGTTTTTAAACATCACATTCAAATCCACCAATCCCTCAACTCCAGGTACCCCCGATACTTCTCCCGCGTACTGCCACATTTTGTAATTTCTTTCGTAAGTGCTCTCACCTACGCTTGGGTACGCAGGCGTAGGCACAGGCCATTGTGCAACCCATACCTGATAATTACTATCCAATCTTTCGATTTCCCAGCTATTGACAAGATGATATTTACTTCCGTACATCATCGGCGTATAGCCGGAGGAAGCAATATAATCCAGAAAACGGACAGCATGGTTTGTCCTCTGAGTCGCGCTTAACCCGTACATCCTGCTGGTATCTTTATCATATCCTTCACAATCATAGACTACTGGATAAGTGATGTTATATCCGGAGATGTAGTTCTGGACCCACCGTGCTTCTTCCACTGCCTCTTCTTCTGAAATCGCTGTGGAAAAAAAGTATACGCCAACATCCATTCCGGCATTCAGCGCTCCCTGCAGATTCTGCCTCGCATACGGGTCTTCAATCAACGCTCCATCAGCATTTCTCCGATAGCCTATTCTTATCATCGCAAATTCATAACCGGCATTTTTCACTTTCGGCCAATCCACATTAAGGGAATACCTGGAAACGTCCAGACCATGGGCCATATTAGATGACACCGTCTCTACATATGCCGGTTCTGATGCGCTGCCGTCATACCAGGTATCATTTTTCCATTTTGTTGCATATACCTTATAATAATATCCTGCTGACGGCTCAATCTGCATATCCGTATAGGTTGTACTCCACACTACATTAAGCCAGACATATTCCCCTGTACTTTTATCCGCCCGAAGGATACCATAGGCATCCGCCCCCGGAACAGCATTCCATGACAAAGTCACCCCCTGCGCCAACGAGGGAGATGAAATAGAATTAATACTCGGCGTCTGAAGAGTCGTAATAGTATTTACTTGCTCTGTATGATTTCCAATTCCCAAGTCACCATCAATTAGCACCAGCGTTTGAATCGTATAATAGTATGTTTTTCCAATGGATAAGTTTCTATCATTATAAAAAGAAGAATTTGTTATCCCCAGCTTTTCTCCGGCACCACCTTCCGACTCTGACCGGTAAACCACATACCCAAAAGCACCTGGTACTTCCGACCATGATACTCGAATAGATGTGGCGTCTTCGCTTATGACCTCTACATAAGATGGTGCAGGGCAAACATTTCCCCCAACAGGCGCAGAGTCCTGTCCGTTGATCCATTCTGCCCCGCTTGCTTTCGAGGCATAGACCTTGTAATAATATGTTTTATTCGGATCCCGGTCCGTATCTGTATAGTTTGTCACACCACAATATACGGCGTTTATCCACTCATATGTACCATCTTTTTCTTCTGAACGCCAAATCCCATAACAATCTGCCCCACTCACAGAGGTCCAGCTGACTTTGATTCCATGGACTCCGGCACCCGGGCCGACTTCTGTTATTACTGGTGTGCCCGGGATAACCCTGGCCCCAACTGTCGCGGAATTCGCGCCTATCCCCATCTGCCCATTGTCAAGGCTAAGGGACTGAATCACATAATAATAAGTAGCTCCGACAGAAAGACCCGTATCAACATAGGAAGAACCCGAAACAATACTTATTCGGTCCAGATTCTCAGTTTGCCCCTGTCCCCGATAAATGGCATACATAGCTGCTCCAGCAACCGGATTCCAGTTAATCTGCAAAGCATTTCCGTTCTGGCTCGCGATAGATATACCGTCCGGTCCTGATAAAACTCTCGCCTCTTTCGGTTCAGATTCTATTCCGTTGTACCATACTCCGTCAATCAGCAGCGCACTATAAATCTTATAATAATAACTGTGATCGCTGCTTAGATTTTCATCTAAATACTGATTTTCCCATGTCGCTCCGATCCACTCATATGTTCCGTCAATGGTATCCGAACGCATAATTCCATAAAGGGTCGTCCCATCTACCGTGTCCCAAGTAAGTTTAATGGAGTGGATACCCGCACCCGAAACCGCCCTAATATTGCCAGGCGCATTCAATGTAACAACACCTTTCACAGAATTAGAATAACTACCGTCTATCCATCCCAAATCCTCATAATAATTCGAACCATATACCTTGTAATAGTATATGTTTCCCTTCATCACATCCGTATCCAGATATGTCGGGGCCCCCGTAGAAGCAATCCATGTATATGTCCCGTTCGATAAATTGGACTTAAGGATTCCATAAGCATCTGCATGCTGCGTTGCCGACCAGTTGAGAAGCAGCCCATTTTCAGCCTCCTTCACAGTCAGCCCAGAAGGAGCAGAGGGAACATCCAATACTACCTTTTTAGAAGCACTGGCAGAGAGATCGCCGTTGATCCAGCCCTGGTCTGTCCATTTGGCTCCATAAACTTTGTAATAATAAACTTTTCCGTGAGTCACACCTATATCATTATAACTAAAAATGTTTCCGGCAACTGTCATAATCAGCGAATATTCACCGTCCGGAGACTCAGAACGCATGATTCCATATGCGTCTGATCTGTCAGCCTGAGACCAATTTATCGTTATCGCCCCGCCCGATGTCTGACTCAGAGAAAGTATCTGGGGAGTCCCTGGCTTATATTTTTTATCTTCACATTTCTCACACGTCTCTCCGTCCAGCGGCACATTACAATTGTGAGTATATGAAACAGAATATTTATCCTTCAAACGATATAATATGTAATTGTCCTGCAGATATTTCGTATAAAGATAACTCAGTGTGTTTCCGGCCGCTCCGCCTTCCCCATACCTTGTCGTCCTTGGATACGGAGGTGTCTGCTCCGTGATATCCACATACACTATATTTGTCCCCGAGGAATCATAGCCCACATCCGTTACCAAAACGGCATGATTTCCCGCACAGACAAATGCGTCGCCAACTTGAACAGAATATACACTCTGTGTCGGCACATAATCTGCAACCAGTCCCAGTGAATTGGTAGTCCTTCGTCCTGCAAGATCCCAAGCCCAGGAAACAAAGGAGCTGCAGTCACTGGAATAGTAGGGAAACGTAGAACCACCATAGGAGCCAAATGAAGTATACATAAGACTGTTTGCATCTTTTGTATATTCTGCAAACTCATCCAGTGAGACGTCCCAAGGCACATAAACCTTCGGGCTCACTGGCTGTCCATACGGAATTCCTTTATATGTAGATCCCTTGCTGAAAGTAAAGTTTTTATCCCAGCCAGAAACATCGCCTAACGCTGTCCACTCTATTTCTGCCTGCTGTCTCGCTCTTTTCACAATGTTCTGCTGCTTTGCACTTACACTTGACAACACGGAGACAGCATCTGACTCAACAACAGATGCCCCAGCCAGCTCAACTTCCGTATGAACCGATTCACAATAAGAACATGTATCGTTCAGACCATGTAACAGCCACGGCATAGAGAAGGATGACTGATCATATACACTGACGGCATCCGCCGGATTTCCTGAAAAAAGTGAATTTACATCTGACTCAAAGGTCTTCCCAGATGAATCCATAATAAGATACCCATCAATTATATAATACGTTGATACATTTTCCAGGAAACGGCTTCCCTTGACATACAGCGCCTTTTCCAGCATGCTTCCCTTGCTGTACACAATCCCCTCAGCCGTAGGAATAAAAGAAGTAATATTTTTATCCGCTTCGCAAATGACAGATTCTTTATCCTGCAGCGTATAGCATACAACTCCATCTCCTGTCAAATAGTAAAATTGGTTTCCATTCACCACATATAACTGCTTGGCTTTATCCGAAGTCTGCAATACCTTCTCCGATACCCCAGTTTCCAGATCAGCCTTTTTAATAACAGAACCTTCTTTTTCATCAACAATATAATAAATATATCCATCCCATATATTCAAAGACGTTCCATAATCATTATTCAATACAACCTTTTGATTTTCTTCATAATAACAAAGACTTTTCGTATCCTCATCAAAGAAAAACACACGACCATTTTCATCACTGGCAATCGTGCCTCCGTTGAGAATATTTTCAGAAGAATTCCCCAATTGAAACGCTTCTGTCTCCCCTTCTGCAGATGCTGCTCCTGCCATTACCATCAACAATAGAAAAACCGTACCCAGATACCAAAAAATCTTTTTTTTCACTTTTGTCAATTCCTTCCTAAAAGCAAAACAACTCCTATGTCACTCCACTATCCTTTATCTTTTTCCCGCCTCGTTCGAATTAATACAAGTTCAAACAGCTGACGGTGTTTTTTTACTATCACTTCCAAAATAACCCCAGAAATAAATAACAACAACGATATAATCAGCATAAAACCGGCAAATATCAGCGTTGGAAACCGTGGTACAAGTCCCGTACTAAAATATTCCGTAAAAACTGGAATCCCAAAAATCAATGATATTAGCAAAAACAAAAAACTTAAAACAGAAAAAAAGCAAGTCGGTTTATACTCTTTAAATAATTTTGCTATCGTTTTTAAGACTTTTACTCCGTCACTATACGTATTTAATTTGGACTCGCTGCCATCTGGCCTGTCCCTATATGTTACCGGCACCTCTTTTAAAACAAGATTTTTATCCAAAGCGTGTATCGTCATCTCTGTTTCAATCTCAAATCCTTTAGACAATACCGGAAACGTTTTTACAAATTCATAGCTAAACGCCCTGTACCCGGTCATGATATCTTTTACATTACCATGAAACAAACGATTAATCAATCCCCGGACCAAACGATTCCCTAAATTATGAAAGGGCCTTTTATTCTCCGAAAAATAAGTCGATGACAATCGGTCGCCAATTACCATGTCAACATTATCCTTTAATACCAAATCACACATCTCATGCGCATGTTCCGCCGGATAAGTATCATCACCGTCTATCATTAAATAACAGTCCGCGTCAATTTCTTTAAACATCCTTCGTATAACATTTCCTTTACCTTGCCTGCTTTCATGGCGAACGATTGCTCCAGCCTCCTCTGCAAATTTTGCAGTGTTGTCGGTAGAATTATTATCATAAACATATATGGAAGCCTCCGGTAAAGCATTTTTAAAATCAGAAACCACTTTTGAAACTGTTTTTTCTTCATTATAGCAAGGTATTAATACTGCAATTTCCCTCATAATCTCTCCTTTCCTTTTTCTTTAGAGAGCAATAACCTTTTATCCTTTTGTTGTATAAAAATCAGTGACACCATGGACGGAACACAAATGACTATGGGAAAAGCGTATCTCATCACAATCACCGGTCCCAATAAATTGGTTCCCCAGAAACCAAAAATTACAAGCAGCGGCAAAAGCAGCTTATACCGTTTGATATAAAATAAATATCCGCCTACAAATATCAACGTTAAAAAAGGAAATGCCTCATTCAAAATAACTGAAACCACAGGAATTTTTTCCTGAATCAATTCCGTCGATACCTTTCTTAAATAATTATCATATGCGGGAAATAGTGTATTCCGTTCAATTTTCAAGAAATTGAATTCTTCTGAGGTCCATGAACCATCATATAGAATAAACTGAACCCAATACGGCGAATAATCCGTATAAAAATACCCACAGCTTCCATACAAAAAGGAATCTACATAGGCAGAAAAATTTCTCAGGCCAACCGACGCCCATACCTTGAAAAACGGCATCGGATTCTCTTTAAAATATTTTGCATTAAAACCTTCCTTCACCGCATCCGAAACAGAGGCATTATATTGGCTGATATATTCCTCCGGCAGATACCGGTAAATAATTTCTTTTTCTTCATCTGTCACACTATCCGGCTCCTGGACAAGAACCCTCGCTATCTGCTGAATCGGAACACTCAGCGCTTCTCTGGGATTTGCGGGCTTTGCCCCCATCCATGACGATATGGGGCCTGTGAATATCTTTGTCGACAGCACCACAGCAAACAGCACCAGCGCACATTTCTTTCTATACCCCTTCAACGCCCAAATAAGAAAAGGAGCCGCCAAAAATATCAGATAAATCCCCTGGTTTCTAAACAGGCACATAAAAATTCCCAAAACAATAAAACGAGCAAGCCGGTATTTGGACGAATAAAATACTTCCGAGTCCAAAACCATATCTACAATATCCAAAAACACCAGCAAGAGCAAGCCTCCGAAAATCGTATCCTTCGTCGTAAGGCATACCCAGATTTGATTAATCGGACTAAAAGCCAAAAACAGATAAGACAGCACCCGTATAAATAAAGAAATCTTATAAACCTTCATTCGGTCCAGTGCATAAGAAAATACTGATGCCATAAAGAATATCTGAACTACTGTATAGATCAGCATGCCGGTATTATAATCTCCCGTCAGCCAATGCCCAGCATACAGGCAGCCGTTCAGCAAAAACGTATGAATCAACGGATGATGGGCACTCAGGCCCTCCCCGCCCAATATCTGCAGGACTTGAGGATAAGCGTCATAGGAATAAATTCCCGGATAGGTTGCCAAAAAAGCCGGTATCCAGCTCAATATTATGAGAAGTAACCAAAACCAGAAAGAATACTTTCCATTCAAAATGGCTGCAAGCTTTCCCTTCGGTTCTGCATCTTCCCTAAGAATAAATCCCTTCAGCTTACCATACAAGAATATAATGACCATCCAAAAAACAAAACTTAAAACAAGAATTCCAAAATAAAGCTCCCAATTTTTAAGATTTAAGTGGCCTGTCGAATAAAACTCTGCACCGACTCTATAACAGCAGCCTAAAATTGCGCTCGGAGCAATACAACATCTCCTCGCTCTGGCGTCGCTATGACCCAGACACCAGGAAATTGCCGCCAAAAATATAATAAGCAGCAGCACAGCACTTATGCTATTCGGCTTGACTATACCCTCGGAACTTAACATATATTTTTGTGTCAGTCCCCATACACTTAAGTACGCAGCGCCAAAAACGGCCCCCTTTTTAACTATTTTCAAAACCGAATGCTCCATAAATCCTCCAAGTCTCTCAAACATTTCACTGCAGCCTCAAAATATCTTCCGGCACTTTTATGGAAACCTTCGCGGTAATTTTCATTCCTACGGGCTTCTTTCTCCCCCAGGTGATATCGATCCATGGATCTGATGTTAAAAACAAAATCCTTGCTCCATATATTTTTCCATTACAGGTACACTTATTAAGTGGTATATTGACTCTCTTATTCTTGGAAAGTTCCAATGTAATTTTAACATCTTCCATCATAAACATGCCGCGTTCACACGGATCGAACCTTACCCGTAGGGGCATGACGTCCTCATCCCCCCATTCAAATTCAGCCTCCAGGAAGCCTTCCTCCCCGCAGTTGTCCTCATGAATCGTATTTTTCTCGCTGTATCCCTGTCCCCAATCCAGATACAGAGTCGGAGTCAGCCTTACGTTCACATTCTGAGTCCGGATATTATCCATTTCTTTTCTCAGCTTGCTCTGAACTCCGTCATAATAGTCGTCTCCCAGACCTCCTGAAAAAAGGATCGTATTAAGGCCGCGCAGCATAAAGGTCGCATTCGTCATTTCCAGCGCTGCTCCCTCATCGCTGAAAAGCCATGCCGGATAATAGCCTGCCTCCTGAGCCACAAAACTATGAACCCGCTCAATTGCGTGAGAGATAGTTCCATCTCCCTTTAACGGCTCCGGCGGAAAATCCGGATAATCCCAATCCTCATCAAATAACCTCTGCAAAGCTTTGCTTCTGAACCAGAACATCGAACCCAGCGGCGCGATTGGCTCTTTATCCGGGGAGATGGGAACATGAATATTCAGCTTCTTTGCCAATTTCTTTACATTGTCAAAATTCGCAGCCCATTCATATCCCAAAGTAGGATAATATACAGCATGGTTAGGAGGAGCCGTTGTCAAAAGTCCAAGCCTGGGATTTTCTTCAAACAAACGGATTACATTGTTAACCAAATGCTGATTCTTTAATATGTTCTCAAAACACTTATAAGACCAGCTCGCTCCCTGAGACTGAGGTCTCAGATATGCCACCTTTTTATCATGAACAAAACATATATATCCATATTTTGGTACAATGCTCTTTGCTCCGACCAGCAAAGCACTTACATCTCTTCCTCTGTTTTCAACCAGAATCACGGAAACACGATTGGGAAAACACCTGAAGGCTTCTTCCAGCATCCTCTTTTTTTCCTGACTCCCAGTCGTTATATAAATATCCGCTTCTTCAGGCATAGAACCGGCATAATGAAGACATTCATCCAGCAAATCCTCAAAAAAGAAATGATAAATCAGAGCCACTCCCTTTTTACGGATGGTCTCAGACATATCATGGGATTCCTTTGTGGATGCAATATAATTCAGATTTAAACATTTCTTTATATCCGACTGGTTCTCACAACGCAATATATTTTCCCAGATCATGTCTATATCGTATTCTGTCTCGGTCTTCAAAAACTGCATCAGCCGGACACTTGGTTCTCCACACGTAGAATGCAGAAAATCCTCATAATTATGCATAAAGCTTCTTCGTTTAAAAAAAGGACAGCGAGTTTTCTTTATTAACTCCACGGGTGTCTTTAATAAAGGATAATTGCTGAAATCCTCCAGCCCTTCCCAATCTGCATACGCCTGCCATTTGTATCCTAATGATTCAAAATGATGGGTAAAATAAGATTCATGATAAGTCACAGACTCTGCATATGTGGTAATAACAGGAATTTCTTCCCAATAGTTTCTGTAATCTTCACTGCACAATAGGGGTCTTCTTACTACAATAAAATGAGATTGCAGGTGGGCACGGATATATCCGCCATCCACAAGATCAAAGGGGTCAAATTCGGCCCCATAAAACATGGACAGCCCCCAGAAGTCGACCTCTCTCTGGCCCATGTCATCAAACATTTCCTGAATCGGATAGATTGGCCCCATGATTGTATGGTTCATCATGACCAATTCATCATACTCTTTAAGCTTATTCCATCCTATCTTTTTCAGTGCATATAGATATGCACCCACATCGAGCCCTTTATTTTCCCGCTCCCAAACATAATCCGTAAGCTCACTAAAGCGTCGTTTTCCCTCAGCGCTGAGAGTCCCGTTCACAACTACGTATATATCACGGGCACATTTTTTCATTTCCCGAAGCATATAAGTGACATAACTGTCTACAATTCCCTGCTTGTCGTAGAAAAAAAATATTATGCCTCTATTCTCTGTGCCTTTTTCCAATTTCATATTTTTCAATCCTCTTTTTTTGAGCAGCCCATGATCGCCTTTATCTTTTCCGTATCTCCCCATACCCCCGGAGAATCATAAGGCCTGTCCGGAAACGCACCATATTCCGGCCTGATCTTAAAATTATTTGCTTTTATATAAGCATCCACTTTATCTGCCAATGAAACTGGTATTCCACTGCAGCAGTTTATGATACCCTTAACTTCGTCCTGATTCACCACATGCGCTATCTGATCGGCCAAAGCATCAACTTCAATGAAATCATACAGATTTTTCCCACTGTTAAAAGGAAACGTCTTTTTCCCTTCCCGCTCCATCTGCCCGATCTTCGTAAATATAGAGTGATTCTTCAGGTCATCTCCATAAATATAAAAAGCCCGGATCCAATAGCACACTGCCTCAAATTCACCTGCAAGCTGCAGGGTTATCTGACGCAGGACATTCTTAGACATACCATAAAAAGAGCTTGGATTAGTCGGCGTATCTTCCTTGATCGCACCTTCCCAATACCCCACTTCATGCATAGTGCCCATGACTGCAATATGTTTTAAACCTCCAGCCAGCAAATTTCGAATAAATGTATAATGAGCCGGTATATCAGTTATATGGGAATCTGCATTATGAACAAACCCATTCCTCCATGCCATGTGAATTACAACATCAGGAGATCCCAGCTGTTCATATATGTCCTCCGCTCCAGAAAAAATAGGGACCTGTATTTTTTCTGCTCTTTCGTCAATGCTGTCGAGTATCAAATCATCTGCGATCACTTTGTTTCCCATATCCAATAATGCCTTGACTACATGCCGGCCAATATAGCCATTGGCTCCTGTCACCAGTATTGTTCTATTCTGCATTTTTCAACCTCGTCATCCGTTTTTATACATCATCCATCTAATATCCTAGGTTAATTATACTATTTTACCAGCCTCGTTTCAATTACCAAAGTCTTATTTCCTATATTTTCTTAATTATGGGAAGTTTTCAATTTACATTGTCCATTTTTCAATGTTAAATTAACATTGAAATAGGGATCCCCCTGACTCAATACCTTTCCCCACACTCTTTGCATGGAATCCACTTCTCTTTGAAAACGAATTCTGTTCACATCGTCTTTGTCATACCCACGGCTTTTTGACTCGTAATGATACAGCTCCGCCTGCGGTTCATAGGCAATCCAGTACCCCCTCTGACGGATTCTCAGGCAAAAATCGACATCGTTAAACGCCACTGCCAATTCTTCATTAAATCCTCCGACCTCTTCATAAACGCTGCGCTTTATCATCATACATGCCGCCGTCACCGCACTCAGGTTCTGCTGGAGCTGTGCTCTGGCGAACTCTCCAATAAAGTCTCCAGGCTCCCCGGAAAAGATATGTGCCGCAACGCCTCCCTCACCAATGATCACTCCACAATGCTGAATGGTCCCATCCGGAAAACAGAGCTTTGCTCCCACCGCACCGATACCATTTCGCTGACAGCTTCCCAACATCTGCTCCATCCAGTTTCCATCTATCACTTCTGTATCGTTATTCAGGAGCAAGAGAAATTCTCCTTTGGCAAAAGCAGCCCCATAATTATTGAGGGCCGAATAATTAAACCCTTTTTTCCAATATACAATGTTGATTTTTTCATTTCTGGAAATCTCTTCATAGTATGCAAAAGTATCCTGTTCTGTACTATTATTTTCAATTATGATGATTTCATAATTGTCATATATTGTCTTCTCCAAAATAGAGTCGATACATTTGGACAAGTCTTCAATATGATCTTTATTGGGAATCAGGACTGATACCATCGGCTTTCCCTGAACCCGATAGCGCACTTGATAGCGCCCCAGCACATTGGGGCAGAAAACTACATCCGCCTGAATTCCAATCCGCTCTAAATGCGCTTCCACTGCGGCACGTCCCGCTTCATAGCAATACATTTTGCTCTCCGGATTCTCAGCCATCGAGTTCATATGCATTCTCCAATGATATAAAATCTTCGGAATGTGATAAACCTTCCTCGCCTTTTCTATACACCTGAATATGAAGTCATGGTCCTGGGATCCGTCAAATTTACTGTCAAAACCAGCTATCTCTTCGGCAATTTCCTTCCTTGCCACAAAAAAATGACAGATATAATTATTGGAACACAAAAAATCCGGATTATAATCAGGCTTAAAATTCGGTTCAAAATACCGTTTTAAATCTGTGGAAACCTTGTCCTCATCCGTGTATACCACATCTATGCTCTCGTCCTCATTCAACGCTTTAGCCACTTCGTAAAGGACGCTCGGTTCCAGGATATCATCATGATCCAGCAGTGCCACAAAGTCCCCTGCCGCCATGGCAAGAGCTTCATTGGTATTACCTGAGATGCCCAGGTTGTCCTCAAGCTTTTTATAGCGGATCCTGGGATCTTTCTTTTTAAACTTCAACATCTCCCGTTCAACAGTATCATCATCCACTCCGCCGTCTGCCACACAAAGCTCCCAGTTCTGGTAAGTCTGTTTCCTGACCGAATCTACCATCTGTTTCAAAAAAGAAATCGGTGTATGATAGGCAGGAACCAGAATGCTTATTTTAGGCATGCAGGGAAATTCCGCCATCGCTTGCTGCCTCAGCTCTGATCTCCCCGGAGTACGGTTTCTCAGCCACTGTTCATATTTCCCGCCCTCACTGGCATACCGCTCTCTCCACTGCGCTCCCAATGCTGCCGGTCCCTTCGTAAAAAAAATCTTTGCATCAGACGCAATATCCGCCCCTTTTGTCTTCTTACAGATTTCTGTTACACTTAAATATTTCTGCTTCCTTTTTTTTGATTCTTTAATAATCTGTTTTCTGCTGATCTCCTGCTCTACCTGATGGGTATCTGAAGAAATCCGGAGAATCAGCTTATTATCAGTCCAATCATCCAGCCGAATATCAAATCCACAATAGCTGTAATCAACACTTCCAAAAAACAGCTTACTTACATCGCTTCTGGCCGTTTCCTTAAACTTTATCCGGCAGGAATCACCACTTTCATCCAGGACTTTAAAACGCAGCTTCGCATGATCCGGGGTAACAGCCCATCCGCGCAGCGTACATTTTCCTTTATCAAAATCCATGAAGTCCACAGCATAAGAAATCTCAAGTTTTTCAGCTTTATCCAACAGCTCTTTTTTCGTCATGGAAAAGAGCTCAAAGGTCTGTGCCCCTACGCATAAAATCTGAATCCTGTCATTGATACTGTCCAGGTTAAAAACCCCCTGAAATGAAAATCCAAATTTACCGTCCTGTTTCAGAAGGCTGCATATATCTTGTCGTTCTACTCTTGTGACATTCTGTTCCTCAAGCAGCTCACTGTCCTGAAAAACTAATATATCAAATTTATCCCTGCCATCAATGGCGCACCAGCCGCTGACATTTATATTAAGAAGCCGTTCCTCTGTCCTGCATTCTGCTGCGTCAATATGATATTGAAATTTTTTCATGAATTCTCCCATTATCTCCTGCGGCTGTCCGGTCCTGAAATATCGTATGCGTCACATACTTCAGCAGTGGGACCGAACATTTTCACCGTCCCGCCTTCCAGCCAGACTACACGATCGCACATTTCCCTGATCTGCTCCATACTATGGGATACAAACAGGACAGTCGTTCCTCCGCTCATCAACTCCAGCATCCGATCTTTGCTCTTATGCTGAAAACTTTCATCACCTACTGCCAGAATCTCATCTACGATCAATATTTCCGGCTCTACTACTGTCGCGATGGAAAATGCCAGTCTCATGAGCATACCAGAAGAATAATTGCGGATGGGACTGTAGATGAAATCGCCCAGTTCTGAAAATTCCAGTATCTCATCATATTTACTTTCCAGGAACTCTTTGGAATATCCCAAAATAGCTCCATTGAGAAATACGTTTTCTTTTCCGCTTAAATCCATATCAAATCCCGATCCCAGCTCCAGCATGGGGACAATATTTCCGTACCGTTCAACATTCCCCTGCGTCGGCTTCAATATCCCGGAAATAATCTTCAGGGTGGTACTCTTACCGGCGCCGTTTCGGCCGATAATGCCTACCACTTCTCCTTTATTCACGTCAAAGCTCACATGCTCCAAAGCCCAGAACTCTTTAAACTTCAGCTTTCTTTTTAAAAAAGCCGTGACAAACTCCTTTATGCTGGAAATATTGTCATTCGCCATTAAAAAGCGCATGGACACATCGTTTACCTTTATCATTGTCATCTCATTTACCTCTTTAAATGTGCAGGACAAACTGATCCTGGGCCTTTCGGAAAATCAGGCCGCCGACAAGCAGCGCTGCTAAAGCAAACCCCAGACACATAATATACTGTGTCGGCTCCGGAGAAACCCCGTCTATGATGATCGTCCTGAAAAAGCACATATAGTAATACATGGGGTTGATTTTCTGGAATGTGAGCAGAAAGGTTCCTTCTAATAAAGATACAGGATAAATGATCGGGGTCGCATACATCCAAAGCATGGTAAAAACTCCCCACAGGAACTGCATATCCCGGAAAAATACCATTGCAGTTGAAAGTATAAATGAAACCCCTATTACAAAAGTCAAAAAACAGATGACTCCAAACGGAATCAGCAAATATGCCAATGTAATTTTCTGGCCGGTTATGACCGCCACCAAAAACAGCGGAATCAACGACAATAAAAGATTAATGGAGGTAGATAATACCTTTGATATCGGATAAATATACTTCGGCACATATACCTTTGTGATCAACGATGCATTTCCGGTGATCGCATTCATTGCCTGGCTCGTAGCGTCTGTAAAAAAATTAAAGAAAACCACACCGGTCAGCAAATAAACGGGATATGCCGGAATATCAAACCGGAATATCCGTGAAAAAACCACATACTGGACTCCCATTGTAAGGAGAGGGTTTAAAAAACTCCAAAAAACTCCAAGAACAGAACGTTTGTATTTTGTTTTAAAATCCCTTGCCACCAATTGATGCAGCAAAAAGTTATAGCGTTCCAAGGTGTATAAGAATTTTAACCCTGCTGTCATCTTGCCCTTTTTCTCCGCAAGGATATTCCAGGCACAATACAGCAAAAGCAGTACAAAAACAATTAAAAGGGCTACCGGATACCACATTGCCTTGTCTGAATCATTCGACTGTATAGCGCCGGCGCAAAGAGCACGGCCTTCCAGTTCCTGACCGTTTACCAGAAGCTTCCCCCCGGCATTTTCAACGGCTTGGGTGGTCATTGTCACAGAACTTCCTGCTTCACCACCCTCAAATGTGAACGCAAGTCCAATCTGCTGATTTTCCACTTCCCCCGTGTCTATCATTTTTCCAAGCTTAAAGGTCTGCCATTCGCCGTTTCCAAGCTCAGACGCCTCAACGGTGCTCTCTGCCAGAACTGTACCCTTCGCCATATCCAGGACCTGCAGATGTACGGTCCCTTTGTTTGTACGCCCGTAAGTAAGGAAATATCCCTGTACCTGGTTTAAGTACTGGTGTTCGCTTTTAAATGTCTGCAGAATCGTCATTCCGTCTGTCAGCTCATCTAAATCTTTCTCCGGCACGTTTGCGATCTGGTACAGCTCATCGGACGTGTACTCAATCTTATCCCGCGCAATATATAAAAAGAAAACCGCACACAGCACATATACAAGAAGCAAAATCGCGCTGATTTTTTTTACATTAAATTTTTTCTGACTCATTGGTATGAACCTTTCTCTCATAAGTATCCAGAGTTTAAAATTTAAACGTCTCTTTTAAACCCAGCCATTTTTGATCTTTTTCTGAAATAATCAGTTCTACACCATCCTGCAGAGGCCAATCCACTCCAATATCCGGATCATTCCATGCAACTCCGCCCTCGTCTCCCGGACGATAAAAATCGGTACATTTATAGGCAAATTCAGCCTCATCGCTCAACACAAGGAAACCATGGGCAAACCCGGGTGAAATGTAAAATTGTTTTTTATTTTCCGCGGACAGCTCCACTCCGAACCATTTCCCATAAGTATTCGATTTCGAACGTAAATCTACCGCCACATCAAATACAGTCCCCCTTACGGCTCGCACCAGTTTCCCCTGCGGATACTGTTTTTGAAAATGCAGTCCCCGCAGGACTCCTCTTGTGGACATGGACTGATTGTCCTGTACGAAAACCATGTTAAGCCCCGCTTCCTTAAAATCATTAAGATTATATGTTTCCATAAAATAACCACGTTCATCAGAAAATACAGTCGGTTCGATTACATATAATCCCTCAATATCGCATGCAGTTACTTTAATCTTTCCCATTTTATTTTTCCTTTCTGATATCTCTTAAATTTCAATCTATTTATTCATTTTTTTCAAATGTACTTTGTCTTTCTCTCGTTTTTGTTCTTTTGACATCCAGCTTACTCCTTTCTTAGTTCCAATTTTATAACCAAGTCCAGAGAATTATAGCATTTATTGCCTGCTTTATCAAGCTACCTGCTCTTTTCTTCATCGTATCTTCATTGGAATTTCTGTTTCGCACAATAATTGCCTCCATTACATGTTCCTAATCATAAGGAGCTGTGTCCATATCATGGTAAACAGCAAAAAGGCAGAAAATCCTGTAACAATCATATTCCGGGCAGAATCCGAGCATCGTATCTGAAGCCGCCGGACACCTGCCACAAGAAAAAGCGGCAGAAGAACGGGCAGAAAATATCTTCCCTGCACACCTTCTATAGTACTGCTCCCCGGCACCGTATAGGTCAGATAAAACGCGGTCCATATTAATACTACCGTCATCAAAGATATTACAAATAACACAATCTTATTTTTTCTGGACAATACCTCTTCTTCATTCCCTGAGCTATCCGTCAGGACGGCAAAACATGAAAAGATCATTGTAACACTGCCAAATCCGGCTATTCCCCAATGCCCCAAAATCTGAAAAGCACCTCCTCCGATCAAATAGCTGGGAAGACTTCTCCAGACATTCCGTGTCAGGACCTTGATATACGATAAAGGCTGCGTTAATATATTTTTCATCTGCAGCGCCACGCTCACATCTCCTCCCCTGCTGTCTCCATAGCTGGAAGGCGACAAGAGGCTCGGAAGCACAAACGTGGACATGAGAGCCAGGAAAAAAAAGAGGATTCCCGCTCTCATCAGCCATTTCTGGCGGTTATCCTTAAATTTGGAAGCCGGTATCAGTAAGCCTGTCAGCACCAATGGGGCGTATACCGCCTTTGGCAATATCCCCCAAACCAAACAAGCCATCGCCACGAAATAATTTGTCCAGGAAAAGGTCCCTTCTTTTGCAAGCGCTTCCCGTAAAAGAATAGAAAGTCCAAGAGACACAAACGCAATAACAACCGCATCATAGGAATAGCAGCATGCCAAAAACATAGGAGTCGGCATCAGGCCCACCATTGTCAACAAACGTTTGCCCACCGGCAGTATTTTAATGGCTAAGGCCATAATAAGAGAGTATAGCAGGAGTCCTCCCAAACGGCCAAACTGATACAGTAGAGAAAATGGCATGTTCAAAAATCTGCCTATCTTTAAAAATAATGCCGGAACAATATAGCCTGTTGTATAGGTATCGATTCCGGAGCTTTGAACTACTGCCCCTTCGCCTCCAGTACAGTTCTCATCAAAAAACGCGTTTATTTCCTTTTTTTCTTCTATGGAAGCCGGAAGGTTCAGCGGCCAGGTTTCGATTCCACAATTAAATAGCTTGGCAAACTCCGGAGATACTTCTTCTCCTCCAGGATACAATGACAATTCATAAGCTCTTCTAAAATGAGTTTCTTCATCCCAGCCCACTTTCGTTACAGGAAAACACGTCAGTATTAAGACCCCGCCGGTCATACTAATCAAAAGGAAGGAAAATGCGATCTGTTTCCCAAAAAAGGCGCGGTATATAACTAACAGCAAAATCGTAACACCAAATAAAAACACACACAACATTCTTATAGTGTTCCATTGAAAAGTATTTTTTACAAATAAATCTGTTATGTTCAAAGGAAGCGCAGACAGATCAATATAGCTGACACCGTCCTCAAGAAGCAGGGAAGTGTCCGTATAAAGCTCAATCCAGTCCACATTCTTTCCTATGTTGATCACTGACTGACGAATCACCGCACTATTTTTATCAAGAATCGTTTTTTGCTCCGCTTTTCCAAATTCGCTGTGGTACTGGATTGTGACCATCATATCTAAAAGTCCGTCATAATCAAAGGAATACATAAATTTTTCCACATATTTGCCACCAAGCTCAATACGGAGGGTTCCTCCATTCCCATCAAGCCGGTATCCCTCTGCAGATTGTATGAATCCTGTCGTATCAATGCTGCCGTCGGCTATTTTCCGGACTCCTTTTTCTCCCTCTGAAAGCCTAAAATAAAAAAAATTGCTGCCAATCTCAACTAAAAACATCAATAATACAATCAAGATTAATCCAACGGACAGCTTTTTTATTTTCTCATTTCCTCTTTTATCCATCTATATCTCCTTAAAAAACCGTACCCAGAGAAACTGCCGCTATTTTCTGTACTACAAGTGCGTTAAAGCATATGGCCAGCACAATGATCCACTTATCCATATTCTTCCGCAAAACAATCTTATTATTTCTCAAAGTCAATAGAAAAAGCGGCAGAATCGGAAGGAAATACCTCCCCTGGATCCCTTCAATAAAGCTCCAGCTGGCAGGCGTCCAGCCAAAAAGCATCGACATACCGATCAAAAACGCAATGCTTAAGCATATCACGATACACCACGCTTTTTGTCCGCTCTTCATACCCTCTATTTCATCCTCCGTCTTCAGGCAGGATAAAAACAGAAGAAACAAAAATGCCAGCACCGCCAGTTCTCCTATACAGATATTTCTCCATCCCAGTTCATAGCCGATCATATGAGTCAAATAAAAGCCGGCGTACTCTCTCACCGTATTGAACAGAAGAAAAAGAAATCTGACGGGATCTTTCACGAGCATCCCCAACGTATATCCTGGCTCGCCAGCCCAGGATATATAGTTTTCTCCTGTTCCGATGTAGCCCGCTATCGCTGTCATGTTATTAAGCAGCAGAGAAAGGACTGCTGCTCCCATTACTGCTCCTGCGGATATCCAGTAAAATCTTTTCGAGCCAAATTTTTTCCGTGGAATCAGCAGACAAAGGCCGGCCAAAAGAATGTACACCGTCTTGCACGGAGCCAGCAGACCTAGTAATACCGCAAGCACCGCGACTTCTTTCTTTCCTATCTTGTCCGCAGTCTGGCTATATTGAAGACATACCGCTGTAAACAATATAGCCATCGCCAATGCCAGTGTATCATAGGACATGGAAGAAATCAGCTCCATCGTCATCGGAAGCATAGCTACTGAAAACAGCACCATCTTTCCAAACGGTATCCGTTTTATAGCCCAATACACACATCCGGTAAATGCCAATAAATTCATAAGGCGGCCAAGAAACATGGTCATAGCCCATCCAAGATTCATAAGCCTTCCCAACGTGATGCCCACCGCCTGAGGGATATATGGCACTGGTCCTGTATTTACCAGTTTATAATCAAAGACAACCGTTTCCGCACTCTGACAAGGCTTAAAAAAAGAATCTGCCAATGTCAGATAATTCTCTTTCGTATTTCGGTGATCAAACGGAGCTCTGGCGTCTTCTGCCCGCATATAAACATGACCTTCTTCATCGGCCGCTTCCTTAAACATCATAACATTGGACCACTTATAGGCGGTGGCATAATGGGCGATCTCATCCGGCGCCGTGAGGGGAGGAAGAATAAACATATAGACGATTCCAACCGTAAGACAGCAGACCAGAAACAGTTTTTCTGTTTTTATCTTCTTCGCCTTTATCAGATAAAAAGAAAGTCCAAAGCAGAACAAAAGTAAAAAAAGAGAAAACACACAGTACAAAACTAAAAGCCGTGTGCTGAATGGTTTTAATACAGGTAAAACACATGCCTTTAAGGTCGTGAACCATAGAGCTGTCAGAATCAGGACGGCGCCAGTCCAAAACACCCACAATTTTTTTTCACTTATCCGGCGCCATATTTCTTTCCATTTCTCCATCTCCGCTCCCATAAATATCCTCACGATGATTCATCGTTTCTTCTTCGCATTCAACCTCAGATATATCTGAATCAATTCATTTCTTGCATGACGAATCATCATACTGACCCAAAGCTCAAATCGGTTCAGATGAACGGCCCCAAGCGCGTTATGCTTTTTTAACAGGTTCTTATGTTCCAGATTATAGGTCTTCCTGTCATCATTGATCAGGTTTCCCGTATTGGAATCATTCCGCACCCGGAATCCGTTCAGCTCTTCATGAATCACATAGATCTTTCCCAGACAGGCCATCCGAAGCCACATATCAAAGTCCAGGATATACGGAAATTCAGGATCAAATCCTCCCGCTCTCTCATAAGAGCTCCTCGGGAACAGCGTATTGCAGGGGGCGCCAAAGAAGCTCTTGAATATCAGCGCCCGTTTAGCCACCTTCCTACCCTCTAGGAGTCCCGCCTTTGGATACCGTTTAAAACACCCTGTCCGCATCCCGTTTTCATCAATCAGAGCCGTATCGCTCATTACCAGCGTCACATCCGGATGCCTAAGAAGCGCTCCCAGCTCTTTTTGAATACTATCCGCATATAGGATATCATCTGCACAGACCAGCTTGATATAATCTCCCTTCGCTTCCGCCAGGCATTTGTTCCAGTTACCGGTCATGCCCAGATTCTTTTCATTCTGGACCAGGCGCATTCTGGGATCTTCGATGTTCTTCACGATCTCCACCGTATTGTCCTTAGAGCAGTCGTCCACCACGACCAGCTCAATATTCTTATAGTTCTGATCCAATATGGATTCAATGGTCTTCTTTATATAAACCGCGCTGTTATAAGCCGGAATACATACACTCACTAAAGGCATCATTTCTCTGGCTCCTTCTCCTGTTCCTTAAGTCTCTTCTCCGCTTCATTGTCATCCAGCGCAATTTTCTGCACCAGCTCTTTCATCTTGGTCTCCAGCTGGGAGATCCGGATCGACATGGAGAAATTCTTTACCAGAAGCAGAAAGATCATCAGCAGAAAAATGAAATTCGCGGTGGACATGGTCCCCACCAATCCTGACAGCCAGTCCGCCGCTTTGGGGAAAACGCTGAAGATCACCAGCAGCAAAGCGAAGAACACCCAAAACATAGAATCCTCGATCTGCGCCTTAGCCTGGCGTATTTTTTTCATCATCAGCAGCAAGACAAGAAGGGACATCAAAATCAAGATCACCCGCAGTACCGTCGTCATCGTTCATCTCCTCCATTCTTCCTGCGGTAACGCTTATCCCGCTTTCTGAAATTCTGAATCAGTAAAATGGAAAACAGCATCTTGCTCATATATTTCGCCGCGTTCACCGGATTCAGATAACTTTCCCCGGCGATACGCTCGTCCATTTTCACCTGGACCTCCGCTACTTTAGCTCCCTGCTTCAGCAAATAGGAAATCGTGTCCGGCTCCGGCCCATAATTCAGGCTCAAAGCAAATTCCTCCATCATCCGGCGGCTGAACATGCGCATCCCGGAGGTCGGATCTTTTATCCTTACGCCGGTCGTCAGCCGAATGGCGGCAGAAATCAGGCTGCTCCCCAGCATCCTCATGGTCCTTGGTTTCTTTTCCGATACAAACCGGGATCCGATGACAATATCATACCCCTCATCCATCTTATCCCGCATCGCCTGGATGAATTCCGGCCGGTGCTGACCGTCCCCGTCAAACTGGATGGCATACTGATAGTGGTTTCGGTAAGCATATTTTAAACCTGCCTGGAAACCTCCGGCCAGCCCAAGATTTACCGGCAGATCCAGAAGGTGATACCCCTTTTTTCTGCAGATTTCTGCTGTCTTATCTTTTGAGCCGTCGTTGACCACCACATAGTCGAACTGGGGATAATAAAAGATCAGGTTGTCCACCACCCGCTCGATATTTTTCTCTTCATTATAGGCCGGTATTACAATCAGGACGTCCGCCATCATTTGTTCCTCCAATAACTCTTATTCATGCTGCAGGCCAGCACCATTTTAGCAGAAAGCTTTTTGTATCGTTTTCCCAGAAGATATCCTGTGTATTTGCAGGCTGTAGTGAAAAGCATTCCGGGAATCAGATAAATCCGCCCGCATCTGGCCAAATATTTCATGGTATTTATCACCAGCGCAAAGCCCTCCCGTTCTGAACGGATTCCCTGGAATACCTCTGGGTGCTCCGCCTGGGATACGGCCAGATCAAAATTCCTCTGAAACTGTACCTTATTGGAGAGATTGTGGGAATGAATGACCCGAGCGCCTGCGGCATAAGCCACCGCGTATCCGGCCTGCACCGCTCTCCCGGCAAATATCATGTCTTCATTGAAAATGGTCTTTTCCGGAAATCCCCCCTGCAGTAAAAATAAATCCTTTCGATAAGCGGCGCAGACATTGGACGCAAAAAAGGTCTTTATTCCCATGGCAGGGATATCATCCTTCGTCTTGATGCGAGACTGCGCCGGATAATTAAAGCTCCTGGTATACCGTTCAACAGGCCTGCAGTCCTTGTCAGGCATCTGGCGTCCATAGCTGAGGATGATTTCCGTCCCTTCCAGATTCCCTTCTGATGCTCCGCAGAACTCCCCGAAAAAAGGCTCTGTCAGCATTTCTATCATATGATCGTCTTCCGGAACGGCATCCTGCGTCATATATACCACGACTTCTCCGTCACAGTATTCCATCCCTTTGTTTCTGGTGCCGCCGTGATCAAATTCCTCCTGCGAAAGAAAATGACACTCCGTCGGTATATCGCTTTCCAATATCCACCGTTCCAGCTGTGCTCCGTGATTATCACCGGAGGCATCACCGGAGTCTGTGATCATCAGGACAACCTTATCCGGCTTTCTGCACTGCCTGTTCAGCATATGAAGCAAATGTCCCAATTTCCCATCCGGCTTATAAACGGGTATTACCACATTTATCTTCCCTGTTTTATCCTCTGTCATATCTCGCCTCCAGACAGACTGCTCGCTTTCCGATACTGAAACCAGACGTTTCCGAGAAACAGCACAGCCAAAGCCCCCATCACCAGTGTATAGCATACTGCTCCGCCCATGATTCCCAAGCGCTTCACCAGCACAGGCGCCGCGATCGCCGCAAGGATAAAGGCGGTTCCATAGCATATCAGGATCTGGGTCTGCCGCCGCATGGTGGTAAGCGCATAATAAAGCAGCATGACTGCCGCATTGAATCCTCCGCCGAGGATCAAAATGACCAGTGCGCCGCGATACGGCGTCAGATCATGGCCAAATATCAGAGAAAGCACCGGAATCCCCAGAAGGAACGCGCCCAGACAGCAGATTGCCGTCAGCGCCACAATCCCTAAAAGGAGTTTATTCACGATCTGTTTGAATTTTTTCCATTCTCCTGCTTCATAGCTGTTTCCCATTGTCGTCAGAAGCGGCTTGAACATGAAGCCGCTTAAAAGGTTAATGGTCGAAGTTGGCAGATAGATGTCCGTATAATATGTGACCGCCTCTTCTGTCATATGGGCGTCAATGGCATATTTTGCAGCATTGCAGATATAAAGATATAAGAAGCTGCCTATAAAAAGAAAAAAGCAGTCTCTCAGCAGATGGTACACCCGGCCCCAGGCGCGAGAGAGCCGGAGCGGCTCAAACTCTCCTATCATCACCAGGTCAAAGACCGCAAACGCAAATACCGCAGCAGCAACCGCAGCAGCGCTTGCCACAACAATATCTTTTGATAAGATCACCACCAGGATGAATACTCCTCCTGAGAAAGCGGTCCGGAAAGCCATAGACTTCCCGGCGATGTCCAGCCGTCCCTGTCTGTGGAACTCTCCTTCAAACACATCCGCGACACCATCCATCAGCTTATAAAAACACATGAGAAGTATCACAGCCGCTTTTACTGCAGAAGGCCTGCTCACAAAGACATAGACAAATCCCGCCGCCGCCATCGCCGCGCTTGTGATCATCCTGGCTGAAAGATATTCGGGAAAAGAATATTGACGGCTTACATCTGTGACATGAAAAGGGCGCACTTCATAGTAGCCGATCGTAAGCAGCATCTGCCCCGTAGTAAAAGCGATGGAAAAAATACCGCCGTAGTATTCTCCCGTGGCTCTTGCCGCCACTGCAAAAAGCAGGATGCTGGACAGTGCGAACAGCAGGCTTCCTGTCATATTCCAAATGACGTTCTTTTTTCCCTGGTTCTTTCCATTTCCCATTATCAGGGCTTTCCATTTACTCATATTATTCTTATTCTCTCCCATATTCTCCGAAATCAAGCTGATACGGATAGTGGTTCTTGCGCTTCTCCGCCGGAGGAAGCGTCATAAAATCAGGATGCATCTGGGAAAGCATTTTCTCGATATGATTCGGAAAATTCAATTTTATATCCTCAAAGGGCTCCTGTCTGAGCGGATACAGGTCCTTTTTTTCAATCGTATTCCAGAACCGGTCCGTATCGCATAAATAGCTCAGCCGGCCTGTCTCCCTGTCCTGATACCGGGTCATGGCCGCTTTACATTTCTGATATATCTTTTTCTTAGAATACCCGAAAACTTTAAGAAACAGATGTGCGGCCTTGCAGACAGCCCTCTCGGCTGCCACTTTAAAACCGCTTCCCAATATCACCGGCTCCGGCATACAGCGCAGTATGAGAATCTTGCTCCAAAACCACGCGTCCCTCGCCTGCTTCCGGTATTCCTTATCATCATCGGATACGTTGTCAAAGGGATAAATATCCAGAAAGATACCCAGCTCACAGTCAATATCCCGGAGGGCTTCTTCCCGAAATTTTGTCCCCTTCAGCATCCAGCGCGTGGTGGTCAGAGGATAATTTTCATCATACTCTGCATTCATCACCGTGTATTTTTCTCCAAACTCTTCTTTGGCAGCCTGGATGAATTTCTCATAATCCTTCCGTGGAAGACATACGTCTATATCGTCGTCCCACGGAATAAATCCCTGATGGCGCAGCGCCCCGATGGCCGTCCCGGCAAAGGAAAAATAGGTCAGCTCATATTTACCGCAAAGGTATAGAAAATCCTTTAAGATTCCAAGCTCGATCCTTTGAAGAGTTTTAAGTGTCGAATCGTCGTATTCCTTAAACATATCATGTGCTCCGTTCCCTGTCCGGATCTATGCCCTCCTCACCTTACGGGTCCGGAAAGCTCCGTTTTTAAAGCTTCTAAAAGCTGTTCGTTTTCTTTCGGCCGCTTCACCGCCAGACGTATATACTGCCTGTTCCCAAATCCTCTCTTCGCGGACAGATCCTTAATCAGAAGATTGTATTTTTCCAGAAGGACAGCGGCCAGCCTGCCGCTGTCAAATCCATCCATAAGCTCGCACATCACATAATTGGCCTGGGAAGGGACCGGCCGAAGATGGGGAATATCGCCTAGAGCCGCAAGATATCTGCTCCTCACTTCTTTAAACTGCTCCATCGCCCTGCTGTAATCCCCTTTGTACTTTTCAGCGATCTGCATGTAATACTCCCCAAAAGAATTGATATTCCAAATGGCCGCCTGTTTCTTCATCCTGCTGATAAACGCTGTATCACCGCCCGCGATTACCCCGAGGCGAAGCCCCGGTACTCCGTAGGATTTTGATATGCTCTTTACCACAAAGAGCGCCGGATAACGATTCAGGACGTCTTGGCACAGCAGGGAGTTTTCTTCCATATCCCCATCCGCAAAATCCACAAAGGACTCATCCAAGACAAAGCGGATTTTCTTTCTCTCCGCCCATTCTGCCATCCGAAGTACATCCTTCCTGGGAATATAGCTGCCGGAGGGATTGTCCGGATTGATCAGCACCAAAATGGCAATATCCTTTTCCCCGAAATATTCCATGAGTTCATCTGCCGTATATGTGAAATCACGATTGCCGGGTGTGAACACCTCCAGCTCATCTTTTTTTCTGTTTGGATATTCCTCGAAGGTGGGATATACCGTACCAAGCTTTCCGGGCACCATTTCCATCAAGAGCTTTATCAGCTCTGCGGCGCCGTTTCCCACACAGACCTGCTCTTTTTTAAGTCCAAAATATTTTGCCGCCACGAGACTGTTGACCTCCATGCCGGAAGGATAATTGGTCAAAAGCTCTGTAAAGCTGGCCTTCAGCTCATCCACCAGCTTTTCTCCGGGATAAAAAGGATTCACCAGATAACAGAAATCCTTAAGATGCGGATATCTCCAATATCCGCCATAACGGCCGGAAATTTTCTTAAGCTTCTCTTTCCCCTCGGCAAACAGGGACTCTGCGATATCCAGGTCTTGTTCATCGTCGATTTCATACCAAAGCTCTCCGTCCAGGCGCAGTCCTTTGATGACAGGCGTGTCGAGGAGCGTGATCACCTTCAGCACCTGCTCATAATATTCGTTGTTTCCCAATGCCTTACAATATGCCTCTAAAAAGGGAACATAGTGGGAATTGGAAAATTCCTTCCCGAATTTATAGATATTTACCGTCTTATAGTACTTGTCCACATCGGAAAAGCGAAAACTTTTCTTTCCGATAAAATCCAGAATATTGTCTTCTTCATCCAGCGTCACTACCGTTCCGTCCATCCAGCTCTCATACTTCGCCACAAGAGCCAGGCTGGGATAGGGGTCATTCACCAGCTTTTCCAAGACGGCTTTTTCAAATATGAGATCCGACTCCAAAAGAAGCGTGTCCTCTTCTGTCAGATAATCCTTTGCCATATATAAGGAATAGATATTATTGGTCTTGTAATAGATCTGATTGTCGACATATATGGTGGGAGTCTTTATGGACAAGGTCCCGATATAATCCATCAATTTTTTTCCTTCATACCCTACTACAATGACAATCCTGGACAAACCAAGTCCGTCCAGCTGAGTCAGCGCCCTCTCGATCAGCGTGACACCATCGACCTTGACCATACATTTCGTCGCGTCCTTCGTCAGCTCTTTAAGCCTTTTTCCCATACCTGCCGCTAAGATGATTGCCTGCATATATTCCTCCTGTGCCTGGTTTTCCAAGCGCCCTGCATACGTCCTGTCATTGATATCTCAAAGTCAGGCAAGGCTCCCAAATTCCGCCTCTGCTTTCTTCATGGCCGATTCTATGACCTTATCCATATCATAATATTTGTATTCTGCCAGACGGCCGCCGAACATCACGTTCTTCTCTCCGGCGCCCAGCTCCGCATACTTTTGATAAAGCTCCTGGTTTTTCTCATCGTTGACCGGATAATACGGTTCCATTCCTTCTTCCCAGGCCACTGAGTATTCTCTGGTGACCACAGTCTTGGGAATTTCAGAATAGGGTACGGTACAGTTAAAGTGTTTGTGCTCAATGGTCCTCGTATAAGGCACTTCCCTGGCCGTATGGTTCACCACCGCCACTCCCTGATAGTTGTCCACATCAAAGATATCATCCTCAAACCTAAGACTCCTGTATTCCAACTTCCCATAGCGATAATTAAAATACGCATCTATGGTCCCGGTGTAGATGATCCGGTCTCCCATGGCATCGAACGTTTTTTTATCTGCCAGATAATCCGTCTCCAGCATCACCTCACAGCCCTCAAACAGTTTCTCCGTTATACCGTTGTAACCGCCGATTGGAATACCCTGATACCGATCATTAAAGTAATTATTGTCATACGTATAGCGGACCGGGAGTCTCTTGATGATAAAGCTGGGCAGCTCCTTACAGGCCCTTCCCCACTGTTTTTCTGTATATCCTTTGATCAGTTTCTCATAAATATCAGTCCCAACCAGGGAAATGGCCTGTTCCTCCAAATTCGCCGGCTGTCCGAATATCCCCGCCCTTTGTTCTTCAATCTTGGCCCTGGCTTCTTCCGGCGTGGAAATCCCCCACATTTTACTGAACGTATTCATATTAAAAGGCATATTATACATCTCACCATGATAATTAGCCACAGGGCAATTGGTATACCGGTTAAATTCTACCAGTCCATTTACGAACTGCCATACATTTTTGTCAGATGTATGGAAAATATGGGCGCCATACCGGTGCACCGGTATCCCTTCTATATCTTCACAGTAAATATTGCCTCCCAGCTGTTTCCGCTTTTCAACTATCAGACAGGTCTTCCCGTTTTTTCTTGCGTACCAGGCCATGACCCCGCCAAAAAGGCCGCCGCCCACGATCACATAGTCAAATTTTTTCATAAAATTACCGCGGATTCCTTTCTGCCCTGACCGGCTTCCTTCAGGGCGCACTACTCCCAGTGCTTACAATCGGATATCATTTTACTACATCTCACCTGTAAATGCAAGAACTCCGGCGGTCATAACCGCCGGAGTTCCTTACGATCTTCTTTATAATCTTAAGCTTTCCTTAAACCCAAAGCCTTATTTAAACAGCCTGTTCAGTCCGCTGAACAGCGCCCTGTGAGAAGCTCTCGTAATATTCGGGCTCACGCCGACACCGAAGGTCACCCTTCCGGTATCCACATCCATCACCTGAATGTAAGCCGCAGCCTGTGCATGAGAACCCTCGCCCAACGCGTGCTCCGAATAGTCCAGTACCTTTACGTGAACATTCACCGTCTGCTCGATGGCATCCCGCGCCGCGTCAATGGGCCCGTTTCCGACTCCCTTCGCCGACAGGATTCCTCCCTGGTACTTGAAGGTCAGTTTGGCCTGGGTATCGGTCTCTCCCACGTCTGTAGTCTCACACCGGATAAAGTTGAACGGCTCCTTGGCAGCCAGATACTCGGCCTTAAAAAGCTCCATGATCTGCTCCGGCGCCACTTCTCCGTGGGCCTCCGCCACGGCCTGCACCACATCCGCAAACTCCTTGTGCATTCCCTTAGGCAGCTTGAACCCATAGAAGGTATCCATGACAAAGGCTACGCCGCCTTTTCCGGACTGACTGTTGATCCGGACGATGGGCTCGTAATCCCTGCCCAGATCGGAAGGATCCACAGGAAGATACGGGACCTCCCAATACGGATTCTTTCTGGCCTTAAGCGCCCTGACGCCCTTGTTGATGGCATCCTGATGGGATCCTGAAAAAGCGGTGAACACCAATTTGCCCGCATATGGATGCCTGGGGTCGATCTCCATCTTGCAGCATCTTTCATATACCTCAATGATCTCCCGGATATTTTCGATATCCAGCTCCGGGTCGATTCCCTGTGAAAACATATTATAAGCCACAGTCAGGACATCCACATTCCCGGTACGTTCTCCGTTTCCGAACAAGGTGCCTTCCACTCTGTCCGCTCCCGCAAGCAGAGAAAGCTCCGTCGCGGCCACTCCGGTCCCCCGGTCGTTATGGGGATGTACACTCAATACTATGGTCTCCCGGTCTTTAAAATTCCGGTGCATCCATTCAATCTGGTCCGCGTATACGTTGGGAGTCGTCATTTCCACCGTAGCGGGAAGATTGATGATGATCGGCTCCTCCTTGGTGGGCCCCCACGTTTCCTGTACCGCCGTACATACCTCCAGCGCATAATCCATCTCTGTCCCGGTAAAGCTCTCCGGAGAATATTCCAGCACGATCTCACCGGGGAAATCCTTCGCCCGTTCCTTCACCATCTTCGTGCCTTCGACGGCAATCTGTTTAATATGCTCTTTGTCCATGCCGAATACCACGTCTCTTTGAAGAGTCGAAGTGGAATTGTAGATATGGACCACCGCGCGTTTAACGCCCTGAAGGGCTTGAAAAGTCCTGTCTATCAGATGCTCTCTGCACTGTACCAATACCTGAATCACCACGTCATCTGGAATCAGATTCCGGTCGACCAGCTGCCGTAAAAAATCGTATTCGATCTGAGACGCCGCCGGGAATCCGACCTCGATCTGCTTGAAGCCAAGCTTTACAAGAAGATTAAACATCTCAATCTTTTCTTCTACGACCATAGGCTCGATCAAAGCCTGGTTTCCATCCCGCAGGTCAACGCTGCACCACACGGGAGCTTTTTCTATCTCCTTATTCGGCCACTGTCTTTCCGGATAATCCATCACCGGTACTCGTTTATATCTCTTAAAATTTAACATGATCTATCGTCCTCCCTGGATCTTCTCCATAATCGTTTTTCTGTCTGCTCTGCTCCAACATATCTCTGGAAAAGCTTCATAGTCGATAGATCACACTGTACTTTGCTATAATATACATTTTAATTTTTGTGCTGTTCTTCCTAGGTCCAGCCCCATGAGTCATCAGTCCCATCTTATAGATTCGCCGGCAAGGCGTCACCGCCGCCGGCGTAGACTAAGTATAGCATACCGCCCCAAAGATTACAATTGTATTTTCCCCGAAACATATTCCTTCTGTCTATGGCCGACATAAACATAAATTATAGCAGTCAGCCCCAGCCAGAACCAGGTCGTCGGATTGCTGAACCAGGTCGTAAAGAAAGAAAAGACCAAGTACATCGCAATCTGTGCATAAAACAGGCAGGATACAGGATTCCCGCTTTTCTTCTGGGAAGACGCCACTTTCCTGCAGGCCATTCCGAGCACCAGTCCAAAAAGCGCCACTCCCCAAACTCCAAAGTCATAATAGGCATCGTATATCAAGGTGACGGTCGTCAGCTCCGTTTTCGTAACATAGATTGGAAAATTCACCAGACCGGGCGCCAAAAATTTAAGTCCGGTCAGCGCGAACACAGGAAACAATTGGCGCAGGCCAAATGTATGGGCCGGAAGCTCTTTGACAAGGCAGTTAAAATTATCATAGTTATTGGCAACATACATGTACGGCTGTGTCACAAAAATCGGTGTTTCTGCATTCTTCATTTCAAAGATACCGTTCAAATACGCCACATCATGATTCCTCGCCACCGTCAAACCCACATAAACCGGAATCAGAGCTGCCAGGACCAATATGATGTACCGAAGCTTGATCTGTGGATAAGCCGCCACTGCCACACATATGGAGAGAAGCACTGCCAGCATCAGCTGGAACCGGGACACACAGAGGACCGGAATGGCCAGAGCGGCACAGCAGCTCACACCCAGAGCTGTCCACTCTTTTACGCTCAGCTTGCCCCTGACTTTCTTATACAGCACAGACAGAGGCAATACAAATATACTGCTGACTGTGAAATAATGTACTCCTGACAGATGAAAATATGAATAGGCATGAGGCTTGTCCGAAAAAAGAGGAATCTCACGGATGACCGCGGCCTCCAGAAGAAAACAGGCATAGGAAACCAGCAGTATCGCAAGGATACACCGAAAAAGCCTTTTTGCCGTCTCGTCTTTGCCCGGTTTTCCAGTTCTTTCGTCTCCCCAGATTTTTACACGCAGTTTCCTGAACAGCTCTCTGCCGGCGCATTCTCTCCTCCCGGCCCACTCATATCCCAGAATAAAGAATATATACGCCAGAGTAAAGCTGATCCAGGTCAGATATTCCCAGTCCTCCGCCAGACGAGATAGCTTCATGGCCGAAAGTCCCATCCCTCCCGTCCAGAACAAAGAAAACACCGCCTCCATCTGAAACAGATATCCATGCCTGCGGAAATAAAAGGCATATTCCCCCGCGGCCAGCATAATTAAAACAAAACCGGAAAATACGTATTCTCCGGTTTTGCTCAATACGCAGGCCAGCACACATCCAAGTATGTAGATTCCTAAGTTCGCTGCCATCACCGCGTTTTTTTTATTTCTCATATCCTTCACTCACCCAAGCCGCTTTTCACTATGTCTACGATCGCTTTCAGCGCCTCTTCCTCATCCGGGCCATCGCAGATGAACTCCAGTTCATCTCCCGTCTTAATGCACGCTCCCAGAACGCTCAGCACACTCTTCGCATTTGCCGTTATATTTTCAAAACGGAATGTGATGGAGGAAGCATAATTCATCGCTTCCTTGCACAGCACCCCGGCCGGTCTTAAATGCAGACCGGTGGGATTTTTAACAACCACCTTCTCGCTAACCATAATAATCCCTCCATTCCCTCATATATCTATTCAAGACTTTTATCTTGTCTGCTCACTGCTTCCAGAGGACGCAGATGTGCCTGTAGTACCCGTAGTCTCCGTACTCTCCGTCCCGTTTACCGACTCACTCGCTTCACTGCTGGTTTCTGTCTGGCTCTCCTGCGACGATTCCGTATCTGTTGTCAGAGAAGTCGCCGTCACCTCTACGCGCGCTGCTGTCACCGTAAAATAAGACTTATACTCATCCGTGATCTCAACCTGAGGTTCCAGCTCATAGGTCCCGGGAGACTCAATCGAACTCACATCCAGAGTTACAAAAAGATCGCTGTTGTTTACCTTTTCCAGATCTTCACTTAAACCTGTCAGAACTACTGTCACCGCGTCTTCATTTCCCAGCCGGTATCCAAGGTCAGGAGAAGCGCCTGTCATACTGATCTGATTTTTGCTGATACGGAAGCTCTTTTGTGTCAGCTTCTCAATCTGAAATACGATATTTATGGTATCCGGCTGTCCGTCGGCCACCTTAAGGCCCTCCGGCAGCAAGTCACTTACCTTGACTGTTTTGACGACATCCTTGTCCGCGCCTGTTAAATCCACCGTGACCTCCAGTATATTATCCAGCTCCGCTATCAGGCTTTTGGCGCCGGTCACCGATATGGTCTGGGGATCGCACTTAAAGTTGATATACTTGTAGCCCTCCGCCACCTCATTCTGTCCGGTAACTTTTACGTCAACGCTTATCTGGTTGGTCTTCACTGCAGTCATGACAACTTCTGCTTCCGCAGCGCTCATGGATATCCGCTCGTCCGACATATCAATTTCCTGTCCATTGGCTTTCAGCAGCCTGACGGCCCCCGCCGTCCGAACATCATCGGCGGCTCCCGACACATCCACGTTTATCCCGGCATGGTCAATACTATCCATTACAGACTTGGGCGCCGTCACCCTCACGGTGCTGGGAGATACGGCGATCTCGCTGAAAGCATAGCTATCCGCGGGCTCGCCATTTTGAATCACCTGAATCTTGAACTCTTTCGTCTGCATTTCTTCAACGTTTACTTTTATGCTTCTGGTGATCTGCGTCCAAGAACGGATCAGGCTTTTATTGTTTACCACTGTAATCTTAACCGCCACAGAGCCGGTGGCTCCATATATTTCATTCATATCTATGGCAGCTTCAAAATCATCCGCCGAAATCTTCCTTCTGTCCGTCCTTCTGGCGGTGACCTCCACACTGACGGTCTGGTCCCCCATCAGCTCATATGTCAGATTATTATCCGTAATGGCCGACTGTTCATTCAGTACGGTCACCGGAATACCCGACACTGTGAAGGTATCCGTAGGATTGTCAATATTTATGACCACCATCCAAAGAAGAACGGCACCGATGGCGGAGATGATTTTCAGCAGCCAATTATTTGTCAGCTTTTTTTTCATGCTTCTGCCATCCTTTCAAAATCTTAAGCCGCCGTCCCTTGGGCGCCTCATTCTCTTCTATGATCCGCTTAAGCTCCTCCCTGAGGGTATCCGGATCCATACCCCGCCTCAGTCCTCCGTCAAAAGCAACAGAAACCGTCCCTGTCTCTTCCGAAACAATGATCGTTACGCTGTCGCTCACTTCGCTGACCCCGACCCCGGCCCTATGCCTGGTTCCCAGATCTTTACTGATCGCCATGTTGTCAGACAGCGGAAGATAACAGGTGGCCGCCACGATACGGTTCCCCCTCACTACCACGGCGCCGTCATGAAGCGGCGTATTGTGCTCAAATATGTTTAACAGCAGCTGGCTGGTGACCACACCGTCTACTAAGATCCCGGTCCTCTCATATTCCGCCAGCGGAGTTTTTCTTTCTATTACAATAAGGGCCCCTGTCTTTACCTTGCTCATCTCGAAGGTGGCCTTTACGATTTCATTCATCGTCTTATCGGAAAACTTATCATCCACCATCTTTCCATTATCTGAAACGAGAAATCCGAGCACCTTATTCCGCCCCAGCTGTTCCAGAGCCCTGCGAAGCTCCGGCTGAAAGATGATCACCACCGCGATGATGCCGACGTTGATGGTCTTATCGGCCAGCCATAAGATCGTATTCATATGGAACAGATAAGCGACCAGGATGAATCCCAGAAGCACAAGTATTCCCTTCAGGAGCACCCAGGCTCTTGTATTTTTAATCCAGAGCATTACATTATACAAAAGGACTGCGATGATGATCATCTCGACCACATCGGTGACCCTAATATCAGGGATGCTCTGCATAAGATAGGTTTTCATTCCATCAAACAGTTTCGTCATAATCCGTTTCCCGTCGCTCCTCTGCCTTCTCTAAAGGCTGGGTCTTTCCCGAAAGCACCTGGGTATCCTCCAAATCTTTCATTTTCCCTTCTTTAAATAAATCCTTCGTCTTTTCCAGATCTTTTCCGGCCGTCATTATCTCCGACGTACTCCCCATATCCTGGTGCAGGGTGAAAAGCTCTTCTCCGTCCCCTGTCTCTCCCTGGTTCTTGGGATTTATCTTTCTCACCGTCACCTCCGGCTGCGTTACCGCCACCTTAGGCACAGCTTTTACATAATAATAATAATCGTCGTCCTGGAACTGTACATATTCGGTTCTGGAATAGTCCAAATGGAACAAGAAAAACTCCAAAAGGAACCCGACCGCCGCCGCCAGAACAGCACCTACTATGACGGTCACCACAGACAAGTCGATATCCGCCAAGAATACACCTGCAAACAGGAGTAGGATGTTCACGAGCGTGCCTGTTACAATGGCAATTTCCCAGGCACGGTTCGCCGACAGCCGCCGAATCATATAGACCACAAGAAGCGTCACACAAAACGCGCCAACCATGATCCACATTTCCCGGTTCCCCAGAATGCCGTTGATCATCTGGGTATATCTTCCCGGCATGGACAGAGAGCCTGTGGAGGCGAGGACCCCCACATTGTCTTTGACAAATTTCAGCATATAATAAATGACTATCCCAAAGCTCATAGGAATGACGCTGAAAACAGATCCCGTCAGCCCAAGAGCAAGAGGTATGATCAAGGGAATCCGGCATACAAACATGAGCGGCATCAGAATAAGCACAATGCTGTCTCCCGGCTGAAAAACATAATAAAGGCAGAAAAACAGCAGAAGGACTGCTGCCGCCACGAAAAACACCTCCAGCGATACCGCATACATATGCACCAGTACGAATATACCTGCCGCCACTACAATCGCTCCATTGGGAAGAAAACCGCAGACAGCCGCCAGGCCTACCGACAGCCATATATGATTCAGTCTCTCCATATACCCCATGGATCCGTCAACTGCCATAAAGACCGCCAATGAAATCAAAAATCGGAGCACTCTTATGATATGCACCCCATATCGGGCGTAGAATTTTTTTATCCGCTCCCGCAGAACCAAAAGAGTCATCATACTCTGTATTCCTCCGATTCCCTCCAGACCTTAACCGTCTCCTGCTCATACAGACGGCTTATCTGCTTAAGAATAGCCTGATAGTCCTTTACCTTCGCTCTTGCTTTCTGATATTTGCTCTTAAATACAAAATATGCCGCCACGAGAAAACATGCCAGCAGGCAAACAAGAGCAATACCCGCCTGGACAGCCATCATGGCCAAATCCTCTATCCGAGTCTGCGTCATAAGAGGCTCCGCAAAATACAGAACCCACATCACTGTCAGCAGCAAATAGGCAAAAATAAATAAAATACCGGAACGGATCATTTCGTAGCTGATATAGTCGCCTTTATAAAAGTGGTTCAGCCGCAGGGCGTTCCGCTCTTCCTTAACTCTGAATATTTCTGCTTTTGTCATCAGCTTTGTGCGTTCCGCATTTACCATATTACATACTCCTCATCCAAGCATACTGCTTTATAGTAGTATAACATACCAAGTGAAAAATTTCGAGAAGATATTATTATTTTTCTATAAAGTATCATTCCCATACATGCGGTAAAATAAAACAGCCGCCCCGGTTCATTATCTGTACCAGGCGGCTGCTATTTATTTTCTATACCCTTTGATTGAATTACCATTAATTCAATATTTTATTTATCGTCTGCATTTTTCTAATAAATCAGAAACAATTCTTTGCTTTTTCAATTATTAGAGTGTAAACTGGGCGCGGATTTTAATCTATTAGTACAGCTTCGCACCCGCCGGAATATGATCGTCGACCATCAAAAGATTAAGTCTTTCTTCTCCTTCTTCCGTATGAATCGCAGAAAGAAGCATCCCACAGGATTCAAATCCCATCATAGGCCTTGGCGGCAGATTGGTAATCGCAATCAGCGTCCTTCCGACCAGCTCTTCCGGCTCATAGTAGGTATGGATTCCGCTTAAGATCGTACGGTTTTCACCGGTTCCATCATCCAGAGTAAACTTTAAAAGCTTCTTAGACTTCTTCACAGGCTCACATTCCAGAACCTTTACAGCCCGGAAATCAGACTTACTGAATGTCTCAAAATCGACTTCGTCCTTAAACAAAGGCTCAATTTCCACCTTAGAAAAATCTATGACTTCTTTTACCGTTTCTGTGGCTTCCACAGCCGGCTTATCTTCCGTCTTATCAGCCTTTTTCGCATCCGCTCCGCCAATGCTCTTCATCGTGGGGAACAGAAGCACGTCCCGGATAGCCGGGCTGTTCGTCAAGAGCATCACCAGACGATCGATTCCATAGCCGATTCCGCCCGTGGGCGGCATTCCGATTTCCAATGCGTTCAGGAAATCCTCGTCCATGCTGTTAGCTTCCTCATCTCCCTGGGCCAGCAGCTCTTCCTGGGCTTTAAACCGTTCTCTCTGGTCAATGGGATCGTTTAATTCTGAGTAGGCGTTTGCCATCTCACGTCCTGTGATGAACAGCTCAAATCGTTCCACATAATCCGGCTTGTCCGGTTTCCTCTTTGTGAGCGGAGATATTTCCACCGGATGGTCGATGATAAAGGTAGGCTGCCTCAGGTGCTCCTCCACATAGGTTTCAAAGAAGAGGCTCAAAATATCGCCCTTCTTATGTCTGGCTTCATATTCGATATGGTGCTTGTCCGCCATGGCCTTCGCCGCTTCCGTATCCGGTATTTCATTAAAATCAACTCCCGAATACTGCTTTACCGCGTCCACCATCGTGAGTCTCGCAAAAGGCTTTCCCAGGTCGATCTGCTCGTCGCCATATGTCACCATGGTGTCTCCGAGGACCTCCTTTGCCACATGACGGTACATGTTCTCCGTCAGATCCATCATACCGTGATAGTCCGTGTACGCCTGGTAAAGCTCCATCAGTGTGAATTCCGGATTATGCCTGGTATCCACACCCTCATTCCGGAACACACGGCCAATCTCATATACGCGCTCCATGCCGCCCACGATCAGGCGCTTGAGATAAAGCTCCAAAGAGATCCTGAGCTTCACATCCTCGTCCAGCGCATTATAATGAGTTTCAAAGGGACGGGCCGCGGCGCCTCCCGCATTGGATACGAGAATCGGAGTCTCCACCTCCATGAATCCCTCTCCGTCCAGATAATCCCGGATGGATTTGATGATCCGGGAACGCATAACAAAGGTCTTTCTTACATCCGGGTTCACGATCAAATCCACATATCTCTGGCGGTAGCGGATATCCGTGTTGGTCAAACCGTGGAATTTTTCAGGCAAAATCTGCAGACTCTTGGACAAGAGAGTGATCTCAGACACATGAATGGAAATCTCTTCCGTCTTCGTCTTGAATACGGTGCCCTTGATCCCGACGATATCGCCGATATCATACTTTTTAAACTCCTTATATGCTTCTTCTCCCACACTGTCTCTTGCCACATATGCCTGGATCGTTCCGGGCAGATCCTGGATATGGCAAAAAGAGGCTTTCCCCATCACACGCTTAGACATCATCCTCCCTGCGATGGATACCTCTTTTCCTTCCAGCTGGCCGTATCCGGCCTTGATCTCTTCACTGTGATGCGTTACATCATATTTTGTAATCTGAAAAGGATCCTTTCCCTCTTCCTGAAGCCCCGCCAGCTTTTCGCGGCGCACTTTCAGAAGCTGATTTATATCCTGTTCCTGGATTCTGTTCTGCTCTGCCAATTTTTTTCCCTCTTTTGCTGTTATTCTAAGAAACGCGTTTGATATCAAGGACTTTGTACTCAATCTCTCCCGCCTGGGTTTCCACCACTACAGTCTCTCCCACGCGTTTACCGATCAGAGCCTTTCCCACCGGCGACTCGTTGGATATCTTATTCTGAAGGCTGTTCGCTTCCGTGGATCCCACAATCCGGAAATCCATTTCCTCCTCGTATTCCACGTCATATACCTTTACTTCACAGCCGACGCTGATCTTATCCAGCTCTACTTCATCTTCGACGACTACTTCCGCGTTTTTAAGAAGCTTTTCCAGCTCCTCGATCCGCAGCTCGATATCTCTCTGCTCGTCCTTTGCCGCGTCATATTCCGCATTTTCAGACAAATCGCCCTGCTCTCTTGCCTCTTTGATCTTCTGTGCGACCTCTTTCCGTTTTACCAGCTTCAGTTCCGCCAGCTCATCTTCGTATCTCTTTAAGCCGGCATAAGTAAGAATGTTCTTTTTTGTGTCTGCCATACTGCTATCTTTCCCTTCCTAGATCCTTTTTCTATTTTTCCGCCCGGCACTTCCCCTGTACACCCTGCTCCATACAAAGGCTCCGGATACCGTTCAAAACTCCCGGCTCCAGCCGGCACGTTATATTATATGACATCCGCGCCAATACATGCGGTCCTGCGCGTTTTTACATTCAAGGTATTATATCCCAAAGCTACCGCATTGTCAACATTTCTGGAGCTTTGCAGGCGGTTTTTCCACAAATATCACAGTTCCAGACGCTCCTTCACAAGCGTCTCCAGTTCTGTGAGTGTCTCCACATGGTTTACGGCCTCCCTCAAAGACGCGGAATGGGGGCAGCCTGCCGTATACCACGCGGTATGCTTCCTCATCTCCCGGATTCCCATACTCTCTCCTTTGAATTCAACCTGCATCCTGGAATGTCTGAGGATCATCTCCCGTATCTCCAAGCTATCCGGCCTTTCCCGTTTGTTCCCAGTCAGCAGATACTCTTTTATCTCCCGGAAAATCCATGGGTTTCCCCTGGCTCCTCTGGCGACCATGACTCCGTCGCAGCCCGTCTGCTCCATCATCGAAGCCGCATCTTCGGCAGTAAAGATGTCTCCGTTCCCGATGACCGGGACCGATACCGCTTCTTTCACCTTTTGTATGATTTCCCAGTCCGCTTTTCCGGAATAATACTGTTCTCTCGTCCTTCCATGCACCGCAATGGCAGCCACACCGGCATCCTCTGCAATCTTCGCGATTTCCACGGCGTTGACAGAATCCTCTGCAAACCCCTTTCTGATTTTAACAGTCACCGGCTTCTTCACCGCTTTTACCATTGCCTTCAAGATCCGGCCGGCCAGCTCCGGCTCTTTCATCAGAGCCGAACCCTCATGATTGTTCACCACCTTCGGAACCGGGCATCCCATATTAAAATCAATGATGTCATACGGGCCAGGCTCCAAAAGAGCCGCGATCTCCGCCAAAAGCTCCGGCTCTGATCCAAATAGCTGCAGGGAAACCGGGCGCTCTTCATTTCTTACGGAAAGAAGCATGGCGCTGTTCTTATTCTTATAATGGACTGCTTTGGCGCTGACCATTTCCGTACATACCAGTCCGCATCCCTGTTCCTTGCAAAGCGCACGAAATGGCAGGTCTGTCACGCCTGCCATCGGCGCCAGCACTACCGGAGCGTCCAATTCTACGCTGCCGATCGCCAGCTTTTTTTTCTGATCCATCTATGCTCCTGTCTAAACGAATACTTTTTCTCAGTTCAAATAAAAGGTCCTGTAAAACAGCTCCAGAGACTCCAAAAGCTCGCCTTTTTCCCTTTGGATCTGCTTGATCTTCAGCACGCTGCCAATCTCATCAAAAAGATAATCGGTCTCCTCATTCTCCACCCGCAGTTCCAGGTTCCCCTCCCCGTCAAACTCCAGGGTCAGAATACCGCCCACGTCCTCCACATAAAGTACGCAGAGAATCTTAAGCTCATCCCGGATGTTCTCCGGCAGCATGGAGAATTCATCATTAAAGTAATATTTCTGTGTGTAGGAATTCGCCCCGCACAGCACTTTTTTCTCATCCATATTACACATACCCATAGACGCCGCGGACAGAAACCTCACCAGAATCCACCGCTCTCAGGCCCTCGTCTCCGCTTCCTGTTTGTTCGATCAATAGCCGTCCATTCCTGTCGATTCCTCTCGCGACGCCCCGCCACTCTCCTTTGGGATCCAGCACGCACACTTCCTTTCCTCTGTTAAGAAGATGCGCTTCATATTTCTCCCTGAGAGAAGACAGGTCGGCATTCTCCAAGAACTTGTCATAATATAATTCAAAGGCGTTCCAGACCTCGGCGATTACCGCCGCCCGGCTGACCTTTTCCCCCAGCTCGAGAGATAAAGAGGTTGCTTTTTCCCTGATATCCGGCGGAAATTCCTCCATGTTCGCATTGATCCCGATGCCCACCACCACATGGTTGATGTAATCCGGCTCCGCGCTCATTTCCGTCAGAATTCCGCAGATCTTCTTTCCATTCACCACGATATCGTTCGGCCACTTGATTCCCGCCTCCAAGCCGGTGACAGAACGCACGCCCTCCGCCACAGCCATAGCCGCCACCAGCGTGAGCATCGATGCCTGAGAAGGAGGGAATTCCGGCTTCATGATCAGCGTCATCCAGATCCCGCTTTTTTCCGGCGAGGACCAGGAACGCCCTCTGCGCCCTTTTCCCGCCTCCTGGTTCTCCGCAACGACCAGCGTTCCATGAGACGCGCCGGCTTCTGCCATACGCTTTGCTTCGTTATTGGTAGAATCTGTCCTTTCCAGAAATACGGTTGGATGTCCTGCCCAGCCTGTATGGAGACGCGAGGCCACTTCTCCCTCTGTGACCAGATCCGGCACTTCTAAAAGGCGGTAGCCTTTATTCTGTACCGCCTCGATGACATATCCTTCTTCCTTCAGCTGTCCGATGACCTTCCAGACAGCGGTGCGGGAGACGGAGAGCTTCCGGCAGATGTCCTGCCCGGATACATAGCCCTCCTGCTCCCGCAAAAGCTGCAATATTCTAGCTTTCAAATCCTTACCTCCAAAGACATACGGCGCTTACCACTGCAAATATCAGCAGGATGCCGGCCGCCGCGCACAGGCATATACCAACTGCCTTCCGTTTTCCGCTTTTCTTTCCATATCCTCCTGCCAGCCGCGGTATGGCACATAATATCTGGAAAACCGCCGCCAGCAGAAAAATAACAGGAAACATCTGTGCATATTCTTCCGGATTCAGGAATACGAACACTCCCAGTCCAATAACAGCAAGTCCTGATACCACGGACAATATATCAAAGACGGTCTGCTTTGTATATGGATTTTTTTTCGTCCTGTTCACATACATGAAACTCAGTCTCCCAAAGTCGCCACCATCACAGCCTTGATGGTGTGCATACGGTTCTCCGCTTCGTCAAATACCACGGATCTCTCCGACTCAAACACTTCCTCCGTCACTTCATTTCCCTTTACCGCGGGCAGACAATGCATAAATACCGTACTGTCTTTTCCTGTGCTCTCCATCAGAGCCTTGTTGACCTGATAAGGCTTCAGAAGAGCCATACGTTCCGCGGCTTTGTCCTCTTCGCCCATGGAGCACCATACATCCGTATATATCACATCGGCATCCTTTACAGCCGCCACATCGTCTGTGACTGTCAGAGTACTGCCGGCTTCCGCGGCATATCCCCTGCAGACCTCAACCAACTCTTCCTCCGGCCACAGAGCCTTAGGAGCGATGATCGTACAGTTGACGCCCATTTTCCCGCATCCGACCATCAGGCTGTTGGACATATTATTCCTGCCGTCACCGATAAATACAAAATTCAGGCCTTTCAGATGGCCAAAACACTCCTGCATCGTCAAAAAATCCGCCAGGATCTGAGTAGGATGATAATCGTCCGTCAGGCCGTTCCATACCACTACGCCTGAATACTTTGCAAGCGCTTCCACATTGGTATGCAAAAAGCCGCGGAATTCAATCCCGTCGAACATCCGGCCGAGCACACGGGCTGTGTCCTCCACACTTTCCTTCTTGCCCAGCTGGATATCGCCTTTTCCCAGGTATTCGGGAAATCCGCCCTCATCGTTGCAGGCAACGGTAAACGCACACCGGGTCCTGGTGGAAGGTTTCTCAAAAATCAGAGCTATGTTCTTCCCTTTCAGGCTGCTGCCCGTGATCCCCTGCTTTTTCTTCGCTTTCAAATCGGCCGCCAGGTCCAAAAAATTCTGGATCTCCTCCGGCGTAAAATCCTTCAGTGTCAGAAAGTTCCTTCCCTTCAGGCTGTCCATAATCTTCATCGTACCATCCTCCGCATATTATGTATTTTCTAATGCATCCGGCATATCTTCGGATGCAGAGAGCCCGGCAAGCCGGACTCTCTATCATTTCACAAAATGTTAATCCTTCACTACCTCAACGAGGCTCTTCAGGCCGCCGGCAATCCCCTGGATCTCTGACGGGATGATGATTTTCGTTGCCTGACCGTCCGCCGCCTTTGCAAAAGCTTCCAGACTCTTAAGCTGGAGCACCGCATTGTCCGCGCCCGCTTCTTTGATCAAGCGGATACCGTCTGCGGTGGCCTCCTGCACTTTGATGATAGCCTGTGCCTGGCCTTCTGCTTCCCGGATCGTAGCTTCCTTTTTGGCCTCTGCTCTCAGAATAGCCGCCTGCTTTTCGGCCTCTGCATCCAGGATCGCCGACTCCTTCTTTCCTTCTGCGACCAAAATCGTAGACTTCTTTTCGCCTTCTGCCTGCAGAATCTTTTCACGGCGCTCACGCTCCGCTTTCATCTGCTTCTCCATGGAATCCTGTATCTCCCTGGGAGGAATGATATTCTTAAGCTCCACACGGTTCACCTTGATTCCCCAGGGATCGGTGGCCACGTCCAGCTGTGTGCGCATCTTGGTATTGATGAGTTCTCTGGAAGTGAGCGTCTGGTCCAATTCCAAATCGCCGATGATATTACGCAGAGTGGTGGCGGTCAGATTCTCAATCGCCATAAGCGGATTCTCCACCCCGTATGCGTAAAGCTTCGGATCTGTGATCTGAAAAAATACCACTGTATCTATCTGCATGGTTACGTTATCTTTGGTGATCACGGGCTGAGGCTTAAAATCAATGACCTGTTCCTTCAGGTTCACGCGCTTCGCGACCCGGTCTATAAACGGCGCTTTCAAATGGAGTCCCACGGACCAGGTGGTCTTATATCCGCCCAGACGTTCCAGGACCACAGCCCTGGCCTGGGGCACGATCTTAATACAGGACGAAAGAATCAATAAAATCAAGACTGCCAGTATGGCGACAGCTATCACCGCGCTCACATTAATGCTTCCCATCAAAAAATTCACACTCATATTCTCATATCCTCCGTTCCATCAGCTCTGCTTTCTCACAATCAGCTTCACTCCTCTGACTGCCTCTACCACTGCCATATCTCCCGGTTCCAGGATCTGTCCGTCATCCGAGGACCGCGCCGACCACGGCTGGCCTGACAGTACGGCTTCCCCCGTTCCTTCTTTGTTGTCGATCCGCTCGGTAACGCGGGCTTCTTTGCCGATAAGCCCTTCTACATTTGTCTTTTCCGTTCCTTTGTTGATGTACCGCTTGGCAAACGGCCTGGTAACAAAAAGAAGGATCAGGGAAACTACAACAAATAGAATCGCCTGAATCTCCAGCCCAGCTCCCGCCACACACGCGATGAATGCCACCAGGGCACCGCCGGCGAACCAGATAGTCGTAAGCCCCATGGTAAGCGCTTCGATCACCAACAGGACAACAATGCCGATGAGCCAATATATCGCCGTCATATCATGCACCCCTTTCTTTTAAATTCCTTCCAGACGCCGTCTCGCGTCTTTTATCATTCTACCCCATTTTCCCATTTATTACAAGGCAGTGGGAGCAATTTCCTGCATAAGATGGGGCAAAAAGGCCGGTGCAGAAACACCGGCCTTTCTCAGTAACTGTCTCTTTATTCAGTTTTATCGTTTTACCCACACCTGTCTGTAGCGTACGCCCCAGCTTCCTGCGTGGGAATGCTCTGATACGAACAAGTCGATCTGATAAGGGTTGCTGTTGGCAAAACCGCCTGTATCCTCGGCCACATAAACGCCGTCCAGTCCTTCTATCCTGACCTGGGTCCCATAAGGGATGATCCAGGGAGCTACGGCAATGGTACGCCCTTCTGAAGGTGATGCTCCGGACGCGGTGGTCCCTGCCCATTTTCCATTGCAGCATGCGCCGCCGCAGTACGCAGTGATCTTAAACTCACCCATCGCGACCCATCCGGAATCAGACTGAGCCGGAGCCGCCGCTTCTTCCTTCTTGGGGGCTGTTTTCTCAGCCGCTTTGGCTTCTTTTGCCGCTTCAGCTTCTGCCGCCGCCTTGGCTTCTTCTGCTGCCTTAGCCTCTGCCGCCGCTTTGGCTTCTTCTTCCGCCTTTATCTCTTCCATGGATTTGGCCTGGCCCAGATTGAACGCGGTAGTCACGTAGTCTGCGCAGACATATCCTTCTTCGCCGTCCCCATAAAGGATCTTGACCCATTTAAGTTCAGGGGCCTCCTGCTGGGAAGCCGCATTTTCATTGTCCGCATCTGCGGCATTCTGAGACTGAGTCTCTTCCGGCTGTCCGGCTGTCTCTGCCGTTTCAGGCTGCTCTGCTGCGCCCGCATTTTCTGTATCGGTATTTTCTTCTGCCGTATTTACTTCCTCCGGCACCACCTGATAAGTCTCATTGGCGTTCACCACGCCGATCCAGGTAGAATCCACAGAAGCTCCCGCTCTGACGCGCACGCCCTCTTCCGTCACAGTAGCCAGCTGTTCCAGCGCCTCCTGTGCAAAGCTCTGCGCCGCTTCACCGGATACCACAAACTCATTGTGTACCCAGCCTTCTACGCCGCCGGACGAAATTCTGGTCCATTCGCCGTTGTTTTCCAGCATATCCCCGGCGCTTCCCTCGTAAAGGCGTCCGATGATCTCGCTCTCTTCAGAGGGCTCCTGTCTGATATTCAGATAGGTGTCCACCGTTGTGACTACTTTGTTCTCCAGCTCCGGAGCTATAGCTGACACTGCATCCCCGGTCTGTGCTGCCGCCTGTGTATTCCCCGCGGCTGACTGTGCTCCATCCGCTGGATTTTCCTGCGGCTGGACTGCCGACTGCCCGAAAGCTTTCACGGTCTGTTCACTCTGGACTGCCGTCTCATAATCAGCAGCACCGCTTTTCACAGATACGCCGGCGATTCTGACCACTGCCGTTTCCGGCGCAGTGTCAGAGCTGCCCTTCTCTGTACTCTTTATCGCTGTCTTTACAATTTCTCTAGTATGCTCTTCTTTTGAGGTGTTCCTGATGTCTTGCTTCCCGTTTCCGGAATCCTGGCTTACCTCTGCCGCTGCCACAGTCAAAGCTTCTTTCGCGGCCGTACTGCCTCTGTCTCCGGGAGAAGTCAGAGTACAAAGCAATGCACCGATAACAAAGCATGAAACGATGCTTTTCTTCTTGGTTAACATTGTATACCTCCTTGTTTCCTGCTGCAGCAATCCGAACTCCATCTTCTCAATTATTAAGCCGATGTTCCAATTGTTACAACTTTGTTACACCGTCATGATATCACTGTCTTTCTGATTTGTCAACCATTTCCCACTTTATGCTCTTTTCGAGTCCATCCAGGGGTACCCTCCACCACTTTACTCCCATTTCCATTTAGTTCTTAATTTTCGACAAGAATTCCTTCATAAAAATGTAAAGAAATTATTACATTATCACCTATATGTAGAAAGCCGTATCGGCCTGCTACACATCATATTGTGTTTGCAGGCCGATACGGCACATATGGATTTTTTCGTATCATTTCTCTATATTCCGACTGATTCTGCGCGCCTTTGGCGGGCCGTTTCATACATAAAAATTGATGCTGCGACTGCCGCATTTAAGGATTCCACAGAGCCCTTCATGGGAATTTTCACCAGAAAATCCGCTGCAGCAGAAATACGATCGCTGAGGCCTGTGGCTTCATTCCCGATCAGAAACGCGGTGGGCTTCCGGAAATCTGCAGCCTCATAATTTATGCTGCCCTCGAGATGCGCTGCATAGGATGAAATTCCGTGCTTCCGGCATTGCTCCAGGACGGTCCCCAGATCTTCTGCTGTTACAAAGGGCACGCGGTATATGGAACCCATGGTAGAGCGGATGACTTTTGGATTATAAATGTCCACCGTCTCCCGGCTCATGATCACGCCGCTCACTCCGGCCCCCTCCCCCGCCCGGAGGATGGTTCCAAGATTCCCCGGATCCTGGAGGTTCTCCAGCACCAGAAGAAGAGCATCCTTTTTTGTATAAAATGCTTCCTCCTGCCAGTCCAAAGCTTTTACTACGGCCAGAACCCCCTGGGGAGTCTGTGTATCCGTCATGGCCCGGAACGCCTGGTCGGACACCTCCGTGAAAGGAATTCCGTCCAGCTTTTCCAGGCCGCCCTGTTTTAAGAAAGAATCCGAGGCATAGACTGCCTCAAGGCGTTCTTCAGGGGCCTCCAGCACCATCCGGATACCTTCTACCACAAAACTGCCCTGCTCCTTCCGATACCTCGCTTTTTTCTGGAGCGCTGCCACATGCTTTATCTGTCCGTTGGAGCTGCTCTCTATCCTCATAGCAGTTCCCGTTCCAAATCTTTATTGCTTCCAATTATGATAAACGTTTCATGTCCCTGGAGGATTCTGTCGGGATCCACAATGAGGACAATGTCCTCCATTTCACCCTTTCTTGCAATGATATTGATCCCCCGGTTCCGAAGGTCCAGCTGCCGGAGAGTTTTGCCGACCCAGCTCTGCGGCACCTCAATCTCCACCATGCTGAACTTTTTGGACAGTTCAATGGTGTCAATGAAATTCCCGGATGCCAGATTCCGGCCCAAACGAATGCCCATGGCCTTTTCCGGAAAAATCACCTGATCGGCCCCGACCTTCTTGAGCACTGTGGCATGGATATCACTGTTGGCCTTCGCCAGCACATACGGCACGCCGCACTCCTTGGCGCTGATGGTCGCCATGATGCTGGACTCCATATCCTCGCCGATTCCAACTATGACTCCGTCCATATTCTGGACTCCCAAAGATTTGACCACCGCCTGATCGGCCACATTGGCACAAGCAGCATGGGTGACAAATTCTGAGATTTCCTGTACTCTTGCCTCATTGCTGTCGATCGCCATCACCTGGCAGCCGTTTTCTTCCAAAGCTATGGCAATGCTGCTTCCAAATTCCCCAAGTCCAAAGACTGCGAACTCTTTTTTCGCCATGATCTACTCCTTTTACCCGTCAATTTTACTGTATTATGTTAAGAAAAATTGTTAAAAGAAACGAATCCGTTTACTTTCCCTCATTATTATTTCCTTGTAACCCTATCCGATAAGAATTCTTTCTTCCGGCAGCATCCGGTTCTGCTTTTTTCCCTTGCGTTTCAACGCCAGCGCCAGCGCCAAAGTAACAGGGCCGATACGGCCAATATACATGACGCACACCAGGATCAGCTTTCCCGCTCCGGTAAGACTGCTTGTGATCCCCCTGGTCAGACCCACGGTCCCCATGGCCGACGCCACCTCAAACAGTGTATCCTGGAATCCCAGCCCATCAGTGGCAAACAGCAGCACCGAAGCACTGAGCACCACGGTCAGCGCCAGCATCGTGACAGTCAGCGCCGTCCTGCCTGCGTCGGCAGAAATTCTACGGTCCATAAATTCTGTATCCTTTTTCCCCTGGATTGTTGACAACACCATCAGAATCAGAATGCCGACCGTCGTGGTCTTGATCCCTCCGGCCGTTCCTGCCGGAGATCCGCCTATTATCATCAGGATGATGGTGAGCAGTGTGGAGCCCTCCGTGAGTCCCGCCTGCGGAATCGTCTCAAAGCCCGCCGTCCTGGTCGTCACCGACTGGAACAAAGAAGCCATGGCCTTTTCACCGAAGTTCATATTTCCAATGGTTTTCGGATTGTTGTATTCAAACAAAAAGAAAAATAAAGCTCCGCCGAATATCAGGATGGCCGTCATGATCAGCACCAGCTTGGAATGGAGGCTCAGGCCCGCTGCAAATCCCCTTTTCTTTTCCTTCCGCTCCTTCCATGCCTTGAGGACATTCCACCAGACCACAAAGCCAAGGCCTCCGAAAATGATCAAAAGCATCGTGGTAAAATTAATGATGGGGTTTCCCGCATAGGCCCGCAGGCTGGTGTCTCCCACGATATCCATGCCCGCGTTGCAGAAAGCCGACACAGCATTAAATATGGACTTCCACAGCCCCTGAAAAAAACCGAACTCCGGGATAAAAACGATCGCATAAAGAACAGCCCCGATCCCTTCCAGGAGGAAGGTCCCTTTTGCGATCCGGATGATCAGCTTCACCAGACCGGACAAAGTGTCCATATTATAGGTCTCCTGGATCAGCATCCTGTCCTTCAGGGTAATTCTCTTCCCAATTATCACGAGAACGCACATCGCCACAGTGATGACTCCCAAACCGCCGAGCTGCGCCAGAAGCATGATGATAAACTGTCCTAAAACACTCCAGTGGCTGGCTGTCACCACTGTCACCAGACCTGTCACGCAGATACTGGTAGTCGCTGTGAACAGCGCATCGATCGGATTGGTCCAAGTCCCGTCAGCCGACGCAAAAGGAAACATCAAAAGCACTGCTCCCACCAGGATGGCCGCCGCAAATCCCAGGGCGATGATCCTGGTAGTCGTCAGGCCCCGCTTCTCTTTGGGATGAATCTCTTGTTCTACCATAGCTTCACCACATTATTTTCCTTCATAGCAAATGACACTCTCCACATTGTAGCCTTTCAGTTTTTCCCGCCCGTTAAGGCCGGCCAGCTCCATGAGGAAGCTGATCTTCACTACCTCGCCCCCCAGCTGCTCCACCAGCTTTATGATTGCCTCAATGGTCCCGCCTGTGGCGATCAGATCGTCTATGATCACTACTCTCTGGCCGGGCCTGACCGCGTCCTTGTGCATTTCTATCACGGCGCTGCCATACTCCAGATCGTATTCAAGCTCAACTGTCTCACAAGGGAGCTTTCCCTTTTTGCGTACAGGGACGAATGCTTTATGAAGGTTGTATGCGATCGGCACCCCGAAAATAAATCCTCTGGATTCCGGTCCTACGACTACATCAAAGTCCAGTCCCTCCAGAGTCTTCTGAAGTTCATCAATGGCCAGATGAAGGCCGTCTGCATCCTGCAGGATTGAAGTAACATCCCGGAAGATGATCCCTTCTTCCGGAAAATCCGGAATGCTCCTCACATACTCTTCTATTTTTTTCATATTTACCCTCCGTTCTTTTTACGCGCAGCAATAATTTGCCTTTTTAAGGACTCCTTCTTTAACCGCGCATAACCACATTATAGTCTTCCGCTTCCATATTCGCAACCGGTAAAGCCGTAAATTTTCCGTTCAGAATCCGTCCGGCTCATCCATCCGTCCGATAACTTTGGACGACCATCTGAAGGCTCCGTTTCCCCATGTATTCATTTATGTCCGGATAATAGGCTGCAGATATCACAGCCCCCTCCCGGATCTCCCTGTCCGCCTCCTCCGCTTCCCGGAAAAGAATTGCTTCAATGGGGCGGCCGGCTTCGTCGGCTAGCTGAAGCTTCAGAACATTCTTATTCCTGCCTATGAGATTCTTTTTTCTGACAGTCAGACCCTTCTGGGCAAACAGAGGCTTTTCATTCCCATTTCCGAAAGGTTCCAGAAGCCGGAATTCCTTTAAGAGCTCTTCTGTCACATAAGAAAACGGCATCGGCACATCAATCCAAATCTGTTTATCAAAATCTCTTTCTGTTAATCCGCTGCCACAGTTCAGAGCCTCTCGGAAAGGTTCCAGGTTTTCTTCTGGAAGGGACAGCCCCGCCGCCATGGGATGGCCGCCGAACGCGCTCAAAAACTTCCCGCACTCCGTCAGACGTTCATACATGGAATATCCCGGGATGCTCCGTCCGGAGCCTTTAAGACCTCCGGCGCCTTTTGTTATCACAAATACCGGATGCTGATACTTTTCCCTGATTTTCCCGGCCACGATCCCTGCGAGGCTTTCATGGCAGTCCGGCAGATAGACCACATAGACGTCATCTTGTTCCATTCCGCTTTCTTCTATCAAACGGACAGCTGCTTCCACACTCTTGACCGTCATGTCCTTCCGCCTGTCGTTCAGCTCCTTCAGCTCCCAGGCCATCTTCATGGCCTGATCCTCCTCTTCCTCCAAAAACAGTCTCAGGGATTTTTTAGCCGTATCCAGCCTTCCGCCGGCATTCAGGCACGGCCCGATAACAAACCCCAGGTGGTAGCTGCCCAGCTCCGCCGGCTGCAGTCCATTGACCTCCATCAGGGCGCGAAGCCCGGTTATCTGGCTATGGGCCATCCTTTTCAGACCTTCCTTCACTAAGATCCTGTTTTCTCCCTGAAGCGTCATCACATCACCCACCGTGGCTAAAGCCGCCGCCTCCACAAAAGGGGACAATTCCTCAGGTGGGATATCCCAGGTCTCATAAAGGGCCTGGGCCAGTTTATAGGCTATTGCCGCCCCGCATAGATTCTGGAAGGGATATCCACAGGATGACTGATGAGGGTTCACCACCGCGTCTGCCGGAGGCACAACCTCCAGACGATGCGCCGCCGAAGTATAGGAATCTCCCCCGCCGCGGTCTTCTGTCTCCTCGAAAGGGACCTCATGGTGATCCGTGATGAGCACAGTCATTCCCAGGGACTTCGCATATGCGGTCTGCGTCCACGCCGCTATTCCATTGTCACAGGTAAGGAGTGTGTCAATTCCGTCGTCATTTGCCAGCTCTATCATGTTTACGTTAATGCCATATCCGTCCTTGATTCTGTCCGGGATGTCATAATCCGCCTTCGCCCCGAGGCGTTTCAATGCTTTCACAAGGATAAAAGCAGCGCAGATCCCGTCAATGTCATAATCTCCGATGACGCGGATTCTCTTTCCGTCATGGATCTTTTTTCCCAGAATATCTACGGTCTCTTCCATATCCTTCATGAGAAAGGGAGACGGGCAGCCGGGCAGCGTACCATAAAGGTAATCCTGAATTTCATCCTCGCCCTTCACGTTCCGGTTCCGAATGATACGGGCCGTCACCTGATCAATGCCAAACCTTTCGGAAATTCCCTTAAAGTCCGCTTTTTTTGCATATACCATCCACTGTTCTTTCATTTGTCACCTCATTTGCAGCGCGCAAGTCCCTGACTCCCGGTAAACTGCAAAGGTCCCCCTGCATCCTGCAGGGGGCCTTTTTATTTTTCTGTACGAGTTTCTTCTATATAAATAGTGTTCAGCTTAATTTGTGAATAAAAATGCCGCTTCTGAGCTTCGGCTCAAACCATGTGGATTTCGGCGGCATCAGCCTCGACGCATCCGCCACCTGAAACAGCTCGGAAATGGATGTCGGATACATGGAAAAAGCCACCTTCATATCCGTATGGCACCGTCTCTCCAATTCGGAAAGTCCACGGATACCTCCGATGAAGTCAATCCTCTTATCCGTTCTTGGATCTCCGATGCCAAGGACCGGTTCAAGAAGCGTATTTTGAAGAACGGATACATCAAGATCTGCCACCGGATCCCCGCTCGGGACACGCTTCGTGGTCAGACAGTACCAGACATCGTTCAGGAACATACCGAATTCCCCTTTCCTGGAAGGGCGATACGGTTCCTTTCCCACCTCACGTACCTCACAGCAGTCCTTCACCTTCGCCATGAATTCCTGCTCGCTCAGTCCGTTAAGGTCTTTGACCACTCGGTTGTAATCCATGATCATCAGCTGTTCATCGGGAAACAGCACAGAAAGGAAGTAATTATACGGCTCATCCCCCCGATATCCGGGGTTTTCTTCTCTTCTCTTAAGGCCGACCTTTACCGCAGAAGCCGCTCTGTGATGTCCGTCTGCTATATATGTATTGGGGACCTTGGAGAATCCCTCTTCCAACGCCTTCACCTTGTCTGTCTCACCGATTCTCCAAACCGTATGGCGCACGCCGTCGGGAGCCGTGAAGTCATAAAGAGGCTTCTCCGCTTTCACTTCCTCCACCACCGCATTGATATCGGCTCTGGCCCGATAAGCCAAAAATATGGGGCCGGTCTGGGCGTCACAAGTATCCACATGGCGGATTCTGTCCACTTCTTTGTCCGCCCTGGTGTTCTCGTGTTTCTTGATGATGCCGCCCGCATAATCGTCTATGGAGGAACAGGCCACGATTCCCGTCTGCGCCCTGTCATTCATGGTCAGCTCATAGATATAATAGCACGGACTTTCCTCTTTCACAAACGTGCCGTCGGCTATCATTCCATCCAGAAGCTCTCTCGCCTTTTCGTACACACAGTCCGCATAGGTATCCACTTCATCGGAAAACTGTGTCTCTGCCCGGTCGACTTTCAAAAATGACAAGGGCTCTCTGGCCACCTCAGCTTTTGCTTCGGCCCGGTTATATACGTCATAGGGAAGCGCCGCGACTCTGGACGCCACAGAGGCCTCCGGCCTGATACATAAAAACGGTTTAACTGCTGCCATCGTTATCTCCTTATTCTGCTTTCATCACGCGGACTTTATAAACTCCGTCAATTTCCATCAAACGGTCAATCACTCTCTGGGGCACTTCCTGATCCGCGTCCATGATAGTGTACGCGACCTCTCCCTTGCTCTTATTCTGCATATCCGGAATGTTGATGCCTTCCTCTGCCAGCACGGACGCAAACTGCCCGATCATATTCGGCTTATTGATGTTAAAGACACAGAGTCTGCAGATTCCCCGGCAAGGCGGCATTTCACAGCTGGGATAATTTACGGAGTTCCGGATGGAACCGGTCTCCAGATAAGTCATCAGCTCCTTCACCGCCATCTCCGCGCAGTTTTCTTCCGATTCCACCGTCGAAGCGCCCAAATGAGGGGTCGCGATGACGCCGGGCATATGGGTGACCTTAGGATTGGGAAAGTCGGTCATGTAACGATGTACCTTCCCGCTCTTCAATGCTTCCAGCATGTCATCATCATCAACCAGCAGGTCACGGGCATAATTTAAGATTACCACACCGTCCTTCATCTTCGCCAGCGCCTCTTTGTTGATCATCGCCCTCGTGCTGTCCAGAAGCGGAACATGAAGGGTGATATAATCGCATTTTTCAAATATCTTGTTCAGGTCTGTCACATGCTTTACGAAGCAGGACAGCTGCCATGCGCCGTTTACGGAAATAAAAGGATCATAGCCATATACCTTCATCCCAAGGCCGGCCGCCGCGTTGGCCACTTCTACGCCGATGGCCCCGAGGCCGATGACGCCAAGGCGTTTGCCCTGGATCTCCGTACCAGCAAACTTTTTCTTGCTCTTCTCCATATCCTTGCAGATATTTTCGTCTTCCTTATTTTCTCTCACCCAGTCGATTCCGCCGCAGATATCCCGGGCAGCCATGAGCATACCTGCGATCACCAGCTCTTTTACCCCGTTGGCATTGGCCCCCGGAGTATTGAATACGACAATTCCCTTTTCCGTACATTTGTCCAGGGGGATGTTGTTCACACCGGCGCCGGCCCTCGCGATTGCTTCCAGGTTCTCCGGCAGCTCCATCTCATGCATGCTGGCGCTCCTCACCAGAACCGCAGACGCATCTTCTATTTTATCAGTCAGCTCATAATCCTCTGTCAAAAGCTTAAGACCATGCTCCGAGATTGGATTTAAGCAATGAATCCTTGTAGTCATGTTTTTTTCCTCCACTATTTGCTGTGTCTTTTTTCAAATTCTTTCATAAACTTCACAAGCGCCTCTACTCCCTCAACGCTCATGGCATTATAGATGCTGGCTCTCATGCCGCCCACGCTTCTGTGTCCTTTGAGGCCTGCCAGGCCCGCCGCCTCCGCTTCTTTCACGAACTCCGCGTCCAGCTCCTTGTCTCCAGTCACAAAATCCACATTCATATAGGAACGGGAATCCTTTTCAGCCGTACCCTTAAACAGGCTGCTCCCATCCAGGAAATCGTAAAGCAGCGACGCCTTCTTCTCATTCCGCTCTTTGATGGCGGACAGGCCGCCCATCTTCTTTAACCATTTAAACACCTTACCGCAGATATATATGCCATATGCCGGCGGTGTATTATACAGAGATTCCTTATCTGCATGAGTCTTATACTGCAGCATGGTGGGAGTATTCGGATATACGTCCTCTGTGATCAGATCCTCGCGGATAATCGCGATCACCACTCCGGCCGGGCCGATATTCTTCTGTACGCCGCCGTACAGCATTCCGTATTTCTCCACTTCCACCGGCTCAGACAAAAAGCAGGAGGACACATCCGCCACCAGAGTCTTGCCCTTCGTATTGGGAAGCGTGTGGAACTGAGTCCCATAAATCGTATTGTTCTGACATATGTAAACATAGTCGGCATCGTCATCAATGGGAAGATCGGAACAGTCCGGTATGTAGCTGAAGTTCCTGTCCTCGCTGGATGCCACGCAGTTGGCCTTCCCGAACTTAGAGGCTTCTTTCCAGGCCCGTTTCGCCCAGTTTCCGGTCACAATGTAATCTGCCACTCCATTTTTCATAAAGTTCATCGGAACCATGGCAAACTGCAGATGCGCCCCGCCCTGAAGGAAAAGCACCTTATAATTATCCGGGATTCCCATCAGGTCCCGCAAATCCTGCTCCGCGTCCTTTATGATCTTATCAAACGCTTTAGAACGGTGGCTCATCTCCATCACCGACATTCCGGTGCCCTGAAAATCCAGCATCTCATCCGCCGCCTCTTTCAGTACCTCCTCCGGCAGTGTCGCCGGTCCCGCCGAAAAATTGTAAACTCTTTTCATCAAAATCCTCCTCGCAGTCTCTGCCGCATATCATATCTTTTATCTGCCCTGAGGCAGTTTAACCTTACGCAGCCATATTTTACGCCTGGCTTTAAGTATAATACAGAAACCGGGAAGCTGTAAAGCCGCCCGGTTCATTTTTTGTTAAATTCTTGCCTTAATTACCCTCTTTCTTGTCCAAATCTTCCTGATTAAAGGCTTCTGCAATGGCTCCGCCAGGCGCGACCATCGGAAATACCTTATCGTCACAGTCAATCTGTACGTCGATCACCACAGGGCCTCCGGCCGCCATCGCCTCTTTAATGGCCGGTTCCACTTCTTCCTTCTTTGTCACCCGAATGCCCTTGGCTCCCATGGCCTCCGCCACTTTCACGAAATCAACCTTATCCTGGATGATTGTGGAGGAATAGCGTTTCCCGTAAAACAATGTCTGCCACTGGCGCACCATACCCAGCACATGGTTATTGATGACAATCTCGATCACAGGGATATTATAGCGGGCCGCCGTTGCGACCTCATTCATATTCATTCGGAAGCAGCCGTCACCGGCGATATTGAATACCGGGACATCTGGACATCCCGTTTTCGCGCCCATCGCGGCTCCCAGGCCATACCCCATAGTCCCAAGGCCTCCCGACGTGATAAACGTCCTGGGCTTTTTATATTTATAAAACTGAGCCGCCCACATCTGGTGCTGGCCCACGTCAGTCGTCACGATCGCGTCGCCTCCGGTCAGCTTATAAAGCGTCTCCACCACAAAAGGGCCGGTGAGCATCTCATGATCATAGGTCAGAGGATGCTTCTCCTTCATCTCCTCAATCTCAGCCACCCATTCATGATGATCCTGTTTCGTAAGCCGGTCGTTGAGGATCTTAAGAACAGCTTTGGCGTCTCCTATGACGGAAGCCTCAGTCTTTACATTCTTGTTGATCTCCGCGGCGTCCACATCAATATGGAGTATCTTCGCGTCCCTGGCAAAGCGCTTGGTGTTTCCAGTAACCCGGTCGCTGAACCGCGCTCCGATGGTGATCAGCAGATCGCTTTTCGTGATTCCAAGGTTGGATGTCTTAGTCCCGTGCATGCCTACCATACCGGTATATCTCGCGTCCTCTCCCGGATACGCCCCTTTTCCCATCAGGGTATCGGCCACAGGAGCATCCACTTTTTCAACAAATTCCCGCAGCTCCTCAGAAGCGCCTGAAATGACCACACCGCCTCCCACAAAGATAAAGGGACGTTTGGATCTCTCAATGAGCTTCACTGCATTTTCGATATCAGCTTCCTTTATCGTATTCACCTTTGGAAGCACCGGCGCCGGTTTCTGGGGCGTATACTCCGTCTCCACTGCCGTCACATCCTTGGTGATATCCACCAGTACAGGCCCCGGCCTTCCTTCAATGGCAATGCGGAACGCTCTGCGGAGCGTATCGGCCAGCTGCGTCACATCCTTTACGATGAAACTGTGCTTCGTGATCGGCATCACCACCCCGGCAATGTCCACCTCCTGAAACGTATCTCTTCCCAGCAGATCCACCGCCACATTGGCTGTGATCGCCACCATGGGCACCGAATCCATCTGCGCCGTGGCAATCCCGGTCACCAGATTAGTCGCGCCGGGGCCGGAAGTGGCCAGACAGACTCCTACCTTTCCTGTGGCCCTGGCATATCCGTCAGCCGCATGGGAGGCTCCCTGTTCGTGGGACGTCAGGATATGGTGGATTTCATCGGAATGTTTGTATAACGCATCATATATATTCAGTATCGTGCCGCCGGGATAGCCGAAAACGGTATCCACACCCTGCTCCTTCAGGCACTCAACTACAATCTCCGCACCTGTCAATTTCATAATCCGTCCTCCTCTCCAAAAACTTCCGTCTATTTCTTGATCTCCAGAATCGCTCCTCTGTTTCCGGACGTCACGAGGCCCGCGTATCTGGCCAGATAGCCGCTTGTGATCTTCGGTTCCCTGGGCTGCCATTTCGCTCGTCTTGCGGCCAGCTCCTCATCCGAAACCTTTACGTTCAGAGAATTGGCGTCAATATCTATCTGAATAATATCTCCTTCTTCAATCAGAGCGATGGGGCCGCCCACAGCTGCCTCCGGAGATACATGGCCGATGGAAGCCCCTCTGGAAGCGCCGGAAAACCGTCCGTCCGTGATCAGCGCGACACTGGAGCCCAGACCCATGCCGGCAATGGCAGAAGTGGGATTCAGCATCTCTCTCATGCCCGGCCCGCCCTTCGGGCCCTCATAACGGATAACAACCACATCTCCAGATACGATCTTTCCTTCCTTGATGGCCGCGATAGCATCCTCTTCGCAGTCGAAGACTCTGGCGGGCCCTTCATGCTGCATCATCTCCGGGACCACTGCCGAACGCTTCACCACCGCAGAATCAGGAGCGATATTTCCCTTCAGGATAGCAAGACCGCCGGTCTGGCTGTAGGGATTGTCAAGAGGACGAATCACTTCCTTATCCCGGATCTCACAACCGGAGATATTCTCTCCTACGGTCTTTCCTGTGACCGTGATCAGATCCGTATACAGAAGATTTTTCTTTGTCAGCTCATTCATCACGGCATATACGCCGCCGGCTTCGTTCAGATCTTCCATATAAGTGGGGCCGGCCGGCGCCAGATGGCACAGGTTCGGGGTCCGCGCGCTGACCTCATTGGCAATATCCACATTCAAGTCCACGCCTGCCTCATGGGCAATGGCCGGAAGATGGAGCATGCTGTTGGTGCTGCATCCCAGCGCCATGTCGATCGTGAGGGCATTGAGGAACGCCTTTTCCGTCATGATATCCTGAGGTTTGATATCTCTCCTTAAGAGCTCCATGACCTGCATGCCTGCGTGCTTTGCCAGCTTGATCCTGTCAGAATAAACGGCGGGGATCGTACCGTTTCCGGGAAGCCCCATGCCCAGCGCCTCGGTCAGACAGTTCATGCTGTTGGCCGTATACATGCCGGAGCAGGAACCGCAGGTGGGGCACACTCTTCGTTCGTACTCTCTCACCTCATCTTCTGACATGGTGCCGGCGCTGTAAGAACCGACCGCTTCAAACATGCTGGAAAGGCTTCTCTTCTTTCCATGTACCCGCCCGGCCATCATAGGGCCGCCGCTCACAAAAATAGTTGGGATGTTCAGTCTGGCCGCGGCCATTAAAAGCCCCGGAACATTTTTATCACAGTTAGGCACCATTACCAGCGCGTCAAACTGATGGGCCAGCGCCATACATTCCGTAGAATCTGCGATGAGATCCCTGGTCACCAGAGAATATTTCATCCCCACATGTCCCATGGCGATTCCGTCGCACACCGCGATCGCGGGAAATACGATAGGGGTCCCCCCCGCCATGGCGACACCCATTTTCACTGCTTCCACAATCTTATCCAGATTCATATGTCCGGGAACAATCTCGTTGTGGGAACTGACTATGCCGACCAGCGGCCTTTCAAGCTCTTCTTCTGTATAACCCAATGCATTGAACAACGATCTGTGGGGCGCCTGCTGCATTCCCTTTTTAACTGCATCACTTCTCATCTGTTTCACCATATCCTTTCTGAATATCAAACCGGTTTCGTCTCTATCTATGAATTCTGTCCGCGATCAGGCCGCCCATTTCTCTGGTCCCTACCTTCCTGCATCCTTCCGAATAAATATCTCCTGTACGGAATCCTTCTGTCAGCACCATCTGGACCGCGGCTTCTACCGCATCCGCCTCTTCATCCAGATCGAACGAATACCGGAGCATCATGGCCGCCGACAGTATGGTCGCGATGGGATTTGCGATATCTTTGCCCGCAATATCCGGCGCAGACCCATGACTGGGCTCGTAGAGTCCCAGTTTTGTCTCACCCAGGCTGGCAGAAGGCAGCATGCCGATGGATCCCGTGATCTCGCTGGCTTCATCCGACAGGATATCGCCAAACATATTCTCCGTCAGCACCACGTCAAACTGCCCGGGGTTCAGCACCAGCTGCATGGCACAGTTGTCCACCAGCATGTGGCTGACCGCCACGTCCGGGTACTCCTTTGCCGTTTCATCTACAACGGCTCTCCAAAGCCTGGAGGAATCCAGTACGTTCGCCTTGTCAACACTGATCAGTTTTCCGGAACGCTTCCCTGCAATCTCAAACGCTTTTACCGCGATCCTGCGTATCTCATTTTCGTCATAGACCAATGTATCCGTCGCCCTTCGGACCCCGTTTTCCACTCTCGTGTGACGCTCTCCAAAGTACAGTCCTCCGGTCAGCTCACGCATAATTACCATATCAAAGCCGTCTCCCACAATCTCCTTTTTAAGGGGGCAGGCGTCCGCCAGCTCCTTATAAAGCCATGCGGGACGGATATTCGCAAATAATTCAAGGCCCTTGCGGATACCCAGCAAGCCCGCCTCAGGCCTTGTCTCTGGTGCTCCGTCGTACCATCTGGAATTGCCTACATTTCCTCCCACCGCTCCCAAAAGAACGGAATCACTGTTCTTCGCCTCTGCCAGAGTCTCCTCTGTAAGGGGTACGCCGTGGACGTCAATGGACGCCCCTCCCATCAAAAGCTTTTTATATGTAAATGTATGGCCATATACGGCTCCCACCCTGTCCAGAACCTTCATGGCCTCGGTAACGATCTCCGGCCCGATGCCGTCGCCGGGTATCACTGCGATCCGAAAATTCATGTTATATTCCTCTCCTTCTATATTCAGTTATCCTTTATAGTATCCTATTTCCCCTTGTTTTTCAAGCAGTACAAAAGATTTTCCAGGGATTCACCCATACGAGAATGGAATTTCAGGCATAACATTCCGTTATAGAATTGTTTTTTTTGATTCATACAAATTATAGTCATGTCACCTGTAAACTTATATGTGCCGCTTGTGGAATCTTTTTTTCATGTTATAATGTAGCTAATGGGCTTTTAACAGACTTTGCGGCCCGATCGAAAGGAGACACTATGAGCGATCGAAACCTGACGCTGATGACAGACCTATATGAACTGACTATGATGCAGGGGTATTTCAAGGAGAAGACCAACCAGACGGCAGTCTTTGACGTCTTTTACCGGACCAATCCCTGCGGCAACGGCTACGCCGTCATGGCCGGTCTGGAACAGGTTATCGACTATATCAAAAACCTGCACTTTGGAGAGAAGGAAATCGACTATCTGAGAAGCACCGGATTGTTTGAGGAAGACTTCCTCGGCTATCTGAGGGATTTTCGGTTCACCGGAGATATTTTCGCCATTCCGGAAGGCACTGTGATCTTCCCCAGGGAACCCCTTGTAAAGGTGGTCGCCCCTATCATGGAGGCACAGCTGGTCGAAACTTCTATATTAAATATCATCAACCACCAATGCCTGATCGCGACTAAGACAGCCAGAGTGGTTCATGCCGCCAGAGGAGACGGCATCATGGAATTCGGCCTCCGCCGCGCCCAGGGTCCCGATGCCGGTATATACGGCGCCCGCGCCGCCATGATCGGCGGATGTATCGGCACCTCCAACGTCTTAGCCGGTCAGATGTTTGACGTTCCGGTCAAGGGCACTCACGCCCACAGCTGGATCATGAGCTTTCCCGATGAACTGACCGCATTCCGCACCTATGCAAAACTGTATCCCACCGCCTGTATCCTTCTGGTGGATACTTATGATACTCTCCGCTCCGGCGTCCCCAATGCCATTACCGTGTTCAATGAAATGAAAGCGGCCGGGATCCCCTTAAATGGTTACGGAATCCGCCTGGACAGCGGCGATCTGGCGTATCTGTCCAAAAAAGCAAAAGAAATGCTGGACGAGGCCGGGTTCAGCGACGCTGTCATTTCCGCTTCCAGCGACCTGGACGAGGATCTGATCAACAGCCTGAAGACGCAGGGCGCCGCCATCAATTCCTGGGGCGTCGGCACAAATATGATCACCAGCAGCGGCTGCCCCGCCTTCGGAGGCGTGTACAAGCTGGTAGCATTAAAGGATAAGGACAGCGGAGAATTTATCCCAAAGATCAAGCTGTCTGAAAACACCGAAAAGGTGACCAACCCGGGCAATAAGACCGTATACCGAATCTACGGCGCGGATACCGGCAAGATGATCGCGGACCTGATCGCTCTGGTGGACGAGTCCTACTCCTCCGACCAGCCGCTTCTTTTATTCGATCCCATCGATACTTGGAAAAAGACGCATCTGGCCCCGGGTACTTATACCATCCGTGAACTGCCCGCCCAAATCTTCAAGCAGGGCAAATGTGTTTATGAATCTCCTTCTGTCATGGATATCCGTTCCTACTGCATGCAGGAGCTGGGCACCCTGTGGGATGAAGCCAAGCGTCTGATCAACCCCCATCGGGCACATATCGATCTTTCCGCCAAGCTACATGCCATGAAAAACAGCCTTCTGGAATCCGTGGACAATATGACTCACCATCAGGGCAGATAACGGACACATAAGGAGACATCTATGATACGTATAGTTTTGATCGGTATTTTCCTGTTTTTTTTCCTGGTCCTGTTCAGTCCCGCCCTCGTAGTGGAATGGATCATCGGGAAATTTGACCCGAAGAAAAAGTCCAAGAGCTCGCTTTGGCTGGTGCAGCGCGCGTTTGGCGCCATTCTCTGGCTGGCCGGCACCAGGATTGAAGTCATCGGCAGGGAAAACATTCCCGACGACAGGCCGGTGCTGTATGTCGGCAACCACAGAAGCTTCTTTGATATCGTCATCGGCTACCGACTGATCAAGGGAGAAGCAGGCTTTGTCGCAAAAAAAGAAATGGAAAAAATCTGGTTTCTTTCCAACTGGATGAAAAATCTTCACTGCCTGTTCTTAGACCGGGATAACATCAAAGAAGGTCTGAAGACCATTCTCACCGGCATCGACTATGTGAAAAAAGGAATCAGCATCTGGATCTTTCCGGAGGGCACCCGGAACAAGGGAAAGGGCGTGCTGGAATTCAAAGAAGGCAGCATGAAAATCGCTGAAAAGGCCGGATGCCCGATCATACCGGTCGCCATGACCGGTACGGCAGAAATCTTTGAAAATCATTTCCCCTGGGTAAAAAAGTCTCATGTGACCGTCACCTTCGGTGAGCCCATAGAAATCAAAAATCTTGAAAAAGAACAGAAGAAATTCCTGGGAGCCTATACCAGACAGATAATCCTGAGCATGCTCCCGGACGATTATAAAGAATAGTGAGACAAGGACCGTTCGGACATTTCATGTCCCCGGTTCTTGTTTTTCTATAAAATATAAAAAGGAGGCGGCACGACATGATTCATGATGATAAGATCGACGGCGGTAAAGGCTTTGACTGGGGGAAGGCTTCTGAGGACTATGCCAGGTTCCGGGACATCTATCCGCCAGAATTTTACCAGAAGCTATTGGACGCCGGCATATGTATGAAAGGGCAGAAGGTCCTGGATCTCGGAACCGGAACCGGCGTCCTTCCCCGTAACTTGTATGGCTGCGGCGCGCTTTTCACCGGCGCCGATATTTCAGAGGAACAGATCGGTCAGGCCAGGCAGCTCTGTGCGGAAGCTGACATGGATATTCCCTTCCTATGCTGCCCTGCCGAAGAGCTTCCGTTTCCCGACGACAGTTTCGACGCTGTAACTGCCTGTCAGTGTTTCTTCTATTTTAACCATGAGACCCTGGCTCCGAAGCTTTATCACATGATAAAACCCGGCGGCCTTATGGCGGTGATGTATCTGGCATGGCTTCCCGGAGAAGATGCAATCGCCGGCGCCAGCGAGAAGCTGGTGCTGCGCTATAACCCCTCCTGGTCCGGCTGCGGAGAATACCGTCATCCCATTGAGATTCCAGACGTCTACTCTGCCTATTTCCAACTGGAATCCAGCGAGGTTTTTGACCTGCGTATTCCTTTTACGAAAGAGAGCTGGAACGGAAGAATGAAAGCCTGCCGTGGGATCGGCGCTTCTCTCAGCCCGGAAAAAACGGCTGACTTTGAAAAGGAACACCTGGCCCTCCTCAATAAAATAGCGCCAGAGAACTTTTCTGTCCTGCATTATGCGGCTGCAGCGGTCCTGAAATCCAAAAAAACATCTTCTTTTTAATATGCATTTTATGTTTACTTCTCCAATGTTTGGAGCACCCTAATACCGGGGTGATTACTATGGACTCAATCTGGACAAAAACAAAAGAGCTTCCGAAACGCCAAACGCTTACGGAGGATTTAAAAACAGACGCGGCCGTTATAGGCGGCGGCATGGCTGGTATCCTGACCGCCTATCTTTTAGAGGAGTCCGGAATCCGGACTGTAGTTCTGGAGGCCTCCAGAATCGGAAGCGGCCAGACCAAAAATACAACGGCAAAGATCACGTCTCAGCACGGACTGATCTATGATAAGCTTCTCACTTCCTTTGGAGATGAAAAGGCATCTCAATACGCCCAGGCCAATGAAAAAGCCATCCGTGAATACAGGCGGATCATTTCATACAAAAATATATCCTGTCATTTCAAGGATACTTCTGCTTATCTATATTCTTTAAAAGAAGCGGAGCCACTTAAAAAGGAAGCCGAGGCCGCCAAACAAGCCGGAATAGACGCCTGCTTTACAACTGAAACGGAGCTGCCCTTTAAAGTAGAAGGAGCCGTGTGTTTTAAAAATCAGGCGAAGTTTCATCCACTGGAATTCCTGGGGGCGGCTGCCGAGGAGCTGACTGTCTTTGAAAACAGCCGGGTGTTTGACGTGGACAAGCACCAGGTTCGGACGGCAAATGGTTCTGTCACTGCAGAAAATATCATATTTGCGACTCATTACCCATTCTTAAACGTACCAGGGTATTATTTCATGCGAATGCATCAGGAACGAAGCTATGTCCTGGCGCTGGAAGGCGCTTCGCTTCCCGAGGGGATGTATTTGGGAATAGATAAAAACGGGCTCTCTTTTAGAAGTGAAGAGGAGCTCCTTTTGTTCGGCGGAGCGGGACACCGTACCGGGGAGAACCGGAAGGGGAAACAGTACGATCTGCTCCGCAAACAGGCCAGAACGTTCTGGCCGGAATGCAGGGAAAAGGCCCATTGGTCCGCTCAGGACTGCATGACTCTGGACGGGCTTCCCTATATCGGCACCTTTTCATCCGAAACGCCGAACTGGTATGCAGCCACCGGTTTCGGCAAATGGGGCATGACCTTCTCCATGGTTTCCGCGATGATCATACGGGATAAAATCCTCGGCCGCCGGAATCCTGCTTCCGATCTTTTCTCTCCGCAGAGGTTTACTCCCTCCGCGTCGGCGCGGACCTTTCTGGACGACGGCCTTCATGCAGTCCGGGATCTGTCCCGTCAGCTTTTTTCGCCTCCCAGAGATAAAACAGACGCTCTGCCTAAAGGGCATGGCGGGATCGTGGAATATGACGGGAAAAAAGCCGGCGTATACAAAGATGAAAACGGAGAACTTCATGTGGTGTCTCCCAAGTGTCCTCATCTTGGCTGTCAGCTGGAATGGAATCCCGATGAAAAAAGCTGGGACTGCCCCTGCCATGGCTCCCGTTTCGACTATGAAGGGCATTTGATCGACAATCCCGCCCAGGAAGGACTGAAGCATGTTTAAATTTCACGGTGAAAAGAAAAAAAGGTCCTACTTTGAGGGCTGGTACTTTAAACAGCAAGGAAAAAACGGCACCCTCGCCATGATCCCCGCTTACCATGCGGACAAAAAAGGAAAACGTTTTGCTACTCTTCAGGCGGTCACAGATAAAGAGACCGAGCTCATCGAATATCCAGCCGAAGAATTCCGGGTATTTGAGAACCCTTTTTCCCTATACCTGGGAAACAGCCGCTTTTCCGAATCCGGATGTTCTCTGGATTTTCGCGGAAAACATCTGGAAATCAAAGGAGAGCTGCATTATGGACCTCTTGCTCCCCCGGATTATGATGTAATGGGCCCCTTCAACGCAGTACCTTTTCTTCCCTGCCGTCACAGCGTATTCAGTCTGTCCCACCGGGTAGACGGCTGTCTCCATGTAAACGGAACGCCGTTTGTATTCCAGAACAGTTTCGGATACATGGAAGGCGATCGGGGACGCTCGTTTCCAAATCAATATCTGTGGACACAATGCTCGGGAAGAAATTTCAGCATCATGCTGTCAGTGGCCGAAATCCCCATTCTCACAAAGCAGATGCCCGGATGTATTGGAATCATATTTTATAAAGGAAAGGAATACCGGCTCGCTACGTATTTGGGAGCGCGAGTCATTTATGTGGATCAGGATTACGCGGCCGTGGAGCAAAATGGATTTCTGCTGGAAGTCCGTTATTTGGGAAAAAGCTCATCTGGTCAGCCGCTTTACGCGCCAAAAGCCGGAAATATGGACCGTATCATAATAGAATCCCCATCTTGTCCGGTGGAATATCGGCTGTCCAAAAGCGGGGATCCTTTATTTTCTCTCGTTTCACAAAAAGCCGGATTTGAAAGCACATGGGACGGCGCCTGTGAAGAAAAGGAGGCGGAATGAACCACCTGAAAACAGAAAACTCACCTTATCTGCTGCAGCATGCCGAAAATCCCGTGGATTGGTATCCCTGGGGAAAAGAAGCATTTCAAAAAGCCTCCGAAGAAAAAAAGCCCATCTTCCTCAGCATTGGATATTCCACCTGCCATTGGTGTCATGTGATGGCACATGAATCCTTTGAAGATGAAGAAGTAGCCGCAGTCCTGAACCGTTCCTTTATCTCCATAAAAGTGGACCGCGAGGAAAGACCGGACGTGGACGCCGTTTATATGGAATTCTGCCAGGCCCTGACCGGCTCCGGCGGCTGGCCGCTCACCGTTATAATGTCGCCGGACCAGCAGCCCTTTTATGTGGATACCTATCTGCCAAAGAATTCTCATTATGGAAAAATGGGGCTCTTAGCACTTTTAGAAGCTGTGGAAAACAGATGGAAAAATGACAGATCCCGCCTTCTGGATGCCGGAGACCAGATCACCAGATATTTAAAAGATAACTCCGAAAGCAAATTCGGGGAGGCCTCGCCTGCTGCCAGTCACTCAGAAAGGCTTACCGCCCAGGCCGCGGCGGAGCTTCATACAGCCTATGATTCAAAATGGGGCGGATTTGGGAACGCGCCCAAGTTTCCCATCCCCCACAATCTTTTGTTTCTGATGCGTTATTCCAAACGGGTGAAAAATGACTGGTTTATGGAAATGGCAGAGAACACGCTCGTCAAAATGGTTCAGGGCGGACTCTTTGACCATATCGGAGGAGGCTTCTCCCGTTACTCCACAGACAGGCAGTGGCTGGTCCCCCATTTTGAAAAAATGCTGTATGACAACGCTCTTTTAGCCCTCAGCTTTTTGGAAGCTTATTCCATCACTCAAAAAACGGAATACAAAACGGCCGCCCGCAGGACCTTCCATTATATTTTCCGCGAGCTCACCGGCAGTCAGGGGGAATTTTTCTGCGGACAAGACGCGGACAGTGACGGAGTAGAAGGAAAATACTATGTTTTTACTCCTGAAGAAATTAAAAAGGTACTTGGGACAAAAAGCGGAGAAGACTTTTGTCATAAGTACCATATATCGGTCTCAGGAAATTTTGAAGGAAAAAACATTCCCAATCTTACAGGAAATTCCAATTGGGAAACACAGTTCTCTCAAGACGCCGAAGAAAAAGAATCCTTGTATCAATACCGGAGGACCCGCTGCCGCCTCCATCTCGATGACAAGGTACTCACTGCCTGGAATGGCCTCATGATCCTGGCGTTGGCAAAAGGCTACTCCGTTCTAGGGGACCTCTCCTATCTGCGGGCAGCCATACAAGCAAAAAATTTTATAGAAGACAATATGACCAGCCGCTCCGGAGGTCTCTTTCTCTCCTGGAGAAATGGGACAGCCTCCGTTCCCGGGCAGCTGGGAGATTACGCGTGTTATCTATGCGGTCTGCTGAGCTTATATGAAGCGTCCTTCGAAGCAGAGCTTCTTCTGCGCGCCGAGGAATTGGCACAAATCATGCAGAAACTCTTCGAAGATACCCGGGAAGGCGGCTATTATCTGTATGGGCAGGACAGCGAGACACTTATTCTCCGTCCCAAGGAAACTTACGACGGCGCTCTGCCCTCTGGAAATTCCATGGCTGCGATCGCTCTTCAGAAGCTGGCTCACTTAAGCGGAAAGGAGGCCTTCAGGGCTTTGGCAGAAAAACAAATGCTCTTCATGAGATCTCGGGCGAAAGAACGTCCTTCCGGACACAGTATGTTTTTGCTCGCCCAGCTGGCAGAAGAAGCGCCTGTTATGGATGTGATATGCGTCACAGCCGACACAGATACCAAACAGGCAGCAGCAGAACTCCATGATTACAGCAGCCGGCATCCGGAGCAGAGTATCCATATGCTCCTCAAAACACCTGAAAATGCAGCGAAACTGGCAGAGGCTGCCCCCTTCACTTCCGAATACCCGCTTCCGCCGTCGGGAACCTTGTACTATATCTGTCGGAATGGCGCTTGTTCGGCGCCCGTTTATTCTCTGGAAGAAACGGAAAGCAGGAATTATTAAGGAAATATCTTGTAAACAGGGCGAAAAGAATTGTATAATAGGCAGTATATACAGGTGACAAGGCAGTATGCTGAAAAAGGGTAGAAAGGAATAATAGGATGGATGGAAAACAGCGAAGACAGGAAATTCTGAAATGGATGAAAAATAGTAACGGGCCCGTTTCCGGAGAAAAGCTGGCGAAAGCCCTCGGCGTCAGCAGACAGGTAATCGTCCAGGACATCGCCCTCCTCCGGGCAGCTGATTACGATATCCTGGCCACAAACCGCGGATATCTCTGCACCAGTCTCACAGAATGCAGCAGAGTCTTCCATGTAAACCATAAAAACGAGGATATCCTGGAAGAGCTGAACATCATCGTGGATTTCGGCGCAACCATCGTAGATGTATTTGTGGAGCACGAGCCCTACGGAGAGCTCCGTGCTCCACTGGATATACATACCAGGAGAGAGGCCCTGGAATTTGTAGGCAATATAAACAGCGGTAATTCAAGTCCCCTGATGACCATTACCTGCGGCGACCACTACCACACGGTCAAAGCAGATTCTGAATTAACCTTAAATGAGATAGAAGCGGAGTTACATAAGCATGGATTTCTGAAAACATGACTCTGACCTGAACCGGCCCTTCTCTTTCAGACAACGTTTTCCATCTCCCTGAATATCATAGAGCTCTCCGGCGGCATATCCACCGTAAGCATTCCATCTTTCACCGGTATGGCCAGCCGTCCGCTGTTGTAGTTATTGTAGGCGGTCTGCATGATTCTGACCATGAATGTTTCTGCAGCTGCGCCGATCTCCCAGACCGGAATCTGTACCTGCTGTTCTTTATCACTATTGTTCAGCACGATCACCAGCCGGTTATCTCCCTCAAACCGCCCGTAGCAAATCAGGTTCCTGCCGGCCAGGAGCGGCTTTATGGAACCCGTCTTAAGCGCCGGGTTACTCTTTCGTATCCTTGTCAGGTATTTGTGAAATTCAATCAGCTCCAGATCTTCCCGGCCCCAGGGATAGCCCCGTCGGTTATCCGGGTCGGTCCATCCGCATAACCCAGCTTCATCCCCATAATAAATCGTAGGAGCGCCAGGCCAGGTCATCTGAACCACCACGGCCATTCGGAGGACGCCTTTTTTTATGCCCGCTTCCGCCGCCTCCGGCCCCAGTGTCCCTGTACGGCCTGCCGTTCGGTTGGTCCTCGTCAGAAAACGAGAGTGGTCGTGGTTGGAAAGCTCATTCATCGCCACCTGCAGAGACTGTACGTGGAAACGGCTCATCTGGCGGAACATGATCTGAAAAAAGAGCTCTCCATCTCCATAATACTCATCGTGTCGCTCGTCACTATGCTTTTCCATTCCGGTCAGAAACCAGGTCAAAGGCTCCATAAACGCATCATAATTCATCACCGTATCCCACTGATCTCCGTCCAGCCAGCTACTGGGATCTCCATAATGCTCCGCCAGGATAAGCGCATCTGGCTTCGCCTCCTTGACCGCTTTCCTGAAATCTCTCCAGAACTGATGGTTGAACACTTCACTGTGGCCCAGGTCGGCCGCCACATCCAGCCGCCAGCCGTCCACGTTGTACGGAGGTGAGACCCACTTTCGTCCAATCTCCATAATATATTCATACAATTCCCTGGACTCTTCATAGTTAAGCTTAGGAAGTGTTTCATATCCCCACCAGCCGTCATAGTGGTTGTTATACGGCCACTGTCCGCCGGTGAACTTAAAGAACTCCCGATATGGGCTGTCATAAGAGATATAAGCTCCCTTTTGATAACCTTCCTGGTTTTCATAAATCCGTTCCCTGTCCATCCACTTATTATAAGAGCCGCAGTGATTGAACACGCCGTCCAGGATGACCTTTATTCCCTTCTCGTGGGCCGCTTCTACAAACTCCGCAAAGAACGCATTGCTCGCTTCCAGGTTCACTTTATCCGTCACCCTGGTAATATACCGCCCTGCTTCTCTGTTCTCTCCGCCGGCGCTTACGGACTTATCCGTATCGTTTACGATCATTCCAAAATGAGGGTCTATATAATCGTAATCCTGTATGTCATATTTATGATTTGAGGGCGACACAAACAAGGGATTAAAGTATATCGCCTCTACTCCAAGCCCCTTAATATAATCCAGCTTCTCCAGGACGCCCTGCAGATCTCCTCCATAAAAGTTATTCACATCCAAAGACTCCGGATACTGGTACCAGTTCTCCACATGATGGACCGGCTGGTCATTCACATAAACATACTCCCCGTCCCTGGTATCATTCTTGCTGCTGCCATTCCGGAACCTGTCCACGAATATCTGATACATAATGGCTCCCTTGGCCCAGTCGGGAGTGGAAAAGCCCGGGGCGATCCGGAACGCAAATTCCCACCCCGGCGCATCCGATACTCCGGTTTTATTATACCAGCAGGTTTCTGTATCCTTTACAACACGGAAGCAGTATGCAAAACGAGCTTCTGACAATTGTATCCGTGTTTCATAATAGTCAAATACTTCATCTCTCTCAGCAAGAATCAGTTTGATCTCATTCAGGCTCTCTGCTTCCAGCAGACAGACAGAATCTACATCCCCTGCCGCCGTCCTGAACCGTATCAGCACTTCGTCTCCGGCCTCTGGTTCCATCGGACATCGGTATCCCGCCGTTTCATCACTAAAAAGAGCCTGTTTGTTTATCCCATCAGTACGGTGCATACAAACACTCCTTATCTCCCTGATTTCAAATGCAAACAGGTGGATAAAAGTCCACCTCAGTATCATTCTATACCAAAATACCTTTTTACACAACCTGACATTTCCGATAAACCGGCCATTCTCCACAAATTTCCAGTAGACAGTAAAAAGGACAGCCTTTTTATGTGCTGTCCTTTTTAGGAGAAGGTATTTCTTTCTTATGGGGTGTAGCAAAACTATATAAAAATGTATTGGGGGGGGGTTTTTACGTTTTTTATTATAGCATTGTGCAACGATTAAGTGTGCACAAAGTTTCCATGATTTGAAAAATAGTTTTAGCAATTTTAACGGCGTATGATTTTAGTCTTTCGCCGTCTGCTATCAAATTTCATAAAAGCCTCGCGATTTTTCCCTCATTTTTTATGATACCGATTTCACATCCCTGATTTTCTATGCAAACAACGCCTCAAACTCTTCACGCCCGATCTTTTCCTTGGTCAGCAAAAGCTCCGCGCTCTTATGAAGGATATCCTCATGCTCTTTCAAAAGGCTCCTCGCTCTGGCATAGGAATGATCTATGATCCGTTTCACTTCCTCATCGATCGTGGAAGCAATCTCTTCTCCGTAGCTCCTCGTGTGGGCCAGATCCCGTCCAATAAATACCTGGTCATCATCGCTTCCATAACAAATCATGCCGATTCGCTCAGACATACCATATTTTGTGACCATATCCCGAGCGATCTCCGTAGCCCGCTTGATATCCTGGGAAGCGCCGGTGGTGATATCATCGAAAATCAATTCCTCAGCAATCCTGCCTCCCAGGCTGACTTCAATCTCCTGGAACATCCTGCCTCTGGTATTGAACATCTCATCCTGCTCCGGAAGAGGCATCGTATAACCGGCCGCGCCGACGCCGGTAGGGATGATGGATACCGTATGAACAGGCCCCACATCCGGAAGCAGATGGAACAAAATAGCATGGCCGCTCTCGTGGTAGGCCGTGATCCTTCTGTCCTTCTCGGATATCACCTTGCTCTTTTTCTCTGCTCCAATCCCAACTTTAACAAAGGAACGTTCGATATCCCTCTGGCTCAGATACTCTCTGTTTTCCTTCGCAGCCAGTATAGCAGCCTCGTTCATCAGATTTTCCAGATCCGCTCCGGTAAATCCAGCCGTAGTCTGAGCGACCTTCTTAAGGTCCACATCTTCCGATAATGGCTTTTCTTTGGCATGGACCTGCAGGATCTCTTCACGGCCTTTCACATCGGGCCTTCCCACCGCAACCTTTCTGTCAAAACGGCCGGGACGCAGGATAGCGGGATCCAGGATGTCCACCCGGTTGGTAGCTGCCATCACGATGATCCCTTCGTTGACGCCGAAGCCGTCCATCTCCACGAGCAGCTGATTCAGAGTCTGCTCTCTCTCATCATGGCCGCCGCCCATGCCGGTGCCTCTCCGTCTGGCTACCGCATCGATCTCATCGATAAATACGATACAGGGAGCGCTTCTCTTCGCGTCCTCAAACAGATCGCGGACACGGGAAGCGCCGACGCCCACAAACATTTCCACGAAATCAGAACCAGAAATACTAAAGAATGGTACGCCCGCCTCTCCTGCCACCGCCTTCGCCAGCAGAGTCTTTCCGGTTCCGGGGGGGCCCACCAAGATCACGCCCTTCGGGATTCTGGCGCCTACCTTCATATATTTTCCAGGGCTTTTCAGAAAATCCACAATTTCCGCCAGATCCTCTTTTTCTTCATCAAGGCCGGCCACCTTTTTAAAATTGATACCCTGGCCGTCCCTGGCCACCTTCGCCCGGCTCTTGCCAAAATTCATCATCTTCTGATTGCTGCCTCCGGACATGGAGCGGTTCAGGATCATCATGACCAGCATCGCTACGATCAGCATCCCGATGATGATCGGAAGTACGATTGTGAAAAAGGTATCTTCCTCCGGCATGCTGTCCATCAGGACCTCGATATCACTGTCCAGGAGAAGCTCCTTGACCTCTTTGATATCCTCCACATTCCAGGTCCTCGGCGATCCGCCGTTATTAAAGAACAGCTTGACCGATCCCGTGGGTACTTCTTTGTTGGGATAAATCTCCGCCTTGGTCACATTTCCAAGCTCTACCTGCTCTACAAACTCCTGGTAGGACCACACGTCCCCCTTGAGTAAATCTTTACGAATCCACATAAATGCCAGGATAATCACGGCCACTACCGCCAGATAGAATCCCAGCCCGCTTTTCTGCTTCTGCAATCCAAAAGCCTCCTTTTATAACTCTACCACGCCAATGTATGGCAGATTCCTGTATTTCTGGTCATAATCCAGCCCATATCCGACTACAAATTCGTCGGGGATACTGAAACAGGTATAGTCTACCTGGACCTCCTTCTTCACCCGCCTGGAAGGCTTGTCAAGAAGGGTACAAATCCTGATATCCGCAGGGTTCCTCTGCTTCAGTATCTCGATCAGATAGCTGAGCGTCCTGCCGGAATCAATGATATCCTCCACGATCAGTACATGTTTCCCGGCCAGGGGCTCATCCAGATCCTTGACGATCTTCACCACGCCGCTGGATTCGGTACCTGAGCCATAGCTGGAAACCGACATAAAATCGAGAGATACCGGAACTGAGATCCGTTTGGCCAGCTCACATGTGAAAAACACCCCGCCCTTCAGCACACATATGAGGTGAACAGATTTTCCCGCATAGTCTTCGCTGATCCTTTTTCCGATCTCCTTTACCTTCTCATCCACTTCCTGTTCAGGAATCAATACCCTGATTTTATCTTCCATATCGAGTATCCTCTTTTCTTTCGAATTTTAATCCATTTCTTTCCTTATTTTTCTGACGGTCACCACAAGTATCTGTTTTGTCTCCTCTGTCACTTTATAAGCCTCGCTGATGCGCCCGCCTATGATCCAGAGCACGTGGCTTCCATCCGCCAGAATCGGAATCCTCCCCCGTTTGCCGGAAGGGATCTTTTCATTTATCATATACGCCTTTACTGTCTGTCTTCTGCCATCCGGAAAAGCCTGAAAATAGTCTCCCGGACATCTGCCTCTCAGACAAAGACTGTCTTTTATTTTATCATAATCAAACCATTTCGTATACCTGTTTTCCGGAATTTTTTCGTCCCCCTCCCGGGGAAATTTCCGATAATGTACGCGGACTCCAAACAATTCACGGGACTGCTCTTTTTCAGCCGGCATTAAAAGAAATCCCCGTCCGGAACTCCCCTCCGGCCCGCCCGCATTCTCTCCCGCCATTTCCTGTCTGCTCCGGCGTCCTATCCATAATTCATCGTACCTTTTCTCCGCCGTAAAGCCTCCCGGCAGATGCACATACCGTCCGGACTGTTTCTCCAGCAGCTCCAGTATGCTGTCCGTATGCCGCTTCGTGATATCTTTAAGGCTTCCTGCCAGGCTCTCCATGACCTGTCTCAGCACATAACCGGCCTGGACAGGCTCCAGCTCTTTAAGCTCCACGGAGGGTATCCGAATAAATGCTCCATTTCCTGCCCATCCCATATCAAAATCATACCGGCAGTAATTTTGAATCCATTCTCCGGCTGTTTTTGTCATCCATTTATCCAGCTCCCCTATCATGCCGGCCGCCTGGACAATATGGAGTACGGCTTCCTGATTTACCAATTCCGCCTGAGGGAGAATCTGGCGCCGAATTCGGTTCCTGCTGTAATCCTCCGACATGTTGGTGCTGTCCTGGCAGTACGCAATCTGTTTCGTTTCCAGATATCTCTCTATTTCCCTACGTGAAACAAAAAGAAGCGGGCGCACCAGCACCTCCCGGCCTCCCACACGGCCTCCTGGCATCGGCCCTTTGACAGCCACTCCGGCCAGGCCTTTGAGACCGCTCCCGCGGAACAGATGGAACAGGATAGTCTCTGCATTGTCGTTCCTGTTATGGGCCACAGCCATCCGGTCCCCGTTCCATTCCTTAAGCGCCTCCGCAAAACATTCATATCGGATCAGCCTGCCGGCCTCTTCCAGCGAAAGCCCTTTCTCTCTGGCAGCTGCCGGCACATCCCGGTAAAAGACCCTGCACGGAATCTCTCTTTCTCTGCAGAAAAGGCGGACATAATCCGCATCTCTTTCCGCCTCTTCTCCACGAATCCCATGATGTACGTGGACGGCTGACAGCCGGATGCCCAGTTGTTCTTTAAGCTCCGAAAGCACAGAAAGAAGGCAGATGGAGTCTGCCCCGCCGGAAACACCGGCCACGACCAGCTCACCTGCCCGCATCAAATCTTCCGTTTTTATGACGTCCAATACTTCCTGAAGCATCTTAAGTCCTCATAATCCATACCATCGGAACCACGTTCCCTCGTATCCGGCTCCAAACGATCCGTTTCCCAATTCCTGTTAATTAATACTATACTTGAATTCGGAGGCGAAATCAAGTGTATGCCTATACCTTTAAATACCTTTCAAACAAACTTTCTTAATCTGGTTTATAAAGCAAGAGGAAATCGGATCCTTCCTCTCGCTCTTTCTTCCGCACCAAAATAAGAGCTCATTTGTTTTGAAAATCATTGGGGCGATCCACCGCAGCCCGCTGCCATTAGGCGCGCGGGCGTGTGGATATTTAATCCTTTTCTGGAATCTAAGAAATGAAATTCATCCAACGTGGTGCGGCAGGCAGGGCGCCGACAGAAAGATTTCGGGCCGGCATAAAGGTGAGCGCTGCAGGGCAGAAACCGGTGTTCCCCAGGCGGAGGGAGGCAGAAACGGAAATACCGATTCCGCTTCTGAGCGAACAGGAGACAGGAAATCATAAAGATTTCCTGTCGACATGTGAGCGGTACTCCTGGAGCGGGGATAAGACGGTCCCTGCATCGCCAGCGAACCGAAATCGTGACGGTCCGGAACTTCTGCCGGTGACTAACTGGAGCTTAATCGGAACTAATTAAAAATGATTCCAAAAAGTATTTTGTATCATGCTTTCCAGATCCCGATCGTAAGCACCGTCATATCATCCCGACAGTCTGTGCCGGAGACCATGGCATAATGAAGAATCTCATCTGCCACATCCTGAAGATTTTCCCCGGATGTACAGGACAGGACCTCTCTCATGGTTTCCTCTTTATCCTCTCCCTCCAGAGCGTCCAGAACGCCGTCCGTCACCATGACGATCTTATCTCCGTCACGCAGCTGTTTTTCCAGCCTTTCCGGTTCGGCCCGGCTGATGACTCCCGCCGGCAGTCCGTCCGCTTTTATGGTCTCAATTTCCCTTCCCCGTTTTAAAAAAGTCGTCACTCCCCCGGCTTTTACAAATTCACAGACTCCAGAATACAGATCTGCCACCGCCAGATCAACGGTGATGGGACGCTGTTCCTGATCCTTGAGCAGCAGAACAGCATTCATCAGACGGATGGCTCTTTCCAGGCTGAAGCCGCTGGATAAAAGCTGTTCAGCAAGCTCCATCACCACTTCGCTGTCCCGAAACGCCCTCCTGCCGGATCCCATGCCATCGGCGACACCGAACAGAAGACGTCCGTCCGGAATGGAACAGAAGGTGAAGTTATCCCCTGACAGCTCTTCTCCTTCTCTGGACGCCCTGGCTATGCCATGGAGCATCATGTAGCCCGGCGCTTTTATCAGCCTTACCGTACAGGGCTCTTTTGTCACGATCCTTCTGCTGTCCAAGGACGGAAGAAATTTTTCCTCCACAGTCCGGCTGACGGTCTCCGCCAGTTCCCTCACTGTCATACAGCGGTTTCCCGATGCCTGGACGGTGAGAAACGCTTCCCGCTTCTCATTCTCCTTTTCCAGGATCATGATATTCTCTACCTTTATCCGTCTGAGCCTCAGCTCTCTGCGAATCTTGTCCTTATATTGATCTGAGATATCCTCTGTCGCTTCGATGTCCTCAGAAAGCTCAGAAAGGATCCGCTCCATCTCTTTAAAGCCTTCCGCCACGGCTTCCCGGCATTCCTCATAACGGCCCTTCCAGACCAGATTCTCTAACGGCAGGGCTATCTCTCCTCCCGATACCGACGGAATTCCTTCCTCGACTACAAACTCATCCGGCTCCCTCGAAAAGCTTGTCCCGCCGCACTGGGAAAATGTACTCGCCAGTTTTTCCATGGAATCCGATACAGACTGCACCCGCTGTGCCGCCGTCCGTTCCCTTCCCGGCATATAAAATGGAAATGGCCTAACTGCCGCCTGCCTTACTTCTGTCTTCCGGCACAGGCTCCTCGGTATCAGCAGAAAGACCGCAGCCGCAATAAAAAACTCCACGATTCCCTGATCGATCTCCTGGGGAAGATAGACGATTCCTGCCGCCGCCGCCCCCGCCAGGAATCCCAAGGTACTGCCGGCACGGCCGAGACTTCGGAAAACTCCCGCCAGCACGCCCGTCAGACAAAGCATTCCCATCACTGACAAATCTCCCTGCCAGATGGTTTCTATGATTCCACAGCCTGTCCCCGCTACCGCGCCGATTCCTGCTCCAAATTTATATCCGACAAACAATACACTGAAATACATTCCGGTCCTCACGATCGAGGCCAGTGTCTTCCCCTGGGCCAGAAACGCTGTCAGCATAAAGCCAAAGGCCAAAGCCAGGACCGCCCGCACAAAAGTCTCCTTTTTCATTACAATACCTCCCTGAGAGAATATTATAACGTTTTGTCCGTGGGAAGGCTGTCGAAAGGGGACAGCCCCTGCATAAAAGTTTTCGACAGAAAAAGACCCCGGCTCCTTCCATGGCCCAGGGTCTATCATTAATCGTTATTTTTCGGCTTTAAAAGCGTCTCTCCGGGCATCACCAGTCCCAGTTTTGTCTTTGCGATCTCCTCTATGTATTTCTTCGTCTTTACGTAAATTTCCTGTTCTTCCAGCTCCGAGGCTTTCTGCTCCTCGCTTTCGATCTGGCTCTTTATATTCTCTTCCCTGGCCGCATACCGGTCATCCTTGGCCTGCAATGTCCTTGTCTTATACATCACCGCGCCGCCTAATAGAGCCACCACCAGGAGAATCCCCAGAATGACCTTTTTGCTCTGTCTTTTGTAACGCTTTTTCCTTCTGCTTCCTTCCATGCTTTTCACCGCGGTCCTTCTCATTTAAAGCGCTGTCTTCCTTTTTCTTCTGCGCCTGTTCTCTCCGGGCTTTCTTCTCCTGCAGTCTTTGCTCTCGCTTTTTCCAAGCTGCACTTATTTTTATTGTAAGGCATTTCGTCCACTTTTTCAATAGCCGCCCCGCAGTTTTTGCCGGAAAGGCCAGCCCTTTCAGGATATACTGGAATATTGTTCCAAATATCTTCACTAAAATCGGGCTCAGGGTTATATGATACAGCCACATGCCGGATGCCGCGCCCGCCAGCGCATACCACCGGACATTTCCGTCGTTCATGGTAAACAGAAGATAGAACAGTGCAAAGCCTGCAAAAACCCAGTAAATAAAATCTTCAATGGCAACCGCCCAGGAAGCATGTCTCACCGCCGTTCTTGCGATGCGAAAGCAGTCATACGCAACCGTAAGGCCGGCCCCCCAAAGAACCGACACCAGAAGGAAGTCCGCTTCTTCCCGAATCATCCCGCTCATAGGCTATTTAAACAGACGCCCTAGGAAGGACTCTCCCTGCGCCTTTCTTCCGCGGCTCTCGGAATAAACAAAGCTGTCCATCCGGCCTCCGATATCCACCTCACCCTGCTCTACGGTAAGACGGCTCACCTTCAGATCTTCTCCCTTTATGGTCAAAGTCCCCTGTTCTGTCTCCAGGATCACTTCCTTCTCATCAAAGGATACCACTTCCTGGACACCGCTTATCATTGCGTGGGCTCGTTTATCAAGCATCACCTTATGGGGCTTCGCCCTCTGCCTCTGTTCCTCCATCCAATCTCTCCCTTCTGCATTGTCCTATTGGGATTCTATGCAGAAGGATAAGCCCCTATGACTACAGGTAGCGGTACATTTCCCCCGCGTCCTCTTTTTTTGTGCTCTCCTGGACCTTAAGAACCTCCGCTTTTACAGAGCGGTTTCCAAACTGTACTTCTATGATATCTCCTTCCTTCACGTTCAGAGACGCTTTGGCCGGCCTGTCATTGACCAGTACACGGCCGCCGTCACAGGCCTCATTGGCCACGGTACGCCGTTTGATGATGCGGGATACCTTCAGAAACTTATCTAATCTCATGAGATCCTCCTATTAGAACAAAGTGGGTAAACCCACTTCAAACTCCCCTTCCCTTCAATCTTTGAAGGGCTTGTCAACTTTGCGCCCCGATGTGCGGCTGCAAAGCAGCCTTCCTCTGTACATCGTGTACATTCTGCCCCGAGGGCTTTTTATTTCATAGGACGCACTTTCCTATGAAATAAAGAAACTGCCGCAGTCCCTGCGGCAGTTCTGAATCACTGTTAAGAGTAATTATGCGTTTACCATATCCTTCAATGCTTTACCAGCTTTGAACTTCGGAACCTTAGAAGCCGGGATTGTCATCGTCTCGCCGCTCTTGGGATTTCTTCCCTCTCTGGCTGCTCTTTCGGATACTTCAAAGGTACCGAATCCTACCAACTGTACTTTTCCGCCATTGGCCATTTCATCAGCAATAACATCTGTAAAAGCCTTGATAACCTTCTCTGCATCTTTTTTAGACAGCTCTGTCTTCTCAGCAACCGCTGCAATTAACTCTGTTTTGTTCATAATAATAGTTCCTCCTAAGGTTTTGTTTCGTAGAAATCGATGCTCTTCTTCATTATTTATAAACTGATATAATGGATTTGTCAAGAAATTTCCTAGATTCCTACAATTTTATCCCTTTTCTCCTGGCTTCTTTTTCCATATTTTTAATCTCGTCCCAGCTGGCCTTGCTTTCCTCAGGCGCTCCGTCCTTTCCGCTGCCAAAAACATGAGGATGCCGCCGTATCATTTTCCGGCAGAGCATCGAGATCACGTCCTCAACGGTAAAATCTCCATCCTCCTCTGCAATCTGGCTGTGAAGCATCACTTGAAAAAGGATATCGCCCAGCTCTTCACATAAATTATCCGTATCCTTATTCTCTATGGCCTGAAGTACCTCCTCACATTCATCCTGGAGGCATTTTTTCATACTTTCGTGAGTCTGTGCCCTATCCCAGGGACATCCATCCTCTGAGCGGAGCTCTGCAATGATTTCCTTCAATTCTCCAAATGTATACCGTTCCTTTTTTTCCATTGTAATCTCCTCCTGTTATGCAGACGACAGGCAGGCACCGGATGGTATCTGCTGTATTAAGCATATCACATTCAGAGTCAACTTTCCATCTGTCTTCCAAGAAAACCTGCCGCAGTCAGTGCGAGCTTCTGCTCCAGGGTACCCATCTTATACTTCGGGTCTTTGCTCAGAATGATCACGGATCCAATTGCATCTCCTTCACAGAGAATCACTGCCGTCACCTCGCCGGAGTATTCCTCCGTGTCCTCAGCCGTAACGGGAATGAACTGGCCGTCATCCTTACCCGCGATCACGTTGGTCCTGTTCAGGATCATCTGTTCCAGGGGCTTGCTGATACTCTTCTGCAAGAGTTCCTTTTTGACGGTCCCTGCCACCGCGATCACTTGATCTCTGTCGGTAACACAGACGGCCAGCCCTGTCGCCTGTGCCAAGGCCTCTGCATACTGCTTAGCAAAGCTTCCCAATTCTGCCATGGGTGAATATTTCTTCAGGATGATCTCACCTTCTCTGTCGGTGAAGATTTCCAGGGGAGTTCCCTCTCTAAGACGCAGGGTACGCCGGATCTCTTTCGGTATTACCACACGTCCCAAATCGTCGATTCTTCTTACAATGCCCGTTGCTTTCATAAAGAATTCCTCCATCTTACTCTTTTTACATTTATCTGCTGGATTACATCTAAATGTATTGTCTGTAAAATGAAGGAATTTATGCGGACATTGTAAGAAATATCCTTTTGTTTTTATTTCAGATGCTTATCAAGCATTTCCATCAATTGATTCACATCAAAAGGTTTTGCCAAATGGCCATCCATCCCGGCCTCTTTGGCCCGCTGGACATCTTCGGAAAACGCGTCCGCCGTCATCGCGAGGATGACCACGCTTTCGGAATCCCGGCGCTCCATACCGCGAATCTTTGCCGCGGCCTCATATCCGTTCATCACGGGCATCTGGATGTCCATGAGGACGGCGTCATAATATCCTTCCGGATGAGAAGCAAAACACCGGACCCCCGCCTCGCCATTCTCCGCCTTATCCACTTCCGCTCCCGCCAGGCTCAGGAATTCTCCCGCAATCTCCGCATTTAGTTCATTATCCTCTACCAGGAGTATTCGTCTTCCCGCGAGCTTTCCCCTCCAGACCGAACCTGTCCCCGAATTTTCATTCTCCGGATTCAGGAAGCCGCGGAACAGCTTCAGAAGCTTGGAAGGGAACAGAGGCTTGCCTATAAAGGCATCCGCGCCGGCCTCTTTAGCCTTTTTTTCTTCCTCCTCGGACCAGCTATATGCGGCCAGCACCATGTGCGGTCTGCTCTCGAGCCGAGATTTGGACAGCTCACGGATCACCAGCTCCCAAGGGAGATTTTCCACATCCCAGTCCACCAAAACCGCAAAATAACTGTTCCCAGCCTCACGTGCCAGCTTTGTCTTTTTTACCGCCTCTCCGAAGGAAAGTGCCTGTTCCCCCCTCATGCCCAGGCTCCTCGCCATTTGACAGATTGTATCTCCCGCTGAACCCGGACCTCCTACACATAAAATGGATAATCCTCTTAGATCCTCCGCTTTTTCTTCTCCCGCTTCCTGCAGCGGAAGATTCAAAAGCACCGTGAAGCAGGAGCCTTCTCCCTCCCGGCTGTTCACACGGATCTCCCCGCCCATCATATGGACGATATTCTGGGCGATGGCCATCCCCAGCCCGGTCCCCTGAATATTGCTGGTCCGGGAATCGTCAGCCCTGCTGAAGGGTTCAAAGATACGTTTCATAAACGACTCCGACATGCCGATTCCATTGTCCTCAATGACAAACCGATACCGGCCGCACTGCAAAGTCTGACAGTCCAGCTCTTCCAAAGCGACTCGGATCTCACCGCCCTCCGGCGTATATTTACTGGCATTGGACAATATATTCCCGATGACCTGCTGCAGTCTCAGCTTGTCTCCAATGACTTTTTCATGGGTTACATTTTTTATCAAAACCCGGAGTATCTGTTTTTTTTCATCAACAGAAGGCCGGAGCATGGTCAGCGCATCCTGAAGAAAATCAGGCAGGCTGAAGGCATTCGAATCAAGCTCCAATTTTCCGCTTTCAATCTTGCTCATATCCAGCACTTCATTGAGGAGCCCCAAAAGATGACGGCCGGATACCTCGATTTTTGCCAGACAGTCCCGCACCTTTTCTTCATTCCCCATATAAGTTTCTGCCAAAATCACCATGCCCATGATGCCATTCATGGGCGTCCGGATGTCATGGGACATCCTGGAAAGGAAATCGCTTTTCGCCGCATTGGCACTTTCCGCATGCCGCAGCGCATCTTCCAGAAGTCTTTTTCTTTCCAGCTCCTGCTGAATACTCTCGTCCACATTCCGGACAGCCAGAGCCACCTGATAGGGTTTCCCCTCCTTCCTCTCGCCTAAGATAAGTTTAGCCTGCATCCACTCATAGCGATTGTCTGTCCTTTTCCGGTAAGTCATGGAAATCTCACGGTTCTTCTCTGTCAAACACTCCTGTAAATTCCCCTGTGAAAAGAACTTCTGCATTTCCATTTGCTCGTCCGGATGAACGCACCTCTCCACATACCGGTCTATGGATTTCCGAAACCCGTCGGCAGGTATGATCCCAATTGCATTCTTCTCCTTTTCGTCCATCCTCAGGGCTTTTAGGGTATCCTGCTCCAAGTTAATGTAATACAGCGCATAATACTCCTGTCCCAGGGCATGGATGATGTCGGCCTGCTGCTTTCTGTCCGATATATCCGTCTGCGCCAAGATCGCAGTATCGCCCATGAAATTTTCATCATTTAAGTAAACGGTATTGGCTACCCAGTAGTACTCCCCATTCCGAATACGCCGGTATTCTCCCTCGAAGGAATGGACTCCTTCCGCTTTTACCCTGCGGAGGTTTTCCAAAGAAAGCCCTCTTTTGAGCCGTTCTCTGTCACCAGGATGATAATAGACAGAAAGAGCATCCACCCAGGAATCTAGTTCCAGCTCATTTTCACTGAAATCCCGGCTCTCCTCCGGACGGCGGATAACATGTACCGTCCCTGTGTCCAGATTCAGGCGGTAGACTCCAAAAAATAAGTTATTAAGAGAGGTCATGATCTCCTGGTTCAAGGCAGAAATCCTGGTATTTTCTGTCTCCGTCTGTTTCTGCCGTGTGATATCCTGCACAAGTCCCACGGCCCGCACAGGCTCTCCATTCTCATCATAATCTACGTTAGACATGGAAATTCGTTTCCAGCAGCCGTCCAGTTCACATATCTCAGAAGAAGCCGTTCTCTCCCCGGATTGGATACGCCGGAACATCTCCAAATAAACCCCTTTAGTCTCTTCCGCAACCCGCTCTTCTGCAAAACTGAAAGGCATATTCTCATACGATGGTCTGCATTGCAGCACACCGCAGGTACGTTCCGGCATCACCGCCGTCTGCTCCTTCGGATAATAAAAAAACTCACAGATCGTCGTGCCTTCCAATGCCATTCTCAGCAGCTCACTGCTGGCCTTGTTCTCCTTCTGCAGTTCCAGATTCTCATGCTGCATTTTCTTCCGCAGGCTGATATCCATAAAAGCACTTTGTATCAGTATCTCGCCGTCATCATCGATGATCATCTCCGCCGTTCCAATGATCCAACAGGAAGAACCGTCCTTTCTCCGGAGCCGGTATTCGAATTCTCCCTTCTGTCCTACTTCTGAAATGCCGTATGCCTCCGCCAGAACGCGGTCCCGGTCCTCTTCTGCGATCAGCTCCGGCAGACGCCAGTCATCCTTCCTCCAAAATTCGTCCGGAGTATATCCGAAAATACGGATAGCCTCCTGATTGGCATTTTTATATTCGACCCTGCCGTCAGAAAAGAGCCGATATTGGACAATCCCGCAGACCACGCTTTCAAATAACGCGTCATATTTCTTCTCCTGGCGTCTGGTCTCCATATCCTTCGTGACATCCCGAATCGTACTGATACAGATTTTACGGCCGTCCTCATCCACAGTTTTCCGCCCGATATCGTTTACCCATATATAGCTTCCATTCTTCTTTTTCATCCGATAACGAATCTCATAATCACAGTCTTTTGAAAAGGCATCCTCAACCTGCCTTTCCACTCGTTCCCGGTCATCGGGATGCATGCAATTGATCACGAGTCCATCTATATCGCGGCAGAAGTCCTCATAAGTATAGCCAAGATGCTCCAGCATATAATCATTGACACAATACAGAGGAAAATCCTTTTCCAGATATCCGCCCATGATGCCGCCCGGAATATTCCGGTTCAAAAGCTCCACTAAATTACTTCTGGACCTTTCAGACAATTCCCCGCTGCTTTTTTTCGCAAACCGGAGAGAATACGCCTCTTTTCCTTTACTGGTCATATGATTTCCTTCCATTCCCATATTAATATCCCTTCTTCTTGGGCGCTGCTTTTCCTGACTTCAGTGTAACACTCTTTTCCGCCGGATACAAGAGAAGAACAAGGCAGCGAAAGTGTCCGACTTTGCACAGAAAAGAACAAGAGGAACAGCGTCGGCAGAAGTTCCAGGCAGGCACACTCCGTGCGGCAAGGTATTCCTTTGAATACCGTTTAAACAAGTTTTCTTTGTCAGATTTACAAGGCAAGAGGAAATCCGATTCCATCCAGGCGGTTCGCTGGTAGCCGTAACCAGAATTTTTACGGCCTCCAGTCGGTCCTTTCCAACTGACATGGATAAATCGATATTTTTCCATGTCAGATTCCAACAAAAATCCGCATGATATGCGATTTTTGCCTCCCTGCGTCCGGGAAAATTCTGCTAACGCCTTTGCGGCGCTCGCCTTACGATGGAATCGGATTGTTCCTCCTGCTCTTCCTGCCGCACCGAGATATACTTCCGCTTGTTTTGAAAACCATTGGAGCGGACACTGCAGCCCGCTGCGGTACGCGCGCGGGCCGTGTGGATATCCACTCCTTTTCTGGAATCAAAGGAACGGAAAGCATCCGAAAAGGTGCGGCAGTCAGGATACCGGCAGAAAGATTCCGGGCCGGCCTAAAGGTGAGCGCCGCAGGGCAGGGGCCGGTGTTCCCCAAACGGAGGGAGGCAGAAACGAAAAATACCGATTTCGTTTCTGAGCGAACAGGAGACGGGAAATCATAAAGATTTCCCGTCGACATGTGAGCGGTACTCCCGGAGCGAGGATAAAGCGGCCCCTGCATCGCCAGCGAACCGAAATCGTGACGGTCCGGAATTTCTGCCGGGGCTTAACTGGAGCTTAAGGGAAATTTACTAGAAATGATTCCAAAAAGTATTTTGTATCATACCCAAGGGCATCCCTTAATTCATGCCCTCCGGACGGGCGCACTTCGTGCGGCGAGGTATATAACAAAAATCCGGCGGAGTTCTTTCTCCGCCGGATTCTTATATCCATCTGATTCTATTCAGCCGCTGTCGTAGTCTCCTCCTGAGCCGTCGTGGATTCTGACGTCTCTGCCGAAGTCGTCTCTTCACCAGCGGCTGAGGTGGTCTCTTCCTCCCCGGACGTCGTCTCCGGTACTACAAAAAGAGTTTTATCAAAGGTAATCGCTGACCATACGTCCTCGTCAACCTTGAATTTGGGCATGTCCTTCAGCCATTCCGCATAGGCGCTCTGGAAAAGTTCCCCTTTTCTCTGCTCTACAATGACAGGCTTTTCTTTCTCGGTCGCTTCCTGATCAAAATCAGAATCGCAATATACTACATACCAACCATAGCCCTCGTCATATACGCTTCCAAACTCTCCGGTCGCCAAAGTACGGCCAAAATTACCGAGGGTATTGTCATAATCCCCAGCTCCGTACGTAGCTTGGGAATACGTGCAGTTATCATGCTCATCAGCCAGAGCGGACATATCCTCTCCCGCTTCTGCCTTGCCTTTCAGTTCTTCGGCAAGTGTCTCCGCTGCCGCCGCGTCGTCCCCGTCCTTCACCAGAATGTAGCTGATCTTACGCTGAGCCGCTTCTTCATCGCTGACTTCTGTATCCACATCCTTCACCGCATATTCATATGCTTTCATAGCAAGTGCGTTATTGGTCAGAATCTCAGTAAGCCGCTCTTCTGTGATGGCTGTGGCTTCTTTAAGCGCTTCATCCATATTCTCCATGGTGCTCTTCACGGTCTCCGCTACCTTTGCGGTCTCCTTTTCATCCAGCACAAGCCCCAGCTCTTCCGCTTTTGCTTTCAGAACATAGGTCTGATAAATGGCAGACATCACATTCTTTTTTGTATACTCTTCCAGCGTGCTGCCGGTCCCGATGTCCGTATCCCACATATCCGACAGATCATATCCATACATGTTATAATACAATTCACTCGTATATTGATTATACCTGGCCTGATAGTTGGCTTCATCCAGATAGATCTTAGTATCACCCAGCGTCGCGACCACCGTAGTGGGGTAATTTTCCAAAGTCACCTTAGTGCGTCCGCAGCCTGCCAATGTACCGGCTGTGAGCAAGACCGCCAGCAGAAGTACCAGCTTTCTCGTAAATTTGTTCATAGTAACGGTATCCTCCCTAGATTGTTTCCTCTTAGATCCTGTACACACAGGCACTTGTTATTATAGTACCAAACGGTCAAACTAGCAACTCTTTTATGGCATTTAACAGGATTTTCACCTTTTCCAGCATCTGTTTTCCGTCCCTGTTTTCCCGTTTCCGGTCCATATAAGTGAAGTATGGCTGCTCCGCCGCCGTGAACCGAAGAGTTCCTCCATACTGCTTCACCAGCTCCGGGATCTTCTCCACATGGAACGGCGCCTTCTCATACATCACAAGCCGCACCTCCTGGCGGTTTCCGGTTATCTCCGTTACAAACACCTTATGAGCCATGGCTTTCAGAAGGGAAATCTCAAGCAGATTCTCCACGGAACGAGGCAGATCGCCGAACCGGTCGGTGAGTTCATCCCGCATATCCATGGCTTCCTCTTCATCCTCAATTCCAGAAATCCGCTTGTATATCTCAAGCTTTTGGACCTCATTCTTGATATAAGAAGGAGGAATATAAGCGTCGATGTTGAAATCGACAGCCGTCTCAAAGGATTCTTCTTCTCCCTCTCCTTTTAAAGCCTTAACTGCTTCGTTCAAAAGCTTGCAGTAAAGGTCATAGCCGATGGCCTCCATGTGGCCGTGCTGCTCTGCGCCGAGGAGGTTTCCGGCCCCGCGGATCTCCAGGTCTCTCATGGCGATCTTGATGCCGGAACCAAGTTCCGTGAACTCCCGGATAGCGGCCAGACGTTTTTCCGCCTCTTCTTTCAGGAGCTTGTTCCTCCTGTACATAAGGAATGCGTACGCGGTGCGGTTGGAACGCCCGACTCTCCCCCGAAGCTGGTAAAGCTGGGACAGCCCAAACCGGTCCGCGTCATGGATGATCATGGTGTTTACATTGGAGATATCCAGACCAGTTTCAATGATCGTGGTAGAGACAAGCACATCAATCTCCCCATTAATGAAATCCAGCATGATCTTTTCCAGCTGCCTCTCCCTCATCTGCCCATGGGCGTAGACTACTACGGCGTCCGGAACCAGTTCCGCGATCTTAGATGTGATATCCTCTATATCCTGAACCCTGTTATACACATAATAGACCTGCCCTCCTCTGGCCCGTTCCCTCTCAATGGCTTCCCGTACCATTTCTTCATTATATTCCATGACATAAGTCTGAATGGGGACTCTGTCCATGGGCGGTTCTTCCAGGACACTCATATCCCGGATGCCGACCAGGCTCATATGAAGCGTCCTGGGGATCGGAGTGGCTGTCAGCGTCAGAACATCCACATTTTCTCTCATCTTTTTGATCTTTTCCTTGTGAGCTACTCCAAACCGCTGTTCTTCATCAATGATCAAAAGTCCCAGATCCTTGAACACCACGTCGTCAGAAAGCACACGGTGGGTGCCGATCAAAATATCCACCAGCCCCTTTTTCAGATCCGCCAAGGTCTTTTTCTGCTCTGCGGCGCTCCTGAAGCGGGACAGCATATCCACACGGACCGGGAAATCCATCATTCTCTGGACAAATGTATTATAATGCTGCTGCGCCAAAATGGTCGTAGGCACCAGGTATACGACCTGTTTTCCCTCCTGGACCGCTTTAAAGGCAGCGCGGATGGCGATTTCTGTCTTTCCATAGCCCACATCCCCGCATATGAGCCGGTCCATGATCTTTTTGCTCTCCATGTCCCGTTTGGTCGCCTCAATGGCCAGCTCTTGATCCTCCGTCGCCTCATAAGGAAACAGCTCTTCAAACTCCTTCTGCCAAACGGTATCCGGTCCGTACTGAAATCCATCCGTATGCTGTCTTGCTGCGTATAGCTGCACAAGATCCCTGGCGATTTCCTTTACGGCCCCCTTTACCCGGGACTTCGTCCTGCCCCATTCCTGTCCTCCCAGCTTATTGAGCTTGGGCTTTTTCGCGCCCGCCCCAGCATATTTCTGGATCATATCCAGCTGGGTCACCGGCAGATACAAGCTTCCGTTTCCGGCATACTCAATCTTTATATAATCCTTTATTATCTTGTCTACTTCAATTTTCTCAATTCCCCGGTAAATACCGAGTCCATGATTTTCGTGTACCACGTAATCGCCGGCCGACAGTTCCGAAAAGCTCTGGATCTTCTTGCCCTCGTAGGCAGTCCGTTTTCTGCGCTTCTTCTTTTCCGTTCCGAACATGTCGCTTTCCGGGATCACTACGAATTTTATCATCGGGTACTCAAATCCCCTGTGAAGGCTCCCGTACAGCACACAGATCTCGCCGGGAAGAATCTCTTTGTCTTCCTCCTCGGAATAATAGGCCCTCAGATCATACTGTTCCTGCAGATCCTTTGCCAGCCTGGCTCCTCTCGTTCGGGAAGCGCATAAAAGCGCCACTCTCCAGCCTTCTTTTTTCCATTTCTTTAAATCGCTTACCAGAAGCTCAAAGCCGTTATGGTAGGAATTCCCGTTTTTGACCGTCATGCTGTACCGCTTCTTGACCGGTATCGTCTTCTGCTCAAGGGCAGAAAAAAGAACACTGCGCTCTCTCGCCAGTGCCGCCGACACTTCTCTCACGGAATAAAGGATATCCGTCTGGCCGGGGAGCAGATAGCCCTTTTCCAGCCTCTGCGTCATGCTCTCCCGGAATTCGGCCTCTACCACATTGGCCCGTTCAATGATCCTGGCCGGTTCATCCAGAAAAAACGGAATCCCCTCTTTAAAATACTCCAGGAAGGATACAGTCTCCGGGCAGAAGTACCGGACACATCCTTCCAGGGCTCCCAAAAAACACCCCTCCCGAAGCTCTTCCACCATTTCTCCCACTATGGTATCAATCCGGTGAGCCTCCTCAATCCGTTTCTGTTCCTTCAGCTGCTTTCTATATGTTTCTTTTTCCTTTATCAGACGTTCTGTTCCTTCTTCCAGTCTGTCTTTGTCAAGGACCAGCTCCCTCGCCGGGTACAGGCGGACCTGCTCCAGACGTTCAATGGAGCGCTGGCTTTCCACATCAAAGGAACGGATGGAGTCAATCTCATCTCCCCACAGTTCCACACGGACCGGATTTTCTTCTGTAAGGGGAAAAATATCCAGGATACCGCCGCGGACACAAAACTGGCCGCCCTGCTCCACTTGGGCGCATCTGTCATATCCCATGTATATAAGGCGCCTGCGGAGCTCCTCCAGGTCAAGCTCCTGTCCCTCCTCCAGCAAGATTACACTCTCCGCAAATGCGGACAGAGGCATCAGATGATCCATGCACCCGTCCACTGTGGTGATGATCGTCCCCTCTCCTTCCTCCAGAAGCTGCTTCAGTACCATCAGGCGCTTCCGGGCGAGCAGGCTGCCCTGTATATCCGCATTATAAAACAGCAGATCCCTGGCCGGATATAAAAAAACATTCCTGTCAAAATTCCTGTAATCTTCATATATGTCTTTTGCCCTTGCATCGTTGTAAGTCACAACTAACTTCAGTGGGAACATCCGTCCCAGCTCCGCCATCTGGTGAACCTTTTGAGAATCGGTGCCGCCACTGACAGAAACAGGACCTCTGCCTCTGCAAAGGTCCTCTTTTGTATCTAAATATTCTTTCAGTTCAGGCAGCGGACTGCGAAAAGAGCCTGCCATTCAATCACCTCTGTCTGTTATTGGTGGTTCTAAATCCTATCATTTCTTTTTTCCATTGAACTTATTCATGGCCGCCGCCATATCGCCCGCCGCGATCATAGCTGCCGCTTCGGCCGCGTGCACGAGACTTTCCCGAACTTCCGGCAGTTCTTCCGCCGAAAAATGTCCCAGCACATAGTCCGCCAGATCCATTCGGGGCGGTTTGCTTCCTACCCCCACACGAATCCTGGAAAAAACATCGGTCCCCAGGTGGGAAATGATGTTCTTCATCCCGTTATGTCCGCCGGCGCTCCCCTTTTCCCGGATACGGAGCTGTCCCGGATCGAGATTGATATCATCATAGATCACCAAAAGCTCTTCCGGTGTCAGCTTATAATAATCCAGCACCTCTCTGATACTTTCTCCGCTTAAGTTCATATATGTCTGGGGCTTCAGCAGGATAACCTTCTGTCCCCCAATATTTCCCTTTCCAATGAGTCCCTTGTGCTTTTTCGTATCCACTCCGATACGGTAAGAATCCGCCAGCTCATCGATGGCGCCGAATCCCACGTTATGCCTGGTCCCGGCATAGGCAAGACCCGGATTCCCAAGACCTGCGATCACAAACATATCTGCTCCTCATTCCCGACATATGGCTGTCCAAATCTAGCATGACTTCTTCCAGGCGGATGGCACGAATAAGATCAACATGGGAAACAGTTCCAGTCTTCCCGCCAGCATGCAGAAGGACAATACGACCTTGCTGAGCTGCGAAAATCCGGCGAAATTCCCCATGGGGCCCACCGCCCCCAGGCCCGGCCCGATATTCCCCAGCGCAGAAAGCACCGCGGTGATGGTCGTTTCAATGTCATATCCATCCACCGATATCACAAGCATGGCCACTATGGCAATCATAATATAGGTAAAGAAAAAAATCAAGATTCCTTTGATGATGCCCTTTTCAATCACCTTTCCGTCCATTCTCGGCGAGCTGATCATCCTGGGGTGGATGAGATGGCGAATTTCCTGCTTAATGGACTTAAACAGAACTAAGACCCGGCTCACCTTTACACCGCCTCCGGTGGACCCCGCACATGCCCCGACTATCATCAGGGTCACGATGATCATCTTGCTCAGTGTCGGCCAGAGATTAAAGTCCGTAGTGCTGTAACCCGTGGTGGTCATAATGGAGGACACCTGGAAAAAAGCAGAACGTATGGCATCACTCCACGAACCGTCATAATATTTCTGGGCGATGTTCAGGGTTATAAATACCACAGAGCCTACGATGATACCCAGGTAGAGCCTGAGCTCCCCATTTTTGAACACATCTCTCACCTGCTTTTTTAGCAACAGGTAATAGACGCTGAAGTTAACGCCGAACAGCATCATAAATATGGCGATTATCCATTCGGCCGCCGGATTATGATACGCGCCGACACTGGCGTTCATATTGGAAAATCCACCTGTACCGGCACTTCCCATGGCATGGATCACAGAATCATAAAGCGGCATTTTCGCCGCCACCAGGCAGAGGATATGGGCAATCGTCAGTCCAAAATAGATCAGATACAGGATCCGCGCCGTCTCCTTCAGCCGCGGGACCATTTTACCCGGCGTCGGGCCGGGGCTCTCCGCTTTTAAAAGCTGAACATTGGATCCGTCCATATTCGGAAGGAACGCGAGGACAAATACAAGAATCCCCATGCCGCCTATCCAGTGGGTAAAGCTCCTCCAGAACATGAGGCCCCCGTTGTGAAGTCCCTCTATATCCGTAAGGATCGTCGCCCCTGTGGTGGTAAAGCCGGACACTGTCTCAAAAAAGCAGTCCACATATCCGTTAAAATATCCGCTGAAATAAAAGGGCAGCGCTCCAAAGGCCGCCAGAAATATCCACGCAAATGCAACCGCGGCCAGCCCGTCCCTTGTCTGCATCTTTGTCACCTTCGGCTTCCTGCTGCGAAGCAGAAGTCCGGTGAGCAAAAGCGGGACGATCGTATAAACAAAGTATATCCAATCATTCACCCCGGTCAAAAGGGCTACGCCGATGGGCAGAAGCATCAGGACCGCCTCATAGCACAGCACATGTCCGACCACGTATAAAACAAGTGTAATATTCACGCTCTATGCCTCCCGACTCCTACACTTCAAATACATCATTCAGGTCGTTCACATTGGAGGACCTGGAAATGACAATGACATTGTCTTTGGCCATGATACAATCGTTTCCGGTAGGAATGATGATATTTCCATTCCGGACTATCGCCGCCACCAGAAAATTCTTCTTGAATCTGATATCTTTAAAAGGTACCCCCAGATTCCAGGTGCTCTCCCCGGCGACAAACTCCAAAGCTTCCGCCCTGCCGTCGGCAATCTTATGTAAAGTCTCAACGTTGCTCCCAATGGTATTCCTGAGCGCCCTCACATATCGGATGATCTGTGCCGCCGTAATGTTTTTCGGACTTATAATGGAATCCACTCCCATCTCCTTGATGATGCCTTCATAATTCCCCCGGTTGATCTTGGCGATCACCTTGGGGACACGAAGCCGGCTCGCATACAAGGCTGTGAGCAGGTTCTCTTCATCCCTTCCCGTAAGCGTCACGACAGCTCCCGCCGCTTCCAAATGCTCTTCCTCCAGGATCTGCTCATCCGTCCCGTCTCCATGAATGATGATGCAGTCCGGGAGCAGCTCATCCAGTTCCTGGCACCGCTTCTTATTTTGCTCAATGATCTTTATCTTCATACCGAGGCGGCTCATCCCAAGTCCCAGATAATAAGCAATGCGGCCCCCTCCTACTATAACCGCGGTCTTTACCTGTTTTTGGTATTTGCCCTCATATTTAAAAAAGTCCGTTATGGCGGAGGGCTTGCCCGCTATGTACATCAGGTCTCCTTCCGCGGGGACGAAGTTTCCGTCCGGTATGATCACTTCATCTCCCCGTACGGCCGTACAGAACAGAATCGGAAATTTAATATCGTTCATGATACCGGCCAGATTTTTCCCGACGATTTTATCACCTTTTACTACGCGGAAAGCGACAAGCTCCACCTTTCTCGCGGCAAACGTCTCCACGTTAATGGCCGTCGGAAAACGGAGGACTCTTCCAATCTCATTGGCCGCCTCCAGCTCCGGATTGATAATCATATTGAGCCCCAGCTCCTGCTTCAGAACAGACACTTCGTGGGCGTATTCCGGGTCACGGATCCTGGCCACCGTATGTTTAGCTCCGAGCCGCTTTGCTGTCAGACAGCACAGCATGTTGATCTCGTCGCTGGGCGTGGTGGCAATGATTAGGTCCGTCTCCCTCACTCCTGCGTCAAGAAGGGCTCGGGTGCTCAAACCGCTTCCCCTCAGACACATAATATCGAGGCTGTCCCCGCCCTTGTCCGCGGCCTCCTGAGACTTGTCTATCACGGCTACATCATTTCCCTCGGCAGACAGATGCTTCGCCAATGTGTATCCGACTTTACCGATTCCTACAATTATAATCTTCATGTCCTATCCTTCTCCATCATCTGTGTATGGGCAATGCCCATAGATAGTTTTATTATATAAGTGATATAAGGAATAAGCAACCTGTTTTCAAGTTCTTTTACAACATCTTTAGACCATTTATTTCCTTTAAAGCGAGAAAAAGGCAGGCGCCCTTCGGCACCTGCCTGGTTTACTCAACGACTGTTTATTCCTCTTCTTCCGCTTCCAGCAGAGTCGACTCATACTTTGCAAGGATGATACCCTGAATTTTGTCCCTGGTCTCTGAATTGATCGGATGCGCGATATCCCGGTATTCGCCGTCGGTGGCTTTCCGGCTGGGCATGGCAATGAACATTCCCTTTTCGCCCTCGATCACTTTAATATCATGAACCACGAATTCGTTGTCCAGAGTAATAGACACAATTGCTTTCATTTTCCCCTCTTTTGATACCTTCCTAACCCTCACATCTGTAATCTGCATTTTTATATAGTCCCCTTCCTTCATCTCTTACTAGTATATTAAAGTACGAATCTCTCGTTCTTTTCGATGACGATCTTGATATTATCCGGTTCTCCAATGTACGTCATATTGGCCCGAATCGTATCTCTGCTCTCCACGATGCAGTTCTCGATCCTGGTATTGTCCCCAATATAGACATCATTGAGAATAATGGAATTCTTGATCACACAGTTGTTTCCAATATATGCCTTTTTAAACAAAACTGAATTTTCCACTTCCCCATTGATGATACACCCGCTGGAAATCAGACTGTTTCTCACTTTGGCCCCTATATTGTACTTGGCCGGCGGATTGTCGTCCACCTTCGAATAAACATCCGGATACGTATTGAAGAAATAATTCCTCACTTCCGGTTTCAGGAACTCCATATTCGTCTTATAATACGCATCCACGCATGAAATATTGTTCCAGTAAGATTCCAGCTTGTAAGCGTAGATCCGCTTCATATTTTTGTACCGGATCAGGATATCCTGTACAAAATCGTAGCGGTCTTCTTCTGCGCATTTTTCGATCAGCTCAATCAGCTGGCGCCGCCGGATCACATAGATGCCGCAGGATACGGTATGGGAGGTAGCTACCATGGGCTTTTCCTCGAATTCAATGATGCGGCCGTCCGAATTCGTCTTCACCAGTCCAAAACGGCTCACATCTGCTTCGGCCGGCATATCCTTGCATACCACGGTAATATCGGCCTGTTTGGAGATATGATACTCCAGTACCTTATTATAGTCAAGCTTATAGATACCATCTCCGGAAGCAAGCACCACATAAGGTTCATGGCTGCTCTTCAAGTAGTTTATGTTCTGCCAGAGAGCGTCAGCCGTCCCTCTGTACCAGTTGCTGTTGACCGTCGTAAGGGTGGGGGTGAATACAAAAAGCCCTCCCTGCTTTCTTCCGAAATCCCACCATTTTGATGAACTCAAATGCTCATTTAACGATGTGGAATTATACTGGGTGAACACCGCCACCTTTTTAATATGGGAATTGGACATGTTGCTCAATGAGAAATCTATGGCCCGATAGCTGCCCGCAACGGGCATTGCGGCAACTGCGCGTTTCTCTGACAATTCCCTCATCCTCTTGTTATTTCCGCCTGCCAGAATGATCCCTATCGCTCTCATTGTGCCTCACCTGCCTTTATAATAAAGTCTCCGCTGCCCAGCTCTCCGTCAGGGTAATCCGATGCGGCTGTCACACCGGAAATGGCCGTATTCCTTCCCACCGTCACACCGTCAGGGATATAGGAATCCTCTCCCACGGTCACCAGGTCAAACGCATATACTCTGGGGTCAAGCTTGCTGGGAGCAAAGTCTCCTGTACCCAGCCGTACATTGGCTCCCACCTCCGTGTTGTCCGCTATGATCGCCTTGTCAACAACCGTGCCGTCGCCGACCACCACATCCTGCATCAGGATCGAATCCCGTATCACAGCTCCTTTTCCAATCTTCACGCCGGCGCCTATTACCGAGTTATATACCTCCCCGTATACTTCCGCCCCCTCTGCGACGATGCTCCGCTCAATGACAGAATCCGAAGATATGTATTGAGGCGGAAGAATATCGCTCTTTGTATAAATTTTCCAGAACTCTTCGTAGAGATTGAACACAGGAATGATATCAACCAGCTCCATGTTCGCTTCCCAGTAGGATCCCAACGTCCCAACGTCCTTCCAGTAGCCGTTGTACTCATAAGCAAAAATCCGGTCCCCGCGGCTGTGGCAGTACGGAATCACATGCTTGCCGAAATCACAGCCAGGCTCATCGGACATTGTGATAAGGGCCTCTTTTAATACTTTCCAGCTGAAGATATAGATGCCCATGGAAGCCAGATTGCTTCTGGGCTTGGCCGGTTTTTCCTCAAACTCCGTTATCCGGTTATTTTCATCCGTGATGAGCACACCGAAACGGCTTGCTTCCTCGATGGGCACAGGCAGCGCCGCGATGGTGATATCTGCGTTATTCGCCTTGTGATAATCGAGCATCACTTCATAATCCATCTTATAGATATGGTCTCCGGATAAGATCAGAACGTATTCCGGATTATACGCCTCCATATATTCCAGATTTTGATAAATAGCATTGGCAGTGCCGGTGTACCACTCACTGTTTGTACTCTTTTCGTAAGGCGGCAGCACCGTCACCCCGCCCACATTGCGGTCCAGATCCCACGGGATGCCGATTCCGATGTGCGCGTTCAGCCGAAGCGGCTGATACTGAGTCAGGACACCCACCGTATCTATGCCTGAATTGATACAATTGCTCAGCGGAAAATCAATTATCCGGTATTTACCGCCAAACGCTGTCGCCGGCTTGGCCACCTTTGACGTCAATACGCCCAGCCTGCTGCCCTGGCCTCCTGCCAGAAGCATCGCAATCATTTCTTTTTTAACCACGCTATCACCTCTTGCTGTTATATTTTGTACCACTAGTGTAACACATTTTTTGGAATAAGTGAACAATTATTTTTAGAAAATAGCCTAAATTTTATGCAATTTATGAGATACATTTTTTTGAATCTCCCTTTTTTATATGATATAATGTACACGTTAAGCAGATTATTTTTGACAAGATGACGAATAGAAAGGAGCTGCTTCTTATGAAATTCATTCATACCGCAGACATCCATCTGGGCTGTCAGCCCGACCGGGGATTTCCCTGGTCCAGAGAGCGTTCATTCGATATCCTGACCGCTTTCCGGGATCTGATCTCCGCCTGCCGGAAGGAGCGCCCGGACCTCCTGCTCATCGCAGGGGATTTATTTCACCGCCAGCCTGCGCTGGCCGAACTCAAGGAGGCAGACGCCCTCTTTGCCAACATACCCGAGATTCCGGTGGTCATGATCGCCGGAAACCACGACTGTGTCCGTCCGGGCTCCGCCCTGTCGGAGTTTTCCTGGTCTCCCAATGTGACCTTCTTGTCCGGAAGCGGGTTTTCACAGGTTTCCTTTCCCAATCTGGGAACCGTCGTCCATGGATTCAGCTATCACACCAGGGAGATCAAGGAAGCTCTGTATGATGATCTGAAGGCCCCGGAGGATGGAAATCTCCATATTCTCCTGGCTCATGGAGGAGACGCGGACCACATTCCCCTGGACAGGAAAAAGCTGGCCGCTTCTGGCTTTTCTTACATCGCCCTCGGTCATATACACAAACCGGAAATTGATGCTGAAAATCGTTTGGCCTTTGCCGGATCCCTCTCTCCCATCGAGCTGACCGAGACCGGGCATCACGGATATATCCAGGGTGAGCTGCTTCCGGGAAAAGACTCCGGAAATCTGAAGCTGCAGTTCATCCCTCTGTCATCACGCTCCTATATCCCATGCCGGGTGAAAGTAAGCTCCAAAACGACCAATCAGTCGCTTTATCAGACCATAACCAGATTCATGGAACAGTACGGGCCTTCCAATATATACAAGCTGGCCCTGACCGGAAAACGGGATCCGGACATCGTCTTTGACGAAGCCTACCTGCGGACAGCGGGAAGGGTTGTCTCCTATCGGGATGACACGATTCCTTCCTATGACATCCATGCGCTTATGGAAAACCACCGGCACGACCTGATCGGAGATTATATCGGCGCTTTCCTCACGGACGGTACCGAAGCTTCTCTCACGGACCCGGTAAAAAGCCAGGCTTTTTATTATGGCCTGGATGCGCTTCTGGCCAACTTTGATTCAGAAACAGGAGAACCATAATGATATTAAAGGATATCCATATTTCCAGCTTCGGAAAGTACACCCACCAGGACATGTCCTTCGATGAAGGCATCAATGTTATATACGGCGACAACGAATCTGGCAAGTCTACTCTCCACGCTTATTTGAAGAGCATGCTCTTCGGCATGGAGCGGGGCCGTGGCAAGGCCGCGTGGAACGATGCCTATTCCCATTACTATCCCTGGAACAGCCAGGCTTCGTATGGCGGCTCTCTGAGCTTTTCCGCCGGGGACGGCGAGTACCTCATTGAGCGGTGCCTGGATACCAAGAACCGCTCCTTGTCCTTAAAATATCAGGACAGCGGCCGTGTCATCGGTACCGAACAGTCCGATGTCGACGCTTTATTGGGGCACATCACCGAAGAGACCTACCGGAACACCATCAGTATTGAACAGCTGAGAGCCGCCACCGACGGAACCCTCAGCGCCCAGCTTAAAAACCACTTGTCCAGCATCGCTCTGTCCGGCACCTCTACTCTGGACGTGACCAAGACTCTGGCTTCCCTCAAGGAGAAGAAGCGGATTCTGAAGCAGCAGCTCGATCCAAGCGCCTCTTCTCATTATCAAGCTCTTTTCCAGGAGATCTGCGAAGCCGAAGATAAGTTAAAGGCCATGGACGGTCAGCCGGAGGAGCTGGAGAATCAGATAAAGGACCTGGAAGCAAAGCTCGCCGAAGAAAAGCAACGGCAGGCGGAGCTCAACAAAAGTATGGAAGAAAAGCGAAATGCGGTGGAATCCCACAGCCTCGCCCATATAAAGGATCCCGATATCTATCAGGAACGGATCCAGGATGCCTTTACCGCATACCGGCTGGCCGCAGAAGAAACAGCAAAGCATGCCAGACGCGCCCTGCGTCTTCGGGATATCATCTCCGGCACGATTTCCTTCTTCATCTTCCTGCTCCTTGGCCTTGGCACCTTGTTTTATGAGGATCTTCCCTTCACGGGAACTCCATTCCCGTTCCCCAAGCTGCCTTTCCTGATCTTGTTTTTTGCCGCTACAGGTATTTCTTTCCTGCTTACCATCATCCTATTCGTCCGATCTAAAAAAGATGATTCGGACTCAGAGGCCATGGCGGCGGAAACGGAACAGTTCCTGCGGAATGAATTTACCGCGCATCTTCATACTTCCGAAATCTCGGAAGAGAACATGAAAGCCATGGAAGAAAAAATGGCGGAATACACTGCAATCCAGAAAGCACTTTCCGAGGAATATGTTCAGTCTGAGGAATCTCTCAAGGCCACAGTCGCCTTACAGGAAAAGCTTCAAAACGCTCACGGCGAAATGGCCCGGTGTCAGAAGGAGGCCTGGGAATTTGAACAAGCCTGCAAGCATCTGACCGAACTGGAGGAACAGAAGAGCGCCCTCGAAAAAACCATTCAGAAGAATAAAGAGATCCAGGAAAAGATAGAAGCCATTGGTCTTGCCGAAGAAACCATCTCCTCTCTTTCTTCGAAAATCCATGAATCCTTCAGTCCCGTTCTGAACTCAAAGGTTTCAGAAATCCTCTGCGCCATTACAGACGGCGTCTATGAACGGCTCTATATCGACGAAAACTTGTCCGTAACTCTTCGGAGCGGCGGCCGGACCATCCCGCTGGAATCCTTAAGCCGCGGGACCATAGAACAGGTCTATCTGGCTTTGCGGATCAGCGCCGTAGAGATCCTGTATCCGGATCTTTCCCTGCCGATTCTCCTGGACGATACCTTCGCCTATTATGATGACTCCCGCCTGCACAATACTCTTAAATGGCTGGCGGAAAATTATCCCGGACAGGTACTTCTTTTTACCTGCCACAAACGGGAGGCTGCCTATTTATCCAGGCTGAATGTCCCGTACCATCTGCTGGCCTTAAGCTGAAACAATAAAAGGATGTCCAGACAGTCTCGTCTGTGACATCCTTTTTCTTCAGTAAGATCCTTTCAGCCTCTGTACCTTTCCAGCAGGCTGTTGATCCTGGAGGTGGGATTCAGAAGCTGGTTGATGGAGACATCGTGATTCATATAATCGACCAGCATAGCGATATACTTGCTCATATCCACATCGATATAATACGGCTTCGCCAGAAGCTCCGGCGTCTGATAAATCAGATTTGTCGTCAGCATCCGGTCTATGAGACCATTTTCGAAATATTCATCGAACTTCTGCAGGCCGCCTGTGAACAGACCGAAGGTCGCACAGATGAACACCTTTCTGGCTTTCCTGCGCTTAAGCTCCTTCGCCACATCCAGCATGCTCTCCCCGGAGGAGATCATATCATCAATGATGATCACGTCCTTGCCCTCCACAGAAGCGCCCAGGAACTCATGGGCCACTATGGGGTTTCTCCCGTTTACCACCTTTGTATAGTCCCGGCGTTTATAGAACATTCCCACATCCAGCCCCAGCACATTGGCAAAGTAAATGGCGCGGCCCATACCGCCTTCATCCGGACTGATCACCATCATATGCTCGCTGTCGATCTTAAGCTCTCTCTCATGTTTCAGGAGATGCTTGATAAACTGATAAATAGGCTGTACCGTTTCAAATCCCTTCAGCGGGATCGCGTTCTGCACCCGCGAATCATGGGCGTCAAAGGTGATGATGTGATCCACTCCCATGTGCACCAGCTCCTGAAGGGCCAGCGCGCAGTCCAGGGATTCTCTCCCGTTGCGTTTATGCTGCCTGCTCTCATACAGAAACGGCATCACGACCGTGATGCGCCTGGCTTTCCCGCCTACAGCGGCGATGATACGCTTCAGATTCTGAAAGTGATCGTCGGGAGACATATGGTTCACACGCCCGCAAAGGGAATAGGTCAGACTATAGTTGCAGACATCTACCATGATAAACAGGTCGTCGCCTCTGACCGATTTATCGATCACCCCTTTTGCCTCTCCGGTTCCAAAGCGGGGGACGTGGCTCTCAATGATATAACTGTCCTTTTCATATTCTGAAAAGACGACGGAAGTCTTATGCTCATTCTGGCGTTCTTTTCTCCATTCCACCAAATAGGCGTCCACCTTCCGGCCCAGCTCCTGACAGCCATCGATCGGTATCAGTCCCAGAGGACCCACCGGTATGGTATTCAAATCATGCTCGTCCTGCATTCTTTTATCCCTCCTGTGTTCGTCTGCATACTCTCGGTACAGCTTAGTTTTACTCTTTCGTACTTTTAGAGGGTATCATCGACACCGCGGAAAGTCAAGATGTTTTCCCGCTCAATCTTTTTTTTATCCGGATATCCGCTCCAAACAGCGGAATCACGCGGTAGCTGCTGATGATCCTGGAAAAAATTCTCTCAGAATAAATATCCCGCAGCTCATTCATGGTCAGGTTCGTGGAGATGATCGTCGCCCTCCCCCTCAGCTGCCTTGTGTTGATGCAGTAAAAAAGCTCTGAATTGGTAAAGCTGTTGGTGAGCTCTGTCCCCAGATCGTCAATGATCAGCAGGCTGCATTCCAGGATGCCCTTATATTTTTCTTCCCGCTCTTCACCGCCATGGTCAAACCTCTTGTCGGAAATCAGCTGGAACAGATCGGAAGAAGTAAGATACAGCACCGCCTCAGCCCGGTCTAAAAGCGCCTTGGCAATGCAGTTGGTGAGGAATGTCTTTCCAGTGCCGGCCGGACCGGTGAACAGGAGATTCCCCCCGCGCTCATGAAATCCCGCCGCATAATTCCGGCATTCCTCCACCACAGCCCTCATATACTCATGCTGGCTGATTCCTTTCTCTTCATTCACAATAAGAGTCTTATCATAATATTCAAAACTGAGACAGTCAAAATTCTCAGCCTGCAGAACCCGCTCCAGATTAGACTGCCCGTATAAAAGCGCGATTTCGGCCTGCTTCAGACATTTACATTTCCTGCCGCCCACATAGCCGGTGTCCCTGCACTCCGAACATGTATATACCGGTTCCATATAATCGGGAGCAAACCCTCCCATGGCGAGCAAAGTTTCTTTGCTCTCCCGCAGCTCCTTCAGCTTGAATCTGAGGCGCTCAAGCGCCCCCTCCTCCCCGTCCAGCAGCCGTCTGGCCTGCTCCACGGATATGGCGCTGATCTCCCTGTCGAATTCTTCCATCTGGGGCAGCGCGCGGTACACCTCGTCGATCCGCTCATCCTGCCTTCGTTTACTGTCCAGCTGTTTCTTCTGATATACCCGCATCAGCGCGTCATACTGGGAATTATTCAGTGCCACATCCATCCTCCCTGCTTTCCCTCCGGCTTGTCCCTGCAGTGCAGCCGGTCCTACATCAGCCCGTTGATCTTCTTCATCAGTTCATCGCAGTCATAATCTCTTTCTGTGAAATTATGAAACTTATTGGATTTTTTCAAGTCCTCTTTTTTTCCGGCGGCCTTCCTGCTGCCGCCGCTTTTCGCAGCCGGCTTCTCATCCAGCCTGGCAATATCGTCCCGTTCCCGTATTCCCTTTTCCTTCCAGTCCCTCAGGATTCTGTCCGCATACTCGAAGCTTGGCTGGTGAATCGCCCGCATCGTCCTGTCGCAGGCTTCCACCACCACTTCTACCGGAAATCCGTAATCCCGGAACCACTGATCAATCATCGCCCGTTCACCGGCGGCGGGATTCCGGCCGCCCAAGCCGAAAGCTTTCAGCACCGCATAGGTGTTCCGGCCTCCCATCACCGCTTCCCCTTTGGCCTGCTCCACCGTCCTGATCCCGCGCTCATGCCAGTTGAGGGCAACCGTCTCTATGTATCTCATGCTTTTATGTCCGCCGGAAACGCAGTATTCAATCAAATATTCCAAAAGCTCCGCCGACATGCCGACAGAACCATATAAGTTCGCCAGCACATCACAATCCCTGGGCGTCAGCGTCTTGGCCGTATACCTTCCCGCAAGATAAAGAAGCTGGCAGAATTCCTCGTCTGTCTGAAGCGCCTGCAGATCCGCAGGCTTTCTCTCAGATTCCCGTGCGGCTTCCGTTTTTTTTCCGGCCGTTACGGCTTCCTCCGCCGTAACAGCCGATTCCGCACAGTCCTCTTCCAGCAGGACAATGCCCTGCAGCTTTTTATCTTCTCCGTATTCTAATTTCAGGAGATTCATTCTCTCCCAATATTTCAGCGCGCGCAGTACATCCTTTTCCGTATTATCAAGTCCGTCAGCCATGTGGGAAATAGAAAGCTCTCCTCCCTCGGAGACCCGCCGCAAAAGCAGCAGATAAACCTTCACAAACTCACCGCTTGCCTCCGGAAGGAACCGGTCGATGAACTGGTTTGATACCACCGTCACACCATGCTTCTGCCGGTTTGTCACAAATAGCCCTGCCATGCTCCTCACCTCTCTCATCCGCCTCCCATTATAACACAGGCCCGGCAAAAAGAGAACCCGTTTTTCCCCCGCAGAAGCGGCCCCACGTTCTAATATATCCACATTGTGGATACTGTGTATATTGTGGATAACCGTCCCCCAACTTCGATATTTTTTCCTCTTATTCCTCAAAAATGTCGAATATACGGGATAGTTACAAATATATCAATCCCACCATTGGACAAAAAAATCCACATGCTGTCCAACCCCAAATTGTTGATAAGCATGTGGATATTGTGGATAACTATAGCCCTAACAGGTTTTCCCCAATCTTTACAACGTCTCCGGCCCCCATAGTTATCAACAATTCTCCGGGGACACAATTTTCCAGCAGAAAATTTTCTATTTCATCAAAGGATTCAAAATAGTGGGCTTTTTTTCCCAGTTTCTCCAATTCGACAGCGAGATCCGCAGAACTGATCCCGAGTGTATCTGTCTCTCTGGCCGGATAAATTTTCGCCAGCACTACTTCATCTGCCAGAGAAAGCGCATCAGCGAATTGCGAAAGCAGCGCTTTTGTCCTGGTATAAGTGTGGGGCTGGAACACACACCATATTTTTTTCTTCTTTAGCTTTTTGGCCGTAAGAAGGGTCGCTCGGATTTCATCGGGATGATGAGCATAGTCATCTACTACCGTCACACCTCCCAGGACTCCTTTGGTCTCAAACCGGCGTTCTGTCCCTGTGTATCCGTCCAGCCCTCTTTCAATCGCCTCGTCCGGCACATGCAGGGCTTTCGCCACGGCAACTGCGGCCAGAGCGTTCGCCACGTTGTGCTCTCCCGGCACCTCCAGCGCGATATGGGCAATCTTCGTCCCGCGGAAAAGTACGTCAAAAGACGCATGGCCCGCTTCATCATAACTAATGTCTGCTGCCCTGTAATCTGCTTCTCCATTCTCCAAAGCGAAGGTCACCACAGGACAGGACAGGCCGCCCGTCAGCTTCTGATAATCCGGGATATCCCCGTTGATGATCAGCATGCCGTCCTCCGGCAGCAACTTCGCAAAGGTATGAAAAGACTCCCGGATCTCATCCAGATCCTTGAAGAAATCCAGATGATCCTCCCGGATATTCAGAATCACTTCTATGGTAGGAAAAAAGGAATGAAAGCTGTTGGTATACTCGCAGGCCTCCGTCACAAAACACCCGGAATTTCCGATGCGTATATTCCCGCCTATGCTGTGTAGGATGCCTCCCACGGAAATAGTCGGATCCGCGTCGGCCGCCAGCAGAATCTCCGTCACCATGGAAGTGGTGGTGGTCTTGCCATGGGTGCCGGAAATGGCGACGGCGTCCTGATAATTCTTCATCATCTGTCCGAGAAGCTCTGCTCTTGAAAGAATAGGCAGCCCCCGCCTCACCGCCTCCGCATACTCCGGATTATCCGGATGCACTGCCGCCGTATAGACTACCAGGTCAATATCATCCGTAATATTAGACGCCCTCTGCCCCCGGCAGACTGCCGCCCCGTTCTGCTCCAGATGTTCCGTCAGCGGCGTCACCGCAGAATCCGATCCGCTCACCTTAAATCCCCTGGCCAGCAGAACTTCCGCCAGACCGCTCATGCTGATCCCGCCTATGCCTATGAAATGCACAGCAATGGGTTTCTGAAAATCTATCTGATACATACTGTTTCCTTTCTCTATTTCCCTCAATTTCATCTCTCATCCATATGATCGCCGGCGCTTTCCGGCTCCGTCTCATCAGACATATATGATTCACTATTCCTTTGAATACCGTTTAAACAAGTTTTCTTTGTCAGATTTACAAGGCAAGAGGAAATCCGATTCCATCCAGGCGGCTCGCTGGCAGCCGTAACCAGCATCTTTATGGCCTCCGGTCGGTCCTTTCCAACTGACATGGATAAATCGATATTTTTCCATGTCAGATTCCAATAAAAACCTGCATGAGATTCGGTTTTTACCTCCCTGCGGCCGGGAAGATCCTGCTAACGCCCTGCGGCGCTCACCTTACGATGGAATCGGATCCTTCCTCTTGCTCTTCTTCCCGCACCGAAATAAGCTCTCACTCGTTTTAAAAGCTATTGGGGCGGTCCACCGCGGCCCGCTGCCGTAAGGCGCGCGGGCCGTGTGGATATCCAATCCTTTTCTGGAATCAAAGGAACAAAAATCGTCCGAAATGGTGCGGCAGAAAAGATACCGGCAGAAGGATTCCGGGCCGGCCTAAAGGTGAGCGCCGCAGGGCGGCGGCCGGTGTTCCCCAGGCGGAGGGAGGCAGAAACGAAAAATACCGATTCCGTTTCTGAGCGAACCGGAGACGGAAAATCATCCTGATTTTCCGCCGACATGTGAGCGGTACTCCCGGAGCGGGGATAAAACGGCCCCCGCATCGCCAGCAAGCCAAAATCGTGACGGACCGGAACTTCTGCCGGTATTAAACTTAAGCTTAAGCGGAGCTAACTAAAAATGATTCCAAAATGTATTTTGTATTATAGCACAAAAGACAGTACCTTCCAATACTGTCTTTTTCCTGCTCCGCCAATACGCACGCCATATTGCGGACGCCGGCATCGTGTTTCTCATTCGTCATGCGGCATTCGTCCGAAAAATCACGCCCCTGTATTTCTCCAGAGCCAAAAGAAGTATGTTCCCCAGCCCTCCGATGGCAAGCACCTCACCAATGCCTACCGTAAACATCAGATAAGGAATCATCTCCGGAGCGCCATAGGCATACCGCAGCACCCACGGAATAATCAGCACATTGGATAATATGGGCGGGACGCACACCAAAAACTTATGTCTCCTCAGAAGATAGGAAAGCACCGCGCCTATCAAGGTAGCAAGGCTTCCGAAGACGATATCCAGCATCATGCCGCTTCCCAGTATGTTTGACAGCAGACAGCCCACAAAAACGCCGGGCACTGCCGCCGGAGTAAAATAAGGAAGAATCACCAGCGCTTCTGAGATCCGGAACTGAATCGGCCCGAAGGCCACCGGCGCAAACGCCAGAGTCAGCACCACATAGATCGCCGCGATCAGCGCTCCCTGTACCGTGAATAAAGCCGCCTTGGATGACATTCTTTTCTTTTTCATATTCTGTTTTCTCCTTTAGTTTTGTTTTAGGTGAGGAAGGTCTCGAACTCACCAGTATAGTTCTGCCTTTTCCCGTCTGCAGGGGAAATCAGCTTCCATACTATAGCATAAATAAACAGGAATTGCAAGCGGCAAAGCGGCTGGCTCCCATCAGTTCCACTCCACCAGCATTCTCAGCTCATCCACGATCTGACCGCTGGTCTTCTCTGTTTCGTCAATAGTCACATCCGCATACCTTTCATATAAGGGCACACGCTCTTGATACAGATCGAAGAGTGTCATTCCGTCCTTGAGCGCCACCCCTCTGTCGTGGAGGTTCCCCAGCCTTTTCTCCAGGTCCTCATAGCTGATCTTCAGATAGACCACCGTTCCGATCTCCTTCAGATGCTCCATGGCCTCCTCTCCGTAAATCACGCTTCCGCCCGGGGCGATCACCGCCTTATCCGCAGCGATATCCCGGTTCACCTGGTTTTCAATGGCCAGAAACCCGTCCAGTCCTTCCTCTTCTATGATCTCTTTTAAGAGCCTTTCCTCCTGCTCCTGGATCAGCAGATCCGAATCGATGAACTTATAACCCAACCGTTTGGCCAAAAGAACCCCTATCGTACTCTTTCCAGAAGCCGGCATCCCTACCAGCGTGATATTTTTCCAATTATATCTCATCTTTCCTCTCCTTTCTCTGCAATCTGTCTTATCCCTGCAGGACCAGCATCATGGCCGGGACAAACTGTTTTTTTCTGGAAACCACTCCCGGCAGGATTACCGCCTGGTTCTGAGGCCTGCAGCCGGGAAAGGCCTGCTCCAAAAGCTGCTCCCCGTTGAAGCTGTCGCAGAGCACCTCGGTGGACTCATCCAGAATACTGGTCAGCATGAAGAACAGCATATCCACGTTGTGCTTGTTCTTCATTTTCTCCAGAAACGGAACCATCCTCTCCTTCAGGTTCTGGAGCTCCTCTTCGTCCATGGAACTGATCTGGGCGATTCCAACCGTCGTCCCCTCCATGTTAAAAACTTTATAATCCTGATAAAAAATTTCTTTCTCAGATTTCTGCCTGAGGTCGCTGCCCGCGGCGAACATTTCCCGCGCCAGCTTTTTCGTATCAACGCCCGCTATGCCTGCCAGAATCTCCGCGGCCTGCCGGTCAATTTCCGTGCAGGTGGGGGAACGGTACAAAAGCGTGTCGGATACAATCGCGCTGCACAGCAGGCCCGCCACCTCCGGACAGATCTCAGCCCCCGCCTCTTTATACATCTGGTATATGATCGTAGCCGTGCAGCCCAAAGGCTGGTTCCGAAAGAATACCGGCGAGATAGTCTCCAGGCTTCCGAGTCTGTGATGGTCGATGATCTCCAGGATATCGGCGCCCTCTATGCCCTCTACCGCCTGGGATCTTTCGTTGTGATCCACTAAGATCACCTGCTTGCGCTTCATCCCCAGCAGGTTCCTCCTGGAAATCATGCCTTTATAGTGACCGTCCTTATCTAAGATCGGGAAATCCCTATGGCGCTTGCTCGCCATAATGTCTTTGATATCATCTGTATAATCCTCAATATCAAAGCTGATGATATGATTCGTCTTCATAAAATATCCGATTGGCATACTCTGGTTTATGAGCCTGGAGGCCGTAAACGTGTCAAAGGGGGTGGAGATCACTGTACATTGTCTCTCTTCTGCCAGCTTTCGAATGGTCATAGAGACCGGGGCTCCGTCACAGACGACGATGCAGCCCGCGTTCATCTCAATGGCGCAGAACTGGGACTCATAACGGTTTCCCAAGATTACCAGATCGTGCTCCTCGATATAGGATTCCATCAGGTCAGGATTGGCCGCCGCCACCAGCACCTTGCCTTTGTCAAAATAATCCTGTTCATCACCGACGACCACGATCCCCTCCAAGGTCTCTTTTATATTCACATATTGGGTGCAGGCCGCAGAAAGGATCGCGCTGTCATATACATTCATATAGGAATTGGCAATGTCACCGATAGTTATGAGCCCCTCCAGGTGGTTGTCTCTTGTTATGGGAAGTGTAACGACACCCAGATCCTTCATCAGAGACCATGCCTTTTTCAGAGATATATTAGAGCGTACCCCTTTGGTCTTCCTTATCTCAATGTCTTTTATCTGTGTCCGGACATCTTCTCTCAGCTCCGGCACCGGGATATTGAATTTCTCCAGGACATATTGGGTCTCCGGGTTTATCATCCCCGCCCTGCAGGGTATGTGCTCTTCTCCCGTCAATGCCTGTTTAAGCCTTGCATAGGCTATGGCCGAACAGATGGAATCCGTATCCGGATTTCTGTGTCCGATGACAATGACCTTTCTTCCTGCCTCTTGTATCATAAAACTGTCTCCCTCCTTCATATCAGCAAATATGGATTTCCTAATATTAACGCTTTATTTATATTTCATTCATATTTTGTTCACACTTTATTGTTATGCTATTTGTATAAAAATCAAGGATTTAAACAAGGTTTTTCGTCAAAATGCATATAGATTTTTCATAATTATCCCGGAGCTTATGCTCCGGGAACTCCTCGTTTCAGAGGCTTTTTTAATATTATGAAAGAACAAAAGAGGGTGCATCTCTACACCCTCTGTTTTCATTCCTCAATTCTGAGCCGTCGTTTCAGCCGCTGTCGTCGCGGCCTCAGTCGTTCCAGCTTCCGTCTCTTCTGATGCGCCAGTCTCCTGAGCAGTCGTCTCATCGTCTGACCCTTCCCCGGCCTCCGTTGTCTCTTCCGTCAAAATACCGGCCATATCCTGTACGATCATAGAACTGCTGGAATAATCAGGCTTCGATTTCTGCGCCTTGACGTACTGATTTCGGATGGTGATCCCAACGCCCGTGCCGACGCCCGCCAGAACCAAGACCAGGACCAGGATGGACACAACCTTCATGAGCTTGCGATGCTTCCGTTCCTTTTCGACCAGCTCTTTCCTTTTTGCTTTCTGCTCTTTATACTTATCTACTTTTTCCTGACTCATAACAACAGTTCCTTTCTCCGCATCTATCCGGCTCACCGCTCTGTTCCCCGGTCAGCCAGTCCTTCGTCATCATATCATAAATCCGGGGATTATTCAAGAACTTCATGCCTGAGTTTCCGCAGTTTTCCCTGCCGCTGCGCCTCTGAAAAAAGTTCTGAAAACCGTCGGTTGCAGGGGCCGATCTCTACTCCGGCATCGATCACCGTCTCACAGGATTCCATCAAAGATAACGCCCTGGAAAACGCCTCGTCTCCAATCTCCCGGAAAGGCTCCTCCGCAACCACCTCTGAAGCCAGGAGCCTTGCAAGCCTGTAATCGATATCGTTTTTATAGAGGATAGCCGCCGCAAATGGAATCTGCTCCTTCTGCAGGCGTCTGTAAACAGGAATTCCCGTTCCGCAGGCCGAGAGCACCAGTACCCTTGGCATCCCTCCCGGCCCAGGAAGCTCAATGCTGCCAAAGCAGGGATCAAAATACCCGTTGTCGATATCGTAAAGCTCCCGTATGGTCTCCTCCTTAAAAATTTCGTCCGGCCTGCCAAAATGAGAAATCCATTCTCCCTTGACGCAAAGAATCTTGTCGGAGATCTTTTGGGCCAAATCAATCTCGTGGAGAGACATGATCACCGTGATCCGCTTCCGCTTCGCCATGTTTCTCAAAATGGACAAAAGCTCCAGTTTATGACGGATATCCAGAAATGAGGTGGGTTCATCCAGTATGATGATCTCCGGGTCCTGACAGATTGCGCGGGCCAGAAGCACCCGCTGGCGCTGTCCATCGCTGATGTTATTAAAATCTCTGGCGCCCAGGTCCTCCGCATGAACGGCGCGCATGGCCTCCTCTACCTTTTCCTCGTCCTCACGGTTCAGGATCCCGAGACGCCCTGTGTAGGGATAGCGTCCTGTCGCTACAATATCGTGGCAGGTCATGAGCTCTGGCTTCATGCGTTCTGTCAACACCACAGACATCCTGGTGGACAAAGCTTTAAAGGACATCTCTCCGATGCTTTCCCTGTCAAAGACCACCGTTCCGGCAATCAGCTTCAGCTGTCTTGTGATACTTTTCAAAATGGTGGATTTTCCGGATCCATTCGGTCCGATCAGAGTTACAATCTCCCCCTTGGAAACCCCAATATTGATATCCCGAATCAGCGGTTTTCCATTGTAGCCGACGGAAAGGTTGTTCATTTTCAGATGATAGTCTGCCATCACTGCCTCCCCTTCTGCCGCTTCAGCATCATAAAAATGACTATGGGCGCTCCAAAGATGGACGTTACCGTACTGATGTTCAGTTCCAGCGGCGCAAAGGCCGTTCTTGCGATCAAGTCGCACAGCATGCAGAATACTCCTCCGCCCAGGAAGGTTCCTGGGATCACCACCAGCGGCCGCGATGTATTCAGGCACCTTTTGATCAGATAGGGAACCGCGATCCCCACAAAGGAGATAGGCCCCGCAAAGGCTGTCACGCAGGCGGAGAGAATGCTGGAAAGCAAGATCAAAGCCACTCGGAAAGCCTTGATGTTCACCCCCATGCTCTGGGCATAGGCCTCTCCCAGCTGATAGGCCCCGATGGGCTTTGAAAGAAAAAAAGTGATCAAAAGAGTGACCGCCACCACCACGGACGCCACCGCCACATTACTCCAGCTCATGCCGGAAAAGCTTCCCTGGGACCAGCCATGGAGATTGACGATGTCAGAATCCTCGGCAAAAGTGATAACAAAGTCCGTCACTGCTGAACAGATATAGCCTACCATGATTCCGGCGACTAAAAGCGTCGCCATATGATGAAGGCGCCTGGAAAACAACAGGATGAACCCAATGGTGAGCAAAGACCCCAGAAAGGCGGCCACGATAAGAGTATATGAAGAAACGGACCGGGATCTCCCTAGGAAATAGATCATCGTCAGGGCGACCACCATTTTCGCGCCGGAGGATATCCCCAGCACAAACGGTCCTGCGATGGGGTTCTCAAAAAAGGTCTGCAGCAGAAAACCTGAGAGGGACAAAGCCCCTCCCAGGATTGCTGCCATCAGGATCCTCGGCAGACGGATTTTCCAGATAATATTGTACTCGGTCGCGCCCCCTGTCCCGCGAAATAGAATACGCAGGATCTCCGGGACAGAAATATCCACGTTCCCGGTGTTGATATTCAAAACGGTGATGGCCAGGAAGGCCGCCAGTAGAACGGCAAATACCAGGATATACCTGGAACGCCGTTTAAAATTTTCCATATGAAAGTCCTGCTGCATATCCTGTCCTCGTCTACTCCACTTTTGTTAAAAACGTCATCTGAGACGCGTCACCGCCGGTCAGCATAAGATTCAGATCGCGAATCAGCTCCCCGACTATGTCCGTTGCCTGGTACAGCGACTTTCCTGTGGTCCAGACGTTTCCCTCCTTCACCGCTTTGAAGTCCGAAAACATCTCGCTTTTGGCCAGCAAATCCTCCACACCGGCCAGAGGCGCGTCGATGGACGCGTTATAGACCAGATAGTCCGCATCCACGGCAGTCGCGTAAAATTCCTCCATGGTCAGAGGGATCGATGTCTTTCCAGACTCATCCTGAAGGTTGGAAAACGCATAGCGCCCTCCTCCGATCTCAATCATCTTCGGAATATAATCTGTGGGCTTCCTTACCACAACAGAACCGTCTGTGCTGACGTAGAAATACGCCACAGTCTTTTCCGTGTTTTTAAAATCTTTCAGATCGCTGATCACCTTGGCCTGCTGGTCAAAAAATGCTTTCGCTTCGTCTTCCTTATCTACCATAACACTGTATGCCTTGATCCACTCCGTTCTTCCCAGCGGATGGCTCTCGTAGCTGGAGCGGTCGATGAACACCGGGATATCCAGCATTTCGATCATCTCCTGCACCTTCGGGGAATGAAGAATCATAGTCGACTCAATGGCCAAATCGCACTGTTCATTCACCAGAAGCTCATAATCCGGTTCGCTGTATTTTCCGGCAAAGAGGACGTCTCCACTTTCCATGGCCTTCACAGCGTCGTCTATGTACCAGCCAGAGGCCTGGGTACCACTCAAACGGATAGCATCCAGCGCATTCATGGAAGCAAAAAGGGCCATGGCTGAGGTCGCCGCCAGATAAATCTGATCCAACGGCTGCTGCAGAACAATGATGTCCTCGTCCAGGCCATCCGGAACCGGCTTGTCTTCCGGGATCACCAGATATCTGGCGCTGTCATGGACATCGATCAGTCCGTAGCCGCCTTCATAATAATACACATCAAAGCACTCCGCATAGGTGAGCTCCATGGTTGACTCATAGGTAAGTCCTGCAATTTCCGGCGCGTCGCCGCTCTCTCTGGCCGCTGTCGTCACCTGTGTCTCTCCCTGACTGCTTTCCGTCCCGGCCTCTGTCTTCGTCTCCGCAGCGGTTTCCTGTGTCTCCGGGTCCGTCTGCTTTTCTGTTTCCTTTTCCGCTTTCTGTCCGCAGCCCCCCAAAAGGAGGACTGCAGCCAGTATCAGCGCCGTAACCTGATATAACTTCTTCTTCATCATCTGTTCTCCTGCTGCGCTGCTTTTTTCACAGCCGCCTCAAAAAGCTGGTCCGCTTTTTCCTCACAGCTGAAAAGTACGCCGTATACTTTGATCCACTCGTATTTGGCCAGCTCAGTCTCTTCATCGGCAGACCGGTCGATGATCACCGGGATATTAAACATGGCAAGGTTCCCGGTAAGCTCCTCGAAGCGTTCCGTCTGCTCTTTGGCCGTAAGCTCTTCGGCCTCTGCTCCGTTCATAACAGCTTCGCTGTTTTTCTCCGCGGCCTTTTTCTGGCCGTCTGTTTCTTCATCTTCTTTTTCCCTGGGAAGCAGTTCACCGGGCAGAACAGCCAGATTGGTCTCCTTTTTGATCAGAGCCTTATAATCGGGCAGGTCATACTGTCCGCCGAAAATTACCTCAGCTTCCTCTTCTCCATCCTTCACGGTCATTCTTTCCGCGACAGAATCAATACCACAGTCCTTCTGCTCACAGCCCACCGCTGCCAGATTGTCGAGGATATCCAGTGTCTCCATCATCTCCAGAATCTCATCGGAGGCGGCATAGGCTTTGTCCGCAGGCATCCTCACGATGATCATATCCTGCTCCAGGCCGACCGGAATCTCGGTGTCCTCCGGGACAAGGAGATATTTCACGACATTTCCTTTGTAAAGCTCTGCGGCGATCTCACCTTCGCTGGGGACAAGTTCCTCCCCATCCTCCGTGATGATCTCCGTTTCGGCAGATGCTTTTGTTTTTTCCTGACCGTCACTCTCCGCAGACTCTGCCTGACTGCCGTCCTCTTCTTCCGCCAGCTTTTCCGGGTCCCTCGCCGTATCCTTCGTCAAATCAATTTCCAAAAGGACAATGTCCTGATCATAGTGATAAATCTTGAAATATTCCGCGTAATCCAGCTTTGTCTCAGACTGATACTCCAGCCCGATAATCTGGGGAGCCGTCTCATCCAGCTTCTCATTGCTGTTCTCCCCGGCTGCTTCTCCATTTGCTGCCGCCGCCAGATAAATGAAAATGGTATATTCAATCTCGTGGGTCGCCGACATTTTCGTCGTCATTCCAAAAATCTTATTATTTTTGTTCAGTGCTACAGGGATGACAACAGTGGCCGTGCCGCCGCTCTTAGTGGTATAGTAAGTGTTTCCGTTGGCTTTCACATATTGATAAGAGTCACTGCTGAATACCAATGTCGCATAGGCCTGCCCGTTCTTTACGGTGATCTTGTTGCAGGTTATTTTTACTCTGCCCGTACCGCCGGACCAGGAAAATTTATCCGGCTTATAGACGCCGTCCGCCAGAGTCGTCGCACTGTCCACCCGTCCGGTGGAACCGCCGGTATCAGACTCATACTTAGACTCATTATCGGCCTTTCCGTCATTGTCAGGGATCACATCCGGCTGGTTACCGTCGTCTTTGCCGTTATCGGGATCTACAGGCGTTACCGGCTCATCTCCTCCGCCGGAGATATCGCCGATCTTCTTCATCGTCTCTGACCGGAAAGTCAAGGTCCTGTCATACCACTTGTCATTCTTGATGGAATGTGCCGCGACCGCGATTCCCTTGTCCAAGGCCTCCACAGGAATCGTATAGGTATACTTGCCATTGGCATCCTTCACAAAAGGAGCCCAGGAGGACTTATCCGCCTTTTCTGCGTCAGCCGCGGTCCCCACATACAGATAATCGTAGCCAGTCCCGCTCAGGGTGAGCACCGCGTTCATCTTTCCGTTCTTTACAGTCAGAACGCATTCCACCACCCGGAACATGGCCGCGCTGGAATCTGCTTCGATGGTATAGACGCCGTCTGCTATGGCCGGCGTGACCGCTTCCATGCCTTCGGACCGGAAATTCAAAGTCCTGTCATACCATTTGTCATTCTTAATGGAATGTGCCGCGACCGCGATTCCCTTGTCCAAAGCCTCCACAGGAATCGTATAGGTATACTTGCCATTGGCATCCTTCACAAAAGGAGCCCAGGAGGACTTATCCGCCTTTTCTGCGTCAGCCGCGGTCCCCACATACAGATAATCGTAGCCGGTCCCGCTCAGGGTGAGCACCGCGCTCATCTTTCCGTTCTTTACGGTCAGGACGCAGTCCACCACCCGGAACATGGCCGCGCTGGAATCCACAGTCACTTTGTAAGTTCCGTCAGACGGAACGGTGGGATCTACGGGTTCCGGGTCCGGATCCGGCAGATCACCCGTTCTATCCAAAATGCCATTTATAAAGAAACTTCCCGACTTTTCTGACCAGGAGCTGCTTTTTTCCACATGAACCACATAACTGATCTCTTTTCCCAGATCGGCGGTTGGAATGGTAAAGGTAAAGCTCTTATAGGTATCGCCGATATCCGTCCTGGGAACCGCATCCACGGCTTTTGCATCCTTCACGGAATCCGCGTCACTGGCCAGGCCGATATAAAGCTTATCATAATCCCTCGCCTGGGTGACCAAAGTCACCGTGGCTGCACTGCCGTTGATCGTAAGGCTGCTCCCCCGCTCAAAGCTGAGGCTAGTATAATTGGATACCGGATAGGCAGAGCCATATAAGTCATAAGTGCCGTCCGCCGTCGTATTTGCGTTCCCCGCCAGATTCGGCACATGGATGAACAGATCCCTGGCATAGCTGAACCAACCGCCGTCATTTCCGGGGGTAATGGGAATATTCATCCCCTGCTTCTTTGCCGGGACCTGGAAGGTGAAGGCCGTCCTGTCGTTATCTCCGTCATAGGAGCCTGTGCAGGTCACTGTTTTATTGGTATCAGACTGAACGCCCTGATACAGCTTCGTCCATGTATTTCCTTTTACATACAGAGTGAGGACCACCGTATCCCCCTTCAGCACCGCCTTGGAGGAAACAACTGCAAAATTATTGTAAGAAGCTCCGGTGCCGCCCGCAATAGCCTTGATCGTATCGGTCTCTGTGGGAAACTCCTCAATCCCTTCATCCGGAATGTAGATCCAGAGGTATTGATTCGTATACCAGTCCTTGGCGCTGCCTTCCGGATATCCCAGAGAGACCGGGAGCACCTTGCCCTTATCGGCCGCCGGGACACGGAAGGTAAAGGTCCAGCCGCCGGAAGCAAGCTTCGTTCCTGCGATCACCGGCGTCTTGGAGGCATCATCCTTAAAACCTAAATAGATTTTGTCAAAAGATGTGTTTGCTGTGGAGATTGTAATCTCCAGCTCTTCACCCTCAGCTGTTACGGTGGATTCGCCGACCTTAAACATGGCAAATTCGGCTCCATTGTCCTTTACGACTTTTACCGTACTCCCTGTGACCACAGGGGCCGACGGCACTCTGACAGCAGCTGTGGAAGATATGGCCGTTGTGCCGTTCCCGTCGGTGACCACACAGCGGTACTGCCCCGCCAGATCTTCCGACATAGTAAAACGGTATTCAAAAGTTTTGGCGCTGTCGCCGGTACAATCTGTCCATTCGTTTCCGTCCGCGCTGTACTGCCACTGGTAAGACAGGACTGCTCCTGCTTCGCCTGACGCCTCCACCGAAAGGATGACCTCGGCTCCTGCGCCCGTCACAGTTTCGCCCGCGGGCTGGCTGGTAATGGTGATCTCCGAGGGCTTCTTAAAGCTGTCCGCCGCAGGAATCTGAAATGCCAGAGAGCTGCTGGTGCTCCACGTTCCTTTGGAAGCGCTCCTCGGCACAAAGTGAACCTCTCCGCCCATCATACTGGATGGAACGGTAAATTGGAATTTCTGAAGATTCTTATCTGTATCCGTTTCTCCAAGAACGACCGGTTCTTTGGGATCGTCGTCTTTCATTCCGATATAGATCGCGTCATAAGAAAATTTCCCGCTGGAGGCCGGACTCACCCAAATCGTGACGTCAATTCCGTCACCCTTGACCACGGCCTTTGACGCCGCGATCTTAAACATGGTATAGGCCTGTCCGGGCTTTTTAGCATCGTCGCTGCCATAAACGGCGGTAATCCCGTCATTGGCCAGATATCCTTCCTGCTCGCTGGCCGCACTGACCTTCACCGCATCTGTAACAGCTTCGGCTCCCGCGCTGTCTTTTACCATACAGCGGTACTGTCCTGCCAATGCCGCCTCCATGATGAAGCTGTAAGCAGCAGCCTGTGCGCTGTCTCCCGCACAGTCTGTCCATCCGCTCCCATCGGAGCTGTACTGCCACTGATATGTCACTCCTTCCCCGTCAGCCTCCGCTTTAAGAGTCACCGTCTCCCCGGCCTTTTTGCTGACCGCTTCCGGCTGTTTTGTGATCACCAGGACCTTGGGAATACTCATCCACAGGTAATTTTCCGACCAGGTTCCCTGATCGGAACGGCCTACAGAAACTGGAATCCAGCTGTTTCCGGAAGACAGGGGAACCTGGATGGTAAACTCACAGGTCTCTCCAGTCTTGACCCCGGTAAAATATCCCGGTTTGCTCCCGTCGGACTGATACCCCAGATAGAGCCAGTCAAATGTCTTTTTAGCGCCGGTCTGGAAGGAAATCTCTATCATGTTTCCTTTTACAGTGCAAGTTGGATTTGTGATTGGAAACATTCCATATGTGCCGCCGTCGTTTTTTACTACCGTCACGCCGCTTATGGCGGCCGTCGGCTTCACCGGCTGCTCATCTCCACCGGCTGCCAATAAAACCGTCTGGACCGTATCAATATTCTTTTCACCGGCGTCAGCCGCAGACGTGGGCTCCGCACCGCTCTCGGCCGCGGGCTGTGTCTCCGCCGCGCTGCTTTCCTTTGCCGCTGCACTGCTCTCCTCCGCACTGGCAGTCCCGGCAGCTTCCTTAGTCCCGCCGGTCTCCGTCGAGGACTCCGTTTTGGTACTCTCCGCCTTGCTTTCCTTTCCGGCCTCCGTACTTTCTGCTGCCTCCGGCTCTTTCTTGTCTTCTGGAGCCGTACTGCTTTCCTTCGCCGCCGGTTCTTTTTTCTCTTCTGAAGCCGCGCTGCTCTCTTCCGCCGCCGGCTCTTTCTTCTCCTCCGATAATGCTGCGCTACTCTCCTCCGCCAGCTCAGACGCTGCCGCGTCTGCATTGATACTTGACAATGGAGATAACAGCATTGAGAAAACCAGCAGTAAAGCCAGCAGGCTCATGCTTTTTCGTTTCATCTTAATAATCCCCTTTCCGCGTGCTGCGTTATTCTTTCTTTGCAGGCCGCCCAATTTGATCGGACGCCTCTGTCTTCTTTATCCAGCGCTTCCTCTCTCTAATCCGGCAATCCATTCCTCCTGTCTTTGTGCTTATCGCACGGTTCCGGCCCAGGGAGGCGGCCTTTTGCCTGTCGGCGGTCCATCATACGGATATTATCAAGATGAACACGTATCTACACGTTTCAAAGGACACACCTTTCTGTGAAAAAATGGAGTGAGCAAGCCCATCTCAGACTCCCTAGAATAAAAAAAGCCCGCCCTTCTCCGAAGTGCAGACACTAAAATAAGTCCATTTCTGGATGAATATCATGCTTTCTTCGGAAGCAATTCACCAACATTTTCAGCAGTTTTCCTGACTTACAGATCATTGTTCTTCCGCGCCTTCTCAATACCTTGCGGTACAATGGCTTTTTGCGGTTTCGCTCCCTGTTCACAGTGGCCGGACCGTCCGGGACTTGCACCCGGTTCCCTTTTACCCCTGTGCCTGACGGCACAGGGCACTGAAAATCCCATGTTTATTTTCCTGATTATAACAGATTGTTTGTTCTTTGACAAGTGGAAAGAGTCAAGAATCCCGGCCTGCCAAGAACTGCATCCTGTAAAATTTCGCATAGACCCCGTCTAATTCCATCAATTCCTGATGATTTCCCTGTTCAGAAATCCCGTCATCGGTCAACACCAGTATTTTTTCAGCGTTCCGAATCGTCGACAGCCTGTGAGCGATCACAAACGTGGTCCTTCCTCTGGCCAGTTTCTCCAGAGCTTCCTGTACAACCCGCTCACTTTCATTATCCAAAGCAGAAGTGGCTTCGTCAAAAATCAGGACCGGCGGGTTCTTGAGGAACACTCTTGCCAGAGACAGTCTCTGCTTCTGGCCCCCTGACAGCTTCACCCCCCGCTGTCCGATATCTGTATCATATCCGTCCGGAAGTTCCATGATGAATTCATGGGCATTGGCAGCTTTGGCGGCTTCTATGACCTCTTCTCTCCCGGCATTCTGTTTTCCATAACAGATATTCTCATATACCGTCCCTGCAAACAGATAAACATCCTGCTGGACGATTCCTATATTCTTTCTAAGACTTTTAAGCTTTATATCCCGGATATCCCTTCCGTCCAGAGTCACTCTTCCCCCGCTGACCTCATAAAAGCGTGGAATCAGACTGCAGAGCGTGGATTTCCCCACACCCGAGGAGCCGACCAGCGCGATATACTCTCCAGGCTTCACCGTCATATTCAGATTATGGAGGACATCGTCTTTGGAAGATGCGTAGCGGAAGCTCACATCCTCAAAGCAGATCTCTCCCTTAACTTCTTCAATATCCGCCGCATCCGGTTCATCTTCAATATCCGGCTGTATGCTCAGTATTTCGCGGAACCGTCCATAGCCGGACATTCCATTCTGGAACTGTTCTGTAAAGCTGACAAGCCGTTTGATCGGGTCGGTGAAGTTAGCCGCCATCAGAAGAAATGCCACCAAATCCGACGCATCCAGCCTATCCTTAGCCAGCAGCACGGCTCCGACAGATATCACCACGATTGTCATCAAAGTGGTAAACGCCCCCAATCCGGCATTATAAACTCCCATATACCGGTAGCTGTCCCGTTTACTCTCCAGGAACCGCTGGTTGCCCTCGTCAAATTTGCACATTTCCGTGTCCTCATTCCCAAAGGACTTGACAACGCGGATACCGGAAAGGCTATCCTCAATCTGAGCGTTGACATCCGCGATTTTCTCTCGGTTTCTTTTATACGCCCGCTTCATCTTCTTATTCAGGACGACCGCATAAAACAGCATGAACGGAAGCAGCGCTGCGGCAGAAAGAGCCAGCGGCACGTTGATAAACAGCAGGATTATCAAAGAGCCGATTATCCGGATAACAGAGATCACCAGATCTTCCGGTCCGTGATGGCACAGCTCACTGATATCAAACAGGTCATTGGTCACCCTAGACATCAGCTGTCCCACTTTCTGGTCATCATAAAAGGTAAAGGACAGCTTCTGATAATGCCCGAACAGCTCATGGCGCATGTCCCGTTCCATTTTTGCTCCCATCATATGGCCAAAATACCCTATATAAAAATTGCAGAAAAACTCTATGGCGACCATAACCAGCATCAGGGCTGCCAATCTGAAAATCATGGATACCGCTGCATCCGTTTCAAATCCGATCACGGTTCCGGTAATATACCGGATAATGAGCGGAATCACCAAAGTTATCGCCGCGCCAAGACACGCAAAAAACATATCGCTGAGAAACAATCCCAGATACGGCTTATAATAAGACATAAAACTTTTCTTTTTCATTTTTCTCTCTCGTCAATCACCATTTTGGCCGCCCCGTAGATTCCGGCGTCATTCCCCAGCCTGGCCAGAGCAAGCTTCGCTTTCCCGCGGGTCAGCTTGATCAGGGGATCATAATGTTCCTTTATCAAATCCAAAAGATACTGTCCCGCTCTGGATACGCCGCCGCCGATCACGAAGATCTCCGGATCTACCACCTGCGATACGTAAGCCATGGCTCTGGCCAAATACATCATGCAGTAGTCCGCCACATCCTCCGCTAGCCCGTCGCCGGCCTTGGCCGCGTCAAACACATCTCTGGCGGTCACCCGCTGCAGGTCTCGGAGCACAGAGGGCCTGTCGCTTTCTCTCATAAAAATCCTGGCATGGCGGGCTATGCCGGTAGCCGATGCGATCTGCTCCAGGCAGCCGCGGTTCCCGCAGTTGCAAACCTCCGCTTCCTTCCAGTCCCAGTCCATGACCATGTGGCCGATCTCTCCGCCCATTCCTTTGCTCCCTGCCACAATATGCCCGTCCAGGATGACTCCTCCGCCCACGCCGGTCCCCAGTGTCACTGCCACCACATCTCTGTAGCCTTTCCCGCCGCCCTGCCACATTTCACCCAGGGCCGCCACATTTGCGTCATTTCCCCCTTTTACCGGAATGCCGCCCAAAAGACCGCTCAAATCCTTCACCGGATTCATATCCCGCATTCCTGGGCCGATATTCACGCAGACCTCCAGGTATCCGTCCTGGCGGATAGGTCCCGGCACTCCCAGTCCCGCGCCGGCAAGCTCTGAAAAACGGATTCCCTCTTCCTCCATGTTCTTTTTAATAGAGGCGGCGATATCCGGTATGACCTGCTTTCCCCCGTCGTCTTTTCTCGTGGGTATCTCCCATTTCCGTATCAAAGATGCTTCATCCGTCAAAAGGCCCAGCTTCACCGTCGTGCCTCCCAGATCTACACCTGCATATATATTGCCCATAATTGCCTCCGTCCTGTGCCTCCGACGTCTGCCGGACCATGCTCCTGCACAGCCCATGACCCGGAAAGTTTTAAATTCTTATTTCTTATTTTACCCGATAATCGCAGTTTTGCAAGAATTTATCAGTCAAGTATATAATAATGACCGGGCCACGATTTCATCGGCCGGGCCCGGTCATGCGAAAATATCCATTGAATCTCTTCCCGGCAGTATGTCAGGTCATCCCTGCAGGTAACGCTTCAGTTCATCCACTTTATCCAGGCGTTCCCAGGACAGATCCAGATCGTCACGCCCAAAATGACCGTAAGCCGCCGTTTGTTTATAGATCGGCTTACGCAGATCCAGCATTTTAATGATGCCGGCAGGACGGAGGTCGAAGTTCTCACGGACAATCTCCATGAGACGCTCGTCCGGCAGTTTTCCAGTGCCGAAGGTATCTACCATGACAGAAGTAGGCTGCGCCACTCCAATGGCATAGGACAGCTGGATCTCGCACTTATCTGCCAGACCGGCCGCAACCAGATTCTTGGCCGCATAGCGGGCCGCATACGCGGCAGAACGGTCCACCTTTGTGCAGTCCTTGCCGGAAAACGCTCCGCCGCCATGCCTTGCATAGCCGCCATAGGTGTCCACGATTATCTTCCTTCCGGTCAGGCCGCTGTCTCCATGAGGCCCGCCGATCACGAAACGCCCCGTGGGATTGATATAATATTTCGTCTCGTCATCCACCAGCTTCTCCGGCAGGACCGGTGCAAAAACATATTTTTTAATATCTTCGTGTATCTGCTCCTGGCTCACATCCGGATTATGCTGTGTGGACAAGACCACCGCGTCCAGATGGATCGGCCTCCCGTTTTCATCATATTCCACAGTCACCTGGCTCTTTCCGTCGGGCCGAAGATAGGGAAGCGTGCCGTCCTTTCTTACCTTTGCCAGCTGCCTTACGAGCTTATGTGCCAGCGCGATGGGGTAAGGCATGTATTCCTCAGTTTCATTCGTAGCGTATCCGAACATCATCCCCTGATCGCCGGCTCCGATGGCTTCAATCTCTTCATCGGACATTAAATGCTCTCTGGCCTCCAGGGCCTTGTCCACTCCCATCGCTATATCCGGCGACTGTTCATCCAGCGCTACCATCACAGCACAGGTGTTTCCGTCGAAACCGTATTCTGACTTATTATAGCCAATCTCCAGCACCGTGTCCCGTACGATCTTCTGGATATCCGCATAGGCATTGGTGGTGATCTCTCCCATGACCATGACAAACCCTGTGTTGCAGCATGTCTCACATGCCACACGGCTCATGGGATCTTGCTCCAGCAGTGAATCCAGAATCGCGTCGGAAATCGCGTCGCACATTTTATCCGGATGGCCTTCCGTTACGGATTCCGATGTAAATAAGTATTTTTCCATTGTTTCTCCTTTCTCTTTCGCCCAACCGCGCCTGTCGCTTATTCCAGGACCTTAGGTCCTGTCATTCTCCGGCTCTCCGCTGTTTTTCTCGCCCTGCCGCGCCTGCCGCTTATTCCAGGACCTTAGGTCCTGTCATTCGCGGACAGTCGCCCAATACCGTCACATCCAGGGCCACAACCGTGTAAACACGTTGTTTCCCCGAATATGACGGTGCAGGGCTCGTTGTTTAACGTAAAATGAGCCCGCATAAGCGGACTCGATATTAGCAGTATCAAATCCTCTTATTGTTCGATGAATCTAACTCGCTCAGGTTGGCACCTTCCACTCCGGGGGTTGCCGTGGCTTCACAGGTCCTCTGTACCTCCACCACTCTGAATAAGGGAATTGCGGGACTTCATATGAAATTGTAGACTACGGCAAATCGCCGCGGCCAAGTGCTCTCGCACGAATACCTACTTGTATAAAATAGCGCAGTTTCCATACTGTGTCAAGCAGTTTATAAAATCACACTGCTTCCAGTTTTAACCTCGCCACATCCTTATCATCCTCTGCCTGCTCGATCAAAGCTCCCAGGGAACGGAGCTTTTCATCAAAACGCTCGTATCCGCGGAGGATATACTTCGTCTCATCCACGACCGTATGGCCTTCCGCCGCCAATCCGGCCAGCACCAGCGCCGCTCCCGCCCTTAAATCCGGAGCGCTCACATCCGCTCCGCTCAGGCAGTCCACGCCGTTGATCACAGCCACATTGCTCTCTACTTTTATATTGGCCCCCATTCTGGCCAGCTCATCCACATATTTAAAACGGTTTTCAAAGATACTCTCCGTCACCATGCTGGTCCCTTCTGCCAAAGACAGCGCCACGGAAATCTGCGGCTGCATATCAGTCGGGAATCCCGGATATGGCAGGGTTTTCACATGTGTATATTTCAGTCTGGATTTACAGACTACTCTCACAGCATCATCAAACTCGCTGATCTCGCAGCCCATTTCAATGAGCTTTGCGGAAATCGCTTCCAGATGCTTAGGAATCACATTTTTTACCGTCACGTCACCCTTAGTCACTGCAGCCGCGAACATAAATGTGCCCGCCTCTATCTGATCAGGAATGATGGAATATGTGGTACCATGGAGCTTCGGCACTCCTTTGATCCGGATGATATCCGTTCCGGCGCCTTTAATGTTGGCCCCCATGCTGTTCAGCATATTTGCCACATCCACGATATGAGGTTCTTTTGCCGCATTTTCCAGAATCGTGTTTCCTTCTGCCAGCGCCGCTGCCAGCATAATATTAATTGTAGCCCCCACGGAAACCACATCCAGGTATATATGGCCGCCGCTCAAATGAGCCGCGTCAGCCACCACCATGCCGTGATCCACCTCAGCCCTGGCTCCCAGACCGCGGAAGCCCTTCAGATGCTGGTCTATGGGACGGCTGCCAATGTTGCAGCCGCCGGGCAGTGACACCTCAGCCCTCTTGTATTTCCCAAGAAGCGCCCCTAAAAGATAATACGACGCGCGAATCCGCTTTATAAAATCATCATTTACCCGAATCGTATTGATGGAAGAACCATTGATACGGACCGTGTGGGCATCCATATGAAATACTTTTGCGCCAATTCCTTCAACTGCCTCTAAAAGTACATTGATGTCCCGCACATCAGGAAGGTTTTCTATGATTACATCTTCATCAGACATGATTGCAGCCGCTAAAATACCCAGAGCCGCGTTTTTCGCGCCCCCAATCACGACGTCGCCCACAAGAGGGTTCCCGCCTTTAATCACATATTGCATGATGACACCTCATCTACATTCTTCATTTTTATTTAGAACAACGGATGTTCTTTATCCTGTGCTGTCTGTGTATCCTTAGTTTGTACCACTGTCTATTGGTCTATTATAACAATCTCTTTCTATTTTGTAAAATCTTTTTTATTTTTTGTAAGATTTCCTTAAGAATTAAACGGTTTCTTACTTTATCCAGCTGACAAACGGATATCCATAGGATGCATAGTAAGCTTCCGCATCGTCCTGGGAAATTTTATAAGTTCCTCCCGTCAGGGAATCATAAATGATCAGATTTTTATATACATCGTAGCCGATGATCAGCTCCGCCTTATCGTTTTCCGTCAGAGCCAATACCGGGTATCCGCAGTCCACATAATAAAGCACCTGGTTCAGTATACATCCGTGAAGGTCCAGGGCCCTGCCGGAAAACGCCTCATTTAGTATCTCATAGGCCGTTCTCCCGGAAGCCAGCTCTCCGGCCACATCCATTGTGATATTTTCCTGCTTCAGCATAATGGAGAGACAGGCCGCCAGCCGTTCATTTTCCGCAGACGCCGCCACACTGTTTACATCGATCAAGGCCTCTGAAGCTCTGTTGGCCCTGGTCCAGATATAGTTTCCGCCGCTGTCCACCACAACACCCATTTTATCGTACACAAGGCCAATGGCCTCACGCACAGAATAACAGATTCCCCGGAGTCTTCCGCTGGCGTAGGCATAATACCTCTTATCCGTCTTCCCCAGGTCTGCCGTAGATATCAGGCTCAGCTCTCTCGTATCTGCGCTTGCCTCTTCCTTCGGGGTGGTAATGCTCAATACCTTTTCTTTATTGTCCGAGGAAGACAGATTTAACGAATACGTCGTTTTTTTAATATCTGAGATCCGGCTGGAAACAACAGATTTTTCTTCCTCACCGGCCTGATTCTGGATCAGAGCGTCGCCGGGAGCCGGGGCCCACGCGCCATCCGCGCCTTTCGTCTCTCTGGTTATCTGTATCTTTCCCTCTTCTACCTGAATATCGCTTATATAAATCCCGTCCCTTTGATAGGTGGTCTGAATTTGCTGCTTCCGGTCAATTATCTCCAGCGCATACATCGGATAATTGACGATCAGACTCCCCTTTTCTATATCGGATTCTCTCGCCCTGCCGTAAATAAAATCTCCGTCAATGAATCCCAGCGCACGGATCGTCTCTCCCTCGGAAGCATGGATCGTAAAATTCGTCCCGTCATCCATATAAAATACCTGGATGTTCTTTCCTCCGTAGATGTCTTCCTCCTCCTGCCACGCCACAGCGCTGGAGTCTTCGCTGATGACAAAAGAGTCCTCTTCCATGCCGCTGATGATCTCCACGTACTCTTCACCGGAAAAATCAATGGCATAAATGCTGTTTCCAAACATAAGATAAAAAAGCTGATTGTTTCCTACATAAGAAAGTGTGCCGATCTCCTCTTTCAGAATCTGAAACGGCTTGGCGGACGGAATAAAAAACACCTCGTGAATGGCATTCTCCGCCCGGCTGTACTGATAAAATACCAGTCCGCACTCACCTTCGTGGCTTCCCCGGTTCATATACCCATAAACGGTAAAGGCTACGTCGCCCTCTTCACCCACGCTGATTATCCGGAATTTATGCTGGTCATAAAGAGTCCGGACTCCGTCATCATTTTTTTCTTTAAAGGAAAAGAGCTTAGACGCCTCATTTTCTTTTTTATTATAGCTCCAAAGCTCTCCGTCCGCTACAAATGCCGTATGGTCCCCGGCGCTGGCCGTCTCGATGGGAAGATTCCCAGGGCTCACGATACCGAGCTCTATCTTTCCATTCTGAATGGTAATATCGGACGCTTCAAAGGCCTGATCCATGGTGCGTTCATAAGCGATCAGCCACAGTTTCCCATCCACATAACGAACGCTGAAAAATTCTTTCACATTATAAGATTCTACCTTACCCGAATCTCCTTCAGCCGTAACGCCATATGAAAGCTGAATGGATCCCACCATCTTATTCATCTCTTTAATATCGATTCTGATTTCTCCTGAACGCTGAGGCGACAGATCTCCCCAGGTCACATGGCGGTAGCTGGACTTGATATCTGCATAGCCCAGAGAGCTGTTGTCCGCGTCGCTGCTGCTCTCCAGCTGAACCGTCAGTTCTTCCGAAGTATTTTTCGAAAACGCCAGTTCACTGAAGTTCTGGGCAAACGCAATCTGTTCTCCGATGTGAGTATCCCCGTAGTAACGGATCCGTGTATAATAATATGCACTGTCCCATTTATCAGTCTTTAATTTTAATATCAGAATATATTCTGTCTCCGCATTCAGCAGGTCCTGAAGAACAATCTCACCGCGCACTGTTTCGCTGTCTCCCGAATACGAATCACAGGACTTTGTCTCTATTAAATTCGCTCCGTCCAGGCTGCGTATCTCAAATTCAATTCCCTTTACGGTGTTTCCATACGTATCGACCTGAAATGACAGCTTCCTGTCCTGCGGTATGGGAGTTATGGTGTCCCTCATATACGAAGCCTCCATGGCGCCGGCATAGCCATGAAGAGTGTTGACCGCGCTTCCTTCAAACTCCATGGTCACTACAGGAAGGCTTGCGCTGTCCATGACCGCATATACTACCTCCTGTTTCTTTTTTCTTGTAAAAAACAGAACTGCCGCCACTGCGGCCACAAATACTATGACCAGGACGAGCAGACGCTTTAATATTTTCTTCATGGGTGCACTCCCTCATTTATCCATATCCTAAGACCAATTCATCACCTGCCGCACTTCGCGCTCTGACTTGAGCTATAAAGCAGCCTTCTTTCGCAGGATAAATATAGCCATGGCAATTTTACCATGACTATATTGTAAGGTCAAACAAAAGAAACCTCAACCGCTTTTTTATTAACTTTTTCTTAGTATTCCTACCAGTATTTTTTCCTGCTGCTGCTCCTGCGGATCCTTCTTCTGCACACTTCGTGATATAAAAGGACCTCTATGGCATCTTTCAGCCATTCTGCCTCGACGTCACTGGCTTCCTCCGGAAGCTCTTTCTGATAGACCTCATCGCAGAGCCTGCGAAGCCCTACCCGATCCGGGTATTCATCATATAGGATACTGCCTTCATAATCAATGGTATCGCACAGATCATTAATGCTTCCCTGGATTTTTTTCATCTTCTCAGGATACATCGCCTGGAAATATTCCATGTCCCGTCCGATATCCTGGCCATCGGCCATACTGCCGTTCATCTGAGCGGTCTGGCTGTTCCCATACTCCAGGTCCGCGGCCCTCATCCAGGAAACCGGACGCATCAGACCGCCGGGATATGTCCGCCGGAATGGCCGGCCTCCATAATAGTCCCAAATAAAATCACTGTATCGTTCTGCCATCTAGCTGCCACCTTATATCCATAATATAATACAGCATATGCAGTCCCTTTCGGATTTGTTACTCACAAAAAATGTTTGGCCGCCGCTGGTATTCATCAATAATCTGCACGTATTATGGGACATCCCAGATGAAATATGGTCTTGTTCTCCTGCTCGTCATAGGATACAGCCAAATTCAGGTTCACATTCCTTCCCGCAATGCTTTTTGCTTCTCCGGCGCCTCTGGCATACGCATATACCGTGTACAGCTCCTCTTCGTTCATTTCTTCGACCTGCACCGCGTCCATTTCATCCAGGAGGGACTCCACGATGATCTCCTGCTCTTCTCTTGAAAGGCGGCCCTCATAGCTCCCTTCCATTTCGACATAGACCTGTTCTTCCAGCCCGCAGCCTGCGGTCGCTTCATCCAGGCGTTTCTGCTCCTTCAAAGCCTTTTCCGCGCTGATCTGCCCCTGCAGATGGATATCCGCCCGCAGATAATTTTCCTGCCGGAGCTCATAAGGGCTTATCTTTTCTTCCCTTGTCAGGAAAGAGAGCCTCAGGACAGAGCTTCCATCGCCTGCTGCCTGCTCCAGGGTAATGCTGTTTCCATCTTCCAGATGCTCCTGGCTGATGCGTCCGCTCTCCGTTCCTCCGGCTTTGTCATCTGTACTGTCCGCAGCTAATTTGTCCGTCAGATTTTCCAAAAAGGTCTTTTTTTCTTCAATTAAATAGTATGCGTCATCCAAATAGCCTTCACGATAGATATGACAGCTGCTGTCAGAAAAATTTGCTTTTTCAAAAGCTGTCAGTACCGTTTCCCTCACATCAGCGTCCGGCCCCCTGAACACCAGGGCCGCCACAGCAAACAGAAGTACTCCCAAAAGACACAGCCTCCATTTCCCGGCCGCCTTCCAAAATCCTTTTCCCATACTGCGATCCCCTTCCTTTCTCATTCTTCTATTACTATAAGAATTTCCAGATGCAGGGAATATTATACAGAAAAAGGGCTTTCTGCCATACCTTGCCGCACGAAGTGCGGCAAGGTATAAAAAAGAGACGCCATACGGCGCCTCTTAAAAATCATTACTCCATTGTATAGGGCATTAAAGCAATATGTCTTGCTCTCTTGATAGCAACGGTCAGCGCACGCTGATGCTTCGCGCAGTTTCCGGTGATTCTTCTGGGAAGGATTTTTCCTCTCTCAGATACGTATCTCTTTAACTTTGCAACGTCCTTATAATCAATAACGCCGTTTTTATCACCGCAGAACACGCAAACCTTTTTCCTTCTGCGTCCGCCTCTTCTCTTCATCGGAGAATCCGCTCTATCACCTCTTGTGTAAGCCATGGTTAAAACCTCCTTATTCCGAATATGATCTAATTAAACGGGAGACCCTCATCTTCTACTCCATCGGGAATATTCATGAAACCATCATCCACCGCGCTGCTGGGCTGAGGTCTGGCTTCTTGGCGGAAAGAACTGCCGGCATTCTGAGCGGATGCACTTTTGCTCTCCGCGAACTCCTGGTCCTCCACCACTACATCCGTGGTATACACCTTCTGACCGTCCCGGTTCGTATAACTTCCAGTCTGAATCCTGCCGGTCACCACGATCCTGGTACCCTGATGCAGATATTTTTCCGCGAATTCCGCGCTTCTTCCAAAAGCAACACAGGATATAAAATCCGCCGTCTGGTCATTGCCGTCGCCGCCGCTGCGGCTGAACCTTCTGTCAACTGCAAGCGTATACCGTGCAATAGCCATGGCCTTTTCACCCTGCGAATAACGAATATCGGGGTCTCTGGTCAATCTTCCCATGAGTATTACTTTATTCATGCAATCTCCTCTTTTCTCCTCTTACGCGTCCTGTCTTACGCATAAATATCTGATTACAGGCTCCATGATGCGAACGTGGCTTTCCACTTCGTTCGGGCAATTAGAATCAGATTCGAACTGGATGAAATAATAAAATCCCTCTTTCATCTTCTGGATCTCGTAAGCAAGTCTTTTCTTGCCCCATTCATCCACATTTGTGATGGTACCGCCGAAACGGGTGATGTAAGACTGCACTTTCTCTAAAGCGGCCGCCTTCTCTTCCTCTTCCAGCTTTGCACTCAGCACAAGCGCCAATTCGTATTTGTTCATGCTGTTTACCTCCTTTTGGTCTCTGGCCCCCTGCTTATTTCATCGGGGAGCAAGGAAATGTATAACTACTGTCACAAATAAAGATTCTACCATGTTTTGACAAGGTTGGCAAGGGGTTTTTGATATCAGTCCTTACCTTCCGGTCTGCGGAGTCCCCGGCAGTTCTTTTCCACTAATTTGCGCGGCACCATGATCAAATGCCCGCAGCCCATGCACTTTAATTTAAAGTCCATCCCCACACGTGTGATCTCCCACTCACTGCTTCCACAGGGATGAGGCTTTTTAAGTTTAACAATATCGCCAATCTGAAATTCCATCGCGTCCTCCTTTTGGGATTCATTTAATCATACCCAAGGGCACCCCTTAATACATGCCCTACGGGCGGGCGCACTTCGTGCAGCAAGGTATACCTTTTCATACCTTTCAAGCAAGCTTTCTTTGTCTAATCTACAAGGCAAGAGGAAATCCGCTTCCATCCAGGCGGCTCGCTGGCAGCCGTAACCAGCATCTTTGCGGCCTCCAGTCGGTCCTTTCCAACTGACATGGATAAATCGATATTTATCCATGTCAGATTCCAATAAAAACCTGCATGAAATTCGGTTTTTACCTCCCTGCGGCCGGGAAGATTCTGCTAACGCCTTTGCGGCGCTCGCCTTACGATGGAATCGGATCCTTCCTCTTACTCTTTCTTCCGCACCGAAATAAGCGCTCATTTGCCTCGAAAGCCATTGGGGCGGCCACCTCAGCCCGCTGCCATAAGGCGCGCGGGCCGTGCGGATACCTGACACCTTTATAAAATCAAAGGAATGGAAGTCATCCGAAACGGTGCGGCAGAAATGGAACCGGCAGAATGATTCCGGGCCGGCCTAAAGGTGAGCGCCGCAGGGCAGAGGCCGGTGTTCCCCAGGCGGAGGGAGGCAGAAACGGAAATACCGATTCCGTTTCTGAGCGAACGGGAGGCGAGAAATCATAAAGATTTCCCGTCGACATGTGAGCGGTACTCCTGGAGCGGGGATAAAACGGACCCTGCATCGCCAGCGAGCCGAAATCGCGGCGGTCCGGAACTTATGCCGGTGTTTAACTGAAATTTACCAAGAGCTTACTAAAGATGATTTCAAAAAGTCTTTTGTATCATACCCAAGGGCATCCCCTAATTCGCGCCTTACGGGCAGGCGCGCTTCGCGCGGCAAGGTATCACTCCAGGAACATTCCCAATACTTCCCCTATCGGCGCTGCGATCACCAGGTCCGCCCTTCTGTCCATGGGCGTGATCCCCTTGTTGATGAGAACGAGCTTCTTGCCGCGGTAATAATCAATGAGGCCGGCTGCAGGATATACGGTCAGAGATGTGCCTCCGATGATCAGCACATCCGCAGCCGCTATGTAAGAGATGGCTTTTTGCATGATCCCATAATCCAGCCCCTCCTCATACAGCACCACGTCCGGCTTGATGATGCCCCCGCATTCGCAAAGCGGAATCTCCTTCGCTTCCAAAATATAATCCGCATCGTAGAATCTCCCGCATCTGGTACAGAAATTCCGGTGCACAGAACCGTGAAGCTCCAGCACCTCTTTGCTCCCGGCCATCTGATGCAGGCCGTCTATGTTCTGGGTGACGACCGCTTTCAGCTTCCCCTCTTGTTCCAGCTTTGCCAGCGCCAGATGAGCCGGGTTCGGCTTTGCCTCCTTGAAGATCATTTTCTTTTTATAAAACCGGTAGAATTCCTTTGTGTTCTTTTTATAAAAGCTGTGGCTTAAAATGGTCTCAGGAGGATAGTCATATTCCTGATTATATAATCCGTCCACACTTCTGAAGTCCGGAATATTACTCTCTGTAGATACGCCTGCTCCGCCGAAAAACACAATGTTATCACTGTTTACAACCCACTCCCGAAGCTGCTCCCTCTCTTCCATATTCATCCTCCTTCATCCAACCATGGCCGAAAGCGGCGATATTGGCTTCAAACCCGCCGCGCCGCCGACTGCCTTTCAGACAATTTCATTGATAAACGGCGACCGGCAGACACGGACGGCTAATAGATCCGCCTTCCATTTTTCCACTTCGGTCTTTGCCCCTGCTGTCTCACCGCTGCTCCATACAACCTCCGCCGCCTGAAGCTCTCCTTCCTCCTTCTCAGGAAGCCCTCCAAATCGTATGGCCTGTTCTGCAAGAAGCTCCGTCAATCCCCTGCCTCCTGTCAGCCATTCAAAAAGCCCCTGGGTCCCGCATCGCATCCATCGTCTTCCAACACTCAGATCCGGTTTCTTAGTTCGCCGAACCTGGCTTCCGCCCGGTGAAAGCTTCCATATATAATACCCTTCATTCACAGAGATCAAAGGATCCGTGACCAGCATATGCAGTTCCACCGGATACTCTGATGTAAAAAGCTTCAAAAAGCTCTCCACATTTGTGATCCGGCCCATGATGACCGGCCTTTGCTCATTCATAGTAAACGAGGAGCCGTTCACCGTGACCTCTCCGTCAAAATATCCGCGCAGAGCTTCCAAAACGAGGGAACCGTCTTCCTGACGGCAAAGAATTTCCCGAATCTCCACAGGCTCCTTCCCCCAGAAAGGAACACAGGCTTTCATTTCCCCGGTCTTTTCCTCCAATAATAAGATACCGCCTCCTTCGCTCTCCGTCTCTGCGAGCAGCGTTTGATAATACGTATTGTCCCGCTCCGGATAGCAATCAAAGCCCTCCGCCAGAATCCCAGAGGAAAAATCGGCCATTGACGGGATGTCTCTTTTGTCCGCCTTTCGGACGGAGAGAACGTCCGCGCCTTTTCCGCTGCCTTTTCCCCAAATTCTGCCCGAATTCGTCCTATAAAAGTACCGGAAATCAAAAGGGCGGTAAATCGCCTCACTGGCAGGCATCAAAAAAGCAAAGGGAAGCCCCTTATCATACATGTCCTTCAGGCTTTTCACGAGAAGACGTCTCATCAGGCCTTTATGACGGTACTCCGGCCTGGTCGCCACCGCTATCACATAGCGGCTCATGGCAGTAAATCCATTCACATACATCCTGTACGGATTCAGCTGCAGCATGGAGGCCAGCTCTCCCTCCCGGTCGTATATTCCATAGCACTCGTTTCCCAACGCCTTATACGCATCATAATAGTCAAGAAATCCTGCGGAATCCTCTATAAAAACAGTTTCCCAAAGCTTTCTGCAGGCTCTCCGATCCTGCTCCCCCAGTATGCAGACTTCCCATTTTTCTTCCACGGATCACAGCTCCCTGATCTGAAATTTCTTTACAAAACCAATCGGATTATAAGACTGCTTGGCCTTCCGCAGCCCGGGCAGGCCCACATCATCCTCTCGGTTGACCAGCGTCACATCCGGGAACTCATGTACCAGGAACTGCTGGTTGATGAACGCGTACAGCCCTCGGATATCCGGGTTCGCTTTTTCTATATGAATGATGGCCATATCTTCCACCTGGTTATAGCTTCCCATTGTAAAGGCTTCCATCTGTCCATCCACATAGACGCCGCCCATGCGGACTCCCAGATCGCTGCAGTGATTCAGGATACTGTGGATCCCCTCCACCTCCGGATCCAGTGTGCCCTCCAGCTGGGTGCCTTTCATGCTCCTCCACCGGTCCAGGAACTTCCACATATCATTCCTGTCTGAGCAGCAGAGTGTGCGGTATTCATATCTGCCTTCATACTCTTTTCGGAATCCGTTCACATGATTTTTCTTCTTATGGTACTTTTTTCCGGCAAGAGTCCGCATCGATTCCCCATCATAGAGATAATCGGCGGCATCCACCTGTTCCGTTACCGAAAACTCCGAAGGATCCAGATCCAGGATCCGGACGGCCTCTTCATCCGCCAGGTAGATGGCCAATTTTTGCCCCAAGACCTCATTGAAATACTTTTTCGTGTCAAAAAAGTAATAGGGCAGGTCTTCCTCTTTACAGAGGGGAATCGCCGCAAACTGCTCATTCTTCACGGTCATCTTCCACTCAACAGCCTTATCGTCGCATACACAGTATTCCACATGATAGTAATCCTTCCATAAAAAACTGTCCAGAAATACACTGTCGCACGTCTTATTGGACCTTAGATTAAAAAACCGCGGCAGAATCTCCACATCCTCCGCTGTTATCTGTTTAAACTCCCATCTCATGGTATCTTATTACCTTTCCTGTTTTATAAATTTTCCTTTGGTTGTATACCTTGTTGCACGAAGTGCGCCTGCCCAGAGGGCATGGATTAAGGGATGCCCTTGGGTATACTTCCATATACAAAAGGCACTTTCGCAATAACACGGTCATTACAAAAAGTGCCTCTTCCATTCAATTAAAAGGCAGAATCTGCGCCTGTGTGGGCTTCTGCTGCTTGTCTCCATTATATTACGGGTAAAAATTTCTGTCAAGGCAGGCTCAGACTATCTTGTACCGTACATAATATCCTGAAGCGCCTGACGGTTTGCCGGGAAATCAATCCCGATCACCGCTCTCTTATCAATCCTCATATCTTTATATGTCCCTTCCACCGGAATCCTGTCGGATTCCAGATCATACTTAAGGAGCTTAGAGGACTCCAGCACAAGGGAAATCATCTCTCCTTCCGGAATGTTAGTCGTTAGGTCCGGGAGCAGCGCGTTCAAAAGGTCATTGAGCTCTGACAGGCTGCAGGATTTCGCCTTTTGAAAAACAATCCCGAGCACATCTCTTTGACGTCTCGTCCGCTCATATTCTCCGCCCTTCAGATATCGGATCCTGCAATAAGCCAAGGCCTGCTTACCAGTCAGGTGCCGTGTTCCCGCGTCGGAGATATCCAGCTTCTCCGCATCCCGGTCTTTACCCGTGATCCTGTTCAGCTCTTCAATATATCCGTTCATGATGGTAATCTCATCTGCGCTGATATCCAAATCTATGCCGCCCAGTATGTCTATCACATCCATAAAGGCAAAGAAGTTCACCTGTACATAACGGTCAATGTGGACACCCAGATTTTCCTCGATGGTCTGCAGAAGCAGAGAAGGGCCTCCAAATGCGTAGGATGCATTTAAACGATTGTTTCCCACTCCTGGTATGGATACATAAATGTCTCTCATTAAGGATGTCATGGTTATCCTGTTTTCCTTACGGTTAATGGAGATCAGAATCATGGAGTCTGAACGTCCCTTCGCATTATCATCTCTTGAATCGGTCCCGAAAAGAAGTACGTTATAGACATCATGGTCGTACTCCAGTTCCTGACTGCCGGCTGCTAGGTTTTCTTTCAGCTGCTCTTCCAGATTCTTGACCTCCTCTTCAGGGGAATCCGTTCCCTCCTCTGTCTCATCCTCCGGTATACTTTCTTGTATCTCCGGCGTTTCGGTAAGAGTTTCGTGGTTCATCATTCCATAATAATGTTTGAATAACGCATACACTGTGATAACCCCGATAAGCACCACGGCCAGCACGACCGCAAGGGTTATCAAAATGGCTTTTTTCTTCTTCATTATTGTTCCTCCTTTTCTGCTTTTTTAAAAAAAGCTGTCCCCTTCTATGTCTTATTCTGTCAGTCTCTTGAAATAATCTGGGGTATAAAGTAAAATAGGTTCAATTACATAACACCGGATGAGATGAGGATATTCTGGCTGTTGGTACATGTGTACCGACAGTCGGGTATCCTTTTTTTATTTCTTTTCTGTCTTAATATGTCCGCGCCCACTCATCCCGTTTTTTCTGCCATATGATAATTGCAGCAATCTGATTCGGGAGTGTTACTTATGCAAAAAGTCTACGAACTCACCAAACAATTAGGTGTCAAAATAACGAATGAACGCGCGACATATCTTGCACTCGCTACTTGCCTTGTCATTCAGGATCCCTCATACATGCGCCATATGAGCAAGCGCCTTTATACGGATATCGCAGCACTTCTCGGCAAAACTCCACTCAGTGTTTCCCGCGGAATCTCCCGGGCCGTCTGTGAATGCTGGGATTATGGCAACCACCGGTTTCTAAACCAGGTGGCTGGCTGTCGTGTCCTGGAAAAGCCCTCTCCTGCGGAAATGATTTCTTTTATGGCAGATTACCTGGTAAAGCAGGAGCCTAAACATATCTTTCGCTACCATCATTTATTAAATTCCTCATGGCAAGAAGCCGCACTCACCGATATCGAAGAAGTAATGGCCAACGCCCCGAACAAACGGCGTCAGACCTATACGGTCTGTATTGAACAGCTTGTGCCGGAAAATCATCCGGTAAGGCTTATGGACGGGATGGCCATCTGGAGCAGGGTCAACGCAGTATTTTCGGAATCATGTTCTGTCGCTCCAAAATCAGATTCCGATTACTTTTCACCGATTCATTTTCTCCGTCTGCTTTTATTGTGCTCTTATCAGAAAATAAGACATATTCGGCATCTGCTCCAGGAATTAGAGGTCAACGTAGCCTATCGCTGGTTCTTGGAGATGGATTTGATGGACCCTCCTCCTACTAAAGAATCCTTGGCCGAATGTTATGCAATTTATTTCAGCAACAACCAACTGCTCGGCAGATTAATCTATGGCATTTTAGACAGCTGCCGGAAAAGAAAGCTTATAAGAGTAGTCGACATAAGAGAAGAGGCTAAAAGATTGGAGAAGATGGCAGAGGAGATAGGAAAAGAGTAAAAAACATGCCAGGCACTAGTTAGATAAAAATTGTAATTATTTTCTTGAAGCTCTCTATATTATATGAACAAATTATGTAAATCTCATAATCCCCCTCTTCTAGCACATCTATCAGACTATTAAATATACCAATATATAAATACTGCAATTACCAGAATATAACCAATTATAAAAACAAACCAAATAGTCCCCAACTGTTACCTTTTTATATCTCACATCACATTCTGTCTTCGCTTCACATATATTTCATGATTTATCCTATTGAAATTTTGGATATTTGTCTTAAAATAGAGCTGTATCTAAAGATCTATTGAATTTTATCCATAAGTGAGGTAAAAAATTTGAAACACCCCTTATCATTTGATCATATACATAAGAAAACTCTGGTACAGAGAGTTCGGCACTTTTCTTACCCAAGATGGCTGACCGCAGCCCTTGCGCCTGTTCTGTCCTATTATCTGATGGAACTGATCACTCACAATCCACTTGAAATACCGATTCAGTTTCAGCTGCTCGGATGGATTTTTTCCTATTTATTGAGCGGCCTGCTGTTCTTTCTTTCCGGCAGGATGAACGTCGCTCTCGTACTGCCTCAAATATTTATGGCTATATTGGGGACTGCGAACTATTTCGTGCTTTCTTTTCGTGAATCACCTATTCTCCCCTGGGATATTGCCTCTGCCGGAACTGCCTTGTCCGTGGCGGACCATTTTTCTTTTTCCTTTACTCCCCGCCTGACTGCAATCCTTCTGGCCTACATCCTGCTTATCCTGTTCTGCCTTAAAATACGTATCCGTCTGGCCGGCGGATGGAGGAAGCGATTGATCGGAACCGGAGCTGCCGCGGCCATGTCGGCCCTCTATGTTCTCTGCCTTCAAAACGATGCTCTGATGAACGCCCTGAACATCTATGAAATGCCTTTCACCCAGGACTATGCGTATGAACAGAATGGATTTTTCGTGAGCTTTCTGGTAAACACAAAATACCTTAAGGTCCATGAACCAAGCGGTTACTCTCCAGAGACGGCAGACGAGCTGCTGGAACAGGCTTCCTCTGAGCACACAGCCAGCCGGTCCGCGCAGAACTTTTCCGGGAGCTTAAACCAGTCCTCCCCATCCGGATATACGGGGGGGGGTATTTATTTCCCTGAAGATCCCGTTTCCTCTGATGAAAAATCCGTCGATGAGAACCAGGGGCATCCCAATATCATTGTCATCATGAACGAAGCATTTTCAGACTTGTCCGTAATCGAAGATTTTCAAGTGTCAGAGGACTATATGCCCTTTTTCCGTTCCCTTTATGGGACTGAAAATACGATTTCCGGCAGCGTGTATGTCTCGGTCCTGGGCGGAAATACCGCTAATACGGAATTTGAATTCCTCACCGGCGATACCATGGCGTTTCTGCCCACAGGGAGCATCCCCTATCAGCAGTTCATTTCCGGTGAGCTGCCGGCTCTGCCCTCGATCCTGCAAAGCTATGGATACCAGACGATTGCTCTCCACCCTTACCTTTCCAGCGGATGGCGCAGGAATCAGGTCTATCCCTTACTTGGTTTTGAAAGCAGTCTTTTCTCCTCGGACTTTCTATATAAAGAACGGCTCCGGGATTATGTAACAGACGACTCCGCTTTTAAACAGATTATCCAGGAGTACGAAACTAAAGAAAAGGACTCTCCGTTTTTTTCTTTTACTGTGACAATGCAGAATCATGGAGGCTATGCCCAGGATTGGGAGGACTTCGAACGGAATATCACAGCAGAAGGAACAGAGGACTCAGATTTATCCCGAATAAATGCCTACTTGTCTCTGATCAAAAAAACGGATGATGCTTTTAAGGATCTCATTTCCTATTTTGAAAACTGCAGCGAAGAAACCATCATTCTCATGTTCGGGGACCACCAGCCCAATGTTGAGACCAGCTTTCTGGAAAACCTGTATGGAAAAAGCTATGAGGAAATGACAGAGGAAGAGCTTGCCCTCCGCTATCAAACTCCTTTCATACTTTGGGCCAACTACGATATTGAAGAAGAAGAGGGGTTGGAAATCAGCGTCAATTACCTGAGCAGCCTGCTCATGGACGCGGCGGGCCTGGAAAAGACCGCTTATCAAAAGTATCTGAGCGTTCTTCAAAAAGAGCTTCCCGTGATCACAGCTAACTTTTGTATCGATAAAGACGGAAATTTCTACAGCGCCGGTGAATTCGACCGGCTGGATGAATTGCTGAATGGGTATGAGATCATCCAGTACAACCATCTGTTTGACAGCAAGAACCGAAATAACAGCAGCTACCTGCCCGATTAAGAAAAGAGCCTGTGCATCTTATAATAGGATACACAGGCTCTTATGTTTCAAATATAAACCATTAACCTATTGACAGCCAATAACGGGTCATTCTGCGGCCGTGGAAGTCGTTTCTTCAGTGGAACCGGTATTTTCAACCTCTACCACATTCTGCTCCAGGAAATCCTGGATCCTGCTCTCCAGAAGGATATCCATCAAAAGCTTTTCCGAATAGCTGGACTGGAGGGTTTCAAGAGTATACCCATTCTCTTCTGCAAGCTTCTTACAGCCTTCCTGATATTCCTCATCGGTGAGCTCCATATTCTCCTTTTCCACTACCGCGCGGACCAAAATCTGTGATTTCGCGCTGCTCTTGGCAGCTTCCTGAAGTTCGGTCATAAACTCTTCTTCCGTCTTTTCCATGCTGCTCAGATATGTTTCCAGTTCCATTCCGTACATGGCCAGGCTGTTCTTAAACTGGGCCAGCTGACTGTCGTGGATGTAAGTAATGAGTTCTTCCGCGTCCTTTTTGAACGTGGCATTGTTCATGACCTTTTCCCAAGCCTCATTGATCTTATTGTTTCTCGCTTCTGTTTTTCTGTTGCTTTCCAGATCAGATCTCACATAGGCCCGGTATTCATCGACTGTTTTATATTCGTCAGAAATTCTCTGAACAAATTCATCATTCAGTTCCTGAGGGATTTCCTCTCCCTGAACATAATTGATCGTTACAGTGAAAACGACAGCTTTACCGCTCAGGTCCGTGTTCTGCTTGTAATCCTCAGGAAAAGTCAGATTCAAATCGACGGTCTCTCCAATATTCTTTCCCACCAGGCCGGACTCAAAACCTTCGATGAACTGGCCAGATCCGATGGTAAGGTTAGTTCCCGTACCGCTGCCGCCGTCGAAAGCCACACCGTCAATCTTTCCTACGAAGTCAATGTTCACCACATCGCCGTCCTTCACGGTACCTTCTTTGATTTCTTCATAGAGCGGCGTTGCGTTCTCCACCTGAGACTGAAGCTCCGCTTCTACCTCTTCATCCGTCACCTCTGTGTTCTGAGCCGCCACTTCGATTCCTTTGTATTCGCCAAGTTCCACGTATTCAGAAATATCCCCGAGATCAAAAGCGCTGACATATTCCGGCATTTCTGCCGTAGCAGCCGTAGTTTCCTCGGAACCTCCGGAATTTTCACCCGCAGTGGTCTCTTCACCTGCCGCAGTCGTTTTTTCTTCCGACTTTTTATTGCCGCAGGCGGCCACTGATAAAACCATGGCTGCGCAAAGCAGCACTGCAATACCTTTTTTCATGTTTGATTCCTTTCTCCTTTTCCTTGTTGTCCATTTTACATCCACTCTCCCGTTATACCATAACCGACTGTAAAAATAAAGAACTTTGTACCAGTTCATACTTTTTTCATATAAAAATGCGGTAAAAAATATCTGAATGTTTATAAAAAAATACTTGAAATTCCTGGAAAGCCTGCTATAATGTAATTGTATTCACAGATTTAAAGTATTCACATATTATTAGAGATTATGTTTACTAGGTGATCTGTAATAATATGTGAATTTTTTTTGTGGAAACGTTGTAGCTCTAGAAATCTATATAATATAATGGAGGTACCTTAAATGAATAACGGTACAGTAAAGTGGTTTAACTCTGAAAAAGGCTATGGCTTCATCACTGCTGAGAGCGGCGAAGATGTATTCGTACATTTCTCTGCCATCACAGGCGACGGTTTCAAAACTCTGGACGAAGGTCAGTCTGTGACTTTTGACATTGTTGAAGGCCCCCGCGGCAAACAGGCTGCCAACGTAGCTAAGATGTAATTAAACCAATCAGAAAAGAGAGCGTGATACGCTCTCTTTTTTTGTTTTGGTCCGAATGTCAAACGCCGCCTATCTGCCCACTTTTAGAGCCAGCTTCAAAAACTCAAATATGCTCTCTGTATCCGATTCCCGGTACAGGATCTCTCTGGCCAGCACTGGCCTGTCTGTAATGATGTTATCCACCTGGAGGCGCTTCATTCGGCTGAGCTCCGATTTCGTATTGACCGTCCAGGCGTGGACCTCTTTACCAAAGTCGTGGGCGCTCTTTACCAGGCTGGAAGTCACAAAGCTGGAACGGATGCTGAAAAAGTCTATATTCTCGTCCTCAAAGTAATTTCCATATGCCGCCGTCAGAATGTACCCTGTGCGGATATCCGGATTCTGTTCCTTTACCTCCTTGAGATACCGATAGCTCGTAGAACTGAGCACCACCTGCGCTTCCATACCATGGTCTTCAATAAGCTGCAGGGTTTTTTCCGCAAGCGTGTCGCTCAGCCGGTTGGCCTTCAGCTCGATATTCATATTGATACGCCCTTTACACGCCTCCAGGGCCTGCTCCAGAGTCGGAATCTGAGTCCCTGTAAACTCGTCGGAAAACCACGATCCAAAATCCAAAAGCAGCAGATCTCCATACGTATAATCCCAAAGCCTCCCTTCTGTCCCCGTCGTCCGCTTCAGGCTGGCATCGTGATGGACCACGATAATCCCATCCTTTGTCTCCTGTACGTCAATCTCCACATAGTCCGACATGGTGTCAATGGCCCCTTCAATGGCTGGAAGGGTATTTTCAGGAGCTTCGAAAGAATTCCCCCTGTGGGAAGTGATCTTCGCCTCAGAAATGATCGCGCTGGCTTTTACGGTACCCGTATATACACTGTCATACGCATACAGGGCTCCGGCCGCAGCCAGGCAGGAGATCACGATCACGGTGAATACCCGGCGTATCCCCGAAGACAGATGATAATGATAGGGAGGAATCTCCCATTCGTATTTTTTATTCTGATAACGGTACAGCAAAAAAGTCAGGCTGCCAAGGTTCAGGTACAGGCCTGCAATAGATGCCAGAATCAGAGCTGCGATGTCTATGTCATTGCTGATGGTCAGGATCAGCGCCAGCTCTGTGGACCTGTCCGCAAAGAGGACCACTGCCAGGGCCGCCAGAACCTTCAGGATAAACTGCCCCAAGTAATAGAGGAGATAAGCAAAAAGATTAGAGCCGGCCAGCAGCCCGATCGTAGGCAGCCAATGCCTCCGGAATATCTTTCTGCTCTTTTCTGATGATTCCCGAAACCGCACGTCACGCAGAATGGAAATGGCCGGCACATACACATACATCAGACTGATACAGGCCATGACTGCCAGCAAGATCCACGCCAATATCTTCACCAGCCGGAAGCCGGCCAGCTCCGTGACAATATAGCTGAGCGGCCTTATATGCTTTACAAGGCGCAGCAGGATCCAGCTGCCGGTCAGCAGATAGAAATTTGCGTTGACGAGCAGGATTCTGGCATTTTTCGTCTGGAACAGTTCTACCACATTCTTCATGCCAAAAATCAGCATCTTTATGGGGCTCATTTCTTCTTTTACTACTCCCGCCTGAAACGCCGTATACAGGACGCACATTTCCAGGCACACAAAAAACAGGCAGAGCAGCAAAAAGCCCGCCAGTACCAAAAGGGTTACCGGCGAACAGAAAAATTTCAGGGCGTTTCTGGCTGTCAGATAACTGAACCCTGCTTTTTTAAGAGCAAAGGAAATTCCGCGGCTGGCCGCCTCAATGAGGACAAACGCCGTGAAGATCCGGTATAAAATTTCAAATATGAGGATACTGCCCCGGTTTGTCCGGAGCATCCCCCTCATATCATGTATCATTCTGCGCATTCCCATCCACTCCAGATCACTGGTCTTTTTCCCGGCTCATTTTCAGAGCGCGGCTTAATTTAATGGGATTTCCGTACATCAGTGTACCCATGCGGTATATCTTCGCGCCTCCAATGGCGGCCACAGCGATCGCGCCCAGCAGAAGGACCAGTGAAACGGCTATCTCCCACACGGCGACATTGCCCATGGCTACCCTCGCGAACATGGCGTTCGGCGAAGTGAACGGAATGAAGGAAAGAATCTTCATCAAAGTGCCGTCACTGTTCGGGAGGTTAAAGATTGTCAGCAAAAAGCTCATGATAAACACAAACATCAGCGGTCCGGCCGTCCGGCTCACATCCTCGGTCTTGGACACCAGAGCTCCCAGCACCCCATAACAGAACGCATAAAGCACATACCCCAGGATGCCGAATACCGCAAAGGCCAGGAGCACCTGAGCCGGAATCTGGAACACAAAATCCAGCATGCCGTTCCAGGCTTCTCTGCTGGCTCCATAGGATGCCAGCGCCGCGCCGATGATCACGCCCACCTGCAGGAAGCTGGCCACCGTACCTGCCAGCACCTTGCCAAAGATCAGGCTGTTGCTGCTGGTACTGGTCACCAATACCTCCATGGCCCGGTTGCTCTTTTCCTGGGCAACTGACGTAGCTACGGAATTTCCATATATCAACACCATAAAATATACCACAAAAATCAGCAAATAGGTATATAAATAATTTCTTACGCTGTCTTTTCCCAGTACAATGGTCTCTGAAGTCATGGGAGTATTGTAGATTTCCTCAATCTCAGCCGTATCGGCTCCGATCTCCTGCAGCCGGCCCTGACGGTACATCACGCCCATGGCGTAATCAAATACCTCACTCACGGAATCGCTGAAGCTCCTGTTTTTTACATAATAACGGTAATCCGTCGAAGACTCCACCACGAATCCGCACCGTTTTCCGTCCGCGTTCTCGGAATCTTCTGACTGCTCACCATTTTCCACGAGCCCCTTGACCGCCTCTTCCGAATCGGCTTTTTCGACCCTGGCAGAAGGGAACAGCTGTGCTAGCAGCTCCTCCATCTGTCCGCCCTTGTCGTACAGATATATGGTACCGCCATATTCGCTGAGGGCCGTCTCTGATTCTGTCTTGGCGCTGCTCCCCTCATTTCCTTTAAGACCCGGGATGATTCCCGATAAGTCCATAAACGAAGGAAGGCTCAGCAGAATCGCAAACAGCAGCGCGAAGCCGACCGTTATCCCGATATAAGATTTACTCTTCACATATCCCTGAAGCTCATGTCTCCATACAATCCCAAACTGTTTCATGCCTCGTCACCTGCTTTCATTACAAAAATATCATTAAGGGACGGCTCATAATTTCCCGTCTGTTCCAGATCAATATCGGACGCGGCCAGCATTTCCAGCAGCTTCTTCTTAGCCCCTTTGCAGACCCCTTCCAATATGAGATAGTCCTTTTTCTTCTTTACCACCTTCACCACATCGCTGAATTCCTTTTCAAGCTTCTCTTCCAGAGCATCCGGCCGATAATTAGACGCAGAAATCGTCAGCCTGTTTTCTCCATAGGACCGCTTGATCTCCCTCAGGTTCCCGTTCAGAACAATCTGTCCATGATTGATAATGGCGATCTCCTCGCAGAACTCCTCCACATAGTTCATCTGATGGCTGGAAAAAATCACCAGTCTGTCCAGTGCGATCTGTTCCTTGACTACGTCCTTAAGTATTTGTGAGTTCACCGGATCAAGGCCGGAAAACGGTTCATCCAGGATAATGATATCCGGATTACATATCAAGGTCTGCGCCAGCTGTACCTTCTGCTGATTGCCTTTGGAAAGCGTCTCCAGCTTCCGGTCTGCGTACTCGCCGATGCCCAGACGTTCCAGCCACGCTTTTCCGCTCTCTTTTGCTTCTCTCTGACCCATCCCCCTCAGATTGGCAAGATAGACCATCTGCTCTAAAACTTTTTTCTTCGGATACAGGCCGCGCTCCTCAGGAAGATAGCCAATCTTATACTCTCTTGGGATAAACTTGCGCCCATCCATAAGAATCTCTCCGGAATTCGCCCGGAACACATCCATTAAGACGCGGATCGTCGTCGTCTTTCCAGCTCCGTTCCTTCCGAGAAGCCCCAGCGCTTTTCCATTCTCCACTTCAAAGGAAATGCCATGGAGAATCTCTTTATCACCGAAGCTTTTCCTAATCTCTCTCACTTCCAGTTTCATCTCAATATTCCTTTCTTACTGATTTGTCAGATTTTTCTGTCTCAGCTCTATTACATAAGGGCGCCTACGATGCCTCCAATGACAGCGCCGACCAGCCCGCATACCACCATGAACACCGCCATGCCTCCAAACGCAGAGGTAATGCGGATTCCTTTTTTATACCGTTCATCATTGAGCGGGACCGCTCCTGATCCAACTTCCGCGCGATACAGGATATTCCGGCTTTCCACAGCGCCGACAAATTCCCATCCCGCGGCCTCAGCCTCCCGGAGACTCTGGACCTGCCAGTCATTGTTACAGCCCTCCCAATCCTTTCCATCCTTGAATACTCCCGCTCCTGCCTTCTTCCTCCGTTTATTAGTCAGATATCTGGTATCCATCATATAAGAATACCGGCCCGGCTCGCCTTTGGAAAAGAAATAGCGGAATATCCTCATATCCTTGACATGATATCCTTCCTGTGCTTTTTTCTCCAGGAACCGCTCCAGACCGCCGATCGTCAGAACCACTTTTCTGACTGTCACCATATCGTTTCTTCCATACAATGCGGTCCATTCTTCCAGAGACAGCCGGAGCTCTTTTGCATACAGATTTCCCCATCTCAGGAAAATAATACATAGTATCAGGCAGACTGCCACATATATCATAGAAAATGCCGAAAACCAGGCAACCTCCTCTGTCCCCGGGCTGTAGTAAAAACAAATGCCCACGAGCAGGATCAAGATATCGATCCAGATGAACAATTGGACCTTCATCATGAAAAAGCTTCTGTACCGTTCCGCCCTCCTGGCTCTGTCGTCCGGACTGTCATAGAGCTCATTGACCTCCCCTTCTGCATACGGCTTCGCCAGGTAGTAATTCTGTCCCTCGTCGTGGCATACGGTCTTCCATCCCATCTCTGCGGCCATGTCCATCAAATCGGTCTTTTCTTCGATTTCTCTCTTCGTCGGGTTCTTTGATAAGTCAAACCGTTCCACATCATAAACCATATGGACAGGCTCGCTTTTATCAAATGTATAGAATACCCCCATCGTGACATCTCTGAGCAGCCATCCTTTTTTGGACTGTTCTTCCAGCCAGAGGCGCTCTTTCATGAGGCTGATATACCACTTAAAAACCTTTTTTGTGTCATTCTTGTCCTGACCCATCCTTAGGCTCCCCCTTTCCCAGAATCTCCAGGCCATTGCCCAGCTGGTATTCCAGACGTTCTGTCTCCAGCCTCAGCACTTCTCTTCCCGTCTCGGTGATCTGATATGTCTTTTTCCCATTCTGCTGTGAAACAATATCGATAAGCCCGTCTTCCATCAAACGTCCGGTCATCGTATAGAGGGTCCCCGTTCCCAGCCGTATCCGTCCCTCCGTAAGGCGGCTGACAAACTGCATGATGGCATAGCCGTGTCTGGGCTCAGTAACAGCCAGGAGCGTGTAATAGGTAGTCTCTGTCATCGGCCTGTATTTTTTTAATAGTGCCTCTGTCACCAATGCTCCTCCTCCTTTCAGAGTCTCGGTATCCTATCGCGCTTCGACATGTCGTTATCCAACATGTCGACCATCGACATATTTTCTATGCACATAATAGCACAACAAAAGAAGCCCTGTCAAGAGCTTCCTCAATTATCCATTACGCCAATATGCAAAAGACAGCACAGCCGGCTCAGACCAAAAGCCTTTTTACAGAATTCCTCCGTTTCAGTTTGATCTCCATCACCACACGTTTCTGCCCGATCTCTTCCTTTCTCAGCTGCCGTACCAAAAGCTTTGCCCCCTCTCTTCCCATTTCAATGGTCGGCCTGACGATGACCGTGATCCCAGGCACAGAATATCTGGCCAGAAGATGGTCGTCAAACCCCACAAGAGAAATATCCTCCCCAATGACGGCTCCCTGCTCCGACAGCGCTTCCATACAGCCAATACAGGTGAGATTATTGACCGCAACGACCCCGGTAGGCCGCAGTCTGTCCGGCAGATCCCAAAGCTTTTTCATCCCTCTGTAGCCTGTATCCTCAAAATGCTGCCCTCTCATCATGAGACGTTTATCGACCGGGACGCCATACTCCTTCATAGCTCTCTCAAAGCCTGCAATGCGCTGGCCTCCAAGGGACGCTCCAGGAATCCCCCCGACCAGGCCGATGCGCGTATGTCCATTTAAAAGAAGCTCTCTGGCCAGAAGATATCCTCCCTTCGCATTATCGATCTCAACGGTATAATAATCCTGCCCCGGACGATAGCAGTCTATCAGGACCAGCGGTTTTTCCCACCGTCCGTAATCCATATCATCGGGATTTGCCGGTACCACCAGGACGCCGTCTACCAGCTTGGAGAAACGGCGGTACAGATTCTCAAAGTCTTCCTCTTTGAAGTCCTTTGTGGAAAATATCAGCATCGTATACCCCTGTTCCTTCAGATATTCTTCCGCCCCCTGGATGACCGCCCCATTAAAATCATTGGTGAAATCCGGAACTACCATCATGATGGTCCTGGTCTGTCCGGTGACCATGGAAACTGCCAGGCCGTTCTGGACATATCCCAGCTCTTCCACTGCTTCCTTTACTTTCTTTTCTGTCTTGGGGCTGACCTTGTCCAGACCATTCAACACCCTGGACACCGTCGAGATCGCGACTCCGGCCCGCTTCGCCACATCCTTGATCGTCACATCTTTGCTGCCTCTGTCCCTGTCCATTTTATACCTCATCTCTCATAACGATTGACCATTTTTTCAATCTGTGATAAAATTAATGCAGAAAAATAAAAACGTTTTTATTTTTAATTTATTATAATATGGGAAGGAGTATTTTACAATGGCAAAACCTAAAATTCTTGTGGTAGGCAGTTTCGTCATGGATCAGATCGCCACAACCGAAGTGTTCCCCAGAGAAGGACAGACCGTTTTAGGCGGTACCTTTTCCAAAGCCCCCGGCGGCAAGGGTGCAAATCAGGCCGTCCAGATGGCCCGCCTGGGCGCCGACGTCACAATGGTCGGAAAGCTGGGCCGTGACAGCAACGGCGAGGACATGGTAAAAACCTGTAAAGAGGCCGGCATTCATACGGAATATATCCTGTATGATGACAAGCTGCCCTCTGGCTGCAGTGTCATCATCCTGGAGGAGGCCCCTGGAAAGCAGACCGTGAACCGAATCATCGTTCTGTCGGGCTCCAACATGAGCATCACTCCCGATGACATCGCGTTCTTAAAGGAACAGATCGCAGAATATGACCTGGTGGTCCTTCAGCTGGAGATTCCCATGGAGATCAATGAGCTGGTAGCCTCTTATGCCTACGCAAAGGGAGTGCCTGTCATGCTGAATTCCGCTCCCAGCGCGCCTTTATCCGATGAGCTATTTTCTCATTTGACCTATATCTCACCCAATGAGCATGAGGCCTGCGATATGGTCGGCATTCAGATCAGCCACTCCGGCAAAGACGTAAACATGGAAGAAGCCAAAGCTGCTACTGCCGCTCTGAAAGCCAAGGGTGTGAAAAATGTGCTGATCACCCTCGGAGAATCGGGAGCCGTGCTTGACACTGAAAAAGACGGGTTCTTCTACAGCCCCTGTGTATCCGGCATTATGGCAGTGGATCCCACCGCTGCCGGCGATTCCTTTGTAGGCGCGCTGTCCGTTGGGCTCTGCTGCGGCTGGGGCTATGAAGAGACACTTAAATTTGCCAACCACACGGCGGCTCTCACCGTATCGGGCATGGGCGCGATGCCTTCTCTGCCCACACTGGACAAGGTAGAAAACTTCATGCGTGAAAAAGCCGGTTCTGCCCCGGATACATCCGTATTGAAATAGATCATCCCATATGACAGGAGGAATTATATATGGAAGCAAAATGCAAAGAATCTTATGACTTTTTCCTGGATACTGTAAAAACGGATCTGAGCGACTTTATTGACCATATGGATTACTCAGAGATCGAATCCGCCGCTGAACTGATCGTTGAAGCTCAGAAAAACGGCAACAGGGTCCATGTCTCCGGTATCGGCAAGCCCGGGCATATTTCCGGATATATCGCATCCCTGATGTCCTCTACCGGAAACCCCACCTACTTTCTGCACGGCACCGAGGCCGTCCATGGCTCCTGCGGTCAGCTGGTGCCCGGCGATGTGGTGATCTTTATTTCCAACAGCGGCGAGACCGCAGAAATGCGCTCCACTGTCCTGGCAGTTAAAAATAATGGCTGCAAGGTCATAGGCGTCAGCGGCAATTCTGAATCCTGGCTCGCCAGAGAAAGCGCCGTCCATCTGTTTGCCGGCGTCAAAAAAGAAGGCGGTCCGATGGGACGCGCTCCCCGTATGTCCATCCTGGCGGAAACTCTCGTGCTCCAGGCGCTGAGTGTAGTGCTCCAGGCTCAAAAGGACGTGGCTCCCCAACAGTACGTGAAGTGGCATCCCGGCGGCGCGCTGGGCAAGCTTCGGGACGATGAAAAATAAGTTTAATTTATAAAAAGAGGAGGGTTTTTATGCTTACAACAAAATGTATTCACCCCGGCATCATGAAGGCGCTGTCGCTGTGCGGCCATGGAAGCAAGGTGCTCATCGCCGACGGCAATTATCCCCTGGCTGAAAAAAGCGGGAACGCGGAAAAGATTTATCTGGGCCTGACCCCTGGGCTCCCTACTGTGACCGATGTACTGAAGGCTGTCCACTCCGTCGTAGAAATTGAAAAAGCAGAGGTGATGGTTCCCGGAGACGGCACTGTCCCCGAAATCTTTGACGAATTCAAACAGGAGCTGGGCCTCGAGCTGAGCGGCGTAGGGCGTTTTGAATTCTATGATGTCTGCTGCGAGCCTGATGTGGTATTGGCAATCTCCACAGGAGAAAAAAGGGTATTTGCCAACATCCTGCTGACCATCGGCTGCGCTTGATCTGCTATTTTATTCATTCGGCATACTTTTCTGTCAACCGGCAAAAAGTATGCCGTTTTTTTCCAATATTTAGTTGACAACCACAATACGGTATGGTATATTAAATCCAGTAATAATTACTATTATTGTAAATTCAAACTTTAGAGGAGGTAGTTACATGTCCAAGTACGCAGGAACAAAAACAGAGAAAAACTTGATAGAAGCTTTTGCAGGAGAATCTCAGGCCAGAAATAAATATACATTTTACGCATCCGCTGCTAAAAAAGCCGGTTATGAGCAGATGGCCGCTCTGTTCCAGGAAACCGCAGACCAGGAAAAAGAACACGCTAAAATCTGGTTTAAGGAATTCCACGGAATCGGAAATCCCGAAGAAAACCTGGCAGACGCCGCCGCCGGTGAGCATGACGAGTGGACCGACATGTATAAACGCATGGCAAAGGAAGCAAGAGAAGAAGGCTTTGAAGAACTGGCTTTCAAGTTTGACAAGATCGCCAGCGTTGAAGCTGCCCATGAAGCGCGCTATAACAAGCTTTTGGAAAGCCTGAAAGCTGACAAGACCTTTAAGGGTGATGCTCCTAAGGGCTGGAAGTGCCGCAACTGCGGGTATATCCATTACGGTGAGGAAGCTCCCGACGTATGCCCTGCCTGCGCGCATCCCAAGGCTTATTTTGAACGAAAAGTAGAAAACTATTAATGGAGGCCGGCTCCGCCGGCAAGCTTTCATACAGCGCTGAACCGTCATCTGATGTTCAGCGCTGTATTATTGTTCCCCGGGCCGGATTTATTTTTTTGTTAAAAGAAAGAGGTATATTTATGTCCTGGTATTTTATGATGGATACTTATATTGAAACAGAACGTTTGGAGCTCATCCCTTTAACGGCGCCTCTGTTAAAACTGTGGGTGGAAGATCTTTCTGGGCTTGAAGCTGAACTTAATTGTTCCTATGAAGCGGAGCCGATGGAGGGATTCTTCCTGGATATCGTAAAGGTACAGTTAGAAATCACACAAAATGATCCGGACAATTATTTATGGCACAGCTTCTGGCTTCTGATCCGAAAGACCAGCAGAACCGTTGTCGGGGCCGCTGATTTCAAGGATATTCCCAATGAAAATAAAGAAGTGGAAATCGGCTACGGCCTGGGAAAGGCATTTGAACATTACGGATATATGACAGAAGCCGTACAGGCAATGTGTGACTGGGCGCTGAAGCAGAAGGGAGTATCACATGTGACCGCCGAAACAGACCTGGACGGTTTTGCTTCACAGCGGATTCTGCAAAGATGTGGTTTTAAGGAAGTAAAACGAGGAGAAACAATCTGGTGGAAATTGTGACAAATATATTTTTATTTTAAACCAGACATAGAGTTGTCATGGTTTGTGTTTTATCATAATAGTGTCAATAAACGGAGGATTCCCATGAAAATAGACCGACTGATCGGCATCATCACTCTGCTCCTGCAAAAAGGCCAGATGACCGCCCCGGAACTGGCGGAACGATTCGAGGTTTCCCGAAGGACCATCAGCCGGGATATCGAAACCCTTTGCCAAGCGGGCATCCCTCTCTCCACGGCCCAAGGACGGGCCGGGGGCATCTTCATTATGGATGGCTACTCCATAGACAGGACTTATCTCACCTCCAGAGAACTGCAGGCCATCTTTGCAGGGCTTCGCGGCCTGGATAATGCCGCGGGTACGGACCAGTACCGGCAGCTGATTGAGAAGCTGTCCCTTAAAGACAGTTCTTTACTGGCAGATACCAATCACATTTTGATCGACCTATCCTCCTCCGGCAGCTCCGCTCTGGGTTCTAAGATTCAATTGATTCAGGATGCCATTGACAGACACTGCCCCATAGCATTTGAATACTTCGCGCCTGCCGGTGACAGCTCCCGCCGGATCGAACCCTATCTTCTGATGTTTCAGTGGGCCTCCTGGTACGTTTGGGGATACTGCAGGGATAAAAAGGATTTCCGTATGTTCAAGCTAAACCGCCTCTCCGGCCTTCACATGCTGAACGAACCTTTTGTTCCGAGAAAGACTCCTCCTGTCCATTCCTTGTCCACGCCTGTCCCGCATGGGGAGATTCCCGTATCAGCCATAATCGAGCCTGAGATGAAATGGCGCCTGATGGAAGATTTCGGTGCAGAGAGCTTTACCCTCCGTCCCGATGGAAAGCTTTTGTTCCAGTTTGATTTTCCCGGCGAGGAAGCGGCGGTCAGCTGGATACTCTCTTTCAGCGATAAAGCGGAGCTGGTAAAGCCGGCCGGCATCCGGAGAAAAATCAAGACACTTTTCGAGAATATCTGTGCTAAATATACTGATCAGGACGTGTATTAAAGGATACCCCTGGGTATACCTTTGAATACCTTTTAAATAATATTCTTTGTATGATTTAAAGGCAGGAGGAAATCCGATTCCATCCAGGCGGCTCGCTGGCAACCATAACCAGGATCTTTGCGGCCTCCGGTCGGTCCTTTCCAACTGACATGGATAAATCGATATTTTTCCATGTCAGATTCCAATAAAAACCTGCATGAGATTCGGTTTTTACCTCCCTGCGGCCGGGAAGATTCTGCTAACGGCTTTGCGGCGCTCGCCTTACGATGGAATTGGATCGTTCCTCCTGCTCCTTCTCCCGCAGCAAAGTATCTTCCGTTTGTCCCGAAAGCTATTGGGGCGGCCACCGCGGCCCGCTGCCATAAGGCGCGCGGGCCGTGTGGATATCCGATCCTTTTCTGGAATCTAAGAAATAAAATGTGTCCAGTATAGTGCGGCAGGCAGGGCACCGGCAGAAAGATTCTGAACCGGCCTAAAGGTGAGCGCCGCAGGGCAGCGGCCGGTGTTCCCCAGGCGGAGGGAGGCAGAAACGGAGATACCGATTCCGTTTCTGAGCGAACCGGAGACAGGAAATCATAAAGATTTCCCGTCGACATGTGAGCGGTACTCCCGGAGCGGGGATAAAGCGGCCCCTGCATCGCCAGCGAACCGAAATCGAGGCGGTCCAGAACTTCTGCCGGTGTTAAACTGAAACACAATATGAGCCAGATGATTCCAAAAGTATTATGTATCATTAGCTTACAGGCGCCACCACCACTCTGCACTGGCAGATATGCTTCTGCCGGAAAGGATTCAATATGGATAAAACTGATTACAAAAAAATTTACATGGAACTGTATTTGCCGGGACGTTCTCCAGTCCTGGTGAATGTACCGCCCATCCCCTTTATTATGATAGACGGTCAGGGAAATCCCAACGACGCAGATGGGGAGTATGCCCAGGCAGTGTCTCTCCTGTATGCCTTGTCCTACGCCATCAAGATGAACAAAACAGGGGACCATGTTCCAGAAGGCTACTTCGAATATGTCATTCCTCCGCTGGAAGGCTTATGGAGTTTTCGCGGCACAAAAGAAGCCTTCTCCGGGGACAAGTCGGAATTCATGTGGACTTCCATGATGCGCCAGCCGGATTTTGTCACCCCATCTGTATTCTCCCAGGCCTGCAGTGCCGTCCAGTCCAAAAAAGGGCTGGATACTTCAAAAGCCCGGCTCTGTACCTGGGAAGAAGGACTCTGCGTACAGTGTATGCACCTCGGCCCGTATGACGACGAACCTGCTACGCTGCAGAAAATCTACGATTTCTTAAACAGCAGCGGCCTGCTGTCTGACATAAGCAGCAAGCGGAGACATCACGAGCTTTATCTTTCTGATCCTCGGAGGGCGGCGCCGGAACGAATGAAGACCGTGCTGCGGCTGCCGGTAAGGGAAGCATCCAAACAGTCTGATGCGCTCTGACCTTTCATTTGTACCGTCCCCTCTCCTGTAATCTGCCTTGCGGTTTTTTTCTTCTTGTTGTATAATCGGGAACAGGATAAGAAGGAAGTGATTTATATGGCGGCTTTAACAGCTCCCATCTATAAGGCAATATTCAGCGAGGTGGACGGCGCTCTTCTGTCCTCCTCTCATAAGGTAGGCTCCTTGACAAGGGAGGCCATTATCCAGCTTCAGCTGCATGGCGTCCCTTTTATTTTTGTATCCGGACGTTCTCCCCGGACACTGGAAAGCGTGGATGCCTCCATCGGTCTTACTGCGCCATATATCTGCTATAATGGCGCGCTTATCCTGGACCAGAATAAGCGTGTCCTCAAAAGCTTTGGATTTCTGCCGAAAAGAGCCATTTCCATTAAAAATTATATCAAACGCTGTTTTCCCGATATCAGCTGCTTCGCATGCAGCTACGACGCATGGATCACAGACGACCCGAATGACGAATGGATCCGCCAGGAAGCCGACATCATTCAGGTACCTCCTATTATAAAGCCTCTGTCCTACTATCTTCAGAAGGGACAGCATGTTCACAAGCTCCTCTGTATGGGAGAGCTTTCTCTTCTTGATGTTTTGGAGGACGACCTGCGCGTCTGTTTTCCGGAACTTCTGATCTTTAAAACGAAAAAACACTATCTGGAGATCATGTCCCCGGAAGCCAGCGCCTCCAACGCTATCCGTCTGGTATGCGGCCTATATGGCATTGACCCGTCGGAAACCATAGCCTTCGGCTATAATTCCCGGGATATGGAAATGTTCCGGACCGTGGGACTCAGTATTGCCATGGGCAATGCCTCAGAGCTGATCAAATCAGCAGCTGACCGCGTCACTCTGGACAATGACCACGACGGAATTTATCACAGTCTGAAAAAAATCTTTCCGATCATCCATTGAATTTTTTAAAACCTATTGACTCCTTTGCATATATGTTGTATTATCGACATATACTTTATGTAGTATCGAAAACTACTTGTTGCATCAGGAGGTGTTTTTCATGAAGAATTTAAGACCAAAAGACCCGGGAAGCGCCATAACCCATTTTATCGGCTGGCTTATGGCTGTATTTGCCGCTCTGCCCCTTTTGATCCGGGCCGCCCAGGCCCCTGACAGAGTCCATATTTTATGCCTGTCCGTCTATGTCGTCAGCATGATACTGCTCTATGGAGCCAGTACCATATACCACACTTTGGATATATCTCCGAAAGTAAATAAGGTGCTTCGGAAGTTTGACCACATGATGATTTTTATCCTGATAGCCGGAACTTATACGCCGATCTGCGTCATCGTCGTAGGCGGGAGTCTCGGCATGTTCCTTCTGGCTCTCATCTGGTCCATTGCCCTGGCCGGCATCCTGATCAAAGCATTTTGGATCACCTGCCCCAAATGGTTCTCTTCCGTCCTTTATATCGGCATGGGCTGGGTATGTGTTCTGGCTTTTACCCAGATTTTAAACAATCTGCCTCACGCCGCGTTTGGATGGCTTCTGGCCGGCGGCATCATCTACACCATAGGAGGCATCATTTATGCCCTGAAGCTTCCTATTTTCAACTCCAGGCATAAAAGCTTCGGCTCTCATGAAATCTTTCACTTGTTCGTTATGGGCGGCAGTCTCTGCCATTTTATCCTCATGTATCAGTTTGTAGCTTCCATGCCGCTGCTTCCTTAAGACAGCCCCTTACCTGACGCTATCAGGCGGAGCTTGTCCTTGCGGCTCATCCGCTTGATGGCGTATTCACGGCCCATGGCTTCTTCCTTCGTCCCGAAGGTCTCATAGTATACCAGCTCCACAGGCCCGCGGCCTCTGGTATACTTGGCGCCATGGCCGGACTGATGGGCGGCGACGCGCTCTTCCAGATGGTTTGTCCATCCTGTGTAAAGACTCCCGTCTCCGCATTTCAGGATATACGTATAATTTTCACTCATTTTCTTCTCCATATGTACTGCTATGTAAGCGTGCGGAATCCGCACGCTGTCTATTTATATGAAGCATCAGACAATGCCGCCGGACATGCCGGCAGCCGGTATTCTTAAAAGCCATACAGCATTGTTGCATTGTACCTCGGTAAATCTGTGTCTGACGCCAGTATTTCATACACATCATAGTTTCCCGTATGGCTGTCTTTGATACATCCAATTTTCTACATGGATTCCAGCTCTTCACATTTTCCAGCTATAATTTATCATATGCACTGTCTGCTTTTTTGTCTATATCTTTTTCTGCTCTTTCGATGTCCATTTTTCTGAAAGCAGAAGGGGACACCTATACGGTGTCCCGGCTTTCAGGCACTTCTTCTTTTAAAAGATCTCTTCCACCTGTTTGATTACCATAAGGCGCTTACCCGGAGCCAGCGGTTCCTCATTCAGGTTATTGGCAGAGCGGAGGGAATCCACCGTGGCATGGAATCTTTTAGCAATTTTCCACAAGGTGTCCTCCGGCTGCACCACATAAACCACGATCCCCGGCAGCTTCTGCACAGTCTCCAGATCCACAGGCTGTTCCGAAATCCCGGTTATCATCTGCTCATTCATTTTCTTTCTGACCAGCAGGTCAAATAAGATCACAGCCTTTACTTCGATTTCTCCGCCGCCCATCATAACTGCGCTCAGCTGTTCCAATCCGGTGTTCAGCTGATAAATGCACTGCTCATTTATGCCTTTTGCCTCCACCTTATACTGGAAAGGCACTACTCCCTTCATAGACTGAAGAGGATAGCTGTCGCTGTCAGTCATATAGAGTATCTTCAGACAGAGTGCGCCTTCCAATTGCAGGCCGCCTTCCACCACTCTCATATCATCCAATTTTATGGAGCCGTCCACATGGCAGATCTGGAGGATATTGTCGCCGGTCCTGCTCTTGACCTTATCCGACAGACGAGTCTTAGAGCTGTTCTTCACCAGAATTTCCTCTACCTCCGCGGGCAGGTACTCCGGTTCAAGCTCCTTCGCCGGTGAATATACATCCGTGACTATCTGGATGCTTTCCTCCTCGTAGAGCTTGATATCCAGTTCCAAAACTGCGTCCAGGGCAATGCTCCGGTTTTCCCCGTCAAAATCCGGCTGCTCCTCCAGCTGGCAATGGGCCAGCCGCACTGATATTTCCGGATACATATCCTCAGTGGCATCCGGGATATCCATGGTGCCCGCAAAGGGCAGCTCCCGTTCCACCCATTGGGGCGGAATATGTGCCTCTGGCCCGCGGTACACGCAGAAAACAGCCAAAGTGCCTTGAATACTGAGCTTGCCGTCCAGCGGCTTCGTCTGTACGTTCCGAATCCGGCACTGGCTCCACAGCAGCTCTTCAATATCCGGCTGACTGCTTCCGATCTCCAGCTCTTCCTTTACCCGATATGTATCCTTCTGGCAGACAGCGGCCTGAGCGGCTCTGATGGCCCGCATCAGCATCTCTACAGGCTCCTCATCCTCTACCTCCGTTACGGCCATCTGTTCGTCTAGGCCTTCTACGGTCAACCGGAAGGTGACAATGGCCTTCACATTGATTTTCCGGGAATGAATGAGCTCTATGGTCAGATCTTCTATTTCCGCGTCTGCCTGAAGATAGTCTTTGTCCTCCAGTTCTGGTATGTTCACGTATTCGTCAAAAGGTATGGTCCCTTTCATCGCCTGGATCTGCCCACCCTCTCCCGGATGGTACAGAAGCCGGTAAGACAGCTTTCCCCGAAGCTCTACCTTCTCCGTAAGCCGTTTTATCTCTTCAATCTCCACGTCCCCATCATCCAGAATGATCTTTTCAATATCCGGTTTCACATCCGGTACAATAAAGTCATCATCCATGGTAATCTGGGACACTGTCTTTTTCTTCAGTCTGCACATACGAATGCTTTTCTTTTTCAGTTCCATGATTTCCTCCTACAAAAATACCACCGGTTCTTCCCGGTACTGAAGTTTCAGAACGATGTACGGAAAAGACGGCGTTTTTGAGACATCCTCACCCTGAGACGGTCCCATGGATTCTGTCTCCAGGCAGACTGATCCATCCTGCAGATACAGGTCCTTCACGGATATGCTGTATCCTCCCGTCGCCTGCTTACCAATACCGACCACCAGGTACAGAGCGCCGTCACAAGTATAGGTCAGTTTGAATTCCGCTTCTTTTTTTTCTTCAATGATGGATTTCAGTTCCTCCGGTATCTCCGCTTCTTCTACCACTGTAAAATCCAGCTTTTCCTTATCGGCACTTCCGTTTCCCTTCCCGCAGCCAGCCAGAAGAAAAACAAAAAGAAGGCAGAAAAGCAGCACCTCCGGCCATCGCGTCCCCTTCCGCTTCATTGGATATTTCTTCATCGCACGTTGTCCTCCTTGGCAATTCTCTTTCTAATGTATGCGGAAAAAACCTCTTTTAGAAGAGCAACAAACTAAACAGCCCCGGAAGCCGGGACCTCGCGGTCCAGCTTCCGGGGCTGTGGAATTTTTGTCTGATTTCTTTAAAGCATCCTGTGAATCATCTCCAGCACTTCCTTGCCAAACTTTTCCGATTCCTCTTTTGCTTCGTCAAATGAGCTCCCTTTCACGCCATAATAGAACTTTACCTTCGGCTCTGTACCAGAAGGCCTCACACACAGCCAGGCGTCATCGCTCAGATCATAATAAAGCACATTGGAAGACGGCAGCCCAGTGGACCCCACCGTTCCGGTAGCCAGATCCACCACCGTGTCCTTCTGGTAGTCTCTGGCAGAAAGTACTCTGTGTCCGGCCACTTCCTCCGGCGTGTTGTTCCGAAGCGTTTCCAGGATCTCCTTGATCTTCGCCAGCCCTTCCATGCCGGCCAGAGTAATCGACTGAACGTCGTCTCTGTAATAGCCGTACCGCTCATACATATCGATCATGGCATCCCACAGCGTCTTTCCCTTCGTCTTATAATAAGCCGCCGCCTCGCAGAGCGCCATCGTGGCTACGATTGCATCCTTGTCCCTTGCGTGGGTTCCGATCAGACATCCATAGCTCTCCTCGAAGCCGAACAGATACGTTCCCTTGCCGGACTTCTCAAATCCCAAAATCTGCTGTCCGATATATTTGAATCCGGTGAGCACCTCGATCAGTCTCACACCGTAATACTTCGCAATGGCATCCGCAAGATTGGAAGTGACGATCGTCTTGATCAGAGTTCCGTCCTCCGGAAGCCCTTCCAGCTCCTTCATCTGGCCGATCTCATAATCTGCCAAAAGGCAGCCGGACATATTTCCTGTCAAAGTAATATATTCGCCGGACTTGCTGTCCTTCACATACACTCCAAGCCTGTCCGCATCCGGATCAGTAGCCAGGACAAGATCCGCATCCTTTTCCTTTGCAAGCTTGAGAGCCAGCTCAAACGCTTCCGCGGCCTCCGGGTTCGGATAGCTCACAGTGGGGAATTCCCCGTCGGGAAGCTCCTGCTCCGGCACCACAAAAACATTTTCAAACCCCAGCTCTTTGAGCACACGGCGGGCCGGAATATTTCCGGTGCCGTGGAGAGGAGTGTAGACTATCTTCAGATTCTTCCCTTCCGCGGCTATGCTGTCCCAATGCTTGACCTGCTTTTTAAGTTCTGCTATATAGGCGTCGTCAATCGCTTGTCCGATCGTCTCATAAAGGCCGGCTTCTGCTGCCTTGTCCTTTTCCATGGTCTTCATCGCGGCAAAATCCGTCACCGCTTTTACTTCCGTCATAATACCGGTATCATGCGGAGGCGTGATCTGCGCGCCGTCCTCCCAGTATACCTTATATCCATTGTACTCCGGCGGATTGTGGCTCGCCGTAATATTGATCCCGGCAATGCAGCCAAGCGTCCGTACCGCATAGGACAGTTCAGGAGTGGGCCGGAGAGACTCAAATACGTATGCTTTAATACCATTGGCTGCCAGGCAGAGCGCAGCCTCATCCGCAAACTCCGGGGACATCCTCCTGGAATCATAAGCAATAGCCACGCCTCTTTTTTCTCCGCCGGCTTTTTTGATATAATTCGCCAGCCCCTGCGTAGCTTTTCTCACCGTATAGATATTCATACGGTTGATACCGGCGCCGATAATACCCCGAAGCCCAGCAGTTCCAAAAGAAAGCTCCGTATAAAAGCGTTCCCTGATTTCGTTCTCGTCGTCTTTTATCGTCTGTAATTCTGCTTTCGTCTTGTCGTCAATGTAAGGGTTGTTCAGCCATTCCTCGTACGTTTTGCGGTAGTCCATGCATTTTCCTCCCTGGGACGGATATTTCCCGGCTCATAAAGAGCCGGATTTCCAAATTCCGCCATGTCTGTATTTATTATAATATATCCCCCCGTAAAATACAAGAAAACTCCGCGCTTCCTGCCTGATTCAAAGCCGTTCTTTAAGTTCCTCCAGAAACTGTTCCCTCGGTTCAAACTGATTCTCCAAAACCTTCAGTTTATCGACGTTTCTGGCCGGTATCCATGCTTTATTGGAGTTCACATAATAGTTGATCTGCTTCCAATATTTTTCCGGATACAGGAACAAGATGTAGAGATACTGCCATTCCTCATGGCTCAAAGGCAGGCTGGCGGCATAAACGTCAAGTATCTGACGCCCCAGATTCAGATTCCACCTGTGCTTCTCTAATATCTTCCTGGTAAAATAGTAAAGGTCTGAAACCTGAATATCCCTGCGCATCCTGGAAAAATCCGTGACCGCCCGGGTCCTTCCTCCCAGAAGCACGTGGTGATGGCTGTATTCCCCATGACACCACCAAAAATCCGGCATGGCCTCCAGCTTATCGGAAAGCGCCGCCGCTTCTTCTGCCTGGCGGTAAAACTTTTCGAACCCGCCTATGACGACCAGTTCAAAATCTGTTTTTCTTTTTCTGCCCTTCACATACGCTCTGGTCCGGCGCAGCTCCCGATTATGTCTTCCCAACAGCTCCGACAGACACTCAGGCGACTGACACGGTGTATCAGACGGCAGTTCAGCCTCCTCTGGCTCCCCAGAAAATTCATAAAGACTGGCGGCCTTCGCTTCAGCTCCCGCTTCAATGCCTGCTTCAGCCTCCGCTGCTTCGGCCTCTTCCCGCATCCTGTTGGCCAGCCTTTTCCTTTTTTCCCTCTCCTCCAGAAGTGACTCTTCTCTTTTCCTGTCCAGGACATGCTCCAGCTCCAGCTTTCTTAAGCCCCTGTGCAGCCTTGCCAGAAGTTCCGCCGCGGTCAGGATCTCACCCACTTCTCTGGTGTTGCATTCCCGTCCCTCATACCAGTTTCGAAGTACGTATCTGGACTGGTCCTCATCCACGGAAACCAGATTTCCTTCCAGGTTTTTCATACAACAGTCCACCTGGAGGCCGGTCTCCTCCCCCAGCGCCGACAGCACTTCATATTCCAGCTGAATCCGTTTGTCCGACCCCGTCCACTCCTTCAGGAGCTTAAGGCCCTGGCTGGTCTCACACAGCACCGCTCCTCTTGTGCGGCAGGTCCTTTGCACATCCAGCCCGTACTGTTCTAAAACGCCGGTTCCTCGTTCATTCACGTCCACCCCTCCAAAATCTCTCTGAAATCAATCTATGGGAATCTTAAAAGCATCCTGATAAAAAAAGTATCCTGATAAGAATCTCTTGAAAATTGGCTACTTCTATCCTATGAATCCGACCTCGGAAACATGACAGGAGGGGGTATAAAAGAAAATTGATCTATCGGATCGTCTGCTGCCCGCTCGCAGCATAGATCTCATACCACTCATGATGCTCTAGCCGTACATCCAGGGCTTTCACAGCCCGGTCCAAGCGTTTCGGCTTATTGCTCCCGCTGATGGGAAGCGCTCCAGCCGGATGGTACAGAATCCAGGCATATACGATGGTCTCCGGTTCCACGCCATGGCGGACCGCAATTTCACGAATCTTTGAAAGGGCCTTTACATATACCGGTTCCTTGGAGGTGAACAGGCGGCCTCCCGCCAATGGAGACCAAATCATCGGATGGATCTTCTCTTTCGTCAGCATATCCATCATCCCAGAATTGAAATGCTCAAAGCAGACCGGATTCCATTCAATCTGGTTTGTGAGCAGAGTACCGTCCATGGCATGATTCAGCGCCTCAAATTTAAACGGATCAAAGTTGGAAACCCCGGCTTCCTTTATAAGTCCCTGTTTCTTCATGTCCTTCAGAGCCCTTGCAGTCTCATAGGGATTCAGGCAGGGATCCTCCCTGTGGATCAGATACAGATCCAGATACTCACAGTGCAGCCTCTGAAGCGCTTCTTTACAGGACTGCATCAACCGGTCATAGGTTGTATTGTAATATCCGAAGGTCTTGTCTCCAATCCGCGCCTTATAAATCCCGGTCTTGGATACCAGCTGAATCCTTTCCCGGATATCCGGCCGCTTTTGGAAGGCTTTCCCCAATTGACTTTCACATTCCGTATCACCATAGACCTCGGCCGTGTCAAAGGTTGTAACCCCTCTCTCCAGACAGCCCTCCATAAAGGCGATCAGCCGGTCTGTGGTAAACTCCCAGTCAGTCAGCCTCCAGAATCCCTGTATAATACGGGAAAACTCCATCGTTTCATTTAATTTAATATAGTCCATATTGTCTCCTTTCCATTCATCTCATTTAAGCTCATTTAGGTGGACTTGTATCTTTGTTCCTACGTAGTTATAAAAAGAGTCAAATACTGCTTTATTCTTCAAAGGCAAAGAAACCATATCGATTTCAGTTGTTTTTATGGGGGTTACAATATATAATGAATACGAAAAATAAATAATGTACGTACAACATATCAAAGGAGATTATCATGATTTTTGCAAATTATAATCTGGACCGTTCCACTCCAATCCCTCTGTATTACCAGCTGAAGGGCTTCCTTCTCCAGGAAATACAAAACGGAACCTATCCCGTGGGCAGCTGTATCCCCACGGAATTGGAGCTGCGGGACCGCTTTCATATCAGCCGCACCACCATACGCCAGGCCATCACCGAGCTAGTACAGGAGGGCTGGCTGGAGCGTCGGACCAGCAAGGGGACCTTTGTCACAAATCCCCGGGGAAAACAGATTCCCGGCTACATCAGATCCTTTGAACCCTTCTACCAGCAGGTGAAAAAGACCGGCAAAACCGCAAGGACAGAGCTTCTGGACCTGAAGATCATAGCCTCCACCGAGGAACAGGCCGCATGGCTTGACCTGGAGCCTGGTGAAAAGCTGATCTATCTGTCCCGCCGCCGTTTTGCAGATACGACCCCGCTGGTCACCATCCAAAATTACATGCCGTATTCCCTGTGCGGATTCATACTCAGCCATGACTTTGAGAAAGAATCTCTATATGAGATTCTCTCCCAAAAGCCCGAGACCACCCCTTATCTTGTGCGGAACATCATTTCTGCGGATAAAGCCACCCCCGAAGATGAGAAACTCCTGAACCTCGCCTGCGGGAGCCCCGTCCTCGGTTTCTGTACTATTTCCCGTACACAGGGCGACGTGTTGATTGACTACGCCTTTTCCCGTTATCATGGAGGGCTGAATAAATATGAAGTCGAGGTCCGCCAGGAGCCCCTCTGAATTCCGGCACATAGGCAGGCCGCCGTATGTAAAGCGGCGGCCTCTCCTGTTACTGAATGTAATTTTCCACGTTATCCTTTGTGATCAGCACAAAATCAATCATGTAACTCTTTTCCACAGATTTTCCAGAAAGGATATCCGGGATCAGCTCAATGGCCTTTCCCACCTGGCCTGCGCCGTCCTGATAGATCGTCGCCTGCATCTCGCCCTTTTGTATCATATCCAGGGCTGCCGCCTCTCCATTTACTCCGATGCAGACCATGTCGGTCCTTCCCTTTGAGTTCATGGATGTCTGCACGGCTGCGGAGGAGCCGTCGTCCTCACAAATGATACAGGTCAGGTCGTCGCCCCAGCGTCCCAGCCAGTCCTCTGCAAATTTCACGGCTTTTTCAGCCTGCCACTCCCCGGACTGCTCATCCAGCATTTCCCATTTACTGTCCGCATCCAGAATATTATGAATACCTTCACTTCTTTGTATCTGAGCAGAATTTCCGATCACGCCCTGCACATGCCCATATTTCCCTCCTTCGGGATAGACCGACTGTACGAATTCCGCCATCATTTCGCCCGCCTGCACGTCGTCAGACCCTACAAACGCCGTTGCCAGCTCCTCTGTATTGTCTGTCATGGAATTCACCACCAGACAGGGGACTCCCTCTTCCTTGCAGCGTTCCAGAATCGGTGCGGAACCGGCCGCCTCGGCGGGGAGCAGAATGATCAGGTCCGCGCCCATATTGAGTGCATCCTCCAGCAGATTGCACTGGATAATGGGATCAGACTGGCCGTCCAGCATCTTCCATTCATCGATGGTCCCCTCATTCACCAGAGCGTCCAACTTTGATTCCGCGGTCTTATTCAGCGTAGCGTGGAATGCGTCCACCGTATTCTTGGCAATATAACCTACGATGATCTTTCCGTCTCCGTTGACGTCCCCGGCGCTTCCCGCTTTCGTCTCCTCCTTCGCCGCAGTTGTATCCGCGGCCTTTGTCTCTTCCTTCTCCGTTCCCTTTGTCTCCGGCGCCTTTGTTGTCTCATCCACTTTCTTGCTGCCGCAGGCCGCAAGGCTGAGAACCATAACCGTTGCCAAAACGAAAGCCATCCATTTCTTCATGTTCCATTTCCTCCTTTTTATATTGTTTTATACCGGCCTCGACCGGCCAGGTTTCCTTCATCCCCATAAAGGTTTTTACCCCCGCTTATTGGTGAACATATCTAGCATCACAGCTCCGATGATCAGAAGCCCCTTCGTAATCGTCTGCCAATAAGAATTTATGCCCAGAAGATTCATACCGTTATATATAAGACCGATTATGATGATGCCGATCATGGTTCCGGGTATGGTGGCGATCCCCCCGGAAAATGAAGTGCCGCCGATCACACAGGCAGCTATGGCATCTGTCTCATATCCCACGCCGATGTTGGGCTGCGCCGCCGAGATCCGGCTTGTCATGATGATCCCGGCCACGCCGCTGCAGAAGCCGCTGATGACAAAGGATTTTGTCCTTGTCCAGAATACATCTACGCCTGACGCCTGCGCCGCGTTGATATTTCCGCCCACCGCATAGATGTACCGGCCGAATTTCGTCCAGTGCATCAGAAGGTAAGCCAGAACGGCAACCGCCAGCCAGATGAATACCGGATAAGGAATGCCGGCCAGCTTTCCCGCCCCGATCAGTTTGAAATCTGCATTTGCCAGGGAAGCCGAATAACCTCCCGAGAGTACATAGCCCGCCCCGCGGATCACCAGCTGCATGGCCAAAGTCACCACAAAAGGGAACATATTGAATTTCGCGATCAACGCCCCGTTTACAAACCCGAGGGCCGTAGTCACGATTACAGAGATCACACACGCAAGAAAAATACTCCCCGTAGAATTCAGCACAATTCCGACGATCACACTGGTCAGGGCCAGCATGGCGCCAATGGAAAGGTCGATGCCTCCGGCGGTGATCACAAATACCATCCCCAGCGCAAGGATACCGTTTATGGATACTTGGAGCGCGATACTCACCACATTCCCCGCCGTTCGGAACGTAGGTGAAACGATTGCCAGAAGAATGATCATAACTATCATGATCGCCGCTATTCCATAACGCTTCCTGAATAAGCTGAACTCGTCCTGAGTCATCCCCAATATCTTTTTTTCTTTTTTGTCCGCCACTTGAAATCCTCCTCTACTTTCCGCCGAACTCCTTTGCCAAGATCACCTCCTGAGTGATGCCGCCTCCCAGGATCTCTTCCCTGGATACCTCGCCATTCAGCCTTCCTTCGTGATAGATCAGTATCCGGTCGCTCATGCCCATTACCTCCGGAAGCTCGGAGGAGATCATGATAATCGCAAGGCCCTGGGCGGCAAACCGGCACATCAGGGTATGAATCTCCGATTTTGCTCCCACATCCACGCCCCGGGTGGGTTCGTCCAGTATCAGTACCTTAGGATCAGCCATGAGCCATTTGGATAAGACTACCTTCTGCTGATTTCCTCCGGACAAAGAGTAAGCGTCCGCCTCAATCCCCGAAGTCTTCACCGTCAGCTGCTTTGACACCTCCCTGCACTCCTTCTTCTCCCTTTTCTGATTGATGAAAAGCCTTTTCTGACGTTTCGGGAGATTGGGAAGAGAGATGTTCTCTCTCAAAGAGCGGAACAGGCAGAGTCCATAGGTCTTCCTGTCCTCGTTTACCATGACTATGCCCTTCGCAATGGCATCTTTCGGGCCCTTAATGGCAATCTCTTTCCCCTCCAGATAAATCCTGCCCTCTGTCAAAGGGTCCAATCCGAATATAGCCCGCATGGTCTCGCTCCGTCCCGATCCGACCAGGCCGGAGATTCCCAGGATCTCTCCTGCTCTTACCTCAAAAGAAATATCCCGGAATCCCCTGCCCGATAATCCCTCCGCCTGGAATACAACATCTCCGATGGGGCATGCCGTCTTTGGAAATATATTTTCCACCGTCCTGCCCACCATCATAGATATCAGCTCCTTGGCAGTCACCCCTTCCATGGAGCGGCTTCCCACGAACTGGCCGTCCCGAAACACCGATACCTCGTCACAAATCTGAAAGATCTCTTCCATCCGGTGAGATATGTAAATGACAGCAACGCCCTTTTGCTTCAGCTCTCGAATCGTGCGGAATAAGTGTTCCGTCTCCTCGCTGTCCAATGAAGAAGTCGGCTCGTCCATGATGATGACCCGTGCATCGCAGGAAACCGCTTTGATGATCTCCACCATCTGCACCTGTGCAAGGGTCAGATCCTCCATCATGGTCTTGGCGCCCTTCGGAAACCCAAACTGCGCCAGGATGTCTTCCGCCTTTTTGTTGGTCTTCTTTTTATCCAGCAGAGGAAGCCCTTTCCTCGTATCCTCTCTGTTTAAAAAAATGCTTTCTGCGATCGTCAGATACGGCTCCGGATTCAGCTCCTGGTGGATCATGGATATGCCGGCCGCTATGGCTTCTGCCGGTCCATGGACGGAATAGGGCTTACCTTCAAACGTTATCTGTCCGCTGTCTGCCTTATAAAGGCCGATGATGATCTTCATCAAGGTGGATTTCCCAGCGCCGTTTTCCCCCAGAAGCGCATGGACTTCACCCTTTCGGATATGAAGCTGTACATCAGAAAGGGCCTGCGTGCCTCCAAACGCCTTTGAAACCCCAACACATTCTAATATGTAATTGCTTTCCAAACTCTCACCTCAATACTTTCTTTCGCCTGCGTCCGTGACAGCAATATTCAATCCGGCGGGCAGAAGTTCGGATTCGAGGTGCCTTCCACGACATCCACCTCAAATCTCATGAAATCTCCCCGGTAACGGATCAGGTTGTAGGATACCACCTTTCCCGTGCTGTTCCGGTCAAAGCACCGGAAGCTTAAGATCGGTTTCATGCTGTCCATATGAAAAAGCTTCATATCTTCTGGCGAAGGCACCTGCGCTTCCACCACCTGGCGCACTCCAAAGGTCTTTGTCTCTTCCCGGCCCGAAAGCACCTCATACAGAGACTCTTCCGAAAAATCATGGTCCAGGATAAAGCCGCATGTCTCATAAACCAGATAACTCCGTATGGTCATCACGGCCACTTCATCGGCAAATCTCCTGCGGAACATGGATATCATTTTGTCTCCCCGCCGGACTCCGAAATATCCTGCCAGTTCTTCATCTGCGGGGACGATCTGAAGCTCCAGCACTTCCGTTCTGGGCACCTGGCCCGCCCGGATGATCTGCCTGTTGAAGGGCTCCATGGAACGGACGCTGGCGCTCCTTTGTTTTGGTACGGTGACGACAGTCCCCCGCGTCCCGTTTCGGGTGAGCCATCCCGCCTGTACCAGTTTATTCACCGCCTGGCGCACGGTGGTCCTGCTCACCTGAAACATTTCCTTAAGCTGGTTCTCCGGCGGAATGCTTTGCCCAACGGAATAAGTCCCTTTTTTTATTTCGCTGAGCAGCCAGTTCTCCAGCTGGAAATACAGAGGGATCGGAATGCTCCTGTCTAGCCCCGCCGCCATTGTCTCTCTCATGGTATCCCGTCCTTCCACTCGCACGCGCAGTCATTACTGCAGCAAAAAGGCTTTCATCTTGCCTGCGATCTCATCCTTAACAGCCTGATAGACCGGAAGGAACAGATTGGCGGTGGAATATCGGAACCCCTCCTCCGACTGAGTTTTTATGTACTGCTGTCCCATGACAATCACAATGTCCGTACAGATGTTAATCTTTCGAATCCCATTTCGGATGGCTTCCTGAACCTGTTCCATGGGCGTGCCGGAACCTCCGTGCAGTACGAGGGGGACCTCTACTGTCTCTTCGATCTTTTTCAGCCGCTCTATGTTTAACTTCGGTTCAAACCGGTACTGCCCATGCTGGGTCCCTATGCTGACTGCCAGCACATCGATTCCTGTCCGCTCTACAAACTCTTTCGCCTCCGCCGGATCTGTCTGAGCGGCCTCCGGCCCCTTCACAGCCACGTCCCCTTCTTCTCCTGCCAGACGTCCCAGCTCTCCTTCCACAGTCACGCCGGCCGCATGAGCCCTTTCCACAACCTTTTTGGTCTCTTTTATATTTTCTTCAAATGGCAGCGCGGATTTGTCTATCATGACAGAAGAAAATCCCGCATTGATGGCCCTGTTGCAGGCCTCAAAGCTCAGCGCATGGTCCAGATGAAGGGCGACCGGCACGGAAGCGTCCCTGCACGCGGCTTTCGCGGTCGCCACAGTTCCCTCAAAGCCTCCCATCATGTCGATTTCTCCCTGTCCGCACATGAGGATCAAGGGCACATTTAGCGCAGAGGCCGCCTCAGAAGCCGCTTTTGCCACTTCATAGGACCAGAATACATATCCTCCGTAAGCCACCTTCTTTTCCTGTGCCAGCTCAAGAATCTCTTTCATAGGTACAAATTCCATCTTTCTTCCTCCCATTCTTTTTAGTTGTCTTTTATTTTCTTGCCCTGTTTCTGCAGATACTCCATTACAGTCCGGAAATCCGGGACGCCGCCCGTAGCGCCTTTTGCCGCGACATTGTGAGCGGCGACCGCCGACGCAAATATGGCACATTCCTCTATATCCCATCCCCGGAGATATCCGCACAAGAAGCCTCCCACAAAGGAGTCCCCTGCTCCGGTGGTATCCACCACCTGGAAACCGGAAAAGCATGGTATCTCATATTCCCGGCAAAAATCTGTCACATAGCAGCCCTTGCTGCCCAGCTTGATTCCGCAGATTTTTACTCCAAAATCTTTAAAAAATTTTGCCATTTTATACGGCACCCTATGCTCCGAAAGAAAAGACGCTTCCTTGCGGCTGGGTAAAAACAAGTCCGTCTCTTTAAAAACAGGGCGCAGCTTCTCCAGCAGTATTTCCCTGTTTTCCATATCATCGTTCATAGCCGTATCCATGGCGGTGATCTTTCCGTGGCGGTGCGCCCTCTGGAATAGCTCCAGAATCCCGCCGTCATCCATCTGCTTCATCTGGAATGCGCTCCCGAAGTATACAATATCTGCCTCCTGAATGGCTTTTTCCGGCACATCCGCCGCACTGAGCGCATGGTAGATCCGGGTATTGGAAAGGGCATGCTTTTCTCCCCCCTCATCCAGCAGCAAATACGATACCGCAGTTTTATGGCCGGTGTCCCAGATGATGCAGGCGGTATCCACTCCATGCCCCTCTGCCTGCCTCATGACCTCCCGTCCATTCCAATCCATCCCCAGACGTCCGGCGATCGAAACCTCTACACCCAGCTTAGCCAGTGTGACAGCCACGTTCAGGGCGTCTCCCCCTGTCGTCGCCTGAGGCTCTTCAATCTCTGCCTTTTCCATTCGGAAGATAGACCTTGGCACCGGAGCCAGAGGTATGTCACATACCATCATCCCAACCGTTAATACCTTCATGACTTTTCCTTTTTCCACGTTCTCTCCATATGGATATGTTTGTACGTACATATCTACGTTGTTACGTAATTTAATTTATCATATTTGTTTTTCTCTGTCAACTACAATTCAAACTATATTTTGTGAAAAAATTTTTAAGTAATTCCCAAAAAAAATCTTTGACATTTTTATTTTTATCGCTTATTATGAATTTAAATGACCATTTTCCACTATATTTACGATTTGACATAGTCTCATTTTATAACGCCGCCTCTGCTCCCCTTATGTTTGTTTTATATATGTCTTGTTGTACGTACACTCTGTTTTCCATAAATCAGCATATCATGGCACCAATAGTTATGGAATTTATGGAAAAACTGCAGTATCCTATAAAGTGGAGTTTTTAATAAGAGTGATAAAATCATCAGCCATTAGGAAAGGTGGGGATAGACAATGAAACAGTTCAACTGGGGGATTTTAGGTCTGGGCAACATCGCTCATGAATTTGCGGACAATATGACAAAGCTTCACCCGATTTATGCTGTGGCATCCAGGTCCCTGGAGACCGCGATGGACTTCCAGAAAAAGTATGGGGCCGCCCGGGCATACGGTTCTTACGAGGAGCTTCTGAACGACCCTCTCGTGGATATCGTTTACATAGCTACCGTCAACAGCCAGCACTACAAATGCATCCTGGCGTGTCTGGAGCATGGCAAGCATGTCCTCTGCGAAAAGGCTATCTGGGGAGATTATGAGGAAATGAAGGCCGCTTACGATATGGCCCAGGAGAAAGGGCTTTTGCTCTGCGAGGCCATGACCATCTATCACATGCCTATCTTCAAAGAAATCAAGAGCATGATAGCGTCCGGTAAATTGGGCAAGATCAAATTTGTGGAGGCAGAGCTGGGAAGCCTGAAGGAAGACGACCCCTCCAACCGCTTCTTTAATCCGAAGCTGGGCGGAGGCGCCATGCTGGATATCGGAACATATGGCCTCTCTTTTGTGACTTATTTTCTGTCCGGAGAATTGACAGAGCTCACTCATTTAATGGGCCGTTATCCCACCGGCGTAGATGAAATGTGGAGCATTTCTCTGAAAACCAGCGCCCAGGAAATCGGCAGTGTCAACCTGACCTTCCGGGCGAAGCTGCCCAAGCGGGGAATCATTGCCGGTGAAAAAGCCTACATAACCGTCATGAACTACGTGCGCGCCGACAAGGCGGCTCTGGTTTATCCGGACGGTTCTGAAGAGCTTTTGAAAATTGGAGAAACCTCAAAGGCCCTGCAGTACGAAATACAGGATATCGAGGAGGCGCTGTCCACCGGTGATTATTCTTACGCGTTTATGGACTGTACCATGAAGGTGGTGGAGCTGATGGACCGTCTGCTGAAAGCAGAAGATCTATAGGCATCAAAAAAGGAGACATGCCGTATACCGGCAGGTCTCCTTTTGGATGCTCTTCTTTTCTGTTTCCGCTCAATAAAGACCGGTGCATTTCGACAGTGCCCCCGCGTCCGCGATCACAGTCACATCCGGATGGAACTGCAGGACCGAAGCCGGTAGCCAGGGCGTCACCCGATCCTTAAGCACACCTGCAAGAGCCTCCGCTTTTTTTACACCATATACAGCCAGAATAATCTTCCTGGCTTTCAGAATGGTACGGATCCCCATGGTAATCGCCTGCTCCGGTACGCTGTCCGCGGAGTCAAAAAACCGCGCGTTCACTTTTCTCGTATCCTCAGTCAATTGTACCACATGGGTATCGCAAATAAATTCGTTTCCAGGTTCATTAAACCCAATATGTCCGTTTTCTCCCATTCCGAGAATCTGTATATCGATACCTCCAAATTCCTCTATACGCTTCTCATACCGAAGACATTCCTGTTCTACGTCTTCACATTTGCCATTGGGAACTTCTGTAAACTCTTTTCGAATATCCACCTTATTAAAAAGATGTTTATTCATAAAATAGCGGTAGGACTGCTCATTGCTCCCGTCCATGCCAATATATTCGTCCAGATTTACTGTACGCACCTTTGAAAAGCTCAGATTCCTGTCCTGATATCCTTCCGCAAGATACTGGTAAATTCCCACAGGGGTCTCTCCTGTCGCCAGGCCTAGGACACTGTCGTCCTTTGCTTCCATCTGCCGAAATATCATTTCTCCTGCGATTTTTCCCAGATCTTCGTAATTATCTGCCTGAATAACCTTCATCATTTCTCCCTTTCCATTTGAAAAAACATATCGACAATTCCATCAATACGGATCATCATAAATCATAATAATACTTAAATTCTGCCGGGCTGGGAATCTGCTCAATCTCCTTTAACTCCGCCCGTTTTTTCTCCAGCCATATCTCTATCAGCCGCTCCGGAAACACTCCGCCGGCAGTCAGATAATCATGGTCCGCCAAAAGAGCGTCCAATGCCTCACCCAGGGATCTGGGAAGCCCCTTGATCTTTTTCTGCTCCTCGGCAGAAAGATGATACAGGTTGAAATCATAAGGCCCCCATCCATTGGCCTCCGGGTCTATTTTATTCCGGATGCCGTCCAGGCCCGCCATCAGGATCGCCGCATACGCATAATAGGGATTCGCCGTGGCGTCAGGGTTTCGCAGTTCAAACCGTTTCGTCTCCGGAGCCTTGGCATAGGCAGGAATCCGGATGACCGCGCTTCGGTTGGAGGTGGCATATCCAATGGTGACAGGAGCCTCATAGCCAGGCACCAGCCTTTTAAAGGAATTGGTGGACGGATTGGTAAAGGCGCAAAGAGAAGCGATATGCTTTAAAAGTCCGCCGATAAAGTAATGGGCTTCCCGGCTGAGTCCGGAATAGCCATTCTCGTCATAGAACACCGGTTTTCCGTCCTTGAAAAGCAGCATGTGAACATGAAGGCCGTTCCCTGCCTCTTTATAAATGGGCTTAGGCATAAAAGTCGCGGTCTTTCCTTCGGCTGCGGCCATGTTTTTGATGATATACTTTATGATCATGGTGTTGTCGGCCATCTCTGCCATATCGCCCAGCTCCACTTCGATTTCCATCTGACCCGGACCGCCCACCTCGTGATGATGGTATTTGACCTTGATTCCCCAGTCTTCCATGGCGAGACACATCCTGCTCCTCAGATCGTATCCCACATCCTGGGGTGCAGAAGCGTGATAGCCGCCCTTATAAGTCACTTCATAGCCATTATTCCCGGGAACAGACAAGCTGCAGTTCCATTCTGCCTGGCGGGTATCCACCTGATAGCCGCTGAATTCCGGCGATATCTGATAGCGCACTTTATCCAGTACATAAAATTCAAATTCCGGCCCGATGACCATCCGATCCGCAATCCCGGTCTCTTTCATATATTCCAGCGCTCTCAGACTGACATTTTTCGGATACTGGTCAAAGGGTATATTTTCCTTTTCCCCTATGGTGCATACATTGCCGCACATGGTAAGCGTGGGGACTCCGGCAAACGGATCGACGGCTGCGCTGTCAGGATCCGGAATGAACACCATATCACTTTTCTCAATCGGCGCATATCCATAATTGGATCCGTCAAAGCCAACGCCGTATCTGAATATATCGTCGTCAAATCTCTCTCTGGGAATGGTGATATGGCGCCATCTGCCGTCAATATCCGTCATCTTAAAATCAATCATCTGAATTTGAAATTCCTCGCACATCCTTTGGATATCCGCGCTCGTCTTCATGAAAAACCCTCCGTTCCAGCCATGCGTCATTCACAGCCTGTATAGTATGTTTTGAGTATAACATGTTCCAAATAAATGACAATAAGAGAAGCATTATTCCGAATAATCATAAGTAATTTAATTAATTTCTTTATTCGTGAAATTCTGGTTCCGGCGTCCTTTCTTCCTTCCATATCTGCGCGGCAAAGTCCAGTAAATACCCCTTCGTGTTCCGTTCAGGACATTCCAGCACCGCTTCCAGACATCTCTGAAGACATTCACCCAGCTTCTTTCCCGGTTTCATGCCTGCGCCAATCAAATCTCCGCCTTTTATGGCAAGTTCACTGAGAGACACACAATCTCCGGACTCGAGGATTTCCTTGTAATATTCCTGTACCTGCAGGAGCTTTGGCAGATATGTCTCCCTTGCGTATTCGTTCTTTCCCATACTGTCAGCGGTACATACCTCCATCAGCAGAGGAAACAGATCCCTTCCCACACGGTTCAGCGCTTTCCTCACTCCTTCTTTAGAAATGGGAAACGGAAAGTCATGATATGTGACTAGGGTAGTCACCGCCTCCAAAGTAGCGTTGTCAAACTTAAGGCCCCGGATGATCTTCCTCGCTATTTCCGCGCCAGCCTCCGCATGATCATAAAAATGGATATTACCCTGTTCATCCTCCGACTTCACCTGAGGCTTTCCCAGGTCATGAAGGAGCATCGTCCAGCGCAGGATATGGTCCGCCCTTATGTTTTCCAGCGTCCTCAGCGTATGCTCACCCACCGACAGCCGGTGATAAAGGTTTCTCTGAGGCGTCTCCATGGCCCGGTCAAATTCCGGAATCACCACGGCGGTGATTCCCAGCTCGTACGCCTGGCGGAAATATTCCGGATGCGGTGAACACAGGAGTTTATCCAGCTCCACTTGTATTCTCTCCCGGCTGATCAGCTCCAGGCGGGGGGCCATCCTCTGTATCGCCTTTTTCGTTTCCTCTTCTATGGAAAATCCCAGCTGGGCAGAAAACCGTACCGCCCTCAGGATACGCAGCGCGTCTTCCGTAAACCTCTCTCCTGCGCTTCCCACACAGCGAATGATTCCGGATTTCAGATCATCCATTCCATGGAATTCATCAATAATTCCGGATTTATCGCTGTAAGCCATGGCATTGATGGTAAAATCCCGCCGCCTGAGATCCTCTTTAAGGCTCGCCGTAAAAGTGACGTCCTTCGGATGTCTCCCATCCTCGTATTCTCCATCCAGACGGTATGTGGTCACCTCATATCCGCATTTCCCCATGAGAACCGTGACAGTTCCATGCTGGATGCCAGTATCCACAGTTCTCCGAAAGAGCCGTTTCACCTGCTCCGGCCTGGCCGACGTGGTAATATCCCAGTCCTCCGGCACCCGCCCCAGAAGCGTGTCCCTGACGCAGCCTCCCACAGCATAGGCCTCATATCCAGCCTCCTCCAGGATACCGATAATAGAAGCCACATGAGGCGGAATCTCAATCTTCATAACAAGGCCCCTCTCTTTCCTCCGCCGCAGCTGAAACGTCCGCGGCACGGATCTCTGTCATATCATGCTATGACAAGTCGTGGATATATCATACCACATTTTAAACTCAGAGGGCAAGAAAAAAGGCCATGCACCCCACTGTACATGGCCTTTCCCTATTGCTTAAAACCCTCTCCCTTGTAACTCCGCCCGTCAGACAACGGGCGCAAATCTATGAAAAAGAAATAATCAGTAATGTTATGCCGGATTAGAACAGGCCAGTGATCTTGCCGCTCTCATCCACATCGATCTTCTCTGCAGCCGGTACCTTCGGCAGTCCCGGCATCGTCATGATCTCTCCTGTCAATGCCACGATGAATCCTGCTCCTGCCGATATCTTCAGGTTCCTTACCGTCACCTCGAAGTCCTTCGGCGCTCCCAGTAACTTCTGGTCATCCGAAAAGCTGTACTGCGTCTTCGCCATACAGATCGGGCAGTCTCCATAGCCCAGCTCCTCCAGCTGCTTCGCCTGCTTCTTCGCTGCCGCCGTCAGCACCACTCCCTTGCCATGGTATACTCTCTTCACGATGGTATCCAGCTTCTCTTCGATGCTGCCGTCAAGCTCATAGGAAAAGCTGAAATCGTTCGGCTCCTCACAGAGGCGCACTACTTCCTCTGCCAGCTTCACTCCGCCTTCTCCGCCTTTTGCCCATACCTCGGACAGCGCCACGTTCACTCCCAGCTCACGGCACTTCGCTTCCACAAGATCCAGCTCCGCCTTGGTATCCGTCGGGAACGCGTTGATCGCCACTACGCAGGGCAGCTTATATACGTTCTTCATATTGTCCACATGCTGTAGCAGGTTCGGGAGCCCCTTCTCCAATGCTTCCAGGTTCTCATTGTTGAGGTCTGCCTTGGCCACTCCTCCGTGGTGCTTCAGCGCTCTCACCGTCGCCACCACTACTACTGCCGACGGCCTGAGCCCTGCCATCCGGCACTTGATGTCCAGGAACTTCTCTGCTCCCAGGTCTGCTCCGAAGCCAGCTTCTGTGATCGCATAGTCGCCCAGCTTCATCGCCATCTTTGTCGCGATCACCGAGTTGCATCCATGGGCGATGTTCGCGAAGGGGCCGCCGTGTACGATGGCCGGCACATGCTCCAGTGTCTGCACCAGGTTCGGCTTCAGCGCATCCTTTAACAGGGCTGTCATCGCTCCCTGTGCGTTCAGATCCCCTGCTGTCACAGGCTTCTGATCGTAGGTATATCCTACGATGACTCTGGAGAGACGGGCCTTCAGATCCGTGATGTCGGATGCCAGGCACAGCACCGCCATGATCTCCGATGCCACGGTGATGTCATAGCCGTCCTCGCGGGGCATCCCGTTCGTCCTTCCGCCCAGTCCGTCCACCACAAAACGCAGCTGTCTGTCGTTCATGTCCACGCATCTCCTCCAGGTGATCCTCCTGGGGTCGATGTTCAGGGCGTTGCCCTGATAGATATGGTTATCGAGCATGGCTGCCAGCAGGTTGTTCGCCGCTCCGATGGCGTGGAAGTCACCGGTGAAATGGAGGTTGATGTCCTCCATGGGCACTACCTGGGCGTATCCGCCGCCTGCCGCTCCGCCCTTCACGCCGAACACCGGCCCAAGGGAAGGCTCACGCAGGGCTACCATGACGTTCTTTCCGATCTTCTGGAGGCCGTCTGCCAGGCCGACCGTCGTCGTCGTCTTCCCTTCCCCTGCGGGTGTGGGGTTGATGGCGGTGACCAGCACCAGCTTTCCGTCCTTCTTGTCTGACTCTTTCAACAGGTTGTAATCGATCTTTGCTTTGTACTTTCCGTACTGCTCCAGGTACTTCTCCTCGATCCCTGCCTTTGCCGCGATCTCCGTTACCGGAGCCATTGTGCACTCCTGTGCGATCTCAATGTCACTTTTGAATCCCATAATAATACCCTCCTATATGTATATAAATATTTCTGCCCTTTTTGCTCCCGGCCGGCTAACCCTCCAGCTTTTGAGAACAAAAAAGGACAACATTCAGAAACAAATGTTGCCCAGACGGTCGGCTCTTATATGGCTCCGATTCCACTGTGGTACTCCACAATTATCCGTCAGTAATCGGAACTTCGTTTTGATATTTGTATACTAACACGTTGTTAAGCATTTGTCAAGCACCTATTTTGATTCTCATACATCCCCTGAGCAGGAAATGCCCGAAACAGGTTTTCTCTGCCTGATTGACAAGGCAAGAGGAAATCCGATTCCGGGCCGGCCTAAAGGCGGGCGCCGCAGAGCAGCGGCCGGTGTTCCCCAGGCGGAGGAAAGCAGAAACGGAGACAGGAAAATCATCAGGATTTTCCGTCGACATGTGAGTGGTACTCCTGGAGCGGAGATAAAACGCCCCCTGCATCGTCAGCGAACCGAAATCGTGACGGTCCGGAACTTCTGCCGGTGTTTAGCTGGAGCTTGATAGGAGCTAATTAAAAATGATTTCACTTATCTTTAATATGCTTTGCCCCAATATACCATCGTCTTTGCAGGCTTTCCGCATACCGGGCACACATCCGTGATCTGTTCCTGCTCAAACGGCATGCAGCGTGAGGTCGCCGTTGTATCCTCTTTGATCTTGAGCTCACATGCCTCGTCGCCGCACCACATCATCTTTACAAATCCCGGCTTCTCTGCCACGATCTTCTTGAATTCTTCATAGTCCCTGGCCACATAGGTGTGCTCCTTCAAATGCTCCTTTGCCCGAGCCAGCATATCCTTCTGGATACAATCCAGGATCTCTTTTGCCTTTTCTGCCAGCTCATCCAGTGATACCACAAGCTTTTCACGGGTATCGCGGCGGACGATCACCGCCTGGTTCTGTTCCATATCCTTCGGACCAATTTCCACGCGGATAGGGATTCCTCTCATTTCCTGTTCACTGAATTTCCAGCCCGGACTCTTGTCGGAATCATCCAGCTTCACGCGGATACCGGCTTCTTTCAGTACGTCACGGAGAGAAGCGGCCTTTTCCATCACGCCTTCTTTTCTCTGAGAAATCGGAATCACCATTGCCTGCACCGGCGCGATCCTCGGAGGAAGCTTCAGGCCGCTGTCGTCTCCATGCACCATAATGAGCGCGCCGATGATACGGGTAGACATGCCCCATGACGTCTGGTGCACGTACTGAAGCTGATTCTGGCTGTCAGAATACTGAATATCAAAGGCCTTTGCGAATCCGTCGCCGAAATTATGGCTGGTCCCGGACTGAAGCGCCTTGCCGTCGTGCATAAGCGCTTCAATGGTGTAGGTGGAATGAGCGCCGGCAAACTTTTCTTTATCTGTCTTGCGTCCTTTTATCACCGGTATGGCCAATTCCTCTTCACAGAAATCCGCATAAACATTCAACATCTGAATGGTCCGAGCTTCCGCTTCTTCCTCTGTAGCATGGGCGGTATGACCTTCCTGCCATAAAAATTCGGCGGAACGCAGGAACGGACGCGTCGTCTTTTCCCAGCGGACTACAGAACACCACTGGTTATAAAGCTTCGGCAGGTCTCTGTGGGACTGGATGATCCTGGAATAAAAATCGCAGAACAGAGTCTCGGAGGTCGGACGCACACAAAGTCTCTCCGGCAAGGTTTCTAGACCTCCCTGGGTCACCCAGGCAACTTCCGGGGCAAAGCCCTCCACATGGTCCTTTTCCTTCTGCAGCAGGCTCTCCGGGATAAACATGGGCATATAGACATTCTCCACGCCGGTCTCCTTGAAGCGCCTGTCCAGCTCTTTCTGTATATTTTCCCAGATGGCATAACCATTGGGCCGGATGATCATACATCCCCTGACATTGGAGTATTCTACCAATTCTGCTTTTTTCACCACATCCGTATACCACTGAGCAAAATCTTCACTCATGGAGGTAATGGATTCCACTAATTTCTTTTCCTTTGCCATATCTCATTCTCCTTAAAATAAGTCCGTTGGACTTTCCTATAGAATAAAAAGCCCCTTATTCCATATGGAACAAGGGGCCAAAGTTCGGCGGTACCACCCTCATTAGCCGGGACCGGCTATCTCTCCTCCCGATATCGCCGGGACTGCGCCATATTTTCATATGGGGCTCCAAGGCAGGTTCAACAGCTCTGTCAGAAAGACCTCCCAGCTCCGGTCCTCTCTCTGGACTGACATTCCGCTATTTACTAGCCCTCTTCAACGCCATGTTTCTCATATTCCGCAAATATAAAATTATTCTAGGATACTTGAAAGTATTTGTCAAGCCGATGTTTCTTTTTCAAATTTGAGAAGCACTCCTTCCAGATCCATGTTGAGCTTCCCCGCAGCGTCTATGGTCACAGCCTGCGTATCTCCATCTATGGACAGGATATAGCGCCCGCTCTCCTGGTCATCCGCAGCCCAGGTCCCTTCTCCTGCTTCTCCCAAAATGTCAAGGTAAAACCTGCCTGTTTCATAGATCTCCAGATGCATCTGCGCACCCGGCATTCCTCCGTACATCAGGAAATCGCTGACCGTCATCTCATATGCTCCAGTGGTCACCGTGGTCACGTTCCAGTTCCCCACCGCCGAAGAAACCGAATTATCCTGCTGGCTCTTCGCAAGCTGTGCCTGGATATATTCCTCTCTCTTCTCTCGGAGGATCTGTTCAATCTCCGGATAATCCCCGTCCAATGTATGGAGGGCGCCGTCCAGGACAACGACTGCCGCGTCATAGTTCTCGTCACTTCCCAAAGCGGCCTGCGCTTTGCCCAGAATATCCTCCTGGTATTTCTGCCGATAATTTTCCAGCGCCCGGGACAGCTTCTCATTTCCCGGATTCTCCTTTAACGTATTCCGCAGCAGATCCAGCGCGCTGTAATAATTCCCCTTTGCCGCATAGCTGTCCGCCTGATCGAGGACTGACTGGATGGCATATTTTTCCCGGCCGTCCTCCAGCTCTTCCAGCTTCTCCTGCAGGTCCCGGTCACCTGAAAGTATTTTCAAAGCTTCCTTCACCTGGGCAATGGCAGTATCATAGTCCTTCAGCTCCGCCTGAGCCTGAGACTCATTGAGAACTTTATCTTTATATTTGGATTTTGCCGTTTCCAGACGAGCTCTGGCTTCCTCATATTTCCCATCCGTCTTTATCACTTCCGAAAACTTCTGGATAGCCTCGGCGTAATCTCCATCCTCCATACAGGCTTCGGCTTCTTTAAAAGCCGTCCTTGAATCATTCAGCTCCCTGGCGCTCTCCAGCGCTTTCTCCACACTTTTATCATCCCAGAATTCCGATATGGCTTTCAGATGCCGTTTCGCCGTTTGATAGTCCATGGATTCCGATATAAATTCAGACTGGATTTCCTGAACCGCGTCCCCTAAAATGCCGGCCGCCTGCTGCTCACGTCTGTCTTTTCCTGCAAAATTCTTTTCATACAGAGCTTCTGCCCTCGTCCAGTCCCTGTCCTTCACGCTGGACTTCAGTTTACTCACTGGACTGGAGACCATAAAAGCCAGAACCGCCGCTCCAATCAGCAGAACCGCCGCCACAGCCGCCAGAATGATGATCCACAGTCTGGATTTCTTTTTCTCCGGCTGCTTTTTATGAGCGCCCGGCATCGATCCATAAGCCGGAGGCTCCTGGTTCCGCCCCCCGTTATAATCATATGTACCGCCGGTATGCGGTCCTTCGCGATGATAATTCTCCTGATGGGGTTTAGCTCCCGCCGGCATTTCAAAGATCAGCTCATCCTCCATATTTTTCATGATCTTCTTTTCCAGATTGGGAATCGAGTCCTCAGGCTCCGCGCTGCTGCCCGAATCCTGCGCCTCTTGCGCTCCCGCCGCTTCCGCATCCGTCATTTCTTCCGCCTCGCCAGGCTTCTCCGATTCCTGCGGCGGCTCCGGACTTAGTACCGGCTCCGGACTTAATACCGGTTCCGGCTCTTGATACACAGGGCTTCCGCAATTCTCACAGAATCTATCATTCTCATTTAACTTCTGTCCGCAGTTACTGCAAAACATATGGTCTCCTTTCCGCGCCTTCGCGCCGCAAAATTGGAAACGATTCACAGTTATTATACCTTAGCCGCCTTCAGACTGTCAAACAAATTACAGGTCCGTTTGTTTTCAGGGCGTTTTCATCAATGTACAGGATGCTGTCATGCCTTTATGCCCTTTCCCCCATACATCTCCGTCAGTTCTTTTATGACCATGAAACCAAACGGTCCCAATATGAACCCGGCTACTCCAAACAGCATTAAGCCGATATACATGCTCATGAGCATTTCCAGCGGGGGGATTCCCATATGTCCTCCCATCATCTTCGCCTCCATCACTTCCCTCAGAAAATAGCAGATGGCGTAGATTGCCGTCAGTCCGACGGCATAAGCCCAGTTGCCGAGCAGGACAGAAAAGATAGCCCACGGAATCAGGACTGTGCCGGTGCCAAATACCGGCAGCGCATCTAAAAGCCCGATCAGTACTCCAAGCAGCACCGCATAATTGTTTCCCAGCAGATAAAGTCCCGTGCCGCACACCAGGCAGGTCAGACCCATGATAAGTATCTGGGTGCGGAAAAACGCCTTGCCCACCCGGCTGAGGCATCCGGTGACGGTCGTGATCTCCTGCCGGAAGACAGAAATGTTCCGATACCTGCGGATTCTGTCCATGGAGGATACCATGAGCACGCTCCCAATGGACACGATCGCCAGGAACGCTCCTCCTTTTATTACCCATTTCAGAACCGCCATGGAATTATCCATCACATACACGCCGGCCATATCGCCCATGCGGTTCATGATATTTTCACACTGGGTATATATAAACTCCAGAGAGGTTCCTTTCGCAAATCCCAGGGAATCGTCGCAGCGGCAGCACAGATCGTCCAGCCACCCGCAGAGGTATCTGGTATAGACCGGAAGCCTCCTGACCGCCATAAATAGCTGTTCCAGAAAAAGACGCCCCAGAAAATACACGGCCGCCAGAAGCAGCGCTGAAAATACGGTCACCAGGAGAGACGCCCATATCCCTTCTTTCAAACGCAGTTTTTTATGGAGCCATCTGGAGCCCGGCCGCACCAAAAGCGCGACCCAGTACGCCGTTAAAAAAGGAATCACAAGAGGCAGTAGATATTTGAAAGATATATATACTGCCGCAGTGATTCCTGTTACCAACAGGGCCTTTTTCTGTTTTTCACTTAATTTCCGCCCTCTGCCGTCCTGTCCCATCCAAATTTCCGCCCTTTTCGATGCCCGCGGGCATTTATTATACTGGGCTTAGTATAGGCAGAAGCAAAGGATTTATACGTCGTATTACATTTTAAACCGGTAACCCACGCCCCATATGGTCTCGATATACTGAGGCTTGGCCGTATTGAACTCAATCTTCTCACGGATCTTCTTAATATGCACCGTCACAGTCGCGATATCTCCCACGGACTCCATATCCCAGATCTCCCGGAACAGCTCCTCCTTGGTGAACACATGGTTCGGATTCTGCGCAAGGAAAGTGAGCAGGTCAAATTCCTTTGTGGTAAAATTCTTTTCTTCTCCATTTATATATACTCGTCTCGCAGTCTTGTCTATCTTAAGGCCGCGGATCTCCACAATCTCATTTTCAGGCATCCCGCTCCCGATAAGCCTTTCATATCTGGCCAGATGCGCCTTCACCCTGGCCACCATCTCACTGGGGCTGAAGGGCTTTGTGATATAGTCATCCGCGCCGAGACCGAGTCCCCGGATCTTATCGATATCATCCTTTTTGGCAGAGACCATGAGTATGGGAGTGTTCTTCACCGCCCTTACCTGTTTGCAGATCTCGAATCCATCCGTCCCGGGAAGCATCAGATCCAATATCAGCAGATCAAAATCCTCTTTCAGGGCGCGGTCGAGTCCCTGGCTGCCGTCAGTCTCTATGTCCACGTCAAAACCGCTGAGCTCCAGGTAATCTTTTTCCAGCTCCGCGATGCTCTCTTCATCTTCTACGATCAAAATCCTACTCATGCACTACCTCCTGGTATTTTCTCAGCACAATGTGCATCACAGTTCCTATGGACTCCTTGCTGGTGGCCCAAATGCGCCCGCCATGATCCTCTATGATCTTCCTCACAATGGACAGCCCGATGCCGCTTCCTCCCTTGGAAGAGTTCCTGGAAGAATCCGTCCGGTAAAACCGGTCAAAAATATTAGGGAGATCCCTGGCTGCGATACCCTTGCCGTTATCTTCAATCTCTATTTGTATAAAATCTCCGTCATCCTTAAGACGGATATTGATGATGCCTTTCTTTTTATCCAGATATTTTACGGAATTGCTGACAATATTGTTGATGACACGTTTTAACTGCTCCGCGTCGGCAATGATCATCACCGGCCCCTCTGTATAGTCAAAGAACCCCAGGTCAATGTTCCTGGATTCCAGCTCCAGCCCTATCTCTTCCACGCAGTCCTCAAAATAAGCGTTTACATCAATCTTGGAAAAAGTGTACGGAATCTTATTGGTATCAATTTTGGAGTAAAACGTGAGCTCATCGATCAGCTTATCCATATCGTTGGCCTTGTTATATATGGTGCGGATATATTTATCCAGCTTCTCCGGGGAGGATGCCACACCGTCCATGATGCCCTCCACATATCCCTTGATCGCTGTGATAGGGGTCTTAAGGTCATGGGAAATATTGCTGATAAGTTCTTTATTTTCCTTATCGTACTCCAGCTTCTCCTCCGCGTTGTCTTTGAGTCTCTGGCGCATTTCCTCAAAGTCAAGGCAGAGCTGTCCGATCTCATCCTTCTCCTTGATCTTCAGCTCGTAATCCAAGTTGCCTTCCTTAATCTCCTTCGTGGCTTTTTTAAGCTCTCCGAGAGGCCGGAGAATCGCCCGGTAGACCCACATGGTAAGAAGCGCCGAAATCATGATCAGCAGAATGAGCACTGCCAGCGTCATATCCCGGAACATGCTCTTGATCTGAGGAATCAGTTCTCCAACGGAGGTCACGATGAACACGCTTCCGCGGGTTCCGTCCGAAAAGGTCAGGTCCTGCTGCTTGATCAGCCTTTTGCTGTCACTGCTGAACACGCTTCCGGACTTGTTGTCATTCCTCTCATCGCTGCTCCTGTAATCGGGCAGCTCTGTTTTTAGTTCTTCTTCGTCTCCGCCTGCGTTCCCGCTGAAAATGATTTCCTCACCCTTTCGGATGACCAGAAAGGAATATTTGCCGGCGAGCCTCTGGTTCAGCTCCTGCTGGAACTCGGAATCTTCAAACCGATCCGGATCTTTGCCGGCAATCTCATAGATATCATGCTGTACATTCATGGTCAGAGAATTAAACACCTGAACAGAAGCTCCGGAATACATGTCTCCGACTCCGGTGATATCATAATCCGATTTCAAGGTGCGCGCCTGAAAGCTCCCCAGCGCAAAAATACAAACATATACCATCGCAATGGGTACGAGAACGATAGTAAAAAAGGTGATCATCAATTTTGTTCTCAGCTTCACGTATCCTGCATCTCCCTTTTATCCAAATGGCAGTCAGGCATACCCTCTCCGCCTATGGTACATCATAACACATTCTGCCTCCCGGCGCTCATAAACTAATATAAACATTCTTAATTTTTCATAAAACAGCCTGTTTACGCAGTTTTCAGCTCCAGAGACGTTCCGGATAAAGGCCCTTTTCCTTCAGCTCCCGGACCGCTCTTACCACCGCTTCCTTGTCTTCCTTATAGGTGACTCCAAACCACCTGTCATGGGAATGGAGTACCTGGACAGAAGCCCTTCCCTCCTCGATCAGACCGCCCACCACTGTGGGAATGAAAAACTCGCCCTTCATGGGGTTCTCCCGTAACGTCCGGTTAAGGAACGCAGGAAAGCGAAGCTCCAGCTCTTTTAAAATACTTTTGCTGAACCCCCACAGATTCATGGACACCAGAGTCCCCTCCGGAATCTTCACGGTTCCTCCGTTATCCTCCGCAAAAACAATATCAGTGCCTCTCCGTTCGATGTGCGTCCTCTCCGTTATGGCCGTGAGCATGCCTGCCCCGTCCGTCTCACAGACGCCTCTCGCCACGCTGCCATGATCCGTAAGCGTATTTTCCACCTGGTATCCCACCATGGCAAAACGGTATCTGGAATCGTCCTCATAAGTTACCAGATAATCGTAGATCACCTGGAACGCTTCTCTCCCATAGTAGTCATCCGCGTTGATCACTGCAAAAGGGCCGTCCACTTCATTTCTGCAGCTCAAAATCGCGTGGCCGGTCCCCCAGGGCTTCACCCGGCCGGCCGGCACTTCAAATCCTGCGGGAATGTCGTATAGATCCTGATAGACGTAAGCGGTCTCCATCTGGCTTCCGATCCTGTTCCCCACCGCCGCCCGGAAGTCCGCCTCGTTCTCCTTTTTTATGATAAATACCACTTTTTCGAATCCGGCCTGCTTGGCATCATATATAGAAAAATCCATGATGATATTTCCATACTCGTCCACCGGATCGATCTGCTTCAGCCCGCCGTAACGGCTGCCCATGCCCGCGGCCATGATCACAAGTACTGGTTTCTTCATTGTCATATTTTCCCTCTTTCGCATCGGCTGTTCGCCGTTTTTACTGCAGCTCCAGCTCTTTCATGAACCGGGGGCCAATCTGGATATATTTATTATCTCCGAGACAGATGAGTTTCTCAATACTGCCGTCCAACGTCCCGTGATATTTTAAAATTCCCGACATATTATAGACCGAGCACTCCGCTTCCCGGTATAAAAGCACATGGTTTCCGGAAATTTCCGCGGTGTCATATTCCATATCAAAGGCCTTCCGGAATGCCAGCTTGCCCGAACTCCCATAGACCATCAGCTCCTTATCCCCATTTTCATTTTTTACGATCATTCCGGCATACTTGTCCGAATAAAAGATACTGGAGATCTCGCCTTCCACATCAACCTGCTGCAAAAGCTCCGGCTTTACCGTGTTTTCAAGGGAGTAGAAGCACAGACGGTCCTGGGCAAACGCACAGGCATACCGGTCGTCCAGAAACTGTACTTTCGCTACCATATTCGCTCCATATTCCTTAAAGCCTCCCACCAAACGGTCTTTTACATTCTGACCTTCCTCGTCAAAATTATAAAATACCACCTGATTCTGCATGATTCCCTGATCCAGGTAGACGTAAGAGACCATCAAAAGCATCCCATTAGGCGAAATGCTCAGATCGATGGGATATCCATTCCCTGCCAGCGTCGTCTGCACTTCTATTTTCAGCTTCGTGCCTGACTTATCATAAAACGCAATAAAGTTGCTTTTGCTGTCTTCCAGAATTGCCACGGTCACGCCGGTGGAAGAAACCGCCACTTTGGAAATGGGCAGCGTAGTCGTCACCACTCCCTGGCACCCGCTTTTATCACAGATGTATATGGAATATCCATTCTTATCCGCAATCGCCACATAATCTCCGCTGGTGCGTGCAAACGGAGATTTCATTTCAAATGCCTGATTCCACAGCTCTTCTCCCCGCCGGTCGATATAAGAGGCTCCATCCCGGGTATACTTCACCACATTTTCCCCATACGCCTCATAACCGGAAAAACTCCCTTCACTCAGCTCCTTTTCCCACTTGGCGCTGAATTTCTGGTATTGGTGATGCGTCTGGTAATAGTGATACCCAAAAAGTCCGGCTGCGATCACGACAATCAATAAAACCGTGATCACTACCCGGAATTGCCTATGTTTTTTTATATCTTTCTGGAAATCCTCGTCCACTTCCAGGTTCTCGCTGTCAATGATACCTTCACGAAGCTGCCGTTTTCTGTTTTCTCTGTCTCTTTTGTTTTCCATTCCAAGCTTCCTTACCTGTTTTCTAGATTCTAATTATACAATAAACAAGCCATAATAGCACTACTTAAAATCAGATTCCTGGTATTTTTCATTTTATATCCCTCTATTCTTTTTCGGGAAGCTTGAGCGTTTGTCCTTCGAAAATAAAATCCGCATTGTCCATACCGTTGATTGAACAAATCTCCGAAACGAGAGACGCGCTGGTATCTCCATAGATTTCCACACAGATCTTGTTCAGGGTATCCCCGCTCTTTACCACATATTCCCGGTAAACTGGCGCCTCCGCCGCTTGTCCTTCCGACTCGGCAGACGTCGTCTCTGCGGCCGTCGTTTCCTCCGCAGTCGTTTCCGCGCTTCCGGACTCAGCAGGAGTCTGGGAGGTCTGTCCATCTGCCCCGGCTGCGGAAGATGATGGAACAGTCTCACTGCCGGATGTCGCGTCAGAGGGGTATACGTTGCCCGGCACTTCACTCACCACTGCCTGTCCACTTTCTTCTTTTCCTTTCGCAGACCCGGCAGCCGAAGTCGTCTCCTCCATGATGCTGTCTTTTCCGGCGAACACAGCCAGGACATCTTTCACACCCTGCATTTTATCATACTTATACCAGGCGGCCATGCCAAATCCGGCGCCGCACAAAAGGGCCGCCACACTGACCGTCCTTAAAAACCGGGAAGCCCCCGTCCCCGGCGCCTGTTTCTTATTCTTATTCTGACCGGCGGTTTCTTTTTCCTGGGACCCTGCGGCCATTTTAACTGCTTGTCCCTCTTTTCCCTGCTTGGTCTCCATAATCGTACGGAACTGTCTGGCCGCCTGATCAGAAACTCCTCTGGACGCCGGCGCCAGCGCGAATTCCGTCTTTCTGGACGGTTCCAAAGAAATCATATATTCCTGCATCTGTTCGTTGCGCTCGTAATATATGTAGTAGCCCTTCAGGCGGTGCGCTCCGTGAAAATCAAACCGGTAGACAGCTTCTTCCTCCCGGCTTCCGTCATAAAGGAAAAGTACCTGATTCTGGCTTTTGAAGTTCTCATTGTGGCTTTTCTGCAGATTATAAAGATCTGTCAGGCCACTGTCTCCGCTGCATAAAAACCAGCCGCAGATCTCCACGTCTTTAAAACAGGTATCGGCCTGCTCATATACTCCATTCCATGCCGAAGCAGTCATGACGATCCGGTCATCCTCTATTTCATAGTCCTTCACCAATACGGCTCCCCGGACAAACAGGCAGGGGATGTCCTGCTCCTTTGCCTGCTGTCCCAAAAAAACGCCGATACAGGTGTCGTTCCGCTTTTTCATCTTTTCAATAAAGGTCGCCACATAATCTTCCATATATAGATGGAGGTCATGCTCTATATCACCAATTTGCCTGATATTTCTGGGTATTTCCATATTCCATGTCCCTTTCTGTATCCGTGGGCCCGGCGCATCCGATCCCTGCACAAATGCAGTCTGCCAGCTCCATTACTATAGAAAGACGGGTGTTTTGCAGAAGCGGTTCAAAATTTCCGCCATATCCCACGATTCCCGTGATGAAAATATCACCAACGGACATCAGGTTCTTACTCACCCCCAGCCCCGGCCGAATGGCGCCGCGCCCCAGCGTAATATATCCCACATGTTCATATTTTCCTACCGAGGCATCCACCGCCACAATGATGGAATCCTGATAATACTGCCGTATCATCTCCATGGTCTCACTCAAATTGATCGCGTGGATGGGCTGTGTCAACGTTCCAAATACCCGGTATTCTTCTCCCTTCGTCTTTTTCAGCTTGTAACCCACCAAAGGCCCAAGGCTGTCTCCTGTAGAGCGGTCGCTCCCTATACAAAGAAACAAAATATTTTCTTTTTTCGTATTTTTCTTTACTTCTGACACTAATTTTTGTAACTGACCTCCAAATAAGTCCGGAGAAAACCACTTTCCGGCTTTATGGTAATAAATTTGTCTGTTCATAATATCACCGTTTCTTTTATCCCTTCGGAAGGGACTTTTAGTTTTGTCTGGATTATTGCCCAATTTCTGGAATATAAACCAGATATTTAACTAAATATAAACCGGCCGATATTATAACTGTATGGAACCGCACCAGAAGCCGAAGTTTTCTTCCCGGCGGCCTGTGGCCTTTTTAAAGTCCGGAAGCCCGAACATGGATGCCATGAACTTTTCCTGGGGCTTGAAGATCCCAGGTACTCCCAGAATATACTGATATTCGGTCTGGAATTTTTCCCGTTTCACACGTTTTCTTCTGGCCAGGATCAGATACCGATACTGGTAATACCCGTGTAGGACAAAGCTATTGTTGCCGTAGGGCCAGTTTTCCTTCGGCAGCCTGCCGATATCCTGAAGATGAATCTGGAGCACTTCCCAGCCCTCTTCTGCCAGAATCCGTTTTCTCGGAAGCACCTTTTTCAGGCAGTCCCACAGAGGCAGCTCCATAAAGCCTTCCCTGTAGTAGAAATCATCCGGCATCCGTCCGCTGAACGTATCGCTCTGTTCCTCATCCTGATTCGGAGCCTTCGGCTCATTTTCCGTATACGTCTCCAACAGCTCGGATACTTCCGCCGAGACAGCCGCTTCTGTCTCGGCTTCCTCCACTGCGGTCATTTCTACCTCATCTTCCGGCTCTTCCATTCCTGCTACCATATCTTCTTCCGGTTCCGGCTGTGCTTCTTCCGGCTCTTGTTCTGTGGAATCTGCTGTCTCCGGCTTCATTTCCTCCAGCTCCGTTTCTCCCAGCTCTGGCTCTTCCGATTCCGCCTCTTCCAATCTCGGCTCTTCCGATTCCGCCTCTTCCAATCTCGGCTCTTCCGATTCCGCCTCTTCCAATCTCGGCTCTTCCAATTTCGGCTCTTCTGGTCTCAGTTCTTCCGATTCCGCTTCTTCCGCTCCTGTCTCCTCCGGTTCTTCTCTCTCAGGCCCTGCTTCCAAAAGCTCCATCTCATCCAGCCCATGATCATCTATCTGATCATCCGGCTGCCTTCCCGCAGCTTCCGCGGCTTTCAGTAGCAGTCCTTGTCCGCCTCTCCAATCTTCTCCCGCCACAGGCGCTTCCCGCAGGCTGGATATATGTATAATGGCGTCATCCCAAGTGGTCAGATAGGATTTCCTTGCGCTGGCCTGGCTCCGCAGATACAGGCCTCTGACAAAATCAAGTCCGAAACCACTTCCGCTCAGATCGTCTTCCTGCTTCCCGAATACGGCCTCTCCCACTCCGTTTCTCACCGGAATCCGTCCCAAAGGCACCAGCAAAAAGCTATCGGAGAGATTCCCATAACCATACAGATTCAATTCCCGGCCGCTGCATTCATAAGCTCCTTTAATACTGACGCTGATTCTGCATTGTCCGCCCCTTGCCTCAATTTTAGCAAAGCCCACATTTTTTGTCTTCATATCGCCTTCATAGGCATATATATATGAGATAAAACGTCTATATTCTGCCACACTACCACTCCTTCCTCTCTATTTTATGCGGGGAATCCGGAAGATATGACTATTTTAAGAAAAAATTTAAAAACCGTACCGGTTTCTCCCCGATACGGCTCTTCATATTCCTGTTTATTCAGTTTCTCCCCCCGCCAAGCTCCGATAAAAGGTTGCTGAGTCCTGCAAACTGCTCCAGCGTGAGCGCCTCTCCCCTCACTGTGGGAGAAAGGCCCATGGCCCTTATGGCGCCCGCGATCTCTTCCTTCGAAAAGGAAAGCTCCGATGAATTGCTCCATCCATTCTGAAGAGTCTTTCTCCTCTGGTTAAAGGAAGCGCGGATCAGCCGGAACAACAGCTTCTCATCCTTTACCTGCACAGCCGGCTCCCGGTGGCGTGTCAAGCGGATGACCGCCGACCCCACCTTTGGCCTGGGCAAAAAGCAGTTTGGCGGTACGTTGGCCACAATGTACGGCTCCGCGTAATACTGGACAGCCAAGGACAACGCGCCGTAATCCTTGCTTCCCGGCCCCGTCTGCATCCGATCGGCAACCTCTTTCTGCACCATGATCGTGATGTTGTCGACCGGCACATGGCTCTCGAACAGTCCCATGATGATCGGCGTCGTGATATAATAGGGCAGATTGGCCACCACCTTGATGGGCCGCCCTCCGTTCTCTTCCTCTGCCAGCTTTGCCACATCCACCTTCAGGATATCCTCATTGATGACCGTCACATTTTCATAGCCGGACAGAGTCTCTTCCAGGATAGGAATCAGATTCCGGTCTATCTCCACCGCGCAGACAGCCCTCGCCGCCTCTGCCAGATACTGAGTCATGGTACCGATTCCCGGCCCGATCTCCAGCACAAAATCCTCTTTCGTGACCCCTGCGGCCCGGATGATCTTATCCAGCACATGGGTATCTATAAGAAAATTTTGTCCAAACCTTTTCTGAAAGACAAACTCGTATTTCTGGATGATTTCTATGGTATTCTTGGGATTCCCCAGATTCGCCATGGGATTTTTTCCTTTCTCATTCAGTGTCCAGGCGGTAAAACCGGCAGGCATTCTCATAGGTGACTCTTTCCACAGTCTCTTCCGAAATCCCCTTAAGCTCCGCGACTGCCTTTACCACATAGTGAAGATTCAGCGAGCTATTCCGCTTCCCCCGGTTCGGTACCGGCGAAAGATACGGGCAGTCTGTTTCCAAAAGCATCTGGTCCAGAGGCATATACTTCACCACCTCTTTCAGTTTTTTTCCGTTGGAAAAGGTGATCACGCCGCCGATCCCCAAATAATAGCCCCAATCCAGAAATTTTCCGGCCATTTCCGGCCCATAGGAAAAGCAGTGGATCACCCCCCGCATCTGCGCCGCCCCAGTTGCCCTCATGATATCATAGGTATCCTGAGCCGCTTCCCTGCTGTGGATGACTATCGGCATCTTCTTTTCTCCGGCAAGAAAAAGCTGGCGTTCAAACCACTTTTTCTGTACCGGCCGCCCCGGCTCGTCCCAATGGTAATCCAGCCCAATCTCTCCCAATGCCACTACCTTCGGCATCTGAAGCGCTTCCTCAATATAGGAAAAGTTGTCCTCTGTCAGTTCGCCGGTATCGCTGGGATGAACGCCGGCCGCGGCAAAAAGAAATGGATACTGCTCCGCAAGCGCTATGGCCTTCCTCGTCGTTTCCAAGCTCGCCCCTATATTGACCACCCGGCCAATCCCCCCTGCTCTCAGGGAAGAAAGTATCTCATCCCGGTCTTCGTCAAAAGCCTCGTCATCGTAATGAGCATGGCTGTCAAAAATCATGGTTTACTCCATTTCCCCGGCTTCCCTCGTCATACCCGGATGATATCTCCCTTTAAGCCCGGATAAAAATCTTCTCCGCTGTCCGGATGGGTCAGGACCCATTTATTTTTCATGCAGAGCAGCTTATCCTCTTCTGTCTGCATCTGGTTTTTCTTTTCACTGGGCACGTTGGTCCCCTCCGGCAGCACAATGATGCACTGGAATACGCCGTCTCCGGCGCTGCAGGGCGCATAATGGAGCGTACTGCTGTAAAGAAGGACGGCGGTTCCGGCAGGCACCAAAAATGCTTCCGCATTGGACAGGTCAAACGTTGTCATGGTGTCCATATCTCCGCGGCTTCCCACGACTACGATCATATCCGTCACCGCAATATCCAGCTCTTCGCCTCTGTGATATTCCATCGTATCCGCTTTATGATTCTTTCCATTGCAGTAACCAATCTGAATCGGCATCTCTCCATAGATCTGACGGCTGATGGCCTCACAAATCTCCATTTCCTCGGCCTCTTTCACAGAAGGCTCATAGATTACCTCATCAGGGGCCGGCGTCGTTTTCGCCCAATCCACCAATCCAGAAAAATCCATCCCTTCCACTATCGCGCCATACTTTTTAAATTCCTTGTCAGTTACTTTTTTGATTTCCATATTACCCTCTCCTTTTTCTCATTTTTTATCCCGGAAGGAATCCTACCGCCTTCCTGAAACGCCTGCGCGTTTTTCCCCAACTTTCTTCCACCGCCAGGACGGAAAACACCGGACACCCTTCTTTCCAGCGATGCCCGGCATTCATATACCTTGACGCGCGAAGTATACCTTGACGCACGGAGTGCGCTCGCCCGTAGGGCATGTATTAAGGGGTGCCCTTGGGTATACCTTTGAATACCTTTCAAACAAGTTATTTGTCTGATTTGCAAGGCAAGAGGAAATCCGATTCCATCCAGGCGGCTCGCTCTTTCTTCCGCACCGAAATAAGCGCTCATTTGTTTTGAAAATCATTGGGGCGGTCCACCGCAGCCCGCTGCCATTAGGCGCGCGGGCGTGTAGATATCCGATCCTTTTCTGGAATCTAAGAAATGAAATTCATCCAACGTGGTGCGGCGGGCAGGGCGCCGGCAGAAAGATTTCGGGCCGGCCTAAAGGTGAGCGCTGCAGGGCAGAGACCGGTGTTCCCCAGGCGGAAGGAGGCAGAAACGGAAATACCGATTCCGTTTCTGAGCGAACCGGAGACAGGAAATCATAAAGATTTTCTGCCGACATGTGAGCGGTACTCCCGGAGCGGGGATAAAGCGGCCCCTGCATCGCCAGCGAACCGAAATCGTGACGGCCCGGAACTTCTGCCGGCGCTAAACGGGAACTTTATCGGAGCTAATTAAAATGATTCCAAAAAGTATTTCATATCATACCTAATGGCATTCCACTCTAGCAGATTTCTGCTCCGGAGGGCATGTCTTTCTCCGGTCTCATCAGCGCCAGATTGCCTTCCGCATCCTCCGCGCAGAGCAGCATCCCTTCCGAAAGGATGCCGGCCAGCTTTGCCGGCTTCAGGTTAGTCACCACCATGACTTTTTTGCCCACCATCTCTTCCGGCGTATAAGAGCCCTTTATGCCGGACACGATCTGACGCACCTGGCTGCCGACCTTCACCTGGGAGCAGAGGAGCTTTTTGGACTTTTTCACCGCCTCACAGGCAATGATCTCTCCCACCTGGAACTGAAGCTTTCCGAAATCATCAATGGTCACCTCCGGCTTAGCTTCCATATCTATACCGGTCTCTTCGACTTTCTCTTCCTTACCGGCAGTTTTTCCAAACCTCTCAGCCACATCTGCCAGTACCTCATTCACATCCAGACGGGCAAAGAGTATCTCCGGCTTCTCCACCACTTTATTTCCGGAAGGATACTGGCCGAATCTCTTCATATCCTCCAGGCTGCGTTTGCTTCCGTTTACTTGCTCCAGAATCTTCTTCGAGGTGGAAGGCATGAAGGATTCCAAAAGGCTGGCTCCGATGCAGATGCTCTCCACCAGATTATAAAGTACCGTCTCCAGCCTGGACTTCTTGGACTCATCCTTGGCCAAAGCCCAAGGCATGGTCTCATCTATATATTTATTACAGCGTTTGAACATGGAAAAAATCTCGCTGATCGCATCTGCCACCCGCAGTTCGTTCATCTTCGCGTCTACTTTTCCCGCCGTTTCCAGAACTACCGCTTTTAATTCTTCATCCACCGGCTCAGAGGTCCCGGAATCCCTTACCCCTCCGCCGAAATATTTATTGGACATGGAAATCGTCCTGTTCACCAGGTTGCCCAGCGTATTGGCCAGATCAGAATTCAGCCGCTCGACCATCAGCTCCCAGGAAATCACGCCGTCGTTGTCAAAGGGCATCTCATGAAGCACGAAATAGCGCACCGCGTCCACCCCGAAATAATCCACCAGGTCATCGGCATAGAGTACGTTGCCTTTTGACTTGCTCATCTTCCCGTCACCCTGGAGCAGCCAGGGATGACCAAATATCTGCTTAGGAAGCGGCAGGTCCAAAGCCATCAGGAATATGGGCCAGTAGATGGTATGGAACCGGATGATATCCTTGCCGATAAGATGCAGATCCGCGGGCCAGCACTTGTCAAACTGTCCGCTGCTTTTCCCGTCGCACTCGTAGCCGATTCCTGTGATATAGTTGGTCAGCGCATCCAGCCATACGTAAATCACATGCTTCGGGTCAAAGTCGACCGGGATGCCCCATTTAAAGGAGGTCCTGGAAACGCACAGATCCTGGAGACCCGGAAGCAAAAAGTTGTTCATCATCTCATTTTTCCTGGAGACCGGCTGAATGAACTCCGGATGCTCGTTGATATACTCGATCAGCCTGGGAGCATACTTGCTCATTTTGAAAAAGTATGCCTCTTCCTTGGCCGGCTGCACCTCTCTCCCGCAGTCGGGACATTTCCCGTCCACCAGCTGAGATTCCGTAAAGAAGGACTCGCAGGGAGTGCAGTATAACCCCTCATAATATCCCTTATAAATATCGCCCTGCTCATATAATTTCCTGAATATTTTCTGTACCTGCGCCTCATGGTCCGCGTCTGTGGTACGGATGAATTTATCATAGGAGGTATCCATCAGATCCCAGATCCTCTTTATCTCCCCCGCCACATTGTCCACAAATTCCTTCGGGGTGATGCCGGCTTCCTGGGCTTTCAGCTCAATTTTCTGCCCATGCTCGTCCGTCCCGGTCTGGAAGAACACGTCGTATCCCTGTTCTCTTTTATAGCGGGCGATACTGTCCGCCAGAACGATCTCATAGGTATTGCCGATATGCGGCTTGCCCGAGGTATAGGCAATGGCCGTAGTCATATAATAAGGTGTTTTTGCCATCTTTGTCCCTCCATCAAAATAAAACTGTTCTAAAATTCGATTATAGTATATTTAAATCCCAAAGTAAAGGGAATAATTGGACATTTCCCTGCACAGCCTATATACTAGAAAGTACAATACTAATTTGGACACCAGATGAATATCTTAAAGAAGATACCACATCCGTGGGGAGGTAATATATGAAGAAACGGCTTACCCGCCTGCTTGCCCTTTTGCTGGCTGTCGTCCTGATGCTGAGCAGCTGCGCATCCGGGGCAGAAAAAAATACCACTCAAAGCAGTTCTGAAAATACATCTGAAAACAGCGACCCTTCCGGTTCCCAAGCATATGACGAGTCGGAGCATAAAAAATTCCTGGATTTCACCAAACGGCAGTTCCTGGATTCCGTCGCTTCCGACACGGTAAACCTGCACTATACCCTGGCGGATCCGAAAGCTTACGGGATTACAGACTATGAAGTCTCACTCGGTTCTCTGAATAAAGAATCCATTGAAAAAAACTATCAGGATATGCAGGCTGTCCTGTCGGAGCTTACATCCTTCAATTACGCAGCGCTTCCTGCAGAAGACCAGCTCACCTACGATGTGCTGAAGGATTACCTGAAGACCTCCATAGAGGGAAAGAATTTTCCCTATTATGAAGATTATCTGACGCCGATCATGGGACTGCACGGCAACCTTCCCACCGTCATGGCAGAATATACCTTCCGTACAGAGCGGGATATTGAGGATTACCTGAAGCTTCTGGAGCTGATTCCTCCTTATTTGGATGAAGTCATCTCCTACGAAAAGACAAGAGCTAAAAAAGGCATGGTCATGCCTGCCTCCTCCATTGATGAAGTCGTAAGTGCATGCCAGGATTTTATCGGCAGCACAGAGGACAATGTGATGATCTCTACCTTCAATGACCGTATCGATTCATTTGAAGGTCTGTCAGATTCACAGAAAACGAAATATAAAGAACAGAACGCGGCTACAGTCAGCTCCCAGATATTTCCCGCCTACGAAAAGATCATCCTCTGCCTGAAAGAAATAAAAGGCACCGGAAGTAATCTGCAGGGGATCTGCTACTATCCTGAAGGCAAGAAATATTACAGCTATCTCCTAAAGAGTCTTGTGGGCTCGGGCCATACGCCGGAGGAGCTGGTGTCCCTAATAGAAGAACGTCTGGATACTCAGATGACCACCATGTTTCTCCTCCTGTCCAAGTCACCTGAACTGTCGGAGAGCTTCGGAAATTATACGGAGGAAAACAGAACACCGGAAGAAATCCTGGATACTCTAAAGGAAAAAATCTCCGAAGATTATCCCGCCCTGCCGGCAGATGTACAATATCAGATCAAATATGTCCACAAATCCATGGAAGCGAGTTTGAGTCCGGCATTTTATATGATACCGCCCATCGATGACCTGAAGGAAAACACCATCTATATCAATAAAAGCAGCACAAACGGCGGCTCCCTTTTCTCCACTCTGGCCCATGAAGGGTATCCCGGCCATCTGTACCAGACTGTATACGCTTCCACTGTATTGACCGATCCGCTCAGGCACATCCTGAATTACCAGGGATATTCCGAAGGATGGGGCCTTTATGTGGAGCATGAATCCTATGCCCTGAATGATGCGCTGACTTCCGAATCCGAAGACCTGGCCACCCTGTATTCCCTTAACTCTTCCGTTTCCCTGGGCGTCCACGCGATGCTGGATCTGAAGATCAACTATGAAGGCTGGAATCAGGAGCAGGCCGGGGAATTTATCGAGACCTATTTTGGAAAACAGGATTCCAGTACCTTGGAAACCATCTATAACACCATTGTGAGCGAGCCCGCTTATTATCTGAAATACTATGTGGGATATCTGGAGATCCTGCTCCTGAGAGAAAAAGCGGAGGCTCGTCTGGAAAGTCAGTTTAACCTCAAGGAATTTCACAAATTCCTGCTGGATATCGGCCCCTGCTCCTTCACTACCATAGACGATTATATGGAAAAGTGGATGGAGGATCAGCTGGCATCCTGAACCTGACATAAAATCCCCGCGGAGTCTGCTTCCTGCAGAACCCGCGGGGATTGTTTATTTCCTTTCACCTGATCCAAAGCTCCGGTCCATGTTTCTTCAGCCATCCTACGGCTATTTTATAATCCGGAAAAATCCTGGAAACCTCATGATAAAACCGGCTTGAATGATTCATTTCCTTTCTGTGGGCCAATTCATGGACAATGACATACTCCCGTATGAACTCCGGCGCCAGCATAAGTCTCCAGTTAAAATTCAGGTTTCCTGCCAAACTGCAGCTTCCCCACCGCGTCTTCTGCTCCCGGATGGTGATCCTCCCATAGGTGACCTGCATGATTTCCGCATATTCCTCTGTCCTTTTGCGGAAATAAAGCTCTGCCTTCTCCCGGATGGCTTGTTTCTCATCGTCCGAGAATCTCCGGACCTGTTCGTCGTCTGATCTTCTGTATCGTTCCCTTTCCTCCAGTTTATTCAGGACCCACCCGGATTTCTTTTGCAGAAAGCTCTCCAGGAAGCTCTCCGGGCAGCCTTCAGGCGCCCGAAGTATCACATTTCCATCCGCAGTAACCTGAAGTGAAACCGTGTTTCTTTTGCTGTATATCACTTTATAAGGAAATGGCGCCTCCATAAAAGTCCCTCCGTCTAAGACTATTCCTCTGTGCTCTGCTGCCTTTCGTTCCCTCCGCCTCTCATGACGCCTCCGTTTCCGCGTCCTCCCATGCCTCCCAAAACTTCGGCGTTTACTAAAGCTCCGCTGTCATCCACCGTGGTAACAGAACCGTTTACTGTAAGATCGCAAAGCTTTGTATCCCCGCTGTACAAAGTATACGTCTCCCCCTCGGCGATGGATTCTGTGCTGAACTGGATACTTGCGTAATCCTTATCCGGTTCAAACTCCGCCAGGACATCTCCTGCACTGTTTGCCAGCGCGGCCCGTGTTCCAGCTGCCTGAGTTTCTGAATAGATCACCACGATCGTATTCTGAGAAGACTCTGCCCCCGGAGTCTGGAACATGCCGGTACTGCCGGCTAAGACCAGCCTGCCTCCGCTGATCAGGAAGTCAGAATCATAATCCAGCGCGCCGTCTCCATTGCTGACCGGCCCGCTGACATATACTTCACCGCCGCTCATCTCTATGGATCCGTTGGAATCCAGGCCGTCTCCACTGGCATTGACTTTCAGTATTCCTCCGGTGATAGATATCAGATAACTACTTCCGCTTTTAAAACTGTCCTGTCCAAAACCTCCTGCAGTCGTTCCGGAGCTGTCATTCCCTCCAGCGGCATTTACTCCGTCATCACTGGCGGTCAGCTCAATATTCCCTCCGCTGACTATGACGGTCACTCCTTCCAGTCCCTCATAGCACTCTGTAATCACGATATCACCTCCGCTGACCGTAAGCGTCCCGTCGGCGTGCATTCCGTCGTCTCCTGTGGCAATCGTAACAGTCCCGCCGGCGACTGTCAGATCCCTATTGGAATGAAAAGCGTCATCGGCACTGTCAATGATGTAGCTTCCTCCGTTGATCTCCAGGCTGCTTCCGGCTTTCAGGCCCTTGGCACTGTCCGAGACAGACGTATCGGCGGGTTGGTCCTCTGCCGCCTCCGTCTCCCCGCCCGGTCCCGGCATCTTTTCTCCGTCGGGAAGCTCCATGCTTTCCCCTTCCGGGAAAGTCATGTCACCGTCCTCCGGCCTCTTGTCGCCTGAGCCGCCCGGCATCTGCCCTCCGGGCCCTATCTGGCCGCCGATATCTCCGTTGCTTGTGTGGACAGCCCCATTTTCACTTCCGCCCCCACATTTGATCTGATACGCACCTCCGTCCGCCACAAGCATTGTTTCCGCCTGGAAACCATCCTCCTCTACGGTGATATGAAATTCTCCGTCTATTATATAAATCCATCCGCTGTCGCTGTCTGTGTCGTTACTGGACTTAAAACCATCGGCTGAAGAGCTGACCGTATAAGTGCCTCCGATGACGGTCAGAGAATCCTTTCCCCGTATGGCGTCATTGGCGCTGTTGATCACATAGGTCCCATTGACCAGAACAAGACTGCCCTTGCTGTTTATGCCATGATTAAAATTTGCATTTACTGTGAGGCTCCCAGCTCCATTGATGACCAGGTCATTCTTACAAAAGAGCGCCGCGTTCGGCTCCTCCTTCTCCTGATCGTCATATGTATAGGAGCTTCCGTCGGTGAGAATATTCTCCGTGCCTTCGGCAAGGGTAATGGTAATCTTCCCTGCCAGTCTGCCATTGAACGGCGCACTGTCTCCGCAGGTGATTTCCACACCGTTAAGTATGATCCGCACATCCGTTTTTTTGTCCGTATCCACCGCCAGCTGGCCGTCGTCTAAGGTTCCGCTTATCAGATAGATTCCGCCCTTTACAATCGTCACCGTACTTCCGTCCACCTGAACTCCCTCGCCGTCCACATCCGCGCTATTCCCGTTTAGGATGACCGCCGCTGTCAGGTCCTCATCACTCCAGGAAAGATCCAGGTCCTCGTCATCATAAGCTTCCGCCATGGCGGCGCGTATAGCATCTTCATCCGCCGCCGCTGCCTCTGAACCGCTTCCGTCTCCTCCCTGCGCGCTGTCAGCAGTTACATCTCCGCCGGAAGTGCCTGCGGTCTGCCCGCATCCGGAGAGAATCACTGTCAAAAACAAAAGGATCAAAAATACGGCCAGTCTCCCCTTCCTTTTCCCTTCACGTCTATATCCGTCAATCATCTAAATCCTCCTTTTCCGTTCCAAAACGGCCGCTGCTATTACTTCTTTCTTGGGAGGATTATAATATGATAACCTTAAATCCAGCTTAAATCAAAACAGACCGCGGATAAATTTCGCGTGGATACGCCTTATACCGGACAGCCGCTCTTCCGATTCTGTCCTCAGAGTCTCCGCGTACTTGAGCAGCTCCTGCAGCTCTTCTTCTGTTATCCTGTGCTGGCTGAACCGTGCTTTCGCCGCCAGTCCGTGAATCTCATCCGGTATGGAAAGCGGTTCTTCCTTCCCGGACCCGCCGCCCGTCGAGACCAGTCCCATGATATAAGCATATACGGACAGCGCTGCCCTGCTGCGGTTTTTCTGGCGAAAACGTTTCATCCGCATGCGGAGACGAAGCCTGCGGTTCAGCTCAAGACCGGCCGCAGCCGCTGTTGCCGCAAAGGCTATCCCCGCCGCGGCCATAACTGCCAGCCTGGCTCCTCCGACTCCGGACGGATTATCCTTGTCCTTCTCATTCTCTGTCTGCCGGTCCCGGCCGTCCTGAGCAGATGTGGTATCTTCCGGTATCTCAGTCTCCTCCGGCGTCTCCGTCCCTGGCTCGGTCTCCTCCGGCACATCCTCGATCCCTGCCAGAAACCGGATATCTTCTCTCACCGCCCCAGTAGTCTCCACCGGTATCCAGCCCATACCGCTCACATAGATTTCCACCCAGGCATGGGCGCTGGAATCGGGGAGCCGAATCCAGCCGTCCTCATCTGTTTCCGCCTCCGGCGATACTGCATAACCCTCCACATATCTGGCCGGCACTCCCGCCGAGCGCAGAAGAAGAGCTGCCGCGGAGGCGAAATGTCTGCAGTAGCCCTGATGGTTTTCTGTCAGAAAATACTGCACAAAGTCCTTCCCCTCTGGGGTGAGCCCCGGGGTCAGCGTATACGTGTTCACACTCTGCACCTGATATACAACCGCATCTGCAAAAGCTCTTGGATAGGGATAATTCTCAGCCGTCAGGCCATTGGCTTCCCGATATTCATCCAGGAAAGCCTCCAGTCCCTCCGGTACCTCTGTATAAGTGTCATAGACAAAATCTCTGTATTTCTGGGCAGACCATACGAATCCCTGCTGTTCCGGCGTCATTATGGAAAGGATTGGCTCCGTGACGTTCCATTTCTCCAAAGGCCAGCTCTCGCCTCCCTCTTCCAGGCTCTCCTGCATGATTCCAAGACCCAGATCGTTAAATTCTACCCCGTTTCTCATTTCCGTCTGAAGATACCGGCTTAGAATTCTGTTATACAGGCTCATATATAAATGCTGTCCGCTGAAGGTCTGAGCCTGTATCCTGTAATACTGCGTGCCAAAGAGAGAATTTCCTGAGCGCAGTCCCATGTCTCCGATAAACTCCATCGGGGAAAGCTCCTCCGGCAGGTTTATAAGTCCGTATGGGACATAGATACACCGGGGATTCGTCCCCACGTTATGCACCGTCAGGTCGTACGCATATACCTCATAATCCTCCCCGCAGTCCAATAACCGGCTGAACCAATAGGGGAGATTCTGGACCTTTTTATCCCCCATTATCTCTTCCAGCTCCTCGTATTTCTCAGCAGGAAGCTCCTCCCATGTTTGTCCGGTATAGACGCTGCCGACAAATCCTTTTAGATAATCAATGTCCTTCTTCGCCGTTTTCACCTTAAGCATGGTCTTTCCCGTAAAGCTCAAATCTCCCGACGACTGCAGATTCACTCTGCTTGTCATCCCGGCGATACCCCCGCCTCTGAATATGGCTGAGATATCGGCTCCGTCCAATATTCCCAGCCTCAGATTTTCAACCATCCCAGAGCGCTCATAGTTTTTCTCCGGAAATACGAGGCCGATGCATAAAAGCGTTACGGCAAACACCGCCGTCAGCACGGCGGCCGCGGTCCCTCTGAGGGATACTCCGTCGCAGACCAGCAGCGCCCAGAATATGAAAAGCAGAGCCATCCATCTATAATCCGGTATCTTGCCGACCACCAGAGACGCCCCGAAAAAAGGAATCGTCGCGGTGATGCAGAGAAGGTAACGTTTCCTTCTGGCCGTAAGGAAGACCACCAGAAGAAAGGCGAGCACCGCCATGACATAGGATGCCGCTATGGCGCATATCCGGGCAGTTTCCACTTCTGAGGCCAGGCCGGTCATGACCGGCATCATGTCAAAGTTGGAATTATCCACATATACCTGTATGATATCATTGAAAATAAAGAGGATTCCCTGCCGCAAGCTGTCCCTCAGAAGATATCCTGTCCACACAAATACAACCAATACGGCGGCCAAGCAGGCCAGCCGGTTTTTCCTGGCAAAAAAGAAAAAGGTAAAAATTACTGACACTGCCGTCACAGTGCCTGTTACGCATGCCGGCGGAAAGGATAAAGAAAATCCAGTATAAAAGCTGCCGAAAGCCCCCAGGCTTCCCAGCATCACTAAAAATAAGCAGGAAAAATAACGGACGATCTGCGCCCGTTTTCCCGAAACGATCCTGGCCTCTCCTATGGTAAGCCCCGCGGCCTTCTGTTTCTTTTTCCTGTTCCTCACAAGCGGTCCTCCTGTAAATCAGATCTCAAAGCCCTTCATCCCCTCTGCCTGCCGTCCCTCTTTCAGAACTCTCCATTCCGCCCCCAGGCTCTCCGCCGCGGCTCTGCCCGCTTCTCCCGGTTCTTGGCCTTTTTCCCCTCTTCCAGATATTCTGTCGGTATCCCCCGTTTTTTTCATCTGAAAGATGCTGATGGAAGCAGCTTCTTTTTCTCCGCATAAAAAAACAGCCTCTTTTTCCGTAAGCCCTGTACAGAAATAAAGGATCCTGGATATATGTTCCTCTTCCAGACAGCCGGCTATCACATTCATGCTTTCAGCGCCTCTCCCCGATGAGAGGATTTCATGCAGCATCTGGTGAAACGCTTCTTCATCCTCTATTTTACGCACCAGGAATTGTCCTCCTGTCTCTGCTTCCTGCCACCATCCCACTCTGTGGCAGATTCCCTTTTCCATCAGGAACCAGGATACAGAAGCAGCCGTCTCCACCAGGCTGTCCGCCAGGCCTCCCCCATCTGCCGTCCCGGCTAGGTCGAGCGCCAGCAGTATCCGGCTGCTCACCGGCAGACTCCCTTCTTTCATCATCAGCTCATCTCGTTTGCTGGAAAGCTTCCAGTGAATCCTGGAAATCCGGTCTCCTTCCCGATACTCCCGGATATCAAAAAGCTCAGACGAATCGTCTCCCGGCTTTTCCGCTGAATATTCGTCACTCTCCCAATCCCAGGCCGGCTGATCCCGCAAATTCATCTGATAGGGCCGGATATCAGGCTTCACCGAAACCGCTGCGCATATCTCCGCGGCTTCCTTTATCGGAAACGCAAACAGCCAGAGATAATCGTATAGCTTTACCTGCCGGATTCTGCAGGTCAGATTTCCGCAGTATTCCGAAGAGACCGGAAAAGAAACGAGCTGTTTCTTTTTTTCCATGGCAAAAGCCAATGTTTTTGTTTCCTCCGTCCGCAGCAGCTCATTTTTCACCGACATCCTGACCCGGATGCGTTTTCCTCCCAGCCGTGAATTTCCGGTGAAATACATCCGGACAGCGAAGAGCTCCCGCTTTTTCACCGCATAGTTTCCGCTCCCTCCTTCTGCCCCCGCTTCCAGTCTCACTTGCACCCTGAGCCCAGAAAGGAGGGTCAGTACAAGCGATAAAACAGGCAGAAAACAAAAAAATAATAGAAGATAAAAGGAGAGATAATCCACAAAGAAGATATGAAAGGCCAGCAAACCAACCAAGATTAAACCATATTCCAAACGCTTAACGGCCATAGGTCCTCCTAATCCTAGATCAGTCTCGGAGCAGGCACTGTCTTAAGAATCTGTCCCAGAATCCCATGAGCCGTGGCGTTGTTCAGCCTGGCCTGGGGCCCCGTAACAAGGCGGTGCTCCAGCACATCGAAGAATACGGAGCGGACATCCGCCGGCACCACGTAATCACGCCCGGATATCCACGCCGACGCCCGGCTCATTTTAGCCAAAGCGATGGTCCCTCTGGGGCTGATGCCCGTCCTGACCATGACGTGGCTCCTGGTCGCCCCAGTCAGCCTGGCAATATATAGATAGATCTCATCCGCGATATAGACACTCTCCGCCTGCGCCTGCATCCGGAGTATCTCTGTTCCGGTCACAACCTGACAGACCTCCTCCAGCGGATTTCGCCCCTGTTTGGTCTTTAAAATAGTGACCTCCTCTTCCAGCGTCGGATATCCCATGGAAAGCCTCACCAAAAACCGGTCCATCTGTGATTCAGGAAGCAGCTGCGTCCCTGCCGAGCCAGCCGGGTTCTGTGTGGCGATCACCGTGTATGGCTTCGGTATTTCATGGGTCACGCCGTCTACCGTGACCTTTCCTTCCTCCATCGCCTCAAGAAGAGCGCTCTGTGCCTTGGAGCTGGTGCGGTTTATCTCATCCGCCAGAAATAGATTGCAGAGGGCCGGCCCCGGCTGATATTCCAGCCGTCCCGCCGCCTGGTTGTAAATCGTAAAACCCACTACGTCCGCGGGCATCACCTCCGGTGTAAACTGAATCCTTTTATACTCCAGATCCATGGCCCTGGAAAAAGCCAGAGCCATGGTCGTTTTGCCGACTCCGGGTCTGTCCTCCAGCAGAATATGACCTCCCGACAGGACTGCCATCAATACCTTTCCGATCACCACATCCTTGCCAATCACCGCTTTCTTTACCTCATTTATGATCGCCGCCGCTTTCTGATACATGGTCTATTCTCCTCGCACCGTACATACCTGTAATTTCTGTTCATGGTTTCCATTATATCGTACTGGAGCCGGCTCCAGTCAAGGGATATGACTCCAAAAATTCTTAATCCTTTCTGAATATCTCTGCGTTCCCGGAAAAAAGCTTGTGTTTCGTCCCCGCCGGGGCTATACTACAAAAAATGGGACTGTGTCATAAGGAGGGTATTATGTACTATTCGACAACGTATCCGTCTCCGGTGGGAGTGATCACTCTGGCATGTGACAATGATGGAAGCCACTTGGCCGGTTTGTGGATAGAGGGCCAAAAATATCACGGAGGCGCCATCCAAGCCATGGAGGAAGGGGACGGCATGCCGGTCTTTGAATCAGCCAAAAGATGGCTGGACCGATACTTTGCCGGCGAAGAACCGGTTATTTCTGAATTGCCGCTGGCCCCCGTCGGCAGTGAATTCCGCCAGGTCGTATGGAATATTTTATGTGAAATTCCGTATGGAGAAGTGGTCTCCTATGGGGAAATCGCAAGAAAGACGGCAGAAAAAATGGGCAAAAAAAGGATGTCCGGACAGGCGGTAGGCGGCGCGGTCGGACATAATCCAATCTCAATCATCATTCCCTGCCACCGGGTCGTTGGTTCAAACGGAAGCCTGACCGGATACGCCGGCGGCATCCAGACGAAAATAAAGCTGCTCCAGCTGGAAGGAGCAGATACCTCCCGCCTGTTTGTGCCCAAAAAAGGAACCGCTTTATAGAAAAGCGGTTCCTTACGTTTCTATATCTATATCAATACCACCGGTTTGATTAAATCTGCCGGTTTGTCCTTCATTAAAAGCAAGGCTTCCTCCAAATGTTCAAAACCTTGGAAATGATGGGTGAGCAGCCGGCTGGTATCCAGGCGTCCCGTTTCCAGAAGAGACGCCAGTTTCTCCATTCTGAGACGGCCTCCCGGCATCAGCCCGCCTGCGATGGTCTTATGGCCCATGCCCACTCCCCATTCTACTCTCGGGATCTTCACATATGCCCCGTCTCCAAGATAGTTGACGTTTCCGATCCGTCCGCCCGGCTTAAGGATAGCGACCGCCTGGGCAAAGGTGTCCACATCCCCTCCGGCGATCACAACCTTATCCACCCCTTTTCCGTTGGTCTTTTCCATAATCTGTTTCACGATGTCGCCTTCTCTGTAATTGATGATATCCGTCGCGCCGTATTCCTTCGCCGCCTGAATGCAGTTTTTCCTGGAGCCTACAGCGAGAAGATGAGAAGCTCCTCTTAAAGAAGCGCCGGCTACCGCCATGAGGCCCACAGGCCCGATGCCAATCACACAGACCGTGTCTCCATACTGAACATCTGCCAGCTCCACGCCGTGAAATCCGGTGGGCACCATGTCACAGAGCATTACTGCATCCTCCGCCTTTACTCCTTCCGGAAGGCGAGCCAAATTCGCATCCGCCTCATTCACATGAAAATATTCCGCGAAGACGCCGTCCTTAAAATTTGAAAACTTCCAGCCAGCCAGCATTCCTCCCGAATGCATGGAAAATCCGGCCTGAGCTTCCAGAGAGCCCCAATCCGGCGTAATGGCCGGCACGATCACCTTATCTCCCGCTTTAAAGTCCTTTACCATCCCGCCGGTCTCCACGACCTCTCCCACGGCTTCATGGCCCAGTATCATATCTGTCCGCTCCCCAATCGCGCCTTCCCAGACTGTGTGTATATCGGAAGTACACGGAGAAAGAGCGATAGGCTTTACGATGGCATCCAGCGGCCCGCATTCCGGCACATTCTTTGTTATCCATCCCGTCATCCCTATTCCCAGCATTGCATAACCTTTCATTTACATGCTCCTTTCCAGATTCTGTTTATTACTCTTAAATAGTTTGACCGGAAAAGAACAAATCATACAAAAAAGGATACGGGTATTGCCCGTATCCTCCATTTTGTTATCCTTTATTTCGATGCTCTGTAATAATTGATCAGACATCCGTCCAGGATGATCTGGCGTTCGTCGTCAGTCAGCTCGCCAAGCTTCAGTTCAAATTCTTTCATGCCTCTGCCTGTTATATAAGCCGTGACGCGGTCTTTTTTCTGCAGCACCGCTTCCCGGATGCCCGGCACAAAGATCCAGTCTCCGTTTTGGAAAGGCAGTCCCTCTCCCTCTATTAAGAACGGAAGCATCCCCCAGTTGATCAGATTGGAGCGATACCGCTTTGTCGCGTACCCGTTGGCAATATTCGCCCAGCCCCCCAGCACCTTCTGGCAGGACGCCGCCTGTTCTCTGGCGGATCCGTCCCCCGGCTTTACCGCAAAGATCGTGCTGCCGATTCCTGTATTATTCTGATCCGCTTCCTTAAATTCAGACCGGACCGCTTTCATGGCCTCTTTAACCTCCGCTGACGCTTCACAGGGATCCGCACCATTCATCCTGGCCTTTTCCGCCGCCTGTACCGCCTTAGCTCTGCCCACATACTCCGGATCCTTCCTGGATAATGTGAACTCCGCCAGTCCCAGGGGATTGGAACGATAAGAAGATGTCTCCCCGGAAGGAATCAGTTCATCGGTGGTCGTGACCGGATCATGAATCTCCGACACTACCTTCAGCAGGAGATTATCCGTCAGAGCCGCCATGGCGGGCCAGTCTTTGATATTCGGCCCAAACTGGATCTCTACAGAGGGGTCCGCGATTCCTTTGCTGTCAAATACCCGGTTCTCATAGATTTCTTTATCAAAAAAGTATTTGGGTTTTGAATAGTTTACATCCATGTCAGTCGCAGGCGTCAGACGGCCCTTATTGACGGCCGTTGCCGCGATGGAACGCGCGTCCATCAATGCCACCGACGCAATCTGTCCGCTCTGTAGCTTGGAGCCCTCGCGGTTGGGGAAATTCCTGGTGGAGTGGCGGATACTGAAGGCTTGATTGGCCGGAGTATCACCTGCTCCGAAGCAGGGTCCGCAGAATGCCGTCTTCATGACAGCGCCTGTCTGAAGGAGTCTGGCTGCCGCGCCGTTTTTGATCAGTTCCATATAGATCGGCATACTGGCCGGATATACGCTCAGCGTAAATGCGTCATTTCCAATGCTCGCACCGTCCAAAATGTCCGCCGCGTCGCAGATATTCTCAAATCCTCCGCCGGCACATCCGGCGATGATCCCCTGATCCACATAAAACTTCCCGTTCTTTACCTTATCCTTAAGCGTGAAGTCCACGGCGCCTCCCAGGCTCACCCTGGCCCTCTCTTCCACATCCGCCAGAACGTCAGTCAGATCGGCGTTTACCTCTTCAATGGTATACGTATTGCTGGGATGGAACGGCATGGCTATCATCGGCTTCACCGAACTGAGGTCCACCTTGACGATCCCGTCATAGTAGGCCACTTTCCCAGGCGCAAGTTCCTTAAACTCCTCAGAACGTCCGTGGATCTCATAAAACTCCTTGATCTTATCATCCGTTGTCCAAATGGAGGAAAGGCATGTGGTCTCAGTGGTCATGACATCCACGCCGATACGGAAATCAGCGCTCAGTCCCGCAACTCCGGGTCCTATAAATTCCATTACTTTATTGTTGACATATCCGTTGGCGAATACTGCCCCGATGATGGCCAACGCCACATCCTGAGGGCCCACTCCCTTTTCCGGCTTTCCTTCCAGATAAATGCCGATCACACCGGGCATATTGATATCATACGTTTTATCCAAAAGCTGTTTCACCAGCTCCGGACCGCCCTCCCCCATGGCCATGGTTCCCAGCGCCCCATATCGGGTATGGCTGTCGGAGCCCAGTATCATCCTGCCGCAGCCAGCGAGCATCTCTCTTGCAAATTGATGGATGACCGCCTGATGGGGAGGCACATATACCCCGCCATATTTTTTCGCGCAGGTCAGGCCAAACATGTGATCGTCTTCATTGATGGTCCCGCCCACAGCGCACAGGCTGTTGTGGCAGTTGGTAAGTACATACGGCACCGGAAATTTTTCCAGACCGCTGGCCCGCGCCGTCTGGATGATCCCTACAAATGTGATGTCGTGGGATGTCAGCTTATCAAATTTTATCTTTAATTTCTCCATACTGCCGGAGGTATTATGCGCTTCCAGAATCCCATATGCCATTGTATTCCGGACCGCCTCCTTTTTATCGGGGCATTTCCCCAGGCGGGCGCTCAGCCGTGCCGCACAGTTTATATCATCTTCAATCAGCTCCGTACCGTCAATGAGGTAGGCGCCGTGTTTCCATAAAGTAACCATGGTTCATCCTCCTTACTCGCTGTCTTTCTCCCCCATTATCACGGAATTTCCACTTCAAGTCAAGTGTAATCGTCTTCAGTGCCTGGTGAATTCCTCTTCTTTTAAAAGGCCGCTCTTTCGCAGTTCCTCCAACGCTTCCTTTACCAGCGCCTCTTCCGCCTCCTTTTCAGCTTCCGAACTTTTTCCTATCATTTCCTCCGGGATTTCAGCCGTCCCCGTCTCCTGGGACGGCGTGTCCTTAATCTGTTCATTTTCCTCTGTTTCTTCTTCCGGAAGGTTCTCTGCCTGTTTCTGGCTCCTTCCGCGAATCTTTCTTTTAAGCCTTAGCTTTCCCGCCTTTACTTCCGAACGAGCTCCTCCGGCGGCCTCTCCGTCCGCCCCACATTCATCGCCTGCTGCCGGAAGCTGATCCTCTTCCCCATCTTCTTCAGCCAGAACCTCTTCCTCCGGCTCCTCTTCTGAAATCTCAAACTGCACCGTCGCCTGGAACAGATCCCCGTTCAGGTAAATCTCAAAGATACCTCCCTGAACCTCTGTGAGGCTTTTGGCAATGGAAAGACCTAAACCGCTGCCTTCCGTGGTCCGGGACGCGTCCCCTCTTGTAAAACGTTCCGTGAGCTCCTCCGCAGTGATGTTCAGCGGCGACTCCGAAATGTTCTTTATCGTAAAGCAGGCAAAACCATCCTGCTCCTCAACGCTCACATATACTCTGGTATGGGGCATCGCATACTTCTTTGTATTCTGAAACAGATTCTCTAAAATCCTCCACAGTCTCCGCCCATCGGCAATCACATGGACAGAATGCTCTGGAAGCATGACAACAGGAATCAGCTCTCTCTCTTCAAACTTCTCGGAAAACTCTCCGCAGGCCTGCTTTACCAGCTCCACGAAGTTGATTCTCTCCATCTGCAGGCTGATATTTCCGGAGCTGGCCCTGGACGCTTCCACCAAATCCTCCGTGAGGTTCTTAAGTCTCTGGGATTTCTGCTCCAGCACTTCCAGGTACCGTTTCACCGTCTCATTCTCGATGTTCTCCCGTTTCATCAGATCCACATAATTGATTATGGAGGTCAGTGGCGTCTTAATGTCATGGGACACATTCGTGATCAGATCCGCCTTCATGCGCTCGCTCTGAACCGCAGTGCTCACCGCGTCCTGAAGTCCCGCCCCGATATGATTGATACAGTTCACCAGCTTCTTGTCGTCTGCGAACATTCCATCATCATCAATGACGTATTCCAGATCCCCGGCGGAAATCATCTCCACGCCTTCCAGAATCTTCTTTCTCTTTATCACCGCCCAGAGGATAATGCCGGCTGCCGTCAGCTGTACTCCCACGAACACGATGATTCCCAGCATATACAAAAACAAGGAGCCCCAGAACCGGTTGATCGTAATGAACATGCACAGCGGAATCGTTACAACCCAGTATACAAATATGACCGCCGCCGCTTTCCCGCTGGTCGGCCAGTTCCTCACCATGGCCATAATCCAGCTTCCCAGTTTCACGAACAATTTCCGGAGCAGGCTGTTTTTCCACAGCACTCCCGCTTTCAGCCTCTTTACCAGGCTGAAAAAGCCTATCAGCGCAATGATGGCGGAGACAATGACAGAAATCACCTGCATGACCGTATAGATCAGGCTGGAGGTAAAGAAATTTTTGGCAAAAAAGTCCGCCAGAAACGCACAAAGGACAATAAAGACAAGTATTCCGCCCAAGATCGTGACCGCGGCCGGTTCCGTGGCCCACCGGTCAAACTTATCCAACCAGATCTCATCATAGTCCTCTCTGTGGCCCACCGACGCCAGCAGATAAATAAACGCCAGTATGCTTCCCAGCATACCTATGACGATCGCCGGCAGAGACGCCATCAGGATAGGGCGGCACTGGCGGAATCCATCGGATATCTGTTTATATTCATCCTGTACAAGATACCGGGTATCCAGCCCTACGGTAAAGGATGCGCCGGAATCCACCCCTACCAGAGTCGACGCCATATCATCCAGATTCCAATATTTAATATCCGTTTTGGTAAAATTACTCCGGATTCTGTGAGTGCTGTTATCATAGGAAATATACTTTTCCAGTCCTCGGATGGTCTCTTCCCTCATGGAGGAATCATTTGTCTCCATAAGGCCGGAACTCGTTTCATATACGATATAGCGGAGGTTGGTCTCTTCTCCATCCAGGCGGTTTTTCAGATCATAATAATTGCCCAGAAGCTGCTCGCCCCTGTCATACAGGGACTGCAGGTCCACGGTTTCATTTACCTCCTTCTGCTGCATATAGTCATGAACCAGTTCGCACCTCTGCCCCTCATAGATCAGAATCTCCGCAGAGCTCACCAGCTCTACCCGAACCGGCCACGTACTTTGTTTATATTTATCTTCCCAGTTATTTTCTTTGATAATGGCTTCTTTTCCTTCATCGGAAATATCAAACCAGTCTCCGGGATCCGTTTCATAGGTCGTCCCATAAAGCTCTGCGAACTGGTTCAGATAATCGGACCGCTCTGCGCCAGACCAGGTATTCTCCTCCAGGTTCTGGTATCCGTCAGTTGTTTCCGAACCTTCCTCACCCACGGAATAGGAACGTATCTTCACCGATTCAGTGGCGCTGGCGCCGTTCCCTTCCAAAACCCGGTTGATCCTGTCCAGATCCTCCAGGCACAGATTATACTGGGTGCCATTAATGCTGACCACGTAAAGAGGCGCCGTCCGGTTGAGCTCATCCTCATCTCCAAACAGGCGCGCCAGAACCACATATTGAAAAATGGCTTCCGTATCGTCCAGAATCTTCCGCTCCAGGGTTTCTGTGTCTTCGAACCTGCCGTTTTTCAAAAGCTCTGTTTTGCTGTATAGAAAATTCCCGAAGTTATTCACATAGTAAAGGCCCAGGCCGCCGGCCAGCGTAATGCTTATGAATAAGATAAACAAAAACAATGCCCACACTTTCTTTTTCCGCGTATATTTCCTGATCTTCACGGCGGACCTCCTCCTGAATTTCCCGTCTGTTATAGCTTTTCTACTTTATATCCTACTCCCCATACTACCTTTAAATAGGTAGGGTTCTTCGGATTGATCTCTATTTTCTCCCTGATATGCCTGATATGCACGGCCACAGTATTGTCCACACCGATGGCCTCCTCGTTCCAGATATTCTCATAAATCTGCTCTATGGAGAACACCTTTCCGGCATTCATAACCAAAAAGCGGAGGATATTATATTCCATCGGGGTGAGTTTCACCGGCTCTCCGTCCAATGTCACTTCCTTTGTATCATCGTTGATGCAGAGTCCGCCCGTCTTATGGATGGTATCCCCGGCCTCCATGACCATAGTCCCCAGCTTTGTATAACGCCGGATATGGGACTTCACCCTGGCCACCAGCTCCAGGGGATTGAACGGCTTTGTGATATAATCGTCGGCGCCGATATTAAGGCCCAGGATCTTATCCACATCCTCCGATTTCGCCGACAGGATGATGATCGGCACGCTGCTTGTCTCCCGGACCTTAAGCGTCGCCCGGATACCGTCCAGCTTCGGCATCATCACGTCGATCAAAAGCAGCTCGACTTTATTTTCGGACAGCAGGCGTATAGCTTCCTCACCGTCATAGGCTTTCAGCACCCGGTACCCTTCTTGTCTCAGATAAATATCTATCGCTTCCACTATTTCCCTGTCGTCATCGCACACCAATACAGTCGTTTCATCCATTTCATACTCCTCCTGTTTTTTTATCCGTCTTTTTCTTTATCTGTCTGTTTCCGCCGGATATCCGTAAAACCCCGCGCCATAAAACTCCATATCTTAATCATCATAGCAGGATAATCCAAATATCCGCAGGAGATTTTCTTAATTTTTCCTAAATAATCCTTGTACGGCTTTGTGGATGTCCTCTGCTGTCCGGGCAATATAAACGGCTCCGTTCTCATGAAGTTCTTCATATCCGCGAAATCCCCAGGTCACTCCGACGGTATCCATGGACGCATTCTTTCCTGTCTGGATATCCGTTTTCGAGTCCCCTATATAGAGTACGTCACCGGGAGCCAGTCCCATGATCCCGCAGAGTTCCAGGGCCGAAGCCGGGTCCGGCTTCTTCGGCACACCCTTCCGTTCTCCAAAAACACCGGCAAAAGGAATCCGCGCAAAAAACTTCTGAATGAGCTTTTCCGTATAATCGGTACGTTTATTGGAGTTGACCGCCACCTGAACGCCCTCCGATACCAGACAGTCAAGAAGCCTGTCGATCCCTTCGTAAGGCCTGCTCTTTTCCAGATACTTTCTGTCATACGCTTCCAGAAATCTGCTCAGCATCTCATCGATGACGGCGTCCTCTGCCCTCACCTCTTCCGGCACGCTGTTCTCCATCAGATTCCGAAAGCCCCTTCCCACCTTCAGGCGGTAAGCCTCTGCCGGCCAGACAGGGTATCCCATCCCGGCAAGCGCCTCATTGACACTGTCCGCCAAATCGTCTAACGTATTGATAAGGGTCCCGTCCAGATCAAAAATGACCCCTTTATAGTATCTCCCATTTTGTCCCATTTCTTCCACCTTATGCCTTTCCTCTGCAGCATGTCTCAGTCTTCCAGAATATTATAGCATATTCTGTTTTCTTTCACTACCGAGATTTCTACGGGGCTCTTGTGTGATTATACAAAATTGCGTCCCGCCTGCAATGCATTTTTCGCCGATATTACTATGGTATTTTTCAGTGCCCGGTGCCATAATAGATGCAAACTGATTCTCCATGCAGCAAAGGAGGGAAACTATGAATCCAATATTAACCAAAATCGCGGATATCGAAGCGGCAGCCTCCGCCATATTGGAAGAAGCCGCTAAAAAAAAGGCGGCTTACGCAGGAACGATGAAGCAGAAGGCCGATGAATTTGACCGGAATACAGACATCCGTACCAAAGATATCCTGGAGAAAAAGCGGGCGGAATTTAATGCCCAGACAGAGGCTGACGTAAGGGCCCTGGAAGAGCAGACTAAAAAACATATTACAAATCTCCGTGAATCCTACCGGGAGCATCACGAAGCTTATGTAAGACAAATCATCACCAATATGATCAAGGAGTGATTTTGCATGGGAAACCTATTTGCCTACAGCGGCATCACCACCAAGATACGGGCCATGCAAAGCAGACTTCTGAAAAAGGAAGATTATCAGGATCTATGCAGCCTCCGGAGCGTTTATGAGGCCGACGCCTATCTGCGCCGGTGTCCCACCTATGAAAAACTGTTCATCAGCGTGGGTACCGAGGACCTGCACCGGACAGAGCTGGAAGGACTTCTCCGTTATTCTCTGTATGAGGATTATGGAAAACTCTATGGCTTCTCCAACCTGAGGCAGAGGAAGTTTCTGGACCTGTACTTCCTGAATTATGAAATCTCCGCGCTGAAGACCTGTCTCCGGTCCGTAATCTCCGACACACATTTATTCTACGACGTATCTCTGTTCAAGCCCTTCTTTGACAAACATTCCAAGTTCGACATCGAAGCGGCCGCCCACGCCAATTCCATGGCTGATTTTCTTTCCTGCCTGAAGGATTCCGAATATTACAAGGTATTTTCGGAAGTGGAACGCACAGGGAACGCAACTCTGTTCGACTATGAGAATCATCTGGATTTATACTATTTCCGCAAGTCCTGGAGCAACCTTAAGAAATACCTGAAATCCGATGAGCAGAAAGAAGTGCTGCTCTCCTTCGGCAGCCGCCTGGATATGCTGAATATCCAATGGATCTACCGCTCCAAGAAATATTACAGTTTGAGCAGCGCAGAGGTCTATGGGCTTCTGATTCCCATCACCTACAAGCTGAGGACAGAACAGCTGAAAGCGCTTGTGGACGCGGAGAGTTTGGATCTGTTCTTTTCGGCCCTCCGGGAAACAAGATATAAGACCATGGAAGAATATTGGGCCCGGGACAACATATCATTGGAAGACAGCTTCCGTCTGATCCTGGACAAAATCTACAAACGCCAGAGCCAGAAGGATCCTTATTCCATTGCCACTTTAAACGCTTATCTCTATAATAAGGAACAGGAAGTGGAGAACATAACTACCGCCATTGAAGGCATCCGGTATCATCTGGATCCTGATATCATACTACAGCAAATCAATCAACTTTAAGGAGGGGCACACAGAAATGATAGAAAAAATGAAATTTCTGAGTATCACCGGCCCGAAAGAGCAGATTGACCGGGTGACAGAACAGTATCTGTCAAAATATGAAATGCACCTGGAAAACGCCCTCTCGGAGCTGAAAACGGTAAAAGAGCTGACTCCTTTCATTGAACCCAATCCTTACAAGAGCCTGCGCGACAAGGCGCACGCCCTGCTCCTGGAGATTCCGGGAAAAGAAACCGCTGCTACAGTCTCCCTGTCCAGGGAAAAGGCTGTCTGCATCATTGAGAATCTGGATGCAGAGGCTTCTTCCATCCGGGACCGGAAGATCCAGCTGGAAAATGAGGGAAAGGACCTGAGAGCCCAATACGAAACGGTCCTTCCTTTCCGCGGATTGGATTTCAATATCGAGGACATCTTAAAGTTCAGCTTCACCAAGTTCCGCTTCGGCCGGTTTGCAATGGCCGATTACCGCACGTTCAAGCAGTTTGTCTACGACGACCTGGATACGATTTTCTATCCCTGCTACAGCGACAGCGCGTATGTATGGGGTATTTTCTTTGTACCTCAGTCAGAATTCGACAAGATCGACACCATTTATTCTTCTCTCCATTTTGAAAGCACCTTCCTGTCCGAAAAATACACCGGTACTCCTCAGGAGATCTGTTCGGACTATGAACGCCTGATAAAAGAAAATGAAGAGAAGGTGGCCGCCTGCAAAAAGGAATTGGCCGCTCTCCTGGATTCTCATCGCCAAGAGCTGATCTCCGCAAAGGAAAAAATGGATTCCCTGATCTCCACCTTTGATATTCGGAAGATGGCGGCATGTACCAGGGCCGGCCACAACATGTTCTTCATCCTCTGCGGATGGATGACGAATAAAGACGCTCTGGCTTTTCTGAAGGAAGTCCGGGAGCATGATCCGGATCTCTACTGTGTCCTGGAGGATGAACAGCCTAAGGAGAGTGAGCATTTCCGAACTCCTCCCACGAAGCTTAAGAATCCAAAACTGTTCCGTCCCTTTGAGATGTTTATCCGGATGTACGGCATGCCTGCCTACAATGAATTTGACCCCACCGTCTTTGTGGCTCTGACCTATGCGTTCATATTCGGGGCCATGTTCGGAGATGCGGGCCAGGGTCTCTGCCTGATTATCGGCGGCTTCCTGATCTACCGCTTTAAAAAGTCCAACCTGGCCGCCGTCATTTCAATAGCCGGTATCTTTTCCACCATATTCGGTGTCCTGTACGGCAGCTTCTTTGGATTTGAAAATGTCATAAAGCCTCTTTGGCTGACACCCATGAAAGCTACCATGACTCTCCCTGTGGTGGGGAACCTGAATGTAGTCCTTGTGGTCAGCGTCGCGCTGGGCATGGGCCTCATCCTGGTCTCCATGCTGTTCAACATCTATAATGGCATCAAATCCCGCGACATTGGTAAGATCGTCTTTGACACCAACGGCGTTCTGGGGATCATTTTCTACGGCTCCGCCGTAGCGACCATTGTCCTTTACATGAGCGGCCATGCGCTGCCCGCGACCATCATCCTGATGATCGCCTTCATTGTTCCGCTTATCCTTCTTTTGTTCAAGGAGCCCATCATAAATCTCCTGGAGCGGAAAAAGGAAACGCTTCCCGGAGGCCCGGTCATGTACCTGGTGCAGTCCATATTTGAACTATTTGAAGTAGTGTTAAGTTATCTCACCAACACTATTTCCTTTGTACGTATCGGAGCGTTTGCCCTGAGCCACGCGGGGATGATGCAGGTAGTGCTGATGCTGGCAGGCGCAGAAAACGGCGGAAGCCCCAACTGGCCTGTGGTCGTCATCGGCAATATTTTCGTGGCCGGCATGGAAGGCCTGATCGTAGGCATCCACGTACTCCGTCTGGAGTATTATGAAATGTTCAGCAGATATTTCTCAGGCTCCGGCCGGGAATTTAAACCTTTTAAGACGATTACCAACAAATAAGGAGGACCTTTGTCATGACTATGATTACAAAAATTCTTTTGATCGCAGCACTTGTGCTCAGCATCATTCTTCCCTTCGGCGTATATCTCATGGGTGAAAAAAGAAAGGGACGTTTCAAGAAATCTCTGGCTTTCAACGTATTTTTCTTCTTCGGCACCCTGGTGATCGCTGATATCATGCTGTTTGGCGGCAGCGCAGAGGCAGCCGGCGCCGCTTCCGAGACAGCCGCCGCCGCTTCCAGCTCCGCCGCGGGCCTCGGTTACGTAGCCGCCGCCCTTTCCACCGGCCTTTCCTGTATCGGCGCCGGCATCGCTGTAGCATCCGCTGCCAGCGCGGCTCTTGGAGCTATCAGCGAAGATTCCTCCGTCCTCGGCAAATCCCTCATCTTCGTCGCACTGGCAGAAGGTGTTGCTCTGTACGGCCTGATCGTATCCATCATGATCCTTGGTAAATTAGGCTGATGAAACTATTTTTGATCAGTGACAACATTGACACTCTGACCGGCATGAGGCTGGCCGGAATCGAGGGCGTCGTTGTCCATGAAAAACAGGAATTTAAGGATGCCCTTGATAAAGTCAGGGCCGATAAGGATATAGGGATTGTCCTGCTGACCGAATATTTCGGCAGAAGGTTTCCGGAGATCGTAGACGATCTGAAGCTGTCGGCTAAAATCCCTCTCTTTGAGGAGATTCCCGACCGCCACGGCACCGGGCGAAGTCCTGATTTTATCACTTCCTATGTAAATGAAGCCATCGGATTAAAGCTATAAAGAGGGGTGAACGACTTGACGACGGAAGAAAAGCTACAACAGTTCAGAAACCGCTCCATGGAGGATGCCCGTGCCCGCGGGAACGCCATTTTCCATGATTACGCGGATGCTTTAGACAAAATATATGAAGAGCACGTTGCAGACGTAGGCGTCCAGACGGAAGCCCAGATCAGGACGGAGACGGAACAGCTCAAACGGGAAGCCAACAAACAATTGTTCCAGGCACAGATGGATATCAAGAGGGAACTGAGCCAGGTGGAGGCCGACCTGAGGGCCCAGCTCTTCTCGGAGGTTTCCGGAGCGCTGGAACGATTTATGGATACCAAAGAATACGAAGATTTCCTGATCCGGAGGATAAACCGCGCCAAAAAATATGCCGGTGACCAGAATCTGATCGTCTATATCGATCCGGCCGATTCCCATAGGAGCCGCGCCCTGGAGGCCGCCACCGGCGTGCATCTGACCATGAGCCAGGAGCTCTTTGGGGGCGGAATCCGCGCAGTCCTGCCGGATCGCCGTATACTGCTTGATTACTCCTTCAAGACCTTATTGGAAAAAGAAAAGGAGAATTTCTCATTTGAAGGAGGGATAAGCCATGAATAAGACCGGCACCATCCATGGAATTAACGGCCCGGTTATTTATCTGAAGGGCAGCCCCGGATTTGCCATGTCTGAGATGGTATATGTGGGGAAAGAACGTCTGGTGGGTGAAGTCATACGTCTCACTTCCGACACCACGACCATCCAGGTCTTTGAGGAGACCACTGGTCTGCGTCCCGGCGAACTGGTGGAAGGCTCCGGCGCTTCTTTGTCCGTCACCCTGGCACCCGGAATCCTGAACAACATCTTTGACGGCATCGAACGGCCTCTCGGCCAGATCGCCAAACGCTCCGGCGCTTATATCGGCCGCGGCGTCAGCGTAGACGCCCTGGACACAGAAAAGCTCTGGGATGCTCACATCACAGTAAAGGAGGGAGAACAGGTATACGGCGGCACCATAATCGCCGAGGTACCGGAAACCCCTTCCATCGTCCACAAGGTCATGGTGCCTCCGGATGTTTCCGGCCAGGTCATCTCCGCAGCGCCGGACGGACGTTATACGATCAATGATGTCCTGGTTACTCTTAACTGCCCTGACGGCACTCAGAAGAAGCTGACCATGACCCAGAAATGGCCCATCCGGGTCCCCCGCCCTACGGCGAAGCGCTATCCTTGTACCATGCCGCTTGTAACAGGCCAGAGGATCCTGGACACTCTGTTTCCCATCGCCAAGGGCGGTACGGCAGCAATACCTGGAGGCTTCGGTACCGGAAAGACCATGACCCAGCACCAGATCGCGAAATGGTCTGACGCAAATATCATCATCTACATTGGATGCGGGGAACGTGGAAATGAGATGACCCAGGTCCTGGAAGATTTTTCAAAGCTGACAGACCCCAAGACGGGCCAGCCCCTGATGGCCAGGACCGCCTTGATCGCCAACACTTCCAACATGCCTGTTGCCGCCCGTGAAGCAAGCATCTATACTGGTGTGACATTGGCAGAATACTACCGGGATATGGGATATCATGTGGCCATCATGGCCGATTCCACTTCCCGCTGGGCGGAGGCTCTCCGAGAGCTGTCCGGCCGATTGGAGGAAATGCCGGCTGAGGAAGGTTTTCCGGCTTACCTGGCTTCCCGGCTGTCTGCCTTTTATGAACGGGCCGGCATCATGCAGACTCTGAATGGAAATGAGGGGTCCGTTTCCATCATAGGCGCTGTCTCTCCCCAGGGCGGCGATTTCTCCGAGCCTGTCACGCAGAATACCAAGCGGTTCGTCCGCTGCTTCTGGGGTCTGGATAAATCACTTGCTTACGCGAGACATTTTCCTGCCATCCACTGGCTGACCAGCTACAGTGAGTATATGTCCGACCTGAGCGCCTGGTACACCAAGAACGTGGACAAAAACTTTATTAATTACCGAAATCAGATTGTTTCCCTTTTAAACCAGGAAAGCAGTCTTATGGAAATCGTTAAGCTGATCGGAAGCGACGTTCTTCCAGACGATCAGAAGCTGGTCATGGAGATCTCGCGGGTCATCCGTCTTGGATTTCTCCAGCAGAACGCGTTCCACCAAGAGGACACATGTGTCCCTCTGCAAAAGCAGTTTAAAATGATGGAAACCATTTTGTACCTGTATTCCCGGTGCAAATCTCTGATTTCCATGAACATGCCGGTTTCCATTCTGAAAACCGAAGACATCTTTGAAAAAATAATTGCCATCAAATATGATGTGCCCAACGACAAGCTTGATCTGTTCGATGATTACAAGAAAGCCATCGACCAGTTCTATGACCGTATCATGGAAAAGAACGCATAAGGAGGCAGAGGATATGTCAATTGAATATTTAGGTTTAAGTGAGATCAATGGCCCCCTGGTCGTTCTGGAGGGCGTAGAAGACGCTTCCTTTGAAGAGATCGTAGAGATTACCGTAAACGGAAAGGATAAGAAGATCGGACGTATCATCGAACTTTACGGAGACAAGGCCATCATCCAGGTTTTTGAAGGCATGGAAAACGTATCCCTGAACAATACTCACACGATGCTGACCGGCCATCCCATGGAAATCGGACTCTCCCCTAAGATGCTCGGCCGTACCTTTAATGGGATTGGAAAACCCGTGGACGGGCTGGAAGAAATCCACAGCGATCTGAGAAGAAATGTGAACGGTCTTCCTCTGAATCCTGTCACCCGTGAATACCCCAGGAACTATATCCGGACTGGTATTTCGGCAATTGACTGCCTGACTACCTTGATCCGCGGCCAGAAGCTGCCTATATTTTCAGGAAACGGCCTCCCTCACGACAGGCTGGCGGCTCAGATTGTAAGGCAGGCTTCCCTGGGTGAAGGCTCTGACGAAAACTTTGCCATTGTCTTCGCAGCCATGGGCGTCACTCATGACGTGTCCCAGTTCTTCACCAGGACCTTTGAGGAGAGCGGCGTTTCAGATCATGTGGTAACGTTCCTAAATCTGGCGAATGATCCAGTAGTAGAGCGTCTCATCACTCCCAAGGTGGCCCTTACCACTGCGGAATACTTAGCATTTGAACTGAATATGCACATCCTGGTCATTCTCACGGATATGACTTCCTATGCGGAAGCGCTCCGGGAGGTCTCCTCATCCAAGGGTGAGATTCCTTCCAGAAAGGGATTTCCTGGATATCTGTACAGCGATCTGGCATCCATTTATGAAAGAGCCGGAATTGTGGCCGGCGTGGACGGCTCCGTCACCCAAATTCCGATTCTTACGATGCCGAACGACGATATCACCCATCCGATTCCCGACTTGACCGGATACATCACTGAGGGGCAGATCGTATTGGACCGTTATCTCCATGGGCAGTCGGTCTATCCTCCCATCAGTGTGCTTCCGTCCCTGTCCCGTCTGATGAAGGATGGAATCGGCGCAGGCTACACTCGCGAGGACCATCAGGATCTTGCCAACCAGCTTTTTTCTGCTTACGCCAAGGTATCTGACGCCAGGGCTCTGGCGTCCGTGATCGGCGAGGACGAATTATCACCTATTGATAAAAAGTATCTGGAATTCGGGCGTCAGTTTGAAGGGCAGTTTGTAGGACAGGGAGAAGAAGAGAACCGGACCATTGAGGAAACTTTAGATCTGGGGTGGGAGCTTCTCCGCATCTTACCGAAGGCGGAGCTGGACCGCGTAGATACCAAGCTCCTGGATAAGTATTACGATCTTCATCAAGACGGCAGGTGATTTTATGGATCTGAATACATGTGCAACAAAAGGCAACCTGATCATCATAAAGAATTCTCTGGCCCTGTCCAAGCAGGGCTATGAGCTGATGGACAAAAAAAGAAATATTTTGATCCGTGAACTGATGCAGCTCATTGAAAAAGCCAGTTCCATTCAAAGCGAGATAGATAAGACCTTTACGGAGGCCTATGCTTCTCTGCAGCGCGCCATCCTGGAAATGGGTATGAACCGGGTCCGGGAAGCCAGCGCCGCGATTCCCCTGGAGAACTCTGTCCGGGTGAAGACCCGGAGCATCATGGGTACGGAGATTCCTCTTGTAGAATTCGAAAAACGGTCACCTTCCCTCGCTTATTCCTTCCACAGCACCAACCAGTTCCTGGACGATGCCAGGATGCAGTTTGAAAAAGTGAAGGAGCTGACCCTCCGCCTGACCACTGTAGAAAACTCCGCATACCGGCTATCCTTTAACATTAAAAAGACCCAGAAACGGGCAAATGCCCTGAAAAATATCACCATACCCAAATATGAGGCTCTGGTCCACAACATCCAGAATGCTCTGGAGGAAAAAGAGCGTGAAGAGTTCACCCGTCTGAAGGTGATCAAACGTCAGGCGGATAAAAAGAAAAGCTCCGCGTCAAGCGGCGCTTAACTTAATAAATGATTCATTTTGTGCTTATTTATACAGTCATCATCCCATCAGGACAATCCACACAAAAGCCAAAGTCTTTGCAATCATACCTTTAAATACCTTTCAAACAAGTTTTCTTAATCTGGCTTACAAGGCAAGAGGAAATCCGATTCCATCCAGGCGGCTCGCTGGCAGCCGTAACCAGGATCTTTACGGCCTCCAGTCGGTCCTTTCCAATTGACATGGATAAATTGATATTTTTCCATGTCAGATTCCAATAAAAACCTGCATGAAATTCGGTTTTTACCTCCCTGCGGCCGGGAAGATCCTGCTAACGCCTTTGCGGCACTCGCCTTACGATGAAATCGGATCCTTCCTCTCGCTCTTTCTTCCGCACCGAAATAAGCGTTCATTTGTTTTGAAAGTCATCGGGGCGGTCCACCGCAGCCCGCTGCCATTAGGCGCGCGGGCGTGTGGATATCCAATCTTTTTCTGGAATCTAAGGAATGAAATTCATCCAATGTGGTGCGGCAGGCAGGGCGCCGGCAGAAAAATTTCGGGCCGGCCTAAAGGTGAGCGCTGCAGGGCAGAGGCCGGAGTTCCCCAGGCGGAGGGAGGCAGAAACGAAAAATACCGATTCCGTTTCTGAGCGAACAGGAGACAGGAAATCATAAAGATTTCCTGCCGACATGTGAGCGGTACTCCCGGAGAGGGGATAAAGCGGCCCCTGCATCGCCAGCGAGCCGAAATCGTGACGGTCCGAAACTTCTGCCGGTGTCTTGGTAAAGACCCTTAAGGAATGATTCCAAAAAGTATTTGGCTGTATACCCAGAAACGACTTGTCAAGGACTTTTTCATCATGTTTACAAATCGTTCATACATTGGGGCAGTAAGAGGGCCGGGAAACTGAAACAGGTTCCCGGCCCTCTGGCGCTCACATTTGCTGAATCTCATTTTTGAGCATACGCTTGATTTTGTCGCTCATGGTTTCGTGGCTGGTGGTGCTGAAATGGATTCTCACCTTGTAGGTGGTCTTGCCGATTTTCTTCACAAGCGCAAACGGTTCAGCCTCCGGCGCGGTGATGGGGGCCGCGCTCTCGGTTGCGGTGGTGATGTTGGTCTGTTCGTTGCTCATAGGCGCTCCTTTCTCGAAAGCGGCTCCGCCAGTAGCGGGCCGTGTCGGTGGGTCAAAATTATTCGTTGAGAAGCCTCGCGGCCTCGGTCTTGTTGGCGGCGGCGTTGTCCTTGCGGTAGTTCTTGCCGGAAAAGCAGACCGGCGTACAGCGTTCCAGAACGCGGTCATAGATTCGGGCATGGGCTAAGTCCCCCGGTGCTTGCAGCTCTGCAAGCGGTAAATTGGTGGTGATGATGAGCGGGAGACGGCTCAAATACCGGCTGTAAACGACGTTGTAAACCTGTTCCAGCGCGTATTCTGAATTGCGCTCAATGCCTAAATCGTCGATGATAAGCAGGCTGAAATGGTTGAAGCTGGCAAGGTATTTGTTCCTGTCCTCGCTGAACATGCCCGATAAGCTGTTAAGGATTTTTGAGAAGTTCGTCATAAGGACGGGGACACTCTGCTCGGTGAGGGCATGGGCGATACAGGCGGCGGCAAAGGTCTTGCCGGTTCCCACGCCGCCCCACAAGAGAAGCCCCTGCCCGCGCTCTTTCATTTCCGGCCAATGCTCCACATAGCGGCGGGCGTACTTCATGGCCGGGTTCTGGCCGTCGTCCCGGTCAAAGGTATAGGCGAAAAGCGCCTTGTCTTGTAGGCCGTTGGCTTTCAGCCGGTGGATTTTGGCAAGCCGTTCCTGCTCCTGCCTTGCGGCCTCCTGTGCCTTTAGGCGTTCCTGCTCACACTGACAGAGGCAGGGCAAAAGCCGCTCCGTCCCGAAAAGCGTCACGCGGCATTGCTTGGGTGTGTGGCACTTGCCGCAGATTAACAGGCCGGTGGCCGGGTCGGTGGTGTCCTCCGGCTCCCGCGTGGCTGACGGTATGTTGTCAATCATTCTTTCCAGCTCATCCCTCATAAGCTCTCGCCCTCCTTGTAGGTGTAGGCGGGCAAGCCGCCGCCCTTTTTGCCGTCCTCTGCGGCCCAACGCCGGATAGTGGCGGCATGGCTCTTGTAGGTCTTGCCGGTGGATTCCATGTAGGCCGACAGCTTTTCGACGTAGCTTTCCCAGACGGTGGGAAACTCCGCTTGCAGCTCGGCAAGCTCGATATCGGTCAATCTGACATTCTCATAGCGGCCAAAGGCGCGGGCGCGTTCTCCCTCTCTATTCTCTGTACTCTTATCTCTAATCTCTTTATCTCTATACTCTAATATAGACGGACATTTGTCCACCTCGCCATTGGGTGGACAAATGTCCACCGCCCCGCCCGGAAGCAGTTTTTTCCGTTCCAGCCGTGAACGCTCTTTCTTTTTCCGCTCCCCCTCGGTGGAGGATTGGCCGATTAAAAGTTGCATATCGGCCATATAGAAAGCCCCGTCCGTCAGCACTTCCACAAGGCCAAACTCGATAAACACCTTGAGCGCCCGTTCCACTGTCCCCACCTGATGGCGGGTGAAAGTGGCTATGGTCTGCGGCGTGTGGGGTAAACGCTCGTTCAGCATGAGAACGCCGTTGCTTTTGAGCGCCATTAAGTACATCTTCAGCAGCAGATTGGAGTAGAGAAGCCCGTCCTGCATACTTTCCAGAATTACCATTGTTTCGCTGTTGTAAAAGCTCTCCTTGAGCTTGAGATAGTAATATCGTCTGTTTTCAGTCATCGCTTTTACGTTCCTTTCCCCGCTTGGAAAAGTAGTGCGGGCAATCCACGACAACGGCGCGGAAACTCTGCTTGCAGTCGCGGCGGCACTTGCGGCACAGCGGATTGTAAGTCATGCGGTTACGGTCATTGAGGAAAAATCCCCATTCCTGCTTGCGCTTTTTGCTCATTCTCGGCATGGTGCGACGCTCCTTTCCGGCAAAACCTCGACGCGGACGGACACACGGATTTTGCGTAGCGTTTCGGTGTCATTTTGGGGGATTTGAGCGCCCGTAGGCCCCTCTAAAAAGCATGGGGGTATGTCGGTAGGGGTAACGCCTATCCGTATCAAAATGCTGTGGTTGGGTATCGTTTCGGGGCTGATTCTATCGGTCATTTTCTCGCTCCTTTCGGGGTGCTTCGGTCTTGGCTAACTGCTCGGCGGCTTTGCGTAGGCCCTCGACGGCCTTGATTTCCTCCCGCATGGCTCGCATTTCTTGATACAGCACGTCCTTTTTGGCGGTGAGGGTGTCGGCCTCGGCCCGCCATTGCTTCGGGGTGACGGCCTCGCCGGTGGCGGTAAGGTCTTTTAACTGTCGGGCTGCGGTGTCAAACAGAGCCAATTCCGGGCCGTGTTGGGCCGCAAATTTCTCTTGCTTGCTGGGCTTCAAACTGTCAAGCTGGCGGCGAATGTGCTTGTATTTCTCGTACTGCGCCCACATTTCCAGCCGTTCCGTGAGGGCGGCAATCCGGCGCTCGGCGCTGACGATTTCGCCGCGCTGGTTGTAGTAGGCGCTGTTCATAGCGGCTATCTTTTCGTGCAGCTCTTGCATGGACGTGATACCGTTCCCTTGCAGAAAATTGAACAGGGCGGCGCTCTCTTGGAGGGCTTTCACCTTGCCGGTGCGGGTCGCCGGTTTGCTCATTTCCTGCCGCGCTTGCCAGAGCTGGGCCATGACGCTTTCCCGGCCTTGGGGCTTGGAGGCTTCTTCTTTCGTCCAGTTGTAAAGTCGGGTCATGCGGGCCTTGATTTCTTTCAAGAGTTTGTTGTCGGCGGCAATCTGCCGATTGATGTTCCCCTTGTCGGTGACAATGCCGCGCCGCTCCATGCGGGTAGCCGCTACTCCCATGTGGACGGTGGGTAGCTGCTCCACGCCTTGCCGTTTGTAGCTGCGGTGGTCTATCCGCTCCGGGCGGTTCGCTTGCTCTAATGCTCGGTTGGCGTACTCGGCCCATGCCGCCCGCCATTGTTCGGCCTTGTCCCTGTCGTTCCAATCGGTGGTGTCGGCGCGGTGGTTCTTCCAGCCGCCTTTGCCGTCCGGGATTCGCTGGCCGCGCTCGTCAAGGTCGTATTCCTTACGGCATTTCGCGCCCCACTCGCCGCCCGGTGTGAGGGGCCGCATGGTGAGCATGATGTGGGCGTGAGGGTTTCCATCGCCCTTGTCGTGAAGCGCAAAGTCGGCGCACATACCGGCTGACACAAAATTGTTCCGGACGTAGGTGCGGACAAGGGCAAGCTGCGCCTCACGGTCAAGCTCGGCGGGCAGGGCGATTTCAAGCTCGCGGGCAAGCTGTGACTTGCCGGATTTCTCGATTGCCTCCACGCTGTTCCAGAGGGTGGAGCGGTCGGAAAAGGTGGGCGGCGCATGGGCGGGCAGTATGATTTCAGAATGGACGATACCGCCCTTGCGGGTGTAGTCGTGGGTATGTCCGTCCCATTCATTGGTTAGTTTCTGACCGCTTCGGTAGGCGGCTGCGGCGACGGCTGAACGGCCCTCGCTGCGCTTGATAATCTTGATGGTGCAATGATAAATGGCTATGGTTGCCACCTCCTTTCGGGCGGGGCTATTAGGCCGCATGAAACGGAATAGCCGCCGCAGCGGGTGTTCCGTGACCTGTGGCTCACTGGGGGTTTGGGGCGAGTAGCGCCCCATCGCGTCCGTAGGACGCAACAAGCCTCGCAGAGCGCACGACACCCGCAAGGGTGTATAAGTGCGCCCTTGTACCAAGGGAGCTATCGCGTACCCTCGGCGTTCGGCGGCTTTGGCGGCAACTCCCGCGCCTCTGGCAAGTGGGAGAGGGCAAGCAGAAACGCCTTGACTTCCTCGCCGGTCATGGGGACAGTGGCAGGAAAGACACTTTCCAGAATGGCCCCGCGCTCGATTAGGCGGTGCGTCCGCTCCTTGCGTTCGGCGTTGGTTTTCTTGTTCAGTAAAATCTTCTGCCGGTTTTCAAGCTGCCGGATTTCCTTTTCCAGCCGGTTTTGTTCCTCGTCTAATGGCCTCAATAATTGTCCTCCCTCGTCCATTTTTGCTTTTTGAAATAGTTTCGTAGCTTCTTCACGGCGGCCCGGACGGATTGGCTGACATGGGACGTGCCTACACCCTCGGCGGCGGCAATCTCCCGGTACTTCATGCCGAGCATATAGCGCATATGGAGGCGGCGGGCCTGCGTCGGCGTGAGAGTGGCAAGGGCCTCCTGCAAATGCTCCAACAATAATTCGTGCGCCGCTTCTTCCTCGGCTTGAACCATGTAGTCCTCCGGCGACGGCTGCGCCCAACCGATAGCGGCGTTTTCGATACCGTCCTCGCAGTCAAGGGAGAAATACGCCTTGTGATACCAAATCTTTTTCTCACGGTTGTTGTTCTCCCGGTGCAGGAGCAAAAGGGCTTCGGCCACCTCGTCCGGCACCTCCACAAGCACGTCCGTCTTGTAGAGGGGATAGTAATACTTGCGTAGATTGATAATCATGGGCTAACCTCCTAAAGTGCGAGAGGGACAAGCAGCGCGATACTGCTTGTCCCTCTCGGTGATGGGGTGTGATACCCCTCACTTGGTTAGCCCGAAAACGGCGTTTCGTAGGGTAGGTTTAGAAAAGTTTTTTAAATTTCTTTCGTACCGCCTCGATACTGTCCTGTACGGCGGCTTTGGAACAGCCGGACAACCGGGCGATTTGCTCAAACGTCAAACCGTCCAGCGCGTAGAGTAGGAACCGCCGCCGCTGCGCCTCGGTGCAGCTCTCCAACACGGAAAACAGCTCGTCCCGCGTTTCCATGCGGCAGACCTGTTCCTCCGGCGTTTCCCGGTAGGGCAAGCGGCCCTCGGTGGCGGCTATGTACTCGTCAAACTCCCGACAATCCCAATGCCGCCGCTTCTCATGGGACAGGTTTTCATTCTTGTGCTTGGCGCTGTCAAGGTATTCGTAGACCTCGACGCTAACCTCCACGGACAGGGCTTGTCCGTTTATTTTGATGGTGACTTCCATCTGCCTTTCCTCCGTTTCGATTGGGTTTGGTGCGAATCGAAACGGGGTAGGCGGGGAGCGGCACCGGGGGCGCTCCCGATGGGCGGGAGGTTCGGGCCAACTTGGCCCGATGATGACCCGCTGGAAAAGAGAGGTTTCCGGCCCTCCTGTGCCGGATTTTCTTAAATTTTTATGTATACGCGCCTTGCTGAAAATAGGGGCGCGATAGCTCGTCAAATATCCCCGGCGTTCGTCTGCAATCGCAGGCGAACCACAACGGAATAGCTCTGGTTTTGTCGCATGAAAAAGGGGCGCAAGTGACTGTTCTTTCACTTGCGCCCCGCTGGACGTTTTCGCTATTCTGTTGTGGCTTGTCCCCCAGTTAGGGGGTAGGGCAAAAGGGGTGTTTACTCATATGCGGCCCTCCTGTGGCCGCATAGAAATAGCGGCCTTGATTTCTCAAAGCCGCCTAAAAAAGCGCGTAAAATCTACTGCTGTACGACGGCTTTTTTTCTTTTGCCGTCGTGCGGCAGATTTACAAAATCAATATAAGTTTATAGCCATTCTCTCGGACAATCCATTGTCCGTTGTAGTTCCTCGAAAAACACTTTTAGGTGGTAGCCGTCTGTCGTAGCATGATGAACGGTAATGGATAGTGGCATGATGATTTTTCCGGTGTTGGTTTCTGTAAAACCTCCGGCCTCAATACTTGGAACATAATAATCTTTTATTCCATGATTATGAAGTGAAAAGCTATTAAACGTAAACCACGGAATACAAGATATGATATAAGCATTTGGCAACGGCAATCCCTTGGAAGAAAGTATTCCATGACTTTGCCCGTGTAGCTTTTTATCGGCAAGATACTGTTTGTGAAATTCTTTGAAATCATCATTGTATTCCGTCCACAACAGGGAAGTCGTCTTATCATCTTCGTGAAATTGTGGATAGGCCGGGGTCAAACAATCCCAATATCCCAAAATGCCGTCTTTCACGGCAATCCGCAACTCTTGTTGCTTTGCGATAGCCCTTGACACTAAATAGAGATATGCAGGGAAAAATTTATATCCATATGCTTTTAACTCTTTTCTAAGAATCGTCACGTCCATATTGACATTAACTGTATAACTGGTTGGGGCCATCTGTGTGTAGTAGTGAAAAGTCTGTGCCATAGGCCATGTTTGTATATCTATTGGCTGGAAATTACACATTGTTTTTTCCCTTTCTTATAAGCCCGTGCTTGCTGCAACAAACATACAATTCTCCCCCGTACATTTTGGGGAAACGGACTTCTGCGGACTGTTCAGGATAGAGCTTTATTAAAAGCACTCTATCGCAAGTGACGTAAGCAACAAAGGTAATATAATGTTGCTTGCTCATTTCGTGCGGTAATGTGATATAGAAATCATTTTCAATTTCTTCCACACAAATTTTATGTTGTAAATCTTCCTGCCCCGCAGTTAAAGGGCTTAATTTCCTGCCGCAACAGGAAATCTCATTTTCTCCTGTGCAGAACAAAACATTCCCACAATCCGGGCATACATAAAACTTAATTTTTTTCATATTCCCTCTATCCATATCATTAGGCTCTAAATCACCTAACAGTATTTTTTCAATATTGACTTCCAAAATAGCAGACAGTTCACGAAGTAATGATACATCGGGACAGCCGATACCACGTTCCCATTTTGATATAGTCCTGTCGCTAATATTCATTTCATTAGCAAGGGCCTTTTGTGTCATACCCTTTTCTTGGCGCAAGGTAAGAATTAACTTACCAACTTTGCTACAATCCATCTTCACCACCTCCAAATTTAATCATATATGCGAATTGAAATAATTGCAACAAACGCTCCGTAGAGTTTCCGGGTAGTTGCAGAATCAAATGGCAGCGCGGGCCGATAGTGTTCCTTTTTGCGGCTCTTGTCTCGGCAAGCTCCCAATAGTAGTATACACGCCTTTTACTATATCTTCGGCGCGTAAGGCTGCTCTTTTTTCCTCCATTTTCTTCCGCTTCTCGGTCTTTGTCCGTTCCTCATATTCCCGCTGCTTGCCATTTGCCTTGCGCCGTAAATAGTTCTGGTGCAGCTTGTCCTTGCGTTCCTCTTTCTGGCGCAGGGCCTCCTGTTCCTCCGGGGTTAGGTTGACCTCTCCGAAGTGGGGCGGGATATAGCGGCCCACAAAGTTGAAGTATATTTCCACTTCCTGCGTGGTTTCAATGCTGCCCTTGCGGTCGCGCTCATGCACAAGGATTTTCTCGACAAACTCATTGAGCATGGCCGTTGTCATGGTGTCAAAACTCACATATTTGTCAACAAGGGCAATAAACTTCTCCGCTGACTTCCGGCTTTCCTCATAGCCGCTGATGGCCTTTTCCAGCCCGTCAATCTCGCCGGTAAGCTCGTCCTGCTCCTTGGCATACTGCGCGTCAAGGGCCGCATATCTCGCGTCTGGTAGCTTGCCGAGGGCGTTGTCCTCATAGATTTTACAAATCAGCTTTTCAAGCTCCCCGGCCCGCTTCTGTGCCGCCGCCAGCCGTTTCTTTTTCTTGGTAACGTCGGCGGTTTGTTGGGTGGTCTGCGCCTCCTGTACGGTCTTGATAAACTCGGCCCGGTCGGTCTTGGCGTACTCCGCGATAGCTTTAAGCATATCGGAAATGAGGGTTGTCACCACTTCGGCGTTGATACGGTGCTGTGTGGTGCAGAGCGTCCCGCAGGGGACTTTCCCGTATTGGCCGCAAGTATATTGTGGGATACGATTGCCGTTGTAGGTGCGATGGACGTACATCTTGCCGCCGCAATCGGCGCAGTACATGAGGCCGGTCAAGGGGTGAATCTCGCCCCAGCCGTCCGGGTAGCGGCGAACATTGGCGCGGATTCGTTGCACGTTGTCAAAGGTTTCTTGGTCGATAATGGCCTCGTGGGTGTCCTCAAAGATTGTCCATTCGCTTTCATCGACGTAATGGCTTTTCTTGTCCTTGAAGTGCTTGCGGGTCTTGAAATTCACTGTATGGCCTAAGTATTCATGCTTTCTTAGGATTTGGACGATAGAGGACGAACACCACTGACAGGGGCCTTTGAACGTCTTGTTTTTGTTCACGCCCTCGCCGTATCGCGCCATATGAACGGCGGGGATTTCGATTTCTTGCTGTGTGAGCAGTTCGGAGATTTGATAGGGGCCAAAGCCCTCCATTGTCAGCCGGAAGATTTGCCGAACCACGTCGGCGGCTTCCTCGTCGATTACCCATTGCTCCCGCTTTTCATCGGCCCATAGATAGCCGTAAGGGACTTGCCCTGTCATGTGCTTTCCGGCCATGCCCTTTGCCTTGAAAACGGACTTGATTTTCCGGCTGGTATCTCTCGCGTAAAACTCGTTCATGATGTTGCGGAACGGGGTAAAATCGTCGTCGCCCTTGTCGCTGTCCACGCCGTCGTTGATGGCGATTAGCCGGACACCCTTTTGCCGTAGAATCTCCATAATCTGGCCGACTTTGAGATAATCGCGCCCTATCCGGCTCATGTCCTTAACGACAATAGCCTCCACGCGCCCCGCCTCGACTTCCTCCATCATGGCGGTAAAACCGGGCCTATCAAAGCGGGTTCCAGAAATACCGTCGTCAGTGAAGTGGGTCGGGTTGGGTAGGCCGTTCCGCTTGGCGTATTCCTCTAACATCTGCTTCTGGTGGATAATGCTGTTGCTGTCCCCGGAAAGTTCGTCGTCGCGGCTCAAACGCTCGTACAGCGGTGTTATTTTGGTGTTTCTCATGCTTGTGCCCTCCTTGTATGAAAAATGCTCTAAGTGCTTCACTAACCATGAGAAAAACCATGATTAAGAAGTCACTTAGAGCATATAACACCAAGGGCACCCCTTAATACATGTCCTACGGGCGAGCGCACTCCGTGCGTCAAGGTATACATTTAAGAAATGGAAGCCATCCGGAAGGGTGGGTCAGGCAATGGAACGGATTCAACCGCGGAGAGCGAAAAAGCTGCTGCACCAATAATTTGGTACAGCAGCTTTTAAATTCACTTTATAAGTCAAATATTCATTCCATTAATCCAGATAAAGCGGCGGCTCATAATCTCGTCCCAACATCGCGCGCTTTCTGATCTGGAAATTAGTAAACGCATGCTCTGCCTGCTCTATCCACATATGTTCATCCTTATCATACACAAGGAGCATATCCGGTTTGGTCGGGTGATGTTTTACCGTGTTCGTCTCATATTCTTTTCCAGTGGCTGGATTGATATCGGGAACTCTCGGCTTCGAGGCCCCCTCCGGCACAGCGTTCTCCGCCCCGGCCGATTTAGCTTCCCTTGCCGCTTTCCTGGCCCGCCTTTCTTCCGCCGACATGAGTATCGGCCTCTCCAGCCTCCGCTTCACGGCGGCATCCCAGGACGCGATCTTTTCTTCCAGATCTGGTTCTTCCGGCTGGCCGCCGTAATCTTGTACCGTCTCCTCTCTGTCATCAATGGACGGTTCCGGTATCTCCTCCAAGGGAATCTCAAAGTACATGCTGTTCTCTCCGTCTCCATTGTCCGAAACAGATTCTTCTGATTCCGGCGCTCTCGGTATAACATACGGCGCAGAGACATAAGAAACATCGGTTCCAGGCGCACCTGCCAGCGGCCCATATGCCGTTCCCTCCGTCAGCAGTTCCTCCTGTGCCGCACTATCTCGCTGATCTTCTGCCTCAGGCTCCTGCTCTCTTTTCAGGGTATAAGGACCGGTTACTGCCGATATATCGCCGCCATCCAATTCTTCCATCTCAATGAATTCCAGCCCGTCCAGATCGTCCTCTGTTTCCACAAACTCCGGTTCATCCTCTTCATAGGCTGATGCTTCTGGCTGCTGATGCCCCTCCCCTGACTCTCCCGGCACGATCAGCCGGGGCCACTTTGCGGGCCTTTTCTGCGCCCATGCAAGAGCATCTTCCTCATCCATGTCATTTTCCTGGACAACCGGCTCTTCCGGAATCTCCTTTCCTTCGGCGGCTGTTCCATCCGTCTGCATCTCCGGCTCCGGTGATACGTCGGAAACCGCGGATGTGTCTATCTCTTCCGGAACGTTCCTTACCTGTTCCGTCTGTTCATTTTCCTCCTTATCCAGGGAAGTTTGTTCCTCGAGCTCCTTTTGTTTTCTGCTCCAATGAGAATTGGCCTGCTCCTGCCATTCCTGATTTACCCTGGTGGTCTCTCCATCTTTTAATGGATAAAGCTCTTTTTGAATGGACTCCATCAATGCCATTTCAATCTCTCTGAGTACATCCGGATCAACTGCCCCTTCCTCCGCATTCTCTCCCACGGCAGATACGCTTTCTGCTCCGGCGGACTCATCGCCATCTCCTGCTTTCAAAAGAGCGGGCATTTCAGGAAATGCCTCCTCGCTGACTCCCTCAGCGATTTCCCCCTGCTCGTCCCTCTGAACCGTTTTCTCATGTGACAGCGCCTCCCCTGCTCCGGCCCTTCCTTCTTGAAACATGTCCCGGGCGTTTGCTGGCTGCATCATGGACTGCAGCGAAGCAACTGTTGCCTCCATCGGATCTATCACGGAAATCTGAATTACGCATCCCAGAGCCTGAGCGATTTCTCTCATATCCTGCTCTTGGAAATTGTCCCGGTTCAGTTTCTGTGTCAGGTTCTGTCTGGACATGGGCCGGCCGGTCTGTTCTTCAATCGTCTCCGCCAGTTGCCGGATAGTCATATTTTTTCTTTTCAGTATGATCTTAATCTGTTCACCAAAGGTTAATTCCATATCCATCTCCTGGTAATCTTACTAATAACGTATGCTGTATAGCCTGATTTATAACACATTCCACATGGTTTGTAAACTTAAAAATTTCTTAACACAGTTTTTATTCTGACTGTCCAGAAGAGTCAAAACTATATAATTAATTTTATACTGTTGTTGATGAGCACAAGGGAATATAATGTTAAAATATGTAAGGGAATGATAGAATGTCTAAGCTACTTACAACATCAGATTATAATTTTGAAAGTTATACCTTTCAATATCTTTCAAACAAACTTTCTTAATCTGGTTTATAAGACAAGAGGAAATCCGATTCCATCTAGGCGGCTCGCTGGCAGCCATAACCAGGATCTTTGCGGCCTCCAGTCGGTCCTTTCCAACTGACATGGATAAATCAATATTTTTCCATGTCAGATTTCAATAAAAACCTGTATGAGATTCAGTTTTTACCTCCCTGCGGCCGGGAGGATCCTGCTAACGCCCTGCGGCGCTCACCTTACGATGGAATCGGATCCTTCCTCTCGCTCTTTCTTCCGCAACGAAATAAGCGCTCATTTGTTTTGAAAATCATTGAGACGGTCCACCGCAGTCCGCTGCCATTAGGCGCGCGGGCGTGTGGATATCCAATCTTTTTCTGGAATCTAAGAAATGAAATTCATCCAACGTGATGCGGCAGGCAGAGCACCGGCAGAAAGATTCTGGGCCGGCCTAAAGGTGAGCGCTGCAGGGCAGCGGCCGGTGTTCCCCAGGCGGAGGGAGGCAGAAACGGAAATACCTATTCCATTTCTGAGCGAACCGGAGATGGGAAATCATAAAGATTTCCCGTCGACATGTGAGCGGTACTCCCGGAGTGGGGATAAGGCGGTCCCTGCATCGCCAGCGAGCCGAAATCGTGACGGTCCGGAACTTCTGCCGGTGACTAACTGGAGCTTAATCGGAACTAATTAAAAATGATTCCAAAAAGTATTTGGTATCATACCTTGCCGCACGGAGTGCGCTCGCCCGTAGGGCATGTATTAAGGGGTGCCCTTGGGTATACCTTGCCGCACGGAGTGCGCCTGCCCGGAGGGCATGAATTAAGGGGTGCCCTTGGGTATGGCTTCGAAAACAAATCCTTCTGCCATTCAACAAGCGCAGAATTAGCTCCAATTAAATATAAATCAACTGATAAAGATTATTCTTCCCCCTTTCCAATACCATATTTCAAATATTAAAATGATTTTTAAAGAACCTCTTCTTATCCTCTTTCTTTTTCCCCCTTATGGACTTATAATAATAGCGGCCCGCAGGCCAAGCCTGCCGCGCCGCTTTTTACATTTTATACATTATGACTATTCTCATACATTAGGGGGCAACATCATGGAACAGCAAGACCAGGCAGCAATGAAGAAAAGCGAAGGCAGTGGAAAAACGGATACCAGAAGCGCCGTAAAGAAAACCAGGATGGACCGGATTGTGGACACGATCTCTGGCATTTTTGTCCCCACGCTTCCGGTCATCACAGCGGCCGGTATCCTGAAAGCGCTGATGCTGCTGCTTTCTGCTTTAAACCTTTTAAACGCGGAGAGCAATACTTATTATATCTTGTCCTTTGTATCCAGCGCCGGATTTTATTTTCTCCCTCTGCTCTTAGCTCACTCCACGGCTAAGCGTTTCGGCGGCGATCCGTATCTGGCGCTGTTCCTGACCGCAATCCTTCTGCATCCGGATTTTATCTCCGTTTTTAAAGAAGGCGGTTCTCTGACCTTTCTTTCACTCCCCATTACAATGATGTCCTACAGCTCGACTGTGGTCCCCGCTATTGTAATCGGATAGTCCGTGGCTTCTGTGGAAAAGCTTTTACGCAGATGGGTTCCCGGCATCATTGCCTTTTTTGCTGTGCCGCTGCTGACCACACTCCTCATGGCTCCGCTCATCCTGATCGTGCTGGGTCCTGCCGGAATGTTCATCGGGGATGGCCTGAGCAACGGCCTGAACTTCATCCATGAAAAAATTGGCTGGCCGGCAGTAGCTCTGCTGGCGGCCATGACGCCGTTCCTGGTCACGGCGGGCTTTGGACTCTGTTTCCTTCCGCTGGCCCTCTCCTCCATTACGGCGACAGGCTTTGACCCGTTCAGCCGTCCGGCCTTCCTCGCAGCCAATGTCGCCATGGCTTCTGCAGCCCTCGCTGTATTTGTAAAATCAAAGGTCCGTGAAAATAAGAGTCTTTCCCTTCAGACTTCGATCGTCGCTTATATGGGGATAACAGAACCGTCTATTTACGGGGTCCTTCTCCCCTTGAAGCGGCCGTACATAGCAAGCATCATAGGAGCTGCCGCCGGAGGCGCTTTCGCAGGCATCACCGACGTGAAATCTGTAGCCTATGCGTCTCCCTGCCTGATCACCCTGCCCATATTCTTGAGCGGCACCTTTATGTACGCGCTTTTGACCGTCGCAGTGACCTTTGCGACCACCTTTGTACTCACCTGGCTCATCGGATTTGATGATAAGCCTCTCCACAGCAGCATATCCATTTAGGGGATCATCTGTTCCACAGGCGGGGCACATATCCCAGCTCTCTTATCATCTGCAGGTCCTGGCTGATTGTGATCCCCACTGTAGTCAGCATGTCCCCCGATATCGCCGCGTTGGCTCCGGACTGGAAGCAGCTTCTTCCCTTATCCTCCAAAAGTCCCCTGCCTCCCGCCAGCCGGATTGACGCGTCCGGCGCCAAAAAACGGAATATTGCTGTGATTTTTCTCACTTCCTCTTCTGTCAGTCTCTGATTTTGTTCATAAGGCGTACCCGGTATGGGATTCAGTATATTCAGAGGTATGGAGTGCACCCCCAATTTTCTGATCGTCAGCACCATATCTATCCTGTCCTCCATTGACTCCCCCAAACCCATTATGCCCCCGCTGCACACACTCAGTCCCGCCGCCTGAGCCGCCCGGATGGCGTCGATCTTGTCATCATATGTATGGGTCGTACAGACCTCCGGAAAATAAGCCCTGGAGCTCTCTAAATTATTGTGCACCCTTTCTGCCCCCGCTTCTTTGAGCTTCCGGTACTGGCTTTCATTTAAAAGCCCGAAGGAAACGCAGACCGATAATCCTGTCCTTCTCTTTATCTCTCTTATGCTCTCACACATTCTGTCCACTTCTTTATCAGACAAGCATCTCCCTGAAGTCACAATGGAATACCGCAGAACTCCTTTTTGTGCATTGTATTCCGCCTGGGACGCAATCTCCTCTGTGCTCAGAAGAGAATATTCATCCGCCCACGTATGATAAAAAGCGGACTGGGCACAGTATTTACAGTCCTCCGTGCACCTCCCGCTTTTTCCGTTTATTATGGCACAGATATCAAAACTGTTCCCGCAGAAAAAGTTCCTGATCTCATCCGCCGCTTCACAAAGCTCTTCCAACTCCTGTTCCGCAAGCCAAATTGCCTCCGCTTTGCCTATCCATTCCTTCCTTAAAACCCGATTTTTAATCGTCTGTATATCCATTTTTCATATTCCTTTCATTACATCTGAATACTCTCCTTCCTAATACTAAAGTTCAGCGAGCAAATTGTCAACCAATTATTTTTTTAGTTTACCAAGGTGTCATGTGCATCCTGACCAGAGGTTTTTTTATTTCACAGTCCGCACTTTCCTATGAAATAAAGAAGCTGTGCAGTTAAGCATTCCTCCTGCACAGCTTCTCTTCTCCATATTTGTATTATGGTTTTATTGTTTCTTTCGTTTCCTGACCATGACGACAGCCAGTACAAGCAGAATCACCGCCGCCGCTATAACAGAAATTACCAGCCCGGTCACCGGGGCCGAATCTCCTGTCTTAACATTATTTACAGTGGGGTTTACCGGCTTCGGTTTGCTGTGGTTATCCGCAGAAGGTATATCCGTCTTTCCAGACGGCCTGGTATTTTCTTCCGCTGAAGGCGTATCCGTTTCTTCCGGCGTATCTGCATCCTTTGCAAAAACCAATGCAAACGGCGACAAAGAATATACCTTTACCTGGACCTTGCCTTCCACTACCGTCAGGTCTTTATACATGTCGATCGTATCTGTATCTGATACAATATCTTCGTTATTTCGGTTTCCTGCCTTCACATAATGTAAGACAGCGATCTGTTCCCCATTATACTCCGTGCCCACTGGGATGGTCACTGTCAAGGCTCCCTTTATTTCAGTTTCCGCGCCATCCTCATTTACCAGAGTAACATCAAAGGCCGGTCCCAGAAGCTGGCCGCTCTCCAGTTTTTCCTGGAACGCTTTCCGCACAGCCTCATCCTTAAGATCCATAATCTTTATAATTTCCGTACCCTTGAGATTGCCGGATGCTTCAAAATTCATGGCAGCGGAATCCGGTATAGCGGAGCTGTTCTCCACTTTCTTTACAGTTCCTTCCTCAATAGTGAGTCTTCCGTTGAGCAATCTGCCCTTCTCATAATTCCCATCTGCAATGACCGCCGTCTTTACCCTTAAGGTATAGGTCCCGGCCAGATTGCCGTTTGACATATCAAGCGGTCCAACTTCCGCGGTTACGCCCAGCGCGCTCTGCTCCACTCCTTCCGGGAGGTTATATACTTCAATTTCGTATGACGGCGGAAGCTCTTCTCCATATTTTATTGTTACGTTCTTTGCTTTGATATCAACTGCCCGTTTCTTAACGGACAGCAATCCACTGATTACACTGACATTATAATTTGCGGAGCTGGATGTCCCGGTAACAGCTACGCTGCTTCCGGCCGCGGTAAACCTGTCTGCCGGGCAATGAAACGCTACTGCAAGATCGGCCGCGGTGTCGTCGCCCACCAAGGCTCCATCTGGTATCTCCAGCGAAAACGCCGGATTTTTATCACCATAAACCTTAGCCGTATCCTTAATATTCACAGACACTTGCTTTTTCAAAACTGACGCTACCTTCAGACTGCCCTCCGCGGTATTATAATTTTCAATTTCCGCCGGTCCAGGTGTAAATATAATATCATATTCTGTCACATTGCCGTCTTTCACTTCAGGACGGAGGCTGCCCTGCCTCCAGTCGATCGTCCCGTCTATCTCCATACCGTCTAATTCGAATGTTTCATTAATAAGGGAATCCCCCAACGTCTGGCCATAAATAATCTGAGAACCACTGCCTCCGCCGCTTTGTACCGGGTCCGCTTTGTTTACAGTCAGGGAGATATCCGCTTTATATGTATAATATGGACTTCCGGCTTCCGGTGTAAAGGTCGCTTTATAAGCCCCTGTCTTCACATTTGGAACGATTCCGTTATCGTCCCAGCTCCAGGTCCCTCCGCCCACATTGGGCAGCGCCACATCAGCTAACGTCTTCACGGGGCTGTAGGTGACGGCCTCCAGTTCCGGCACCGGCGGTTTCTCTTTCACCTGAGACACCACGTAATACCCCATCCTGCCGACATCTGCACGAAGGACTCCTGTACCCATGCCGTCATTCGCCGTCTCGGAAAGGGTGCCGGTGCTTTCATCAAAATAATACAGTACCGTCTTGTCAGAACGTGGATATCCATCATCCACCAAAATTCCAAGGTCCACGGTCTCCCCGGCTTTGAGTCCCGGCGTCAGCTGCAGCTCATACACATAAAAGGCGTCTGCTCCTCCAACAGGTCCCAGGGCTGTCCTGACCGCATCATATACGGCGCCGGAGCCGATTCTGATTGCTCCCAGGGCCGCGTTGGCCGGCAGATAACTATTCTCGTCCGTTACTGTGACCCGGTCACTGTCAGCCGTCAGCTCCAGCGGATCAACAGTAAAGCTGAATTCGTATTCTTTTGTGTTGGTTCCGGCCGGAGCGGACTTGGTGGTCATGACCACCGAGGTTTCACCGCTGTTCTTAACAAGGTCTGCTCGCACGATCCGGCCGCCCAGCGTATATTCAATGCCATTTACCTTCGCTGACATCTGTGCCGTCACGTCCGCTCCGTCAGAAAGCGCAGGATTGGTAATCTTAATATAAGAAGTCCCCGCCGGAAGATCTACAATCATTCCCGTTCCACTTACCGTAATCGTATCCGCTTTTATACTCAGATCCGTATTGTCAAAGGCCTCATAATCAAAGGTCAAAAGATCCGGCGCCGCTGATTCAGGCGCCGCATCATTGGTAAATGCCTTGATCATGGCGTTCCCGAAGGTTATTCCAGTCTGTGACTGTTCTGTTATATCCATAAAGTCGCTGCCAGAAACAAAAAAGCTCTCTCCCTCATTGCACACAGCCGTCTGATTCAGTGAATCCGCGCCTATTTCCACAGGAGTGTACCATTTTCCGTCACTGCCCTTAATCATTTCTACCACAGAAAACTTTTCACCTGTTCCAATAGAGGCCGGAGCGTCCAGCTTTATGGTATGATACCCGCTGTATGCAATCGTTTCCGTCTTTTCCGCTATCAGTTCAGCGCCGGAGGGCACTGGTCCGTCCATACCTGCCGGGACCTTATAAATCTTTACGGAAACCACAGAGCCCGGCACCAGCGTGACCGCAGACACCGCCTGGATCTCCTCGCTGCCCTTAGCGGTAAATACATTGGCGATTCCCATCTCCTCGTCACGGGGCTGGAACTGCATAGCACTCGCAAGGCCCAGATAATCATATTGATAATTATTGTCGTAATTATCCGTTCCCTCTCCATGATAACTTGTGACCTGATCAATGGTCCTGTCGTAGTAAGAAAGCCAGAAATATCCGTTAAGTCCCCAGCCGCTGCCCCAACTGTTCTTCACAAGCCAGGCGCCGTTTCCTTCCGGCTGTCTGTCCGCTTTAAAGTTCGTACTTGCATAGTTGTCGTCCCATCCCACAATGCTGACGCTATGGTTTTGGAGCGTAGAGGAGTTCAGTACATCAACATACTGACAATAATTCGTATAATTGAAATACTCTCCGTTCTGATCACCGCCAGGAGTTGACTGGTCCGCGTAATAGGCAATGGCCACCGCTCCGGAATTCATCAGGGCCGTCTTTATATCTGCTGCAGCGGCTGAGTTGTAGGTGTAAACAGCATCGGCTGCCGGAAGTCCGCTATTATCATATTTATCAAAGGCCGCGGGACTTCCCAGAAAATCCGCGTTTTGAAGATGTATGGCAGAGAGGTTTCTTTTGTCTGCCGCCACCTTCCATGTGCCCGTGTCACTGATATTTCCCTCTTCATTCTGGTATGGAATATCTTCTTCTCTCGCCGCTCCCTGCCAGGTTGCTAAAAGAGAAACTGCCTGAGGCATGTTGCCGCCTCTGTCCAGGCGTCCTGACTCTGAATAGGCAATTCCCTCTCCCTCCTGATCAGAATCCGCCGCGCTGACCTTAATACTGTCCATGGTCTGAGTTTCATAGGCAAACCATGCAAGCTGGCGCTCGGAATAGTCAGGGGATAACGCTTCCGAACTGCCTGAACTCCCATTAAGCTGACCGCTCTCCAATGAAGACAGAGCCCCAAAGGCCCAGCAGGACCCCCAAGGATTCTGGTCCTTAACAGTCGTGGCTTTGCCTAGCTCGCTCAGATTATATGAAACAGGCAGGGCACTTCTCCCGCGTATCTGCCTGCTTCCCACACTTCTATAAGATCCATGAAAAACGGTAGGAGTGATTCCTCCGGAAGCATTGCCTTGATCCACATCCAGCAGCTCTGCCGGACCTACAAGGGCTTTTCCCCCGGAACTCTCTCCCGGCGCCGCTGATACGCTCATAACAGGTCCCGATACAACGAGGGCGGCCGCCATCCCAAGAGCGGCGATCCGTTTCATCAACTCTTTCCTTTTCATAGCTCTCTCCTTTAATCCCCTACCGCTTCCAAAATGCTGTTCCTTTTCAATCATTATATCGGAATTGCGGGTAATATGCAAATTTCCCCTTTTCGTAAGCCAAAATCATTTTTAGATAAAGCAGCCGGAAAATGACTGATACCGCTATCTTATCTGCGCTCTGTTTTCCGGTATCTGCGAATTGCTTCTCCTGTCCACCTTGTCCACTATGAAAGCGATAGCCTGATCTCCCGTAATATTACAGGCGGTCCCGAAGCTGTCCTGGGAAAAATGCAGGGATATGATCAGCTGAGACATGGGCTCCGTAAAACCGAGCATAGAGGTGATAAGGCCGAGAGCCGCCATCACTCCGCCTCCGGGGACTCCGGGCGCCGCCACCATAGTGATTCCCAGCATCAATATAAAGGGAGTGAACATGCCAAGGGTAGGATTCATTCCATTGGCGATCATAATGCCCATGGCGCCGAGGACCAGGCAAATCGTATCTCCTGCCAGATGAATCGTCGCGCAAAGAGGAATGACAAAATCTGCAATGTCGCCGGCCACGCCATTTTTCTTGGCGCTCTCCAGATTCACAGGAATTGTTGAAGCAGAGGACTGAGTTCCCAGCGCCGTAAAATAAGCCGGCGCCGCATTTTTCAGATTTTTAAATTTATTTTCTTTACAGACCAGAGAGGATATCAGAAACTGAAGCCCGATATACAGCCACTGGAATACCAGGATCATAATAAACAGCTTTACGAACATCTGTATCGTCTGGATCAGCTTTCCTTCTGCGGCAATCTTGCAGAACAGGCCGGCTACATATACGGGAATCAATGGTATGATCACTTTATTTAAGGTCTTGCTTATAATCTCCTGAAGGTCTTTTATGACCTTCAATAGTGTCGTTCCTTTACTGTTCGCCATACCCAGTCCCAGGAGAAAAGCGAGGATCAGCGCGGTCATAACGCCAAATACCGGTTCGGCTTCTATGGTAAATAATGCTTCAAAGGTCTTTGAAGCTGCTTCTACTCCGGTGATTTCTCTTATAAGAGAAGGAAGGAGAGCTTTGCCCGCCAAAAAAGAAGCGAACCCCGCGATGACAGTGGATGCATAAGCTAAAAGCAAGGTGACGCCAAACAGCTTATTGGCTTTTTTCCCAAGGTCTGCCAGGCCCGCGGCCACAAACGATACGATCAGCAGAGGGATGATAAAGCTTAAGAAGGTACTGAATAATGACGTAAAGGTCACATACAAACTGACGAAACCTTCAAATGCCATGGAATCCTGGATGTTCAGGAGATGCCCGAGCGAGCCCAGCAGAGTACCCGTAAGAATACCCAGCAGGAGCTTTACCAAAAGTCCCAGCTTGCGTTTTTTCATAATGTTTTCTCCATTTCTCTATTTCTTTCTGCACCGATCTGCTGCGTGTCCTTCCATGACGTACGAAAGTCCACGGCACAGCATCCCCATTATACAGAATGTCTCCATGAAAAACAACCCTGAAAGTTTTAAACAAAAAAAACACCGTCCCCGGTGCTCTTTCGTCATCGAAAACAGTGCTTTGAGTGCGCCTCCAGGGGCTCGAACCCTGGACACCCTGATTAAGAGTCAGGTGCTCTACCAACTGAGCTAGAAGCGCTTACCAATCCGTGCCCCGTGAGCTTGTCTCAGGGGCACGGACATTATTATATCTCAATGTTTTTATAAATGCAAGTACTTTTTTCAAATTATTTCGATTTTTTTCATTGTTTTCCAATACTGTTACGCCAAGGAAAACTCTGAAATCAGCCGGGCTTTTGGAAGGGCGCCTGACAGCCTCTTGACAACCTGTCCATTCTTAAAAAGAATCAAGGTGGGCACAGACTGTACCTGATAACGCATGGCCAGTTCTTCTGCCAGATCCACATTGACCTTGCCAATCTTTACCTTTCCTTCATACTCCACTGCCAGATCCTCGATCACCGGGCCAAGCATTTTGCAAGGTCCGCACCACTCCGCATAAAAATCCACTAATACGGGAATATCAGATTTCAATACCTCTTCTTCAAAATTGTCCTGCTGAAATATTTTTGCCATATTTTTCCCTCCTGTATACTGTACAGGCGCTTTACTTTGACATCTTCCCCAGAAGTTCATTGATTTCCCCAAGGGACCTCTTAATCTTAAGCGCCTTTCTGTTCAGATCCTGTTTATCACAGAATGCCCTGGACAGCTTTTCCTGGAAACTCAGCCTCCGTTTCAAGGCGTTTTCCTCCTACTGTTCTTTTCCTACTATTATATGACCTAACTGCATGGCCTATGCAGCCGATTCACCTTTATTTTATCACGAACTCTTCCGTTGTGCAACCAGCTTGCAAATAGGATGTCCCTTTTCAGAGAACTTCTGTTCATATTCTGTCATCACATTTCCAGCGGACAATTTTGCATCTTTATGTAGATCAAAGGTGTTTATCAAGAGCCTCCAGCCGGATTCCTCCACCGATTCCAAAGAGAATTCGAACAATTCCCGGTTGTCAGTTTTAAATTCCACACATCCGTTTTCTTTTAATATCTTTTCATATCTGGACAAGAACGCAGGAGAAGTCAGCCTTCGTTTCGCGTGACGCGCCTTTGGCCACGGGTCCGAGAAATTAAGATAGATATGGGATACTTCTTCAGGGGAAAATATGTTTTCCAGATACTCTGCCTGCACGTTTAGAAATCGAAGATTTGCGATTTTTTCCGCGGAGCCCATTCCGGCGTTCTGTGTCTCCTCAGTCAGTCCTCCGCGTGATACCGCTGACACTCCGTCCTCCAGGCTGCTCCCTACCGCTTTTTGAACCGCCCGCACCAGTACACTGGCATACATCTCTATGCCGACAAAATTAATTTCGGGATGAAGCTCCGCCTGCTTCAAAAGAAACCTGCCCTTCCCCATGCCGATTTCTATATAGATTGGATTCTGATTCCCGAAGACGGCTCCCCAGCTTCCCTTATTTCGCTCCGGATCATTCACCACATACGGATTTTCTGTCAGCACGTCTCTTGCGCCCTTCACATTTCTCAGCCTCATATGCCATTTCCCTCACATTTCACAACGATTTTTCAATATCTTTCCCCACTTTGGGGGATAATTCCCGGAATATCACGGGATTCTCTTGCCACCGGCTCTATTTTATTCTATAATTATTAATTATATATTAACATTTTTATAAGGAGTCGTCTATAAATGAAAAAATTGTACCGGGCACTATGCCTGATTTTTGCTGCTTTCTTCCTATGCTTTTCTAATATGGAATGGACAAGTCTGGCAGCAGATGCTTCCCAACAGGAAGCCGGTCCCAGCACCATTTCTACCTGGCCTCAGGGTCCGGAGCTTCTGGGGGAAGCAGGCATTCTGATTGATGCCCGCACCGGAACGGTGCTCTTTGCCAAAAATGCAGATGAAGCGCTTTATCCCGCCAGCATCACAAAACTCATGACCGCACTTTTGACCCTGGAAAACGCCTCTCTGTCCGATGTCGTCACCTTTTCCAGAGAAGCCGTTTTCAGCATTGAAGCCGACTCCAGCAACATCGCCGTCACGGAAGGAGAACAGCTGACTGTAGAACAGTGCATGTACGCGCTCCTGCTCCAATCTGCCAATGAAGTGGCCAACGGCCTGGCCGAGCATGTGGCCGGAGGTATGGACGCCTTCGCAGAAATGATGAACAACCGAGCTGCTCAGCTGGGCTGCACCAACACGCATTTTGTAAATGCCCATGGGCTTCACAACGAAAATCATTATACCACCTGTCATGATATGGCGCTCATTATGAAGGCTCTTGTGCACAACGATACCTTTATCCGAATCTGTGCGGCCGCCAAATACACGATTGAGCCGACAAACAAACAGCCCGAATCCCGGTATCTGGTACAGAAGCATAAAATGCTCTGTGATTCCGAATATGCCTATGAAGGGACCGTAGCCGGAAAAACCGGTTATACCCCGGAGGCCGGCAATACTCTCGTCACCTATGCTGTCCGCGGAGATATGGAGCTGATTGCCGTCTCCATGAAGACCAATTGGACCCATTACGATGATACGATAGCCATGTTTGATTTTGGCTTTAATAACTTTACAGCATACAATATGGCTGAAGCTAAAGAGACCTCCGGCAGCAGCAGCGATTTTCTCTCTTCATCCCAAGGAGTTTTCGACACCTCCTCCGCATCCTTAGAACTGAGCAGCGACAGCTGGATCATCCTGCCCAATAATATGAGCCTGAACGACGTGGAGAGCAGTCTGACTCTCAGCACCGCCTCTGCCTCCAATGTACTGGCAGATATCACCTATTCTTATCAGGGCGTCCGCCTCGGATCCGGCTCACTTCTGCTCATCGACAGCGCCGATAAGCATTTTGATTTTAAAGAACACGAAACGGCCCAGAGCTCTTCTTCTGCCAAAGAAAAGCCCTCCCAAAACAGTACGCTGTTCATCAATGTCTGGATTCTGCTGGCCGTGATCCTATGCGGAGCCGTAATCTATTTCCTGGTCCTGTTCATACGGAGACAGAGAGCGATGAAACGGAGTGTGATCAAGGTCCGTAACTCCAGAAAAGCTTCCATGCGGGGGCACCGGAGGCGGCAGAATGTCCTTCGCAGCAGAAATAAGAATCTGAACCGCCGTTAAAGATTCTGGAAATACAACAAGCCGTGCAGACCACACGGCTTGTTTTTATTTTAGAGGAAGGCTGCTCTGCAGCTGTGCATCAGCGCGCAAAGGTGAGGAAGCTTTCAAAAATTGAGGCTCAGGAGAGTCTGAGGCGGGACTGCTCGCTTTGCTCTCTTTCCTCTTCTTTGACATCTCCAGCTTTTTCATCTGAACGGCCTCGGCGTCTGATTCTGAGATCAGCTTCAGCGTTTTTACCACAAAGACCCCTCCGGCTTCTGCTTTCTTAAGCCTGAGCTTTCCCTTCATATAACCGTGCTCCGGGCAATATGCCAGGCAAAGATACGTCTTTGCGTTGACCGGGAACCAGCGAATCCGTTTCCTCAGAGCTTTGCCGCAGCGATAACATTTTGTGGAAACAGCCCCCTTATCGGCCATCGCCTTTTCCCTGGTCGCAAATACCCTGGAAACATATTTTGCATATCGGCCAAATACGATATAGATCTCCTCTTCCTTTTTATCCGGAAGTCTGAAATAATCCACAGATACATACTTCCGCACGGCATCCAGATCCATTCTCTGCATGATCTTGACCGTATACAGCGTATCATCAAAAGCGCGATGAAAGGGAATATCCTCTTCAATCTCCAGATACTCTACCGCATCCTTCAAGGAACGGCGGCTTTTTCCGTCTTCGTACAGAAGGCTGAACAGCTTCTGCACATCGTAATAAAGAAGCGGCTTCCCCATCGGATTTTCCACCTTAAAAAACGCAAGATTCCTCTGAAGCTCCGTCAGATCCATGGAACCCCAGGTGCACATAATATAGTCATCTCCGCACCATTTAAAAAAATCTCCGATGACATCCTGGAATTTTCTGGCCTTTTCCAATTCCTGTATGTCCATATGGAGGATTTCCTTTGTTTTATAGTGAAGCTGGCGGTACACGGCCGGCTTGATCACTTCGTTAAACACCTCTACGGTACGCATCTCCCCGTCCAGTTTCACCGCTCCTATTTCAATGATCTCAAAGGGCATCCCTGTCCGTTTTCCCGCTTTTCCCCTTGGACTCTGATTCCATTCCAGGTCGAGAACAATATAATGCAAACCGTTTCACCGCCTTTCCATGCCTTATCTCTTAAATTTCCCGGCCTCCTGTCTCGGCCGGCACATCACTCCTCCCATTCTATCATATCCCATGAGCTTACGCAATTTTTATATTTTCCCCATGGCTCCTGACTTCACTGTCCATAAGATTTACGACAGGCTCCGCCTTTCCTCATCTCACCAGACACTTTCAGCGAAACATGGCAGGCAGAATCATGTACATCGATACTCCAAATGGCCTGAAGAACAGTATTACAAGATCCTCCAGGCTGAAAAGATTCTTTTGCCGTCCATTTTCCGAAAAAAATCGGATGGATGCCTGTCACAAGGCACCCATCCGGGCTTTTTGAACGTTCTTCCGTCCTTATTTCACAAAACGGTCAATGGCTTTGCTGAGCTCTTCCAGGGCTTCGTGGTCCCCTGATTCTACCGCATCCACAATACAATGCTCGATATGATCCTGCAAGATCACTTTTCCGGTATTATTGATAGCTGATTTAACTGCAGACAGCTGTATCAGCACCTCGCTGCAGTCTCTTCCTTCCTCCACCATCCGTTTTATGGATTCCAGATGGCCGATGGCACGGCTCAGGCGATTAAGTACCGCCTTTGTGTTTGTATGGGTGTGCCCATGATTAGGATGGCCGCACTCTCCCTCTCCATGAGTATGCTCAATGACTTGTCCGTCTTCCCCTATATGAATATGGGTATGCGTATGCATCTCCTCCACCGCACTTCCCTCCTATCTCCGTTTATCTTCCAGCATTACGATTTATTCTATCATAGATTGAAAGCTGTCACAAGCCCCCCGCCGGGTTCCTGAATACTTTTCGCCATGACGGAAGCAATCTTTTCTCTGACTTTTTTTCTTTGCTTATTCCGCTTTGTTGTAGTATACTATAAGATACAAAAGTTTTTCATATAAAGGAGAGTTCCGGCATGTCCGCTGACAGTAACATTCAAGCCATACGAGAAGAATACCGGAAGATTAATGAAAAATGGCTTCATCTGCATTTCAAGATCATTGTAGGGCTGGCGTCCTTTTCCGTTATCATGGAGATCGTCATGTTCTTTATTTTAAGTTCCATGGAACAAATCAGTGCCAGCGCCTCTGTTTATGTGCTGAAATATATTCTGATTCCTGTGACGCTGAACGTCCTCTGCATCATCTCTGGACTTACGGCCCTCCGCCTGCGCCGGCTGTCCGTCTCTTCCAGACAATACATACTGTCACTTACCTTTGTCGTGAACTGCTTTATCGTATTTTCCATACATAATATTTTTACATCCCTTTATCTAATCTTCGCTATTCCTATTTTATTGACCTTGATTTATGCCAGCTACCGGCTGACCTCTGTCACCGCAGCTTTTTCTCTGGCTGCAGAAATAATTTCCGAATGCTTTATTTCATGGGATCCTGACAAAATAACCATTTTTCATGACGAGCTCTTGCTGGCCAACTTTGTTCTTTCTCTGTACGTGCTGCTGTGCTTCTACCTTGTCTCCCTGATCATCATCCGGTTTCTGAAGGAAAAGAACACCGTCAGCATCAACAAGGAGCTGGAACGGTTTGAACTGCAGCAAAAGCTTCTCCGTGATCATATGACCGGCCTGTACAACCGTACTGCGCTTCAGAATTCGCTCTGCACCGCGGTCAGTGATATTTCAGGCAGCGCCTATATTTTTGCAATGGCAGACCTGGATGACTTCAAAACTGTCAATGATACCATGGGTCACGTTGTGGGAGACAAATGTCTTAAGTTTCTCGGAACCATGCTGGACCAATGTTCTCCCGATGTGACCTCCTACCGGTACGGCGGAGATGAATTCAGCCTTTTGTTCAAAAATCACACCATGGAAACCGCCCTCGATGTCTGCTCCAAAATTCAGGACCGTCTGGCTTCTGCAAAAAACGTTACGGAAATTCCGCCGCTGTCTGTCAGTTTCGGTCTCACCCACTGCATACCGGGGACATCCGCCACCCAGTTAATCAAAAACGCGGATACAGCCTTATATCAGGCCAAAAAGCAAAAGAATTCCATCTGTATCTATGAAGACGTCTCCGTATCTAATCATTGATCCCTCGATAAAAGTCTCTCAATTCCAGCTTCATGTCTTCCTGAAGCTGGTTTTTTATTGGGAAGCTTCGATAATTCACCCATACGGTTACTCCTTTCACGGCCCATCCGGGCAAGACCTTTTCTTGATCCCATCATTATACCATCTTCATGGCAAAACAACACAGATTTTCTTATCCGTATTAACCCGTTTCCAGGAATTACCATTATTTTCCAACTAGTTTAGGCAAAATTTTATGATAAAATGGAAAAAATGTCCGAAAGCGGCGTGCAGGCTTCCAGCGCCGTTTTTCTGTGGCCTTCTGTTCGGTAATTTCAGATACAGGAGAATTCTGCATGAATACATATGGCTATGTACGTGTGTCCACCAAGGATCAGCATACGGACCGGCAGCTGATCGCCTTATCCAAATATCAAATTCCAAAGCGAAATCTTTACATTGATAAACAAAGCGGCAAGGATTTCAACCGTCCGGCTTACAAAAAACTTCTAAGGCGCATAAAAAAAGACGATCTGCTGATCATTAAATCCATAGACCGTCTTGGGCGCAATTATGATGAGATCATCGAACAATGGCATCTGATAACCAAGGAAAAGGGAACCGACATCAAAATCATCGATATGCCGCTGCTGGATACTACTCGGAGCAAAGATATCCTGGGCACTTTTATCGCGGACCTGGTACTTCAGGTGCTCAGTTTCTGCGCCCATTCGGAACGTGAGAACATCCATCAACGACAGATGGAAGGAATCCGTGCCGCGAAAGCCCGTGGTGTCCGGTTCGGAAAGCTCCCCCTGTCGCTGCCGGACGACTTCACTCAGACTGTCCGAAAATGGAAACGGAAAGAGCTGACAGAAGCGGAAGCTCTGGCGCATCTGCACATCAGCAGAAGCAGTTTTTTTAAATATATCAAGGTTTTGAAACTCTGACTTGCAATATGTTATAAAAGTTTGTAAAATTACACCTTTGTATACGTGAAAGTACACTTATAAAGACTACTATTTTTTGTCATTATATGGTGGAAATCAATATAAATTATACCTTTTTTCTCATAGAATCACAAGTGTTTTGTGGTGTACTTAGAAATACTTTATAAATTATAGGGGTTGACTGCAGATGGAAAAAGAAAATAAATTAGGCCTTTTGGAATCACTGGCAGCAAACATGAACTGCATGTACATATCGGATCTGAACAAAATGATCTATACTCAGACGCAAAAGCTGATCCATTTATTGGAATCTTATGAATCAAACACATATAGTGCCGAGGTTTGGCGGGACGCGTTTATTTATCTGACGGGAAAAGATTGTCCCCTGTCCTCCCCGGAGGAGATTCGGCATTTACTGATTCAAAGGCTGGAGGCATGCAGCCTGTAAAGTACCATGCCGTTTATTTTCCATCTTCATAACTCGCTTAAAAGGGCCGCAGAAAGGCTCTTTTCTTTTTTTAATCTCATGCCCTTCGCATAATTCCTCCGTTTTTTCTAATACTAAAACAAATCTTGTTTATTCTCTTTGTTAGGAAAGGATGATACCATGAACATTTATGATTTTTCAGTAAAGACGGCTGGCGGAAAATCTGTCCCTCTTTCCCGCTATGAGGGGCAGATTCTGCTCGTTGTGAATACAGCCAGCAAATGCGGGTTCACTCCGCAATACGAAGAACTGGAGAGGCTATACCAGTCCTATAAAGACCAGGGGCTCCAGATATTGGCATTTCCCTGCAACCAGTTCCACGGTCAGGAGCCCGGATCTGATGACAGTATACAGTCCTTCTGCAGCCTTACCTATGGAGTCACCTTTCCGGTCATGGCAAAAATCGATGTGAACGGTCCAAATGCCTCCGGTCTCTACCGATATCTGACTTCTCATACAGATTTCAAGGGATTTGACCACAGTCATCCGCTTTCCGGGCGTTTGGAAGAAATACTGGAGAAAGAGGCGCCTGATTACAAGAAAACCGGCGATATCAAATGGAACTTCACAAAGTTTCTAATTGGAAGGGACGGCGAAATCCGGTCACGATTCGAGCCTACCGCGCCTATTCATGTAATAAAAGAAGAAATAGAATCCCTGCTCAAAAGCTAAGCTTCCCTAAGATTCCTGTGACTTCTCATTCTCCGTCATATTTCTTCTGGTTCATCTTCTGTCTAATCCAGTATGTGACGCTGGCGGCGATCATGCAGACTGCAATATATAAATGACCTGCTTCTTCTGTTATGACTCCGTTACTGATAAAGGTCTCTTTTCCGGCGATGACATGTGCCGCCACCAGACACAGCATAAAAAATCCGCAGGATCCGTAACCAACAGCTAATATCCTGCCCGTCTGTTCCCGTATGCCGTTCATGGCGTCTTTAACGATAAAGGTCAGCATGCACACGGTCAGAGGAGTCCAGACCTGAATCAGAAAAGACGCAAAACCATCTATTTTCATTCCCATGGCGCCCACTGCCAAATAAATGAGCGCGTCTACGGCTATGGCAGCTATAAAACCATATTGAAAACCTTTTCCACGATCCATCTGCTGTTTTTCATCATAATTATTGTTCATGCCGGTCATCCTCCCCAAACAATTCATCCAACGTTTTTCCTAGCACTTTACAGATTGCGCGGCAAAGCCTTATGGTCGGATTATATTCTCCCTGCTCGATGGCATTCATCGTCTGGCGTGAAATGCCGACCGCCGCGGCCAGCGCAGTCTGAGTCATATCCTTCTCAGCCCTGGCAACCTTTATCGCAATATTTCTTGCCACATCCATACCTCCAGTCATCTAGAAACATATAAAAATCCCTCAATTGCAAAACGAAATGCAGCTAAATGTATAGTACTATATATTTTCCTTTATGTCAATTATATACGACATTAAATTTGATAAACATGACAACATAGAACAGCCGGCTGGTTTCCACACCAGCCGGCCATAACGGAAGCTTTTTCAGCCCTTATTCCATTTTTTTCTGAATACCATGATAAGCAGCAGTCCTGCGGCGGCGATCACGATGCCTGCCGACGGCAGCAGCGGCGTCATATCGCCTGTATTCACTGCATTTTTTCCTTCGCCCTTTTCCGGCACAGAGGCCGGTTTTTTTAGAGACTGCCCTTTGTCTGTATTATCCGGTTTGCTCCCTTCTGCCGTTTGATCTTCTTCAGTCTCTTGTTTTGTATTAACGAAATGCGCCACCACTGCCGTGTTAGATGAAATTTTCCCCTCATCTCCCGAAGCTGCAGCGGTGTATCCTTCCTCGCTGTAATCCCGTTCTTTGACCAGATATGCGGTGCCTTCTGTCAGCCCTTCTATCACGATAGACTGGTTATGGGCAAGCTTTATGGTATCACCGCTCTTGATCACTCCGCCATCCACGCCGTAACCCCTGTAACTGAATGAGATCTCTTTATCCGGGCCATCCCATGTAACTGTAAACTCAAACTGTCTGCTTTTATCCCCAGCGGAACCCTCCACTGTCTTAGATATCCCCAAAGTACCTGTATTTCTTGTGTTGATAAAGTCTGCTCGCGATGTAATGCCATCCTTTATGACACCTGTGTCACCCGTCCGTGCCGTTACATATCCCTCTCTGGAATAATCCGTTTCCTGCACCTCATATCCGGTACCTTCCGGTATATCTTTAATCATTATGGAATCGCCGTGCTTAAGTTTGACCGTGTCTCCGCTCTTGACCATTCCATCTGCCGTCCCCTCTCCGGTATATGAATACATTTTCTCTTTTCCCGGTCCGTCGAAACGTACGGTAAATTCAAATTCCTTTTCCTTGTCTCCACCGTTTCCTGTCACAGCCTTGCTAATGGTCAATCCTCCAACGTTCTTTACATTTGTAAATAATGCGGTTTTTGTAGTATCTGCAATGATGGTTCCGGCTGCATCTCCTGTAATGGCAGTAATATAGCCCTCTGCCGTATAATCTCTTTCCGTAACTTCATATTTTGTTTCCTTGGGAATATCAAAAATTTTTATGCTCTGCCTGTGGGAGAGGCTGATAGTACCGCCGCCGGTCACACTGCCCTTCTTCAGCGTATTTCCGTCTCCGTCTGATATGACATAAGAAAAAGATTCCGTCATTTCCACATCATTTTGGTCTTTAAACGTTATCGTAAAATCAAACTCCGCAGTTTCATCTCCTCCAGAGCCGGCTACTGCTTTCGTGATAAGCAGACTCCCCACTGTCCCCTCTTTAAAATTTTGTATACTTATGTCTTCTGTGTCCTCACCGTCAATACTCGTATGCGGCACGCCCGTTCCATCCTTCTCCACATGGACTGCATACTCCTTAGCCGATGAAGCATATCCTGCGGGCGTCCCTGTCTCCCGAAGTATATAATCGCCGTCGGGAAGGGCTTTCAGATACAGGACTCCTTTTTCATTTGTCACGGCTTCCCGAATCACCGTCCCCTCAGGGGAATACAGCGTAAATTTTGCCCCCTTAATGAAATCTCCCGTATCGCCGTCTGTCTTGTTGATTTTAAACCAACCGGCCCTCCTGAAAAGCGCGCCGTAAGCTACATCGCTGATGGGGTATTTCTGGCCGGTACTTTCGGCGGTTATATCGTTCAGATACAGCAAGACCGTATTGTTTACATTCATCCCGCCTTCTCCGGTTATATCCGTAACATATTCCAGGCAGTAGGCCTTTCCTGCATCCGGAGGCAAAAACGTAAGTGCCCGGCTGTTATTGTCGTATGTCAGAACATCCGCGTCAGGCAGAGGGATGTCATTTCCTTCCTCATATGTTCCGTCGCTCCTAAGGCTCATTTCGGCAATCCTGATGTTGATATTTCCGCCTTCCTCAATGAGCAGATTCCCTTTTGAGTCAATCCTAAGGTCCAGGCCAAGCGGCAGTTCATCCTTGATATAGACGTTTTGATAAGTCAGATCATATGGTGTATACTCGATTCTCCATTTCAAATATTCATCTGCTTCAAATTCCTCCTTGATGGATTTGGAAATCGCCGAACTCTTTATTTTTACGTCTGCCGAAGCTTCCGTCGGGGCTGTAATGTTCTCATTATCTACTAACTTAACCTGATTGACCGCCGCAGTATCCCCGTTCTTAGAAAAATACCCCTTTGCCGTTTCCTCGTTCGGCCCTGCCTTCACCAGGATGACATAGGCCTTCTTCAGGCTTTTGAATTCAAATGTCATAATTTCGCCGCTGCTATCATCCGACGACTGAACCGGCCCTGTGACATCCAGGACAGACTGGAGTTCCTGTCCGTCAGATACCAGGGAAGACGCGTTCACCTTTCCGCCGTTTCCGGTGCCTTCATAGACCAGGAAATAATCCTCTCCCTTTATTTTCTTAAATTCCCATCCCTGCGGCAGGGTATCCTGCAGCTTATAATTTCCAACAGCTTTCCCGTCAATGGCTGTGATGTCATTTGTGACGTCCTTAAGCTCATCTGCATTCACATAGAGCCGGTAGATGACTGACTTATCCACATAGTCAAAGCAGCTTTTTTTCCCGGATGCCGGGCTGTTTACCGCAGCGACCGCCTCCGCACTTCCGGCTTCCATATCCGCTGCGCTGATCACAGATGCGCTTTCTCGGTCAAGTGTATCCTTCCCCAGCATATTGCTGTTTATGGTCTTAGACGCCGTACTGTTGTTTATTTCGGCGTTATAGGAAAATAACGAGGCAGTATTATCAATCCGGTACTCTCCGTTACCCGCATAGTAATTTGGATTGCATACCACCGTAGAATAAGTATACTCCGAAGCTTCTGAAATGCCGATCTCTCCGCCGTTTCCGCTTGTCACCACCATTAGGTCCGCAACGGCCTCGCCTCCTATCCTCAAAGTGTATACCCTGGCTGCCAGATCGGAGGATGAAGCAAAGGAATCCGTCTGGATGCGCTGATTATACTGAGGGGTAAGTTTTTTTATCTCATCTCCGGAAACATAGGACAGGCTGCCCTGCTCTCCGAATCCGCGCTGGATTCCGTCTATGGCGCCAAAATCCAGCGCCTTGTCCCCATAGACCAGCAGATCCAGAACACGCAGTCCACCTCCCAGCATCTGCTTCTTCGTATCTATCACAACCTTCCAATCCATACAATGCGATTTCTGGTCGTAATTCTGTGCCGATTTTTCTATCGTACCCACTCCCACTGTCACATTGGCAGGATTGCTTTTTATCCCGTCCGTGCCTGTCCCGCGTATTTGAGCCGTATTGCCGAAAGTGATCTTCTTTTTTCCTGTGATCTCGCTGTCTGTCACCTTCGTGAGTATCGTCACCATCTTCTTGCCGGAAATATCGCCCATTGAGCAGGATATCTTCTGCCCTTCGGCAGGATTCCCCGTCACAGTCACTTTATCCGTCCCCATCTGGACAGACTGCCCATATCCCTGCTCCCCGGCATTATACTCAGCGGCTGAAGCACTCACATATTCCAGCCCCTTCGGAAGATCATCCTCTAGTACCGCATGATTCAGTTTTCCGTTTATATAGATCTTCCACTCTATGTGGCGCTCCGAAGGATCATATGCTCCGTCCGGGCCGATCCCCTCGCCGACTACTGCGCCTTCTTTGCTGATCCATTCCACAGTGAAAGGGACGTTCGTCTCAAGAACTGCTGATACAGAATCCTTTTTATCCTTGATCTCTGCCGTATTTTTTATTTTTTGCTGCCCGCTCGCATAGTATTTTTCATCGGGTATCAAAGTCTTAAAAAACAGATATCTCGTTCCCTGATAAGATGTCCCCTCTGGCTCGCCCGACGCAAACGTGTAAGAAAGCACTCCATCGGCGCCATAAACAGGCGTCTTTTCCACCGCATCGGCGCCGTCTTCCTTTTCCCCTATCCGAAAAGATCCCGCCACATATTCTCCTACACCGGTCAAATCGTCCATAAACGTATATCCGGCCAGATCTCCGTCTGTATCGGAAGCTCCGCCTTCTTTATCTGCATTCACTTTGATCGTCCAGGAAATTTCCTGATTTGATACATCAGCCTCTCCTGATTTTTCTCCGGTAATGACGGTCGCTCTAGGAGGTATCCTGACCGTAAATGTCTTATCATAGATGCCAATATCCTTCACGATCTCATCGTCGCCGTCATTAACAGCGTCCAGTCTCATCGTCATGCTGAAGCCGGCCATGGCTCCGTTAATGCTCTCCTCATTGACGGCTTCTGTAAACACGATCTTTGCCCTTGGACTGTCTGTCGTATCATCCTTTGTGAGATTTCCCACGACCGTACCGCCAAAGCTCAAAGGGACATCTTTAAGCTCCACCAGCTCAAGCGCTTCCGGAAGCGCTATTACCGCAAAGTCTCCTCCGCTTATATACGTATCTGTTTCGTCCCGGTTTATTTCAAGATCACCGACTACTGGAAATGAAAAGGATATGTAGATATTAATATCCTTTTTATGGTCGATTTCTCCTCTGTTTTTTATTTCCTTTCCATCCTGTGAAACCGTGGCGGCCGGCTCACTGAGAAGCGCTGATTTGTCGCTCCCGGTTCCCGGCGTCTCTGCTTTGACAGACAAGGCTCCCATATCCGGGTACATTAAAATAAAGAATAGTATCAAGGATACTACTCTTAAAATAAGTTTATGCGTTCTTTTAAATTTTTTCAATCGTCCTTCACTCCCCTGATTTTTCTTTTGAGATTTCAAGTACTATTATAAAATCTATCAGGAGATTATTATCCGCTGTTTTCTGCCAGTTCTTCGCAAAAAACGGTCAAAAATTCGCAAGCAGCCTGACTGTAAACGTCCCGCTCTCACAGCAGCAGTCAAAATCAGCGTCGAGCTTATTCGCAAATGCCGACACGCTCTGCAGCCCTATCCCATGTCCTTTCCCCTTCCGGCTCACAGGAAGCTTTGTGATTGGATTCATCTGTACTTCCTTACTGCATCGGTTCTCTGCTTCTATGATCAGGCGGCTGTCCGCACACCATACGAGCAGACTAACAGACCTTTCTTCTTTATTCAGCTCTTCCACAGAGTCCAGCGCGTTCTCCAGCAGATTCGCGATCACCGACGCCAGCTCCAAATCGTCCACCGGCACCTTTTCCGGCACCGTCATTTTTATATTTACAGACGCGCCAAGCCCGTCCGCTTTTTCCATCAGGTTAGAAACAATACTGTTCACTTTCATATTTTCGCAGTACTTCCCGATCTTATTATCCGAGATCACTTCTGACACATTCCTAATGATCTTCTTAACCTCATCATATTCCTTCTGTTCCAGCAGAGAATTGATGATTCCCATGTAGTGGCGCATGTCATGGCGCAAAATCCTTAAATTGTACTCAGCTTTTTCCACCGCCTTATACTGGGACTCCAGTCCATGGATATAAGATTCAAACAGCTCATTTTCCCAGTACAGTTCACTTCTTTTCGTTTCATTCTCCACGTAGCGGAATATCACGATATAAGAGACGAACATGGTGATCAGAAGCAATATGACCCCCAGTATATTCTGACGGTTATCATGAAGAGAATTCGGGAATATAGCAAGAAAGCAAAAGCAGCTGTAAAAAAGAGAAGGGATCAGGCACAGGCCCCACCACTTCCCCATATCTCTTTTTTCGAAAAAGCTTAGATATATCTTTCTTATTTTGATGACGAGTATCAAAAGCAGCAGGAAATGCGCCATTCCACTGGCAAATATGGCCAAAATTCCGCTTCCCGTATAGATTTCTACTATCGCCCCGACGATTCCGCCCGCCATCACGTAATTGGATCCGCTCAAACCGGTAAAGACCGCTTTGCTGTCTCTCGTCTTTGAAATAAATACTGCGGTAAACTGCGTGATAAAAATCTGGATCAAAGTTACTGTTACATAGAAAAAAGAGCTGCCGGAAAACACATATAGGAGTAAAAATTCCATAGCACAGGAGACGGAGGCGGATACAGCACATATGGCCAGAGATTTTTTTTCCGTATATTTCAGCCCAATGAACAAAAGAAAATACGCCATTAAAAAACCATAACTTATAATATAGGAAATCAAACTATATGCCTTCATTCGGCACTCCTCCTCTATCGATATCTGTCAGCCATATAGGACAGATACTTTCTCTTCACTGCCGCGTATCTTTTTTTGCTCACAGGCACGGTATCTTCATTCCTCATCTCCAAACCGGTCTGCTTCAGCTTTTCTGCATATCTCAGATTGACAACAAAAGATTTATGGACTTGCAGAAAAGAAGGATTCTCCGAGAGGTTCCCAATCTCATCTCCAAAGCTCGTTCTGATGAAAAGGCTTTTCATGACTCTGCCGTCCGCCAGGTGTATATGGAGCGTTCTGTCCTTATTTTCCACATACACTATTTTAGAATGGGGCAAAGAGAGGATTCCCTCCTGCGTTTTCAGCGGAAACAACGGTTCATCCTTTGTATCCACTGCCGCAAACGCATATTCCATAGCCTCATAAAAATTTTCTTCTTTTATTGGCTTCAGCAGATACCTTGCCGCCTGCACCCCATATGCGTCCAGAGCAAAGTCATCCGACGTTGTAGTATAGATGATCACCCGGTCCCTGCCCATATCCCGAATCCTCCGGCCTATCTCAATGCCGTTTTTAACCGGCATGAGCATATCCAAAATATAGATATCGGCCAAATCTCCCGACCCAACCTTGTTATAAAGCATATTGGAATCTGTAAACTTTTCCCATTCCCACTGCTCTTGCTGATAAAACTCTTGAAACCTGATCAGCATTTTTTCTGTGCTCATCAAATCCTTTATGTTGTCATCGCAGATCACAACCTTCAGCATATTTTATCACTCCGATTATTCGACGATCCCATCCGGTCATCGTTCATTAAAAAACGCCGAAAACTTTGTTTTCTCAAAGTTTTCGGCGGGATTTCTGGCGTCCCCGAGAGGATTTGAACCTCCGGCCTACCGCTTAGGAGGCGGTCGCTCTATCCTGCTGAGCTACGGAGACTTAGCAATAAAACGGTGCAACCAGTGACACGCGGCTCAATCCAGGAAATTCACCTGACCCTGAAGCCATACAGGCCCCTTAAACCTACGTCCCACCACCGGCTCGCCAAGCAAATCCTGCTTATTGATGCCCACCTGGAACATAATGTCGTTGCACTCTACCATTAAAACATAAATTTCCTCATTTGTCCACCTATTTGTGACGATTTCCACCTCTAAAATTTCTCCCAGGATCGAATATTGGTCACATTCCACGCCGAAAGGCATAAAACAGGAGTCCACTATGGAATAGACATCCTCGTTGCGGACCCGGCCGGAGATAGCGGCATAAAGATCGATATCCTCCAAAGCCAGGGAATCCATGGCCTCCGAATCGCCTTTCCTCGCCGCTTCTAAAAGACTGCTCCTGTTCTCGGACGCCACCTTGATCTTTTCCTTCTGCTTTTCGGTCTTCTGGACCGGCAGCAGGATCCTTCCATAGATGGAAAGCGCCGACAGCATGACCGACGATATCTGAGAGCTGTGGAACTTATCCTGACGCCTCTTCACATATTCCATTCCATTCTGGAGATAAAAGATCAAAGATACACCAAGCCGGTATTCCTCACAGATCCCGGCATAGGATTCCTTTTCCGCATGGCGCTGCACCTGGCAGGGCGCCTGTGTGGTGATGCAGGTGCTCCGCAGATAGGGAAAATAGTATTCCCTTTCCAATATATCCCGGTCATTCATTTCCCCGCAGACGGAGATGCCTATACCGTTTCCCACCTCCGCATAGATCTGTTCCCTTGTCCCTCCGTCATCCAGCTGAACCAGCTGAGTCTCCCCGGGGCACTGGACCGTCTGCTCCAGAAGCTCTTCAATATCCTGCTTTTTCGTATACTCACTGAACCCTATCGCCCGCAGATATTTATGCATGATATCTCCTTTTTATTGGCACTGACGCTCCCAGAGAAGACATTATCATCCTTCTTCCTTCGGCACCAGCTTCGTCTGTCCGCCCATGTACGGCTGAATCACCGCGGGAATGTCCACGGTGCCGTCCGCATTCAGATTATTCTCCAAAAATGCTATCAGCATACGAGGCGGCGCTACTACTGTATTATTCAATGTGTGGGCAAAATATTTCCCGTCTTTTCCGTTCACACGGATTTTGAGACGGCGGGCCTGTGCATCACCTAAGTTGGAGCAGCTTCCCACTTCGAAATATTTCTGCTGCCTGGGAGACCATGCCTCCACATCGTAGGACTTCACCTTCAGATCCGCCAGATCGCCGGAACAGCATTCCAGGGTGCGGACAGGAATATCCATGGAACGGAACAGGTCCACCGTATTCTGCCACAGCTTCTCGAACCACATGGGGCTTTCCTCCGGCCTGCATACAACGATCATTTCCTGTTTTTCAAACTGATGGATACGGTACACGCCTCTTTCTTCGATTCCATGAGCGCCCTTTTCCTTGCGGAAGCAAGGAGAATAGCTGGTCAGTGTATAGGGGAGCTTCTCTTCCGGAGATACCGTATCGATGAACTTTCCGATCATGGAATGTTCGCTGGTGCCGATCAGATACAGATCTTCTCCCTCGATCTTATACATCATCGCATCCATTTCATCAAAGCTCATCACGCCGGTCACCACATTGCTCCTGATCATGAACGGCGGTATGCAGTACGTAAATCCCCTGTTAATCATGAAGTCCCTCGCGTAAGCCAAAATGGAAGAATGGAGCCTTGCGATATCGCCCATCAGATAATAAAAACCGTTTCCGGCCACCCGTCCCGCGCTTTCCAGATCGATCCCTCCAAAGCTTTCCATAATCTTTGTATGGTAAGGGATCTCAAAATCTGGCACGACCGGTTCCCCGTACTTGGTCACTTCCACATTTTCCGTATCATCTTTTCCGATGGGCACGGACGGGTCAATGATATTGGGGATGGTCATCATATTCTTCTGAATGGCCTCCTCCACTTCACGTTCCCTCGCCGACAGCTCCTCAACCCGGGCGGCGTTGGCATTTACCTGAGCCTTGATCTTTTCTGCTTCTTCCTTCTTTCCCTGCTTCATCAGCGCGCCGATCTCCTTGGAAAGACGGTTCCGGCTGGCGCGGAGGCTCTCAACCTCCTGCTTGATTTCTCTGTTTTCCTTATCTAAAGCGATCACTTCGTCCACCAGCGGCAGCTTCCTGTCCTGGAATTTCTTCTTGATGTTTTCCTTTACTGCTTCCGGATTCTCTCTCAAAAATTTAATGTCTATCATGATAATTCCTCCTTTTTTATAAAAAAATAACCTCTCATCCCATGTCAGGGACGAAAGGTTTCCGCGTTGCCACCCATTTTGCCGGCCTTCCGCGGCCAGCCTCTTATTGGTGGTATAAAGGCCACCGGCCTTTTGACTCATCGCCAACCGCTCCGAAAGTGGACAGGCCTGCAGTCCTGCCGGTTCGCACCAACCACCAGCTCTCTGAAAGGACATCACATACCTTAGCTCTCATCACCGCGTTTTTCTATTCATATTTCATCATTGCTCCTTATTATATACCAGGAGTTTTTTTTTTTCAAGGGTTTCTTTTTGTATTCACCGCCTGTCAGCAAGAATTTAACCTCTATTATAAATTTCTTATGAACAATCCATGAAATAAATATGCGCCCCTGTCAAAGCCGGCTGATTTATGTTATACTTTTTTCAATATAAATAGAAAGAAGGGTTTTCATGAAGAAGATCTTACTCCTCTCCACAGGCGGCACCATCGCCTCTTCCCCGACGGAAAACGGTCTCTCTCCTCAGATGGACGGCGCGTCCATGGTACGTCTGATTCCGGAACTGAACGGTCTTTGTGAGATTCACTATAAAGAACTTCTGAGTCTGGACAGCACCAACATCCAGCCGGAAGAGTGGGCTTCCATCGCACAGGCCGTCTTTGCAGGCCTTTCCATCTTTGACGGCGTAGTCATTACCCACGGTACCGATACCATGGCATACACTGCCGCCGCGCTGTCCTTCATGCTGCAAAATCTCAACAAACCGGTAATTCTTACCGGCTCCCAAATACCCATCGAAGAGCCGAACACAGACGGAAAGCGCAATATCCTCGATGCGTTCCACGCAGCCGCGGACGGACGGCTTGCCGGAGTGTACCTCGTCTTTGACGGCATCATCATCCACGGCTGCCATGCCCGGAAGACCAGTTCCCTTGGGCTTCACGCTTTTGAAAGTATAAACCGCGAGCCGGAGGGATCCGTCAAAGACGGCAAAGTGATCTTAAACAGGGAACCGGCTCCCCTTTCCAGGAAATCCCTGACACTTAACGATAACTTCAACCCCAATGTCCTGCTCCTTAAGCTGGTCCCCGGCATGAAGCCGGAACTGCTGGAAGCCATACCGCAGCTGGGATACCGGGCCGTGGTGCTGGAAGCCTTCGGCTTGGGAGGGATACCGAACTCACGCAGAAATCTGCTTCCACCCATTAAAGCCCTGATCAAAAAGGAAATCCCAGTGGCAGTCACCACCCAATGCATCCATGACGGCTGTGATCTGACTGTATATGACGTGGGCGTGGAGGCCTCCAAAGCAGGCGTGCTCTCCGCCGGCACCATGACCACCGAAGCCGCATTTGCCAAGCTGATGTGGATATTAGGGCAGACTGCTGACTTAAATAAAATAAAAGAACTCTTCAGCCAGGATTTTTTTGGCGAATTTGCTGAAAATTGATCCGCCGGCGCCGTTCCAATTGACTTAAACAGCTCAGAGTGTTATATTAAAAAAGGACAAAGGAGTCATAACAGCAAGCATACGCTTGTCTGTTTTGACTCCTTTTTCGTTCTAGTTTATGTCCTGGAGGAAAAATATGTCATATGTAGATGAAATGATTTCCCGTGCAATCGACAAGAACCCTGGTGAACCGGAATTCCACCAGGCGGTACGCGAGGTACTCGATTCTCTTCGCCCGGTAATCGATGAGAACGAGGCAATGTACCGGAGAGACGCTATTCTGGAGCGTCTCATCGAGCCGGAGCGTGTTGTGTCATTCCGCGTCCCCTGGGTTGACGACAAGGGACAGGTACAGGTGAACCGCGGCTATCGTGTCCAGTTCTCCAGCGCCATCGGACCTTACAAAGGTGGACTTCGTTTCCATCCTTCCGTAAACCAGGGCATTGTAAAATTCCTGGGCTTTGAACAAATCTTTAAAAACGCACTCACCGATCTTCCCATCGGCGGCGGCAAAGGCGGGGCCGACTTTGACCCCAAGGGCAAATCTGACCGTGAGGTAATGGCGTTCTGCCAGAGCTTCATGAATGAGCTTTACCGCCATATCGGAGCCAATACGGACGTCCCCGCCGGAGATATCGGCGTGGGAGGCAGAGAAGTCGGCTACTTGTACGGACAGTACAAACGTCTTACAGGGCGTTATGAAGGTGTGCTCACAGGAAAGGGACTGACCTTCGGCGGTTCTCTGGTCCGGAAAGAGTCCACAGGCTATGGTCTCGTGTATATTACCGAGGAGATGCTGCGGAATCATGAAATGACCATGAGCGGGAAGACCGTCATAGTATCCGGCTCCGGCAATGTGGCCATTTACGCGACTGAGCGCGCTCAGCACTTCGGGGCGAAGGTGGTCGCACTGAGCGATTCCAGCGGCTTTGTCTATGATCCCAAAGGCATCCGCATTGATATCGTTAAGGATATCAAGGAAAAGCGCAGAGGACGGATCAAAGAATACGTGGATGAGGTCCCTTCTGCAAAGTATACGGAAGGCAGAGGAATCTGGAACATTCCATGTGATATCGCTCTTCCCTGCGCGACGCAGAATGAGCTGACCCTCTCAGACGCCAAAGCTCTGAAGGAAAACGGCTGTTTTGCCATCTGTGAAGGCGCTAATATGCCTGTCACCCAGGAAGCCACCGATTACGTGATGGAAAGCGAAATGTTTTTCCTGCCCGGCAAAGCATCCAACGCGGGAGGCGTCACCACTTCCGCCCTGGAGATGACCCAGAACAGCGAGCGTCTTTACTGGTCCTTTGAAAAGACAGATTCCAGGCTGAAAGAGATCATGGTAAATATATATGCTCAGATCAGCGGCGCGGCAAAGGATTACGGCTACGAGGATAATTATGTGATCGGCGCCAACATCGCCGCTTTTAAGAAGATCGCCGACGCCATGCATTCGCAGGGCATTGTATAACAGTACCTCTTCTATTTTGCTTATAATACCCATAACCGGGTATTGTATTACACCCCCTATTATATAAAACAGGCGGCCATATGGCTGCCCGTTTTATTTCTCTGTACTATTCTATTCTCAGCATCCGGTAGCCCACGCCAACATGGGTCTGGATATATTTCGGCTGGGCCGGATCTGTCTCGATCTTCTTACGCAGTGTGGCCATAAACACTCTCAGGGACGCCACGTCATTCTCCCAGGCGCTTCCCCATACCTCTCTGGTTATATACGTATGGGTCAGGACCTTGCCCACATTTTTTGCGAGCAGGCACAGGAGTTTATATTCAATGGGCGTCAGGTGCAGCTCCTTCTCCTCCATGTACGCGCATCCGGCGGAATAGTCAATCCTCAGATCCCCGTTGACAAATACCACCTCGTCGGCGGCCTTTGAGGACTGCATATAGCTCAGGCGGCGGAGCGTTACCCGAAGTCTGGCCAGAAGCTCCTCTACAGAAAACGGCTTTGTCAGATAATCATCTGCCCCTGCATCCAGCGCATCGATCTTATCCCTGTCCTCGCTCCGGGCGCTGATGACTATGATCGGCATATTGGACCAGCTTCTCACCTTTTTGATGATCTCCACTCCATCCATGTCCGGGAGCCCAAGATCCAGGAGCATCACATCCGGATTCTGGGATGCCGCCGCCATCACAGCCTGCTGCCCCGTCTCCGCCGTATGAAATTTATAATTCTGCATTTCCAGCGTAGTGGATATCAGATTCTTTACCGCCGTATCGTCTTCTACAATTAGTATCAATGGCTTATTCATGCAACATTGCCTCCTCTGATGGCAGGGTAAACTGGAATATGGTGCCGCGGGGCTCATTGTCCCTCACTGTTATCGTTCCTCCGTGAGCCGTTATAATGGATTTGCACAGAGCCAGGCCAAGCCCCAGACTCCTTCTGCTGTCCGCGATCCCATTATTGGCCGTATAGAACATTTCAAATATCTTATCCTTCAAATCATCGGCAATTCCCGGACCGTTGTCCGCCACCTCCACTACTGCCATCCTTCCGGCCTTTGCCACCGTGATGACGATCCTCGAACCGGGCGGCGTATATTTAATGGCATTGTCGATGAGATTGATTATCACCTGCACGATCAGGCGTGCATCCATTTTCGCCAGAATGAATTCGTCCTTCTGTACTACTTCGATCTCATGCTCCACACTCTTTCTGTTGACATGGCGCCTGGCCTCTGTGATGACCTCCTCCAAAAGCTCTGTCTCCAGGTTAAGATGCATGGTGCCGTCTTCAATCCTGGTCACGGACAGCAGGTTCTCCACCAGATTGATCAGCCACATGGAATCATCATAAATATCCGTATACAGCTGGTTTTTCTTACTTTCATCCAGTCTGCCGCCGTTTCCCAGCAGGACGCCGGCATTTCCGGATATGCTGGTCAGCGGCGTCCGCAGATCGTGGGAAATGGAACGGAGGAGATTGGCGCGCAGCTGCTCATTTTTGGCCTGAGCCGCCGCTTCTTCCCGTTTTCTCCCATATAAGTCCTTCTCAAGGGCCAGGGCACACTCCCCCAATATAGAGAGCAGAAGGCTGTTTTCAAAGGAGCTGAGCGGATCTCCATACATATCGATGCCCACCACACCGTACACATCATTGGCGCTTCGGACTGCAAGATACATATACCGGGCATTTCCCAGCGTATCGGTGCCGGCGCCCGCCCGTTTGTTGTTTTTAAACACCCACGCCGCGACCGCCTGCTCATTCTCCAGAAGATATTCTTTTTTGGACGTATCTTCTGCCCCCTGTCCGGAGACGCCGGAATCCTTTAGATACCAGACCGGCTGCTTTAGATCGCCCTCTTCAGACGGATAAAAGACGATATCCCGATGGAGCAGCTTTGTCAGCTGGCTGGCCGTCACCTCTATGATGCCGTCCGTATTCTTCTGCTGCTGAAGCAGCTGGTTCGTGTCCAGAAGGATCTGTGTCCGGTAGGCCATACCTGCGGACTGGACCGCCTGTCTCTTTATCTTCGTCGTCAGGGAACTGGTCACAAAAGCCGTGAGGAACATCACCAGAAAGGTCACGGGATATTCCGGGCCATAAGCCTGAAAGGTGAATTTAGGCGTAGTGAACAGGAAGTTGAATACCAGCACGCTGACCAGAGACAGGACGATACTGTATATGCGCCCGGTGGTCACGATAGCCGCAAACAGCACTCCCAAAATATAAACCATAATGATATTGGAATCATTAAAGCCTATCTGATGGAAGACCATACCCACCAGGGAAGACAGCACAAGTATGATGATCGTCTTTGTAACATCCGCCAAGGAAAAATGGTTCCTTGTTTTTTTCACCGCCAGCTTCCGGTAGCTGGGCATCGCCTTATCGGGGATGATATAGATATCCAGATTTGGCGCGAGTTCCGTCAGCCTCTCCGTGAAGGACTGCCTGGATATCAGAAATCTCTTCTGTGTATTGCTCCGTCCCAGCACGATCTTGGATGCGCCGGACAGCTTTGCGTATTCCGCGATCTGGAGGGCCACATCTTCTCCGTATACAGTCTCTACCTTTCCCCCCAGCTGTTCTGCCAGGTGGATATGCTCCCGGAGCCTTTTCTTATCCTCCGGGGATGCGCCCCGAAATCTGGGAGTTTCCACGAAAATCGCTGTCAGGCTTCCCCTGAATGCCCTGGCCATCCTCGCAGCCGTACGGATAATCTTCGTGTTGGAAGGAGACGCGGAGAGACATACCAGGATATGTTCATCGGTATAATAATCCCCTCCGCCCGACTGCTTCGCCAGTTCTGAGAGCTTATTCACCCGGTCGGCGCTCCGGCGAAGGGCGATTTCCCTGAGCGCCGTCAGATTTTCAATCGTGAAAAAATGGTGCAGCGCCTTTTTTGCCTGTGTCGGCTGATAGACCTCTCCTTCCTTCAGCCGGTTGATCAGATCCTCCGGCTCGATATCCACCAGCTCGACCTGGCTGGCGTCATCAAATATTTTATCTGGGATCCTCTCCTGCACCATGATCCCGGTTATGGAGGCCACAATATCGTTGAGACTCTCTATATGCTGGACATTCACGGTGGTGTAGACATCTATCCCGGCATTGAGAAGCTCATCGATATCCTGGTACCGCTTCGCATGCCTGCTCCCCTGGGCGTTTGTATGCGCCAGCTCATCCACCAGGATCAGTTTCGGATGCCGGGCGATCGCGGCATCCAGGTCAAATTCCTTTACGGAAATCCCTTTATAAGACAAGACCAGCGGAGGGATTGTCTCCAAGCCGTTTAAAAGCTGCATCGTGCGGGGCCTGGTATGAGGCTCGATATAGCCGGCCACCACGTCTATCCCTCTTCTTTTCGCGGCATGGGCGGCTTTCAGCATCGCATAAGTCTTTCCCACTCCTGCAGCGTATCCGAAAAATATCTTCAGATGTCCTCTGCTTTCCTTCTGCTCTTCTTTTTCCATCTGCCTTAATATCTCGTCCGGCTTTGCCCGCTCCATACCTGCTCTCACCTCTGTACTTTTTTATCATCTTAACACAAATTTTATAAGAATCCTATGAGATAATCCCCATTTCCCATAAAGATTATATTAAGAGCCTCACGTAAGAGAAACGGGAAACAGGATCTTCAGAAGCATCTTCTCAGCCGCCGTACCGGTCCCGTAATCATACACCATCCTCCTCCCGTCCGCCCGTTCCATCCGAAATCCATGGTCCTCGTACTGTACCGTGACCCCGCAGTCATTAAGAGCCATTCGGAGGGACAGCTCCCAGGAGTAGACCGAATTCAGGTTTTTATGTTCCAGGGCCTCCAGGGCATATTCAAATTCCGCCGCCCCGACTCCGTTCTCTAAGAGAAGGCTCCAGAGTTCCGCCATCTGTGTTACGGTGAGCGATTCCATCCAGACGGTTTCTTCTGCGTCTTCCGTAAGAGGCAGATACCGGAAGTAAGCGCCCGGGCACATTTCTTCCAGACCTGACAGCGCTTTTTCCATATACCAGCTCCGTCTCACAGCCAGCGCCTCATATTCCCAGCGGACGCCGCGGAGCAGCTCCGCCAGCTCCTTTCTTATTCCTCCTCTTTCCGTGCTGACTACAATACAGATACTCTCCAGTTCATCAAAATCCTCTCCTGATAAATTGCTCTTCTCAAAATACCAGATTCCTTCTGATTCTTCTTTCACCACCTGCAGCTGGGCGGCTTCTTTTCCATCAGCGTTTCCGCATATAACGATGGGGTATTCCTCATGGAGCGCCGCCATAAGCGCGCCATATTCGTCAAGGAGAAGACTGCACGGAAATTCCGAATGTTCATAATAAATCCAAATACTTCCGTCTTCTCTTTCGAAAATATCCGGATTCAAAGACAGCTCATTGCTGATTCCATAGACCAGAGAGATCAGTCCCGCCTCTCCGCAGTTGCCGGATATCTTCTCTCTTATCCTGAACTCTTCCCTTCGCGCAGTCTTCATTTTATACATCTGCAGACCTCCCTATTCCAAAATACCGTCCAGCATCAGATTCACCTTCAATACGTTGACCGTCTCTTCTCCAAAAATCCCAAAAATCTTATGCGTTGTACATTTTTCTATGATATCTTCGATTTCCTCCACAGATCTGCCATTCTCCCTCGCCAGGCGTTCTGCCTGATATTCCGCGGCCGCCGCGGAGATATCCGGGTCCAGCCCGCTCCCTGAGCAGGTTACCAGATCTACCGGTATCGGCGTATCTCCTTTTTCCGGATGGGCAGACCGAATCTTTTCCACTCTCTGCGCCAACAGTTCCTTATATTCTTCGCTGACCGGGCTCAGATTGGAAGGAGAGGCGTACATCACGGCATTCCCGTCTTTATCTTTGTAAGTATTCGTATTCAGATTCATGATCCTTCCCCACATGTGAGTCACGTCTGTATACTGCTGCCCAAGAAGCGCGCTTCCATACTTTTTACCATTTACCTCAATGATACTCCCGTTTGCCTTATCCGGAAATACCGTCTGAGCCACCGCGGTCACGGCGCCGGGATACAAAATTCCGCATATGACCGTAAAAAGCAGAAACAAAAGGGCCGCCCTGGGCAAAATCGTTTTTATTGCTTTCATCTCAATTACCTGCCTTTCTTAAACCAGCGCTGCCGCTGCCAGCAGCATATCAATCAGTTTAATGAAGATAAACGGTGCTATGACGCCTCCAATACCGTACACAACCAGGTTCCGTGACAGAAGCTTCCCCGCGGAAACCTCCCGATACTTCACGCCCTTTAAGGCCAGAGGTATCAGCGCAATGATTATCAGAGCGTTATAGATTATCGCGGACAAGACCGCGCTGTACGGGCTGTGAAGACCCATTATATTCAGCGCAGAAAGACCTGGGTAAAGTCCCATAAAGAGAGCCGGTATGATGGCAAAATATTTTGCCACATCATTCGCGATACTGAAGGTGGTCAGGCTTCCTCTGGTCATCAGAAGCTGCTTTCCTATCCGGACGATCTCAATCAGCTTTGTGGGTGAGGAATCCAGATCCACCATATTGCCTGCTTCCTTTGCCGCCTGGGTTCCGGAATTCATCGCCACCGCCACGTCCGCCTGAGCCAGGGCCGGAGCGTCGTTCGTCCCGTCACCCGTCATAGCCACCAGATGTCCTTTTGCCTGAAAATCTCTTATCATCTGGAGCTTTCCCTCCGGCGTCGCTTCTGCCAGAAAATCGTCGACGCCGGCTTCCGCAGCTATGGCAGCCGCCGTCAGCGGATTGTCCCCGGTGATCATAATGGTTTTGATGCCCATTTTTCTGAGATCCGCAAACTTTTCCTTAACCCCCTGCTTAATGATATCTTTCAGGTGGATAACTCCCAGAATTTTGTGATTCTTTGCCACAACAAGAGGCGTGCCGCCCTGCTTGGATATTTTCTTTACCGCTTCATCACATTCCCAGCTATAGCTCCCTCCATTGTCCAGCACATACTGCTTCACCGTATCAGCGGCGCCTTTCCTGATCTCATTTCCGTCATAATTCACACCGCTCATCCTGGTCTTCGCACTGAACGGAATGAATTCCATATTTTTATCTTCCAGGCTTCTGCCCCGGATTCCGAATTGTTCCTTTGCCAGGACCACAACGCTTCTTCCCTCCGGCGTCTCATCAGCCAGGGAGGAGAGCTGGGCCGCGTCGGCCAGCTCCTCCGGAAGTGTTCCGTCCACAGGAATCAATTCAGATGCCTGCCTGTTTCCCAATGTGATCGTCCCGGTCTTATCCAGCATCAAAATATCCACATCACCGGCGGCCTCAATGGCACGGCCGCTCATGGCCAGCACATTTGCCTGATTCAGACGGCTCATGCCCGCAATCCCAATGGCGGAAAGCAGCGCTCCGATCGTAGTAGGCGCAAGGCAGACTAAAAGCGCGGCCAGCGTCGTGACAGAAGTGGGATTCGGAATTCCTGCCTGATCGGCAGAAAAAATGGAATAGGTGTAAAGAGAAACCGTCACCAGGACAAATATAACCGTAAGCGCGATCAGGAAAATCTGAAGAGCGATCTCATTCGGCGTTTTCTTCCTGGACGCGCCTTCCACCATGGCGATCATTTTATCCAGAAAACTTTCTCCCGCTTCACTGGTAACCTGAATCACCAGCCAGTCGGAAAGGACTGTTGTGCCGCCGGTCACCGCGCTCCTGTCGCCGCCGCTTTCCCGGATGACGGGCGCGGATTCTCCTGTGATCGCGCTCTCATCCACGGAAGCCGCTCCTTCTATGACTTCTCCGTCGGCTGGGATTTGCTCTCCTGCTTTTACAATGACAAGATCTCCTTTTTTAAGGGATGCGGAGGAGACTTTGCTCACCTCTTCTTTTTTGTCAGCAGACGAAATCATATGTGCCTCTACATCCTTCTTTGCCGCCCGCAGGGCGTCTGCCTGAGCTTTTCCCCGCCCTTCCGCAATTGCTTCGGCAAAGTTGGCGAACAATACCGTAAACCACAGGATGACCGCGATGGCCAGGGTGAACCCCGACGGGGCGTCTTTTATCCCAAGCAGTGAGACGATCCAGAGGATCGTAGTCAATATGGCCGACAGATAGACCAAAAACATGACCGGGTTTTTCACCTGCGTCCTGGGCTTCAATTTTATAAATGAATCCTTTATGGCCCGGGCCGCCATTTTCTTATCGGCCAGAGCGCTTTTCTTTTTTCCAGACATTCCTTATATACCTCCTTATGCCATAAAAACCAAGGGCATCATGCTTATGAAGCGAAGAATTCCGCAAGCGGCCCAAGCGCCAGTGCCGGGAAGAAGCTAAGCGCTCCTACCAGCAGCACGATAAAGATCAGCAGAAATACAAACATTCCATTACTGGTGGACAAAGTCCCCGCCGTCACGGCAATCTTCTTCTTTTTCGCCAGGCTTCCCGCAACAGCAAGCATCGCTGCCATGGGTGCAAATCTGGCCGCCAGCATGCAGAGAGCAAGGCTCACATTTAAGAATACCGTATTGGCATTAAGCCCCGCAAAAGCAGATCCATTGTTGCCCCCGGCAGAGGTAAACGCATATAAAACCTCGGAAAAGCCATGAGCGCCGCTGTTATTTAGGGATTCGGATACGCTGGGCACAAGGACCGCGATGCCGCTCCCGATCAGGATCGCGACCGGCGTAGCCAGGCAGGCCACCACCGCCCATTTCATTTCATACGGCTCTATTTTTTTGCACAGATACTCCGGAGTCCTTCCCACCATCAGGCCGGCTATGAACACAGTAAGTATCGCAAAGGCGAGCATGGTATACAGTCCGCATCCGACGCCTCCGAATATGACTTCGCCAAGCTGCATTAAAATCATCGGCACCATGCCGCCAAGCGGAGTATAGCTGTCATGCATGGAGTTTACGGAACCGTTGGATGCCGCAGTCGTATATGCCGCCCAGGTAGAAGACGCTGCGATGCCGAACCTGGATTCTTTTCCTTCCATATTTCCCCCGGCCTGATTGTCCATGGAGATGTCCACGGCCTCTTCCTGAGCCAGCCCCGGCGTGGCCGACTGTTCACTGGCCGCCACGCAGGCAAGCGCGATGACAAGCATGATGAACATCGCCGCGAATATAGCTTTTCCCTGTTTTTTACTCTTCACATTTCTGCCAAAGGTAAAGCATAGGGCCGCCGGTATCAGCAAAAGAGATATCATTTCGACCAGATTGGACAGCCAGGTGGGATTTTCCAGCGGATGGGCTGAATTCACGCCATAGTAACCGCCGCCGTTCGTCCCAGTCTGCTTAATGGCGATCTGGCTGGCAGCCGGCCCCAGCGGGACAATCTGCTTTGTAATGATATCCGCGTCCGGAACTGCCGTTCCATCCACGGTGACCACACCGTTCTTCAAATCTATTTCCGCGTTTTCCAGAACATTGCCCTCCGCATCCACGGCTGCCGGCTCCAGAAGCTCGACTGTTTCGGCTGGCTTCAGATTTTGAACCACGCCCTGGCTCACCAGAAATATGGAGATCACCAGGTTGAGAGGAATCAGGATATATAAGACCGTTCTCGTCATATCCACCCAGAAGCTTCCCAGCCCATTCGTTTTTACCCTTATGAACCCACGGATCAGGGCAAATAATACGGCAATCCCAGTCGCCGCCGATACAAAGTTCTGTACAGCCAGCCCCAATGCCTGTATCAGGTAACTGGCCTGTGCTTCACCGCTGTAGGCCTGCCAGTTGGTATTGGTCACAAAGCTGACGGCCGTATTGAAAGACAGATGCCAGGACATTCCGGGGATCCCCTGGGGATTTCCCGGCAGCACGCCTTGGAGCATCTGGATCAGAAACACGAACAGGAATCCGATTCCGCTGAAAAGAAAGGCACATACGGCATATTTCTTCCAGTTCATCTCCTCATCTGCTTTAACACGCATTACGCGGTATACCGCCCTCTCGCAGGGGGACAGAATGCGAGACAGCCAAACGTGTTCTCCATTCATGATTTTTCCGATATAGCCGCCAAGGGGAATGGCCAGCGCTACCAGAACGATCAGATAAAATCCATACTGCAACATTAACTGCATCATCTTTTTCACCTCTCCTAATGTCTGTCTGCTTATGCAAATCCGGCTTTACAGCAAACAGCATACCGCAGACAAAATAAAAATAGGATTAGGACCTTTTATAAAAAAATAAAGAAAGCACAAAAATCCCATTAAGGAATCTTTATGCTTTCTAGTTCTAATTTTCTATATATTTATTCTGCCCTATCTCATAAGAGCTCTCAGATCATTTTCAGAACCCATCACCATTAAGGTTTCATCCCCGGAAAAACGATGGTCTGAAGGCGGCAGAGGGTATATCTTTCCCTTCTTCTTTGTCGCCAAGATACTGATATGATAACGGGTACGCACCGATTTCTCTATGATGGTTTTCCCATACCAGGATACCGGGACGGCTATCTCAAATATCCCGATTTCTTCCGTAAGTTCTATGTAATCAAAGATATTTTTTGCCCCGTATTTAATGGCCAAACGTTCTGCCATTTCCCGTTCCGCGTATACCACATGATCTGCGCCGTTCCTTAAAAGAAGTTTTCTGTGTACGTCCCGGCTGGCGCGGGCCAAAATGAATTTCGCCCCCATATCCTTTAAAAGGACTGTGATCTCCAGGGCGCTCTGAAAGTTATCCCCGACTGCAACCACACACATATCGAAATGATTGATGCCTATGGATGAGATAAACTGCTCATCCGTCGCGTCCCCTATCTGGATATCCCGCAGAATGCTCGCCGCCTTGTCAGCCCTGTCCTCATCTTTTTCCACAGCCAGCACATCATTTCCTTCCTCCAAAAGCTTCTGTGCCATATGGCGGCCAAACCTTCCCAAGCCGATGACCAATACTGTTTTCATAAAAATTCCCCCTATTTATCTATCCAACCTGTATTTTTTCCAGAGGCAGCTTTGATACCGTGCGGTTTTTCTCCGACGCCAGCGCCACGAGGATCGTGACGGACCCCACTCTGCCTACAAACATCAAGAACATAATCAGGCATTTGGATACCATGCCAAGTCCAGTTGTCACTCCCAATGTCAGCCCTACCGTACCCACGGCAGAAGCGCTCTCAAACAAAGCGGTCAAAAGCGGCATTCCTTCTATCGAAGACACAGCCATTGCCACCGTCAGAGAAAGAATCAGATACATGCTGAAAATGCAGGTCGCCAAACGGATAACTCCATCATCCAGACGTCTTCCGAATACTTCCATGTTTTTCTTCTGACGCATGGTAGATACAATACTTATCATAAATACCGCCAGAGTAGTAGTCTTGACACCGCCCGCCGTGGATCCGGTGGACCCTCCGATCAGCATCAGGCAGATGAGCAGAAACTGGCTGGACTGCGTCATTTTAGCCAAATCCATGCTGTTGAATCCTGCCGTTCTCGCCGTTACGGATTGGAATAAGGCAGAAAGACCCTTTTGGGAAAATGGCATCTGGACAAAATCTGCATTGCCCTGTTCAAAGATGAACAGCAGCAAAGCTCCAAAAAAGATCAATCCGGCTGTGACCACGAGCACAAGCTTGCTGTGAAGCCGGAGCTTCTTCAGAGAAAAATGGTTGGTCGCCAAATCCCTCCATACAAAGAAACCAAGTCCGCCGATGATGATAAGGAGCATTATGATCCCGTTTACATACCAGTTTCCGCCAATCGTCGTCAAAGAAGAAAACGGCTCTCTTCTGCCCATCAGGTCAAATCCGGCATTGCAGAAAGCGGATATGCTGTGAAAAATCCCATACCATATGCCTTCGAAAAATCCCAGCCGCGGGCAGAAATACAGGCTCAGAAGTACGGCGCCCGTTCCTTCTATCAAAAAGGTCCCAAACAGGATAAAACGGGTCATCCGCACGATTCCGCCGACCTGCGGCGCAGATATGGCATTCTGCATGATAACTCTGGTAGTAAGTCCTATCTTTTTCTTTGTCATAGAAACGGCGTATATGGCAAAGGTCATAAAGCCGATTCCTCCTACCTGTATCAAAAGGAGAATGACAAGCTGCCCGAAAAAAGACCAGTGGGTATATGTATCAAATCTCACCAGCCCGGTCACACAGGTGGCCGAAGTGGCAGTAAATAACGCGTCGGAGAAGGAGGTGAGACTTTCTCCTGCCTTTATGGAAATTGGCAGGCAAAGAAGGCCGGCTCCCAGAAGTATAATAAAAAAGTACCCCGCTATGATTATTTTCATCGGCGAAGCGCGGTGAACCCGCTTCCACACCTTTTCCATCGTAAAGCCCCTTTCCATCGTCTACCGCCTATTCTACAAGCAGTACGCTTAAGAAAGAATTAAATAAATTCCGGCAGTATTAAGATTGTATTAAGGCCGATAAATCTTAATATAATCTTTACATGATTTTTCAAGCCATAATACCACCTTTATGTTAAATATGATATTTTCAAATAAACAAGGGGGTGGCTCTATGCAAGTTATTGCGGTTATTTTAATGTTTTTGTTCGTATTTGTCGTCGGATACCTCGCCACCGGCGGAGCTGATAAATTCATCAGGAAAAATTGTTCTCCGTTTAAAGAAGAGCTGGATTTAAGTGAACCGGATTATGAGGATATCAAAAAAAAACAGACAAAGCTCCACGAAAAAAAAATATCCTGATATTCATTAAGAAACTTTGGAAACATTGATATAAACCATGGAAAAAGGAACCGGCAGTCTTGCGTCTCCGCTGACTGCCGGTTCCTTTCTTTTTCAATTTATCTTGCAGCAAAAGCCACATTGTGAAAGGGAACTTTTTTATCTTCCATAATATGCGTCCAGATAAATCTCTTTCAATTCACTCATGATCGTCTTTCCCTGTGATTCCCGCAAACCTGGCCGCCTCCACGTATCTGTCAAATGCGTGCGGATACTTATACTGAGGGAATGTACCCATCTTAACAGGCGCCTCCTCCGCATTGAAGCGAATCACATACGTCAGCACCAGGGCGTTGGCTATGCCGTGAGGGATATGATGGAACGCTCCCAGCTTATGGGCCAGTGAATGGTTCACGCCAAGGAAGGCATTGGCAAAGGCCAAACCTGCCATACAGGACGCATCCGCCATCTTTTCTCTGGCTTCCACATCCGCGGCGCCAAGTTCATACGCACGGGGCAGATAATCAAATACATTTTTTATAGCCTTTAAGGCCAGACCGTCGGTGTAGTCAGAAGCCATCACCGATACATAAGCCTCCAGCGCGTGGGTCATGACATCAATACCAGAAGAACTGGTCAATCCCTTTGGCATATTCATCATATTATCCGCATCCACTATGGACATGTTGGGAAGCAGCTCATAATCTGCCAGCGGCCATTTCTTCCCCGTTTTTTCATCAGTAATGATCGCAAACGGCGTCACCTCGGAGCCGGTGCCGGCCGATGTGGGAATCGCCACGAAATATGCTTTCTCTCCCATTTTCGGGAAGGTATATACTCTCTTTCGGATATCCATAAAATCCATGGCCATATCCATGAAATCCACTTCTGGATGTTCATACATTACCCACATGATCTTGGCCGCATCCATGGCAGAACCGCCGCCCAGAGCAATAATGGTATCCGGCTCGAAGCTCCTCATCATCTCGGCGCCGGCTTTCGCACACTTTAACTTAGGATCAGGCTCCACATCATAGAAGCATGTGTACACAATACCCATTTCATCCAGCTTATCGGTAATCGGCTTCGTATAACCGTTTTTATAAAGGAACGTATCGGTTACAATAAATGCGCGCTTCTTATTCATGACAGTACCGAGTTCATCCAATGCGACCGGCATGCAGCCCTTCTTGAAATATATCTTTTCCGGTGTCCTCAGCCAAAGCATATTCTCTCTCCTCTCGGCAACGGTCTTAATGTTGATCAAGTGCTTTACTCCTACGTTTTCCGATACGGAATTGCCTCCCCAGGAACCGCATCCCAGAGTCAGGGAAGGCGTCAGCCTGAAGTTGTAAAGATCGCCGATACCTCCCTGGGATGAAGGAGTATTGATCAGGATACGGCAGGTCTTCATGGCCGCCTGATGCTTCGCTATCTTTTCCTTTCCGTCTTCTGTAGCCGTATTTACATAGAGGACCGACGTATGGCCATAGCCGCCGTCCGCCACCAGCCTTTCCGCCTTAGCCACGGCGTCGTCAAAGCTAGATGCCTTATACATTGCCAGCACAGGCGACAGCTTCTCATGGGCGAAGGGTTCGGTGATATCAACGGACTCCACTTCTCCGATTAGAATCTTGGAATCTGCGGGCACTTCAATCCCGGCGAGCTGTGCGATCACCGGCGCCGGCTGCCCTACGATCTTGGCATTCACTGTCCCGGCCTCCGTAAGGATGATTCCGCGCAGCTTATCCAGTTCCTCTTTATTCAGGAAATAACATTTTCTCTTTTTAAATTCTGCCTTTACCTCCCTGTAAATTTTCTCCAGAACGATCACGGACTGCTCTGAAGCACAGATCATACCGTTGTCAAAGGTCTTGGAATGAATCACAGAGTTCACCGCCATCCGGATATCCGCCGTATCGTCTATGATGGCTGGTGTGTTGCCGGGACCGACACCCAGAGCAGGCTTTCCGGAGGAATATGCCGCTTTCACCATACCGGGGCCTCCCGTCGCCAATATGATATCCGCCCCCTTCATGACCTCGTTGGTCAGCTCCAGTGAGGGAACATCAACCCAGGAGATTATACCTTCCGGCGCTCCGGCCTTGACTGCCGCTTCCAGGACCACCTTTGCCGCGGCAATGGTACATGCCTTTGCACGGGGATGAGGAGAAATGATAATGGCGTTTCTTGTCTTCAACGCGATCAACGTCTTGAAGATAGCCGTGGAGGTGGGATTCGTGGTCGGAATTACCGCTGCGATAAGTCCGATCGGCTCTGCAATCCTCTTATATCCGAATGCCGCATCTTCTTCAATGACGCCGCAGGTCTTTTCATTTTTATATTTGTTGTAAATATACTCCGCCGCATAATGGTTCTTTATTACCTTATCCTCTACCACGCCCATGCCGGTCTCTTCCACCGCCATCTTCGCGAGAGGAAGTCTCTGATGGTTTGCTGCCATCGCGGCTTCGTAAAAGATTTTGTCCACCTGCTCCTGGGTGAACGCAGCAAACTTCTTCTGAGCTTCCCTCATCTCTTCCATTTTCGCAAGAAGCTTCTCCACATTGTCGATCACTGCGTCCTGCTTTACTTTCTCTGTCTTTGCCATTCCCTTTCTACCTCCTGATAATCCTTTTGAGAGTTCCGTTTTCTGTTCCTCATTATCCTTTATTTTTGATAAGTTCTTAACAATCTGCTATTATTATATCTTCTTGTTAATGTTTTGTCAATTCATATACAGATATTTTTATTCTCTTTCGCTATACAAAATTAGAACATTTTATATGGAATTTTTATGTATATTGTACAAAAGGGTATACCTTTAAATACCTTTCAAACTAGCTTTCTTAATCTGGTTTACAAGGCAAGAGGAAATCCGCTTCCATCCAGGCGGCTCGCTGGCAGCCGTAACCAGGATCTTTGCGGCCTCCAGTCGGTCCTTTCCAACTGACATGGATAAATCGATATTTTTCCATGTCAGATTCCAACAAAAATCCGCATGATATGCGATTTTTGCCTCCCTGCGGCCGGGAAGATCCTGCTAATGGCTCTGCGGCGCTCGCCTTACGATGGAATCGAATCCTTCCTCTTGCTCTTCCTCCCGCACTGAAATAAGCGCTCATTTGTTTTGAAAGTCATTTGGGCGGTCCGCGCGGCCCGCTGCCATAAGGCGCGCGGGCGTATGGATGTTCAATCTTTTTCTGGAATCTAAGAAATGAAATTCATCCAACGTGGTGTGGCAGGCAGAGCGCCGGTAGAAAGATTTCGGGCCGGCCTAAAGGTGAGCGCCGCAGGGCAGCGGCCGGTGTTCCCCAGGCGGAGGGAGGCAGAAACGGAAATACCGATTCCGTTTCTGAGCGAACAGGAGACAGGAAATCATAGAGATTTCCTGCCGACATGTGAGCGGTACTGCCGGAGCGGGGATAAAACGGTCCCTGCATCGCCAGCGAACCGAAATCGTGACGGTCCGAAACTTCTGCCGGTGACTAACTGGAGCTTAATCGGAAGTAATTAAAAATGATTCCAAAAAGTATTTTGTATCATTCAAAGAGGAACGCGTCCCCGCGTTCCTCTTCTTATTTTTCTTTTTTCTGTTTTTTAATATTTCAGCCGATTTTCTTTCCCGGTCAGTTTTCCGGCCTTTCCAGTCCCAATGCAATCCTGACCGCTTTTTCTTCTTCTCTTCCAAGAGGCGCGTCCGTCTCACCTTTTATGATCTCCTTCACATACACATAGCATGAATCTCTGCTGTGCACAGCGTTCAGTATATATCCGCTTTTATTTTGGGACATGAGAGCCAGCGCAAAGCTGGATTTTCCTCCCATTCCGGGAAAAGCATCATATTTTACCAGTCCAGTCTTATGAAATGATTTGACCAATACCTTATTGATCACCTTTAAAGCATCCTTATTTGCTCTGTCTTCAGCCTGCAGCATACGGAGATCATCAAAAGCCTGGGCAAATATTTCCTCCAGAGACTCTGCGTCCCGTCCCCGCATGAATCTGTCATATTTTTTAGCCAGCTTTGATGTCTTTACAATTTGTATTACCACCAAAACCGCCAGAACTGCAACTAGGACCACCAATCCGATGATTATAAAAATCGGGTCAAACCCCAAATCATTCAATATGCTGTTTTCCATCCGTCTTTCCTCCTGCTTCTGCCGCATCCATATTTTTAATCCTGATGGATTTTGATTATTTCATACTTCCAAACAAATCCATAAGTCGTTCCAGCTCTTCCATGGAATAATACTCTATCTCTATTCTTCCTCTATTTGCGTCTTTTCTATTGATGTTTACCTTCGTTCCCAGAATTTCCCTTATTTTACTCTCAATATTTTTGTAAATAAAATCCTGTCCGGAATCTGCTTCCTCCGTTTTTTTTGGATTTTTCGGGTTCAAAAGGGATTTTACCAATTTTTCGGTCTCTCTCACACTCAGCTTGTGTTCGATGATCCTCTCCGCTACTTTATACTGTATCTCTTTGTCTTCCAACGAAAGTAGCGTTCTCGCATGACCGCCGGATATTTCTCCTTCAACTAACATGAGCTGCACCCTCTTATCCAGCTTCAACAAACGCATGGAATTGGTTATCGCCGTCCTGCTTTTGGAAACCCGAACGGCAATCTCTTCATGTTTTAAATGAAATTCATCTATCAGCCTTTGGTACGCTGACGCTTCCTCTATGGGGTTCAAATCTTCTCTCTGTATATTCTCGATCAGTGAAATCTCCATGATTTCCTGGGGGGTATACTCTTTTATGATTACCGGCACTTCTTTCACCTTAGCCAGCTTGGCAGCCCGCCAGCGCCGTTCCCCTGCTATTATTTCATAATAGTCCTCTCTTTTCTGTACAAGAAGAGGCTGAAGAACACCGTATTGCTTTATGGACTCTGCCAACTCTGCAAGTGATTCTTCATCAAACTGCTTTCTTGGCTGTTCACGGTTGGGCTCTATCTGACTGATCTTTAAAAAAGTCTGCGGTCTTTCATTTTCGGAATCAGAAGGAGCGGCTGATTCGCTTCCTGCGCTCATCTGCACATTTTTCTTCTGAGCCGGGCGCTGGATATCCTCCAGCTCCATTCCCATTGGAATCAAAGAATCCAGACCCTTTCCGAGACCGCTTCTTTTTGCTCGTGCCATATCATTGTTCCTTTCTAGGATAAATTTTCAATAATACAAATATTTACTTATCTTTTATTTTCTCTATTTTATTAGAAAGTTATCTGATAATATCTCGTCTCTTATATAAGATATATTCTTATCTTTCATTCTTCCATTTCATTTTTTTGTATCACTTCTTCTGCCAATAAACGATAGCTTTCTGCTCCTGCAGATCTTGTATCATACAACGTAATCGGCATTCCATGACTTGGCGCTTCTGCAAGACGCACATTACGCGGGATGATTGTTTTGTAGACGGTGTTCTTAAGACTGTTTTTTACGTTTTCCACAACCTGCAGGGATAAATTCGTCCTCGCGTCATACATGGTAAAAACAACACCCTCCAGCTCAAGAGAAGGATTCAGCCGCTGTTTGACCAGATTTATCGTATGTATCAGCTGTGAAAGTCCTTCCAAAGCATAATATTCACATTGAATAGGGACAAGCACAGTATCAGCGGTTGTCATAGCATTTACCGTCAACATATTTAGAGAAGGAGGACAGTCTATAATGATAAAATCATAATTATCTCGAATCTTGTCGATTTCTCTCTTCAAAACAAATTCTTTTTTACTTATGCCAATTAATTCGATCTCTGCACCAGATAAATTAACATTAGAGGGCAATACATCCAATAGAGGGAGTACTTCCTGCAGCAGACACTCTTCCACGGTGGACTGACCAATGAGAAGCTCATAAGTCGTATGCTTCTTCTCATTTTTATTTACCCCTAAACCACTTGTCGTATTTCCCTGAGGATCCAAGTCTATAGTTAATATTTTCTTTCCGGCTTCAGCCAAGCATGCAGAAAGATTAATTGCCGTTGTGGTTTTTCCCACGCCGCCCTTTTGATTTGCAATCGCTATAATTCTTCCCATTTACGCTGTCCTTTCTATACAAAACTTATTATAGCATTATCTAGAATTCATTACCACTGTTAATTCTTAATAATTTCATAATTTTGTTTCACGTGAAACATAAATAGAAGTTTTATCTTAAACATGAAATCCTTGCCTGTCTTTTGCTATATATTAAAAATACTTACTTCGCTAATATAAAAATATTGACGTAAATATGTTTCACGTGAAACATTTGTCCTGATTTATTTTTATTATAATAACATCTAGTTATTATTAATACTTTCAGTTCCACTAACTTAAGATATTCTTTTCTTGTATATATTTTTAAATTGTATTATAATGATGATAAGCTTTTTCTATTTATATGATATGCATAGTCTGATCGTACAATGGTATTTCCCCTTTATTTTGAGAAAAGGAATTCTTAATATGAGTAAAAAAAGTAAGTTTGCAAAAGGTGTTCTTCTGGGAGCTGCGACAGCTGGAATTATCACTGCCATTAATAAATTTATTTTTATGAAATCCACCGCGAAAAATTTACTAGAAAAAGAAAAAAAAGATATTTTTTCTTGGCGATTTGGTGATATTTTTTATACTAAAGTTGGTCATGGAAAACCGCTGCTTTTAATACATGATCTAAAAACTGCTTCTTCCGGTTATGAATGGAATAAGGTAATAAGATATCTTTCTAAATCTCATACTGTATATGTCGTTGACCTGCTGGGTTGCGGCCGTTCCCATAAACCAAATCTAACTTATACGAATTTTTTATATGTCCAATTGCTTACTGATTTTATAAAGTCTGTGATAGGACATCGGGCAGATGTGATTGCCACCGGTTCTTCCTGCTCCTTTGTTGTCACGACCTGCAATAATAACTCAGAATTATTTGATAAAATTGTTTTAATAAATCCTGATACTGTTTTAAGATGCGGCCAGACCCCTAACAAATATGGCAAGGGATACAAATTTTTAATAGATCTGCCTATTATTGGGACTCTAATTTATAATATTGCCAACAGCAGAAAGAGCATAACGGATAAATTTCTTACGGTCAATTATTCAAATTCCTACGATATCGAACCCGAGACAATCTCCATCTATCACGAATCGGCTCATTTGGGAGATTCTTCCGCAAAAGCTTTATATGCCAGTATCAAAAGTAATTATACATGTCTCAGCATAAATCACTCATTAAAGAATATAAATAACAGTATTTTTATAATAGGCGGAGAACGGGAAAAGCAGATTCAGGAAACAATAGAAGACTACTGTTTGATAAATCCGGCCATTGAATATGAGATTATAAACGAGACTGCACATCTTCCTCAAATGGAACGTCCTGAAGCAACTGCTTCCATAATATGTGATTATCTTGATGTACAATAATTAGTACTGTATAAACGTCTCATTCATTTTACTTTTATTTACTGTAATCTATTTTTATATAAAAAGATCGCCATGATATGTTCTATAAATAGGACATATCACAGCGATTTTCTTTTGGTTTTCTGAATGTCAGCCGTTTTATTGTTTTATAGTCTACGTTCTTTTATCTCTTCAATGCCCTTCGTACTGTTTGATAAACAATCACAACGATTCCCACCATCATAACAACTCCGGCAATTCGAATAATCAGACCAGAGATAATAGAAAAAATCATATTGATCAAGACCAGGCAAACCGCAAGAATCATCACTCCAACTACCACTTTAAACCATGTCTCTGTTTTCATCTTATTCATATGTACAGCCTCCTTTGTACTTTACGGCCTGTTAGGACAATGGCATTTTAGCCGGTATACCCGCTTTCCTCGGATATCTTTTGTCCAATTTCTCCATTCGTTCTATGAAGATAAAGCTCCTTTTATATCCGTCATCCACTTTTTTCATGGCCTCAGTAGAATTTAACGTAAATATCTCAACCTTTTTTGTTTTGCATCCTAAGCGTTTAATACCAGGTTTTGCATTTTCCAATTCTTCTTCTATATTACCAGATTTATAAGATACAAAAAATCCACCCACTTTTACAAATGGGGTACAGTATTCCGATAAGGTGGATAAATTAGCGACTGCTCTGGAGACACATAAATCGTACTTTTCCCGGAACAGCGGATCTCTCCCAAAATCTTCCGCCCTCCCGTGTACCAGATCTATGTGGTCAAGGTTTAAGTTATCCACAACTTTTTGTAAAAAAGCCATTCTTTTGTTCAAAGAATCCAGAAGCGTGACGGAAATCTGTGGATAAAGTATCTTGATCGGCATGCCTGGAAATCCTGCGCCTGTACCCACATCAATAAGACTCTTAATTGATGAAAAATCATGTTGTTTAATAATCATCACACTGTCTAAAAAATGTTTCTCTACTACCTCTTCAAACTGAGTTATGGCTGTCAAATTCATCACTTTATTTGTCTCTGTTAAAAGCTCATAATACACAGCAAACTGTGAAACCTGATCATCTGTAAGACTTATTCCTTCCTGATCAAACCGTTCTTTTATGAATTTCTCTTTACTCATCATGACATCCCTTCTGGCTTAAGAACGCCTGATTCCTCTCATTTGTTCCAAATATACGAGCAATACGGAAATATCCGCCGGCGATACACCTGATATGCGGGACGCCTGTCCTATGTTGACAGGTTTTAATTGATCCAGCTTCTGCATCGCTTCCTTCCTAAGCCCCTTTATATCATAATAATTCATAAAGGAAGGCAGTTTTTTACCTTCCAGTTTTTTAAACTGTCTGACCTGGCTTTTTTGACGTTTGATATATCCTTCATATTTAAGGTTAATATCCACCTGTTCTTTTACCGCGTCGGATAATACCGGACGTCCGGGGTCAATCTCTTCAAGGATCTCATAAGAAAGCTCAGGCCGCTTGATCAGCTCAGCCATTGTAATTCCATTTTTCAGTAAAGTACTGTTTTGCCTTTCTAAAAAAGCCTGGACTTTTTCCGTCCCCCCTACAGTCGTATGCTCCAAACGAAATATTTCTTTTTCTATTTCCTCTTTTTTCTTGAGTACAGACTGATACCGTTCTTTCCCAATCAATCCAATTTCATGACCTATCTCTGTCAGCCTCAAATCCGCATTATCCTGACGAAGCAGCAAGCGGTATTCTGCTCTCGACGTCATCATACGATACGGCTCATGACTTTCTTTTGTTACCAGATCATCAATCAAGACGCCTATATATGCCTGTGACCGATCCAAAACAATGCCTTCCAGTCCTTTGACCTTTCTCGCCGCATTTATGCCGGCCATCAGTCCCTGGGCCGCCGCTTCTTCATAACCGGAACTGCCGTTAAACTGGCCGCCGCTGTAAAGTCCCTCTATTTCCCGAAATTCCAATGTGGGATATAATTGTCTTGCATCAATGCAGTCATATTCAATGGCATAGGCATTCCTGACAATCTTTACCTTTTCCAGTCCAGGCACAGTCCTGTACATGGCATACTGGACATCCTCCGGCAGAGAACTGGACATTCCTCCTAAATACATTTCATTTGTATATTCACCCTCAGGCTCTATGAAGACCTGATGCCTGTTTTTATCCGCGAATTTTACTACCTTATCTTCTATGGACGGACAATAGCGCGGACCAGTTCCTTCTATAAATCCAGAGAAAAGAGGAGATCGGTCCAGATTATCACGTATGATTTTATGAGTCTCCTCATTTGTATAGGTAAGCCAGCAGGAAACCTGATCCCTTTGTATGGATTCCGGATCTGTCATAAAAGAAAATGGAATTATTTTTTCATCTCCAAGCTGTTCTTCCATTTTTGAAAAATCAATGCTTCTCTTATCCACTCTGGCAGGAGTCCCCGTCTTAAAACGATACATCTTAATTCCATTTTTTATAAGAGAATCCGTCAAATGCGTCGCTGCCTGAAGGCCATTCGGTCCCGTCGGATTACTCACATTTCCATAGATACAACGCGCCCGAAGATAAACGCCTGTCGCCAGTACCGCCGCTTTTCCATAATATTCTGCCCCAGAAACCGTCTTTACTCCTTTAAGGACTCTATTTTCCACGATCAGCTCTGAGACTTCTGCCTGACGTATTGTCAAATGATCCGTATTCTCCAGCGTCCTTCTCATCTGCCTGGTATATTCCTGCTTATCTGCCTGCGCCCGCAGAGAATGGACAGCCGGCCCCTTTGATCTGTTCAGCATTTTAGACTGGATGAAGGTCTTATCGATATTTACTCCCATCTCCCCTCCTAAGGCATCCAGTTCCCTGACCAAATGGCCTTTTGAACTTCCTCCTATATTGGGATTACAGGGCATGAGGGCAATGCTGTCCACACTTACGGTGAACATAATTGTTTCCTGCCCAAGCCTAGCGGCGGCCAATGCCGCTTCACATCCTGCATGTCCTGCCCCTATTACTATCACATCATATTTTTCTCTCAGCACGTTATTCTTTTCTGACATGACTGCCTCCAAACCTCTATGCCAACTTTATCCTGTCATTCTTCTCTTATCTCTATTTCTATTTTCCCATACAAAATCTACTGAATATCTCATTGACCAGATCGTCTTCCACTGCTTCACCGATGATCATACCCAACGCCTCATATGCGTCCATTAAATCTATCGAATAAAAATCCTCCGGCATATGATTTTCTAAACTTTCATTCACCTGACTGAAGCTTTCAGACGCTTTCAAAAGAGCATTCTTTTGTCTGGCGCTGGTAATATAAATCTCATCATTAAAATCCAGATTTCCTGAAAAAAAGAGATCTGTTATCGCTTCAGAAAGTTCATCGAGTCCCTCTTCTTTTTTCGCAGAAAATAAAATCACCTGTTTTCCCGTTTTTCTTTCCATTTCCTCCTTCAAAAGAATTGGATTCAAATCTGACTTATTCAACAATACGATTGCATGTTTGTTCTGAATGATCTGAATTATCCGTTCATCATCCTCTGTCAGGCTCTCGGAAGAATCTACCACGTATAAAATAAGATCCGCATCCTCTGCATGATCCATAGCACGTTTTACACCGATTTTTTCCACTATATCATCTGTACTGCGTATACCGGCCGTATCCATGATATTCAAGCTGATGCCGTTTAACATCATATGTTCCTCAAGAGTATCCCTGGTTGTTCCCGCTATTTCTGTCACAATCGCTCTGTCTTCTCCTATCAGAAGATTCAGTACAGAAGATTTACCGGCATTTGGCTTTCCCAGTATGACAGTTTTAATTCCTTCTGATACCATTCTTCCATTGTCGGCTGACTGAATTAGATCGTCCACTTCCTTTTTCATTGCATCTACAGCTTCTTTCAGACGTTCCCCATACCCCTCCAACGAAATATTCTCCGGATCGTCCAGCGCCGATTCAATAAACGCGATCTCATATAAAATCCTTTCTCTTAAAGAAATTATCTTTTCTGATAAAGAACCCTTCAGCTGTTTAAGAGAACTTTTCATCGCATATTCATTTTTAGAATCAATCAATTCCATGACTGCCTCTGCCTGAGACAGATCTATCCTTCCATTTAAAAAAGCTCTTTTGGTAAATTCTCCGGCTTCCGCCGGCCTTGCACCATTTTTAAGTACAGCCTCCAATACTTTTTTGACCACAAGAACACCGCCGTGGCAGTCAATTTCTACTGTATCTTCCGCTGTATAACTGTGAGGCCTCTTCATATACAGCACAAGCACTTCGTCTATCAAAGTATCGCCATCATAAATATGCCCATATATCACAGTGTGGCTTTTCAATTCCATTACATTATAATCTTTTCTCGCGGGATAAAATACCCTGGACAGGATCTCCAGTGCTTCATCTCCGCTGATCCGCACAATTCCTATACCGGAACTGCTCATGGCCGTGGCAATGGCTGCTATAGTATTTGCTGCGTTCATTTACTATGATTCCTCTGTTTTAAACTTTCTTTCAAAAAAGGAGCTGACACAAATAATTGCGGCAACCCCTCTTTATCTATTTCCGGTTTTTACACATGTCTCTCCTGATATTCTCTATCCTGGCGGCCTCTGTCTTGTCGGTCGTATTTTTCATAACGATCCTTCCGGCTATCCCTCTTTAATGAAACGATAACATGACGATAAGGTTCTTCTCCATCACTTCTTGTTATCACATATTTATCATTCTGAAGGACGGAATGAATAATCCTTCTTTCATAAGGATTCATTGGCTCCAAAGATACAGATCTCTTTGTTCTTTTTACCTTGGCTGCTATATTTTTAGCCAGGCTTTCTAATGTGGCCTTTCTTCTTTCCCGGTAATTTTCTGTATCCAGCTTTACCCGAAGATATTCATCACTGTTCTTATTGATGATCAGACTTACCAGATATTGAAGAGAATCCAGAGTCTGTCCTCTTTTTCCTATGAGTACCCCCATATCCTCTCCGCTCAGATCGATATTCAGGCACTTTTCTTCCTCATCCATGGATGATGTGATATTCACTTCCATATTCATAGATGCAAATATCTTGTGCAGAAATTCTTCAGCGACATCAGATATGGTTAAAACCTTCCTCGCCTTTATGATAGCAGGTTTGCTGTTAAAGATTCCCAGGATTCCTGTACTGCCTTTTTCAACTACGACATATTCCAGCTTATCACTGGTCGTTTCCAACTGAATCAAAGCTTTCGTGACCGCATCATCCACTGTTTTGGCTGATATTTCGATATACTCGCTCATGGCAGCAACCTCCTTTATTTCTTCCCCTTCTTCTCATTGTAATTCTGTACCATACGGGCCCTGGAAGCGATTGTTCCGAGATTCTCACTTTTATTCTTATAATAGTCCGTAGAATTTACAGCGGCTTTCTTTGCGCGTTCTTCTTCCATTTCCTTTTTCTTCGCTGCAACTTCAGAAGCCTTATTGGCGCTCTTTATGGTCGCGTTGGCGTTTATAGGAGGAAGCCCCTTCTTCTGGCGCTTTTTATTTTTCTTTTCAATATTGGCTTTTATCATGTCGTCAACATTGATCTTTTTCATATACTGATTGATACCAAGCTGCATCACCATACGTACTGTACTGCTGGCCACCCAATAGATACCAATACCAATGGGGAAAGAAATACAAAAAATCACGGACATGATCGGCATAACAGTATTCATAGACTTCATGGCACCGGCTCCAGGAGCATCCGGATCCGTAGGCGCAGTATTCATGGTCTTCACACTGAGCCACTGAGTAAGTCCTGCCAAAATAGGAATAATAAGCGCAACTGATATCTTAAAACCTGGCGCTTCTGTTAAATTCATCCCGCCGAACAAAGAATTCATATGAAGGAATTTATCCGAATTCTCAGAGATTACATTCTGCAGGCTAGGAAAGATTTCTTTCAGCTGGTTCCATGCAGCCGCATTGAATTTGCCGAACAAATCCACCATTTTATCTGCTACACTGTAATCAATTTTTTCAATCGGCAGCTTATTGCTGGTAGCCAGTTCCGCAATCTTATCTATATAACCAGGCTGCTGCATAACAGGTGTCACAACATTCATAAGTACTTCTTTGATTCCTGAAACATAAGCAGGTATCCTATAGATTACCTGATACAAAGCAAACATGATCGGCAGCTGCAGAACTGTCTGAAGGCATCCGCCAGTAGGAGTTGTCCCATATTTCTGATAAACAGCCTGCACTTCCATATTCTGCTTCTGCATAGCAGCCTGGTCCTGCTGTTTTCCTTTATACTTTTTCTGTATAGCGGCTATTTCAGGCTGCATGACTGCATTTAGTTTCATAAATTTCTGCTGCTTTATGGTAAGAGGAAGCAAAATCAAGTTTACGATGATCGTAAACAGTATAATACAGGCAGCAATATTATGAACGCCTAAATTATAGATTCCCTCCATGATATAGCCCAATACAGTAGCAATAGGCCCTATAATAAACGTAGTACTTTTCGTCAACAATAGAAAATCCAATGTTCTAACCTCCAAATTAAGGAACAGGATCGTACCCGCCCTTTGCAAAAGGATTACATCTTAAAATCCTTTTAATTGCCAGAAATGAGCCCTTTAAGGCGCCATATTTTTCCAGAGCCTCTATGGCATACTGGGAACAGGTCGGAATATAAATGCAATGCGACCTTGTTTTAAGGCCGGACAAATATTTCCGGTAAAAACGAATTAATCTGATCAACAGTTTTTTTACCATGGTTTTCACCTACAGCAAACGGTGGCTTCTTAAAAGACTTAAAAGGGCTCCTGTTATTTCTTTATATGTTTTTTCTTTACTTTTTTCTCTGGCAATGACCACTAAATCATATCCGCGCACTGCCTGTCCGCAGTTTATCCGGTAAGCTTCGCGGATAAGACGCTTTAAACGATGTCTCACTACACTGTTTCCGACTTTTTTACTGACCGATATACCGACTCTGTTTTCCTCTTCGTCATTTCTCTTCTTTGCGTACATTACAAGACATGAATTCGCAAAGGACCTTCCATTCCGATAAACAGCCTGAAAATCCTGATTCTTCTTCAATGAATGAAATTTATCCATATTTTTACCTAATTATCTGAAGAGAAAACAAAAGGCCACAAATCTGCGGCCTACGCTGATAACTGCTTTCTTCCCTTTGCTCTTCTGGCTGCTAATACTCTTCTTCCACCTTTAGTACTCATTCTTGCACGGAAGCCATGAACTTTTGCACGGGATCTCTTTTTAGGCTGAAATGTCATTTTCATGATCCAAACACCTCCTTTACTTATATTTAGAGATAATAAAACATCATTTCCATTATAGGCAATGATGGATATTACGTCAAGTTAAATTTAAAGTATTTGTAAAATCCAAACTTATCTACATATAATTCACATAATATCCACAAGGTTATCCACACATATCCACAATATGTGGATAACATGTGGATAACTCTGTGGTTTTCTTGTTATTTCTATGTGTAAAACTCTTAAAAATCTCCATTTTATAGGATTTTTTCCTGTGTATAAAAGTTATCCACAATATTCTGATTGAAATATTTACGGAATTGTTATAGAATAGAAAAAGTATATGGGTTATTGTGCTCTCTCAACGGAATCCACAATATCCACAAACCATTCTTCACTTCAGGAGATATTACAATGCTTCAGAAAATACGGGAAAACTGGGATAAAATTTTACAACTTATGAGAGATGAATATGATATTTCTCCTGTTGGCTATGAAACATGGCTGAAGCCGCTTCAGGTGGAATCCGTGGATGAGGACAACCATATTGTCAACATCGTTATTATGGATCCTAAAATTGAGACCATAGGCCTCAATTTTATTAAGAAGAAATACTCTTTTGTCCTCCAGATATCGATAGAAGAAGTGACAGGTTTTAAATGTACCGTCCATTTCTATTCCAAAGGACAGGCAGATACCATAAAAGAACCGGAGCTTCCTGAAGTAAAAGATTCTTCTCTGATGACGATCATGCAGAATGCGAATCTGAACCCCAAATACACATTTGATACCTTTGTGGTGGGTTCCAACAATAAAATGGCCCATGCAGCGGCACTTGCCGTAGCGGAATCCCCTGCTGAAATTTATAATCCTCTTTTTATATATGGAGGCGTAGGACTGGGAAAGACTCATTTGATGCATTCTATCGCAAATTTCATTTTAAAAAACGATCCTTCTAAAAGGATCATGTACGTAACTTCCGAAAAGTTCACAAATGAGCTTATAGATTCCATCCGAAATAAAAATTTTACCACGGCCACTCAGTTTCGTGAAAAATACAGAAATAATGATGTCCTTCTGGTAGATGATATTCAATTTATCATAGGAAAAGAAAGTACGCAGGAAGAAATATTTCATACCTTCAATACACTGCATGAAGCAAAAAAACAGATCATCATATCCAGCGACCGGCCTCCAAAGGAATTTGAAACATTGGAAGACAGGCTTGTTTCCCGTTTTGAGTGGGGTCTGACGGTTGATATTCAATCTCCTGACTATGAAACCAGGATGGCCATTCTTCGCAAAAAGGAAGAAATGGACGGCTACAACATTGATAATGAAGTCATCAAATATATAGCCAACAATATTAAATCCAACATACGGGAGCTGGAAGGCGCTCTTACAAAAGTGATAGCTCTTTCAAAACTGGATAATAAAGAAATCAATCTGGATCTGGCCGAGGAAGCCCTAAAAGATTTTATTTCTCCCAATCAAGATATGGAGATCACTCCAGAGACGATCATCAACGTGGTGGCAGATCATTATAAATGTACTCCCGCAGACCTTATTTCCTCTAAGCGAAACAAGGAAATCGTGATACCGCGGCAGATTGTCATGTATCTGTGCCGTTCTATGACAGACTGTCCCCTTCAGATGATAGGAAAATATCTGGGAGGAAAGGATCATACCACGATCATCAACGGTATTAAAAAGATTACAAAACAGCTTGATACCGATGAAAACATGAAAACGACCATAGACGTATTGAAAAAAAAGATCAATCCAACCTGAGATTTATCCGCATGACTATATGTGCACTATTAATATAGAAGAAATACTACATTTTGTGATTTTATTATGTGGATAATATTGTTTATATTATGTGGATATGTTGTGGATAATTTTCTACTTTATCCTTCATGTGGAAAACTCACCTTTTATCCACACATAATATCTGCCTTATCCACATAGTTATCAAGGTCTTAAACCCTTTTCTAATGGGCCTTGAGGATACTTATGAACAAATCCACAGCCCCTACTATTACTGCTACTAAATCATTTATTATATATCTGTATTTCTATGTGAAAGGAGTTATACACAATTATGAAGCTTTCCTTTGAAAAATCCGCTCTTCTGAGTGCTATTAGTATTGTTATGAAGGCAGTCCCTTCCCGTACGACCATGCCCATCCTGGAATGTATCCTTATGGACGCTTCCGAAGACGAAATCAAGCTCACTGCCAACGATATGGAACTTGGTATTGAAACAAAAGTAGCAGGTAATATTTTGGAACATGGGAAAATAGCCATTGATGCCAAGCTTTTTTCTGAAATCGTAAGAAAGCTTCCGGACAGCCAAGTATGGATTGAAACAGATGACTCACTTAACGTTATTATCAATTGTGAAAAATCCAACTTCAAGATTGCTGGAAAACCGGGAGATGAATTTTCATATCTGCCCTATATTGAGAGGGACCACTATATAAGTGTATCTCAGTTCACTCTGAAAGAAATCATACGGCAGACTATCTTTTCCATTGCCGCCAATGAAAACAACAAACTTATGACAGGTGAGCTTTTTGAGGTAAAGGATGATTGTCTGAAGGTAGTATCTCTAGACGGACACAGAATATCCATCCGCAATGTTCAGTTAAAGGATCATTATGAAGATGAAAAAGTAATCGTCCCTGGCAAGACTCTTACAGAAATAAGCAAAATATTATCCGGTGAAACTGAAAAAGAAGTCCTCATTTATTTTACCAGTAATCATATCCTTTTTGAATTTGATGATACGGTGGTGGTTTCCCGGCTTATAGAAGGACAGTATTTTAATGTAAATCAGATGCTGTCCAACGATTATGAAACAAAGCTTTCTCTTAATAAGCAGGAATTTTTGAATTCCATTGAAAGAGCCGTGCTTCTCATAAGAGAAAGTGATAAGAAACCAATCATCATTACCATCACCGATAATGGTATGGAAGTGGCGATTCGCTCTGCCATAGGTTCTCTGCAGGAAGAAATCATGATTCACAAGGAAGGCAAGGATATTACCATAGGCTTTAATCCTAAATTTTTAATCGATGCTCTTAGAGTCATAGATGATGAAACAGTAGATCTCTATATGGTAAATTCAAAAGCTCCCTGCTTCATCCGGGATGGAGAAGGAAGGTATATCTATTTGATACTTCCTGTAAACATTTAGGGGGGACTTATGGAAAAAGTAAAACTGAAAGAAGAATATATAAAGTTGGGGCAGGCTTTAAAAGCCGTTCATTTTGCGGCTTCCGGCGTAGAAGCGAAAATGGTCATTTTAGACGGGGCCGTTAAAGTAAACGGAGAAGTATGCCTGCAGCGGGGAAAAAAACTTTATGACGGCGATGTCGTGGAATTTGAGGGAAAATCCATCAAAATAGAAAAATAAGTGGTGCAGGCATGTTTGTAAAATCCTTGGAGCTTAGAAACTATCGGAATTATGAAAAACTGCATATAGATTTTGATTCCGGTACGAATGTTCTTTATGGGGACAACGCGCAAGGCAAAACAAATATCCTGGAGTCCATATATGTATGTGCCACCTCTAAATCTCATCGTGGAAGCAAAGATAAAGAAATCATTCATTTCAACGATGAGGAATCCCATATAAAACTTTTTGTAGATAAAAAGGGAGTAGAGACCCGCATTGATATGCACCTGAAAAAAAATAAAACAAAAGGGATTGCAATAGGCGGGATTCCCATACGGAAAGCTAGTGAGCTTTTTGGAAATATAAATGTGGTCTTTTTTTCACCGGAGGATCTGAATATCATAAAAAACGGTCCTTCGGAAAGACGGCGTTTTCTTGATATGGAGCTCTGCCAGCTGGATAAAATATATACATCGGGACTGGTCAGCTATAACAAAGCCTTAAATCAAAGAAATAAGCTGCTTAAAGACGTCCCTTTTCATCCGGATTATGTGGATACTCTTCAAGTATGGGACATGCAGCTTGTAAAATTTGGCTGCGAGGTCATGAAAAGAAGAAATCAATTTGTGAAGGAACTGAATGGATTGATTTCCGGTATCCATAAGAGGCTGACAGGCGGAAGAGAAGAAATATGGATTTCCTATGAACCAGATATAAATCCGGAGAATTTTGAAGAAACCTTGCATTTATCCAGAGAAAAAGATCTAAAAAACAGATTGACAATGCGCGGTCCTCACAGAGATGATATTTTGTTTATCATTAATGGAATCGATATCCGTAAATATGGATCCCAGGGCCAGCAAAGAAGTGCTGCGTTGTCTTTAAAGCTGTCTGAGATAGAGATGATAAAAAAAACTACTGGAGAATCACCTATTTTGCTGCTGGACGATGTACTTTCTGAGCTGGACAGCAGAAGACAGAATCATCTTCTGGAGGGTATTCAGGATATACAGACTATCATCACTTGCACAGGTCTTGATGATTTTGTAAATAATCATTTTTCGATGAATCAAATTTATCATGTTGTAAACGGAAATGTAATCAATGAAAAACAATGACAGGAGGATACTTATGAGTTCCGATTATAGCGCAGATCAAATCCAGGTTTTAGAGGGATTGGAAGCCGTAAGAAAAAGGCCGGGTATGTATATCGGCAGCACGTCTTCCAGGGGCCTTCATCACCTGGTATATGAGATTGTGGATAATTCTGTAGATGAAGCTTTGGCGGGATTTTGTGATACCATTGAAGTGACGATCAATCAGGACGATTCCATTACAGTAATTGATAACGGACGTGGTATGCCTGTTGACGAACATCCCAAAATGAAGGTTCCGGCTGTGGAAGTTATTTTTACTCAGCTTCATGCGGGAGGAAAATTTGGCGGAGGGGCGTATAAAGTGTCCGGCGGTCTTCATGGCGTCGGCGCCTCCGTGGTGAATGCACTCTCTGACTGGCTGGAGGTCACTATATACCGGGACGGAAATATCTACAGACAGAGATATGAGAAAGGCAAAACAGTAAAAAAGCTGGAAATCATAGGCGCCTGCAAAAAATCTAAGCACGGCTCCATGGTAACATTTAAGCCGGACAGTTCTATTTTTGAAGAAACCGTCTATGACTTTGACGTATTGAAACAGCGTCTCAGAGAAATGGCTTTCCTTACAAAAGGACTTAAGATCATCTTAAAGGATGAAAGAGAGGGAAGCAAGCAGGACAGAGAATTTCATTATGAAGGAGGAATCCGTGAATTTGTTCAGTATTTGAACCGAAGCAAGGAGGCATTGTATCCTACGATCATCTACTGTGAAGGAAAAATCGACGGGGTAGCCGTGGAAGTGGCGATTCAGCATAATGATTCTTATACAGAGAGTGCTTATAGTTTTGTAAATAATATCAATACGCCGGAGGGCGGAACTCATATGGCAGGTTTTCGAAACGCTCTTACGAAAACCTTTAACGATTATGCCAGAAAAAATAATCTCCTGAAAGAAAAGGAAGCGAATTTAACAGGTGATGATATACGAGAGGGAATGACAGCTATCATCAGCGTAAAGCTGGAAGATCCTCAGTTTGAAGGACAGACAAAGCAGAAGCTGGGAAACAGTGAAGCCAGAAGCGCTGTCGACAGTGTGGTGAGTGAACAGCTTACTTATTATTTGGAGCAGAATCCGCAGATTGCGAAGATAATCTGTGAAAAGTCTATTTTAGCCCAAAGGGCCAGGGCTGCCGCCAGAAAAGCAAGAGATCTTACAAGAAGAAAAACGGCTCTTGAAAGTACGACTCTGCCTGGAAAGCTGGCGGACTGTTCCGATAAAAATCCAGAAAATTGTGAGATATACATTGTAGAGGGAGACTCTGCAGGAGGATCTGCAAAGACTGCGCGTTCCAGAAATACACAGGCGATTCTTCCTCTTAGGGGAAAAATCCTCAATGTGGAAAAAGCACGCCTTGATAAGATTTATGCCAATGCGGAAATAAAGGCCATGATCACGGCCTTTGGTACAGGAATTCATGAAGATTTTGATATTTCAAAACTCCGCTATCACAAGATAATCATAATGACGGATGCCGATGTGGACGGCGCTCATATCAGTACCTTGCTGCTTACATTTTTATATCGTTTCATGCCGGAACTCATTAAGCAGGGATATGTATATCTGGCTCAGCCGCCCCTTTATAAGGTGGAAAAGAACAAAAAGGTATGGTATGCCTATGATGACAACGAGCTCAATAATATTCTGAAAGAAGTTGGGCGCGATAACAACAATAAAATTCAGCGTTATAAGGGGCTTGGAGAGATGGATCCGGAGCAGCTGTGGGAGACTACCATGGATCCGGAAAGAAGAATTCTCCTCCGTGTCACAATGGATGAAGAAGCGTCATCCGAAATTGATCTGACCTTTACTACTTTGATGGGAGATAAAGTAGAGCCTAGGCGTGAATTCATAGAATTGAATGCCAGATATGGAGAACTTGATGTGTAAAAGAGATGGAGGAACAATAAATGGACAGCACGATTTTCGATAAAATCCATGACGTCGACCTGCAGAAGACCATGGAAAAATCTTACATCGATTATGCCATGAGCGTTATAGCCGCCCGTGCACTTCCTGATGTAAGAGATGGACTTAAGCCGGTACAGCGGCGAGTCCTCTATGCCATGATCGAGCTTAACAACGGCCCTGACAAGCCCCACAGAAAATGTGCGCGTATTGTCGGTGATACCATGGGTAAATATCATCCCCATGGCGACAGCTCCATCTATGGAGCACTGGTGAATATGGCTCAGGAATGGTCTACCAGATATCCGCTCGTGGACGGACACGGAAACTTTGGTTCCGTGGACGGTGACGGAGCTGCAGCCATGCGTTATACGGAAGCAAGGCTCAGCAAAATATCCATAGAAATGCTTGCGGACATTGGAAAAGATACCGTTGATTTTATTCCCAACTTTGATGATACGGAAAAAGAACCGGCCGTACTCCCGGCCAGATTTCCCAATCTTCTTGTAAACGGAACATCAGGAATAGCAGTAGGCATGGCCACCAATATTCCTCCCCATAACCTCAGAGAAATTATCGGAGCCGTTGTAAAGATTATTGATAATCGGATTCAGGAAAACAGAGAGACCGGGATGGAAGAAATCCTGGAAATCGTAAAAGGACCGGATTTCCCTACGGGAGCCCAGATTCTTGGAAGGACTGGAATCGAGGACGCGTACAGGACAGGACGCGGAAAAATACGTGTACGTGCTGTAACAGATATTGAACCGATGCAGAATGGAAAGCATCGCATCATTGTGACAGAGCTTCCCTATATGGTGAATAAAGCTCGTCTGATAGAAAAGATTGCGGAGCTTGTACGGGACAAAAAAATAGATGGGATAACCGATTTGAGGGATGAGTCGGACAGGACAGGAATGCGGATCTGCATTGAGCTTCGGAGAGATGTGAATCCCAATATTATCCTAAATCAGTTATTTAAACATACGCAGCTTCAGGACAGTTTCGGTGTGATCATGCTGGCTCTTGTGAACAATGAGCCAAAGGTTATGAATCTTCTGGAGATGCTTAGATTCTATTTAAGACATCAGGAAGAGGTTGTAACAAGAAGGACCAAATATGATTTAAACAAGGCAGAAGAAAGGGCCCATATTCTGGAGGGCCTGCTCATTGCGTTGGATAATATCGATGAGGTCATAAAAATAATCCGTGCTTCTAAAAATACACAGGATGCAAAAAGTAATTTGATCGAACGTTTTGGTCTAAGCGATGCACAGGCACAGGCTATCGTGGACATGCGTCTGCGCGCGCTTACAGGACTGGAACGGGAAAAGATTGAAAATGAATATAAAGAGCTGGAGATTCGCATAGCGGAATTAAAGGCCATCCTGGCGGATGAGAATAAGCTTCTGGCAGTAATTAGAGAAGAAATATTAATTATTTCTGCTAAATATGGAGATGACAGAAAAACATCCATTGGATTTGATGAATTTGATATGTCCATGGAAGACTTGATCGCTGATGAAAATACAGTGATTGCAATGACAAACCTGGGCTATATCAAGAGAATGTCAGAGAACAATTTCAAGGCACAGCATAGGGGCGGAAAGGGCATCAAGGGGATGCAGACAATTGAGGAAGATTATATTGAAGACCTCATGATGACCACGACCCATCATTATATCATGTTCTTTACGAATAAAGGTAAAGTATACAGGCTGAAGACCTATGAAATTCCGGAGGCGAGCAGGACGGCGAGAGGGACTGCCATTGTAAATCTGCTTCAGCTGCTTCCTGGGGAGAGAGTGACGGCGATTATTCCCATCAGGGAATATGAAGAGGGCCGTTATCTGTTCATGGCGACGAAAAACGGAATGGTAAAAAAGACCTCTATCACGGAATATCAGAACATCAGAAAGTCAGGCCTTCAGGCAATTAATCTGCGGGAAGATGACGAGCTTATAGAGGTAAAATCCACTAACAATAAAAAAGATATCATACTGGTGACCAAAGAAGGACAGTGTATCCGGTTCCATGAAACGGATGTAAGGCCTACCGGACGAACTTCCATGGGTGTGATCGGTATGAAATTAAGCAAAAACGATCAAGTGATCGGCATGCAGATGGATACCCAGGGAGAGGCTCTGCTGATTGTATCTGAAAATGGAATGGGGAAACGGACACTTCTGGAAGAGTTCACTCCTCAGCTGCGCGGCGGAAAAGGCGTAAAATGCTATAAGATCAATAATAAGACAGGATCCATAGTAGGAGCAAAGGTGGTAAAGGCAGATCAGGAAATTATGATCATTACAACGGAGGGAATCATCATACGTATAAACGTGGAAGATATCTCCACGCTGGGAAGAATCACTTCTGGAGTAAAGCTTATCAACATTGACGATGAGGAAATTTCTGTGGCCAGCATCGCTAAAGTGAGAGAAGATCCGAACAATATGGATGAAGAAAACAAAGAAGAGGAAATACAGACTTCTCTTGAGCTGCAGGAAGAGAAAAAAGATACAGAATAAATAATATTATAAAACATGGCTGACGTGGTGATATCCGCATGGATGAATTGCGGCAGCCTGTTTTATTAACAAAATAAAAGTTATGCGGAGGAAATGGAAATGAGAATTATTCATACAGATGAAATCATAAGTAATCTTAAAGAAATGTGTATGGAAGCTAACCTGCAGTTATCTCCTGATATGAAAGAAATTTTTAATAGATCGTCAGAAAAAGAAGAATCACCTGTGGGTAAGAGAGTATTGGGACAGTTAAAAGAAAATTTGGAGATCGCCGGAAAAGAAGAAATACCCATCTGCCAGGATACAGGTATGGCAGTAGTGTTTATGAAAATAGGACAAGATGTGCATATTGAGGGAATCTCTGTGGATGAAGCGGTGAATGAAGGTGTACGCCGTGGATATGTGGAAGGATTCCTTCGAAAATCTGTGGTAGGGGATCCACTGATAAGAGAGAATACAAAGGATAATACACCGGCTGTTATTCATTATGAAATAATACCGGGAGATAAAATAGAGATGACAGTGGCGCCAAAAGGTTTTGGAAGCGAAAATATGAGCCGGATTTTTATGCTGAAGCCGGCAGACGGCATAGAGGGAGTAAAGACAGCCGTATTATCAGCGGTAGAGGAAGCCGGTCCAAATGCTTGTCCTCCTATGGTAGTTGGGGTCGGTATCGGGGGAACCTTTGAAAAATGTGCGTATATGGCAAAAAAAGCTCTTACTAGAAATGTATTGGAACATTCCCCCATCCCTTATGTAAGGGAGCTGGAGGAAGAACTGCTGGAAAAGATAAATGATCTTGGAATAGGACCGGGCGGACTTGGAGGAAGAGTCACGGCGCTTGCCGTAAACATTGAAACTTATGCGACTCATATAGCTGGCCTTCCGGTGGCGGTAAATATTTGCTGCCATGTGAACCGCCATGTAACGAGAGTCATCGGATAAATTAGCAGGGATAAAATAACGATACAAATGGAGAGGAAAATAATATGGACAGATATATAAGCGCTCCTTTAAAAAAAGAGGAAATAGAAGAACTGAGGTCAGGAGATTATGTTTACATAACCGGTACTATTTATACGGCAAGGGACGCCGCTCACAAAAGAATGTATGAGACCATAATGGAGGGAAAAGAACTGCCTCTTTCCATGAAAGACAATGTGATCTATTATATGGGCCCGTCTCCCGCCAAAGAAGGATGTCCCATAGGTTCAGCAGGACCTACCACAGCCAGCCGTATGGATAAATATACTCCTACTCTTTTAGATATGGGATTAAAAGGGATGATAGGAAAAGGCAAAAGATCAAAAGAAGTACAAGAGGCGATTGTTAGGAATGGCGCCGTCTATTTTGCAGCAGTTGGCGGGGCAGGCGCACTTCTGTCCAAATGTATAACCGATTCTGAAATACTGGCATATGAGGATCTGGGAACAGAAGCCATCCGGAAGCTTACAGTAAAGAATTTACCCGCAATAGTTGTAATTGATTCAGCAGGTCGGAATTTGTATGAAACTGCGGTAAAAGATTATAAAAAATGATTGACAAGAAAGTGGTTCTCTAGTATACTAAGCTATGCGTCATATGGCGTGTCATATGGAAATAATAAGTTCGGAGAAATACTCAAGAGGCCGAAGAGGCGCCCCTGCTAAGGGTGTAGGTCGGGCAACCGGCGCGAGGGTTCAAATCCCTCTTTCTCCGCTCCGTTTCCATTAACCAGTGCCATTATTTTTTTGTCATTTTTTATGAAAAATATTGACAAAAATAGGCGTATATGGTATATTAAAATTCCACCGCGAAAAAGCGATGGAAGAAAAAGAAAAAAATAGTTGACAGGAAGCGGCGGCTATGGTATCCTATAGAAGTTGTCGCTAACGCAGCGAGACACAGTACCTTGATAACTGAACAGTATATTCCAACCCCTGAAAATTCTTAAAAAAGAAGTTTCAGAGAACCGATGCGAGAGCATCGACCTTAAAAGTAAGTAAATGGGATAAAGAAAAGCTAGAGCTTATCTTAAGACCAAGAGATCAGAACATGAGAGTTCGATCCTGGCTCAGGATGAACGCTGGCGGCGTGCTTAACACATGCAAGTCGAGCGAAGCACAGAGAGGGGAATCTTTCGGGAGGACCCATTCTGTGACTGAGCGGCGGACGGGTGAGTAACGCGTGGGTAACCTGCCTCATACAGGGGAATAACAGCTAGAAATGGCTGCTAATGCCGCATGAGCGCACATGGCCGCATGGCCGAGTGTGAAAAACCGAGGTGGTATGAGATGGACCCGCGTCCGATTAGCTAGTTGGTGAGGTAAAGGCCCACCAAGGCGACGATCGGTAGCCGACCTGAGAGGGTGACCGGCCACATTGGGACTGAGACACGGCCCAAACTCCTACGGGAGGCAGCAGTGGGGAATATTGCACAATGGGGGAAACCCTGATGCAGCGACGCCGCGTGGGTGAAGAAGTATTTCGGTACGTAAAGCCCTATCAGCAGGGAAGAAGATGACAGTACCTGACTAAGAAGCCCCGGCTAACTACGTGCCAGCAGCCGCGGTAATACGTAGGGGGCAAGCGTTATCCGGATTTACTGGGTGTAAAGGGAGCGTAGGTGGCATGGCAAGCCAGAAGTGAAAACCCGGGGCTTAACCCCGCGGATTGCTTTTGGAACTGCCAGGCTGGAGTGCAGGAGAGGCAGGCGGAATTCCTAGTGTAGCGGTGAAATGCGTAGATATTAGGAGGAACACCGGTGGCGAAGGCGGCCTGCTGGACTGTAACTGACACTGAGGCTCGAAAGCGTGGGGAGCAAACAGGATTAGATACCCTGGTAGTCCACGCCGTAAACGATGAATACTAGGTGTCGGGGGGCAAAGCCCCTCGGTGCCGCAGCAAACGCAGTAAGTATTCCACCTGGGGAGTACGTTCGCAAGAATGAAACTCAAAGGAATTGACGGGGACCCGCACAAGCGGTGGAGCATGTGGTTTAATTCGAAGCAACGCGAAGAACCTTACCAAGTCTTGACATCCCTCTGACCGGGAAGTAACGTTCCCTTTCCTTCGGGACAGAGGAGACAGGTGGTGCATGGTTGTCGTCAGCTCGTGTCGTGAGATGTTGGGTTAAGTCCCGCAACGAGCGCAACCCTTGTCCTTAGTAGCCAGCAGGTGAAGCTGGGCACTCTAGGGAGACTGCCGGGGATAACCCGGAGGAAGGTGGGGATGACGTCAAATCATCATGCCCCTTATGATTTGGGCTACACACGTGCTACAATGGCGTAAACAGAGGGAAGCGAAGCCGCGAGGTGGAGCGAATCCCAAAAATAACGTCTCAGTTCGGATTGTAGTCTGCAACTCGACTACATGAAGCTGGAATCGCTAGTAATCGCGGATCAGAATGCCGCGGTGAATACGTTCCCGGGTCTTGTACACACCGCCCGTCACACCATGGGAGTCAGTAACGCCCGAAGTCAGTGACCCAACCGAGAGGAGGGAGCTGCCGAAGGCGGGACCGATAACTGGGGTGAAGTCGTAACAAGGTAGCCGTATCGGAAGGTGCGGCTGGATCACCTCCTTTCTAAGGAAGAAGAAGTAAGGGAGTTGGAATATGCTGTTCAGGGATCGAGGAGAGAACTGAATATTTCTGGTGCCGATACGTTCAGGGGAAACACCCGTACCCATCCCGAACACGAAGGTTAAGACTTGAACGGCCGATGGTACTATGCTGGAGACGGCATGGGAGAGCAGGTGGGTGCCAGAATTTGTAAATAATCAGCGAAAGCTGTTTATATATATACTGGTTTTTACCAGTGATTAAAAATCAAAAAATTTTTGGTTTTTAATGACTGATAAAGAATTCAGTCGCATGTACCTTGAAAACTGCACATTGGAAAAGACATCAAAAATTGAAATGATTTAAACCAATTCAATTTCAAAACAAAGCAAAAACCTAAGCCAGGCTCACGGGACGCTACCTGTGAGGGAAAACCTGGTCAAGCGAGAAAGAGCGCAGGGTGGATGCCTTGGCACTAAGAGCCGAAGAAAGACGCGATAAGCTGCGAAAAGCCATGGGGAGGAGCAAATATCCATTGATCCATGGATGTCTGAATGGGGAGACCCACTGGAGGAGCCCTCCAGTATCCATACGCCAATCCATAACGTATGGAGGGGAACCCGGCGAACTGAAACATCTAAGTAGCCGGAGGAAAAGAAAGAAAAGTCGATTCCGGGAGTAGCGGCGAGCGAAACCGGAGGAGCCTAAACCTGGGTGCGTGCACCCAGGGGTTACGGACCGCGATAAGTGAGGAGGATCTATAGCAGAATGGTTTTGGGAAAGCCAGCCAGAGAGGGTGAAAGCCCCGTATGCGAAATAGGAATCCAGCGAGCGGGATCCAAAGTACCACGAGACACGAGAAACCTTGTGGGAAGTCGGGGGGACCACCCCCCAAGGCTAAATACTCCTTAGTGACCGATAGCGCATAGTACTGTGAAGGAAAGGTGAAAAGGACCCCGGGAGGGGAGTGAAAGAGAACCTGAAACCCTGTGTTTACAAGCTGTGGGAGTGCCATATGAGCACGACCGCGTACTTTTTGTAGAACGGTCCGGCGAGTTGCCGGTGCTGGCGAGGTTAAGCGCGGGGAGCGCGGAGCCGAAGGGAGACCAAGTCTTAATAGGGCGTTGAGTCAGCACAGGCAGACCCGAAACCGGGTGATCTATCCATGTCCAGGTTGAAGCGGGAGTAAAATCCCGTGGAGGACCGAACCCACATCCGTTGAAAAGGGTGGGGATGAGGTGTGGATAGGGGAGAAATTCCAATCGAACCCGGAGATAGCTGGTTCTCCTCGAAATAGCTTTAGGGCTAGCCTCGTGTTAGTCTCATGGAGGTAGAGCACTGAATTCCCGCGGGGGCGTCAAAGCTTACCAAAGGATATCAAACTCCGAATGCCATAGAGATGCTGCACGGGAGTCAGACTGCACGAGATAAGTTGGGCAGTCAAAAGGGAAAGAGCCCAGACCTCCGGCTAAGGTCCCAAAGTGTGTGTTAAGTGGAAAAGGATGTGAGGTTTCAAAGACAACTAGGATGTTGGCTCAGAAGCAGCCATACATTGAAAGAGTGCGTAATAGCTCACTAGTCGAGAGGCCTTGCGCCGAAAATGTCCGGGGCTGAAACACACCACCGAAGCCGAGGACCCTTTAAGAGGGTGGTAGAGGAGCATTCTTGATAGGAAGAAGCAGTACCGGAAGGAGCTGTGGACGATCAAGAAGAGAGAATGCCGGAATGAGTAGCGAGAGGTAGGTGAGAATCCTACCGGCCGAATATCTAAGGTTTCCAGGGTAAAGCTGATCTGCCCTGGGTGAGTCGGGACCTAAGGCGAGGCTTAACGGCGTAGCCGATGGACAACAGGTTGAGATTCCTGTACTGCAGTATGACAGAACTGTGGGGACACAGAGGGGAAGGAAGAGCCGGGAATGAGAAGACCGGTGCAAGCGGAAGAGGAGTCGGATAGGAAAAACCGTCCGGCAATCCAAAGCCGTAACGCGGACCGAAAATAAGTAGGGAAGCTTCCATACCAGCTGTCGAGAAAAGCCGCTATGGCTCATACTGCACCCGTACCGTAAACCGACACAGGTGGATGAGGAGAGAATCCTAAGGCCGACGGGAGAAGCATTGTTAAGGAACTCGGCAAAATGACCCCGTAACTTCGGGAGAAGGGGTGCCTCGAGAGAGGCCGCAGAGAATTGGCCCAAGCAACTGTTTAGCAAAAACACAGGTCTATGCGAAACCGAAAGGTGAGGTATATGGGCTGACGCCTGCCCGGTGCTGGAAGGTTAAGGGGAGATGTTAGCGAATGCGAAGCATTGAACTTAAGCCCCAGTAAACGGCGGCCGTAACTATAACGGTCCTAAGGTAGCGAAATTCCTTGTCGGGTAAGTTCCGACCCGCACGAAAGGCGTAATGATTTGGGCACTGTCTCAACAATGCACCCGGTGAAATTGAAGTACCAGTGAAGATGCTGGTTACCTGCGCCAGGACGGAAAGACCCCATGGAGCTTTACTCCAGCTTGGCACTGGGATCCGGTATTGCATGTACAGGATAGGTGGGAGGCGAAGAAGGGAGGACGCCAGTCCTTCTGGAGCCGTTGTTGGGATACCACCCTTGCGATATTGGGTTTCTAACCAGCCGCCGTTAGCCGGCGGTGGGACAATGCCAGGCGGGGAGTTTGACTGGGGCGGTCGCCTCCGAAAGAGTATCGGAGGCGCCCAAAGGTTCCCTCAGGATGGACGGAAACCATCCGAAGAGTGCAAAGGCAGAAGGGAGCTTGACTGCGACACCGACGGGTGGAGCAGGTACGAAAGTAGGGCTTAGTGATCCGGTGGTGTTAAGTGGGAACGCCATCGCTCAACGGATAAAAGCTACCCTGGGGATAACAGGCTTATCACTCCCAAGAGTTCACATCGACGGAGTGGTTTGGCACCTCGATGTCGGCTCATCGCATCCTGGGGCTGAAGTAGGTCCCAAGGGTTGGGCTGTTCGCCCATTAAAGCGGTACGCGAGCTGGGTTCAGAACGTCGTGAGACAGTTCGGTCCCTATCCGGCGCGGGCGGAAGATATTTGAGAGGAGCTGTCCTTAGTACGAGAGGACCGGGATGGACTGACCTCTGGTGCACCGGTTGCGCATCAAGCGCATGGCCGGGTAGCCAAGTCGGGAAGGGATAAACGCTGAAGGCATCTAAGCGTGAAGCCCCCCTCAAGATGAGATATCTCATAGCGAGAGCTAGTAAGGCCCCTTGAAGACGACGAGGTAGATAGGCTGGAGGTGGAAGTGCAGCAATGTATGGAGCTGACCAGTACTAATCGGCCGAGGGCTTGTCCAGGTGGTTTAGGAAGGCTTTGACAGATGGATGACAATGTGCAGTTTTGAAGGTATGTGTTAATAAGGCCCGGTGGCTCAGCTGGTTAGAGCGCCGCCCTGTCACGGCGGAGGTCGTGGGTTCGAACCCCATCCGGGTCGCTATTTATCATAATTTAATAGGGGTCTTAGCTCAGCTGGGAGAGCATCTGCCTTACAAGCAGAGGGTCATAGGTTCGAGCCCTATAGGCCCCACTTTTTCTTTAAAACATGGTGATTGTAATGTTGGCGTATTTATACGCCGATGTGGCTCAATTGGCAGAGCAGCTGATTTGTAATCAGCAGGTTATCGGTTCGAGTCCGATCATCGGCTTTATATGGGGGAATTCCCGAGTGGCCAAAGGGGGCAGACTGTAAATCTGTTAGCAGCGCTTTCGGTGGTTCGAATCCACCTTCCCCCACTCATACAACTAAATATTGATAATGGCGCGGGGTGGAGCAGTTCGGAAGCTCGTCGGGCTCATAACCCGAAGGTCGCAGGTTCAAATCCTGCCCCCGCAACTCGACATATTTTGTGTCTTTGCCCAGATAGCTCAGTTGGTAGAGCAGAGGACTGAAAATCCTCGTGTCGCTGGTTCGATTCCGGCTCTGGGCATTTTCTTATTTCTATAAGAGATTAAAAGGGCCACTAGCTCAGGTGGTAGAGCACTTGACTTTTAATCAAGTTGTCTGGGGTTCGAATCCCCAGTGGCTCAGGACTTTATAATAGCGGAAAATCCTTATTTTATTGGATTTGCCGCTATTTTTTGCGGTTGCTTTATTTAGATAAAAGGATAGGAATCTGTATAGAAAACAAAACAAATTTTATTTAATGAAATCGATATAAAGTATATTGATTATATGTGATATTTATTATATAATCTGTTATACAATCGATTTCATATTTATTTTGCTATAAAAAATGTTATGATTCAATTCTTTGTATCAAATGCAATATAAGTAGATAAAAGGTGCAAAGAATCACGCCTTACGGTATAATGGAAAAAAAGAAAATTTTGGAAACCTGAAATTTGTACGGAATATTAGAAAAGGAAGGCGTTTATTATGAAAAAAGAAGATTCGAAAATAGTAATTATTGGATTGGGATATTTGGCTACTTATATTATGCCCTGTTATAAAAAACTGCTGGGAAAGAATATCGGCACCAATTTAATTGGTATAAAGGGCAGTGAGCGCGGTTTAAAGGAAAAACAGCAAATTTGCCCTTTTCCAGTAGTAGTTGGAAATGTATGGGAACATTTAAATGAAAGGGAGCCGGATATCATTATACTGGCAGTTAAGCCGAATCAAATTGCGGATATGACGGAGCAGACGCTGGTACCTTATTATCAGAAGCTTCGTGATGAAAAAAAGAAGCTTCCGGATTTATATTCCTTTGCGCCGGATCCTTCTGTTGACTATTTCTATGATACTTTGGGAAGTGATGTGAATGCGGCGAATATGATTCCCAATATGGTGAGCGATATCGAAGGATATGACGTTTCTCAAGTTGGCGTTTCATTTGTTGCCTTTGATCCCAGGAGGATATGGCCGGAGGAAAATAAAAGAGCTGCCCTGGAGTTTATGACACCCACAGGTACTGTTCTCATGGTAGACGGAGATAAGGCCATTCCGTTTCTGGCCTGCCAATGTGCCTGCCACTTGATGTTTGAATTCAATTATATCGCTCAGGATGTGCAAGCAGAGATAGGCAGGAATATGTCCCTTGCAGAATCGGCAAGTGCCTACCGCTCTGTATTCCGGGAGATTTTCAACGAGTCCTGTGTGAATGTATTGCCTTGTTCCCAGGGAGCTGCAGAAAAAAAACTGCTGGAATTTATGGAAATGCTTATGAAGTCGTGGTATAATGGTGTACTGAAATTTGCAGGATCGGAGAATATTCCCAGAGATGCTGCACACAGACTTATTTGCGGTACCATGGAGACTTATCAGATGGAGGCACAGCTGGAAAAGAAAGAGACATTGGTTCAGAACACCAAAAACCACGCTACGCCGGGCGGTTTTCTCGAAATGTGCTTGATTACATTCCATAAGAGAGGTTATGATTACATTACTGGAGAATTAAAGAATTGGCTGGTAGGAAAGAAAGATCCCAATGCAGAAATGACGATTGAAGAAATTGCGTATGATGTTGCAAGATCAATCTCAGAACATGGGAAAACAGTCAGCGGAGTAAAGAAGAAATAGAGGTAGATTAATTAAAAACTTATAGCCGGCATAGGTTTTACGACTTTTGATGAAAGTGACCTTTTAGCTGTAACGGTTTATGAAAGCGGTCAGCTGAAGGGGAAGTTTGCAGAGGCCATCACAGTTGTAATAGATTTCATATAACGGGACGGATTGAATGTTTACAATGGGAATATCTATGCCGGTATTTAAAAGGGATGAAAACAAGCGGGGACTGTCAGCTTGTTTGGGGTCCAGATTAAAGGAAAGGGGTGTATGATGAGTGGCTTCTGAAGAATATCATACAATAGGGACATGATTACACAGAAAGACGTTGCGCGTTTAGCGGGAGTGTCTGTTTCAACGGTGTCCAGGGTATTGAATGAGAGTAACCTAGTGGATGAAAAAACGAAACAAATTGTTGAAAGCGCTATTAAAAAGCTGAATTATAAACCCAATCTGGTCGCATATGGACTTCGGGCTAAAAGCAGTAAGCTGGTTGGCCTGATTCTTCCCGAGATGAATCATTATACATATGCTAGTTTTGCCCAATTTGTGGAAGGTTCTTGTATGGAGAAGGGCTACAGCATGCTTCTGGGCCTTCATCATAACGAATGTGAACTGGAAAAATCCCTGGTAGATGAGTTTCAGCGAAGAAATGTGGACGGTCTTATATTATGTTTGGCCATAGATGAGCAGAATCTGTCCAATAATTTAATGGAATATATAAGTGTCCCCACGGTGATGTACGAACGTACATTTAATAATAACCGCATGGGAGGAATCCGATTTGACAATTATAAAGCAGGAAAAATGGCGGCAAAATATCTTGCTGGTTTAAATCATAAAAATATTGCGTGTACCGTTGGCCCCATGGGGATGCATTACGTTCAGGATCGCTTTTTTGGATTTCGGGATGAGCTGACGGAGCAGGGAATTGAAATTAAAAAAGAAAATGTGCTTGAATGTGATTTTAACTATCGTGTCCCCAATTTTGTGAGTGGGGAAGACGCGGCGCGCGCATTTCTGGATGGAAGAAGTGACAGAGATATTCCCACAGCGATCTGGGCTCATAATGACAACGTGGCTTCCGGCGTGATCAAAGAGCTTCACAGAAGAAAAATAAAAATACCAGAAGAGATATCTGTTATGGGTGTGGATAACATAGGACTTACAGATATGATATATCCTTCTCTTACAACCATCGGACAGCCCCTTAAAAATATGGCGGAAAAGTCTGTTGAGATGATCATGGAGGAAATAGAGCTGGGCGAGGAATATAAGGCGGATATTGTCATTATGGAGCCGGAATTGATCATACGGGAATCAACGGGAAAATGCCGCAGCTGAAGCGTTATAACATATAAATAAAAAAGGCGGATATGGATCTTATGACAGAGCATATCTGTCTTTTTTTATGTTTAAAGGGCTGGTGACAATTTAAAAATGGTAACGTTATCAGTGATAAAAACAGCCATAAATGAACTTTATTAAAGACATTATAATACATAAACATGGCAAATTAGACAAATTATTAATCTTTTTTTCCATTAAAATTAGGATATAATTGTGCAATATAGTTAAAATAAAAAAGCTATATTGACATATGCAAACGATATCATTATAATGTACCTATACGGTAAGGGAAAGAGAAACATAATAATGGCGGTAAAAAAGGAATGAATTGGGGATTAACTATACATAATGCCCAATAATATGGTGTTCCTGAAAAAATGCCAAGAGGAGGTGGAATAAAGAGAGAACAAAGTATTATTTATATGAAATCGATGAGAATCAAAAAATAGGCGCATATTATGCGCCAAAGCTTAGATTAAAGGAAAGGTAAAAGGAAGAGGTATAGCTATGAAAAAACAGACAATGAAGCGAGTAGTGGCATTGGCGGCCGCGATAAGCATGGTGATTGGCCTGACCGCATGTTCAAACGGGGGCGGAGATGCCAAGGAAACAACAAAAGCAGCAGACAACAAAGAACAGCAGGAAAGCAATACATCCGGTGAGATCAACATCGGCGTGGTCGGCCCGATGACGGGTGCGAATGCAGAAGACGGAATCGGCTTTAAGGTAGCGGTTGGAATCGCCGTTGACGAGATCAACGCGGCGGGCGGCGCTGCAGGCTATAAGCTTACATACGACAGCAATGACTCAGCCAGTGATGCAAACCAAAGTGCAGATATCGTGAGACAGTACGCTGAAAATGATAAATACTCTGTGATCATTGGAGACTTTACTACCAGCTGCTGTGTAGTGGATGCGGAGATCGTAGATAAATACCAGATTCCGATGATCACACCTACGGCTTCCGGTTCTCAGCTTCCCGGTATCAGCGATTGGTTCTTCTCTATGTCCCATACTCAGGAATATGAATCCCCCTGGGCTGCAGAGCATGTAACAAAAGATTATCTGGGCGCAAAATCAGTCGGTATCATGTACCTGAATACAGACTGGGGAACACAGGTAGACGGATTCTTACTGAAAGCTTATGAAGAGCTTGGTGTTGAAGTTCTGGCCAATGAGTCCTATCTGGATACGGAAACGAATTTCAGCTCTATCGTATCTAAGCTCAGCAGTGAAAAGCCTGACGTGATCGTAGTAGTAGACCAGAGTAACGCAGCGACTATCATCAATCAGATTCGCAGCGCGGGAGTTGAGACTCAGATTCAGCTGTTAGGGCCTGGCGCAGCAGTGCAGATCGTTGATCAAACCGGTGATAATTCCGAAGGCGTTGTGACCAATACGGCATCCTTACTGACATATGACAATGAAAAAGTATCCGGCTTCATGAAGACCTTTTATGAGGAGGCAGGATTTGACGCGGCCGACCACGCAATATGCGCTTACAACACGGTTTATATGATCGCAACTGCCATTGAAAATGCGGTAGCTGACGGAAAAACAGAAATTAATCGTACAGTGATCAAAGATTATCTGGAAACTGCTGAATTTGACAGCCCCATCGGACTTGTAAAATTCAATGAACTCCACGGTTCCAACAGAGATATGCTGGTAGTTGCAGTGGAAAATGGAGAATATGTTGTTAAATGTGATTACGGATATTTCGACTGACAGAGTTTTAACAGAACGCAAATGATTTTAGGAAAGCACCAGTTCTGTAAATGAAAGGGTGCTTTCCTGTCGTATAGGAGATGTTTTCTGGTACTCCTATAGGATAAGGCCCGTACGGGAAACAGACCTGCATACGGGGCATCAAAAGAAAAGGAGGTAATCGGATGCAATATTTCATTAGTCAGATTGTGAACGGGCTTTGCCAGGGTTCCATCTACGCGTTGATGGCTATTGGATATTCCGTAATCGTGGGAGTCGTCGGTTTTGTCACATTTACACATGGTGAAGTAATAATCATGGGCGCTTTCGCGGCATACTATGCGTTTGAATTTGTGGGGAGCATGAACCTGCCGTTGGGCATTTTGGCGGCGTTTGTGGCATCCTGGCTGGTGGGTATTTTTGTTTATAAAGTCTGTTACGAGCGCTTTTTTAAAGCCCCCAGGCATATTGCTCTGATCTGTACCATAGCAGTCAGCATACTGCTTAAGAATCTGATGCAGATCGTATTCGGAGCGGCCAGAAAGCCGATGATTAACGTTATCGACAATAAGATTTATACTATGGGACCGGTTCAGATCTCAAGGCTTCAGATTGTGATCATCCTGACTGTTGTTGTTTTATCGCTGCTGCTGCTTTTTATCTTTAAGAAAACCCGTTGGGGAGTATCTTTGAGAGCAATCAGTCAGGATAAAAGCGCTGCCGCATTGATCGGGATCAATGTAAAACGAGACGCAATGGTCGGAAACTGTATAGGTTCCGGACTGGCCGGCGTAGCGGGACTTTTGATAGCTATGAGCTACGCCATCCTGTATCCCAGTATGGGTTCCACTTTCGGTATGAAAGCATTCACAGCCAGCGTGCTGGGCGGACTGACAAGCGTGCCGCTGGCAGCAGTCGGCGGTATGTGCATCGGTCTTGTGGAGAACATAGGAATTACCGTCACTTCCGCTACATATCGTGACATTTTTGCCTTTGTTTTCTTGATCATCATACTTTTGATCCGTCCTCAGGGATTTGCTTCTAAGAAAGGAGGAAGGCCTTGATGAAGGAATTGATGAAGCCGGTATCAGGAGCGCTTGATACCATACGTTCCGCTTTTTTAAAGCATAAAAAGCTGTGTCTGCTGATAGGCGTAGTCCTCAGTATTCTGCTGCCTCTGGTTTTCCCGGGAGGATATATATGCGGTGTGTTCTGCCGGATCCTGTTTTATGGAACCATGGCAGGCGCCCTGAATGTTATCAACGGTTATTCCGGTCAGATGTGCCTGGGTGTTGCCGGATTCTTCGCCATTGGTTCTTATACGGAAGCCATATTAGCTACAAAGTTTGGTCTCAGTATGTGGGTTTGTATTCTGTTGTCCGGAATCGTCTCTATGATTTTCGGAGCGGTGCTCGCACTTCCCACAAAGAGACTGTCCGGTATTTATCTGGCGATCATCACATTGGGATTTTCTGAAGTCATCCGAATTGTCTGTCTCAACTGGACAGGCCTTACGGGAGGAACCATGGGAATCAAGGATATCCCCGCGCCGACTCTGTTTGGCTTTGTTTTCTCAAGACCGAGACATTATTATTATATCTTTTTGGTACTGGCTATCATCTTTTTATTCTGCACACGCCGCGTGGTCAATTCCAGGATCGGCCGTGCGTGGATGTCGATTCGTGAAGATGAGCTGGCAGCGAAATCCCTTGGTGTGGAAAACGGCACCTACAAGATCACCAGCTTTATGTACGGAGCATTTTGGGTAGGAGCGATCGGCGCTGTATATGCCCCCTACGTTTCTTACATAGATTCCACACTGTTTACTCTTGATACCGGATGGAACGTGCTGGCGATGCTGATCATCGGAGGCCAAGGTACACTGTCCGGAGCACTTGTAGGCTCGACGGTCATCAATACGCTGACGGAGGCGCTCCGATCCTTCGGTGACTGGAGGTATGTGGTATATGCACTCCTGATCCTGGTAGTGATGTGGGTAAGGCCACAGGGAATCGCAGGAGCATCCAACAGTATCCTTGCCGGAGAGAAAGAACAGAAGGTAAAACAGGATACGGAAACGAAAGAGGAGGTGTGCTGATGAGTGTACTTCTGGAAGCAAAAAATATAAGCAAGCATTTTGGCGGCCTTAAGGCCGTCGACGGAGTCAACATGAACATCAACAAAGGTGAGATCTTTGGGATCATCGGTCCCAACGGAGCCGGAAAAACCACCTTTTTCAATATTTGCTCCGGGATTTATGCACCTACGGCAGGTCAGGTAGTGCTGGAGGGAAAAGATATATCCGGATTTGCTCCGGAGAAGATCGCGAGACTTGGAATGGCGCGTACCTTCCAGAATATCCAGCTGTTTAAATATATGACCGTGCTGGAAAATGTGAAGATCGGATTCCATATTAAGACAAAGACCACGATGGCTGACGCCATCCTTCATACAAAGCGTTATAAAGAGGATGAGAAGCTGATTCAGGAAAAAGGAATGGAACTTCTGGAATACCTGGGTCTGCAGGATCTGGCCGGGACTCGTGCCGGGAATCTGGCATACGGAGTTCAGAGAAAGGTGGAGATCGCCAGGGCCCTGGCCACTGACCCGAAGATCATACTGCTGGATGAGCCGGCAGCCGGAATGAATCCAAATGAAACGGCGTCTCTCAGCGAGTTCATTAAGAATATCAACAAAGACGGCTATACAGTGGCAGTTATCGAGCATGATATGAAATTCGTCATGAGGACCTGTCACAGGATCATGGTGTTAAACTTCGGGGAAAAAATCTGCGAGGGTACGCCGGAAATCGTGCAGGCGGATAAGCTGGTAAATGAAGCTTACTTCGGGAAGGGCAGAATCGCACGGGGGGAGGTAATGACAGATGGAAATGCTTAAAGTTCAGAACCTTTCAGTGAATTATGGATATATTACCGCGCTGACAAATGCCAGTATCGAAGTGGATAAGGGTGAGATCATCACTCTGATCGGAAGCAACGGAGCGGGAAAAACGACAATGTTAATGTCTATTTCTAACCTCGTGCAGAAGAACCAGGGTCAGATATTCTTTAAGGAAAAGAACATCAGTAAGGTGCCGTCTCATAAAATCGTGAAAAACGGTTTATGCCATGTTCCGGAAGGGCGGAAGATATTCCCGGCTCTGACGGTCTATGAAAACCTGTGGCTGGGGACGATCGGGAACCAGAACATCAAAAAGAAAGATGTCCAGGAGCTTGTGGAAAAACAGTATGATTTGTTCCCCAGACTGAAGGAAAGAAGAAATCAGGGAGGCGGAAGCCTTTCGGGAGGAGAGCAGCAGATGCTGGCGATCGCCAGAGGTCTGATGATGGATCCGGATCTGATCATGCTGGATGAACCGTCCTTGGGCCTTGCGCCCATCGTGGTAGAAGAAATCTTTGAACTGATCCTGAAAATCCGTGATACAGGAAAGACTGTACTGCTGATTGAGCAGAATGCCGCCATGGCTCTGAGCATTGCTGACAGAGGCTATGTGCTTCAGAACGGAAGGATCGCCCTTCAGGGAAAAGGCATAGAATTACTCCATAATGAAGATGTCAAGAGATTGTATCTTGGCGCAGATGACTAGAAGAATCTAAACATAAGATAGTTACAATTGAGGGAAATATATGAACAAATCAAGCTATAACAATTACGTTTCTATCCTTAGGAGCGAGCTGCTTCCGGCATTGGGATGCACGGAACCGATTGCGATCGCCTATTGTGCCGCAAAGGCCAGACAGACGTTGGGATGTATGCCGGATATGGTCAGCGTGGCATGCAGCGGGAACATCATCAAAAATGTAAAGGGTGTGACCGTGCCCAATTCCGGCGGTCTTAAGGGGGTAGAAGCTGCAGCAGTCCTGGGCATCATCGGCGGTGACGCGGAAAAAGAGCTGGAAGTCCTGGAGCATGTTTCAGGCAGAGATATTGAAGAGACGGAGGCCTTTTTGAAGACCGGGAAATGTACGGTATCCCTTCAGGAGGGAGAGGAGAATCTGTATGTGATGTGCACGCTGAAAAGTGGTACGGATACGGCATCGGTCGAACTGAAGACCAAGCATAATCATATCTCCAAGATTGAAAAAAACGGAAAAGTGATTTTTTCTCAGCCGGATGTGGTGACAGAGGAAGCAGGAAACAAAAAACTGCTGAATCTGGAGGAAATCTATGAATTTGCAAACTGTGTGAAAATCGATGATGTCAAAGAGGTCATCGAACGTCAGATACAGATGAACATGGCCATTGCCGAGGAAGGGGTACAGAATTCCTGGGGAGTGAACGTGGGAGCCGAATGTCTGAAAATGTCCGGAGATGATACGCTGCGGAGGGCGGAAGCTCTGGCGGCGGCCGGTTCCGACGCCAGGATGAGCGGCTGTCCCATGCCCGTTGTCATCAATTCTGGGAGCGGAAATCAGGGGATCACACTGACCGCGCCGGTGGTCACCTATGCAAAGGACCTTAAGGTTTCAGGAGAAAAGCTCATACGGGCAATGGTCCTGGCAAATCTGATCTCGATTCATCAAAAGAGGTTTATCGGAAACTTGTCCGCATACTGCGGGGCGACCAGCGCGGCGACAGCCGCGGCCTGTGGGGTGGCATATCTGTATGATGAATCGATGGAGGTCATATCCAATACCATCATAAATTCCATAGCTACTATCGGCGGGATGGTCTGCGACGGAGCGAAGCCGTCCTGTGCTGCGAAGATCCGGAGCGCTGTGGACACCGCCATGCTGGCATACCGTCTGGCTAAGGACGGAAGAGTGTATCAGAGCGGCGAGGGACTTGTTGAAAAGGATGCCGAGACTACGATTCGGAATGTGGGAAGAATGGGACGTGTCGGTATGGCATCTACGGATGTTGAAATTTTAAATATCATGATAGGACAATAATATTAAAATATAGGAGGACACTACAATGAGCATCAAAAATATTTCTTTGGTTTACGACGAAAAGGTGGATATCAACAGGAGCGCCATCGAACACCGCGCGACCTGGATGGGCCTGACTTACAAAGCTGCTGTGGAAGCCGGAGCGGACGGAGAAGCCTTTGCACGGAAAGCGATTACAGAAACGGGACATGTCCATGGAAAGAATTTCAAGGCAATGTGTGAAGATCCGACCAACTGCGTGCAGTTTGAGAAGGCATTCCTGAATGACCTTGGTAAATCTACATTCCAGCAGGATGTAACGGAACTGAATGAGGACAATCTGAAAGTGGAGTTCCACTACTGTCCTCTGCTGAGCGCATGGCAGAAGCTGGGTATCGATGACGAGACCTGCGCGAAGCTTTGTGATATCGCCATGGACGGAGACAGAGCCATCGCTGAGGAAATGGGACTTAAGCTGGATCTTACAGATACCATTGCCAAAGGCTGTGAAGTATGTAAGCTGCATTTTCATAAATAAATTGAATTATGATACATAGCCGCTGAATCAGAGATCAGCAGCAATATTCACTCCCAGATCAGGAACTGTCTGTTAAAAGCGGCTCCTGGTCATGGGAGTGTTTTTTTCATACAACCAAATACTTTTTGGAATCATTCCTGAAGGATTTCTTCTTGCTTTGTAGATTAGACATAGAAAGCTTGTTTAAAAGGTGTTCAAAGGAATATCTATGGATTTTAATCGCCTAATAAAGTATAATAGAACCATATTGGAAAAGAGGTTGTTGTTTATGGTGATTAAGACTTTAATGGAGGATACCAGCAGCGGAGAGCTTTGGGAAAAGGAACATGGTTTGTCCCTTTATCTGGAGACGGACAAGCACAGGCTTTTGTTTGATACAGGGAAAAGCGGTCTGTTTCTTACCAATGCTGCGAGAATGGAAGTGGATGTATCGAAGATCGATACAGTGGTGATTTCCCATGGACACTACGATCACGGCGGTGGTCTGCCAGCTTTCTTGGAACAGAATAAAAAGGCCGTCGTATATCTCCATGAGGAAGCCTTTGAACCCTATTTTGTAAAGCGGGGAGAAGGAGGGATCGATTATATCGGAATCGACCAGAATTTGCGGGAAAATTCCCAAATCCATCCAATAAATGGTACCGTGGATATTGACGAAGAACTTACGATTTTTTCCGACGTTACAGGACAGGAGCTTCGCTCGGAGGCGAATGATGTCCTGCTCGAAAGAAAGGATGGAGAATATCAGAAAGACAAATTTTTCCATGAGCAGAACCTGATTGTCCGGAAGAAGGACGGGACGAGGCTGCTGATATCAGGATGCGCGCACAACGGTATTGTCAATATCATAGAGAGGTTCAAAGAGCTTGAGGGTATAGCGCCGGATGTGGTGATCGGCGGTTTTCACCTGATGGAGCCGGGGAACGGACGGTCCATTCCCAAGGACCAGGTTGAGGCGGTAGCGGACAAGCTTCTATGTTATGAAGGAGAAAAAAATGTCACCAGATATTATACCTGCCACTGCACCGGAATGGAAGCATATGGGATTTTGAAAGAACAGATGGGAGATCGTGTTTCATATTTGTCAGCTGGCTGTGAGATTTTTTTGTAGCGGTATAGTAGAAGGAGCGGACTAAATTTGTTCTGCTTGATGAAAATGGTTCTTGTCTGCTATAATGGACTAGCCCCCGGATACGGTGGGCCGGTATAGCGAAGATATACGATTTATACATGAAAATAAGAATAATACAAAAAATAGAAGAAAAAGAAAGAAGGAAAAGAAAATGGCGGAAGAGAGAAAATGTTCCAGTACTACATGCGGAAAGGAATCCTGCAAAGGCTGTGATAAGGCGAAGGTTGATTTTTCCGTGAAGCCGCATAAAATGAGCCATGTGAAAAAAGTCATCGGCGTTGTCAGCGGAAAAGGCGGGGTAGGGAAATCACTGGTGACCTCCCTGTTGACCGTTACCATGAGTAAGAAAGGATATAAATGCGGGATTTTGGACGCGGATATTACAGGACCTTCCATACCAAAAGCATTTGGTATAAAGGACAAGGCCATGGCGTCGGCCCAGGGGATGCTGCCAGTATGCAGCAGCAGCGGAATCCCGATCATGTCCATTAATCTGATCCTGGAAAACGATACAGATCCCGTCGTCTGGCGGGGGCCTGTGATAGCAAATACGGTCAAACAGTTTTGGTCGGATGTGATATGGGGAGATTTGGATTATTTGTTTATTGATATGCCTCCGGGAACCGGGGATGTGCCGCTGACAGTGTTCCAGTCCCTGCCGGTGGACGGTATCATTGTGGTGACTTCTCCTCAGGAGCTGGTATCCATGATCGTGGAAAAGGCCGTGAAGATGGCAGAGCTCATGAAGGTTCCCGTATTGGGCTTAGTGGAAAATATGTCTTATTTTAAATGTCCTGACAATGGGAAATCCTATCAGATTTTCGGTGAGAGCCATATTGATGAGGTGGCTGATTACCATAATCTTAAGGTGCTGGCGAGGATTCCCATTGACCCTTCGCTGGCAGAAGCCTGCGACAAGGGATTCATTGAAGAGTTCGAGGGGTCCTGTATGGATGAAGCGGCCGGCGTGCTGGAAGAAATGTAGTTACAATACAGAAAAATGACAGAGGAGGATACGGTTAATGAAGTTGATGATTGCATCAGATATCCATGGTTCCAGGTACTACTGTGAAAAAATGCTGCTCCGCTATGAGGAAGAAAAGGCCGAAAAGCTTTTGCTGCTGGGAGATCTGCTGTATCACGGCCCCAGAAATGACCTCCCCAGGGATTATGATCCTAAGGCTGTGATCGCATTGCTCAACGGAAAAAAGGAGGAGCTTCTCTGTGTCAGGGGAAACTGTGATGCCGAGGTGGACCAGATGGTGCTTCAGTTCCCGATTATGGCAGATTATATGATATTATACCTGGATAAACGGATGGTCTTTGCGACTCACGGCCATATTCACAATGAAGAAAATCTTCCGCCTCTAAAAAAGGGAGATATTATCCTCCACGGACATACGCACGTACAGGCCATGGATAACTGCGGAGGCCATCTCTATTTGAATCCAGGTTCCGTTGCCATCCCTAAAAATGGAAATGAAAACAGCTATATGATTTATGAGGACGGAGTGTTTACCATAAAGAACATGGATGGAGAAGAAATCAGAGCTTATTCTCTGAAGGAGGATGCGTAATGAAAACACGGGTAATGGAAACCAAGGAACGGCATGATAAGGGATTTAACTGCTGTCAGGCAGTGGCATGTACGTACTGTGACCTGGTCGGTATGGATGAAGAGACCGCGTTTAAGGCATGCGAGGCTTTTGGTGCGGGAATGGGAGGCATGCAGGGCACTTGCGGGGCCGTATCCGGCGCTGTGTTTTTGGCAGGTCTTAAGAACAGCTGCGGGGATTTAAACCGGCCGGTCAGCAAAGGGAAGACGTATAAGATTTCCAAGAAGATTGCCGAGGAATTCCGGAAAAAGAACGGGAGTATCATATGCAAGGAACTGAAAGGCGTGGAGACAAAACAGATTCTCCGCTCCTGCGAGGGCTGTATCATGGATGCTGCGGAGATCATAGAGAGACTTTTATTCGAAGAGGAAAATTAAGCCGGGAGGATGGGCAGATGGCAGGCTTATATGATAAGCTGGTTTCATACGGAAAAACAGATGCTTGCCCTTTTCATATGCCCGGACATAAGAGAGACGGGAAGACGTTCCGCTTTGAAAATCCTTTTTCTTTTGATATCACGGAGATTGACGGATTTGACAATCTGCATCATCCGGAGGGGATTCTGAAGGAGGCAATGGAGCAGGCGGCTTTGACCTATGGCGCGGAAAAAAGCTATTTTCTGGTAAACGGAAGCAGCGGAGGGATTCTGGCGGCAATATCGGCTTGTGTGAGACCGAGAGGGAAAATCCTCATGGCTAGAAATTGCCATAAGTCTGCCTACCATGCTTTATTCCTCCGGGGACTGAGACCGGAATATTTATGCCCGCCGGCCGTTTCTGATTGGGGAATGTGCGGCGGCGTCTCAGCGGAAGATGTGGAAAAAGCTCTTTCAGAGCATCCCGACGCAGAGGCCGTGTTTGTGACGTCTCCTACATACGAGGGGATTTGCTCGGATATCCGAAAAATCAGCGAGACGGCACATTCTCACGGAGTACCGCTCATTGTGGATTCTGCCCATGGAGCACACCTGCCCTTTCGGAAAAAGAGCGGCGAATCAATATTTCCAGTTTCCGCAGTGGAGGCGGGGGCAGATATCGTAATAGAAAGCCTTCACAAAACGCTTCCTTCTCTGACTCAGACGGCGATCCTGCATAAGAGATCGGACATGGTAAAGGAACGTGATCTTGAATGGTATCTGCAGGTCTATCAAAGCTCCAGCCCGTCTTACGTGCTGATGGCATCCATAGATTCCTGTATTTCTTATATGGGGAGCGAGGATGGAAAAAGGGCCATGATAAAGTATGAGTCTTCTTTGGAAGGCATCAGGAGGACGTTCACGGAATTATCTCACATACGGCTGCTGTCGGAACGGGAATCAGATATTGGAGGAGGCGTTTGTTATGATCCTTCCAAGCTGGTCATCCGGGGAGAAACCATGAGCGGGCCAAAACTGTATGAACTGCTCCGGGAGGAATACCATATACAACCGGAAATGTGCACAGAGATATATGTGATTTTGATGACATCGGTGGCAGATTCTGATCAGGCATTTAAAAGGCTGAAAAACGCACTTAAGGATATAGACAAAAAAATGGCGGCAGACAGCGGATGGCCGTTCCGGAAAAAGGCTGTCTTCCTTCCAAGACCGCAGGTGGTGCTTGCACCGGCCGAGACAGAGGGTAATAAGATGCGGGCGTGCAGGAAAGAGGACAGTGAGGGACAGATTTCCGGAGAATTTGCGTATATCTATCCGCCGGGTGTTCCAGTGCTGGCACCGGGAGAAAGAATTACCGGCGAGGTGCTGGAGGTACTCAGCAGCTATAGTGAGAACGGATTTGAAATCCTCGGGCTGGAGGATTCCGGCGGCGGGACGATCCGTGTCCTGGAGTAAATCCGGTTTCAGGCGGGCTTCAGGAAAAAGCGTTGTGAATGGAGGGACTGCTATGGGTAAAATATTTTATATCATGGGTAAAAGCGCATGTGGCAAGGACAGTGTATTTAAGATGCTGGTGTCCGACAAAAAGCTGGGCCTGAGGACGGTGACAATGTATACGACCAGGCCTCCCAGAGACGGCGAGGAGGATGGCAGGGAGTATTTTTTCCGTGACGCCGCGTTTCTTAACAGGATGGAAACGGAAGAAAAGCTGATCGAGAGCCGTACCTATGAGACTGCCTGCGGACCCTGGAGTTATTTTACGCTGGATGACGGACAGATTGATCTGGATAAATATAACTATGTGATGATCGGCACGCCGGATTCATATGAAAAGACGAAGAAATATTTTGGCCGGAAGGGAAGAAGCGCGATGATACCGCTTTATATTCATGTGGAGGCGGGAGAACGGCTCATGCGTGCCGTAAAACGGGAGCGAATGCAGGCCGCGCCTCAGTACGCGGAACTTTGCCGGAGATTTCTGGCAGATGAAGAGGACTTTAAAAAGGAAAATCTGGATCGGTGCGGAATCGACAGAATTTTCGAAAATCAGGATTTGGATTCCTGTGTCAAAAAAATAAAAACAACAATTTTGGAACAATTAACCTGAAATATATTATATATTCCTGAAAGAATATATGATATAATGTCCGTAAAGGACAGGTCTGAGTGAATCAGACAGAATCAGACGGAACGAGGGGGCTTTCATGATGATGAGATTCGAGGATATTTTGGGTCATGAACAGATAAAAGAATATTTCAAGAATGCTTTGGAACGTCATCAGGTGTCCCACGCATATATTCTGACCGGAGAGGCTGGCATGGGCAGGAAAACTTTGGCCAATGCATTTGCCATGGCGCTGCAGTGCGAGAGCGGTAAAGCAGATCCCTGCGGCGAGTGTCATTCCTGCCGCCAGTTTTTAAGCGGAAATCATCCTGATGTAATTTATATCCGCCATGAAAAGGCGGGAAGCATAGGCGTGGACGATGTGAGGGAACAGATCATCAATGACGTGACCATCAAACCCTACAGCGGCCCGTATAAAATATATATTGTGGATCAGGCGGAGCTTTTGACGGTGCAGGCGCAGAATGCTCTTTTAAAAACCATTGAGGAGCCGCCGGAATACGCGGTGATATTTTTCCTGACCACAAATTCAGATTCTTTTCTGCCAACGATTTTGTCCCGATGCACGGTACTCAAGCTGAAACCGCTGTATGACCAGGTCATCAAAGATTACCTGAAGAAGCAGCTGAAGGTACCGGCCCATCAGGCGGATATCTGTACGGCGTTCGCACGGGGGAATCTGGGAAAAGCGATTGCCTTGTCATCCTCTGAGGAGTTTGCCCAGATGCAGGAGATCGTCCTGAATTTATTGAAGCATGTACCGGATATGCCGGTATATGAGATGGTGGCGTCGCTGAAAGAGATGAAGGAAGCGAACCTGAATATTAAGGACTGCCTGGATTTCATGCAGCTTTGGTTCCGGGATATTCTGATGTTTAAGGCTACGATGGATACTTCCTTGTTCATTTTCAAGGATGAGTACAAATATATAAAGGAAATTGCAGACCACAGTTCCTTTGACGGAATAGAAAAAATATTGGCGGCCCTCGACAAGGTGAAAGTGCGTTTGGACGCCAATGTGAATTTTGAGCTCGCCATGGAGCTCATGCTGCTTGTGATGAAGGAGAACATTGTATGACGAGAGTGATAGGCGTGCGGTTTCGTACGGCAGGCAAAATATATTTTTTTGATCCCGGAAAGTTTCAGATCAAGAAGGGGCAGAATGTGATCGTGGAGACTGCCCGCGGAGTGGAATATGGCTATGTGATGATGGGAGAGCGGGAGGTTGAGGATGAAAAGGTAATACAGCCTCTGAAACCGGTCATCCGGATCGCCACGAAGGAAGATGACGCGGTCGAGGAAAAGAACAAAAAGAAGGAAAAAGAAGCATTTAAAATCTGCCAGAAAAAAATTGAAAAGCATAATCTGGAGATGAAGCTTATAGATGCGGAATACACCTTTGACAATAATAAGGTGCTGTTTTATTTTACGGCGGATGGCCGTATTGATTTCCGTGAGCTGGTTAAGGATCTGGCATCGGTGTTCAAAACAAGGATTGAGCTGCGCCAGATCGGCGTCCGGGATGAGACAAAGATTCTGGGAGGCGTGGGTATCTGCGGCAGGGCCTTATGCTGCCACTCCTATTTGTCGGAATTTATTCCGGTGTCCATTAAGATGGCAAAGGAGCAGAATCTGTCCCTGAACCCTACGAAGATTTCCGGGACGTGCGGAAGGCTGATGTGCTGTTTAAAGAACGAAGAAGAAACATACCGGTATCTGAACAGCAAGCTGCCTAATGTGGGAGATCATGTGACGACAGATGACGGACTGAAGGGCGAGGTGTCCAGCGTCAATGTACTCCGTCAGAGGGTAAAGGTGATCGTATACCTGGACAATGATGAAAAGGATATCCGGGAATACCGGTCAGATCAGCTTAAATTCCGGCCGAAAAAGAAGAGAGATAAAGAAAAGCTGAATACCAGAGAAGAGCAGGAGCTAAAAAAACTGGAGGCTTTGGAGAAAAAGGAAGGAAAGTCAAAGCTAGATGACAATTGAGCTTTTAGAGCATGAACGCATAGACGATCTTCAGCGAAACGGCTACCGCATCATACAGAATGAAAAAAAATTTTGTTTTGGCATGGACGCCGTGCTGTTGTCCGGTTTTGCCAGGGCGGAAAGGCAAGAGGAAGTTCTGGACCTGGGAACGGGAACCGGAATCATTCCTATATTGATGGAGGCAAAGACAGACGGGAAGCATTTTTCTGCGCTGGAGATCCAGAAAGATATGGCCGAGATGGCTGGGCGGAGTGTGGCCCTAAATAACCTGGAGGATAAAATAACCATAGTGGCAGGAGATATCAAAGAGGCCTCGAAGATATTCGGAAAGGCTTCTTTTGATGTAGTTACATGCAATCCGCCTTATATGAATCAGAATCATGGTTTAAAGAATCCCGATGAACCGAAGGCAATAGCCCGCCATGAAATCCTTTGTACATTCCGTGACGTGGCGAGGGAGGCGGCAGCTCTTCTGCGTACAGGAGGGCGGTTTTATCTTGTGCACAGACCCCATCGTCTGGCAGAGATCATCTGTACACTGAAGGAATACCATCTGGAACCGAAACGGATGAAATATGTCCATCCTTACGAGGATGAAGAGGCTAACATGGTCTTGATTGAAGCATTTCGGGGCGGCCGGCCTCAAATGCGGGTAGAAGCCCCCATCATTGTGTACGAACGGCCGGGCGTATATACCCCGGAAATCTATGAAATATACGGATATTAGGAAGAGGGATGCAGATGACAGGACAGTTATACATTTGTGCCACGCCGATTGGAAACCTGGAAGATATTACTCTGCGGGTACTCCGTACACTGAAAGAAGTGGACTTGATAGCGGCAGAGGATACCAGAAATACCATAAAGCTTCTGAATCATTTTGAGATTAAGACGCCGATGACCAGCTACCATGAATATAATAAAGTGGACAAGGCCAGATATTTGGTGGATCAGATGAGGGAGGGGGTCAGCGTCGCTCTTGTGACCGACGCAGGAACTCCGGGAATATCGGATCCCGGCGAGGAGCTGGTGAGACAGTGCTATGAGGCGGGGATTCCCCTCACGTCACTTCCGGGCCCGGCTGCGTGCGTAACGGCGCTGACCGTATCGGGGCTCTCCACCAGACGGTTTTGTTTTGAAGCCTTTTTGCCTTCTGATAAAAAGGAACGAAGAGAAATCCTGAAGGAATTGGAGAATGAAACCAGGACCATTATCCTTTATGAGGCGCCGCATCATCTTCTAAAGACTCTGGAGGAGCTTTTGGAAGTATTAGGTGACCGGAAGATTTCCATCTGCAAGGAACTTACCAAGACTTTTGAGAAAGTCTTTCAGACGACTCTGGGAAATGCGGTAAAACGCTTTGAAGCTGAGGTCCCCAGAGGAGAGCAGGTGCTGATCATTTCCGGAAAGAGCAGGACAGAGCTTAAAGAGGAAGCAGAAAGGGCGTGGGAGAGTATGTCTTTGGAGGAGCATATGAATTATTATCTGCGCCAGGGAATAGAAAAAAAGGAGGCCATGCGTATGGTGGCAAAGGATCGGGGGATCTCCAGGCGCGATGTATATCAGGGACTTTTAGAAGTTTGAAAAAATGAAATATATAATTGGAAGATGATGCCTTTCGACAGGAAATTACAATATAATCTTGTTATCGCACAGCCGATATGGTAAAGTATTTAATAGAAAATAATATCAATAAGGGCGTTTTCCGGCGGCCGGAAAATGCAATAGGAGGAAGTATCATGAAGAAGCTGACAATGAAAAAAGGCGGAGACTGCCACGCATGTCTGGAATGTGTAATCGCGTGTTCCCAGGCATTTTATAAAGAGTTTGATCCGGATAAGTCCTGCATCCAGATCACTGAAAAGAAAGGCGCCATTAAGCCCATGGTCTGTATCCAGTGCGGGAAGTGTGCCAAAGCGTGTGAGCAGGGCGCTATCAAGCAGAATGCAAAAGGAGTTTATATGATTGACAAGAAGCTCTGTGTCGGCTGCGGAAAGTGCGTAGAGGCATGTCCCTTCGGCGTGATGGTCATGCCTGCAGAGGCTTCCGCGCCTACGAAATGTATCGCCTGCGGCATCTGCGCCAAAGCATGTCCCATGGAGATTTTAGAGGTTGTAGAAAGCTGATCCCATACATATTCTCATCATTGAAACGAGCACGGCCCGCTGCTTTATGCATGCGGGCCGTTTTTGTTAGGTATACCTTTGAATATCTTTAAAACAAACTTATCTCTATAACCAGATGGGACAGGAGGAAATCCGAATCCATCCAGGCGGCTCGCTGGCAGCCGTAACCAGGATCTTTACGGCCTCCAGTCGGTCCTTTCCAACTGACATGGATAAATCGATATTTTTCCATGTCAGATTCCAATAAAAACCTGCATGAAATTCGGTTTTTACCTCCCTGCGGCCGGGAAAATCCTGCTAACGCCTTTGCGGCGCTCGCCTTACGATGGAATCGGATCATTCCTCCTGCTCCTCCTCCCGCACCGAAGTATCTTCCGTTTGACTTGAAAGCTATTGGGGCGGTCTATCGCAGCCCGCTGCCATAAGGCGCGCGGGCCGTGTGGATATCCGATTCTTTTCTGGAATCAATAGAACGAAAAACGTCCAGAACGGTGCGGCAGGCAGGGCGCCGGCAGAATGATTCCGGACCGGCCTAAAGGTGAGCGCCGCAGGGCAGCGGCCGGTGTTTCCCAAACGGAGGGAGGCAGAAACGAAAAATACCGATTCCGTTTCTGAGCGAACCGGAGACGGAAAATCATCCGGATTTCCCGGCGACATGTGAGCGGTACTCCTGAAGTGGGGATAAAGCGGCCTCTGCATCGCCAGCGAACCGAAATCGTGACGGTCCGAAACTTCTGCCGGTGACTTAACTGGAGCTTAATCGGAAGTAATTAAAAATGATTCCAGAAAGTGTTTTGTATCATATTTATATGGACAGTTTTCCTTTTATTTCGCCTGCGGCTTCCAGCAGGCATTTTTTTATGTATTCGAAATTTTCTTTATTCCGATATTCTTCGATATATCCGGTTACGCCAATGGCCGCGGTGCACTGGCCGTCACCGTCAAAAACCGGTACTGCCATACATCCGATCCCAATGGTGAACTCTTCATTGTCCATTCCAAAACCGCGTTTCTTTGTTAATTCCAGTTCCCTTTTAAAGGCTTCTATTTCGTCAATGGTGTGAACGGTTCTTTTGTGCAGCAGGATTCCCGACAGATATTGATCGATCAGCTCTTCCGGCTGGTTGGCTAAAATGACCTTTGCACCGGCACTGGCGTTGACCTCAAGGGGCATATAGAGCTGGGCGATGATATTCAGCTCTGCCGCAGAAAGTACCTGTTCAATATAAATAAACTGCCCGTTTTGAAATACGGCGTATTGGGCAGTTTGGTTTGTTTTGGCGGTGAGCTCCTGCATCACCGGTTTGATGACATCCTTCTGGTCGAGACGGCTCCGGTATTCAGTCACCAGCTGGAAGGGCTTGTGCCCAATGGTGTAACGGACCGGGTTCCCTTCTAATACCGTCACATATTCCCGCTTGGCCAGGTTTTTCATAATGCGGAATAAGGAAGCCGTAGGGATATCCAGTTCCTTGGAAAGATCGCTGAGAGACTTCGGCGTCGTACCGGAAAATAATGCCTCTATTACATTTAAAGCCCGCATTACCGCCGGCACAATCACTATTTCATCGGACAATTACTTTTTCCTCCTGTCAGTCGTTTCAATTATATATACAATTCTATCATATTCCCTTTAAACATGTAACCGTTTCTAAAGAAAAAGGAACACAATTCGTTTTTAAATTATGGAAACAAATGATTAAGGGCCTGCAGCAGCCCTTCATGGTCGTGGTCGCCGGTCACACCGGACGCCATCCGTTTTACTTCCTCTGGGGCATTGCCCATGGCGATTCCGCATCCCACGGCCTGGAGCATATCGACATCATTATAGTTATCCCCAAATGCGGCGGCATTTTGTGGAGAAATCCCCAGCTTTTTACAAAGGGTGTGGACTGCCTTCGATTTGGAAGCTCGTCCGTCCATGATCTCCAAAAGAGTATGAAAAGATTTGTAAATGGTGCATTGGGGAAATTCTGACTTCAGCTGCCCGGCAATCTGGTCGAGAAGACCGGAAGGTCCAAAGCACATGAGCTTATGGACTGGATCCTCCGGACCGAGAAGGGTTTCCATAGAACCGGTCATGGAAATGACCTGAGTGACCTCCTCTTCCCGGCGGATGATGGGATGAAGGCTGTCTCTGGTAATCCATTTGTCGTAGGAATAGACGCAGAAGCAATAGGTATCCGTGTCCAGAGGAACATGCGTTTCAATCTCTGCCGCCAGAGACAAAGAAAGGCCGGTGCTGCTGAGCGTGTTCTTATCTTTATCTAAGATCAAAGCACCGCCGTAGCTTATGATAGGGGCATGAATGCCCAGTTCTTCCTGAATCGGATAAATGGCGGCAGGCATCCTGGCGGATACCAGCACAAAAGGAATTCCATTTCCGTGAAGTGTCCGGATCTTTTCTTTCGTATCAGGCGTGATCTGATGGCTGCTGTCGAGCAAAGTGCCGTCAATATCACAGAAAACAGCCTGAAATGCACACATAGATAATTCCTCCTAAAGGTATATATGAAATTATAAGCTTCCGCCGATGGTCAGTCAAGGGGATTCAGGCGCGTCGGCGTTTTGTGCTGGAAGGCAGCGTAGCCCCGTGCTATAATTAAGAAAGACAGGAGGTAATCAATATGAGTAAAAATTATCGTGCGGAATTGGTAGGAGCATTTGGAAATCCCATTGACGAGAATCCGACGGGGGTGATGGAGGAGGCAGCCTTTGCGGCGAAGGGCCTTAATTTCCGGTATCTGACGGTGAAGGTGGAAAAAGAGGATCTTGAAGCGGCGATGAACGGGGTAAAGGCTTTTCAGATGAAAGGGATAAATCTGACGATTCCCCACAAGGTGAAGGTGCTGGAATACCTAGATGAGCTATCCGAAGCCGCCCACATCATCGGAGCCGTGAATATGGTGGTGAATAAGGATGGGATACTGTGGGGAGAGAATACGGATGGGAAAGGTTTTCTGATTTCTTTAAAAAATGAGGACGTATCGGTTGAGGGAAAGAATGTGGTCATTTTGGGAGCGGGAGGCGCAGCGAAAGCGATCGGTGTGGAGTGCGCGCTTGCAGGAGCAAAGAAGATCACCGTCGTGAACCGCAGCCGGGAAAGGGGACAGGATCTGGCGGATCTGATCGTGGAAAAAACTTCCGCGGATTCCATATATGTACCTTGGGACACTTCCTATAAGGCAGAACCGGATACGGATATCCTGGTCAACGCCACCAGCATCGGCCTTTATCCTGACGTGGACAAAAAACCGGATGTGGATTATGATACGGTAATGCCGTCCATGGTGGTCAGCGACGTGGTATTTAATGACCCGAATACACTGTTTTTACAGGAGGCGGCGAAAAGAGGGGCTCATACGATCAACGGACTGGGGATGTTGGTGAATCAGGGAGCTCTCAATTTTACACTTTGGACAGGGGCAGAGGCGCCGTTGGATGTCATGACCGACACACTAAAAAAGGAATTTGGGTTATAGAAACAATTACAGGGTCATAGAAAATAAAATCTGCTTGACAAATCACAAACCATCCCATATACTTTTGTAGTAAAATAGTTTGATATTCAAATAATAAGGACATAAAAATATTATGGCGGCTAGAATTATCGGAACCGGAAGCTACGTTCCGGACAGGATTATTACAAATGACGATTTGGCAGAGATGGTGGAAACCAGCGACGCCTGGATCGTAGAGCGAACAGGAATTCACTCGCGCAGGATAACGGAGACGGGTACGACAGATATGGCGGTCCGTGCGGCGAGAAATGCCATGGAAAATGCAGGGCTGCCGCCGGAGGAACTGGAACTGATCATTGTGGGGACGTCCACCGGCGACTGCCTGTTTCCCAATACAGCTTGTGAGGTGCAGGCTGCCCTGGGAGCGGAGAAAGCTGTCTGCTTTGATCTGAGCGCCGCTTGTTCCGGGTTTTTGTTTTCTCTGAATACCGCTAAGGTTTACCTGGAGTCTGGTGCATACAGGACTGCTCTGGTCGTCGGTGCGGATACTCTTTCTAAAACAGTGGATTGGAGCGACAGAAGCACGTGTATTCTGTTCGGTGACGGGGCTGGGGCTGCGGTACTGGAAAGCAGCGCAGCTGAGCAGTCTCTATGGAACCGGGGAGTTGGGGATTTTATCATGGGATCCGACGGAAGCCGGGGAGAATGCCTTGCCTGCCGCTCCACAGAGCTTTGCAGTCCCTTTCTGGGAGAAAAAAAGACTTCCGGATTTATGACTATGAACGGGCAGGAGGTCTTTCGCTTCGCGGTAAAGACGGTGCCGAGATCCATAGAAGAGGTGCTGAAAAAAGCGGGAGTAACCCCGGATGAGATAAAATATTTTATTCTCCATCAGGCAAACGAAAGGATTATTGCATCTGTGGCAAAGAGAATGAAGCAGGATAGCGCTAAATTTCCCATGAACCTGGCTCAGTATGGGAATACATCAGGAGCCAGCATCCCGGTACTGCTGGATGAGATAAACAGAAAAGGGCTCCTGAAGCAGGGTGATAAGCTGATAATATCAGGATTCGGGGCAGGACTCACTTGGGGAGCGACGCTGGTCGTCTGGTAAAGAGTATAAGCGCAGGCGGCAGAACCGCTTCCGGCTTGTATATAGATAAAATAAAAATGTCAGATATGAAGGAGAACATAATCATGTTGGAAAAAATGAAAGAAATTATCGCACAGCAGCTGAACGCAGAAGCAGAAATAATCACAGAAGCTACGTCCTTTAAGGATGACCTGGGCGCAGATTCCCTGGATCTGTTTGAGTTGGTCATGTCCCTGGAAGAGGAATACGGTGTGGAGATTCCCTCAGAGGACCTGGAAAGCCTGACTACTGTGGGCGCAGTAATGGAATATTTAAAAGCGAAAGGTGTGGATGCATAAGCTTTGAACGGGAAGGAAAACAGGAAAGGGACAGATGGTCATGAAGACGAGAATTACAGAGCTTTTAGGGATTGAACATCCCATCATTCAGGGCGGTATGGCCTGGGTGGCAGAACATAATCTGGCGGCCGGGGTATCGGAGGCCGGCGGTTTGGGACTGATCGGTGCGGCCAGCGCCCCCGCGGAATGGGTACAGGGAGAAATCCGCAAAGCTAAGGAACTGACAAAAAAGCCGTTCGGTGTGAATATCATGCTGCTCAGTCCCCACGCGGATGCTGTGGCGCGGATAATCGTGGAAGAGGGAGTCAAGGTGGTCACCACCGGAGCCGGAAATCCAGAGAAATACCTGGAGATGTGGAAGGAAGCCGGAGTGAAGGTAATACCCGTAGTGGCATCTGTAGCGTTGGCAAAGAGGATGGAGCGCTGCGGCGTCGATGCCGTGGTAGCAGAGGGATGTGAATCCGGGGGCCATATCGGCGAGCTGACGACTATGGCTCTGGTTCCTCAGATTGCGGACGCGGTTTCGGTCCCTGTCATCGGCGCCGGCGGCGTAGGCGACGGCAGAGGGATGGCGGCCATGTTTATGCTGGGCGCCGAGGCGGTACAGATCGGAACACGTTTCGTAGTGTCTCACGAATCCATTGTTCATGACAATTACAAAAAGAAGATTCTGTCTTCTAAAGATATCGATAGTGTGGTGACAGGAAGAAGCACAGGGCATCCGGTCCGTGCGATCCGCAATAAAATGACCAGAGAGTACATAAAGCTGGAGGACAGCGGCGCGACCTTTGAAGAGCTGGAATATTTGACCCTGGGAGGGCTGAGAAAAGCCGTCATGGATGGGGATGTGTCGGAAGGAAGCGTAATGGCTGGCCAGATTGCCGGGCTGATCCACAAAGAACAGTCATGCCGGGAAATCATAGAGGAGCTGACGGCGCAGACGGAGGCTCTGTTCAGGAGATGTAATACATGGGTAGGATAGCATACGTGTTCCCCGGACAGGGCGCTCAGAAAGCCGGGATGGGCAAGGATTTTTATGAGAACAGCCCGGCAGCGGCGAAGGTGTTTGAACGGGCGGGGGAAATTCTCTCTCTGGATATGAAGGCGCTCTGCTTTGAACAGAATGAAAAATTGGATATCACGGAGTATACACAAGCGGCCATGGTGACGACGAGCTTGTCTATGCTGGCGGCGATGAGGGAACGCGGTCTGCGGGAGCCGGATGTGACGGCGGGTTTAAGCCTCGGAGAGTATTGTGCCATGGCGGCGGCGGGAGTCATGAGCGGCGAGGATGCCGTCAGAATTGTGCGCCGGAGGGGAATCCTCATGCAGGAGGCAGTGCCTGCTGGGCAGGGGGCTATGGCGGCGGTTCTGGCCATGAAAGCGGAAGATATCGAGCATATCCTGGAGAATATGGAAGAGGTGCAGATCGCCAATTATAACTGCCCCGGACAGACCGTGATCTCCGGGGAGACAGAAGCGGTGGAAAAGGCGTGTGCCGCTTTACAGGAGGCCGGAGCGAGACGGACGGTGAAGCTGAACGTCAGCGGGCCTTTTCATTCGTCACTTCTGAAGGAGGCCGGTGAAAAGCTTTATGAGGCGCTGGCGCCGGTAAAGCTTATGGAACATGAAATCCCTTACGTATCCAATGTGACGGCGGAATATGTGACGGGAACAGAGAACGTAAAGGATTATCTGAAGAGACAGGTATTCTCATCGGTGAAATGGCAGCAGAGCGTAGAAACCATGCTCTCGTCCGGAGTGGATACCTTTGTGGAGATCGGACCGGGAAAGACACTCAGCTCTTTCATTAAAAAGATACGCCGGGACGTGTCGGTCTATAATGTGGAGGTCTGGGAGGATCTCCATAAGCTGGAAACAGTGCTTGGGAGGAATTAAAATGCCAGAAAGGAAAATCGCGGTTGTGACCGGGGCATCCAGAGGAATTGGGAGAGAGATCGCCCTGGCCCTCGCAGGAGCCGGCGCGGCTGTCATCATAAATTATAATGGTTCCGCAGGAAAAGCGGAAGAAACGGCAGAGGAGATTCGGAAGAATGGAGGCTGCGCGGAGGCGGTGCGCTGTAACGTAGCCGACTTTGAAGCCGCGGGTGTATTCCTCTGCGAGGTGATAAAAAAGTACGGCAGAATCGATATTCTTGTGAACAATGCCGGCATCACCAGAGACGGACTGCTCATGAAGATGAGTGAGGAGGATTTTGACGCGGTGCTGGATATAAATCTCAAAGGCACCTTCAACTGTATTCGCCACGCATCCCGGCAGATGCTGAAACAAAAAAGCGGACGGATCATCAATATCTCTTCTGTTTCCGGCGTCTTGGGAAATCCGGGCCAGGCCAATTACTGCGCTTCCAAGGCGGGAGTCATCGGCTTGACGAAATCTGCGGCCAGGGAGCTGGCGTCCAGGGGGATCACGGTGAATGCGGTGGCCCCCGGGTTTATCGACACGGAGATGACCAGAGTCTTATCGGAAGAAGTCAGAAGAAAGGCAGAGGCTCAGATACCGCTGGGCCATTTTGGAACCCCCGCGGATATAGCAGACGCTGTGGTATTTTTGGCGTCCGACCGGGCGGGATATATCACGGGCCAGGTGCTCCGGGTAGACGGCGGCATGGCCATGTAGATCAGAAGAACACAGGCAGGAAAGGAGAACCCATGAGCAGGAGAGTAGTAGTGACTGGACTGGGCGCCGTCACTCCCATCGGGAATACCGCAGAGGAATTCTGGAAGAACATCAAAGAAAATAAGGTGGGAATCGGTGAGATCACCAGATTCGATACCACAGATTATAAAGTGAAGCTGGCGGCGGAGGTCAAAGGCTTTGTGGGAAAAGAGCACATGGATTTCAAGGCGGCGAAGCGTATGGAGCTTTTCAGCCAGTACGCGGTGGCGGCCACAGGAGAGGCGCTCAAGGATGCGGGGATCCAAATGGATAAGGAAGATCCGTATCGTCTGGGAGTCAGCATCGGCTCAGGGATTGGAAGCCTTCAGGCCATGGAGCGGGAACATACAAGACTACTTGAAAAAGGACCTGGGAGAATCAGCCCGCTGATGGTGCCGCTCATGATATGCAATATGGCGGCTGGAAATGTGGGGATTCAGTTCGGTCTTAAGGGAAAGAACATCAATGTGGTGACGGCCTGCGCCACCGGCACTCATTCCATCGGGGAAGCCTATCGTTCCATTCAGTATGGGGAAGCGGACATCATGGCCGCCGGAGGAAGCGAGAGCTCCATCACGCCTTTGGGGATTGCCGGCTTTGCGGCTCTCACGGCCCTCAGCACCGCGGAGGATCCTTATAGAGCCTCTATTCCCTTTGATAAGGAGCGGGGAGGCTTTGTCATGGGAGAAGGGGCCGGCGTAGTGATCCTGGAAGAGCTTGGCCACGCCCTTTCCAGGAACGCCCATATCTATGCCGAAGTGGCAGGATATGGATCCACTTGTGACGCGTATCATATCACCTCTCCGGCGGAGGACGGAGCCGGCGCGGCCAGGGCCATGGAGGAAGCGATGAAGGACGGAGGCGTTTCGCCGGACCAGATAAGCTATATTAACGCCCACGGCACCGGAACCCACCATAATGATCTGTTTGAGACAAGGGCCATAAAGCTGGCCATGGGAAAAGCGTCGTCGTCGGTGAAGATAAGCTCCACCAAATCCATGACGGGCCATCTTCTGGGAGCGGCCGGAGGCGTGGAATTTATCACATGTGTGAAGTCCATTGAAGAAGGATATATTCATCCCACGGTGGGGTTCAAGGTGCCGGATGAGGAATGCGATCTGGACTATACCCTCGGAAACGGGGTTCATATGGACGTGGAATATGCCATGAGTAATTCTCTGGGCTTTGGCGGTCACAACGCCACCATCCTGGTGAAAAAATACAAGGATTAAATATAAGTGCCGGGACAGGAGGGAATTTTATGGAATTCGGACAGATAATAAAATTAATAGAGACGGTGTCGGCGTCTGGTCTGACCAGCTTTGAGCTGGAGGATGGCGGAACTAAGATTTCGCTTACTGCGGGGAGGAGCTGCACAGAGGACAGGAAGGCGGCCGGTCCGGTATCCATACCGGCAGCCTCCGGTGCGGTTTCTGAGACGGCCGGTTTTTCGGCCGTCCAGGCTTCTGGAGTCCTAACCCAGGAGGAAGTGCGGAAGGATGTAGGGTTTCAGTCCGATCAGATTGTGAAATCCCCGCTGGTCGGTATTTTTTATGCCGCGCCGTCTGAGGAGGCGGAGCCTTTTGTAAAGGCAGGGGATACGGTGAAAAAAGGCCAGGTTTTGGGTATCATCGAGGCTATGAAGCTCATGAATGAGATTGAATGCGATTATGACGGAGTCGTGGAGGCGGTGCTGATTGAAAATGAGCAGGTGGTAGAATACGGCCAGCCGTTGTTCCGCATCCGCTGATATGGACAGCACGGTGTTTTGAATTTTCCAGAGAAAGAACGCCGGTGGACAGGGGAAAGGAGCACAGGAAATGTTAGGTATAAAAGAAATTGAGGCGATCATCCCTCACAGGCATCCTTTTTTGCTGGTGGACTGTATCGAGGAGCTGGAGCCGGGCGTCAGGGCCTCAGGTTATAAATGTGTGACTTATCACGAGGATTTTTTCAAAGGCCATTTTCCGCAGGAACCGGTGATGCCGGGAGTCCTGATTGTCGAGGCTCTTGCCCAGGTAGGGGCTGTGGCGATATTGAGCCTGGAAGAAAATAAAGGGAAAGTGGCGTATTTCGGCGCCATTAATAACGCCAGATTTAAAAAAAAGGTGCAGCCTGGAGATAAGCTGAAGCTGGAATGTGAGCTGATTAAGAGAAAAGGTCCCCTGGGCGTCGGAAAAGCGACGGCAACGGTGGACGGACAGACAGCGGTGACGGCGGAGCTGACCTTTATGGTGGGCTGACACAGATGAGCCTGAAATGGAGGAGCAGCATGTTTAACAAGGTTTTGATTGCCAACAGAGGAGAAATCGCGGTGCGGATCATCCGGGCCTGCCGGGAGATGGGAATCCACACGGCAGCCGTATATTCAGAGGCCGACAGCGAGGCGCTCCATACTTTGCTGGCGGATGAGGCCATCTGTATCGGTCCGGCCAAATCTTCGGAAAGCTATCTGAATATGGAGAGAATCCTGTCTGCGGCTGTGTCTCTGGGAGCCGACGCCATCCACCCCGGCTTCGGCTTTTTGTCCGAGAACGCCCGGTTTGCGGAGCTGTGCGCGCTTTGCGGTATTAAGTTTATCGGCCCGGACAGCCAGGTTATAGCCAGGATGGGTAATAAGTCGGAGGCGAGGAATACCATGATCGCCGCGGGAGTTCCGGTGGTGCCGGGAGGCAGAGAACCGGTATGGGACGCGGAAACGGGAATTCGGATGGCGGCGGAGATCGGTTATCCAATTATGATAAAGGCAGCGTCCGGCGGCGGCGGAAAAGGGATGAGAGTCGTAGAGCGGGAGGAGGAATTTGAGACAAATTTTCTGAACGCTCAAAGAGAATCGGTAAAAGGGTTCTCAGATGATACGATGTATTTGGAGAGGTATGTAAAGAATCCAAGGCATATCGAATTTCAGATATTGGCTGATGAACACGGTCATGTGATCCACTTGGGCGAGCGCGACTGCTCCGTGCAGAGGAACCACCAGAAGCTGGTCGAGGAATCACCATCGGCCGCCATATCGGAAGAACTCAGGAAAGAGATGGGAGAAACGGCGGTAAAAGCGGCAAAAGCCGCCGGATATATAAACGCCGGCACCATCGAATTTCTACTGGACCGTGACGGCCATTACTATTTCATAGAAATGAATACCCGGATACAGGTGGAGCACCCGGTGACAGAGGCAGTCACGGGTCTGGATCTTGTCAAAGAACAGATCCGGATTGCCGCGGGAGAGCCATTGAGCATCCGCCAGGAAGATGTTCGCCTGACCGGCTGCTCCATTGAGTGCAGAATCAACGCCCGGATGGCAGGAAAGATCAAGAATATCCTGGTGCCGGGAGGAAACGGCATCCGGGTGGATACTGCGGTATACAACGGATATTTGGTTCCGCCCAACTATGACGCCATGCTGTTAAAGCTCATTGTCCATGACCGAAACCGAAAAGATACGGTCAAAAAAATGCAGTGCGCGCTGGGAGAGCTGGTCATAGAAGGAGTGGATACAAACCTGGAGGATCAGTACGAGATATTCACCCATCCGGTTTATGAAGCCGGTCCTGTAGATACCGGTTTTATGGAGACTTATTTTAAATAAGAGGCAGAGAATATGCGGAAACATTTATTTAAGAGGACACCGTCCAATACTTATATTAAAATTGAAATGCCAGAGAAAAAAGGAACGGCGCAGCCGGAAGTGCCCAAGGGAATGTGGCGCAAATGCAATAAATGCGGCGCTCCCATTTATACGGAAGACGTTATCGAAGGCAATTATATATGTCCCAAATGTAAAGGATATTTCCGCGTACATGCTTACCGTAGGATTCATATGCTGGCGGATGAAGGAAGCTTTGAAGAATGGGATAAAGGGCTTCCTGTACAGAATCCTCTGCAGCTGTCCGGCTATCCAAAAAAGATAGCGGAGCTTCAGGAAAGGACTGGACTTGATGAGGCGGTCATCACGGGAAAAATGACCATGGGAGGACATGGAACGGCTGTTGGCGTCATGGACGGCCGGTTTATTATGGGGAGCATGGGCCATAATGTGGGCGAAAAAATCACCAGGCTGGTGGAGCGAGCCACAGAGGAACGGCTTCCGGTGATCCTGTTTTGCTGTTCCGGCGGAGCGAGGATGCAGGAAGGAATCGTGTCGCTGATGCAGATGGCCAAGACCTCCGCCGCGCTGAAAAGGCACAGCGACGCAGGACTTCTCTACGTCTCGGTACTGACAGAGCCCACCATGGGGGGCGTGACCGCCAGCTTTGCCATGCTGGGAGATATCATTCTGGCCGAGCCAGGAGCGCTGGTGGGTTTTGCCGGCCCCCGAGTGATCGAGCAGACCATAGGGCAGAAGCTTCCGGAAGGATTTCAGCGTTCCGAGTTTCTGAAAGACCATGGCTTTGTGGATGCTATCATGAAAAGAGAAGAATCCAGGGAAATGCTCATTCGGATTCTTATGCTTCATGATAATAATAAATACAATGCGGAAGCCCAGAATAAAAAAGAAGATCTGCCTCGGGCCGGCGGGATAATGGCTGACCGGAGCTCCGGCAGACAGCAGAATCTGCCTGCCTGGGAAAAAGTAAAGCTTTCCAGAAAACCTGGGCGTCTCACCGGGATTGATTATATTGAAGGTATATTTGACGATTTCATTGAATTTCATGGAGACCGGTACTGCCGTGACGATAAGGCTGTCGTGGGAGGGATCGCGAAATTCCATGGACGTCCGGTGACAGTGATCGCACAGCAAAAGGGCAGAAATACCAAGGAGAATATTGAGCGGAACTTTTCCATGCCTTCGCCGGACGGCTACCGGAAAGCCCTCCGGCTGATGAAACAGGCGGAAAAATTCGGCCGTCCTGTTTTCTGCTTTGTGGACACGCCGGGAGCATTCTGCGGATTGGAAGCAGAGGAACGGGGACAGGGCGAGGCCATAGCCCGGAATTTATTTGAAATGTCCGGACTGAAGGTGCCGGTTCTTTCGGTAGTGATTGGAGAAGGAGGAAGCGGCGGCGCATTGGGCCTCGCGGTAGCCGACGAGGTATGGATGATGGAAAATGCCATTTATTCGATCCTCTCCCCGGAAGGATTCGCTTCTATATTGTGGAAAGACAGCAAAAGGGCGGATGAGGCGGCCGCCATTATGAAGATCACAGCGGCCGATCTTATGGAGCTTGGAATCATTGAGCGTGTAATTCCGGAGGAGGAGCCGGCCGGCCGGGCAAACTGTGGAACTATCTGCGGAATACTGGAAAACGGATTTGAAGAGTTCCTGGATCGGTACGGTTCCATGAGCGGGCAAGAACTCATGGCACGCCGATATGGACGTTTCCGGGCCATGTGAACCTGGGAATACTGCCGGGGGTCCGGACAATGGAGGAAAGATATATATGAAAAGAGAGCCATTGGTCATTGGAGATCTGACCGCGGAAATCCCGCTGGTGCAGGGTGGCATGGGAGTCGGGATCAGCCTGTCTGGGCTGGCAGGCGCCGTGGCGAAGGAAGGCGGGATCGGCGTCATCTCCACAGCACAGATTGGATTTCGGGATCCTGAATTTGACGAGGCTCCCATCGAGACAAATCTGAGATGTATCGGTGAGGAAATTAATAAGGCCAGGGAAATAGCGCCGGGAGGAATCATCGGCTGCAATATCATGGTGGCTACAAAACGGTATGAGGATTATGTGCGGGCGGCGGTAAAAGCCGGGGCCGATATTATTATTTCCGGAGCAGGACTTCCGTCAAAGCTTCCGGAGCTGGTACGCGGTTTTCGTACGAAAATCGCACCGATCGTTTCCTCTGTCAAAGCGGCGGCCGTCATCTGCAAGCTGTGGGACCGGCATTATCAGACGGCGCCGGACATGGTGGTCATAGAAGGGCCAAAAGCCGGAGGCCATCTTGGATTCCGGGAGGAGGAACTGTCCCATATCGGGGACCTGGATTATGACGGAGAAATACGGAAGATCGCCGAAGAGGTCAGACAATGTGGAATGAAGTATGGAAAAAAGATTCCGGTTGTCGTGGCAGGGGGCGTATACGACAGGAAAGACGTGGAACACTGCATGGATGACCTGGGAGCCGACGGCGTACAAGTGGGAACCCGGTTTGTGACCACCAGGGAATGTGACGCGCCGGCCGCTTATAAGCAGGCTTATATAGCCGCGAAAAAGGAAGACATCGTCATCACAAAGAGCCCGGTGGGCATGCCGGGAAGAGCGATTCTCAATAAGTTCCTCCAGGAGGTAAAGGAAAAGCGGAAGCCAGCGTCCAGATGCCGCCAATGCCTGGAGAAATGTAATCCAAAGGAGATGCCGTACTGCATCACGGACGCTCTGCTGAACGCGGCCAGGGGGAAGATCCAGGACGCTCTGCTGTTCTGCGGAGCCAATGCATTTCGGGCCGAGAGGATTGAGACGGTCCGGGAAGTGATCGCAGATCTGATGTGACAAAAAGAGCGGTGAAATCTGTTTTCATAATGCCGGGGTTTCCATAGGATATAGTATCTGCTATAATAGAAGGGATACAAAATTTTATGTACGACATATGACAGGAGGATAAAACAGCAGTGAAATTAGTTATCCGGGAGCTGAAGAAATCATTTGACAAAAAGGAGGTTCTGAGCGGGGCCAGCTTTTCCTTTGAAAAGGGAAAGATTTATGGGCTTTTGGGACGGAATGGGGCAGGCAAGACGACATTTTTTAACTGTATCAATGAAGATATGGAAATCGACGGCGGAGAGTTTTTTCTGGAGGACGAGGACGGCGCAGCGCGGAAGCCTGCGGCGGAGGATATCGGGTATGTGCTGTCCACACCGGTGGTGCCTGAATTCCTGACCGGAAGGGAGTTTCTTAAGTTTTTTCTGGATATCAACAGGAAACGGATACAGGAAGTGAAATCAGAGGATGAATATTTTGATTTCATGGATATTGATTCGGAGGACAGAGACAGGCTGCTGAAGGATTATTCCCACGGCATGAAGAACAAGATGCAGCTTCTTGTCAATCTGATCGCGGATCCGGCCGTGCTTCTGCTGGATGAGCCCCTCACCTCCTTTGACGTGGTGGTGGCGGAGGAGATGAAGCAGCTGCTCCGGCAGATTAAAAAGGACCATATCATTATTTTTTCCACGCATATTATGGAGCTTGCTCTGGATCTGTGCGATGAAATCGCGGTTTTGAACGGCGGCGTACTGGAGCCGGTCACAAAAGAAAACCTTTCTGACCGTGACTTTAAGGATAAGATCATACAGGCGCTTAAGGGGGAAGAAAATGATTAGTACCTTTAAGGCAGGTTTCCGTCTCAGAAATACCTATAAAGCGAACAGTGTGATTTATTCTCTGAAGCAGATACCTCTAATAAAGAAGCTTTTGCCGGACCGGCTGTACGCGAGCCGGGGGCTGAAGGCATTTGCCAATGTCATAGCGGTTCTGTGGGAGATTTTGTCGGTGTTTCTGGGGAAATTTCTGTATCTTTTCATTATGGTCTCCCTGGTGACAGGACTCACAAAGGCAGAAACAGGGGCCGGGTTTTCTCATATCTTGTTATTTTTAAGCTTCATTGGGGCTTACACAAATACCAATCTTTTCAATCCCACAAAGGATAAATATTATGGGATTGTCCTCATGAACATGGATGCCCGGGAATATGTGGTATCCAACTATCTGTATTTCCTGATCAAGATGATAGTGGGATTTATGCCGTTTATGATCTGGCTCGGGACCAAGGCCGGGTTGTCTCTGTCGCTTTGTATCTTGTATCCATTTTTTATCGTGGGTTTCAAGCTGGTGATCAGCGCCTGTGTGCTGCGGGATTATGAGAAAAATGGAAAGGCAAGAAGTGAGAATAACCTGCCGGCGGCGGCTTGGATTATTATGGCCCTTTTGCTGGCAGCCGCGTACGGCCCGCCGATCTGGGGATACGCGCTGGATGAAAGAATCGCCTGGGCGGCAGGACTTATAGGAATCGTGCTGGGAACTGTATGCCTCGTCTATGTCTTTCGGTTCCGGAAATACAGCGCCATGTGCCGAAAGATGCTGAGCGGAACATCCGTGATTTTTTATACAGCGGAAAATAAAAGAGAGATCATGCAGGGCAGCTATCAGAAGAAAATCGATATAACGGCGGAGGCAGAGAGTGGAAAATCCGGCTTTGCCTATTTCCATGATCTTTTTATGAAAAGACATAGAAAGATATTGATCCGGTCCTCGAAAAGAACGGCTGCCATTCTGCTCCTCCTTTGGGGGATGATTGCTGCGGTATGCTTGATAAAACCCGAGTTCGGCGTCCAGGTAAACGGGTTGATGCTGACCATTCTTCCATATTTCATGTTTGTGATGTATTTGACTAACCGGGGAAAGGTGGTCTCCCAGGCCATGTTCATGAACTGTGACCACAGTATGCTGACATACCGGTTTTACCGGCAGCCCCACGTGATTCTGAGCCTGTTCAGGGAGCGGCTTAAATCAGTGATCTGGCTGAATCTTCCGCCTACGCTGGTCCTGGCCGCCGGACTGCCGCTCTTATTGTATCTTACGGGCGGTACAGATCAATACATGAACTATGCGATATTGTTTGTGTCCATCCTTTTCATGAGCGTGTTTTTCTCTGTCCATAATCTGGTGCTCTATTATCTGCTGCAGCCCTATAATGTGGAGATTGAGATGAAAAGTATGCTCTACAGCATTGCGGACGGCGTTACTTATCTGGTCTGCTATGTGCTCGTGGGAAAGAGAATCCCGGTCCTCCTGTTTGGCGTTCTGGTGATCGTTTTCTGCGCGGTGTATATCGTGTTGGCGCTTTTTCTGGTCTATCGGTATGCGCCAAAGACCTTCCGGCTTCGGAGATGATAGGCCGGCTCGGAATCTTTCTGCCGGCGCCCTGCCTGCCGCACTATTCTGGCAGCAATGAAAGGTTCTGATCTCAAAAAGTATCCAGATCAGGACCAACGGCCCGCACGCGTACCGCAGCGGGCTGCAGTGTCCGCTCCAATGGTTTTCAAAACACGCGGAAGCCTTATATCGGTGTGGAAAGAGGAGCAGGAGGAACAATCCGATTCCATCGTAAGGCGAGCGCCGCAAAGGCGTTGGCAGAATTTTCCCGGACGCAGGGAGGCAAAAATCGCATATCATGCGGATTTTTGTTGGAATCTGACATGGAAAAATATCGATTTATCCATGTCAGTTGGAAAGGACCGACTGGAGGCCGTAAAAATTCTGGTTACGGCTGCCAGCGAGCCGCCTGGATGGATGCGGATTTCCTCCTGTCTCATCTGATTCATAAGACATATTTGTTTTAAAAGTATTCAAAGGTATACCCAAGGGCATCCCTTAATTTATGCCCTCCGGGCAGGCGCACTTCGTGCGGCAAGGTATGAGATGAAAACCGCGTTTCATACAGAAACGGACGGAATGATTTCCGTCCGTTTTTCATATGGTGGTGGAAAAGAAGATGATTCAGGAGAAGACAGAGCATGTTAAATTATTTATGGGGCGCCATGCTGATTCTCGGCATCGTATGGGGAGTCCTATTGGGAAGGCCGGCGGAGCTGACCGACGGAATCCTTACAGGGGCGAAGGACGCAGTCTCCCTCTGCATTACCATGGCGGGGGTAATGGCCTTCTGGACCGGCATGATGGAGGTGGCCAAGGAAGCGGGCATCATTCAGAAGATCACCAGGCTCTTGAGGCCGTTCGTAGGCTTTATGTTCCCTGATATCCCGCCTGGACACAAAGCCAGGGACGAGATCTCGACAAATATCGTGGCAAATGTCATGGGACTTGGATGGGCGGCCACTCCCGCCGGACTGAAAGCTATGGAAAGCCTGGAGGAGCTGGAAGAAGAACGGAGAAACGGCGCCGCTGTCGGAAGTGACGGCGGCAATGAGCGCGGACGGACAGCAGGGACAGGGGAAAGACTCCGCGGACGGAGGAAAGCGGTGCCCAGAGGGACGGCCAGCACGGAAATGTGCACATTCCTCATCCTGAATATCTCATCCCTTCAGCTGATTCCCATAAATATGATTGCTTACCGGGCTCAGTATGGCGCGGTGAATCCCACTGCCATTGTGGCCCCCGCGATTTTGGCCACACTCGTCAGCACCGCCGCAGGCGTGGCCTTTGCAAAGATCGCAGGAGTAAGGAAAAAGTAGATATACCTTTACATCTGATTTAAAATCACCTACAATTATGAGGAAGAATAAAAATGGGCCGGGTAGGCCATGTGAGGAGAAAAGATGAGAAGGATACAAAAGAAAAAGGCGTGGATACGGGCTGCGGCGGCAGGGATGGCAGTGATGCTTCTGGGGCTCTCGGGCTGCGGAACGGCTCCGAAGGAAAGTAAGCAGAGCAAAGACAGCCCTGTGGCGATCACCGTATGGCATTATTACAACGGGGTGCAGCAGGCGGCATTTGATAATCTGGTGGAAGAATTCAACCGCACAGTCGGACAGGAAAAAGGAATCCATGTGGAAGGGCACAGCCAGGGAGATGTGAACCAGCTGGAGACTAACGTGCTGGCAGCGCTTAATAAAGAGGTCGGAAGCGGCGACGCTCCCAACATTTTTTCATCTTATGCGGATACGGCTTATGCCGTCCAAAAGATGGGCTGCCTGGCGGATATTTCAAAATATATGGGTGAGGATGAGTTTGACAGCTATGTGGACTCTTACATAGAGGAAGGGCGGATTGGCTCCGGGGAAGAGCTTTATATCTTTCCCGTGGCGAAATCCAGTGAAGTATTTATGTTGAACAAGGAGGATTGGGAGAAGTTCGCAAAAGCTACCGGAGCGGATATGTCTCAGCTCTCGACCATCGAGGGCGTGACCAAAACGGCGGAGGATTATTACAACTGGACGGACAGCCTGACGCCGGATGTGCCCAATGACGGACATGCTTTTTATGGAAGAGACGCTATGGCGAATTATTTCATTGTAGGTTCCATGCAGCTGGGAACGGAGATTTTCCAGGTGAAGGATGGCAAGGTGACTTATAATGTAGACCGGGATGTAATGAAAAAGATCTGGGATAATTATTATGTTCCCTTTATAAAGGGATATTTCAGTGCTTACGGACGGTTCCGTTCGGACGATGTAAAGATTGGGGAGATCATTTCCTTTACCGGATCCATCACGTCTGCCACCTATTTCCCCGATACGGTGGAGCTGGAAAATGGAGAAACCTATCCAATCGGCTATGTCGTGATGCCGGCGCCTCAGTTTGAGGGCGGAGAGCCGTATGCGGTGCAGCAGGGTGCGGGCATGGTAGTGACGAAATCAGACGAGGCCAAGGAAAAGGCCTCTGTGGAATTTCTGAAATGGTTTACCGAGGAACAGAACAGCTATGATTTTGGCTGCAGCAGCGGTTATATGCCGGTCAAGAAGGATGCCTATGATAAAGATAAGCTGGACGATACGATCCGTGAGCATAATATTGATGTATCGGACAAAACATATGATTCACTGATAATCGGCTTTGATACTGTAACTGAAAATAAGATGTATACCAATAAGGCATTTGATGGCGGAAGCGCCGCAAGAAAGGTATTGGAATACAATCTGTCGGATAAAGCCGCCGCGGACAGGGAACAAGTGAAAGCGGAGCTGGAAGCGGGAAAGACGCTGGAAGAAGCGGCGGCTCCATTTATTACGGAGGAAGCCTTTGACGCCTGGTATGAGTCACTGAAGGCGGGACTTGACGCTGCGGCGGAGGAACCGGCGCAGTGAGATGCTGAATGACGGGGCGCTCTTTTGAAAGTGGTCGAAAACGGTGAAAGCGATGAAAAAACGTACAATTTACAGGCTGTTTATCATACCGCTTCTTGTAATCCTGCTGGTACAGGCGGTGGTCTCCCTCGGAACGGTAATCTTCGGGGGTACGACTTCCCTTCTGGACCAGTATCTGGTGAGCATCCAGGATAGGACAGTGGAGAACAGACAGATCTTGCTGGAGAATAATATGATCCAGCAGTGGTCCAATGTGAGCGAAGAAGTGGAAACGATTGAAAACGGACTTGGAGAGATCCTAAACAACAGGGATGTGTCCATTTCTGAGTTTCTAAACAGCAGTGAAATGAAGGAAGAGCTTTTGCACAAAATGCTTTCCTCCTGCCTTTATATGCTGCGAAAAAATTCTGTGACTGGTACTTTCATTATCCTGGCCAATGGGCGGGACGGTTTGAGCGCCCAGGAATGCCAGGGTGTTTATTTTCACGACGCGGACCCCATGACAAATCCCGGAGATTATTCGGATGTACTGATGAAACGGGGAAGTTCACGTTTCTCCCATGAATTAAATGTGCCGCTTGACAGCTACTGGACTACGGATTTTGCTTTTGGAGCGGCCGGAGAAAAAGAGGCGGATAGTTTTTATTATGAACCGCTCATGGAGGCGGAGGAAAATCCTCAGCTGGGATATAAAAATCTCTGTTATTGGAGCCGCCCATTTTATTTGGAGGGAGACTGGAAGAACGGCGGATCTGAGGTCATCACTTATTCTGTACCGCTGATTCATAAGGACGGCACTGTGTACGGCATCATGGGAATTGATATTTCCACCAAATATTTACAGGATCTGATGCCATATTCAGAACTGAACCAGTACAGCAGCTACCTGCTGGCGGAACGGACAGAGGATGGCTCTTATATTCCACTGGTTTCCACCGGGACGATCGTATCCCTCGGAGATGAAAAGCCGGAGAGCATCAGCCTGGAGGAGACGAAATATGACGGACTGTATGCGATTGAGTCAGACGATGAAAAGTTGTATGCTTCTGTGCGGGAAATGCACCTTTACAATACCAATGCTCCGTTTTCAGAGAGAGTATGGGTCCTGGCCGGCGTCATGGAAGAATCCGGACTGTTCGGGATCGGAAGCGCCGTACTTAGGAACCTGTCCATGGCGATTCTTCTTTCTCTGGTGTTCGGGTTTGTGGGCACAGTCCTCATTGTGGGATTTGTGACAAAGCCCATCCGGAGTCTGGCGGAATGTATCCGGGGAAGCTCTGAGCACCAGCTGAAGAGCTTTAAAGAGAGCAATATCGTCGAGGTAGATGAATTGTATGAGGTGGTCTCTGACCTGACAGAAAAACAGAGAGAAGCAGAATTCCGTCTGATGGAGGAAAAGGAACGGTATCTGATCGCTTTAAAGAGCAGCACGGATCTTTTGTTTTCCTATGATATCCGTCAGGACACCATAGACGTATCGAATTTTGCCATGGATGAAAAAAGCGGACAGGCCGAATTCCACCTGGAAAACTTGAAGGAGAGGCTGAACAGCGGCTGGATATACAGAGAGGATCTGGAGAAATTCCTGCAGATATTGGAAAATCCTGAGGAGTCGGTATTTCTGGTGTTCCGGGGCCGGTTCTTTGAACAGGATGTGGACTATGAGTGGATGGAGTTAAACGGCAAGGTCATCAGTGACTCAAATGGAGAAAAGACAAAGATTATTGGCAGCCTGAAGAACATCCATGAACAGAAGGTGCGTGAGCTGATGCGCCTGGAATCTGCCCGCCGAGACCGTGTTACCGGCCTTTATGAGCGAAGTGTCGGAGAGGATATTATACGGCTGGAATTCGAGAAAGGAAAGACAGGATGTCTTGTGCTCCTGGATTTTGATCATTTCAGAGAGCTGAATGAGCGCTATGGGATGGTCTTTGGGAATGCGGTCCTGGAGGAGACCGGACGTCAGATTCTTCTGATGAAGAAAGAGGTTCAGAAACGGAATGAGTTGGAGCAGAAGCGCATTACCGCTCTTCGCATGGGCGGAGATGAGATCCTCATATGGTTTTCTGAAATAAGGCCGGAAACTGCACAGGTATTCCTCAAAGAGCTTATTTCCCGTATAGATGAAATATATGATGGCAGGCGTTTTCCTTTAAGCTTTTCTGCCGGAATCAGCAGAAGGAAGGACGGAGAAGAATTTAAGGACTGTCTGTATGAAGCCGGGCGGGCTTTGGCCGCAGTAAAAGCCGGCGTCAGGAAAGGCATGGCTGTATTTGAGGAGCTGAGCGCAGATGAAATAAAGGCAGAGCGCCGGGAGATCAATGAGATCGCGGCACTTCCCTATTCAGATGCCAGGAACATGGTTTCTCATGTTTTTACCTTTTTCGACAAGGGAGGAGACATTTCCAACATTCTCCCTGTCCTGTTTGTGAAGCTGGGACGTTTCTATGGCGCGTCGGATATTGTGCTGACCTTGGTGGATATGGATTTCTGTACGTCTTATGTGAAATATCAATGGCATGACGTGCAGGGGGACCGGCAGGGCACTGGAGTCCGCCGGTTCAGCAGGCAGGAGTTTGAGGTTTTGACAGGTTTCTTCTCCGATGGGAGCAGAGAGTTTGGCGGAGAAAATGCCCTGAGCAGGGATGAATGCCGCTTCTTCGGCCTGGTATCCGGGAAGAACGGTATTTGCGTCCCGATGTACGACAGCGGAAACTATATCGGCGCGATCGCGTACGTATGCCGGGAGAACCAGCCTCTTTGGGCGGAAAAAGACAGGAGCGACCTCCAGGAGATCACGAAGATCATAGAGACCAATATCAACCGGGAGCGCTACGATATGGCGAGCAGAGCAAAAAGTGATTTTCTGTCCCGCATGTCTCATGAAATCCGTACTCCCATGAACGCGATCATCGGCATGACGGACATTGCCCGCCATGAGGTGAAGAAACCGGAGCGTCTGGAGGAATGTCTTGATAAGATTGACCGTTCTTCCCAGTTTTTACTGAGCCTGATCAATGATATTCTGGATATGTCAAAGATTGAGAGCGGAAAAATGAAGCTGGATATCAGGACCTTTGACATGGAGGAGCTGGCAGAGAGCGTAGCCGGCCTTATTGAACCGCAGGCAGAGGCCAAAAGGATTCAGTTCGTGCGCCGCGTGAGCCTGACGCATAAATGGCTGATGGGAGATCCTCTCCATTTAAGCCAGGTACTTGTGAACCTTTTGGGGAACGCGGTGAAATTCACTCCGGAGGGAGGAACCGTGACTCTTACGGTGGAACAGGAAGAGGTGCGGGGAAACAGCACGGGCATCCGCTTTTCTGTTAAGGATACTGGAATCGGCATTGAAAGGGAAAATTTCAAGAGAATATTTAACGCCTTTGAGCAGGCCGGGGACGATACCACGAAAGAATATGGAGGAACCGGGCTGGGACTTGCCATCAGCAGCAGCCTGATCCGGATGATGGGAGGGAATATCAGCCTGAACAGCCGTCCGGGGGAAGGGAGCAATTTCTATTTTAAGATATGTCTGAAGACCGGGCAGGAGGAAACTAAAAATCCGGAGAAAGAAAATACAGACAATGTGAGCTGCGAAGGAAAACGCCTGCTTTTGGTAGAGGACAATGAACTGAACATGGAGATTGCCAAGGTGCTGCTGGAAATGAACGGGTTCCTGGTAGAGACTGCCGAAAACGGGAAAATAGCTGTTGAACGGTTTGCAGGGCATGACGAGGACTATTATGACGCAATCCTCATGGACATCCGGATGCCGGTCATGGACGGGCTGGAAGCGGCAAGAGTCATTCGGCGCATGGACCGGCCGGATGCAGGTACCGTGCCAATAATCGCTATGACGGCCAATGCTTTCGATGAAGATATGAAAAAGTCCATTGAAAGCGGGATGAATGGACACCTGGCCAAGCCGATCGACATTGAGGAGCTGATCAGGACTCTGAAAAAAGTCATGAAATAAAGGCTTTGCATTTTATCATGGATTTTGATATGCTTATTATAAATGGAGCTGGCGGTTTCGATGGAAACTGTCGGCTTCCGCTGGTCATGCCAGGAATTAATAATGAGGAGATAAATAAGGAGGAAAGTCATGAGTTTTGAATTGCTTAAGTATACGGCGCCCGATTTTACCCAGAAGATGTTCACGGAGGCTCCGGATGCGAAATGGGAGCCCGCTCCAAAGGATAAGGTGGCGCCGGTAACATACCATTCCACCACCATTTTTCCGGAGTATTTCAAGGTGAACGGAAATTGGCTTTTGGCAGAAGAGAGCAGGATGGATTGTGTGGCGGTATATGAAAATGGAAAGATTTATGTCCGTGAGTTCAGAAACCTGAAACAAGGCGATCTTGTCTTTGTAGGCAGGACAGAGAACTGTGAGGACGGCATATATGTATATACCAATGGTTTTAATGAAAGGGGCAGCAGTCTGGACGATTCTTTCGCATTCCGCCTCGGCCGCTCCAGAGAAACTGCGTTTTCCAAGGACTATGACCATTTATATGAGCTTTTGGAATATGAGAGAGAGCATGGAAATATTCTGTGGGTGATGGGGCCGGCATGCGCCTTTGACGCCGATTCCAGAGCGGCTTTTTCCAAGCTGGTCATGGGCGGATATGTCCACGGCCTTCTTGCGGGTAATGCCCTGGCGACTCACGATCTGGAGGGCGCCTATCTGAAGACAGCCCTGGGCCAGGATATCTATACCCAGGAGAGCCGTCCTATGGGGCACTACAATCATCTGGACACCATAAACCGGGTGAAATATTATGGTTCCATTCCCAAATTCATCGAAGGGGAAAACATTCAGGACGGCATTATATACAGCTGTGTGAAAAAGGATGTGCCGTTTGTTCTGGTGGGTTCCATCCGTGACGATGGCCCTCTCCCGGAGGTCTATGCGAATGTTTATGACGGACAGAATGCCATGAGGGATTGTGTGCGTAAGGCGACGACGGTAATCTGTATGGCCACCACCCTTCATTCCATCGCCGTGGGGAATATGACACCGTCCTTCCGGGTGCTGCCCGACGGTACGGTGCGCCAGGTATATTTCTACTGTGTGGACATCGCCGAGTTTGCGGTAAATAAATTGGCAGACAGAGGAAGTCTGTCTGCCAAGGGAATCGTGACCAATGTACAGGATTTTGTCGTCAATGTGAGCAAGGGCGTGAAATTCTGATTTCGCCATATGATCAGGAATCCAGTTCTGTTCGGATGCTTCCAAAGGAATTCTCCGCCTTGCTTTTGTATTTTCCCAGAACCAGGGAGACACAGAGGATGGCAGCGGCAAAGGCGAGCTCTATGCCGAAAGCCTGCCAGATCGGACGAAGGGAAATGCTGTCCAGCGAGGTCAGGCTGTAAATGTCCGTGACGGCCTTTGAATACCAGTATACCGGGGTGAATCTTGAAAAGGCTTGGATGCTCTGACTCAAAAATTCCAGCGGGACAAAAGCTCCGCCCAGGAAGCTCAGGGCGAGGCCCAGGAAGTTGGCGAAAGCATTCTGGGTATTGGAGTTTTTGATAAAATGGCTGACCAGCATGGAAATCGCCAGTGAGGTCACGGAGAAGAGGAAGCTGTTTAAGAGCATCAGCCCTATCAGCCGCCAGTCCGTGCCGGCCAGTCTGCCGGCGGACAGGATGATTCCCATAACGCTCAAAAGGAGCCATACGGAAAGACTGACTACGCCGCAGTAAAGGAACTGTCCGAAATTTTTGGCCCGGACGGTGGTGGGAGCGCATAGGTTTCTCATCTGAAGTTCGGGCCGCTTGAAGGACAGGGTCACAGAGCTCACACAGAGAAGGATCAGTACCAGGAGGATGTAGCTCTGTACCCTATTGTAAGCGTAATATGCGTCATCCATCGGCTGCCCGGCAGAGAAACGCATTGTCGCCACTGAGGTCTCCAGGGCGAGTGACTCCAGGGCCTTGGCGGCCAGGACCTCGTCGTCCATCTGGAGGCCGGTCTTTTGATAGGTGTTTATGAAGCTCCAGTATTGATTTACCAGGTTATCCAGGTAGTAACTGTCGCCGGTGCCGGGAACGGAAGCCGTTTCCAGTGAAATCGGCGATTCGGCCTCAAGGGAGGCATCAAAGCCCTCCGGGATGATCAGAATATATTCGGTAGCATGATAAAACATGGCGTCCTGAAGGACGTCTTTTTTATCGTCCAAATTCACCTCCGTGCCGTGGTCGGAAAGGAAGCCTCTGAGACCTTCGGTGAGTGCCGTTTCTTTATCGCGGTTGATGATAGTGAACTCCGGTTTGGTCTCGGAGAAGTCCGGCGTGATCTTTGTGGACATAAAAGCGGAGATGACTATGAAGATTCCCATGAAAAGGATCAGATAGGTCAGTATCTGCCCTTTGTGACGTTTCATGATCAGCAAACATGCTTTAAATACTTTCATAACGCTGCCTCCTCAGGAAAAATGCGGTGATGATGAACATGGTGAAAGTCATGGCGGCCAGGATTCCCAGGTTCAGGAAATATTTGCTGAGATCGTCGTAATAATACAGACAATAGAAGGAATCCGCGATTCGGGCTGCAGGATTCAGCCAGGACAGCACAGGAAGCTTCTGGGCGATCGTATAATTGATACCGGAGACCATCAGACCGGCGCCGTAGCTGCAGACCATGGTGATGGTAATGATGAGCGCCACCTTCATGCCTTCCTTGAATTTTGTCGCGGCGGATATGAGCGCACCGAAGGCGATGCCCAGAAGGCTTCCCAGGCCGCAGGTGAGGATCACCATCCACAGATTGGATCCGAAATCCACTCCGAGCACCAGTACAATATAGGCGACCAGCATCATCAGACAGAGAACATGCACGGCGAAGGACGCCAGCAGATCATAGACCACCATAGGAAGCCGCTTTGCCGGCGACAAGGTCCGCCTGGCGCCTAAAGGAGACAGGTTGGCCTGCAGATAGGACACACTTTCATGTCCCTGGAAAGCACCGTACATGCAGACCATGGCAAGCAGAGCATAAAAATAGTTGACCGTCTGGGAGGGAGGGTTCTTAGTCAGAGAGATTTCCTTGGTGAAGGATTCTCTGTCAAAAAGCTTTGAGATCTCTGAGGCTTTTCCCGGATTTTCTGCGAGAATGTCAGTGATCGCATGCTCTGTCTGACTGTACTGGTCTAAAAAGCTTTTGATAATGGTCTGGTTGAGTCCGCTGTCGGACACGGTGAGATTCGGAGAAGTGTTTTCCAAAGTGATATAGCCGTCGATATCCTGGTTTTCCAGGGCCTTTCCAGCGTCCTCTGCCGATGGATATACCGTTACTTCGAAAAGCTTATCATCTCCATCCGCGGACAGGGAATCCAGCGCAGAGCGAAAGACGGTATCCTCTCCGTATTCCTTGTTATCCACGATTCCAATTGGAATCACAGTCAGAAGGTCCGCCTCGTCGAGGGCGGAAAAAGCGAAGAAGAACAGAGTGGCCAGCATTATGGGGAAGATCCAGGTCCATATGAGGGTGCTCCAGTTCCGGAGCGCGGCTTTGATCCGTTTTCCAAATATATTGATAAACATGAGAACCTCCTTCTCTAATCCCGAAGCTGTTTTCCGGTTATTTCCAGGAACACATCATTCAGCGTGGGCGGCTCAGAATAGATCTGTCCGAATTTCAGATTGTTCTGCCGCAGCAGGTCCAGGACCTCGATGATGGCGTGACCTCCGCTTTTGCACTCGGCGGACAGATGGCTGTCGGAATATTCTGCTTTTATTACGTCTTCCAGTGAACGAATTTGCTCCAGGATCCGGAGGGGCAGACTGTAGATTTCTACGGTCAGCTTTTCACCGGTGTTGATCATGGCGGTCAGCTCCTCTTTCGTTCCGGTAGCCACTTCCCGTCCTTTATCCATGATCATGATCCGAGAACAGAGCTGTTCCACTTCCTCCATGTAGTGAGAGGTATAAACGATGGTAGCGCCGCCGGCATTGAGCGCCTTGATGCCCTCTAATATGTTGTTCCTGCTCTGGGGGTCTACGGCTACGGTCGGCTCATCCAAGAAAATAAGCTGGGGTTTATGGGCGATTCCGCAGGCGATGTTCAAACGCCGGATAAGACCGCCAGAAAGTTTCTTTGGAAGAAACTTCCGGTATTCCTTGAGCCCGGCAAATTCAATGGCTTCTTCCACAAGAGGCCTGCGTTTGTTTTTTTCGGGAATATAAAGGCCGCAGAAATAATCGATGTTTTCATAGACGGTCAGTTCGTTGAATACGGCTACGTTCTGAGGGACGATCCCAATTTTCCTTTTACTCTCATAGTTGGTCGGAGACATGGGCTCTTGGAACAGGGAAACCTCTCCTTTATCATATTTCAGCAGAGAAAGCATACAGTTGATGGCGGTGGTTTTGCCGCTGCCGTTGGGTCCGAGCAGGCCGAAGATTTCTCCGTCCCGGACTTCCAGGTTAAAATGATCCAGGGCCACCAGGCTGCCATATCGTTTTACCAGATTTTTAACTTCTATCATAATTAATGTCCTTTCTGAATTCCTTGATCTTAGCTTTATTATAGAAAATGAAAGCCGGAAAAGACAGTGAGCTCTGTCATGGTTCGCTCATGACAAATGTCACATTACAGCCGTTTACAAATGTTTCGGAACAGGGTATGATGTTTCTGGGGGGGAAAGACATGATATTGACAGGTGTAGGCGTAAATACGGCAGCTATAGTTATTGGAGCGCTGGCAGGCATTTTACTGCGAAAAAGGATCTCATCGGAGCTGGGCGATTTTCTGGGTCAGGGATTGGGAATCTGTGTAATCTATGTGGGAATAAAAGGTTCTCTGGCAGGGGAAAATACCATGATTACCATATTATCCATGGTAATCGGAGGTATACTGGGGCATTCCCTTGACTTTGACAGACATATGGAGCATTTGGGCATTTATGCACAGAAAAAGCTGAGACAAGGCGACGGGAGCAGCCGCTTTGCCGAGGGATTTGTGAGTTATTCCCTGCTGGTGTGCGTGGGGGCAATGGCGATTGTCGGTTCCATGCAAAGTGGAATGAACAATAACCATGAGATTTTGTTTTCCAAGGCTCTGATCGACGGGGTGATGGCTGTGGTGATGGCGGCTGCTTTGGGAATCGGAGTCGGATTCGCAGCCATACCGGTCTTTCTGTATGAGGGCGTTATCACGCTGGCGTCCAGCTTTGTCGCAGTGTATCTGACAGAGAATGTTATAAACGAGATGGCCTGCGCGGGCAGCCTGCTGATTATTATGCTGGGGCTTAATATGATGAAGCTGACTAAGATAAAGGTAGCCAATTATCTGCTGACGCCTTTTATACCGATTATTCTCTGCCAATTGTGGCCGAAGTGACAGAGAGAGAAGGAGGGGAATGTGCGGAAGCTGATTGATAAACTGATTTTATTTGCGGTATCTTTTCTGCTTTTGATACTCAGAAAGACGAATATGGACGCTGTGACCGGGTTCCTGACGGCTGTGATCATCACATCTCTCAACAGCTATTTTCGGGGAAAGAGAGCCGGCGCCGGCGGCCTGGTCTACAGCCTTCTCTGTATTTGGAGGCCAGGACTCCTTACATTTCTGGCGCCGGTAGTCTATGACTGTGCGGGACAGAAGGAATGGTATTTCCGGTTCCCCTGGGTCCTTTCCCTGCTGGTTTTTGTGGGAGAACGAGACTTGACGGGGTTTTTGTCTGTCACCGCCTTCTGTGCCCTCGCGTTCCTGTTGGAGGTACGGACAGAATCTTTTGAGACAGCCATGGAAGCGTACTACGATATGCAGGACACGACGAGGGAGACAGCGCTCCATCTCGAAAAAAAGAATGTGGAGCTCATGGAAAAACAGGATTATGAGGTACGGCTTGCTACTCTGGATGAACGGAATCGGATTGCCAGAGAAATCCACGATAATGTGGGACACCTGCTGACCAGGTCGCTTTTGCAGGTGAGCGCCCTCCTGGTGGTCCATAAGCAGGAGGAAGAACTGAGGGATCAGCTGGAACAGGTAAAGAATACTTTATCAGATGCCATGGACAGCGTGAGGAGCAGCGTTCATGATCTCCATGAGGGGGCGATGGATCTTCGGCTCCAGCTGGAGAGGCTGATTAAGGAGTATCAGTTCTGTCCGGTGAAGCTTACTTATAAGGCGGGCGAGCTTCCAAGGGAATTAAAATACTGTTTTGTTTCCATTGTCAAGGAGGGCCTTTCCAATATAGCCAGGCACAGCGACGCCACTCAGGCGGAGGTGACAGTTGTAGAGCATCCCGCGCTGTACCAGCTGATCATCCGGGACAACGGCTTGCAGAAGGATGGAGACGGACAGGAGCTGCTGGATGGAAGCGGAGGAATCGGGCTGCAGAATATCCGTGACCGTGTGGAAGCTTTTGGCGGGATATTCCGGGTGGAAAGGGACAATGGCTTCCGGCTGTTCATTTCCGTACCGGCGCAGCAGGAAGCGCGGAAGGAGAAGCTTTAAAAGGAGCCAGGCGGAAAGGACGGTAAAGAGCAGATGAATATTATAATCGTAGATGACGACCAGCTGGTCTGCATGTCATTGAAGACGATCCTGCAGGCGGACGGGGAAATACAGGTATTGGCCACAGGAGGGACCGGACCGGAGGCAGTGGAACTGTATGAGCGGTACCGGCCGGATATCCTGCTGATGGACATTCAAATGGGAGGAGGAAACGGGCTGGATGCCGGGGAGGAGATCCTGAGCCGGCATCCTGATGCCAGGATACTGTTCCTCACCACCTTTTCTGATGATGAATATATAGTAAAAGCGCTCCGTATCGGCGCGAAGGGATATTTGATCAAGCAGGATATCGCCTCCATTGCCCCGGCCCTCGAAGCGGTCATGTCCGGCCAGAGCGTATTCGGCAGCGAGATTGTGACTAGGCTTCCGGAGTTGATGAAAAAGAAGCAGAATGTGGATCTGTCTGCTTATGCCATAGGGGAACGGGAATTAGAAGTCATACGGCTGGTTGCCAGAGGGCTGAGCAATAAGGAGATCGCCGATGAGATGTACCTGAGCGAGGGGACTGTTCGAAACTATCTTAGCACGATCCTGGATAAGCTGGAGCTGAGGGACAGGACGCAGCTGGCTGTTTTTTATCTCATGGGAAAATCCGGGATTTTGGACAAATAAGCGGAATCGGGCGGGGATGCACCAGGATACGGGAAAAGAGTCTGCACATGCAGGCTCTTTTTTCGTTTTCAATGGAATCGGATACGGATGTTCACAGAACTTTCACACAATGGTTTCATAATAGGCACAAATTTTTTTTACGATGGTAAAAGATTAATGTCTAAAGGAGGAGCAGCTTTGATTGAGGTAAGAAATCTGGTGAAGAAGTATGGCGGCCATCTGGCCGTGGATAATTTGAACTTCACGGTTGAGAAGGGCCAGATTTATGGTTTTCTCGGGCCAAACGGCGCAGGCAAATCGACGACGATGAATATCATCACCGGTTATATCGCCTCCACGGAAGGGACAGTGACGGTGGATGGGCATGATATCCTGGAAGAGCCGGAGGCGGCAAAAAAATGTATCGGTTATCTGCCGGAACAGCCGCCGCTGTATTTTGATATGACGGTGACAGAGTATCTGAGCTTTGTAGCAGAGCTAAAGCAAGTGGAGAAACCTAAGAGAAAAGAGATGATACAAGAGGTCATGGAGATGACCGGTATCACAGATGTGAGCGGCCGTGTTATCAAAAACCTCTCCAAAGGATACCGCCAGAGAGTCGGCCTTGCCCAGGCGCTGATCGGGTTCCCGGAAATCCTGATTCTGGATGAGCCGACGGTGGGGCTGGATCCGAAGCAGATGATCGAGATACGGGAGCTCATTAAATCACTCAGCAAGAATCATACTGTTATTCTGAGCTCTCATATCCTGTCGGAGGTCAGTGCAGTCTGCGATTACATTATGATCATATCCAAAGGAAAGCTGGTAGCCAGCGATACCCCCGAGAATTTGAGCAAAGCGATGGCAGGAGCACAGAAGCTGTCTCTTTTAGTAAAGGGGAGCACCCAGGAGGTGGAGACCGCCATCGGGTGTATCCGCCAGGTATCTTCCTTCTGCTGTGAAGGATCGGAACAGGAAGGAGTCCTTAAAGTATCATTGGAAGCAGAACAGGAAGCTGACGTCAGAGAAGAGGTATTTTTTGCTATGGCTGACAGAAAGCTTCCGATTCTTGAGATGATGACGACCAGCATGAGTCTGGAAGACGTGTTCCTGGAACTGACAGACGGCGGCGAGGAATCAGAAAAATTAGAAGAGGAGGAAAATCATGCTGGCGATTTATAAGAGGGAGGTCAGATCTTACCTCACCTCCATGCTGGGCTATGTGTTCATAGCCTTGAACCTGCTTTTAGTGGGTATCTATTTTACATTTTACAATCTGCAGTACGGGTATCCATATCTGGATTACACACTGTCCGGAGTCAGCTTTGTATTTCTCGTCACGACTCCTATTCTGACCATGAAGGTGCTGGCTGAGGAGCGCCGGCAGAAAACGGACCAGCTTCTTCTGACTTCTCCGGTCAGCCCGGGGAAGATTGTATTGGGGAAATACCTGGCTCTGGTCACGATTTTTCTGATTCCCATGGTGATCATTGGATGCTATCCTCTGGTTCTGTCGTCTTTCGGTTCAGTGCCCCTGAAAACGGATTATACAGCGCTTCTTGGGTATTTCCTTGCAGGCTGTGCCTATCTGGCCCTGGGCCTTTTTCTGTCCTCAACTACAGAAAGCCCTGTGCTCGCCGCAGTTCTTACCTTTGGAGCCTGCTTTCTGTGTTATATGGCGAATTCTCTGGGAAGCTTCATATCAGGGACCTCGTTTGCCACGTATATCGCGCTGATCGTGGCGGCGGCGCTCATCTGTCTGCTGGTATACGCTATGACAAAGAGCTCTGTGATCTCAGGAGGCCTGTTTTTGCTTTGTGTTATTCTTCTGACCGTGTGCTATTTCGCCAAATCCTCCTGGCTGGCCGGAGGCATCCAGAAAATCATCGGGATATTTGATTTCGGCTCTCCTTTCAGCAAGTTTCTGAATGGGATATTAGATTTGAGGTCGGTGTTGTATTTTATATCGGTGATCGCTGTGTGCGGCTGTCTTTCTGTACAGTCTATCCAGAAGCGCCGGTGGAGTTAGGAGGGAGCCAAAATGAAAAGACCGAATATAAAATGGAATAAGAAGAATATCAAGCATGGCTCCTACAGTCTCGTATGGGCGGCGGCAGTCATCGCCATTATTATCATCCTCAACCTGATCGCAGCGGAGCTTCCGTCCAGGTTCACCAGCAAGGATATGACGGCCAACCAATATTATACGCTGTCGGATCAGTCAAAGGATATGCTGAAGAACGTATCCGAGGATGTGACGATCTATAAGCTGACAGACGACGGCTCCACAGATAATATGGTAGAGAACCTGCTGGAGCAGTACAAAAGCTATTCCGGCCATATTAAGGTTGTAGAGAAGGACCTGGTGAAATATCCCACCTTTGCCGGGAATTACACATCTGATACTCTAAAAGCCGGAAGTCTTATAGTAGAATGCGGAGAAAAGAGCCGAGTGATTTCCTCTTCCGATCTGTATGAGACTTCTTACGACTCTTCCACGTATCAGGCATATACCTCCGGATTTGATGGAGAGGGACAGATCACCAGCGCCGTTGCATACGTAACCTCCGAAGAGATTCCAAAGATTTATGTACTGGAAGGGCACGGTGAAGGAGAACTGAGCACAGAATTGACCGGACAGGTTGAAAAGGAGAATATCGATGTAGAATCCTTAAGTCTCGTCTCCCGCACCTCGATTCCTGAGGATGCTGCCGCACTTTTGATCAATTCTCCGCAGAAGGATTTTTCCGATGAAGAAACTGCCATGATCCTAGACTACCTAAAAAAAGGCGGCAAGGCCTTTATTACCAGCACTTATACCGGAGAGGTTCTCCCTAACTTCAATTCTATCCTGGAATATTATGGGGTAGCCCCCATGGACAGCATGGTGGGTGAAGGAGATTCCAATTACTATCATCCGCAGAGCTCTTTTTATCTGCTTCCGAGCATCCAGAGCAGTGCGCTGACCTCTTCTCTAACCTCTGCAAACCGCAGAGTGTTCACGTTCATCTCTCAGGGAATTGAAACATTGGATTCCAGAAGAGATACGCTGGACATCACAAGTCTGCTGAAGACCTCTGATTCTGCTTACGCTAAAGTCGATGCGGTCAACATGACGACGACAGAGAAGGAAAAAGGAGATATTGACGGTCCTTTTGACCTGGGCGTATTGATTACAGAGAAACTGTCCGGTTCCGAGGGATCGTCGGAGGAATCGACAGAGGAATCGTCAGACGGTTCGTCCAATGAGCCAGGCGGAGAAGATACGGCAGCAGAGACGAAGATTGTTTATTTCGGTTCCGGGTATCTCCTGGAGGAACAGATGGACAGCATTGTTTCTGGAGGAAATTACGAACTGGTCATGAATTGTCTGAGCAGCCTTGTGGATCACGAGACGACAGTGGCGATTCCCGCTAAAAGCCTGGAGACGGAGTACCTGACCATGACAGCTGCAAACGTCAACTTGTGGAGCATTATCATGGTGGCGGCGCTTCCCATCGCAGCAGTGGCCTCCGGCGGCGTTATCTGGTATAGGAGGAGGAAACGATGAAAGGGAAAAAACTGATTTTCGTACTGATACTTCTGGCTATATGTATCGGCGTTTATTTTGTGGTAAAGCGTCTGGATCTGGATAAAACGGACAGTGGAAAAGAAGAGACGGTTTACGTCAATCAGATGGAAGCAGGCGAAATCACCGGCTTTTCTTATGTGAGCGGAGAAGACACACTTAGTTTTTCCAAGGACGGAGACACCTGGCGTTATGATGGGGACCAGCAGCTATCCATGAACCAGACTTCGATAACCTCTATGGTGGCCGCGCTGGCAGAAATTCAGGCGATGCAGGCACTGGACGATCACGAGGAGCTTTCGGAATATGGCTTGGATACGCCGTCCAATACGATTTCTATCAAGGCAAAGGAGGGAACAAAGGAGCTCATCATCGGGAACAAAAACGAGGCGGCCGATGGTTATTATGCTATGATAAACGGTGAAGACAAGGTTTATTTAATCTCTTCTTCCCTTCCGTCCAAGTTTTCTGCCGCTCTGGATACGCTGGAGGAAACAGAGGCGGAAGAGACAACCGCCGAGGATGAGACGGCCGCAGAGGGTGAAACTGCGTCTCAGGAATAAAAATTTATAAAATAAAAAATTTTCTCTCCAGAGCTGACAGCTTTCTCCACGCCAGCCAATTTTGTTTTCGGTTGAACCACAGTAAAAGCGGCATACTAAAAATGATGATTCGTTATGAACGAACGTATCGTCATTATGCGGTGAAAGGAGATTAGCTATGGAATGTACTTGTAATGGTAAGCCTCATATGGAGGGCTTTAAGCAGGAATGTACCTGTGTGCTGGCCATGGGAACCGTTCCGATGCAGCCTTTCGGTGAAATTTATGAGCCGAAGGAAGCGTTAAAACAGGGAACGATGTTCCGGAATCTTGACCTGCCTTTTTTCAAGGGAGGTGAGATTCTTGGGAGGTAGATGTGAAGCATTGGAACAGATAAATGAGGTTAGCTTTATGCTGAATGATCTAACTCTTTATCTGGATACTCATCCGACTGATAAGGAAGCTCTCGGATGGTTTGGAAAATACAGCGCGGAGAGGAAGAACCTTCTGAAGAAGTTTGAAGAAAATTATAATCCTCTGACCATTGATTGTGTGTGTACAGAACATCCAGAGAAAGAACCACATTTTACCTGGGTAGACGGACCTCTTCCCTGGGATTGTCAGGAAGGAGGAAGAGCCCATGTGGAATTATGAAAAACGTCTTCAGTTTCCAGTTAAGATCACGAAAACCTGCCCCAAATCCGCTCAGCTGATCATCAGTCAGTTCGGAGGACCGGATGGAGAGCTGGCAGCCTCTATGAGATATCTTTCCCAAAGATATACGATGCCATGCAAAAAGACGGCGGGACTTTTGACGGATATCGGTACAGAAGAGCTGGCGCATATGGAAATGATATGTGCGATCATCTACCAGCTGACGAAGGATATGAAGCCGGAAGATGCAAAGACAGCCGGGTTTGACGCGTATTATATCGATCATACCTCCGGACTTTGGCCGCAGGCGGCGGGAGGCATCCCTTTTAACGCCTGTGAGTTTCAGTCAAAAGGCGACGCCATCACAGACCTTTTTGAAGACCTGGCGGCGGAACAGAAAGCCAGGACAACGTATGACAATATCCTGAGGATCATCGACGATCCAGAGATCAGGGAACCCATTAAATTTCTCAGGGCAAGGGAGGTCGTCCACTTCCAGCGTTTCGGAGAGGCATTGGAGCAGATCAAAGACAGTCTCGATTCAAATAACTATTACTATTTTAATCCGGAATTCGATAAGCAGATGATGCAGGCGAGGAAGTAACCTTAGGGAAGACAGATAAAACGGTATCAGAGAAATCTCTGATACCGTTTTATCATTAAAACTTACGCAATAATGATTCACATTCTTTCTCTTCCTCATCATTTTCTTGGATCTGTGCGTCACCTGTTCCGGAAAGGGCTTCAAGCATCTTGACTATTTCATTTTGACCTATGGGACCTGAGCCCAAAGACAGGCTTACCATAAGGGTGAGAAAAAATTTATATATCTTTTCTTTCAATAAAATACCTCCGACTCAATTTCTGCTTTGTTTAAAGATTGAAAAGGAAGCGGTTCAATTGTCAAGACGTATTTTATGATTAATCAATGTCCATCCATCAGGCAATAATATAAATAAAGTCACGAAGAAAAAGAAGGTGACAATAAGAAAAAGATGCAGAATGATTTCTTTTGGGACAACTGCAGTTATGGATGTTGTGCATGCATTTTTCGATGTAGCTTCATTATCACCGTCACCATTGGCAGCGCTATTCTCTAAAATTGTCAGTGTCTCAATTACAGTTATTTTATCTAATAATTCATTAACATTATAAAATCTGCAAAAGAACACATTCATAGTTAAACACACAGTAAAAAGATATATAATGAAATAGACTCGAATCCGAAACAGATGATTTTTCTTCTTCTTTATTTCCAATATAGTTCCTTTCTTATCCTCAGCTGCAATCAGCTCAAGCTTTGTTTGCGAATATACATTCTTATCATATCTGGTTCTTCATCTCCTTGAACCATACACAAAAAATTCCATTCATATCTTTTGTGGATCACTGTCTTCATTTTTCAGATATTCCAGTATACTTACTTTATATGCATCTACAGGTATGTTCCATTTAACATGGAACAACAGGGAAGCTTTATCCGCTGTTTCATTGTGTTCCCTAATTTTTACGATTTCCGTACATTAACTCCCGCAACTTTTAATTTTATAGGGATATTATACTGTCATTTAATATCTCTAGCAAGAAAAAACAGTACCATTTCATCTTTAGACATATAATAGTCTCGGTTCGATTGACAAGAGTAAGGCCGCTCTTTATAATGAAGTAAGGTATACTTTACGAAATAAAATTGAGAAAATTATGCCTTATAGCACGAAGTGCGCCTGCCCGGAGGGCATGAATTAAGGGATGCCCTAGGATATACCTTAAAATACCTTTTAAAAAACGATTTTCCGATTTATCAATAGATTAGAAAAGAGGAACAATCCGATTCCATCCAGGCGGCTCGCTGGCAGAAAGATTCCGGGCCGGCCTAAAGGTGAGCGCCGCAGGGCAGAGGCCGGTGTTCCCCAAACGGAGGGAGGCAGAAACGGAAATACCGATTCCGTTTCTGAGCGAACCGGAGACAGGAAATCATCCGGATTTCCCGGCGACATGTGAGCGGTACTCCTGAAGTGGGGATAAAGCGGCCCCTGCATCGCCAGCGAACCGAAATTGTGACGGTCCGGAACTTCTGCCGATGCTAAGCTGGAGCTTGATTGTAGTTAACTAAAAATGATTCCAGAACGTGTTTTGTATCATACCCAGGGCTATCCGTCGGGTATAAGTGATTGCATTCGGTAGAGGGAAGATAATATGAAAAATAGAGTCAGAGTTCTTCGGGAAGCCAGGGGGTTTACTCAAGAACAGCTGGGAAAGCTGACAGGAGTCTCAAGACAGGCGATTAATGCGGTGGAGACGGGAAAATTTGAGCCGTCGATCTGGCTGGCCTATGATATCGCACAGGTATTTGGGTATTCCATTGAAGAAGTTTTTTTGTTCCCTGAGAGTGAAAGGAAATCCAGGGCGGAAAAAAGCAGGAGGGATATAGATGGCAGTACGGCAGCTGCGGATGCAGAATGATTCTATTTTACGAAAACGGTGTAAAGAGGTCGCAGAGGTCGATGATCGGGTACCTATGACGGCTATTGTCTTAAGCTGGTAAATCCGGAGATATTGGAAGAGAGCGGTACTCAGGAGTGTATGGAAGCCTGTCTCAGTTTTCCGGGAGCGGCGGGAAGGACCATACGGCCGCAGAAGGTCACCATAAAGGCCATGAATGAAAGAGGAGAAACCATCATCCTGGCAGGAGAAGATGAAATGGCGAAATGTATTTGCCATGAGATCGATCATCTGAACGGCGAGGTATTTATTGATAAAGCGTTGGAATTGGGGGAGGGACCCATATGGGGCATGAGGACAGGGGAAAAGCACATTTTCAAAAGCTGCCGGTGATATATTCGGAGCCGGACAGAGGACTGACTGACGTACAAGTAAAGGAAAGGAAACGGGCAGGCCTGCAAAACCTGCCGGTGGAAGCACCCTCTAAAACTGCCGGGCAGATCATAGCGGGAAATGTGTTTACATTTTTTAATTTAATATTCGCGGTTCTGGCAGTCTGCTTGATTCTGGTGAGGCGATATAAGCAGATGCTGTTTTTAATTGCGGTCGTGGTCAATGCGGTGATCGGCATCATCCAGCAGCTGCGTTCCAAACGTGTGGTGGACCAGCTCTCGCTTCTTTCTGCCTCCAGATTCCATGTGATCAGGGACGGGAAGGAAAAGGAGCTCGCATCCGATGAATTGGTGCGGGATGATGTGGTGATATTCAAGGCCGGCTGCCAGATACCGGCAGACGCGGTGGTACTGGACGGGGAAGTCAGGGTCAGTGAAGCGCTGATAACCGGGGAAGCAGACGCCGTTTATAAGCAGAAGAAATCGGCGCTTAAATCCGGCAGCTTTGTCCTCTCCGGAAAGTGCCGGGCCAGGCTGAGCCATGTGGGTGAGGATTCCTATGTTTCCCGGCTGACGATGGAAGCAAAGAAGAAAGGATTCGGCAAAAAATCGGAAATGATGGACTCCCTTGACCGGATTCTTCATGTCATTGCCGTACTCTTAGTTCCCCTTGGCCTTTTGTTGTTTTGGAAACAGCACTGGATCATGGCGCTGGATATTCCGCGGTCTGCGGTTGCGGTGATAGCGGCATTGGTGGGTATGATACCGGAAGGGCTATATCTGCTGACCAGCGTAGCTCTGGCGCTCAGTGTGATGCGTCTCGGGAAGAACCGAACTGTGGTACATGAGATGAGCTGTATAGAGACGCTTGCCAGGGTGGACGTGCTGTGTGTGGATAAAACCGGTACTATCACAGAACCTTCCATGAGGGTACATCAGGTGGTTTATTTGGATGAGGAACATTACAGCCAGGCGTATGTTACGGAGATGCTGAACGCTTTTTATACACAGATGGAAGCCGACAATGAGACAGCCATGGCCATGCGCCGGTATTATGGGAAGCAGATACCGTGGGAGATTTCCGGTAAAATTCCATTTCAGTCCTCGTCGAAATGGAGCGCCGTCACGTTTCGGGGAAAAGGCACCTTTGTGGTAGGAGCCCCAGAGGTTTTGCTGAGAGGGAATTTTCCCGAACTCTCAAAACGTATCGGACGACATTCCCGCCGGGGAGAACGGATTATTCTTGCGGGAGAGTATCGCGGGCAATTAGAGGAAGGCCGGCCGCTGACCGGTACATTCCGGCCGGCGGCGTATATTGTTATTGCCAATAATATCCGGGAAAACGCGGCGGAGACCTTTCGTTTTTTTCGGGAACAGGGAGTTGCTGTCAAGGTGATTTCCGGAGACAATCCGGAGACAGTCTCTAAAGTCGCACAGAGGGCGGCGATACCGGGTGCAGAAAATTATATTGATGCCAGAACGCTGGAGACAGAAGAATCCATAGAAAAAGCAGCAGAACGTTATACGGTATTCGGCCGGGTGACACCCGAGCAGAAACGCTCTCTTATCAAAGCGCTGAAGAAGGCCGGGCATACAGTGGCGATGACCGGGGACGGAGTAAATGATGTGCTCGCCCTGAAGGATGCGGACTGCGGCGTGGCCATGGCTTCCGGCAGCGATGCGGCTTGTCACGCGGCCCATCTGGTTCTGTTGGACTCGGATTTTGCGTCTATGCCGAAAGTGGTGGCAGAAGGAAGAAGGGTAATCAACAACATCGAGCGGGCGGCCTCCTTGTTTTTGGTGAAAAATATTTTTTCTTTTTTTGTTACTATCGTCCTTTTGTTTGCTCCGCTCCCCTATCCTCTGACGCCGATACAGCTGACTATGATCAGCGGGTTCACGATTGGGATTCCATCCTTCTTTCTGGCTTTGGAGCCGAACGAAGGGCTGATAAGGGGAAAATTTATATATAATGTGCTGGCGAAGGCATTTCCCGGCGGCCTTACCAATGTGTGCGCAGTGCTTACAGTCTCCGTCGCATGTAAGATTATGGGATATCCGGTGGAGGTCATGAATACCATGGCGGGCATAACTGTGGGGTTCGTGGGTATTTTAGTGCTGGCGCAGGTCTGCTGTCCCTTTGACGGAAAGCGATTTGCTATATGGGCATCTATGGCTGCCGCCATGGTCCTGAATGTGGTTTTGCTTGGAAAGCTGTATTCCCTGGTCCTTTTAACGTTTTCCCAGCTTTTGATTCTGCTGGTGATCATGGGAGCATCTTATCCGTTTCTGATGTTGATGTCCCGTCTTGTTCCTATGGTGATTACGAGATGGAACGGAAGGCGGCAAAAATACCCCCGGACCTTGTGATTTCCCGGGGATTGTGTATAATATAACTAATGCAATATACAAGAGGAAAAAGGGAAGGGCCGTGAGATGCAGGGAGGCAGGCGTCATGGACAGTTATGATACATTTAATCATATATTGGTAAAGCTGTTCAATGATATCATGGATATTGAGCAGAAGGCGATTATTACGGATACGTTTAAAGATATTACCAACAACGATATGCACGTAATTGAAGCGATTGGCATCGGCGCGCCTAAAAACATGTCATCCATCGCCAAGCAGCTTCGTGTGACAACCGGTACGCTTACGATTTCCATGAACAGCCTGGTGAAAAAGGGGTATGTGAAAAGAGAGAGAAGTGAACAGGACCGCCGGGTGGTATACATTATGCTGACGGCTAAAGGAAAGCTGGCATACCGCCATCACGAGGAATTTCATAAGAAAATGACGGAAGCCCTTGTGCGGGACATGGATCCGGAGGAGAGCAGGCTTCTTGTTCGGGCAATGACCAATCTGAAGGAATTTTTCGAAGAATATAAAGAGAAGATATGAACAGCCGCCGCAGATGGAAAAATCCATGCTGCTGCGGCTGAAAATTTCTGTGGAAAAGTATACCTTACCGCACGAAGTGCGCCTGCCCGGAGGGCATGAATTAAGGAGTGCCCTTGGGTATGATACAAAACACGTTCTGGAATCATTTTTAGTTAACTACAATCAAGCTCCAGCTTAGCATCGGCAGAAGTTCCGGACCGTCACAATTTCGGTTCGCTGGCGATGCAGGGGCCGCTTTATCCCCGCTCCGGCAGTACCGCTCACATGTCGGCAGGAAATCTTTATGATTTCCTGTCTCCTGTTCGCTCAGAAACGGAATCGGTATTTCCGTTTCTGTCTTCCTCCGCCTGGGGAACACCGGCCTCTGCCCTGCGGCGCTCACCTTTAGGCCGGCCCGGAATCTTTCTGCCAGCGCCCTGCCTGCCGCACCGTATTTGGCAAATTTCACTTCTTAGATTCCAGAAAAGGATTGGATATCCACACGGCCCGCAGCCTTTAGGCGCGCGGGCCGCAGTGGACCGCCCCAATGGCTTTTAAAACAAATGGGAGCTTATTTCGGTGCGGGAAGAAGTGCAAGAGGAACAATCCGATTCCATCGTAAGGTAAGCGCCGCAAGGACGTTAGCAGAATCTTCCCGGCCGCAGGGAGGTAAAAACCGAATTTCATGCAGGTTTTTATTGGAATCTGACATGGAAAAATATCGATTTATCCATGTCAGTTGGAAAGGACCGACTGGAGGCCGCAAAGATTCTGGTTACGGCTGCCAGCGAGCCGCCTGGATGGAATCGGATTGTTCCTCTTTTCTAATCTATTGATAAATCGGAAAATCGTTTTTTAAAAGGTATTTTAAGGTATATTTTCTAGAATTTGAATATGGCTGCCCCATAAGCCGGCAGTGGATATGCAAAGGAATAATCTCTGTCGTCGCAAGGTTTTTTTTGTGAAGTATAAACCGCTTGCTGTTCTTTCCCGAGCAGACCGTGTTCATTGTCAAGCAATAGCGTGAACTTCCCCTTTTTCGGTACGCCGACCCGATATTCCGGCCTTGCCACCGGGGTAAAATTGCAGATGACCAATATGTTGTTCCGTCCGGAAGGGCTTTTTCGAATAAAACTGAAAATACTCCGTTCCGCGTCATTGCAGTTGATCCATTCAAACCCGTTCCAGTCGTAGTCCTCTCCATAAAACGCAGAATATTTTTTATACAGATGGAGCAGGTCACGGAAATAGTTCTTGAGCTCCTGGTGGAGCGGTTCGTTCAGCAAGAACCAGTCGAGCTCCCTGTCCTCGCTCCATTCTCTGAGCTGTCCGAACTCCTGACCCATGAAAAGAAGCTTCTTTCCCGGATGTCCTATCATAAATGTATACCCGGCCTTTAGGTTGGAAAATTTATCCGGAAGCTCACCAGGCATTTTATTCAGCATGGAGCATTTTAAATGTACCACCTCGTCATGGGAGAGCACCAGGATGAAATTTTCACTGCATGCGTAGGTCATGCCGAAGGTCATTTTGCTGTGGTTGTCCTTTCGGAAATAGGGGTCCAGCTTCATGTATTCCAGAAAATCATGCATCCATCCCATATTCCATTTAAACGTGAAGCCAAGACCACCGTATTCCGGCGGCTCCGTCACCTGAGGCCATGCCGTGGATTCTTCCGCTATGATCATGCTGCCTGGATTCCGGCGTTTCATGATGCTGTTCAAATGCTTAAAGAATTCAATGGCTTCCAGATTTTCGTGTCCGCCGTGGATATTCGGGACCCACTGCCCGTTTTGCTTACCGTAATCCAGATAAAGCATTGAGGCGACCGCGTCCACGCGCAGTCCGTCTACATGAAAATTTTCTATCCAATAAAGAGCGTTTGCAATCAAAAAGTTGGATACTTCATGCTTGCTGTAATCGAAGACCTTCGTGCCCCAATCAGGATGCTCCCCTTTTCTGGGATCGGAATATTCATAAAGTGGAGCGCCGTCAAAGTTTGCCAATCCATGGGCATCTTTTGGAAAATGGGCCGGCACCCAGTCCAGAATGACGCCAATGCCTTTTTTGTGCAGATAGTCGATGAAGTATTTAAAGTCTACCGGTGTCCCGTAGCGAGAAGTAGGTGCATAATAGCCGGTCACCTGATATCCCCAGGAGCCGTCGAAGGGATATTCTAAAAGTCCCATGATCTCCACATGGGTGTACCCCATATCCTTTATGTATTCAGCCAGCTCCCGGGCCAGCTCTCTGTAAGAAAGAAAGTTTTCACCGCGCCTTTTCCAGGAGCCAAGATGAATCTCGTAAATGGAAAGAGGCCCAAGAGTTGGAAGGCTGTTTTTCCGCTTTTCCATCCAGCGGCTGTCGGTCCATTTATAATCTGTGCAGCCGCAGATCCGGGAGGCTGTACCGGGACGAAGCTCTGCTTGAAAAGCGTAGGGATCGGCCTTGTAGAGAAGCTCTCCTGTTTGTGTGGTAATGACATATTTGTAAAGATCTCCCGGTTTTGCCGAAACGGTAAAAAGCTCATAGATTCCGGATGAGCCTATGGGATTCATGATATGCTCGTCGGGGGCCCATCCGTTAAATTCCCCTGACACGGCCACAGAAACGGCATGCGGGGCCCACACCGCAAAATAGACGCCTTTTTTGCCGCTGCGGGTTGTCGGATGTGCTCCGAGTTTTTCGTAGATATTATAATGAGTGCCTTCTCCGAACAGATAACAGTCGGTCTCTGTGATAAACCCCGTTGTGTTCCCCATAAATTTACCCCACAATTTCTAATATTTTGCTTTCACAACCAGTCAGATGAAGACAAAGGTGATTGTTTTCAATCAACATATTCTCACCTGTCAGCAGATCGATGGCCCGGCTTCCTCCCATGGGAAGAGAGAAAGACAAATCGGCCGCGCCGCCATCAATATTGACAGCAGTGATAATATTCTCATTCTCTGATGAACGGCAGAAAGCATACTGCCGGTTGGTCAGAAACAGTTCTCTGTATGCTCCAATACACAAGGCGGGATGAGCTTTGTGTATGCGGGCCAGCTTTGCGATGTAGTCGGTCAGCCCGGTATGGTATTCCGAGAACTGGTCCGGCGATATGGCAGGACGAAGCATGTCGTCGCAATACGGAGTACGCGCTCCCTCAATTCCCCATTCCGAGCCGTAATAAATGGAAGGAATCCCAGGCAGAGTAAATAACATGGTGTAAACAGTGGCAATGTGTTTCTTGTTTTTGAGTTTGCTCATGATCCGGTCCTCATCGTGATTGTCCACGAAGGTGTACAGATTGATATTCCGGTAGATACCGCCATTCTGTTCGGACTGGCGCCGGATGGTGTGAGCGATCTCGAAACAATTATAGTCATTATGACCGGAATAAAGCCCTTTGTGGAGTTCATAATTGGTCACAGAATGTAGCATGGATTCATTGGCCCAGCGGCTGTAGTCACCGTGGATGACTTCTCCCATAAGCCAAAATTCCGGTTTCAGGCGGTCACAGTGGGACCGAAGCGCTTTCATAAAATCAAAATCCAGGACATTGGCACAGTCCAGACGGATACCATCGATATCAAATTCCTGTACCCAGAATGAGACTGCACTGAGGAGGTAATCCTGCACCGCAGGGTTTCTCAGATTGAGGGCGGCCAGTTCATAATGTCCCTGCCACGCTTCATAAGTGAAAGAGTCTCCCAAAGGGCTGCCCTGCCAAAAGTTCACATTTTTATACCAGTCTCTGTAAGGAGAGCCATCCCGCTTTTCCTGAATGTCCCGGAAGGCAAAAAACTCTCGGCCCGTGTGGTTAAAGACGCCGTCTACCACCACGCGGATGCCGGACTCATGGCACAGGCCCACAAATTTCCGTAAGTCCTCATTGGTGCCAAGACGCCTGTCCACCAGGCGGTAGTTCCGGGTATCATAGCCATGGGTAGTGGATTCAAATAAAGGGCCGATGTAGATGGCCGAAGCCCCCAATTCTTTTATATGGGGGATCCACGCATCCAGCTGTTCAAAGCGCCCCTCAGTCTGTTCTTCTCTATTTTCTTTTGGTGCGCCGGTCATCCCCAGCGGATACATGTGGTAAAAGACACTGCTGTCATACCAGGCTGACATACGTTACCTCCCGTTCTTTATGACATGATTTCATTTTATCAATTGCAGGAAGTAAGGTCAAGATACTTTGCCTGTTTTAGCAGAAACTGATAGCGGATCTGGGCGGCTTTCAGAGTATAGCTGTAATAATCAATCAATACGGGGTCCGTCACATGATTGAAATTATCCAGGGCATAGTCGAGGGAGTCCTTGGTCCGGCGGATATCTTCCCGAAGTTCATCGGGGGATATGGAAAAAGCTGGGTTTTCCGGGGCGCCTCCGGACCGGTTTTGGCGTACTAATTGTTTTTTCATGGCAGTCTCTCCTTTCATCCCCAAGTATGCCAGATTATGGTGAAAATTATACTTGACAAATCTTTTTTTATCATGCATAATCTAAATCACCAATTCAAACCAGCCCGTTTTCAGGGCGAATACCCCAAGTAGATTAATTGAATAATGGAATGGAGGTTGCCGGTGAAGTGGCTGCTTTTGGTAGTCTGCGGTCTGGCGGCGCTGTCGGATATTATAGAACGCCGTATACCAAATTTATGGCTGATGACCTGGTTCCTGACCGGGATGCTTCTTTCTGGGACAGTATGGCCTGATTTTTGCTCTCCGGAGGCATTATTTTGTCAAATACCTTTTTTAGGCAGGATAGCTGCCCGGGCAGGCTCAGAAGCTGGAATCCTGTGTTATTTGTTCCGTGCTGCTGCGGTGCTTCTGACGCTTCATCCCTTGTGGAAACTTCGTGTGATAGGAGCGGGAGACGTTAAGCTATGCTGTATCATGGGAGCCTGGATGGGAATATCGGAATTTGCCGGATGTTTCTTTTGCAGCCTGATCTCAGGAGGAATCATGGCGCTCCTGCACATGGTCCGGCATCACATCATTCTTCAAAGATTTTCTTATTTTCTAGCCTGGTTCAGGCAATGTATTTCCAAAAAACAATGGATTGTTTATCTTAAACCGGAGGAAGCGGATAAAAGAAACACCATACCGTTTTCAGCCGCTCTTTTGCTGGGCTATATTCTGTGGATGATGATTTTCCGGTGATCTAGATAAAGAGGAGCAGGCGGCGGAAAGAATTTGAAAAGCGAAATGCTGCAAATCGGACAGGAGGAATAATATGGAGGAGCGCCGCAGGAGATTTGGAATTTACGACAGAGAAGCGGAGTACACAAGAAGACTCGGCAGTTATTTACGCAGACGCTGCGGGGATATGCTGGAGATTAAAATTTTTACCAGATTGGAGACGCTTGAAAGCTGTCTTGGAGACGAAATGCTTGACATGGCCTTGGTGGGGAAGGAAGCGGCAGAGCTGTGCCGGAACTGCAGGGGCCTATGGTTTGCCGTATTGACGGAGGAAGGAGGCGAAAATGGTTTTTCAGATGATGGAACAAACATTCCGCAGATAAACAAGTATCAATCGGCAGAACAGATCTGGAAACAGATCCTGAAATTGGAGGGAGGCCTGTTTTGGGAGGGGGAACGTGACCAGGGATATGGAAATACGGTTTCCTTCCTGGGCATCTGTTCGCCGGTACATGGTTGTGGAAAGACCTCCTTGGGACTGATCATGAGCCGGATTCTGGCAGAACGGAAAAAGGTGCTGTTCCTTACGTTGGATGAATTTTCAAGCCTGCCTTTTCTGGTTGGAGAGGAAAGACAGGAAGAGGCAGAGCTGTCAGAGCTTTTTTATTATTACAGCCAAAAAGAACTGACAGGCGCCAGAATCCAGGCCGCCGCCGGCCGATGGGGACAGGCGGAATATATCTTCCCGGTCAAGATTCCGGAGGATCTGTACCAGGATAACATGCCATATAAAACCGGATTTTTTCTGGAGCTGGCAGAACGGGGAGGGTATGAGCTGGCCGTATTGGATCTGGGGGAACATGCTTATGGAAAGGAACATTTGATGAGACTATGCAGCCGGCTGTTTGTCCCGGGGCGTGAATCGCCGATGGATGAGATGAGGATCAATATGTTTCTGGAATGGCTTAAGAAGAGAGGAGCGGGAGAGCATGCGGTCCGATGCCTGATTCCGGCTGGACCTGAAGATATCAGGAAATATAGTCTCATAAAAGCTTTTCATGGTCAGATGGGAAGCTATGTCAGGGAGCTGCTTGACAGATATGGGTATGGCCAGGGGGTGGAGGGATGAAGAGTGGATCACAAGCAGGACAGGCGGCAGAGCAGAGACAAAAAACAGAGCTAAGGGAAGGAAGCCAGGAAGAATCACTGGGAGAGGATACGGAGCAGCAGCTGCGTAAACGTCTGCTGGACCGTCTGGAGAGAGCGGGACAGGTGGAAGACAGCCATCTTTTGGGGCTTATTGACGAGGAAATCGTCATGGAGAGCAGAAGAAATAAGATTCCGCTGGATCGGAGGATTCCGCTGCGTGCAAGCTTATTTAACAGCTTGAGACGGCTGGATGTGCTCCAAGAGTTTCTGGAGGATGAGACCGTTACAGAAATCATGGTAAACGGAGCGGACTGCATTTTTTTGGAGCGGCAGGGAGTGCTGCTGGAAAGTGATAAGAAATTTTCTTCCCGGGAAAAGCTGGAAGATGTCATACAGCAGATTGTATCCCGGGTCAACCGGACCGTCAATGAGGCCAATCCCATAGTGGATGCCCGACTGGAAGACGGCTCCCGGGTCAATGTCGTACTGCGGTCTGCCGCACTTAACGGTCCGGCGGTGACGATTCGGAAATTTGGAAAGAAATGCTTCTCGCTGGATCATTTAGTGTCGGCAGGGACGATAACGCAGGAGGCGGCAGACTTTTTAAAGGCCTGTGTCCGGGACAGAAAAAACATATTTGTTTCAGGAGGCACGGGCAGCGGGAAGACTACGCTTTTAAACGCCCTTTCTGCTTGGATTCCAAGCGGCGAACGAATAATCACCATAGAGGATTCGGCGGAGCTGCAGATTCAAAACGTGAAGAATCTGGTCCGGCTGGAAGCCAGAAGAGCCAGCGGGGAAGGGGAGAAGGAAATCACCATCCGGGATCTGATAAAGACGGCATTGAGGATGCGTCCGGATCGTATCATTGTGGGTGAGGTTCGGGACGGCGCCTGCCTGGACATGCTCCAAGCTATGAACACCGGGCATGATGGATCGCTTTCCACAGGCCATGGGCGTTCTGCCATGGATATGATGGCCAGGCTGGAGACCATGGCTATGATGGGAGGTGATCTGCCGCTTGCGGCCATACGGGAACAGATTGCTTCTGCCATTGATATCATGGTCCATCTCATACGCAGTCGTGACGGAAGCCGGAAGGTGAAGACTATTTTGGAGGTGAATGAATATGAACAGGGGAAAGGAGAATATCGTTTCAACGTCCTCTATGAACGTAAAAGTCCAGAGGGGGAACTGGTTTCCACCGGCAGTGAGCTATGCGGAAAATCGGGAAAAAAAGATTAAAAAGCAAAAGTGGAAATTTCCAGGAATCTTGAACTGTGTGAAGGGACTTGGATTGACCGGTATTTTTGCCTATCTGTTCTACAGAAGCAAGGCTGCTTTTATATTCATGATACCCCTGGCCCTTTATATGGCAGACCGGATGGAAAAACGTGATAAAGAAAAAAGGAAACAGAAACAGAGCAGTCAGTTCCGGGACGGCATTTTAGCGTTGTCAGCCTCATTGAGAGCCGGACATTCTGCAGAAAATGCGTTTCGGGACGCGGTGTCAGAGCTTTCCTTGCTGTATGGGAAAGAAGAAAGAATGACAAAAGAGTTTGAAAGGGTGACCCTGCGGACGGAGATGAATGTACCTTTGGAACAGGCAGTGGAGGAGATGGCATCTCGCTGCGGAATCCAGGATATTCAAAACTTCGCGGAGGTATTTGCCTCTGCCAGGCGGTCTGGAGGAGAACTGGAAAAAATGATTCAGGAGACAGTTCAGACCATAAGCGGGAGACTGGAGGTTTGTGAAGAGATTTATACGATGCTGAGAGGCAGACAATATGAACAGAGGGTAATGAAAGCAGTGCCTATTCTGCTGCTCATCTATATGGATGCAACTTCTCCGGGTTTCTTTTCTATCCTGTATGATACAGGGTTTGGGAAGCTGATCATGACAGGGTGCTTTGTCCTTTATCTGGCCGCTTGGATAGTGGCGGAAAGGATTTCCGATATCAAAGTCTGATTATCTGTAGAAAACCTCAGAAATAAGAGGAGGGGGGTCAGAGAGTGGGGAAGATAAGTCTCTTTATTGTGGACAGATATCGTTTACTTAGAAAAAGCTGTGGAAAACCGGCAGTTCCGGCGAAACGTATCCGCAGATGCCGCCAGCTTCATCCGGCTTCCGACCCAGAAAGATATCTCAGGGAGCAGGACGGCAGGCAGATATCACAGATTGGGCTTCTCATAATGGCTGGATTTCTTTTGTATGTGGGAGCGGCTATGATCAAAAAACCGCCTGAGCCAGTATATGACCTTACAAGGCCGGAAGGAGGGAAGGGGCCGGCAGTTTACCAGATGGAGGTACAGGATGGAAGGGGGGTGCGCCTTCCGGTGGAAATCACAGTGGAAGAAACGGTCTACACAGAACAGGAGATGGAAAGGAAGTTTAAAGAAGCTTATGAGGAGGTCTGCGAGACCATGCTGGGAGAGAATGACTCTTTGGAACAGATAAAAACTGCATTGACATTACCGGAAAAGGCGCTGAATGGGCTGATCGAGGCAGACTGGACCTCAGAGACACGGGAGCTCTTGGATGACTGGGGCCAGATTGTGAGGCCACAGGATGAAATACCAGAATCAGGAGAAGAGGGAAAATACCGGCTGGCCCTCTCATACGGGGAGCTGGTCAGTGAGTATGACGTTTTTCTGATGGTGTATCCCATGGAAAAGACGGAGGAGGAAAAATTTCTAGAAGGACTGAAAGCAGAAATCAGGCAGAAGATGGAGGCGGCCAGAAGTGACGAGAATGTGGAACTTCCCATTGCGTATGGGGGAGAAACGCTTGAATGGTACACACAGGAGAGCGGAGAAAAAAGGTATATCGTCATGTTTTTTCCTGCGGCAGCTGTAATACTTTTGATTTTGGGAAAAAAGCAGAGACAGAAAGAAAAGCTTCGCGCCAGGGAAAGGGAAATGCTTTTGGATTACCCAGAACTGGTTTCCAAATTTACGGTACTGGTACAGGCTGGCATGACGGCAAGAAATGTCTGGGAAAGGATGGTAAGGGAATACGAAGGAAAAACGGAAAAAGGACAGAAGCCCCGCTATGCGTACGAAGAAATGAGGATTACCTGGAACCAGATGAAAAATGGGGTTTATGAAAGTGCTGCCTATGAAGAATTTGGGAGGAGGTGTGGTCTGCATTCTTACTTAAAGTTTGGAGCTTTGCTGGAGCAGAATCTGCGCCAGGGTACGGTAGGGTTGGCGGCAAGGCTGAAAAAGGAAGCGGAGGAGGCCTTTGAGGACAGAAAGAATGTGGCCAGAAGGCTGGGAGAGGAAGCGGAAACAAAGATGATGCTTCCGATGTTTATGATGTTGTTTGTGGTATTGACCGTGATTATGGTACCTGCGTTTTTATCATTTTAAAAGGAGCGGGAAAAGAAAGGAGCTGGCAGTATGAAGAGAATCCGGCAGGCAGAATATGACCTGGAACCCAGAGATTTTTGGAATGAAGAAACAGCGATTGGAGTGGTGGAGATCATATTAATCTTGGTCGTGCTTATCTCTCTTGTGTTAATCTTTAAAAAGCAGCTGACTTCATTGGTAAAAAGTATTTTTTCTGAAGTGAATGACAAGGCGAAAAATGTGTACTAAAAAATGGATGAGAAAATGGGAGCATAGAGGGTACCAAGGAAGCCTGACCGTGTTTTTTGCCCTTATCCTGACAGTTTTGATTGCCATAGTCATAACCTCACTGGAATCGGCCCGATATTCTGCCCTTTCCTATTTCACCGCTCAGGCGCAGGAGTCAGCCCTGGAATCTGTCTTTGCCGGATTTTACCGGCCTTTATGGGAAAAATATCATATGTTTTTTGTGGCGGATGGCCCCGGTCTTATTTCTACGATGGAAGACTATCTTTCCTACTATGAAAATCCGGGAAAAGGCGTTGTAAAAAACGGAACGAATTTGTACGGATTTCGCTCTGAGGAATCGCGGGCCGTGGAGATCGTAACAGTGATGGACGACGGCGGAGCCCCTTTTTTTGAGGAGATCAGCGAGGATATGAAAAAGCATGGCGCCGGAAATATTTTATCTGCATTGACTGGAAAAGACAAGTTGGCAGAGGAAGCAGAAACAGTTTCATCCTACATGGAACAACTGTCCGAATATGGAACGGCCGTCACCGAAATTGAAGAGAGCTTTGCTCTCATGGATGAGCAGGGAAAAAAACTGAAAGAACAATATGATGCTTTGAATGAGGCCTTGCAGCTTAAAGAATGGCCGGAGACCGTGGGGAGTGAGATAACTGACAAGGCCGTATCCTGTGCAGCAGAAGCTTTGAGAATATCCGGTCAGGAATATGAAAAGATCATGACATTTACAGAGCAGCTGAAAAAGGGCGTGGAGCTGGAGAGGACCCGGATGCTGGAGGAACAGGAAAAGATCAGTGAGACAGCGTATGAGATCATGGAAGAGGGGCTTAGGGATCTGACGGAGTACACGGAAGAGGAAGGAAGCAGAAGAAAGGCTGCCGATTCTCTGAAAGAGCTGTTAGAAAAACAGGCCGGCGGGCTTATAAATATCGAGCCTTGGGAAAACGGAGAGATTACAGATGCGTTTTCAGAGGCGGTGAAACAAGGGAAGGAGGCCTTGAAAGATCTGTCTTATGATAAAGGACAGAACGGAAAAAGAGAGGAAAGTTCCCTTTTAAAAGCGGTAAAAGATTGGAAAGACCAGGGAATCCTTGCCCTTGTTCTGGATGGTACAGTAACGGTTTCAGAGGCGCATTTGAAAGAAAGCGTCTATCCTTCTAAGCTGAGCAGCTTCGAAGAGCAATCTGAGGGCGGTGCTGTGGAGGCAGCGTTCAAGAAGGGGACGGCGGCTCTGTATATGACAGAGCATTTCGGGACCTTTAGAGAGACAGAGGAGGACTCTGTGCTGTCCTACGAAATGGAATATATCGTCGGCAAATACGACAATGACAAAGAGAACCTCACGGCGGCAGTGGAAAAACTGATAGGACTGAGGTCGGGGATGAACTTCATGTATCTTTTACAGGATAGAGAAAAAAGCCTGGAGGCTGAGGCTCTGGCTGCAGCGCTGGTCGGCTTTACCGGAGTCTATCCGCTGATTCGGCTGACAGCGAAACTTTTGCTCGCGGCATGGGCCCTGGCAGAGGCGGTAAATGATGTAAGGAGGCTGATAAAAGGTGATGAGGTCCCGCTTATAAAAAACAGTTCGGACTGGAACCTGTCTTTGACCGGCGCCGGAGAGAGCCTGAGAGCGGAAGGGCAGATAGTCCAGAACCGCACACAAGAGGAGAGGACCAGAGGACAGCAGGATTTTTGGACCTATGAGAAATATCTTCAGCTTTTGTTCTTGCTGGGGAAAACAGAAAGACAGGGTTTTCGCGCCATGGATTTAATGGAAGCGAACCTCAGACAGAAGGATTCCGGATTTTTTATGGAAAACTGTGTTTATCATATATCGGTCGAAACTACGTTTCAGGCGGAGGCCAGGTTTACTCAGATTCCGTTTATGAAAAGAGGCGGCGCTTCGGCCGGAAAATACAGATTCCGAAAACTGGCAGCATACGGGTATCAAAACCCTAGGTCTGCTGGGGAAGAATGAATTGAAATAACGCAGGTAACAGATATCTGCCGCGAAAGGAGGTGGAGACAGGTGCCCTTTTCCTTAAGGCATATCATCCAACAAGTAATCAGGAACTCTCATTTTCGAACTCTAGCTTTCGCTCCCAATAATTTGCCCCTGAGAGCGAAGCTCCAAAAACCTCTCCAAGTACAATGTAAGCCAAGTCAAAAACCAAAAAAACTGAATATAGAATTAAACGAATGTCTGGAGAAGAGGGCATCTGCCTCCGCCTCACAAAAAAGCTTTGTGGGAAGCCTTACGGTGGAAGCGTCTTTTGTAATGAGCCTTTTTTTGCTATCCATATGTCTGCTGTTTTACTTTTTTCACCTGATGGAGTTTCAGATACAGCTGCAGTTTGCTCTGGAAGAGACGGCGAGAGCAGAAGCCATTAGTCAGACCAGTTCTTTTCTGGGAGAGAGAAGCTTCTGGGGCCGGATAGAAAAGGAAGTTACAAAGACAGGAAAAGGTCTGAGAATCAATTCGGACAGCCTGAAGGTGGTATACAATGCGGAAGGTGTCTTTCCGTCAGAGGAGGACATTCTGGATGTTTTTGTCTGTTACCAGGCGGGGCCGGAGCTTTTGCTGTTTGGCCCGCTGAAAGGGTCTTATGTGCAGAGGTGCAGGAGAAGGCGATGGACTGGTCAGGCGTCTGTAGGGCAGGACAGTACGAAAGAAGGGGAAACGGAAGAATACGTTTATATTACGCAAAATGGAGCAGTTTATCACAGAAAACGAGAGTGTACATATTTGAAACTCTCAATCAGAGCAGCGGACGGGAACTCTGTGAGCGGCCTCAGAAATGAGGAAGGAAGTAAATACCGGCCGTGCGAAAGATGTATGAAAAACGTTTTGATGCCGGGAACGGTGTATATCACAGATACCGGGGATCGATATCACAGGACAAGAAACTGCAGCGGACTGAACCGCTGGATTATGAAGGTTCCGCTGTCACAGGTGGGAGGAAAAGGACCTTGCAGCCGGTGTGGGGCAGATACCTCCAAATTAGAAAACAACAAAAATTATGTGAAGAATGGAGGCGGGCAGAACCATGTTTCTTGTTGTCTTTTTGGGAGCGTGTACTTATTGGGACTGCCGTTATCGAAAAATACCAATCTTGCTGCTGACAGCGGGAATTGCTCTGGGTACGGGAATCTGGATGACTCGGGAGGGGTTCGGATGGGAAGTTTTGCTGAATGTGATTCCGGGAATTCTTCTGAGCCTGACGGCATGGCTGCTTCCAGGCCAGATCGGCATGGGGGATGGATGGATGATAGCGGCAGCAGGGGCGGCATATGGATGGAAAGAAGGTATATTGCTTTTGGAAGGCGGGCTGCTTTTTATGTTCCCAGCAGCTTTTTTCTTCGTGATGATCAAAAGGAAAAAGGACCGTACACTGCCCTTTGCTCCGTTCATGTTGGGAGGGTACCTATGTCAAATGCTGTTTTTCTAAGGACGGAGTGAGTAAATGAACGGTGGTAAATGGCTGATCAGCCGGAAGATAGAAGGGGGATATACGGTGGAGGCGGCATTTTTGCTCCCTTTGGGGTTTGCGCTGATACTCCTGGTGGTATCCTATAGTTTTATTTTCCGTGATAAGGTTACGATATGCGCCGGAGTGCACGAGGCGGCGGAACGGGAGGCATTTCAAAAGACAGGAAACAATCAGAAAGAAACAAAGTATCTGGAAACCCTGTCGTGTCCGGATATTCCAATCCAGATCAGTAGAGGAGAGACGATGGTCACGGTTAAATGCGGCGGAAAAAGCCAGTTTTTGTCACGGCTCATCCAATCCCTTTTCTTTCTCAGAGAGCCGTATCTCGAGAAACGGGAGGAAATCGGATTGCTATATGGGGAACAGGTAATCAGAGACATGAACTTTTAAAAGAGGTGGAAATGAGTGGAAGTGTTTTACAAAAGGGAACATGGCCATAATTATATTATGTTTCAGGCGGAATCAGAACAGGCAGGAACTGCAGCGGTATCCTGCGGAGGTGAGAAACGAGAGCATTGGGATTCTCAAATTGAGATGGTCAGGAGAAATAGAATTCCTGGTTTGGCACAGCTGAGTATGCGATGGGAAGACAACAAGGTGTATTATGGGTACGATATTACAGGAATGCAGCCTGTCTCCAGGGTGATGGATATCCGGGATCTCTCAGGAGATGAAATAAAAGAATTTCTGCAGCAGCTGGCAGATGTGATCTTAAGGCTGGAACAATTCCTGCTCGACCGGGATGACCTCGTTTTGGAACCAGAATATATTTATATGCGGCTGGAAGGGCCGCGGTATTATTTCTTTATTTGTCCGGGACAAGAAGGAGAGTATGGAGAACATATGAAGCGGTTGTCCCAATATCTGCTGGAAAAGGCAGATGGTGAGGACGCAGAGTCAGCAGGGCTGGTTTTCCGGTTGTATCGTTTGTGCGCCTCGGGAGAAGCAGAACCGGAAACACTGACAGCTTGTCTGAATGAGGGGAGACTCAGACATCAGGGGGAAAATACCGAGGAAAGAGAAGGATATGGCCGGCGGGAGGATACAGAGAGAGGAGAAGCGGAATGGGAAGAGCAGATTGATGATATGGGGTCAGGAGAAAAGGAGGATAAAAAAAGATACCCTGCGGGTATCAGAGGCATTTTACACAAAATCTTCCGGCGGACTCCGGATGGGCTGGAGACTATGTGGGATGAACTGGAACCGAATAATAGGCGATTTTCAAACGGAACCGGAGGAGAGCGGACACAAGGCTTTACGGAAGAACGCCCCACGGAGGTATTATATGTGGAGGAAGATTCAATGCTGTCACCGACCCTGTGCTGTCAGGAAAGTCAGGAGGTGGTCTCGCTGACACATTTTCCGTTTTTGGTAGGGACACAGGAGAACTGGGCTCATTATAATCCTGGATTTCATGGCGTCAGCCGGCTGCATCTAAAGCTGGAGAAGAAAAACGGAATGTACTGGATAATGGATCTGAATTCTACAAATGGAACGAAATTGAACGGCAGTCCGCTTTTACCCAATGAAGAAAAGCAGATACGCCATGGTGACCATATCTGGATCGCAGGGCTTACATATGAATTCATGGAGTTTGACAGAAAAGAAAAATCATGTTAATGTGACCTCAGGAAAAGAGGGAGAACTATGAATCATACAGATATTTCCAGACAGAGGAGACTTCCATATGCCACGATCACGATAGCTGCAGCCAATGTGATATATTTTTTTTATCTTCTGTTTATCGGGGCATTGGGAACGACGTCCGGGATGGTGGACAAGGGAGCGCTGCTTGTGGTGAAGGGAACTTATATCGGAGGCTGGAGCCAGTTGTTCACATCTATGTTTATGCACTTTGATATTCAGCATATCGGCGGGAATCTGCTGATCATGGTGATTATTGGGGCGATGTTGGAAGAAAGGCTGGGAAGAGTCCGGTTTTTGTTCTCCTATTTTGTCAGCGGCCTGGCCGGAAATGCCGCTACGATTCTTTGGTACTGCATGCTGGGGAAGACAGTTGTGTCAGCCGGAGCGTCCGGCGCGGTCTTCGGTCTGGTCGGGACCTTGTTCTGTCTGATCTTCCGGAACCGGGGATCTGTTCCCGGTTTCAGCAGGAGCCGTATGCTGATTATGATTTTTCTGATTATTTACAGCGGATACAATAGCGCAGGAATCAACACAGTTGCCCATGTTGCCGGTTTTCTGGCAGGGACGCTCTGCGGCCTGTTATTTAACAGCATTTGGAAGGCTTGGCAGGAGGATCGTAAAGACGGACCCTTTGCCGGGGCATGAGCTTATACAAAGCCTGCCGCCATGAGACTCCACGATGTTTCGAGCTATGGGCAGGCCGAGACCAGTCCCGTTGGCCTTATCAGTGAAAAAAGGCTGAAAGATGGCTTCTTGCTGCTTTGCGGAAAGTCCCACGCCGGTATCCTTTACTTCAATGACGGTAGTTTCTGTGCCGAGGAGCCGGGTTTCATCTTCGGTAGCTTCCCGCAGACAAAGAGAGACCGTCCCTTCGTGTCCCAAAGCCTCCAGTCCGTTTTTAATGAGGTTGGTGATAGCCTGATACAGCTTGGCTGTATCGGCATATAGGATTGAATGAGTTTTCGGACATGATAAAATCAACCGCCTATGGATTCCGTCAAACCATGTTTGGCAATTATGGTAGACATCTCGCAAAAAGGCGGTCAGATCACATAGCCGGCGGTGAGGTACAAGTGCTTTAAGGGATTTAAATGATGATAGATCTTGTAGAAACGCCTGCATATGGGACAGGTCGGAATGTATACTGCTCCAATACCGCGTGGAGGCGACATCGGGATAATCTTGTTCCATGAGCTGTACGGAGCCGACCAACAGGGTAAGCGAATTTCGTAATTCGTGGGAAATAGCGGAGAGAGATGCCTGTGTATCTTCCTCTAACTCTATTAACTTTTGATTCAGCCGACGATTTTCAGCCTTCAGATTATTATTTTCTCTGATCAGCTGTTCCATGCTGCCGGCTGGAGGCCGATATAAGTCTTCTTTTTCATCATTCATAGTGTCACATCCTAATTTGGTAATTAAACAGAATTTTTCCAGTATAAACCATGTTATCAGTTTGAGAGTAACATTACCCGAAAAATAAGGCAAACAAATTCGTTCGACAAAAAAAGACAAGACAATAGAAACATCTTGCTAAAAAAACTAGGTGATTGTAGACTATATATATAGGAAATTACCAGATATAAAGAAATAGGAGCGATGTCAATGAAAGACGAAAATTGTGTTTTTTGCAAGATTGCTAATGGAGAGATTTTTACGGCGACTCTGTACGAGGACGATTTGTTCCGCGTGATACTGGATCTGGGACCGGCATCCAGAGGACATGCGCTGATCCTGCCGAAAAATCATTTTGCGGATGTCTGTGCACTGGATCAGGAGACATCTTCCAAGGTGCTGGCCCTGGCTGCGAAGATAGGGACTGCCATGAAGAAAAGCCTAAACTGCGCTGGCTTTAATTTAGTTCAGAATAATGGCCAGGCCGCCGGCCAGACTGTATTCCATTTCCATCTTCACATTATACCCCGCTATGAAGGCGGCCCCCGTATGGTCAGCTGGGAACCTCAGAGCCCTTCTCAGGAAGAACTGGCCCAATTGGCGGAGTGTATTAAAAAGGAATTGTGAGAACGAAAAGAAAAAGGCGGGCATTTGGCCCGCCTTACAGCAGCTCGTCAGCTGCGGATTTTATTTGAGACATATTTCATTCATCATAGCTGTGATGGTGCCGATGGCATCAGCTGTTTTGCTGGTATTCATCGAATTTATGTAATCCTGTCTGTTGGCATATACTTTTTCTATCAGCGCCTTCAGCGCGTCATCCGTTAAATCCTCTTCCAGAAGAACCTCACTAAAGCCTTGTTTCCGGAAAGACTCTGCGTTCAGCAGCTGATCCCCGCGGCTGGCAGCTGCCGACAGCGGTATTAAGATATTCGGCTTTCGGAGCGCCAGAATCTCGCAGATTGCGTTGGCGCCAGCGCGCGAGATCATAAGGTCAGATAAAGCAAACAGATCTTTCAGCTGAGAGCTGATATATTCATACTGCACATAGCCCTCCAGAGAATCCAGAGATTTATCCAGGTTTCCTTTTCCACAGAGATGAATGACCTGATAGGACTTTAAAAGCTCAGGAAGGATATTCCGGACGGCCGAATTGACCTTTACGGATCCCAGGCTTCCGCCGATTACCAGTATCACCGGTTTTTTGGAAGACAATCCGGTAAACTTGAGGCCGGAAAGGGGAGAACCGTTTAAAAGCTCTTTCCGGATAGGGGAACCGGTGAGGACAGCTTTTTCCCCAGGCAAGTATTTGAGCGTTTCAGGGAAATTGCAGCAGACCTTCCTGGCAGACGGTATGCACAGCTTATTTGCCAGCCCCGGCGTCATGTCGGATTCATGGATGATGACGGGGATATGGCGCCCCTTTGCGGCTAATACTACCGGCACCGCTACAAAACCGCCTTTAGAAAAGATGACGTCAGGTTTTTCACGTTTTAGTATTTTTTTTGCCTGAAAATACCCCTTTAATATGCGGAAAGGGTCCGAAAAGTTCTTGAAGCTGAAGTAACGGCGCAGCTTTCCGGAGGAGATACCATCATAAGGGATTCCGGCCTTTTCGATCAGTTCTTTTTCGATGCCGTTGTAAGAACCGATATACCGTATTTCATAGCCCTGTTCCTTTAAGGCAGGAATCAGAGCCAGGTTAGGTGTAACATGTCCGGCAGTTCCTCCGCCGGTTAATATGATTTTTTTCATGGTGAACTGCTCCTGAACATTAATGAGTTGCTTTATATTCTTTCAAAGCTTTAGCCAGCTGGTCAGGACATGAAGTTCCGCGTCCGCCGCAGTCAATGCCGTCGATTTTTTGTATGGCTTCATCCACATCCATACCGGCTATCAGCCGCGCTACGCCTTGGGTATTTCCGGCGCAGCCTCCGATGAACTGGACAGTTTTGATCGTGTTTCCCTCAATCTCAAATCTGATTTCACGGCTGCATACGCCGTGGGTCTTATAACTTGTCATGATCATATTACCTCCTTTTACGCAAGTATAGCACAAAATAAGAAAATTGTACCAGGTTTTTCATTTCGAAGGAAAGTGCACCCTGTAAGGGGAGCTTGAAATGGTCTTGCCTACTTTGTTCTTGCCACGATTTCCGGCGGAAGGTATAATGAAACAAGAACAGGCAATAGGAGGGACAGTCATATGATTGGAATTATCGGCGCAATGGAGGAAGAAGTAAATCAGCTGAAGGCAGCGATGGAAGAAGTTTCGGTGGAGACAAAGGCCTCCATGGATTTTTGCAGGGGCAGACTCAGCGGAAAAGATATTGTAGTGGTGCGGAGCGGGATCGGAAAAGTAAATGCCGGCATCTGCACTCAGATTCTGGCAGATCTTTATTCCGTGAATGCGGTTATCAATACCGGAATAGCAGGTTCTCTTCACGCACAGATTGATATCGGGGATATTGTCCTGTCCACGGATGTGCTTCAGCATGATGTGGATGCGGTGGCTTTTGGATATCCGGTGGGGCAGATACCCAGAATGGAGTCTCTATCTTTTCAGGCGGACAGGCATCTGGCAGACTGTGCGGAGAAATGCTGCCAGAGGGTGAACCCGGACATCAAGACCTTTAAGGGGCGTGTGCTGAGCGGGGACCAGTTTGTGGCTGACAAGGAAAAAAAAGAGTGGCTTATAAAGACATTCGGCGGGCTTTGCACAGAAATGGAGGGCGCGGCCATCGGACAAGCTTCTTATCTGAACGGGATTCCCTTTTTGATCGTGAGGGCGATCTCCGATAAAGCGGATGACAGTGCATCCATGGATTACCCCGCGTTTGAAGCAAAAGCGATTTCCCACACGGTAGCTCTCGTAAAAGATATGGTGGGCCATCTTGAACTGGTTTGAGTAAATAGTTAATATTCCTCATGGAAATTCCTGTCGGAAAAAAACGAACGATTTTCCTTCTCATCCAAACTTTTTGTGGTATACAATGTGTGTAATCTCCGGAGGTTGCGCGCGGATACACCGGAGCATGTTTGAACAATTCGGACAGAGTCCGGAAAAGAAAGGGGAATCACTATGTTGTTACAGTTTTTAGAAACAGGAAAGGTGCTTTATATTATGCTGGCATTCAGCATTTTAGGCGTACTCAGTAAATTCCTGGTAAACGGAAGATACCGAAAGCTGATAAAGCAGTCGGAGAACATGGGAACAGCCAAGGATAAGTATTTGAAACAATGGAAAGTCAAATTTGAAAATACATATCGGTCAAGCAGCGGAGTCAATAATATTCCTGTCTATGTGGAAAGAAATATGGGACAGTATAAGTTTATGGGAGTACGTCTGAACCGGCTGGAGCGTTTAAACCGTCTGGCGGCCGCTTTCCTTTGCCTGGGAGGCATGGTGGCCTCCTTTATGACCTATTGGTACGCGGGAGTGACCAAGACCGTAGTATTATATGTGTTTTCCGGCTTCGCATTGGGCGGCGCCATGATATTATGGGAAACGTTGTGCAATACTCCTGGGAAATACTCTCAGCTTTTGCTCTGTATTCGTGATTATTTTGAGAACACGCTGGTCAAGCGGCTGGAATCGGGACAGCCGGCTGAGCTTTCGCCGGCCATGGAAGGAGCAGGGGCATCCGGAGGACCGGGAGGAGTGATGGAAGCGGCCGTATCAGGCGACGCTTCATTTAGTGAGAATCCAGGTGTTTTAGATGGACAGGCTGCCGATCTGCTGAGAAAAAGCGAAGAAGCGGCGGGAAGAGAACAGGATGCGGCATTTCTGAAAAAGCGTTTGGAGCGGATTGCGTCAGGCCGCCATGGCGGCGGCCACGCGAGGAAGCTTACGGATGAAGAAGAGCACCTGATCGAGGATATTATCCAAGAATATTTGTATGAATAGCATAAAAATCCGTTCGGACCTTGCGGAAAGACCGTGAATTTTGTATAATTGTTACAAATACCTCAGGACCTGAGGACAATACAAAAAGGAGAAAAAATATGCAGGTAACGTTTGATTACAGTAAGACAGCTTCCTTTATTTCCGAAGAAGAAATCGTCAATATGAAAAAGCTGGCGCTGGATGCGAAGGAAGTGCTGGTGTCCAGGACAGGGGCTGGGAACGACTTTTTGGGATGGATTGACCTGCCGGTAGATTATGATAAAGAAGAATTCAAAAGAATTCAAAAAGCAGCGGCTAAGATTCAATCGGATTCCGACGTACTCCTTGTCATCGGTATTGGCGGTTCTTACCTGGGAGCGAGGGCGGCCATAGAGTTCCTGAGAAATAATTTTTATAATTGCATGTCAAAGGAGGACAGGAAAACTCCTGAGATTTATTTTGTGGGAAACAACATCAGCACCTCATATATGAAGGATCTGATTCACCTGCTGAATGGAAAAGATTTCTCCATAAATGTAATTTCCAAATCAGGAACGACTACGGAGCCGGCGATCGCCTTCCGTATTTTAAAAAAGCTGCTGACTGATAAATACGGTGCGGAAGAAGCCGGAAAGAGGATTTATGCGACCACGGATAAAGCGCGGGGCGCACTTAAAACTCTGGCGGATAAAGAAGGTTATGAAACCTTTGTGGTTCCGGACGATGTGGGCGGACGTTTTTCCGTCCTGACAGCAGTAGGCCTGCTTCCCATCGCGGTTAGCGGAGCAGATATTGAAAAATTGATGGCAGGCGCTGCATCAGGAAGAAAACGTGCTTTGGAGAACGGTTTTGAGACGAATGACGCTCTTCAATATGCGGCAGTTCGGAACATCCTTCTGAGAAAAGGGAAGGGGATTGAGATTACAGCGAATTATGAACCCAGCCTCCACTATCTGGCTGAGTGGTGGAAGCAGTTATATGGAGAGAGTGAGGGCAAGGATCAGCGGGGGATTTTCCCGGCGGCTGTGGACCTGACGGCGGATCTTCACTCCATGGGCCAGTTTATTCAGGACGGTTCCAGGAATCTGATGGAGACCGTAATTTCGGTAGAAGAACCGTGCGGAGAGATTCTGATCGAAGCAGAGGCAGAAGATTTGGATGGTCTTAACTATTTGGCAGGAAAGTCCATGGATTTTGTAAACAAAAATGCCATGAATGGCACGATGCTTGCACATACGGACGGCCAGGTGCCGAATATGAAAATATGTGTGCCGAAGCAGGATGAATTCTGCCTTGGAGAGTTGTTTTATTTTTATGAGTTTGCCTGCGGTGTCAGCGGATACATACTGGGTGTAAATCCTTTCAATCAGCCGGGTGTTGAGAGCTACAAGAAAAATATGTTTGCTCTTCTTGGAAAGCCGGGCTATGAGGAACAGAGGGAAACCCTTCTTGCCAGGCTATGATTCGCGGGAACGGTAAGGCGGCCGATGAGTGACCGTCTGCGGACAGCGGTTCTGATATGTGGAAAATCATAAACGTTTGATGCGTAATGGTATATAGATATATGAATTAAAAACTGCCCCGGCCTTTGAGATGAAAAAGGCTCCGGGGCAGTTCTTGATTGGCCGGCCGCAGCCGGAATGGTTTGTCTTGCTTAATCTTCTTCAATTACCTGAATCTCCAAAAAATCGAAGTTAATATGTTCAATGAAACTGTCCTGTGTGAAACGGCATTTTGAGTGGACTCGGAATTCTTCCACTGTGGCGTCCAGCCAGATTGGGACGCTTAGATCAAAGGCCATGCAGATTTCCTCCAGACTTTTGAAAACTTTGCGGGTCCGGTTTAATTCCGTGTCATCGTTGCAGATGACAATGTCCTTTATCAGATGATTATTCTGGAATTCTTTTCCCCAGAGGCGAAACATAGGAAGCCCTCCTTAATAATATACAGATGGTTCACCACCTCAAGCTCAGTATATCATCGATTTTGGGCACGGGCAACCACTACCGGGCTTTTTGCCATATAAAAATACTTGCGGGAGGGGATAAAGTAGTGTAAACTAAAACATGGAAGCAAGTCATACATAGGAGGATAACCATGGCACGGGAAATAAAGGATAATGTGGGCTTTCTTCAGGAAGCGAAAGCAGCGCTTGCTGAACTGGAGGCGGAGAAAGCGAAGAGCAGCCGTCTGCAGTCGGAAGAAAAACGGTTAACACGCTCCCTGGCCACAGAAAAGAAAGCGGTTGAAGAAGAGATTGAATCTACCGTCACTAAACGGAAAGAGGAGATCACCTTAAGTTATGACAGAGAGATCAGCAAGACACAGGACAAGTTAAAAAAAGCCAGAGGAAACAGAGAAAGGGCGAAGGATCAGGGGGTAAAGGCGCGTATCGATAATGAGACGGCGCAGCTTCGGGAAGAAAACAGGCAGCTGAAGCTCCAGAACGCAACTACCTTCCATCAGAACAGGATTCCGTCTTTTTGCAATACCAAATTTTATTACTCCTTGTATTTTACCAAGGGATTTTCGGAAATCTTGATCTTGCTTTTGACTTTTGTGATCGGTTTTCTGGTACTGCCCTGCGGTATTTACTGGGCGGTGCCCGGCCATCAGCCGTGGCTTTTGATCGTGATTTATATCGTTGTCATCGTTGTCCTCTGCGGCACATATATTGCATTGAACAACAGGACTAAGGTCAATCATCTGGAGATCATGAAGGATGCGAGAAAAAACCGCGATATGATCGATGCCAATAAACGGAAGATACGGGTTATTGTCAAGGCGATTGAAAAGGATAAGAATGATTCGGTCTACAATTTGGGCAAGTATGACAGGGAAATTTCAGGAATTGAAAACGAACTGGCAGATATAGCAAAACGGAAGCAGGAAGCCCTGGGCATTTTTGAGAATGAAACAAAACAGGAGCTGGAACAGGAGATTCTTGAAAACAACAGGGAAAAATTGGAGACGATGGCCAGACAGCTTCAGCAGGTAAATGCGGCCAATAAGGAAATGAGCAGCAGCGTCCAGCAGAAGACCATTGAATTCACGGACGAATATGGTCCGTATATCGGCCAGGAGTTCATGCACCAGGATAAGCTGGATAAGCTGATAGACATTTTGAATCAGGGATTGGCTTCCAGCATTACGGAGGCTCAGCAGATTTATAAAAATGTGAAATAGAAAAGAGTCCGGCAGACCGGACTCTTTGTTTTAGGATAGAAGAAATTCTCTGGAAGGAGCATAGATGCAGAAAAGCAGGAAAACGGCGGAAATGCCGGTTATATTGATATTGACATTTCTTATATGTGGACTTTTGCTTACCGAAAAACGTGTTTTTGCGTCGCCGCAGGGGCAGACTTTCAATACGGACAGAACTGAGGATACAGACGGCGGGGAGGGAGAAGGCTCAGAGACAGAAATACACGGTCTGCAGATTGCGCCTTATCAGGAAATGCTCGTAGGACCGCAGGAAATAGACGATGCGTCAGGGGAGGATGAGGCTTCGGGGATTCATGGAACGGCCGACCTGGAAGCGCTTTACGCGTTTATCCAGAACAAGGAGGAGGTTTGGAAGGAAGAACAGGCCCAGATGCTGGAAAAATCCGGAGTGCCGAGGGAGAAGCAGTATTTTGTGTATGGAAAGGGCTTTCAGGATGCGTCCAGACAAGTGCTGGCTATGACGGCTGTCTGCCGAAATTATACATTTTATAATCGGATTCTTTGCCAATGGTATGCGGATAATCTATGGAATGAGACTTATTCATACCGAATTGCCGGAATTCAATTTCAGAAGTCCGCAGTAGAATTTCTTCTTCCATCGGCAGGGGCAGCGGCGGATTGGCTGGGGGCCGGGGGCATAAGCCTGTCAAACGTATTTGAGGGGACGGGGGCAGCTTTGGATTCTCAGTATAAGGTAGTGGTGATCCTGGAAAATAAGCCGAGGGATGAAATTTATAACACGGATTCTTTTACATTTCCGATACCGTCAGAGTGGGATGGATGGACGGAAGAGAACCGGGCAGAATGCGAAGAACTTATGAAAATGAGTGAACAGGAGTTCAACGATACCATCTTAAAGCGGCAGGAAGAGAGCCTCTTGGATTCGCCGGTTCCTTTTTACAAGCAGGGGTCCATTGAGTGGGGAAGCCAGGCTTTCGGAGGGGGCACCATAGCCAGCGACGCCTGCTGTCCTACGGCGATCGCCATGGTATTGTCGTATTTTAAAGATGAGCGCATCACTCCGGCCGAAGTCGCGGCCAGATATGATAACGATGGATACCGGAATATTGAGCAGGGCTCCTATGGCGGAAAGATGTGTATGGCGGCAGGCGTTGACTATGGACTTCGCGTCGAGGCGGGGACAGCGTCACTGTCCGCGGATAAAATACGCCGGTCGCTGGAATCCGGAGCAAAGATTGTCATGTCCATGACACCGGAAGGGGAAGGAGGCCGTTATGCAACGGTCTACCACTATGTGACTTTAGCAGGACTGACAGAGAACGGACAGGTGATAGTCAATAATCCCGGAATCAGCACTGACATTACATATGACGATATGCAGACCATTCTGAACAATCAATCAGGCAGAGGATACGGGATATTCTGGAAATCCTGATACGGTTTTCGCGGAGGCTCAGTCAATGCCCCGGAGGTTCACATTTGGAATCAGAGGTTCTACCACAGAGGCAAAATCAAGAAGCTCCTCTTTGGAGCAGCTGTGGAATCCAGGACACAGCACATGTTCCGAATCCTGATAATTCTGCAGATAATAAGCAGAGCAGCCCTGCAGCCAACGGCTGATTTCCTCAAAGTCTTTTGGGGAGTGAAGCTCCTGAACTACGGTGGTGCGGAATTCATAAGGCAGACAGCCCTGCATCAGATAAGTGACGCTTTTCTGAATACGGGAAAAATCAAGATGGGGAAATCCAGATACAATGGGATAACGGGACGGACAGGATTTGATATCCATGGCGATGTAATCAATAAGCCCTTGTTCGCAGAGGGAAATCATAACATCCGGCTGGTATCCGTTGGTGTCCAGTTTGACCAGGAGCCCCAGGTCTTTGACAGATGACAGAAATTCAGGCAGTTCCGGCTGCAGGGTGGGCTCGCCGCCGGTTACGCAGACTCCTTCCAGGATGCCGGCGCGCTTTTTTAAGACGGACAAGACCTCAGCGTCTGTCATTGCCTGGGGCGAGGTATCGGATGTAAGAAGTTCACTGTTGTGGCAGAAGGGGCAGCGGAAACTGCAGCCGTTAAAAAATATTGTAGCGGCCAGATGGCCGGGATAATCCAGCAAGGTAGTCTTTTGGAAACCGGAAATGATCATAGTCATGCCTCCTGATCGTTTTGCAAAAATATTCTAATTGTTATTGTAGCTGATTTCCGGGGAGATCACAACCCCGGACCGGAGGCGGATAAAATTCATACAGAAGGGAGTATGAACCATGGCTGACCAGGAGTACTATATGAAAGAAGCCATTAAGCAGGCCAAAAAAGCCTTTTCCATAGGAGAGGTCCCCATCGGATGCGTGATAGTCAAGGAAGACAAGATTATCGCGCGGGGATATAACAGGAGAACTGCCGATAAAAATACGTTGGCGCATGCAGAACTTCAGGCCATCAAAAAAGCCAGCAAAAAACTGGGGGACTGGAGGCTGGAAGGATGCACGATGTATGTGACACTGGAGCCGTGTCAGATGTGCTCGGGGGCGCTGGTGCAGGCTCGGATGAGCGAGGTAGTCATAGGGTGTATGAACCCCAAGGCCGGCTGCGCCGGTTCCATTTTGAATCTGTTGGAAATGCCGGAGTTTAACCATCAGGTTAAAGTGACCAGAGGAGTCATGGAGGAGGAATGCTCGAAGCTTCTGAAGGATTTTTTTAAAGGACTGCGAAGCCGCCTGAAGGAAGAAAAGAAGGAAAAAGCGGCGGGTAAGCTTTAAAGGAGAAAGCGTTTGCCTTACGCGGTCAGAGAAGCTGATCGTCATCGTTTGGTATGTATTCTACGATATCGCCGACAGAGCAGTTGAATATTCTGCAGAAGTCATTGATGGTCACAGTGGAAAGCGGCAGACCTTTTCTCATGCGGCTGAGGGTATTGGAAGAAATTCCATGTTTGTTTATTAAAGAATAGGTGGATTCAGTGGAGGCCTCCAGGGTTTGCCAAAATGGTGTATATACAATCATGGTCCGCACACTCCTTCATTTGATGATAGAATATGAGTGATTGATTGACTATAGTCAATATATAAGCTATAATATTGAAAGATGTTGTCAAATTCTCGAGAGGATGTACAGGGATGAAAGAGATACAAAGGATCTCCATTACAGATGCTGTTGTAGAGAACGTGAAAGAGTTAATTGAATCCGGTGAATATGAACCCGGACAAAAACTCCCCACGGAAGCCAGTCTCTGTCAGATGATGGGCGTGAGCCGGACAAGTGTGAGAGAGGCTTTTCGCGTGCTGCAGGCGTTGGGATATGTGGTGATCAAGCCTGGGCTCGGTGCATTTGCAGCAGAGAAAAGGAAAGACGGCGGCAGGGATAAACAATGGTATGAGGCGGATAATGCGGAGTTTTCGGACTTTAAGGAGGTACGTTATGCCGTTGAGACCTTGGGCGTCCGCCTGGCTGTTGAACGCGTGTCGGCAGAACAAATTAAAGAGCTGGCTGAAATTCAGGAATCCTTCGCCGCGGCAAATGAGACTCATGATATGGCAAAGCTGATCATGCTGGACGAGCTTTTCCATACGAAGATTATATCTTATACAAAAAATCCACTTTTGATCGCGATTAATAAACAGCTGACGGAACGCCTGCGCTCTTACCGGGGAGAATCTTTTGCAGACAATGAGGTATATGGCAATGCGGTAGCTCTTCACGAAGCGATTCTTTCCTGCTTTAAGAAACGGGATGCGGAACAGGCTGTGGCAGAGATGAAACGACATTTGGACATTACCTATGAAGATTTACAGTATCTGCGGGAAAAATAATAGGAACAGCAAAAGAGCTTTTTCATTTTTATGAAAAAGCTCTTTTTAAATAAGTTATCAGAAAGCGGATATTTAAGAAAAAGCCTTTTCGATTTGACGTTTTTCTTCCTCTGACAGATGAGTGATCGGACTCCGGCAGAAGCCCGGTTCACGGCCCATGAGCTTTAAGGCATATTTTAACCGGATAGGAAACTGATTTCCGGTTATGGCCTGCCAGCGGTAATACAGCTGATTTTGGATATCCAGCGCCCGGGCCTTATTGCCGTTCTGGGAACACTCCCACATCTCTACACACAGCTTAGGAAATACTGCGAGGATTGCGGAGATGGCGCCGTCTGCCCCCAGATCATAGCAGGTGTAAAGCATATCGTCGGTTGCGGCATAAACCTTGGCTTTGCTGCCGCACATCATTTTCATGGCATACAGGGCAGAAACGCCTCCTACACTCTGCTTTATGCCGCGGACATATTCTGTGTTCTCAATCAGCCGTTTAAAAAGCTGAGGAGTGACCGTATTCTGCGGGACCACATTATAAATGATAATGGGCATTTGGCACTCTTTGGAAATGGTGCTGTAAAAATCAAACATACCCTCCTCGTCCGGTACAAGAACGTTGTATGCAGTGGGGGTTACCATTAAGGCGTCTGCTCCGGCGTCCTTGGCGGCAAGGCCGGCTTTTACGGCATCTCTTGTGCAGGTTCGCATGATTCCGCAGACGATCGGCTGATCTTCTTTTACATGATCTTTTGCGATGGTGATAAGAGTTTTCAGCTCCTCGTCCCCTAAAGTAGGCCCTTCGCCTGTACTTCCGCTGACGCTCAGACCATGGACGCCGGAGTCGACCGCCAGCTTCATCTCTTTCGCAATCAATGCTTCAGCGATATTTCCCTTTTCATCAAAGGGGGTAATGATCGGAGGGATAATACCCTCTAATTTTTTTGCGTACATGTTGCTCCCTCCTTGTCAATATTATATGACATCATACAATCATACAAACACAATATCACGGTTCATCAGCAATGTCAAGAGAGGATTTTAGCTTCGTATGTTTTTTATGGATTCGTTTCATATCGGAGTCCGTTATTTCCAGATGCTTCTGCATTTCCAGCACAGCATTTTCCGGATCCTTTCTGTAAAAACACTGTAGGATCCGTCCGTGAGGCTGTACGGCGTTGTTATATACTTGATCGCTGGTAAAGGATTCGCCGCGGTAGACGCGGAAACAGTTTAAAAGCTGTTTATTGATATTGATTAAAAGCGGATTCTTTGTATAGGACATGATCTTTGTATGAAAGAGCTCATCCAGCATGATCAGCTTTGCCATGTCATGGGTTTTGTTTGCGTTTAAAAAAGACTGATGGATTTCCGCCAAGTCCGCCACCTCTTTTGGAGTAGCACGTTTTACAGAGAGGCGCACGGCCAGAGGCTCGATGGCGAAGCGTACTTCCATAAAGTCGGAAAATTTGGCGTCCTCGGTATCGTACCAGTTACTGCCGGACTTCAGGGGGAGCTCCTGCTGAGAGACAAAGGTACCTTTACCAGGTTTAATGGTCACAAAGCCAAGTGCCTGCAGAACGCGGAGCGCTTCCCGGATACTGGTGCGGCTGACGCCCAGCATTTGGCAGAAGCTGGCTTCTGTAGGGAGCTTTTGGCCGGGAATATATTTTCCGCTGGTGATCAGTTCCTTAATGCTTTCAGCGGCCATATCAGTAATGGATATTTTCTGGATTTCTTTCATGCACACACTCCTATGAATTATTATATGACATCATATGATATTATGGGACATTATAAAAGAAAATTAAATGATTGTAAAGGCGTTTACAAAATCTTTGCTCAAAAAAATGCTTGACAAAAAGATAAAAGCCATTTAAGATACGATATACGACATCATACAATATACCAAACCAATTTAATGTATAATTTTATGAAAGAAAGGAACGAAAAGAAATGAACAGCGTAGTTAAAAAGTATGGAAGGATTTTACTTCCGCTCATTACTCCCTATGATGAGAATGAAGAAATCGATTATGGAAAATATGCAGAGCTGATCGATTATGTGATCGAGAAGGACGTTTGTGATTCCTTGATCGTGACCGGAACGACAGGCGAAGCTTCTCTGCTGACCTTTGACGAACGCGTGAAGCTGTTCGAGACCGCAGTGAAAGCGGCGGCGGGCAGAAAGCCCGTTATTGCCGGGACTGGCTGTGCCTCCACAAAGGAGACCATCGCCCTCACGAAAAAAGCGGAGGAGCTTGGCATAGGGCTTTGCCTTATTGTATGCCCTTTCTACAATAAGCCCACACAGGAGGGAGTTTACGAACACTATAGGAGGATCGCTGAGAGTACAAAGGCCGATATTCTGTTATATAATATCCCGATTTTTGTCGGCATCAATCTGGAGCCTGCTACCGTTGGCCGTCTTGCAGCCATCGAGAATATTGTGGGCGTAAAGGATGAGGCGGGCGTAAATCCCACTCAGGTCACCGATTTTTTCCTTGCGACAAAGGATATCGATTCCGACTTTGCCATTTATAACGGAGACGATGTTATGCTGCTCCCTACGATCGTTCAGGGCGCCATGGGCATTGTGAGCGGCGGAGCTCATATTTACGGCCATGAGATCCGTGCGATCTTTGACGCCTTTGAAAATGGAGAGAACGAGAAGGCAAAGGAGCTCTTCATGCCCATGTATGAATTTTGCAAGAGCACAGGACAGAACGGAAGAATCTTGCCCAATTCCATTCTTCGTCCGGCCATCGAGGCGGTAACAGGCGTGAAGCTGGGGCCGGCGAGAGGGCCCCTGGCTCCCGCGATCAAGGCGGAGATGGATGTCACCCTTTCTATTTTGAAAAAACAGGGAAAGCTGTAATTTACAATTAATACATACAAAATGATCGTATGTCGCCGCAGCCAGAATCCTAGGATGAATGGCTTGCGGCGGCTTTCTTTATTTTGGGTAAAATGTCCTGTAACCTGTATATTTGAGAGGCCTAAATGTACAAAATGTTGGAATCAAGATTGACAAAGACAGACAAAGCTGATAATATTGTACTATGTCATATGTCATACAAAATAACAACGATTAAAAAGGAGGAAGAAACAATGAAGAAAATGTGCGCGCTTCTGCTGGCGGCTGCTATGACGATCGGTATGTTGGCCGGCTGCGGCAAAAAAGAGGAAAAGCCTGCGGATGCAAAGGAAACGGGAACCCAGAGCGGAGAGACGAAAGCCGCTTCGGAAGATAATTCCCAGGTACCCGATGAAATCACCATTGGCTTTGTGGCGAGCATGTCCGGTGAGAATGCACAGGCAGGCCAGTACAAAAAGGATGCCTGGGCGGTGATCCAGAAAGAGCTTGAGGCAACAGACGGCTGTATCACCATCATGGGCAAACAGGTCAAAGTGAATGTTGAGTTTGTGGATACGGATTCCAAGGCCGATGTGACTGCCAATGCTTACTCCAAGTGTATCAATGACCTGAATGCGGTGGCAATTGTCGGTCCTGATGAGAGTTCCCTGACTCTGGCGGGGGCGCCTCTGGCACAGGAAGCGGGAATTCCGGTCATCTCCACCTTTGCGACCAATGAAAAGGTCACTCAGATCGGCGACTATATTTTCCGCGCTTGTTACATAGACCCTTTCCAGGGCCAGGTGGCGGCGACCTATGCTTATAATGAGCTGGGCGCAAAAACGGCAGCCGTTCTCTACTCCAATGCGGACGCTTATGCAACGGGCCTGATGGAATCCTTTAAGGAGAATTTTGAAGCTCTTGGCGGCGAGGTAGTGGCAGTGGAAACCTATGCCGGCTCAGATGTCAAAGATTTCAATGCACAGCTTTCGAATATTAACGCAAAGACGCCCGATCTCTTATGGCTGCCCAATCAGGCCAGCGAGATCCCGCTTCAGATTCAACAGGCGGATGCCATGGGGATCACCGCCACCATGATGGGGCCCGATTCCTGGGATGTTACAACAGTTCCCGAGACGGCCGGTGCGGAGGCTCTGGAAGGCTCCTACTATATCTCCTGCTTCAGCGCGGAAAGCGATAACGAGGTGGCGCAGGCTTGGGTGAAGGAATTTGAAGAGGTAAACGGATATAAGCCTGCGGCGCATGCAACCCTGGCGTATGAAGCTTTGAAGATTGTCATCAACGGTCTGGAAAATCTCACTTCCTACAGCGAGGAAGAGCTTCGTGACAATATCGCTGCCACAGACCTCAATCTTCCCTCTGGAAAAGTTACCTTTGACGAGGGAGGCAACCCCAACAAGGCGGCAGTCATCATGAAGTATGAAGACGGCGTCGGACACTATGTGACAAGCGTTCAGCCGTAGGGGAAGGCTTTATCATACAAAACGGAAGGATTCCTGTTGATTAGGTTAGGCGCCGGCATTTGTGCCGGCACCTAACTTAAAAAATGTCTAAGTCTATTAGGGGTGATGTTTATGGGCCATGTGTTTCAGCTTTTAATTTACGGCTTGCAGCTGGGCAGCTTGTACGCGCTGCTGGCGATGGGCTACACACTAGTTTTTGGTATCATCAGAATGATCAATCTGGCACATGCGGATTTGATGATGCTCGGCGCTTTTGCGGCATATTTCCTGTTTCAATGGTTCGGCGGCTCCGGCAGTATGGCCGTACTTGTTCCGCTGATCATGATCGCAACGCTGCTTTTCGGCGCGGGGGTAGGTTTTGTAATAGAACGCTTCGCATATAAACCCCTGCGGGGCAGAACGACTGTGGCTTCTCTGGTGGCGGCGATCGGCGTTCAGCTTTTTATTGAGAATTTAATGCGCTGCCTGCCCGGAGTCGGAGCGCTGCCGAAAAATTTTCCGACTCTGCTGCCTAAGGTAAATGTAAATATAGGGGGATATCAGATTTCATCGGTTCAGATCATTGTGATCGCGATTGCGGCGCTGCTGCTTCTGTTTATGCAGCGTCTGTGCTACCATTCGGATTTTGGGAAACAGATGCAGGCGGTATCTGTGGACAAAGACGCTTCTTCGCTTATGGGGATCAACGTAAACCGGGTCATTTCCATTACGTTTTCTCTTGGAGCGGCTTTGGCGGCTATCTGTGGTATTTTGTACGGGAGCCTGTACCCGACCATCTATGTGTATATGGCAGGTACGATTGGAAATAAAGCGTTTATTTCAGCTGTTATCGGAGGAATCGGCAACATTAAGGGAGCCATGCTGGGAGGCTTGATCATCGGTATTATGGAGGTGTTTTTACAGTCCTTTGCGGCAAGTATTTCTTACGGCTTGTGTTTTGTTATCCTGATCCTGGTTCTTCTCTACAAACCGACAGGCTTGCTGGGCGGCAAGGCAGCCAGAGAAAAGGTATAGGAGGAACAGGATGAAAACAGTACGAAAAATATTTAAGCCGGAATATTTTATATTTCTGCTTATTTACTTGGTCATTGCAGGCCTGAATAAAATGGGCGTCATCAATGCTTATCTGTTCCAGGTGATCACCATTGCCGGCATTAACGTTATCATGACGATCAGCCTGAATCTGGTCATCGGAATCACGGGACAGTTTTCCATGGGTCACGCGGGTTTTATGTCCATAGGAGCTTACATAAGCGCGATTGTTACAAGGCTGGCTTTTCAGGTGCTGGAGAGAACGGCGCTCACGGACAACCTTATCTTGCTGGCGGCTGTCATAGCAGGAGGAATCATTGCGGCGGTCTTTGGTTTTATCATCGCCATGCCCACTCTGAAAGTAAAAGGCGACTATCTTGCCATCGTTACACTGGGCTTTGGCGAGATCATCCGCGCGGTATGGCGGGTGGTCGATTATACAGGCGGCGCTCTGGGATTCAGCGGTATTCCTAAATTAACAAATTTTACCTGGGTGTTTGTCATCCTTTTGATCGCCATATATGCCAGCCGGAATTTTATCAAGTCCTCTTTTGGGCGCAGCTGCCTTGCGGTCAGGGAAAATGATATAGCCGCGGAGGCGATGGGCGTTAACTGCCGGAATTATAAAGTGCTGGCTTTTGTGTTTGCGGCGTTCATGGCAGGGGTGGCCGGCGGCCTCTACGCTCATTTGATCCAGTTTATCCAGCCGGATAATTTCTCCGCCGCGAAGTCGACAGATTATATTGTTTACCTGTATGCGGGCGGTGTAGGAACCATCAGCGGTTCCATCTTTGGCGCGGTAGTGCTGACGATCCTGCCGGAGCTTCTGAGATTTTTGAACGACTGGCGTCTCGTTATATACGCGCTGCTCCTGCTCTATATTATTATCTGGAAGCCTTACGGACTGTTTGGAGGAAGGGAATTTAAATTCCTTAATCTGGAAACCATCGAAGCGACAGATTCCAAGCTGGGGAAATGGATACGCAGGAGGCTTAAAAGAAAAAAAGAGGAGGCGAAATCATGAGCAAGCTGGAAGCGAAGCATTTGGGAATACGCTTTGGCGGCTTACAGGCTGTAAAGGATTTCAACCTCACAATGGAATCCGGGGAATTGGTGGCTATCATCGGCCCCAACGGAGCCGGTAAGACGACGACCTTTAATATGCTCACGGGGATGTATCTGCCCACGGAGGGAGAACTGGCGCTGGACGATATCTCCATGGTGGGGAAAATGCCCTATGAGATCAATGAAATGGGGCTGTCCAGGACCTTCCAGAATATCCGGCTGTTCAGCAGCCTGAGCGTAATGGAAAACATACGGATCGCAATGAAGCGGGAAGCAAAATATTCCTTTTTTGAGGCGCTGTTCCGAACAAAAAAGTATAAGCTGGCCGAAAAGCAGATCAATGAGGAAGCCACGGAACTTCTTAAGCTATTTGAGATGGAGGATGTGGCAGGTCTTCAGGCAAAGAACCTGCCTTATGGCGAGCAGCGAAAACTGGAAATTATCCGTGCTTTGGCGGGGAAGCCTAAAATACTACTTTTGGACGAACCAGCGGCCGGCATGAATCCGACGGAGATTGAGGAGGTAATGGGCATCATCGCAAAGGTTCGGAAAATGTACGACGTATCGATCCTGCTGATCGAGCACCACATGAGCATGGTAATGAAGATCGCGGACAGGATTCTGGTACTGGATTTTGGAGAGACTATTGCAGAAGGGACGCCGGAAGAGATTCAGGGCAATCCCAAGGTAATTGAAGCATATCTCGGGAAAGGAGGTGCGGACGAGGATGAGTGATTTATCAATCCAGAATCTCCATGTATCATATGGCAGTGTCAATGCTGTCAGGGGCGTAAGCTTTGAAGTACACGAGGGCGAGATCGTGACGCTGATCGGAGCGAACGGCGCGGGAAAGACGACCATGCTCCGTGCGATTTCCGGGCTGGAAAAGGCAAAGGAAGGCTCAATCCTGTACGGCGGCGCCGATCTTACAAAGCTGCCGGCCCATAAGATCGTGGAGCAGGGAATCGTACATATCCCCGAGGGGCGGAGGATCTTTTCGAATCTGACCGTATACGATAACCTGATAATGGGGGCTCATCTCCGAAAGGATACCGGAGAGGTTAAGGCAGATCTGGAGGACTGCTTTGACATTTTTCCCCGCCTTAAGGAAAGATCAGGACAGCTTGGCGGAACACTTTCCGGCGGAGAGCAGCAGATGCTGGCAATTGCCAGGGGGATCATGACCCATGGAAAGACTATGCTCCTGGACGAGCCTTCCATGGGACTGGCGCCGCTTGTGGTGGAGGAGATCTTTGAAGTCATCAAACGCATTAACAGACGGGGGACAACGATTTTACTGGTGGAGCAGAACGCAAATATCGCCCTTAAAAATGCGGACAGAGCATACGTTCTGGAAACAGGCACTATCGTCAAGGATGGCAGCGCAAAGGATCTGCTGCATGATCCCTCGATTCGCGCGGCATATCTGGGATGCTGATTATATTATTAAAAGAAAGAGGTAAGCACAATGGCTACTAGTTTAAATCCGTATGTTTTGTCGGCCCCTAATTCTAAGATCAGAACAGTATTTAACAAGGTGGACGGAAAAGAGGGGCTTGTAAAATTTGTACTGGGTGAACCCAATTTTGATACGGCTCCCAATATTATTGCTGCCGCGGAAAAGGCGCTGGAGGCGGGACATACACATTATGTTGCAAATGCAGGAATTTTTGAACTTCGCAAAGCAATCTCGGATAAAATGCAGAGAGACAATCATATATATTATGATCCCCAAACAGAGATCATGGTTGCGAACGGAGGAACAGAGGCGATCTGGCTGTCGATGCAGGCAATCATAGAGCCGGGAGATGAGGTGCTTGTCCCCGGACCCTATTGGTCCCCGTATCCGTCTCTGGTCAAACTGCTGCACGCGGTGCCGGTGGTCGTCCCGATGCTCGAAGAGGATGGGTTCATGTATAATATCGAGAACCTGAGGAAGGCGGTGACGCCAAGGACAAAGCTGCTGATTCTCAATACCCCTTGTAATCCGACAGGCGGCATGGCTGATCTGCAGCTTCTGAAGGAAATTGCAGCTTTGGCAAAAGAGCGTGATTTTTATGTTATGTCGGACGAGGTGTACGAGAAGCTGGTATATGACGGAAACGAGCATGTCAGTCTGGCCTCTCTGCCGGGAATGAAGGAAAGGACCATTACGGTCAACAGCTTCTCAAAGTCCTATGCTATGACCGGCTGGCGCGTCGGTTATGTCATGTCAGACGCTAAAATCATCAAATACTGCAATAAGCTGCATGAGCTGGAAGCTTCCTGTACCAATGTTCCTGCTCAGTGGGGAGCTGTTGAGGCGCTGACAGGGGATCAGGCTGTTGTTGATTTTATGCTGGGAGAGTATACGAGACGGCGCAGGATGATTGTTGACGGCCTTAATGCCATAAAAGGGATCAGCTGTGTAGCGCCTAAGGGAACCTTCTATGCTTTTGCGAATATGAAAGGAGCCAATATGTGCTCCGATGAATTCTGCAATCGCCTGATCGACGAGGCCGGTCTGGTGGTGATTCCCGGTGATGCCTTTGGTGAATACGGAGAGGGATACGTCCGTATGTCCTTTGCCGTATCGGATGAAACTATTATAGAAGGACTTAACCGTCTGGATATGTTTATGAGCAAGCTGAGTATTTAAAATGCGCGGATATATAATTGGAGAATTGTGTTCGCTCGGAGTCGCTCTCTGCGATGCGGTGACCTGTACCTGTTTTAACACGGCGGGAAAAAAGATAAATACCTTTACGGTCAATTTCCTGAAAACAGTGACCGCATTGGTATGCGTGGCGGTGATCCGTATGGTGATGTACGGGACGGTCAGCCTGGCGGGGGTGAGTTTGAGGGCTTGGTTTTATCTGAGTCTTTCCGGGCTGATCGGATTTGTATTCGGAGACTTTTTTTATTTTTCCTCTTTTCGGTACCTGCCATACCGCATATCAATGATGATTTTTTATTCCAGCCCCATCGTGACCTCTCTGGCAGCCTGGGGGCTATACGGACAGATGCTGCAGCCTGTGGACTGGGCCGGAGTTTTGTTGATAACCTTGGGGCTGTGCATCGTGTTGCTGGCAAGAAGCCGTCAGGCGGACGGTGCGGGCCAGCGAAAACAGACAGCTCTCGGCGCCGCTTTCGCGGTGCTGGGAATGTTTGGGCAGGCAGGAGGCGTACTTCTCAGCAGCCGGGGACTGCGGCTGATCGAGACAGCCGATGGTTCTCTGGCGGCCAGTCAGGTGCGGATCATCGCTGGTGTCGTGGGGTTTTTTGTCGTGATCCTGGTGGGGAAAAGAGGCGCGGTGACAAGCCGGGTACTGAAATATCCGAAGGAGCTGGGATTGGTGATGATCGGAGGTGTCTGCGGATGTGCCGCAGGGACTACCCTGACCCTGCACTCGCTTAATTATATTCCCGCGGGGATCTCGTCGGCTATAACATCGGTGTCCCCTGTCATGATTCTGCTTTTTACGGCGCTTGTGCTCAGGGAAAAGATCAGGCCGGCAGAGATCATCGGGGCAGTTGTCTGTATCTCGGGTATTGTGGCGTTATCGGTGTGAACAGGAGGCTGGAGGTATGAAGATCGGATTTATCGGGATGGGAAGTGTGGCTTTGGCCATTATTAAAGGAATTAACCGCCGGGAGACGGCAGATTTGGAGCTTTTTGGCTATGACCCTCACAGGGAAAGGGCAGAGGCGCTGGCGGAGCTGTGCAGTCTTAAGGCCTGCGGATCCGATGAGGAGGCGGCGGAAAACAGTGATGTCCTTGTCCTGGCCGTAAAGCCCGGAGAGCTAGCCTCCGCCGCAGAAAGGCTTAAGGAAGCGGATGGGAAGCTCATCATATCGTTGGTGGAGGGAAAGAGACTTGCTTCTATGGAAAAATGGTTTCCCAATTCAGCCATAGCGAGGATTATACCAAATATAAATGCAAAGGTGAACGCTTCTGTTACGGGAATGTGTTTCAATGATAAAGTGACAGAAGAACAAAAACTATTTGTGTCAAAAATTCTTGAAGGAATCGGAACATACATGGAAATAGAAGAACGATTTGCCGGGATTTTTGGCTGTATCGGCAGTGCGGTTCCCGCGTTTACTTATATCTATATCAACGCGTTGGCTGAGGCGGCCCTGAGGGAAGGAATGTCAAAGCAGAAAGCCTTGGAGATAGCTGCCCAGTCTGTTCTGGGAAGCGCCGAGATGCTGCTGAAAAGTGCCGTACACCCCTTTGCACTGGCGGATCAGACATGTTCGCCGGGGGGAGCAGCTGTGGAGGGAGTTCTTATGCTTCACAAGCTGGGCTTTGAGCATGCCGTCCATGAGGCGGCTCTTGCGGTGATCGAGAAGTCCTCGGCTGCGAGTACAGAGGATGAAAGCATTTGACAAATACTCGTTCTCACGGTATACTGTTTAGGCACGACTTTGTCATAAAATTTCCGCACAGCCGGGGAGTTAGCGGTGTCCTGTACCTGCAATCCGCTATAGCAGGGGTGATATCCTGCCGAGGATTACAAACTGTGAAGCTGCCCTTTATAAGTAGCGTTGAAGTCTGGGTCTTACGCAACAAGACCCTGTGAACCGTGTCAGGCCAGGAATGGAGCAGCACTAAACAGGATATCTTGTGTGCCGTGAGGCTGCCTGGACCGAGCTGGCTGTAGAGGTACCGTTTGTGGTGCGTTTTTCGAAGCAGGATGTGCGGATTAAAATAAAACAAAAGAATGTAAAAAGGAATTTCCAGACCGGCATCAGCCGGAAAAGAAATTCCTTTTTTTATTATCTTTTGTTATTTTATATTTCCAAGGGCACAGACTGGAAGTTTACGCAGTCCACTAAGCCACGGTTGGTGAGCCTGAGCTCGGGCAGGCAGGCCAGAGGAATCAGGGCCATGGTCATGAACGGAGAAGGCATGGAGCAGCCGATCTTTTCCCAGGCGCCCTCCAGGCTTTCTACCATACGGCTCATCTCTTCCACTGGTTTGTCGTTCATCAGCCCGGCGATGGGGAGGGGAACGGTACCCAGGACTTGTCCGTTTTGAACGGCAGTCATGCCGCCGCCGCACTGGATCAGGGTATTGGCGGCCAGGGCCATATCTTCGTCATTCGTACCGATGACCAGCAGATTATGCGCGTCGTGGGCTACGGTAGAGGCCATGGCCCCGCAGGTGATGCCGAACCCTTTGACAAACCCAAAGCCTTTTATGCCGGTATTGTGATGTCGTTCGAACACGACAGTCTTAAGCGCATCCTGGGCCGGATCGGATTCCAGAAATCCGTTCTTAGATTCCAGAGTGATGTGGCGTTCGTAGGAGCCGACCTTCGCGGGGATGACCTCGATCGCCCGCACCTCGGTCCGCCCGGACTTGGCCGGTATCCGGAAAGTCTCCGCTGTAATAGTATCCTTGACATGCATGGAATGAGTGGCCCATTCGGGATAGGAATAGGGAGCAAAATCTTTCCGCATGGCTCCATTTTCCGCCGCCAGCTCACCGTCGATCCATACCTTGGAGATCTTTAACCCTTCCAGATCCTCCAGCAGGACCATATCGGCGCACTTACCCGGGGTTATGCTCCCAAGCTCGTGATCCATCTGGAAGCATTGGGCACAGTTGATGGTCACCATCTGGATGGCGGTTATGACGTCGATCCCTTCTTCCACGGCGCGGCGCACAATGTAATCAAGATGTCCTTTGGAAAGAAGCGTGTGGGGGTGGGTGTCGTCGGAGATCAGTGTGGCGAAGCGGGTGTCGACCTTGTGTTCGGTAATGCTTTTCGCCACTTCCTTCAGATCGTGCCACGCGGATCCTTCGCGGAACATGGCGTACATGCCGAGACGCATCTTTGCCAGCGCGTCCTCCGCTCTGGTGGATTCATGGCAGCAGCGGACGCCGGACGCGATATAAGCGTTCAGCCCTTTTCCGGTTTCCGGCATGGAATAATGGCCGGTGACGGTCTTGCCCGCTTTCAGAGCAGCGCCTGTGATTCCATGGGTATGTTCAGAGGAAGAGAGAATTCCCGGAAAATTCATCATTTCTCCCAGGCCGACACATTCATCCCAGTTCATGGTCTCTGCGACCTCCTCCGGTCCTATGAAAGAGCCGGTGTCCTCAAAGCCCGGGACCGCAGGGACGCAGGAGGGAGTGGTCAGCATGGCTTTGAGAGGCGTTCTGGAGGCGTCCTCCAGCATACATTTCACACCGTCGAGTCCCAGCACGTTGCAGATTTCATGGGGATCCATGTAGATACCGACAGTACCGTGAGGGATGACAGAACGGGCGTATTCTCCAACACCCATCATGGAGGATTCAACATGTATGTGGCCGTCCAGGAAGCCCGGCGAGAGGTATTGCCCGCCGGCGTCTATGACCGTGGTCTCCGGGCCGATACAATGTGAGGCGTCCCCGACGAGGGCGATACGCCCGCAGGAGACTGCCACAGAAACGTCCTCCATTATTTCATGGGTGCAGACGTTGATTAATCTCGTATGGGTGAGGACCAGATCGGCCGGTACGCTGCCCCCGGCCACAGCGGCCAGGGTACCGCTGACTTCCCAGAGCGGTCTTTTGCAAAAAGTATTGATCATAGAATTTCCTCCTGTTCAAAGTGATTTGGATATTGAAGCTATTATATCATGGAACGGCCTAAAAAACATCCATGGAAAATCTTCAAAGACCGCCGGCAGGACGCGGAAAGAATTTATAGTTTTAGGCTTGGGGCTTGCTCCTTATCTTTGTTTATTATATAATAGTATTGAATTTTATTTTCGATTTCGGGTATGTAATAGAATGTGGCGGTTATGAGAATATGAGCAGAGGGAGGCGGTTTTATGATGAGAATCGGTATGTTGACCAGTGGAGGCGACTGCCAGAGTCTGAATGCGACCATGCGCGGTGTGGCAAAAGCCTTGTATGAGATGTATGACGATGTGGAGATCATCGGCTTTGAGGATGGCTATAAGGGTTTGATCTATATGAATTACCGCATTATGCAGCCGGAGGATTTTTCCGGTATCCTGACGGAGGGCGGCACGATTCTGGGCACCTCCAGACAGCCGTTTAAGCTGATGCGTGTCCATGATGAAAACGATCTGGATAAAGTAGAAGCGATGAAGCACACCTATAAGAAGCTCCGTTTGGAATGTCTGGTGGTCCTGGGCGGGAACGGAAGCCAGAAGACGGCAAACCTGCTCCGTGAAGAAGGACTTAATGTCATCGGCCTTCCGAAAACCATAGATAATGACCTTTGGGGAACCGACATGACCTTTGGATTCCAGAGCGCGGTCGATATTGCAACCAACGCGATCGATTGTATCCACACTACGGCAGCCTCCCACAGCCGTGTGTTTATTGTAGAGGTCATGGGGCACCGGGTAGGATGGCTGACTCTGAACGCCGGTATGGCGGGCGGGGCGGACATTATTCTGATACCGGAGATTCCATATGATATCAATTCCATCGTGGCGGCGTTAAAGAAAAGAGAAAAAGCAGGAAAAGATTTTTCCATCATAGCGGTGGCGGAAGGAGCTATTTCCAAAGAAGATGCGGGGCTCAGCAAAAAAGAGCTGAAGAAAAAGAAGGAATCGAATCTGGTCTATCCGTCCGTATCATATGAAATAGGGGCCCAGATTGAAGAACGTACAGGCCTGGAGGTCCGGGTAACGGTGCCGGGGCATATGCAGCGGGGCGGCGCGCCCTGTGCCTATGACAGGGTCCTGTCTTCCCGCTTGGGCGCGGCGGCGGCTAAGATGATACGTGACAAAGAATATGGGTATATGGTGGCGGTAAAAAGCCGTGAGATCTCAAAAACTCCACTTGACGAAGTGGCAGGCCGCCTGAAAATGGTGGATCCTGAGGCGTCGATTATTGAAGAGGCGCGGCTTTTGGGCATAAGCTTTGGCGATGAACCGGCGGACGAACCGGCCGGAAAGTAATTGATGTTATAAGATACAGGCAGGGCGGGTCCGTGACCCGTCCCCTTTTCTCTTCCACCTATGCGGGTTGTTCCGCACAAAAGGCTTGAGAAACAGGACAGACAGAGAAAGGCAGTAAGAGTCATGGCATATACGGCGTTATATCGGAAATGGCGGCCCGGGACCTTTGATGATGTCAAAGGACAGGACCACATTGTTACCACATTGAAAAATCAGATTAAGACAGGAAGAATCGGGCATGCGTATTTGTTCTGCGGCACCAGAGGAACAGGAAAGACTACCATAGCGAAGATATTGGCAAAGGCGGTCAACTGTGAACATCCGGTGGATGGAAATCCGTGCTGTGAATGTGATACCTGCAGGACCATAGCAGCCGGAAATTCCGTTAATGTGGTGGAGATTGATGCGGCCTCCAACAACGGCGTGGACAATATACGGGAAATACGGGATGAGGTTCAGTATTCCCCGGCGGAAGGAAAATACAGAGTCTATATCATTGATGAGGTGCATATGCTGTCCACGGGTGCGTTTAACGCGCTGCTTAAGACATTGGAAGAGCCGCCGTCTTATGTGATCTTCATACTGGCGACCACGGAAGTCCATAAAATACCGGTCACCGTTTTATCACGGTGCCAGCGGTATGATTTCCGGAGGATCTCCGGAGACACGATCACTGCGCGCCTGATGGAGATGGCCGCGGCGGAACAAATAGAGGCGGAAGAAAAGGCTGTCCGCTATATTGCGAAAAAAGGAGACGGCTCCATGCGCGATGCCATCAGCCTGTTCGACCAGTGCGTGGCGTTTTATTACGGACAGAAGCTGACCTATGAAAAAGTGCTTGAAGTGCTGGGGGCCGTGGATAATGAGGTGTTCAGCGGATTATTGAGGGCGGTCGCATCGGGAAATACGGTGGAAAGTATTCGTTTGGTGGAAGAGCTGGTGATCCAGGGGAGAGAATTGACTCAGTTTGTACTGGACTTTACCTGGTATATGAGAAATCTTCTGCTTCTGGAGGCCACAGATGGCGAAGAAGACGTGTTGGATATGACGGCTGAGGACATCAAAAGGCTGAAGGAAGAGACAAAGCTTATAGACAGTGAGACACTGATGCGCTATATTCGGATATTTTCAGAGCTTTCCAGCCAGATGCGGTATGCTTCCGGCAAACGGGTGCTTTTGGAGCTTGCGGTGATAAAGCTAACAAAGCCCCAGATGGAAGAAAATATGGATTCCCTGCTGCAAAGAGTGAAGGAGCTGGAGAAACGTCTGGATAAGGGTGATTTTCTGCTTCCGGAGGGCGCGCTCCAAACGGGAAGCGGACGGCAGGGGGGCAGCATTGGGAATGTAAATACGGAGGGCTTGCCGCCGGAGCTGGCCGGCGCTGGGGATAAAGGGCAAAAAAAGGTGGTGGCTCTTCCAAAAGCACAGTATGAAGATCTGCAGCTTATCCGGGAGCAATGGGGCCGTATTCTCAAGGAACTGGGAGCGTCTATCAGACCGGCGCTCTCGGAAGCAGTTGTGGAACCCTTTGGCGATAATACTATCATGCTGGGATTCCGCGATGAAACGTTTTACATGATCGGCGGAAGGGAACAAGTATTAGAGCAGCTGGCAGATTATGTTCGGGCGAACTATGAGAAAGAAATGGAGTTTCGCGCCAAGCTGCTGGCAGAAGGTGAAAATGCGGATACTCAGTATGTCAGCGAAGAAGAGTTGAAATCAAAAATTCATATGGACATCGTAACGGAAAATAGTTAGAATGATAAAAGATTCAAGAAAATAAGGAGGAGTTCTCACATGGCAAAACGTGGAGGATTTCCGGGCGGCATGCCTGGAAATATGAACAATCTGATGAAGCAGGCACAGAGAATGCAGAGACAGATGGAAGATGCGCAGAAGGAATTTGAGACGAAAGAGTTTACCGCGTCTGCTGGAGGCGGAGCGGTAGAGGTGACCGTATCCGGCAAAAAGGAGATCACGTCCGTGAAGCTGGCGGAAGAAGTGGTGGATCCGGAAGATATTGAGATGCTTCAGGATCTGATTATGGCAGCTACCAATGAAGCGCTCCGGCAGATGGAAGAGGCTTCTTCGGCGAATATGTCCGGCCTGGCAGGCGGACTCGGCGGAGGCTTCCCCTTCTGATGGATTATTACAGCAGTAAGATCACAGCGTTAATAGAAGAGCTGTCCAGGCTGCCCGGCATAGGAGCCAAGTCTGCCCAGCGTCTCGCGTTTCATATTATAAACATGCCAGAAGAGCGGGTGAAGCGTCTGGCGGAGGTTTTGGTAGAAGCGAAACAGGGAGTACGGTACTGCCGTGAGTGCTTTACGCTGACGGATAATGAGCTGTGCCCCATTTGCGCCAGCGATAAACGGGATCATGGCACTATAATGGTAGTAGAGAGCACCAGGGATCTGGCGGCGTATGAAAAGACCGGGCGTTACGACGGTGTATATCATGTGCTGCATGGAGCGATATCTCCGGCATTGGGAATCGGTCCGGCGGATATCCGGCTGAAAGAGCTGATGACCAGGCTCCAGGGAGATATATCAGAGGTGATCATTGCCACGAATTCAAGCTTGGAAGGGGAGACGACAGCCATGTATTTAAGTAAGCTGATCAAGCCGACGGGCATTAAGGTGACCAGGATAGCGAGCGGAGTGCCGGTGGGCGGCGACCTGGAGTATATCGATGAAGTGACCCTGCTCCGAGCGCTGGAGGGGAGGACGGAACTGTGACCGTCCGGCATATATGAAAATAATAAAAAAGAATCTCGCGCTGCGGGATTCTTTTTATTTCATCGGAAAGTGCGCCCTAAGAAATAAAATCCCCTTCCGGGCAGAATGCACACGATGTACAGAGAAACTTTCTTGACAGCTAATGTCTGCTAGACAAATATAGCCTGTACAAGAACCATGTATAAAAGAGTCCCGCCGCCGATGCTGAAGAGAAGGTTATGCTTCCATTTATGTATCAAGACGACAAAGGCGCTGGCCAATAGCTCCGGTATGCCGAAGGGCCATGCGAAAAATTGGATGTCCTTGAAGCAGTAGACGATCAGCATGCCGATGATGGCGTAGGGCAGAACGCGGCCTGCATAAGAAACAAAATCCGGCGTCTTCTTATTGGCAGGAAACAGGAGGAAAGGAAGCAGCCTGGTCAAAAAGGTGACTGCGGCGACGGTAAGGATCGTAAGGATCACGGATATCATGCGGATTCCCTCCTTCTGAGCATAGTTAAAGAAAAGAGCAGACAGACCATAGCTGCGGGTATAAACCAGCTGGTGCCGAAAAGCAGCCTGCAGGCAACGGTAATGACGATTCCCAGGACGGCCGGCAGATGATTTTTGCTGTTTTCCCATTGGTCTACAAATATTACAATGAAAAGGGCGGTCATAGCGAAATCGATTCCTTCGGAATTAAAGGGGATCAGGTTTCCGGCCACATTTCCAATCACGCCGCCTAGAATCCAATAAAAATGATTCAGGGCTGCAATGAAAAAGAAAAACCATTTTTTGCTGACTCCGTCCGGCGGATTGGCCGAACAGAGGAGTGAAAATGTCTCATCCGTAAGTGAAAAGATCATGTAGGGCTTCAGCTTACCGGAATCTTTAAATTTATCCAGCATGGAAAGACCATAGAATAAATGCCGGGCATTGACCATAAGTGTAATGAAAAGCGTGGACAAAAAATTAAAAGGAAGCGTTAGAAGCTCTATGGCAACGAACTGCATAGAGCCGGCATAAATGATCACGCTCATGAAAATAGCCCATCCTACATGAAAGCCCTCGCTGCTCAGAAGAACGCCGAAAGCGATGCCCAGAAACAAATAACCCATGAAAACAGGCAGCGTTAAAGGAAACGCCGCCCGGAACGCTTTTTTTATCATATGAAAAACCCCTTTGCCTATATTTTCCTCATTGCTATTATAGCTATTTCATCTTCTGTATGCAACATTTTTGAAATTACAGTTAATTTTGAATAATATGACATTTATATCAATTAATTAGCAAAAATAAAATAAAAAAACTAAAAAAATGTCTTGACAATCGAAATCGAGTGTGCTATTATACAGTTACAACAAATAAACAAATAACAAATCCTCACAACAAAAGAAGCCCATAGAAGAATCTGACGAGAAAGGATTCGGGAAAACAGATCAGATGTAAAGGAATCTGGTTTGGTAAAATCAATACAGAGGAAGTAAGGAGTCAGTGGCGATTGCATAGGAATATCAATCAAAATTAGACAGAACCAGCCGATGGATGATAAAAAAAGCTTCTTCGAAACAACAGGGACGTATTACAGGAATAAAAGAAATCCATAAGAAGCGAGATGGAGAGAATCATAATTCGTGTAAGGTCGTCAATCGAAGTTGAGAGGAATTGTGAACAGGAAAATGGAAAGGAGGAGATTCCGCTGGACACTGAAGTCTCACGATTGAAAACTCAATATGGTTCTCATATGATGGAAGATAAATCCTGTTGGAACCGCCTTCATTATATAGAGAATATATAAATAATATCGTAAGTATCCGAATTAGGTATATGAAAATGTACAAGTCGAAGAAGAACTTCGGATCAGATGTGATAGCATATATGAGAATCATAGAGTTTTCATCGTAAAAGAAATTAAAAAAATCAGAATGCATGTAGGAAATGGAGATGAAGCGTCAAGGGATAGGAAGTTGGCGTTAAGAACATAGGCTATATACAATTTGAAAAAGGCGAACAGGATATCACATATTTCCTTCGATTGAAGCTTGAAAAGCTGGCAGACAAGAACCTGTAAATAAAAATCCAAGAGAAATACAGGAAATGTTGCCGGACTCGGATGGTGAAAGAAAAAGAAGTTCAGTACAATTAAATATATAAAATATAAAAAAGGGTACGAAAAGTACCCTTTTTTTACTGTTGTTTTTGACAAGAAAAATCGAGTATGTTAAACTTAGAGTGCACACGTATAGGTTATCAATTATTTTTGAGGTGATACTGTGGATAAATATGAATTAAGTATCAAAGAAGATAAGATTAAAAAGCATGCTGAGAAAAAAGATTATGTGACCGCGGCGAAGATTGCGGACACGATTGATTGGCGGCGCGTTAAAAACATAAAAATGCTGACGCTTGTTTCTCAGATCTATGAAAAGGTCAAAAATTATGCCGAGGCGAAAAATGTTCTCCTGATCGCGTATGAACGTGTTCCGGTGGGGCGCCGGATGCTGTATAAATTGACGGAGCTTTGTGTTAAGTCAGGCAATCTGGATGAAGCAGAAGACTTTTTTGAAGAATTCCAGGAAATAGCGCCCAATGATATCAGCAAGCTGATTTTAGCTTATCAGATTGAGTCCTCCAGAGGGGAACCCTTAGAAAAGCTGATCACCATTCTGGAGCTTTACCGTAAAAATGAGTTTGAAGAAAAGTGGGCTTACGAGCTGGCTTACCTATATCATAAAGCAGGCAGGTCTAAGGACTGTGTGCAGCTGTGCAATGAAATCATTTTATGGTTCAGCGTAGGGCCTTATGTGGACAAAGCTCTGGAGTTGAAAATGCAGTATGAGCCGCTTACTCCGTCCCAGCAGGAGAAGCTTGTAAATAAAAAGAAATTTGAAGAACGTATTAAAGCTGTGGAAAGGGAATTCGAAGATAAATACTCACAGGAAACGCTGGATTCCGGCCTTCTGGGGGAGGAGCCTACTTTGAAGGAAGAAGGGTTCAAGGAAGCCGCGATGACGGAGGAACCTGAGGTGACAGAAGAAGCTTCCGTGGATGAGGAAGTGGGAATTACTTCCGATGTGCTTTTGCAGAATGCACAGTTCCAGGATATGGAGGCGGATTTGGCGCAGTCCGTAAGAGCCGCGGCGGAAGAAATGCCTCAGGCTGAGGAAGCAGCTGCACAGGATACAAAGGAAATTCTGGCTCAGACAAAAGAGCTTAAAAACTCAAAGCCGGAAATCACACAGACTACTGAGTTTTTGAATGAGGTTTCCGCAGCACTTGCCGCTTCTGTTTTTGCTGATTCAGATCAAAAGATTGAAGCAGAAGAGACGGATCCGGAGATCACGGAAGAGGGTGCGGATGAGAAGATAGACGCAGAAGAAGCAGAAACCGGCGGCCAAGAGGCCGCTGTGGAAGAAGAGCCTGGGACAGCAGAAGAAATTCCTGCAGAGGACTCTGCCGAAGAGAAAGATGAAGCTGAAGTATTTGCAGAGCCGGAAATGACCGGATCGGAAGAAAACGCACCGGATGAAGAAATCTCGGCTGAGAGCGAGTCAGATGAGGTGATTCCGGAGGAGAATGCTGTCAATGCTGATTCGGCTGCTGCTGCGGAAGATGAGACACCGGAAGAAAGCAAGTATCCGGCAGAGGCGGATGAGAAAGCGGAAGAGGTATTTGAAACGCCGGAAGAAGAGCTAGAAGAAGAGGAAATAGACGGAAATCAGATAACATGCGTAGTTGTGGAGGAGGAGCCAGGAGAGGGCAGGATTCCCCTGGCGGTGGAAAAGCTGAAAAAGACCCATGAAATATTGGGAGTGCCTGCCACTCAAGTAGCTAAGATTTCTGGGGCGAAGCTGAGCGCTAAAGGAATTCATAATACGTTTATCCGTCTGGCCGGAAGAGATTTGATTGTAGATAACGCGGCGGACCTGACGGGGGCCGCGGTCAAAGAGCTTGTCAGAGAATTAAAGAAGCCGTTTGTATCCATGGTACTTGTGCTGGTCGACTCTCCGGAACGGATAGATAAATTATTAGTTCAAAATCTGGAATTAGACAAACTATGTGTTTATCTGGAAGACGAAGAACAGATGAGCGTAGACGATTTTGTGACCTGCGTAAGCGCATACGCGGAAGAGGAAGAATGTATTATCGATGAGATGGCGGGTCTGGCCGTCTATGCGCTGGCGGAACGGATGAGAAATGACGGCGTTCAGCTGTCGGAGCAGGAAGCGAAAGCTTTAGTGGATGAAGCAATCGATAAGGCGGAGCATAGAGGGCTGAAGGGGCTTTTTGGTTCGAAATATGATAAAAAAGGTTATTTGATCTTAAAAGAACAATACTTTAAGAATTTATAAGGTGGACTATGAGTATTCGGCTGATTGCGTTGGATCTGGACGGGACACTGCTGACCACGGACAAGCGGCTGACAAAGCGTACTTTGGATGTGCTCACCAGGGCCTCGGCCAGGGGGATTCATATTGTACCAGCTACGGGACGAAGCGTGACAGGTCTCGCACCGGAGGTGCGGGACCTGCCGTTTGTTCGTTATGCCATAACTGTGAATGGAGCCGTGGTATGGGATTTAAAGGAACAGAGAGCGATTTCCAAGAAGGTTTTTTCGAGGGACCAGGCGGAAGAAGTATGGGATTTTATCTCCGGCTATCATACCATGCAGGATGCCTGTATAGACGGCATTGCAAGGATGGAGCCTGAATATTACCGGCATATAGAGGATTTCATGCCAGATGAATCCAGAAGCTTTTTGATTCGCTCCACCAGAGTCCCTACAAAGGGAATGCGCTCCTATGTGGTGGATTCACGAAACAGCGTTGAAAAATTTAACCTGTTCTTTAAACAAGAAAGAGAATGCAGCCGCATAGAGGCGAGAGAAGCGCTGAAACGTTTTTCTTATCTGACGGTGACGTCCTCCATTGGCAATAATCTTGAAATTAATCACATGGAGGCTACAAAGGGCAGCGGATTGTCTGCGTTGGCGGATTACCTGTGCCTGGAAAGAGATCAGGTGATGGCCTTTGGCGACGGTGAAAATGATATTTCTATGTTGAAAGCGGCCGGAATGGGGGTGGCTATGGAAAACGCCTCTTCCATAGTAAAGGATTCGGCGGACACGGTCACTTTGTCCAATGATGAAGATGGGGTGGCCCTGGCCATTGAAAAGTTTGTCTTATAAGGATAAAGGCTTATATTGCAGGCGAAGCATACTACATGACAGAACTCTTTGCTTCACGGAAGAGCTCAGGACACAATCTGATATAGGAAGGCGTGATGGACATTAATCTGGTTTTTATAGTAACAATATTAATTTTGATTATGAGTATAATAGTGGGAGGTCTTCGGGGATTCTTTAAGAGCAGTCTGTCTTTGGTGGCCCTGATCTTATCAGGCATTATTGTAATGGCGCTGAATCCGCTTGTCACAGGTTTTTTGCGTAACAATACGAAGCTGGACGAATGGATTGAAGGAAAAGTAGCTGGAATGATCACCGAGGAACAAAACTTGGGGATAAATACGGACGGAGACAGTGTGACGCTGGAAAAGGATATTGCACTTCCTATGGATATTCAGCTGCCCAATGGTACAGTCCTTCCGGCAGGTACGATCCTTCCGGCGGGGACTACGCTGCCTAAAGGAATTGGATTTGATGAGCTTTTGGAGCAGGTGAATGAAAATCTTTCTACGGCGCAGCAAAGCAAGATTATAGAGAGCCTGCCGATACCGGAGAGCCTTAGGAATACTTTGGAAGAAAATAATAATTCCGCGATATACAAAGAATTGGGCGTGAGCCAGTTTACTGATTATATAGGAAGCTTTATAAGCAACATATGTTTGAATATCATCGGATATATTGTTACGTTCCTGATTGTGTTTTTCGCGCTTCAGATCCTGATGCTGGTATTTAATGTAGTAGACAGACTTCCTATTATACATGGAATCAATCATTTTGCCGGGGCGCTTCTGGGAATCGTAAAGGGGCTTTTGCTGCTGGAGATTTTATTTTTGCTGTTGATTCCGTTCACGGCGACCGCTTTTGGACAGAATGTACTGGGACAAATTGAGAGTAACGCTTTTTTAAGCATGCTGTATCATAAGAATATCTTGATTCGGCTCCTGATGATGGTCGTTGGAAAGACGTTTTGACCACAATAGATTGTATAGAATAGAAGTTGTGCCACAGGTATATGTGGACGGCCATTGAGGGGAGTAAAAATGCCTATTTTTCCAGTGAAAAATCTGTGTAAAATTAACCTGAGATTGCCCTTGACAAACCATATTTTGGTATGATATATTAAAACTCCACGGCGGATAGAACTGCAAATGCTCGAAAACGCAGTGGAAGAAAAAGAAAAAAATAGTTGACAGGAAGCGGCGGCTATGGTATCCTATAGAAGTTGTCGCTAACGCAGCGAGACACAGAACCTTGATAACTGAACAGTATATTCCAACCCCTGAAAATTCTTAAAAAAGAAGTTTCAGAGAACCGATGCGAGAGCATCGACCTTAAAAGTAAGTAAATGGGATAAAGAAAAAGCTAGAGCTTATCTTAAGACCAAGAGATCAGAACATGAGAGTTCGATCCTGGCTCAGGATGAACGCTGGCGGCGTGCTTAACACATGCAAGTCGAGCGAAGCACAGAGAGGAGAATCTTTCGGGAGGACCCATTCTGTGACTGAGCGGCGGACGGGTGAGTAACGCGTGGGTAACCTGCCTCATACAGGGGAATAACAGCTAGAAATGGCTGCTAATGCCGCATGAGCGCACATGGCCGCATGGCCGAGTGTGAAAAACCGAGGTGGTATGAGATGGACCCGCGTCCGATTAGCTAGTTGGTGAGGTAAAGGCCCACCAAGGCGACGATCGGTAGCCGACCTGAGAGGGTGACCGGCCACATTGGGACTGAGACACGGCCCAAACTCCTACGGGAGGCAGCAGTGGGGAATATTGCACAATGGGGGAAACCCTGATGCAGCGACGCCGCGTGGGTGAAGAAGTATTTCGGTACGTAAAGCCCTATCAGCAGGGAAGAAGATGACAGTACCTGACTAAGAAGCCCCGGCTAACTACGTGCCAGCAGCCGCGGTAATACGTAGGGGGCAAGCGTTATCCGGATTTACTGGGTGTAAAGGGAGCGTAGGTGGCATGGCAAGCCAGAAGTGAAAACCCGGGGCTTAACCCCGCGGATTGCTTTTGGAACTGCCAGGCTGGAGTGCAGGAGAGGCAGGCGGAATTCCTAGTGTAGCGGTGAAATGCGTAGATATTAGGAGGAACACCGGTGGCGAAGGCGGCCTGCTGGACTGTAACTGACACTGAGGCTCGAAAGCGTGGGGAGCAAACAGGATTAGATACCCTGGTAGTCCACGCCGTAAACGATGAATACTAGGTGTCGGGGGGCAAAGCCCCTCGGTGCCGCAGCAAACGCAGTAAGTATTCCACCTGGGGAGTACGTTCGCAAGAATGAAACTCAAAGGAATTGACGGGGACCCGCACAAGCGGTGGAGCATGTGGTTTAATTCGAAGCAACGCGAAGAACCTTACCAAGTCTTGACATCCCTCTGACCGGGAAGTAACGTTCCCTTTCCTTCGGGACAGAGGAGACAGGTGGTGCATGGTTGTCGTCAGCTCGTGTCGTGAGATGTTGGGTTAAGTCCCGCAACGAGCGCAACCCTTGTCCTTAGTAGCCAGCAGGTGAAGCTGGGCACTCTAGGGAGACTGCCGGGGATAACCCGGAGGAAGGTGGGGATGACGTCAAATCATCATGCCCCTTATGATTTGGGCTACACACGTGCTACAATGGCGTAAACAGAGGGAAGCGAAGCCGCGAGGTGGAGCGAATCCCAAAAATAACGTCTCAGTTCGGATTGTAGTCTGCAACTCGACTACATGAAGCTGGAATCGCTAGTAATCGCGGATCAGAATGCCGCGGTGAATACGTTCCCGGGTCTTGTACACACCGCCCGTCACACCATGGGAGTCAGTAACGCCCGAAGTCAGTGACCCAACCGAGAGGAGGGAGCTGCCGAAGGCGGGACCGATAACTGGGGTGAAGTCGTAACAAGGTAGCCGTATCGGAAGGTGCGGCTGGATCACCTCCTTTCTAAGGAAGAAGAAGTAAGGGAGTTGGAATATGCTGTTGAGTTATCGGGGAAAGTGCACCTCGAGGGCGCAGCCCTCTCGTTCGCGGCAGAGCCGCGTATACAGGTGAGGAGCCCATCCTCAGGAAGCGAGCTTCCTGGTCAGGCCATCCTGCCTGTGCACTTACAACTGGATAACGGAATTTCTGGTGCCGATACGTTCAGGGGAAACACCCGTACCCATCCCGAACACGAAGGTTAAGACTTGAACGGCCGATGGTACTATGCTGGAGACGGCATGGGAGAGCAGGTGGGTGCCAGAATTTTGGGCTTATAGCTCAGCTGGTTAGAGCGCACGCCTGATAAGCGTGAGGTCGGTGGTTCGAGTCCACTTAAGCCCATGTAGGAAAGACCAAGGAAAGATGAGCTTGAGGAGGTAAGGCCCGCTTAAGCCCATGCAAGAAGGAACCAAGGAAAGATCAAAGAAAGACCAAAAGAGAAAAAACGATAGAGATGACCAGAAGCCCGTATGGGGGTGTAGCTCAGTTGGGAGAGCACCTGCCTTGCAAGCAGGGGGTCAAGGGTTCGAATCCCTTCATCTCCAGGAAAGCCTTTTTTCAAGCAGAAAAGAGAGCTTTTAGAAACGCCGTACCTTGAAAACTGCACATTGGAAAAGACATCAAAAATTGAAATGATTTAAACCAATTCAATTTCAAAACAAAGCAAAAACCTAAGCCAGGCTCACGGGACGCTACCTGTGAGGGAAAACCTGGTCAAGCGAAAAAGAGCGCAGGGTGGATGCCTTGGCACTAAGAGCCGAAGAAAGACGCGATAAGCTGCGAAAAGCCATGGGGAGGAGCAAATATCCATTGATCCATGGATGTCTGAATGGGGAGACCCACTGGAGGAGCCCTCCAGTATCCATACGCCAATCCATAACGTATGGAGGGGAACCCGGCGAACTGAAACATCTAAGTAGCCGGAGGAAAAGAAAGAAAAGTCGATTCCGGGAGTAGCGGCGAGCGAAACCGGAGGAGCCTAAACCTGGGTGCGTGCACCTGGGGGTTACGGACCGCGATAAGTGAGGAGGATCTATAGCAGAATGGTTTTGGGAAAGCCAGCCAGAGAGGGTGAAAGCCCCGTATGCGAAATAGGAATCCAGCGAGCGGGATCCAAAGTACCACGAGACACGAGAAACCTTGTGGGAAGTCGGGGGGACCACCCCCCAAGGCTAAATACTCCTTAGTGACCGATAGCGCATAGTACTGTGAAGGAAAGGTGAAAAGGACCCCGGGAGGGGAGTGAAAGAGAACCTGAAACCCTGTGTTTACAAGCTGTGGGAGTGCCATATGAGCACGACCGCGTACTTTTTGTAGAACGGTCCGGCGAGTTGCCGGTGCTGGCGAGGTTAAGCGCGGGGAGCGCGGAGCCGAAGGGAGACCAAGTCTTAATAGGGCGTTGAGTCAGCACAGGCAGACCCGAAACCGGGTGATCTATCCATGTCCAGGTTGAAGCGGGAGTAAAATCCCGTGGAGGACCGAACCCACATCCGTTGAAAAGGGTGGGGATGAGGTGTGGATAGGGGAGAAATTCCAATCGAACCCGGAGATAGCTGGTTCTCCTCGAAATAGCTTTAGGGCTAGCCTCGTGTTAGTCTCATGGAGGTAGAGCACTGAATTCCCGCGGGGGCGTCAAAGCTTACCAAAGGATATCAAACTCCGAATGCCATAGAGATGCTGCACGGGAGTCAGACTGCACGAGATAAGTTGGGCAGTCAAAAGGGAAAGAGCCCAGACCTCCGGCTAAGGTCCCAAAGTGTGTGTTAAGTGGAAAAGGATGTGAGGTTTCAAAGACAACTAGGATGTTGGCTCAGAAGCAGCCATACATTGAAAGAGTGCGTAATAGCTCACTAGTCGAGAGGCCTTGCGCCGAAAATGTCCGGGGCTGAAACACACCACCGAAGCCGAGGACCCTTTAAGAGGGTGGTAGAGGAGCATTCTTGATAGGAAGAAGCAGTACCGGAAGGAGCTGTGGACGATCAAGAAGAGAGAATGCCGGAATGAGTAGCGAGAGGTAGGTGAGAATCCTACCGGCCGAATATCTAAGGTTTCCAGGGTAAAGCTGATCTGCCCTGGGTGAGTCGGGACCTAAGGCGAGGCTTAACGGCGTAGCCGATGGACAACAGGTTGAGATTCCTGTACTGCAGTATGACAGAACTGTGGGGACACAGAGGGGAAGGAAGAGCCGGGAATGAGAAGACCGGTGCAAGCGGAAGAGGAGTCGGATAGGAAAAACCGTCCGGCAATCCAAAGCCGTAACGCGGACCGAAAATAAGTAGGGAAGCTTCCATACCAGCTGTCGAGAAAAGCCGCTATGGCTCATACTGCACCCGTACCGTAAACCGACACAGGTGGATGAGGAGAGAATCCTAAGGCCGACGGGAGAAGCATTGTTAAGGAACTCGGCAAAATGACCCCGTAACTTCGGGAGAAGGGGTGCCTCGAGAGAGGCCGCAGAGAATTGGCCCAAGCAACTGTTTAGCAAAAACACAGGTCTATGCGAAACCGAAAGGTGAGGTATATGGGCTGACGCCTGCCCGGTGCTGGAAGGTTAAGGGGAGATGTTAGCGAATGCGAAGCATTGAACTTAAGCCCCAGTAAACGGCGGCCGTAACTATAACGGTCCTAAGGTAGCGAAATTCCTTGTCGGGTAAGTTCCGACCCGCACGAAAGGCGTAATGATTTGGGCACTGTCTCAACAATGCACCCGGTGAAATTGAAGTACCAGTGAAGATGCTGGTTACCTGCGCCAGGACGGAAAGACCCCATGGAGCTTTACTCCAGCTTGGCACTGGGATCCGGTATTGCATGTACAGGATAGGTGGGAGGCGAAGAAGGGAGGACGCCAGTCCTTCTGGAGCCGTTGTTGGGATACCACCCTTGCGATATTGGGTTTCTAACCAGCCGCCGTTAGCCGGCGGTGGGACAATGCCAGGCGGGGAGTTTGACTGGGGCGGTCGCCTCCGAAAGAGTATCGGAGGCGCCCAAAGGTTCCCTCAGGATGGACGGAAACCATCCGAAGAGTGCAAAGGCAGAAGGGAGCTTGACTGCGACACCGACGGGTGGAGCAGGTACGAAAGTAGGGCTTAGTGATCCGGTGGTGTTAAGTGGGAACGCCATCGCTCAACGGATAAAAGCTACCCTGGGGATAACAGGCTTATCACTCCCAAGAGTTCACATCGACGGAGTGGTTTGGCACCTCGATGTCGGCTCATCGCATCCTGGGGCTGAAGTAGGTCCCAAGGGTTGGGCTGTTCGCCCATTAAAGCGGTACGCGAGCTGGGTTCAGAACGTCGTGAGACAGTTCGGTCCCTATCCGGCGCGGGCGGAAGATATTTGAGAGGAGCTGTCCTTAGTACGAGAGGACCGGGATGGACTGACCTCTGGTGCACCGGTTGCGCATCAAGCGCATGGCCGGGTAGCCAAGTCGGGAAGGGATAAACGCTGAAGGCATCTAAGCGTGAAGCCCCCCTCAAGATGAGATATCTCATAGCGAGAGCTAGTAAGGCCCCTTGAAGACGACGAGGTAGATAGGCTGGAGGTGGAAGTGCAGCAATGTATGGAGCTGACCAGTACTAATCGGCCGAGGGCTTGTCCAGGTGGTTTAGGAAGGCTTTGACAGATGGATGACAATGTGCAGTTTTGAAGGTATGGGAAGGCCGGAAGGTGGGCAGACTAACCTTCAGAGATGATCCTCGATAGCTCAATGGTAGAGCACTCGGCTGTTAACCGAGTTGTTGTAGGTTCGAGCCCTACTCGGGGAGCTTTAAGCTCCACGGAGTTTTAAAACAGCATAAGGCTCCATGGTCAAGCGGTTAAGACACCGCCCTTTCACGGCGGTAACAGGGGTTCAAATCCCCTTGGAGTCATTGATTTTATATGGCGACATAGCCAAGTGGTAAGGCAAAGGTCTGCAACACCTCTATCGCCGGTTCAAATCCGGCTGTCGCCTCTAAGAGGAACCCAGAAATAAAAATTTTCTGGGTTCTTTTGTTATACAGGAAACAGTAGTTCTTTGTACGTCAGCATTTTTCTAAGAAATTAAGAAATCTTTCGCAGAAAGTTCACGCTCCCTTTATATTTTTGTAGTATGATATAAAATACTTTTTGGAATCATTTTAGTCAATTCCGATCAAGCTTCCGTTAAGCGCCGACAGAAGTTCCGGGCCGTCACGATTTCGGTTCGCTGGCGATGCAGGGGCCGCTTTGTCCCCGCTCCAGGAGTACCGCTCACATGTCAGCAAGAAATCTTTATGATTTCTTGCCTCCGGTTCGCTCAAAAACGGAATCGGTATTTCCGTTTCTGCCTCCCTCCGCCTGGGGAACACCGGCCTCTGCCCTGCGGCGCTCACCTTTAGGCCGGCCCGGAATCATTCTGCCGGTGCCCTGCCTGCCGCACCATTTCGAATGATTTCCGTTCTATCGATTCCAGAAAAGAATCGGATATCCACACGGCCTGCGCGTCTTACGGCTGCAGGCCGCGGTAAGCCACCCCAATGGCTTTCGAGGCAAACTAGCGCTTATTTCGGTGCGGAAAAATGAGCAGGAGGAACGATCCGATTCCATCGTAAGGCGAGCGCCGCAAAGGCGTTAGCAGGATCTTCCCGGCCGCAGGGAGGTAAAAACCGAATCTCATGCAGGTTTTTATTGGAATCTGACATGGAAAAATTTAGGTTTATCCATGTCAGTTGGAAAGGACCGACTGGAGGCCGCAAAGATCCTGGTTACGGCTGCCAGCGAGCCGCCTGGATGGAATCGGATTTCCTCTTGACTTATAAATCAGACAAAGAGAGTTTGCTTAAAAGGTATTTAAAAGTATTCTTAAAGAGATACAGTACGCGGAAGGGAGAGCGTCAGATGACAAACGAGCAGTATTACGAACTCATCGTTCCTTATCAGGATGCGCTGAATTTATTAATGGCCAGACTTGATGTGCTGAATCACTCGATATATAGCACAGATGTTCCAAAGCCGATTCACAATATACAGTTCAGGATAAAAAAGAAGCAGAGCATAGAGAACAAACTGGAAAGAAAGGGTATGAACGGAAGCTTCACTGCCGCCAAAGAAAATTTGCGGGATATAGCCGGTATTCGGGTCATTTGCTATTTTGTAAGGGATGTGGAGCAGCTGGTGGATAATCTGAGAGGACAGAGGGACCTGATCGTGATCCAGGAACGGAATTATATTCAGGACCCCAAATCCAACGGCTATCGCAGCTATCATATTATATTGGGAATTCCCGTTTATTATATGGAACGTACAGAGTATTATCCGGTGGAGGTTCAGATTAGGACGATCAGTATGGATTTTTGGGCGAGTATGGAACACCGGGTCTGTTACAAACAGGAGAGAAGAGACAAGCAGGAGATACAGGCTATGCTGAAGCAGTACGCAGAACTTTTGGGAGAAATGGAAAAGGGATTTGAACGGCTGAATAGTGAGGAGCTTGAGAAGTCTGCCAGTGGAACGGGGAACAGCGAAAAAGCTTCACAGTAATATTGTGAATTCGTTTTTATGATATAGTATCAGTCCATCGGCCTGCATTTTAGAGAGCTCTGCAGACAGAGCGCTTCGTTCCACGGAGAGATAGTCTGCCAGCTGCTGGCGGTTAAAAGGGATGGTAAAGGTATGGGTATGCTGTGAGGAAGCCTGAAATGACAGATAGGCCATGACTTTTTCCCGGGTGGATTTCTGGGTGATGTGATCCAGCTTCCTGGTCAGTGTCAGATTTTTTTCTGCCATGACGGAGAGGAGATTCCGGATCAGCCGCGTGTGAAAGGCACAGGCGGTGGGACAGGTGGTCAGGATCCGGTTGATATCCAAGAACAAGATCTCAGACTTCTCGGCAGTGACTACGCTGATCAGCAGAGCTTCGGTCTGCATACAGGCGTACGCTTCGCCGAACAGCTGGCCGGGGCCGGCAGTCTCCATTATTCTTTTATTGCCCCATAAGTCCTCTTTTATAATATGGACCGCCCCTTTAAGGATAAGGCCGGCTGTGCGAATCGTGGAACCGGCGTAAAAGACGTATTCTTCTTTTTCAAATTTTTTAAGCACAGGGGAAAGGCATCCGAGCATGGATTCAGAGTCCTCCATGGAAATTCCCTGAAACAGATCAGAATCAGACGGCAGATGAAAATTCATATTTACCTTCTTTCGTTGTAAATCCAACAGACATGTTGGATTTATTTTATTATACTCATAGTACAAAGTCAAGGCTTCCAATAAACAAGTGTGATGGAGGAAGAAACAATGATAAGAAAAATAATTCAGATAGACGAAAATAAATGCAATGGCTGCGGAATCTGTGCGAAAGCGTGTCACGAGGGCGCGATTGGAATGGCAGACGGAAAAGCGAAGCTCCTGCGGGAAGATTATTGCGACGGACTTGGTGATTGTCTACCGGCCTGTCCGACTCAGGCGATTCGCTTTGTGGAAAAAGAAACGGCGGCTTTTTGTAAGGAAACCGATAATACGGAGAACCCCTGGCCGGTGCAGATAAAGCTGGCGCCGGTCCAGGCGTCCTGCTATGACGGAGCGGAGCTTTTGATAGCCGCGGACTGCACGGCATTTCGATATGAAAGATTCTACCGGGATTTTGTGAAGGGACGCGGGGTCCTGATCGGTTGTCCCAAATTGGACAAGGAGGACTATTCGGATAAGCTGACCGAGATTCTCCGGGAAAATAAGATAAAGAGTATCCAGATTATCCGGATGGAGGTGCCCTGCTGTGGAGGGCTGGAACGGGCCGTGGAAAAGTCGGTCATACAAAGCGGTGCAAAGCTTCCCTGGCAGGTGGTCACGATCAGTGTAGATGGAAAAATAAAAAGCATAAAGGAAGGAAAAGAAAATGGGTGAGATGAAGATGAAAGAAAATCAGATGTTTTGTTATCAGTGTGAACAGACGGCAGGATGCGCGGGATGTTCCGGAAGCGCAGGAGTATGCGGGAAGACGGCGGATATAGCCGGGCTTCAGGATGAACTGACCGGCGCGCTCATCGGATTGGCTAGAGCAGCGAACGGAAATGAGCCCACAAAGCGTACAGACAGAGTGATGACGGAGGGATTGTTTGCTACGCTTACCAATGTCAATTTCGATGAGAAGGCATTGAAAGGGCTGATCGCCCGGGCCCATGAAGAAAAGGAACAGATGGTTCCGGAATGTGGGAAATGTGCTTCTGTCTGCGGACGAAACGGTGATTATGACATGAAAGATCTGTGGCAGGAAGAGGAGGATATCCGTTCTTTGAAATCCCTTATATTATTTGGCCTTAAAGGAATGGCGGCTTATGCTTATCATGCCATGGTCCTTGGCTATGAGGACGAGACGGTCAGCCGGTTTTTCTATAAGGGATTATCTGCGGTGGGACAGGAAAAAACAATGGAAGAGCTTCTGCCTCTGGTGATGGAGACCGGGGAAGTAAATCTAAAATGTATGGAGCTTCTGGATAAGGCTAACACAGATACCTTTGGAGTTCCGGCGCCGGCGTCTGTCTCACTTTCCGTGGAAGCCGGTCCGTTTATTGTGGTATCCGGACATGACCTTTATGACTTAAAACAACTTTTGGAGGCGACAGAAGGGAAAGGCATCAATATTTACACCCACGGAGAGCTGCTTCCGGCCCATGCCTACCCGGAACTCAGGAAATACGGACATTTAAAAGGGAATTTCGGCACCGCATGGCAGAATCAGCAGAAAGAATTTGCGGATATTCCCGCGCCGGTATTGTTTACGACCAATTGTCTGATGCCGGTACGCGCGTCTTATTCTGACAGAGTCTTTACCACAGGCGTGGTATCCTATCCGGGAATGATCCATATTGGAGAAGGAGAAGCAGAAAACGGAAAAAAGGATTTCACACCTTTGATCAAGAAGACTCTTGAGCTGGGCGGTTATAAGGAGACAAAAAAATTCACAGGTATAAATGGAGGAAGTGAGGTAACCACCGGATTTGGGCACGGGGCGATCCTGTCTGCAGCGGATAAGGTGGTGGAAGCCGTGAAGTCGGGGACCATACGGCATTTTTTCCTGGTAGGCGGATGTGACGGAGCCAGGGCAGGGAGAAATTATTACACGGAGTTTGTAAAGAAGGCGCCGGAAGATTCGGTGATACTGACTCTGGCCTGTGGAAAATTCCGGTTTAATGATCTGAATTTGGGTACAATAGGAGGGGAGAAGGACGGACTTCCCCGCCTGATGGATATGGGACAATGCAACGACGCATATGGTGCGGTCCGAGTGGCTGCCGCTTTGGCAGAGGCTTTTGAATGCGGCTTGAACGATCTGCCGCTGACCCTGGTCCTTTCCTGGTACGAGCAGAAAGCCGTCTGCATCTTGCTCACTCTTTTGTACTTGGGAATGAAGAAAATTTATCTGGGTCCTACGCTTCCCGCTTTTTTGTCCAAAAACGTTTTGAATTACCTGGTTGAAAACTATGATATACGGCCGATCAGCACTCCGGAAGAGGACCTTAAACAGATTTTGCAGTAATGTGTCAAAACACCTCTTGCGTAATACTACATATTGTGCTATCATTTTGAAGTGCGACAAAATGTAGTATGATTGAGAGGAGTGTCCGAATGACGATCGAAGAATGGTTAGGAAAAGAAAATCAGCTGGGTATTGATATCTGGCAGAATAAATATTGTTATGAAGGGGAAGATTTTGATCACTGGATAGACAGGATAAGCAGCGGAAACAAGGACATAGCCCGCCTGATGAAGGAGAAAAAATTTCTGTTCGGCGGAAGAATATTGTCCAACCGCGGTCTGGAATACGTGGGAAGAAAAATCACACTGTCCAACTGCTATGTGATCGCGCCCCCTAGGGATGAGATTGAAAGTATCTTTGACTGTGCAAAAAAGCTGGCCCGTACGTATAGCTACGGCGGAGGATGCGGCATTGATATCTCCGGGCTGAGTCCCAGAGGGGCACGTATCAACAACGCGGCCAGGGAGACTACCGGAGCGGTGTCTTTTATGGATCTGTATTCTCTGGTCACGGACCTAATCGGGCAGAATGGCCGCCGGGGGGCGCTGATGATCTCCATGGATTGTTTCCACCCGGATATCGAGGATTTTATTAAGTTAAAGACAGATCTCACGAAGGTGACGAAGGCGAATATTTCTGTCAGAATATATGATGAATTCATGGAAGCTGTGAAAGAAAATAAGCCGTATTATCTCCATTACACGAGAGAGGCCACTGGAGAGAAGATTGAACGGATGGTCAACGCCAGAGAACTGTTTCATCAGATCGCGGAGGCCAATTGGGATTATGCGGAGCCGGGGGCTCTGTTCTGGGACAGAATCTGCGGATGGAACCTGCTCAGCAATACAAAGGACTTTTCCTATGCGGGTGTAAACCCCTGTGCGGAGGAACCGCTGCCCGCCGGAGGCAGCTGCCTCCTTGGCAGCATGAATCTGGCCGAATTTGTAAAGGATCCTTTTACGCCGGAAGCGTCATTTGACTTTGACGGGTTCAAGCAGTGCGTGACCATTTGTGTCAGAGCGATGAATGAGGTGCTGGACGAGGGGCTGAGCCTGCATCCGCTGGAGGAACAGCAGGAAAGTGTCCGTGACTGGCGCCAGATAGGTCTGGGCATTATGGGACTGGCGGACATGCTTGTGAAGCTGGGTGTGACCTACGGTGAGGAAGAGGCCATAGAGCTTTGTGACAAAATAGGCTTTGCGATGGCGGATACGGCCATTGCCTCTTCCGCGGCTCTGGCAAAGGAGTCAGGAGCATTTCCGAAATGCGTCACAGAGGAGATTATGGGAACCGCGTTTTTTGAGCAGAATACGTCCGAGCCTACCAAGGAAATGGTGAAAAAATATGGGCTGAGGAATTCACAGCTTCTGACGATCGCTCCCACAGGAACCTTATCCACCATGCTGGGGATTTCCGGAGGGATAGAGCCTATCTATGCCATTTATTATGAAAGGAAGACAGAATCCCTCCATGGCAAAGACGTATACTACAAGGTGTATACGAAAATCGTGGAAAATTACATGAAGGATCACAAGATCACCGATGACAGTATGCTGCCGCCCTATTTTGTGACGGCTATGACACTGGATTATCGATCCAGGATCAACATGCAGTCCATCTGGCAGACGCATATTGACGCTTCCATCAGCTCTACGGTGAATGTACCGAAGCAATTTACGGTAGAGGAGACAGAATCGCTTTATCAGTACGCTTATGACAAGGGCCTTAAAGGAATCACGATTTTCCGTGATGGCTGCCAGCGGGCCGGAATCCTGTCCACAGATGTGCCGGAGGAGTCCAAGGGAGCCGTTGCCGGAGAAGGGCTGGAACGCGGTGAGATTATTCTGGTGAATGATGACGTCATCGGAAAGAAGCGGAAGCTGATCACCGGATGCGGAAGCCTCCACTGTATCGCTCTTTTTGACCCTTATACGGGAGCTCTGCTGGAGACCTATCTCAGCAAAGGAAGTACGGGAGGCTGTAATAATTTCATGATCGGCTTGTCCAGAATGATCTCCATCAGCGCACGAGGCGGCATTGATATTTATACAATTATCGATCAGCTGAACTCTACAGGCTCCTGTCCTTCCTATACCGTAAGGCGAGCGACGCAGAAGGATACCAGCAAGGGCTCCTGTTGTCCAATGGCTGTGGGAAACGCGCTGTTAGATATGTACAATGAGGTGCAGGAAGAATTGGCGAAGCAGGGAGAAAGCGCCAGCCATGTGCCGCCCAAGGCTCCGAAGCCCCAGGCGGTGAAAAGCACCAACCAGAAGATCCGCTGCCCGGAATGTGGAGAACCGCTTGTTTTTGAGGGCGGCTGCAACATCTGCAAAGGCTGCGGATGGAGCGGATGCTTCTGAGGCCGGCTGTGACAAAATCAGATGAGTGTTGAGAACGGCGGTGCCTGCACTATTTGTGCAGGCGCCGCTGTATGAATTTTACCAGTTCCATGATCGGGATGATCACGACGGCCAGGGCCATGGAAAGTCCGTATTCGGCCAAAGTGATATGGGTGAAGCCGAAAGCGTTCCGCAGGAAGGGGACATAGATCACAGCGGTCGTACAGAGGAAAGACAGCGCCATTGCGCCCCAGAGGAATATATTATGTCCATGTATCCGGAACACAGAAGCTCTTCTGGATCTCATGTTAAAGGAATGAAAGATTTCCACCATGGATAAGGTCAGGAATGCCATTGTCATGCCGTCGGCACTGGCAGCGATCTCAAGCCGCCCGGATTCGACATAGTGCCCGATGAAATAAGCGGACATGGTCAGCAGGGTTATCAGGACACCCTGGAAGGCTACGTCAAAGCCAAGGCCGCCTGCGAAGATTCCGTCATCCGCGCTTCTGGGAGCACGTTTCATGATATCCTCTTCTTCGTGTTCCATGCCGAGAGCCAGGGCGGGGAAACAGTCGGTGATCAGGTTGATCCAAAGCAGGTGGACCGGCTTAAGGATGGTAAAGCCGAGGATGGTGGAAAAGAAAATGGCGAGTACCTCGGCCAGATTGGAGGACAGGAGGAACTGAATGGACTTGCGGATATTGTCGTAAATTCTTCTGCCCTCTCCCACGGCGGAGACGATGGTAGCAAAATTGTCGTCGGCAAGCACCATATCCGCTACGTTTTTTGTCACATCTGTACCGGTTATTCCCATGCCCACGCCTATATCTGCGCTTTTAATAGAAGGAGCGTCGTTTACGCCGTCTCCTGTCATGGCGGTGATGCGTCCTTTGGATTTCCAGGCCTTTACAATCCGCACCTTGTGCTCCGGCTGGACCCTCGCATATACGGAGAAATGCTCCACATCCCGGAACAGCTCTTCATCGCTCATGTCGTTTAGCTGGGAACCGGTTATGGCCTCGCTGTCGTCCCGGAGGATGCCCAGCTGACGGGCGATCGCTACAGCGGTGTCCCGATGATCGCCGGTGATCATGACGGGCCGGATGCCGGCGCTCTTGCATTCGGAGATTGCGTCCCGCACTTCGGGGCGGATGGGATCGATCATGCCGGATAATCCGAGATAGCAAAGCTCCTGTTCCAGAAATTCTGCATCGAAAGAGGCGGGAGAAGAATCCCATACGCGCATGGCTCCGCAGAGAACGCGGAGAGCCTGATCCGCCATATGCTTATTTTCCGAAAGAATTTCCTGGCGGAGGCTGTCGGTGAGGGGGATTTCCCGGCTGCCGTCCCACATGGACGTACAGCGCTTTAGTACCTCGTCGGGAGCGCCTTTGGTGTACTGCAGAATGGCGTGTTCCGGGGTCTTATGGACCGTTGACATCATCTTCCGCATAGAATCAAAGGGAGCCTCGCCTAAACGGGGATATTGTTCCATAAGATCTGTTTTGGACAGCCCAAGGGAGAAAGCGTCATTTACCAGAGCACATTCTGTAGGCTCCCCGACAGCTTCATTCTGCTCATCTAAAACAGCGTCGCTGCAGAGCGTCATGGCTTTGGCAAGCTCCGGGATATCTGCCGAGGAGTGCTCCACTACTGTCATCTTGTTCTGAGTCAGTGTGCCTGTTTTGTCGGAACAGATGATCTGAGTGCAGCCAAGGGTTTCCACGGCGGTCAGTTTACGAATGACGGCATTCCGCTTTGACATTCTGGTGACTCCCATGGAGAGCACGATCGTGACCACTGCGGCCAGGCCCTCCGGGATGGCTGCCACAGCCAGGCTGACGGCTACCATGAACGTATCGAGCATCTTGGCTCCGGTGATATCCGGATAAGCGCGGAATACATCCAGTGCGAAGATAAAGAGACAGATTCCGATGACGAGGAAGCTCAGAACCTTGCTCAATTGATTCAGCTTTTTTTGAAGGGGAGTGAGATCATCCTTGGAATTGGTCAGCGCGTCTGCGATTTTTCCCATTTCTGTGTCCATACCGGTACCGGTCAGCACGGCGCGTCCCCGCCCATATACGATGGTGCTCCCCATATATACCATGTTCTTCCGGTCCCCAAGAGGGATGTCTTTTTCTGCTCCCAGATTCAGCGCGTCCGCGGTTTTATTGACCGGTACAGATTCTCCGGTAAGGGCCGCTTCTTCCACTTTAAGGCTGGCGTTTTCTATGATCCTGGCGTCGGCGGGAACGGCGTCTCCGGCCTCCAGGATGATCACGTCGCCGGGAACCAGCTCTTCACTTTTAATGGTTACCTGGCGCCCGTCCCGGACGACCTTTGAAGTAGCCGCCGCGATCTCTTGGAGAGCGGCGATGGCTTTTTCTGCTTTATTTTCTTGAACAACCCCGAGGACAGCATTGATGATGACTACGGCCATGATAATGATGACATCGGTGAAGGACTCCCCGGAGTAGACTGCCGTAATGCCTGATACGACAGCGGCGGCTATGAGAATGATGATCATCGGATCGGCCAGTTCTTTAAAAAAGCGGGAGATGAGTGAAACTTTTTTGCCCTCTTTAAGCTTATTTGGGCCGGTTTCGGACAACCGCCGTCCTGCCTCGGCGCCGGTCAGGCCCTGTTCTGAGGTGTTCAGATCTTTTACGACTTGAAAAAATTCTGCTAAGTATGGTTTCATGAGAACCTCCTTTGAAATAATAAATGACGGACGCAGTTTCTTCCGGGAAATCGTTCTGAGAACTATCCTGCGGAATAAAAATAAGACCTATCTGTTCCATAACAGATAAGTCTCGTCATTTAGTACGAAGCCAGGAATGGGTTCCAGGGATGTTGGCTTCATCACGCGCCGCGCTGACTACTCCCTTATCAAGAGGGATAACGATATTTCTTATTTTAGTGTGCTCATAATAGCACAAATTTATCCGGTTTACAAGGGATAAAATATAAAATTTCCAAGAAAAGGTTAAATTTTAGGATTGTTTACGAAAAGTTAATGGAAAGTCGGGAACAATAACCTTATAATAGTGACAGAAGGGTGGGATTATATGCTGAAGGAACAATTGGCTGTGATGGATTTATTGAAGAATTTGATTCGGGGAAATATGGAGAATATCAGCAAGGTGACATATACGCCGCAGAAACCGGCTTTTGAAGAGGAAGCTTTTTCTCAGCCGTTTCCAAGGATGACACCGGAATCCCAGGGAGTGCCTTCCCGGCGTCTGGCCGCGTTTTTTGAGGAATTGGCGGGAGACAGCAGGACGGACCTTCACCATGTGATGGTACTTCGCCACGGCAACGTCATAGGAGAAGCTGATGTTGCTCCGTATGGCCGCGATATGTGGCATGCGTCCTATTCCATGTGCAAGACGGTCACGGGGATGGCCATAGGGATGCTGATAGAAGAAGGAAAGCTTTCATTGGAGGACAAGGTGCTGCATCTGCTTGACAGCAAATCACTGCTTGCGGGGATACGGCAGAAGAATCTGAAGGTGGAGCATCTGCTGACTATGACGTCGGGAGTCACGTTTAATGAAACCGGGATCGTGTCAGGCGACGACTGGACGGCCAGCTATCTGCAGGCGGGAGTAAAAGGGACGCCGGGTACGAAATTTGAATATAACAGCATGAACACATATATCCTGTCAGCCATCGTGACTAAGCTGACCGGTGAGAGTATGATGGACTATCTCCGCCCGCGTCTGTGGGAGCCGATGGGAATCACCCGGGTTTTCTGGGAAGCCTGCCCGAAGGGCATCACAAAAGGAGGATGGGGACTTTTCATCGGGACCGAGGACGCGGCGAAGCTGGGGCAGCTTTATCTGCAGAAGGGAAATTGGAAAGGCAGGCAGCTGATCCCGGAGTCCTGGGTGGAAACGGCGACCAGCAAGCATATGGATACGCCCGAGAGCATGGGGCCTTATGGATACGGGTATCAGGTCTGGATGGGCGGCCGTCCCGGAAGCTATACCTTTAACGGCATGCTGGGACAGAACATCGTGGTCTATCCGGATATCGATATGGTCGTAGCGGCCAACGCAGGAAGCGACGAGCTGTTTCAAAGCTGTGTGCTGTTAAATATTGTAAAGAAATATTTTGAAGAGGATTTTAAGCCGGGAGAGGAACTGCCGGAGGACCCCGCAGGACTCAGAAAGCTCCGGGATGTGGAAGATGGCCTTAGAAGAGACGGCAGAAAAGGCGTCCCGGGATTGGCGGGGACCGGCGGCCGCTATGGATGGAGAGCCGTCTCCTGCGCTTCAGGAAGTGGGATTCGAAGAAGCGGAAGAACACTGAAAAAGGGAAGTCTGGACGCCTGGAACCGGCCGAGGAAAAACGGCAGAGAAAATCATTTTCTGGAAGAAGAAAAGTTGAAGCGGTTGCTGGACGGCCGTGTATACCGGCTGGAACAGACCCATGTAGGCCTCAGTCCTTTGGTCCTTCAGGTATTCCATAACAATTATACGGAAGGCATCCATTCTGTGGGATTTCATTTCGAAAATAAAAAATTTTATATTTCCATGGAGGAGGGCGGCCTGCTGCACCGGCTGGAAATTGGATTTGGCAAAGCGGCCGTAACAGAAGTCTCTTTCCATGGCGAACCTTATCTTTTGGGAACAGAAGGGAAGTTCACAAGAGATGAGGACGGTTATCCTGTCCTGAAACTGGATATCGCGTTTCTGGAAGAAGCGGTGCGCCGGAAGATGAAGTGCTTTTTCAGAAATCACGGTGAAAATATAGAAATACATTGGGACGAGACGCCGGGAGGGCGTATGATAAAAGAGGGGCTTGGCTCTCTTCTGAGCGATTCGCTTAAAAACGGCCTGATGGAAGCAATCCGGGATAAGCTGGGAGTGGACCTGGCCGAGATCCTGGTGGACAGGACGATTCATCCGATCGTGACCGGGAGCTGCGCGCCGGAGAAGGCAGAATCAGAAGAAACGTGACAAATAAAAGTACCTGTAGAAATCCTACAGGTACTTCCTTAATTCGTCCATCAGACTTTGTTCCAAACGGATGATATTTTCGGATATTTTTTTTGCGCTCTTGTCGGCAGACGCATATTGGTTCAGATATTTGCTTATGGATTTAATCCCCATGTTGCAGCCGTCTGTGACCATGGAAGCAATCTTTTTGTCCGAATCGTCCAGCATGAGTTTTACGCTTGTCATGACCCACGCGGAAGTTTTTTCCATGGGACCCAGGTCTCCGGAGGGCTCTCCGCCTTCATTCAGCATAGAATGAAGCTTATCGCCGAAGCTTACATGGGCGTCCCTGTATTTTTCCAGGCTCTCCCGGAATTCCTGGTTATGGACGGAAGGAAGGACCTGGTTGATGGTCTCTACCGCCATTTTGGTGCCTGCGTCACATTCATTTAACAGCTTTTTCGTATCTTCGTTCATAGATGATACCTCTCTTCCATAAAATAGATTTCTGGGGCACAATGTTTTCCTGCCGCCAATTTATCTGCTCTCTGATACTGTACTTAGTATGTGTCGGAGCCGCCGATTTATCCGCGGCAGATAAAATCATGGTCAGAAAAGCCTTGACAGTATGGATAGTGCCGGATATAATAAAAACAGTAGCAATTATTGTTTTTGATTTGGAGGAGCTGCCATGAAAACTTTGAAATACAGCCGACAGCGTGAGAGTATCAAGGAATTTCTTGCTACGCGCAAAGATCATCCCACGGCGGATACGGTCTATGTGAATATCCGCCAGCTGTACCCCAATATCAGCCTCGGAACAGTATATCGGAATTTATCCCTTCTGGCTTCCCTTGGCGAGATCTGCAAGGTATCCTGCGGAGACGGAGTAGAGCATTTCGATTCGAATACGGAGCCCCATTATCATTTTATCTGCCGGGAATGCGGCTGCGTGCAGGATGTGCCGCTGGATCCGCTTAATGACCTGGATAGGATGGCTTCCAACCGGTTCGAAGGTACGATAGAAGGGCATACGACGCTGTTTTTTGGAACCTGCAGAAACTGTACTGAAAAAGTACAAAAAACTCTTGACAAAAGAGAAGCGATATGATATCTTATCAATAACAGTAATAATTACTGATATTGAAAAAGCAAAAAGATAAAAATAAATCAGAAAAGGAGAAAAGAAAATGAAAAAATTTGTATGTGATGTATGCGGTTATGTATGGGAAGGCGAAACTGCACCTGAAAAATGTCCTCAGTGCGGAGCACCCGCAAGCAAGTTCTCAGAGCAGAAGGGTGATATGACTTGGGCAGCAGAGCATGTAGTAGGCGTTGCACAGGGTGTCAGCCAGGATATTCTGGATGATCTGAGGGCGAACTTCAACGGAGAATGCTCTGAGGTCGGTATGTATCTGGCGATGGCCAGAGTTGCACACAGAGAAGGATATCCGGAGATTGGCCTTTACTGGGAGAAAGCAGCTTATGAAGAGGCAGAGCATGCCGCTAAATTCGCTGAGCTTCTGGGCGAAGTGGTCACCGACAGCACCAAGAAGAATCTGGAGATGCGTGTTGCAGCAGAAAACGGCGCGACAGCAGGAAAGTTTGACCTTGCCAAGAGAGCAAAGGCCGCTAACCTGGATGCTATCCATGATACCGTACATGAAATGGCCAGAGACGAAGCCCGTCACGGCAGAGCGTTTGAAGGTCTCTTAAAGAGATACTTCGGTTAATCAGACTACTCCCTCCTTACCTTGATAAATCTTGAAAAAGAAACGGAAGCCCGCGTGATGAGCGGATATTCCGGAAAAAGACAGCAGGTCCCACACCTGCTGTCTTTTTCGCTTCATAAAATCTAGGTGTTAAATTGGATTTATGTTACAATAGAGACAGAAAACCATGGAAGCACAGGAAGGGAGAAGAATTATTGCCTGTTATTTTACTTCTAGTCACAGTTATAATCATTGCCTGCATACTATTGAATCATTTGTCCAGCCGTCTGGGGATACCGATGCTGCTTGGTTTCATCCTTTTGGGGATGTTCTTCGGGTCGGACGGCGTACTGAAGATCCCCTTTGACAACTATGGATCTGCAGAGCAGATATGCTCAGTCGCGTTGATATTTATCATGTTCTACGGGGGATTTGGGACTAAGTGGAGCGAAGCAAAGCCGGCGGCGGCCAAAGCGATTCTTTTGTCAACAGCCGGAGTCGTGATGACCGCCGGAATAACGGGGGCGTTTTGTTATTTTGCGCTGAGGATGAAACTTCTGGAGAGTCTTCTGATCGGCGCGGTCATCAGTTCCACAGACGCAGCGTCGGTGTTTTCCATACTGCGTTCCAAGCGGCTCAACCTGAAAGACAACACGGCGTCTTTGCTGGAGGTGGAGAGCGGGAGCAACGATCCATTTTCTTATATGCTGACCATGACGGTGCTATCCATTATGAGCGGGACGGCGGAGACGGGCGGAATCGCTTATATGCTGTTCGCGCAGATTGTGTATGGGCTTCTGGGAGGTGCGGTGATTGCGCTCCTGGCCCTTTGGTTTCTTAAAAATTTTCATTTTGCCACAGAAGGGTTTGATACGATTTTTGTCGTGGCGGTGGTCCTCCTGGCATATGCGGCTCCGGCGGCCATAGGAGGAAACGGATATTTGAGCGCTTATGTGGTGGGAATTCTGCTTGGAAACGGGCCTTTGAAAAATAAAAAGGCCCTGGTACATTTTTTTGACGGGATTACCGGCCTGATGCAGATGCTGATATTTTTCTTGCTCGGCCTTCTGGCGTTTCCGTCCCAGCTTCCGGGAGTCGTGCTTCCGGCACTTCTGATCGCGCTGTTCCTGACTTTTGCTGCCCGTCCGCTGGCTGTGTTTGCCATAATGACGCCGTTTCGCTGCCGTCTGAATCAGCAGCTTCTCGTGGCGTGGTCCGGGCTTCGAGGAGCGGCTTCCATTGTGTTTGCGATCATGGCGGTAGTGAGTCCGGGAGCCATCAGCATGGATATTTTCCACATTGTATTTTTTATCGTCCTGTTTTCTATTTTATTCCAGGGCTCTCTGATCCCTCTGGCGGCCAGGAAGCTTGGAATGATCGATGAGCATGCCAATGTGCTGAAGACCTTTAATGACTATACAGAAGAGGTGCCGGTCCAGTTTATTCAGTTCACCATAAAGGAGGGGCATCCGTGGGAAGGAAAGGCAATCTGTGATATTCTGCTTCCTCCGGATACACTGCTGGCGCTTCTGACGCGGAAAGAAGAGCAGATCGTGCCGAAGGGGGATACGGTGCTCCTCGCGGGAGATGTGCTGGTCCTGAGCGCAAAAGCTATGTCTGCGGCCGACGGAATCCGTCTGACGGAGCTGCCTGTGAGCGAGGACTGCGGCTGGGCTGGAAAAAAGGTGGCGGATGTAGTACTGGAACCGGGGAAACTGATCGTAATGATCAGAAGGCAGGAAAAGGTGATTATCCCCAGCGGCGGTACGGTACTGAAGGAACGGGATGTACTGGTCATAAACGGACCGACAGAGGAATGATCCGAAAAGGCGGGGCCATTGGGCCCCGCCTGAAGTTTCTATAGAAAGGATGTCAGGAAAAATACCAGCGGTATGGTGAGAAGGCTGGCGATGGTAGTCACAAAGATGGAAGCGGAGGCGTAATCCTCATCCAGATGATATTGGTGGGCTACGCTGGTGGTAGAAGCCATGACCGGAGTGGAGCAGATGACAGTCAGCAGAATGGTCTCAGTCTCCGGCAGGAACCGGCTGGCAACGGCATATACCAGCACAGGCGCGAATATCATACGGACGAGGATCAGGCTGAAAATATTTTTAAGCATTGCGGTTGATTTAAGGCTGATGAAACAGAGGCTTGCCCCCAGGTAGATAAGCGCCAGTGGGGTGCTGCAGTTTCCAATGGAAGCGAGGGTATCGCTTATGAAGGAAGGAACCGGAAGCTTAATGGAAGTCACGATCAGCCCGAGCAGGATGGAGATGATGACCGGATTGACGAGGTTTCGGAAACCAGAAGACAGTCCTCTTTCTTTTGTATAGGTAAAGAAGACGATGCCCGCGCTCCACATAAAGATGGTATCGACCGCCGCGCAGATGGGTATGTACTGACGCCCCTCACCGGTGGCGAACAGCACCATCAGCAGAGGAATGCCGATGAATCCATAGTTGCCGCCCAGATGACAGCCGCGGTGAATATTGGCCAGGGGATATTTCATATGGCATACTCGGGAGGAGAGCCAGCCGAGCAGCATCAGAAGGAGGTAAGAAGATACCTGACCGACGATGACAGGGACATAATGCCCCAGGGAAGCGAAGGTGGTCCCGTTTTCATACATAAGAGAAAATGACAGGCATGGCATGATCACCTTTATGATGAAAGGCGGGAATAAGGAGATATTCTCCTTTGTTATGACGCCGATCTTTGCGATTAGCACGCCAATACACATGAGCAGGAAAAAACTGCCCATTTTGGGCAGAATGCTGAAAAAGTAATCCATGAGACGAACCTCTTTTCTTTACCATTCTTGTTGGATAAGTCTTTCAATGGCAAGGGCGGCACCGTCTTTGTCGCAGGTGTCTGTCACGTGCTGAGAAAGCTCCATGATGCAGGGCTCCGCGTTGCCCATGGCAATCCGGCGTCCGGCAAAGCGGAACATGGAAATATCATTGATGCTGTCGCCGATGACAGCCGTTTCTTCCGGAGAAATATTTAATGCCTGGCAGAGCACAGCGAGGCCATGGCCCTTGGAGGCCGTGGGACTGTTGAGCTCGATGTTGTCCGGGCCGGAGGCCGACACCGTCAGGGGACAGCGGGATGTGAGCCTGGCTGTCAGAGCGGCTTTTTCAGACGGAGCGAACAGGATGGCGAATATCTTTTCTACATCTGTCTTTTCCGCAGCTATATAGTCGGCCAGATTATCAACGCTGCTGCGCAGGAAATAGTCGGTGCTTCCATACCGCGCCACGATGCGCGGATCTGCAGTCTTCAGGTTGGTGCTGCTTCCGTTTAAATGAACGGAGGGCTGTACGTCGTATTCTTCCAGCAGGCGGAGTATTTCCACGCTCTGCCGCCAGGGTATCAGATCGGTATACATACTGGTCCTGCTTCTGCCGTCCAGGATATTGGCTCCGTTGGAAGTCAAAAAATAGGAAAATTCTGTTATATCCAGGACTTCCGCCGGTATATCCCTGTAGGAACGCCCTGTGGCGGGAACCACGAGAATGCCGTTTTTCCGGGCATCCGATACGGCGGAACGGGTCCTGCCGGTAATGGAGCGGTGATCAGACAGGGCAGTTCCGTCCAGATCCAAAGCTATCAGTCTGGTTGCCACGTATTCACGTCCTTTCCAAGTGGATATCTGATATTTTGAAGTTGTTCCGTTTCCATTCTGTATCTTATCACAACTCAGGTGCGGTTTCCACAGGATTTCAAAAAAATCCAATGAAAAAGGAATTATATCTTGACAGTAGAAAGAAAGGGCAGTATTATTAGAAACGACATTCGTCTTTCTGGGAGAGACAATTAGGGAGGAATATGAAAATGAAAAAGAAAAAAATCTTAAGCTTGATCCTGGCGGCTGCAATGGCAGTGACGGCCTTTGCAGGATGCGGAAAGAAAGAATCTACGAAAAATGAAGGCGGCAGCTCCGAAGGGAGCGCAGTATTCAAGATCGGCGGCACAGGTCCTCTGACGGGTGACGCGGCTATCTACGGGACGGCAGTTAAGAACGGCATGGAGCTGGCAATCAAGGAGATCAATGAGGCCGGCGGTATCAACGGCGCGCAGGTCGAATACAAATTTGAAGACGACGAAGCAGACGCTGAAAAGGGCGTAAACGCTTATAATACCTTGAAGGACTGGAAAATGCAGATGCTGATCGGGACGACTACCTCCGGCGCCTGCGAGGCGGTTGTGGCAGAGAGCCACAACGACAACCTGTTCCAGATCACCCCTTCCGGAACATCCATTAATTCCGTGAAGTATGACAACGCGTTCCGTATGTGCTTCTCCGATCCCGCACAGGGTACGGTTTCCGCACAGTATATTGCGAAAAACAATCTGGCGAAGTCGATCGCGGTCATTTACAACAGCGGAGATACTTATTCCAACGGCATTTATGAGAACTTTGCAAAGGAAGCGAAGAACCAGGGCCTGGAGATCGTGGCAGCAGAAGCGTTCACATCTGAGAGCAACAAGGATTTCTCCGTACAGCTTCAGAAAGCAAAAGATGCCGGAGCAGAAATGGTGTTCCTTCCGATGTATTATACGGAAGCTTCCCTAATTCTGGCAAAAGCAAAGGAAATGGGCTATGCGCCGACCTTCTTTGGCTGTGACGGCATGGACGGCATTCTCACTCTGGAGAACTTCGATACTTCTCTGGCAGAAGGGCTGATGCTGCTGACACCGTTCTCAGTGGACGCGGAAGATGAAAAGACTCAGAACTTTGTAAAAGCATACAAGGATGCCTATGGCGAGACCCCGAACCAGTTCGCTGCGGACGCTTATGATTCTGCATATGTCATTAAGGCGGCGGCAGAAAAGGCCGGGATCAAGCCGGATATGAGCGTGACCGAAATCGGAGACGCAATGAAGAAGGCAATGACGGAGATTGAATTTACCGGTCTGACCGGAACCGGCATTACCTGGGGCGAAGATGGCGAGCCTACCAAGGAGCCGATTGCAGTGAAGATTGAAAACGGCGCATACGTTTTCATGTAAAATACAGTAAAGGCGAGGGTGTCTCGAAAGTATGACTTTGGGACACCCCTTCTTTCATTTACGAAAAGTCTGGAGGAGGGCGAATGAGTTTCTTATCCTATTTAATCAACGGAGTCAGTTTGGGAAGTGTATATGCGATAATCGCACTGGGATATACCATGGTTTATGGTATCGCCAAGATGCTGAATTTCGCGCATGGAGACATTATCATGGTAGGCGGCTATGCGGCTTTTCTGGCTATGGTAAACGCCGGATTGTCTCCTCTGATCGGCGTACTGGTGTCCATTGTGGTATGTACGCTGCTGGGCGTTGTGATCGAAAGAATCGCATATAAGCCCTTGCGGATGGCCCCGCCCCTCGCGGTGCTGATCACGGCCATCGGCGTCAGCTATTTCCTGCAGAATCTGGCGCTTCTTCTGTTTGGAGCAGATACAAAGACATTTAAGAGTGTGATTTCCTTTAAGGGAATTTCCCTGGCGGGCGGCGCTCTGCAAATTTCCGGCGTGACCATCGTGACGATCGCAGCCTGTATCCTGATCGTGGTGGGACTCAGCCTGTTCATCAACAAGACGAGGGCCGGCCAGGCTATGCTCGCGGTGTCTGAAGACCGGGGAGCGGCGCAGCTCATGGGAATCAATGTGAATAAGACCATAGCGCTCACCTTTGCCATCGGTTCTGCCCTGGCGGCCATAGCAGGCGTGCTTCTCTGTTCGGCTTATCCGTCCCTGAATCCCTATACCGGAGCGATGCCCGGGATCAAGGCTTTCGTGGCGGCGGTATTCGGTGGAATCGGTTCCGTACCTGGGGCCATGGTAGGCGGCATCCTGCTGGGTATTATAGAGATTTTGGCCAAGGCTTATATTTCATCTCAGCTGGCTGATGCGATCGTATTTGCCATGCTGATCATAATCCTGCTGGTGAAGCCCACCGGGATCTTCGGCAAGAAAATTCAGGAAAAGGTGTAAGGAGGGGCGAGATGAGACATTTGCAGAAAACGACGAAAAGTAATTTCATCACTTATGGCATCGTGATCCTGACTGCGGTCATCATTCAGGTCCTTTCCTCCGCGGGCGCTATTTCCAGCCTTATTGGGGGACTTCTGGTGCCGCTCTGCGCTTATATGATCCTGGCCATCTCCCTGAACCTGGTAGTGGGGATCCTGGGCGATCTGAGCCTGGGGCATGCAGGTTTTATGTGCGTGGGGGCTTTTGCCAGCGCGTTCTTTTCTAAAATGACGGTAGGGACGATGCCCGACGGTCTTAGGTTTTTCTTTGCGCTTTTGATCGGCGCGGCGGCGGCAGGCTTATTCGGGATCCTCATCGGCATTCCGGTCCTGCGTCTGCGCGGGGATTATCTTGCCATTGTGACGCTGGCTTTTGGGGAAATTATTAAAAATGTTATCAATGTGTTTTTCATCGGCAGGGACAGAAACGGGCTGCATTTTTCCATGAAGGATTCCGTAGCGCTTAATCTGGACTCCACCGGCGAGGTCATCGTGAACGGCCCCCAGGGAATCAACGGGACTCCAAAGGATTCCACGTTTCTGATAGGCATGCTCCTGCTTTTGATCGCGCTGATCATCATATTGAATCTGATCAATTCCAGAGCGGGCCGGGCGATCATGTCCATAAGAGACGACAGGATCGCGGCGGAATCCATAGGCATCAATATCACGAAATTCAAGCTCATGGCATTTTCCATATCCGCGGCTCTGGCGGGAGTGGCAGGCGTTTTGTACGCTCATAACCTGTCGTCCCTGGTGGCGTCGCCCAAGAGTTTTGGCTATAATATGTCCATCATGATACTGGTATTTGTGGTGCTGGGCGGTATCGGAAATATACGGGGCTCTTTGATCGCGGCGTTTATCCTGACCCTGCTTCCGGAGATGCTCAGAGGGCTATCCAATTACCGTATGCTGATCTATGCTATTGTCCTGATTCTGATGATGATCTTTAACTGGAGCAAGGGAGGCGGCCGCCTGAAAGAAATGCTGGCGGAACGTCTGCGCGGACTCAGAAAACCCCGTACAAAGGAGGTTAAGTGATATGGCGCTGTTAGAGGTAAAAAACCTGGGCATTTCCTTCGGAGGCCTCCGCGCGGTAAATGCGTTTGAGGTAAAAATAGAAAAAGGTCAGCTGTACGGGCTGATCGGTCCAAACGGAGCCGGCAAGACGACGATCTTTAACCTTTTAACGGGCGTATATAAGCCTACGGAAGGGATCATAAAGCTGGACGGGGTGGATATAACCAGAAAGAAAGCCATCGAGATCAATAAGGCGGGCATTGCCCGAACCTTTCAGAATATCAGACTGTTTAAGAACCTTTCCGTATTGGATAACGTGAAGGCAGGTCTGCACAATAATTATTCCTATTCTACCATTGAAGGGCTTCTGCGGCTTCCGCGGTATTTCAAAGTGGAAAAAGAGATGAATGAAAAAGCCATGGAGCTTTTAAAGGTGTTTGATCTGGACAAAGAAGCTGAATATAAAGCATCCAACCTTCCCTACGGGAAACAGAGAAAGCTGGAGATTGCCCGGGCGCTTGCCACGAATCCCAAGCTGCTTCTTCTGGATGAGCCGGCGGCGGGCATGAACCCCAATGAGACGGAAGAACTGATGCAGACGATCAAGTTTGTCCAGAAAGAGTTTGAGATGACGATTCTGTTGATAGAACATGATATGAAGCTGGTAAGCGGTATCTGTGAAGAAGTGACAGTCTTAAATTTCGGTGAGATCCTCTGTCAGGGCGAGACAAAGGCTGTTCTGAACGATCCGCAGGTGATCACAGCATATCTGGGTGAATAGGAGGAGCAGGACATGGCATTGCTGGAGGTTAAAGATTTACAGGTATATTATGGCATGATTCAGGCTCTGAAAGGGATTTCCTTTGAGGTAGGCCAGGGGGAGGTCATAGCGCTCATTGGCGCCAACGGAGCGGGGAAGACCACCACTCTTCACGCTGTCACCGGCCTGCTTCCGAAGAAAGCGGGGACGGTCACGCTGGGCGGCAGGGATATTACGAAAATCCCTCCCCATAAAATAGTAGAGATGGGCATGGCTCATGTGCCGGAAGGCCGGCGGGTGTTCGCGCACCTTTCTGTGTACCAGAATCTGAAGATGGGAGCCTATATCAGAAGAGAGAAGGAAGAATTCAGCCGCAACCTGGAGATGGTCTATCAGAAATTTCCGCGTCTGAAGGAACGGCGCAATCAGCCGGCAGGGACTCTGTCAGGCGGAGAGCAGCAGATGCTGGCCATGGGGCGGGCGCTGATGTCCCAGCCGAAGATTCTTTTGATGGATGAGCCCTCCATGGGACTTTCTCCTATCTTTGTGAACGAGATATTTAAGATCATTGAAGAAGTGAGCGCTGCCGGCACCACCGTGCTCTTGGTGGAGCAGAATGCGAAAAAGGCGCTGTCCATAGCAGACCGGGCATATGTTCTGGAGACTGGAAATATCGTACTAAGCGGCAATGCCCGGGAGCTTTTAAACGATGAATCCATAAAGAAAGCATATTTAGGTGAGTAAAGGGGGCTTGGCCATGGAGAAAGTGGTTATTACCATTGCGCGGCAGTATGGAAGCGGCGGAAAGACCATCGGAAAGATGCTGGCAAAGGATATGGGGATTCCTTTTTATGACAGAGAGGTGCTGGAAATGGCCTCGGAGGACAGCGGAATCCATGTACGGCTTTTCGGGGCCGCGGATGAAAGGCTGAGACCGTCTGCAAAGCTCATGGGAGCCAAGGTCTACCGCGGAGAGCTGATCGAGCCGGAGGACAGAGATTTCATATCCAATGACAATCTGTTCAACTATACGGCAAAGACCATCAAGAAGCTGGCGGAGGAGCAGTCCTGTGTCATCATCGGACGCTGCGCGGATTTTATATTAAAAGATTTCCCCAATGTGGCCAGTGTGTTTGTCCATGCGCCGGAGGAGTTCTGTCTGGAGCAGGCGATGGAGCGGAACAGTATGACTATTAAGGAAATGAAAAAATTTATTGAGCGCACCGATAAGTACAGAGGAGATTTTTATAAGCATTATACCGGCCATGAATGGCAGGATCTGCGAAATTACGACCTGTGCCTGAACAGTGGAAAACTGGGATTTGAAAAATGTGTAGAGGAGATCAAAGCATATTTGAGGGTCCGTTTTTCATAAAGGACTGTCCTGCGGCAGGAGATCAGTAAAAAAGGATGACGGCGGCGGAAAAATGAGTTATGATAAGAGGGGACTGTGAGGAACAGTCCCCTTTTCGATATTTTTGAACAAGGTATGATTGGATGAGGAGGGATTTCATGGCATCTTTTGTGGAGCTGGTACATGTGAAAAAAACCTACCGGATGGGGGAAGTGGTCATTAAAGCAGTGGATGATATGAGCTTTTCCATCGAAAGAGGAGAATTCGTGGTGGTAGTGGGGCCCAGCGGCGCGGGGAAGACCACCGTATTGAATATACTGGGAGGCATGGATAAGGCGTCTGAGGGTCGGGTGCTGGTGGACGGAACGGACGTGGCGGCATTTGATAATAAAAAGATGACCAGATTCCGCCGGGAAGACATCGGCTTTGTATTTCAGTTTTATAACCTGGTACAGAACCTGACCGCACTGGAGAATGTAGAGCTGGCGCTCCAGATATGCAAGGATCATCTGGATGCGGAGGAGATTCTGAAGGAAGTAGGATTGGGAGAACGTATGGATAATTTTCCGTCTCAGCTTTCAGGCGGTGAGCAGCAGCGGGTTTCCATAGCCAGGGCGCTGGCCAAGAATCCGAAGCTTCTGCTGTGTGATGAGCCGACGGGCGCTTTGGACTACCAGACCGGAAAATCCATACTGAAGCTTTTGCAGGACACCTGCCGGGAAAGGGGAATGACCGTGATCGTCATAACGCATAACTCTGCGCTGACTCCCATGGCCGACCGGGTGATCAAGATAAAGAACGGCCGTGTATCCCGAATTACGGTAAACGAGAATCCAACTCCTGTCGAAGACATAGAGTGGTAAAAAACAATAGATAACTGGAGATGTCAGATAGATGAAACAGGCACAGCGGAAAGATTTTTTTGTGGAGATCAGGAGGAGCCTGAACCGATACCTTTCGATTTTATTCATTGTCGCTTTGGGCGTGGCGTTTTTTTCCGGGGTACGGGCGACAGAGCCGGATATGCGGCTGTCGGTGGACGCGGTAGCCGACGAGTCTAATTTCATGGACTTTCGAATTTTGTCCACCATGGGCCTGACGGAAGGGGATCTGGAGCAGATCCGCCGGATACCGGGAGTTACGGCTGCAGAGGGCGAATACTCTTTGGACGCACTCTGCCATTATGGGGAAAAGGAGCTGGTCCTCCATGTCTCTTCCATGCCGCAGAATATCAATAGAGTGAACATAAAAGAGGGGCGCCTTCCGGAAAAAAGAGGCGAGTGTTTTTTGGATGAACAGCTTTTAGTCAGCACAGATTATGAGCTGGGAGATCAGATCACACTGTATTCTGGGACAGACGATCCTCTTTCAGATACGCTTAAAACGGAGACTTATACCATCGTTGGGATTGGCTCGAGCCCTTATTATCTGAATTTTGACAGAGGAAATTCTTCCATTGGGAACGGAGACATCAAGGGTTTCCTGATGGTGACGGAGGAGGATTTTTCCCTTGATGTCTACACGCAGATATATGCGGCCGCGGACGGCCTGGACGGTTTTGTGACTGCCGGAGGAACGTACCAGGATGAGGCAGAAAAGATAGCGGACGCAATCGAGGATATAGCGGGCGAGCGGTGCGGAATCCGCCTGGAGGAGATTCGGGGAGACGCACAGGAGGAAATTGGCAAAGCAGAACAGAAACTGCAGGAAAAAGAAGAGGAGGCGGAGCAGAAGCTGCGGGATGCGTGGCTTAAGATCGAGGACGGAGAGAATGAACTCGAGGACGGACGGGATAAAATAGCGGAGAACGAAGAGAAGCTTCGGGATGCGGAGAATGTTCTTTCTGTAAATGAACAAAAGCTAGTGGACGGAAAAGCGCAGCTTAAATCAAACGAGCAGAAAGCAGCGGACGCAAAAGCGCTTTTGGCTGAAAAACAGGAGGAAATCCAGAGCTCCAGGGAAAGGCTGGAGGCAGCGAGAGAAGAGCTGGAGGCTGGAAAAAGCCTGGCCGGAGAAGGACGGGCACAGCTGGAGGCTGCTAGGGAGGAGCTGACGGCCAAAGGCGAGGATTTGAAAGCCGGATGGGAAGGATATGAGAGCGGCATGGCGGACGCAGAGTCCTCTCAGGCAGCTTTGGATATCCAGAGAGGAAAATTGGAGGAGCTGCGCGCGGGTCTGGAGGCGGCAGGCCTGAATCCGGAAGAGAACGAGGAATATCTTCTGGGAAAACAAGCGCTGGATGCGAACCAGACGAAGCTGGACGGAGTTTTAAAGTATCTGGACGGGGTAAAAGCTGAACTCACTGACCTTCAGAGTCAGTATGACCAGGGAATGGCAGCTCTGGAGGGGAAAGAAGCAGAGCTGTCTGAAAAAGAGGCCGCTTTGGCTGCTGCAGAGGCGGAAATCCAGAATGGAGAAGCACAGGTACAGGATGGAGAGGCAGCGCTTTTGGAGCTTCAGAACGCAATCAAGACCGGAGAACAGGGGATTTCAGACGGACGTCAGGAGATAGCCAACGGAGAGGCTGCTCTGGAAGAAGGGCGCCAGGAGATAGCAGACGGGAAGCGGCAGCTGGAGGAAGCGAAGGAGAAGCTGTCCGACGGAGAAACAGAGCTTCAGGAGGCAAAGGCCGAGTATGAAGACGCGAGAGACGAGGCCGATGAGAAAATTGCCGATGCCAGATCAGAGATCGAGGAAGCGAAAGCAGCCCTGGAGGATTTGGAAGAACCGGAATGGTATGTGCTGGACCGGAAGTCAGTTCAGTCTTATGTGGAGTTTGACAATGATACAAAAAGGATTGGGGCGATCGGAAAAGTATTTCCAGTGATTTTCTTTCTGGTGGCTGCTTTGGTGAGTCTGACCACCATGACCAGAATGGTGGAGGAAAAGAGGACGGAGATCGGCACCATGAAGGCGCTGGGCTACAGCACCTTATCCATAGCCTCCAAATATATTTTATATGCGCTTTCTGCCAGCCTTCTGGGGAGCATAGCCGGATTTCTCGTAGGAGAAAAGCTGCTTCCATGGGTTATCATCACCACATATAAGATTCTCTATGGGAACCTGAGCATTATCCGGATACCGTATAATTGGGGATACGCTCTTGGAGCGACTGCTATTGCGGTGATCTGCACCACAGGAGCGACTCTGGCGGCCTGCTATAAAGAAACGCTGGCGATGCCTTCTCAGCTGATGCGCCCGGTTGCGCCCATGAAGGGGAAGAAGATCCTTTTGGAACGGATACGCCCTCTGTGGCGTCACATGAATTTCAGCCAGAAATCCACACTTCGGAATTTGTTCCGATATAAAAAGCGTCTTTTGATGACCGTATTCGGTATCGGCGCCTGTATGGCTCTGCTGATCGTCGGATTCGGATTGAGGGATTCAATCTACACAGTGTCTGACGGTCAATACGGAGAGCTTTGGCTTTATGATGCGTCGGCCAGTATCGTGACGGATGGAGAACAGGAGGAAAAAGAAGCCTTTTATGAGGATATGGACAGGGACGAGAACATATCGGAGTATCTGGGAGCCTACACGGCGTCTATGGATGGGGAAGCAAACGGTGTAACGAAAGCCGTCAATCTGGTCGTACCGGAAGATCTGGAACGGTTTCCGGACTTTTTCGTGCTGAGGGACCGGCTGAGCGGAGAAGGATATACATTGGATGATGAGGGAGCGGTCATCAATGAAAAGCTGGCGAAGCTTTTGGACATCCGGGAAGGAGATTCTTTTTATCTGAAAGAAAGTGACACCAGCAGGGTTTCAGTTAAGGTCTCGCATATCACAGAGAATTATGTGTATAATTATATTTATATGTCTCCGTCCTTATATCGGCAGCTGTATGGCAGGGAAGCAGAATGCAATACGGAATATCTGAAGCTAAAGGACGCGCAGGAAGAGAAAGGCCGTGAGCTGTCAAAACGCCTTTTGGAGCATGAAGCAGTGTCCGGTGTCGTACTGGTATCCGATATGAACAAGACGATCATGGATATGCTCGGAAGCCTGGATACGGTCGTCTGGGTCCTGATAATCTCAGCCGGGCTGCTGGCCTTTGTCGTCCTGTATAACCTGAATAATATCAATATCACGGAACGAAAGCGGGAGCTGGCCACCATTAAGCTGCTTGGCTTTTATGATCTGGAGCTGGCCTCTTATGTGTACCGGGAAAATGTGCTTCTGACGTTCATCGGTATCGCGGCAGGCGTTTTCATGGGAAATATACTTCACCGCTTTGTTATTGAGACCGTAGAAGTAGATCTGATCATGTTCGGCCGTGCGGTGCATCCTCTGAGTTATCTCTGGGGGATTGTCCTGACGCTGCTGTTCGCGTTTCTGGTCAACGCCGCCATGTTTTATAAGCTCAGAAAGATTGATATGGTAGAATCCCTCAAAAGTGTGGAATAAATACCGACTTTACAAAGATTTTACATAAAGATGGTTTTGATTTGACATAAATTTTGTATAGTGGAAGATGAACGATTCTGATTACGTGAATGAGGGAGATCTTTATGTCATTAAGCGATGTGAAACTATTATTTCAATTTGTCGGCGGCCTGGGCATGTTCCTCTATGGTATGAATATCATGGCGGACGGCCTTCAGAAAGCGGCCGGAGGCCGGATGAAGCGAATGCTGGGATATATTACGAATAACCGGCTCTTAGGCGTGCTGCTGGGCGCGCTGATCACTGCCATCATCCAGAGCAGCTCTGCGACCACGGTCATGGTCGTCGGTTTTGTCAACGCCGGGATTCTGAGTCTGTCCCAGGCGGTGGGCGTCATCATGGGCGCCAATATCGGTACTACAGTCACTGCGTGGCTGGTATCCATGAGCGAGTGGGGAGAGGTCATGAAGCCGGAGTTCTTTGCCCCTGTCCTCATCGGTATCGGGGCATTCATGCTTCTGTTTGCGAAAAAAGAACGCCAGAAGGAAATTGGAAGCATTTTGGTTGGCTTCGGCGTCCTGTTTATCGGGCTCAGTTTCATGTCCGGCTCCATAGAGCCCTATAAAGACGCGCCTGTGTTTGCTCAGATATTCACGGTGCTTGGAAGCAACCCGATCTTCGGCATCCTGGCCGGTGTAGTGGTCACCGGCATTATTCAGAGCTCCTCGGCCTCCGTCGGTATTCTGCAGACCTTGGCCATGAACGGAGTGGTCACCTGGAATTCAGCCGTTTATATCACCTTGGGACAAAATATCGGTACCTGCGTGACAGCGCTGCTCGCCAGCGCCGGCGCCCATAAGACGGCAAAACGGGCGGCAGTCATCCATCTGATGTTCAACGTAATGGGCGCGGTGCTGTTCGGCATAGTGATGTTCATCGTGTTCAGCCTGAACGGGAACTGGGCGGCGTCCACCATCAACAGTACGCAGATTTCCGTGTTCCATACCATATTCAACGTGACGAATACATTGATTCTGTTTCCTTTCGCAGGCAAGCTGGTATCCCTGTCCGGGAAGATCGTGCGGGAAAAGGTACAGGAACCGGAGGAGACGCTGGAGCAGAAGATCATGTCCCATCTGGATACCAGAATTTTGGAGAACCCCTCCTTTGCCATTGAGACCGCGAAGCGTGAGGTCGTCCGCATGGGAGAGCTGTCCCTCGATAATGTGAAGCTGGGAGAGAATGCGGTCCTTACAAACAATCAGGAATCTGTAGATAGGATTTTTGCCCAGGAAAAGACCATAAATTTCATGGAGAAGGCGCTGACGGAATATCTGGTGAAGATTTCCAACCTCTCGCTGATGGAAGAGCAGTCAGAGCAGGTTAAAAACCTTCTCTATACGGTCAACGATCTGGAGCGTATCGGCGACCACGCGGAAAATATCGCGGAGCTGGCCGAGAGCAAGATTCAGGGAGATATCCAGTTTTCCCCCATGGGCCAGAAGGATCTGGAAACCATATTCTCCTATGCGGTGGGTTCTGTGGAGAACGCCGTATCGGCCAGAAGGAATGAGGATGCGGAAAGCATCCGCCAGGTCATCAAGTTTGAAGATCTGGTGGACAGCACAGAGGAAGATTTGAGGGACAAACATATAGCCAGGCTGGCGAACAATGAGTGCCGAGCTTCTCACGGCGTCATTTTCCTGGATATCATGGGAAATCTGGAGCGGGTATCCGATCATGCGTACAATATAGCCGGATATGTGAAGGATGAAATGTGATTCAAACGGGAAATAAAGGAGAAATATGGAAGAGATCACATATAAAAGCTTAAAGGAATCAAAGAAGATCAAGGCATATATTGAACAGGGAGATGCGGTACTGGGAGCCCTAGGCTTTACAGAGCACTCTGAAAAGCATGCGGTGAAGACAGCCGAAACAGCTGGAAAGATCCTGAAAGAGCTGGGATACGAAAAGCGGACGGCGGAGCTGGCCCGGATCGCCGGATATCTGCATGATATTGGGAACTGTGTGAACAGGAACGATCATGCCCACAGCGGAGCCCTGATGGCTTTCCAGCTTTTAAGAGAGCAGGGAATGAACGCAGGAGAGATAGCCGTGGTGGTCAGCGCTATCGGGGAGCACGACGAACATACAGGGACGGCCGTGGACGCGGTGTCGGCCGCCTTGATCCTGGCAGACAAAACGGATGTAAGACGGAACCGGGTGCGGAACAAGATCAAAGAAACCTTTGACAAGCATGACCGGGTGAATTATGCCGCCAAATCTTCCAAGCTGGTGATCCAGGCGGAAAAGAGGGTAATCACCTTGAACATCGAGCTGGATGAAAGCATGTGCTCCATGATGGACTACTTTGAAATCTTCCTGCAGAGAATGTTGATGTGCCGCCGGGCCGCAGAAATGCTGGGCATGCGTTTTAAGGTGACTGCGAATGGAAGTAAGATCGTATAACGGAAAACATGGATAAGCGGCAGAATCCGCGGGCAGATGGTCCGGTATCATTGAAAGATACCAGTCCATCTGCCCGCGGCTTTTTTTCTTGGACTTGCGGGATAGAGATGGGAGAGGTATAATATATTTGTGATATTGACAGACGAATGACAGAAGTGCAAGTTATTTTGTGGACATAAAATAATAATTCTGGTATGAGGATGATGATATGAAAAAGAGACTGACCTGTCTATTTGTGGCAGTTATCATGATATTTATGAGCAGCGTCCATCCTGTCCAGGCTGCAAGGGCGCAAGGCGGAGACCGGGAAACGGAAGCCGGGACGGGGCAGAACCAGGGGACCCGCACTGTACGAGTTGCTTATCCGATACAGGCTGGGCTGACGGATGTTGACGAACAAGGCAATTATACTGGCTATACCTATGAATATCTGCAGGAAGTTGCACAGTATACGGGTTGGGATTATGAATTCGTAGAGGTACCAGGGGATATCAATGACAGTCTCTCTGCACTGATGGAGATGCTGGAAAACGGTGAAATCGATCTGATGGGCGGCATGGTGTACAACGAAGCCACTGGTCAGATGTTTGACTATTCCAGTCAAAGCTATGGTGTGAGAGAAACGGTGCTCCAGGTACTCTATGATACGGTTGATAATAAACTGATCAATTCCCAAGTTGAACAGAGTTTCCGGATCGCGGCTCCGATTACGGCGAAACAGACTAGGGCGGAGCTGGAAGATTTTTGTGAGATGAATCTGGTCACGCCGGAATACGTGGACTGTGTTTCTGTTGAGGAACAGCTTCAGGCGCTGAAAGATGGCCGGGCGGATATGATGGTGAATTCCAGCATGAATTATATTGAGGGAGTCAAAACGGTGGCGAGATTTTCTCCGAAGCCCTTTTATTTCGTGACGACAAAGGGAAAAAACGCAGAACTGTTGGATGAACTGAATGCCGCGATGATGAATATTGAACAGGTGAATCCGTATTTTTCCAATATGCTGTATGAAAAATACTTTTCCTATTCAGAAGAAAAGCTGGTACTGAGTGACGAGGAGGAGCGGTATGTGGAGCATACCGGACCATTGAGGGTCGGAGTTCTGAGTGGGCAGGCTCCTTATCAATACCAGAAGGAGGACGGATCCCTGGGAGGAATCTCCATCGACCTGCTGGACTATGTAACAGAAAACACCGGTCTTAAATTTGAGTTCGTATGTGTGGATACGCCAGAAGAATTGTATGAGAGATCGGAAAAAAACGAGATCGATCTTGTGGCGGGTATGCCCTATGACTATGATCTGGCTAAAGAACGGCATCTGTCCATGTCACAGGCATACGTATCCTCTCAATACGTGATCCTAATGAATGAAAAATGCAGTGAAGATGATATCGGGAGCGGAACTCTGGCGCTGACGTCCTCGGGGTATTATGGGGGAGAGCATGAAGGAGAGGTGGCATATTATAACAGCACCGATGAATGTATCAGGGCGGTAGCCAAAGGAAAAGCAGATTATACATGTGTTGACGCCTATACGGCCCAGTATTTTGTCAACCTTCCCCAGTATGCGAACCTGAAGCTGATACCCCAGGCATATAAATCCAGGGAGATATGCTTTGGTATCGTAAAGCCCGGCCCCCAGGAGCTGATTTCCGTTTTGAACAAGATCATCTTGCTGATACCGGAGGAGGAGATGCAGAAGATCCTAATCCGAAATACGGTACAAAAGCAGTCCTTTTCTGTCCAAAGCTTTATCAAGGCGAATCCTCTTGAAACCATAGGGCTGGTCGCTGGGATTTTAATGCTCATTATCTTGTTCCTGCTGTACTTTCTTCGACAAAGAGCGCGCATGAGCAAACAGATGGCGCTGGAGCTGAAAAAGCATTTTCGGGTATACGGTCTGGTGAACGAATATTTCCTGGAATACAGTTTTCGGGATAATAAGACGATCGTCTCCGCACCATCGAAGGAAAGCAGCCGTCCCCGTCTGATCGTATATGACCACAACAAGGCGGAGAGCAATGAGGACGAAGAAAAGCAGAAAGAGATTTTCTACAAGATACTCAGCTCTTGTGACGATGGAGTGCATGAGCTTCAGCTGTATTTTGAAGGGGGCTGTCACTGGGTACGGATAGCCGTTGAGACGGTGTTCGACGGAGAGACGCCGGCGTATACCCTCGGAAAGCTTAATATAATTGATGAGGAAAAGCAGGAAAAGGACATTCTGCTTCAGAAAGCGCAGCTGGACAGCCTGACGCATATCTATAATTCAGAAACGCTCCGAAAACAGATAGAGGAGGCCCTTGCGGCCCTGCATGAGGGAGAAAGAGGGGCGCTCCTGCTGTTCGATGTGGATAATTTTAAAAATGTAAATGATACATACGGGCACATGCAGGGCGACTGGGCGTTAATTCAGGTGGCGGAGCTTTTGAAAGTAAGCTTCCGTTCCAATGATATTGTCGGAAGGCCGGGAGGAGATGAATTCACCGTCTATATGAATTCCATCAAAAACCGTCAGATACTCATGGATAAGTGCCAGTTCCTGTGTGAAAAGGTGCGCGAACTGAAGCTAGAGGACGGAAAAGGGCTGACGATCAGTCTGGGCGCGGTCCTGGCCAGCCGCGGCGATACTTATGATGAGCTGTATACACGGGCGGATAAAGCTTTGTATCAGGCAAAGGAAAAAGGCCGTGACCGGTATCAGATTTGGGAGACAGATACGGAAGACAAATGACAAAAGGCTGCCGCGCTGAGTGATCAGTGCGGCAGCTTTGTTTTTCTCTGCTCTTTTATATCTGCTGAATAAATTCATCAATATAATACAGAGCGCTGCCAACAGCGGCTGCCTCAAACCCTTTGGAGGAGGCCTTGATGTACGAGCCGTCGGTTGGGAAAGTAGAACGGGCGCTCACCAGCTCCTTCAGCCTTTCAATGTATGGTTCCAGATAAATTCCTACGTATCCGCCCAGGATCAGATCACAGTCCAGAGACATGTTGATATTATTGATCAATATGGATAAATTCTGGAGATAGACGTCAAAGCACTGACGAAATGCTTCATTTCCGTTTTTAAGGCCCTCGAAAAAAGCGGCCAGATTATCCCCCGCCATGGTGGAGAGAAGCTTGGCATTTAAATAGGCATCGGAGCAGCCGATTTTCCCGCAGTAGCAGGGAAGTCCATTGGGGTCCAGGGTGACATGGCCGAATTCGGCGCTTCGGTTGGATACGCCTAAGTAGGTCTCGCCTCCCATTAAGATAGATCCGCCTACCGTATTGCTGAGTGAGAGATAAGCGATGGTGTCAATGTCAGAACGGCCCCAGAATTCGGCCAGTCCGCCGCAATTGGCGTCGTTGTACAGGGTATAGGGGAACGGAATATACGGTCGGATGCATTCATAGAAGTTCCCGGGTACAGGAAGGGAAGACTGGAAAATATAAGTCCCGTATTCCGTGATGATTCCCGGTATGGAGATTCCGATTCCGAGCACCCGGTCCGGACTTACTCCAGAGGCTTTTAAAAATTCGGATATCTCAAGACTGACTTCCCGGTAGCTTTCCTCCGTCCCTTTGATCTGGTAGTGTTTTCTTGGCATACTATGGATCACGCAGCCGTTCAGGTTCACAAGGACCATGGAGATATGGTTCAGGGTGATATCCAGTCCGAGAGCGACTTTAGCGTCCGGCACGATGGAAAAGCCTGTGGCTTTGCGCCCGACGCTTGAGGCCAGGGCCCCGTTTTCCATGATCAGCCCGGCGTTTTTCAGATCCTGAAGGTTTTGACTGATGGTGGGGAGACTCATGTGAAGTTCATACGCAATCTCCTGTTTTGAAATCTTATTCCGGCCAGCAATGAGCCGGAATATTTTATTTCGATTGTACTGCTTAATGTTGGCGGTATTGATCGGTGCCATAATATCTCCTTTTATTTTGTTTTTATAAAATTATTTTATAAAATAACTTGTTATTAGTTTAACATATTTCGGGGGAAATGCAATCAAAATTCAGCTCTTTAATATAATGGATGGTCATTTTGCCCATAAAAATATATATTTCAGTTGACAATTTGGAAATATTATACTAATATGCTAATATATTATATAAAATAGTTTTATAAAACTATTATAGTAAAAGCATTTGCGAAATGTCAACAGGAAGAAAGGGATAAGAAAATGAAAGCAGCGTATTTGGAAAAGCCGATGGAAATCGTGATAAGAGACAACGCGGATGTTCCGGTGCCGGGCCCGGAGGAAGCGCTGGTGAAAGTGGAGTACTGCGGAGTGTGCGGTTCGGACGTTCATTTTTATAAGGATGGGCATATCGGAGATGTGACGGCGCCTCCATCATTTATCTTGGGACACGAAGTGGCCGGTACGGTTATGAAGGTGGGAAATCTGGTGAGTGGGCTCCGGCCGGGGGAACGGGTCGCACTGGAGCCTGGCTATCCCTGCGGTACATGTGAGCTTTGCAGGAGCGGCAAATACAATCTCTGCCGGTCCGTCCGCTTTTTTGCTGACCCGCCTACACAGGGGGCCCTTCAGGAATATGTGGTCCATCCGGCGGGAATGTGCTACCCGCTTCCGAAATCTGTGTCCACAGAGGAAGGGGCTTTAGTGGAACCCTTGGCGGTGGGACTTCACGCCGCGGGTCAGGGAAATGTCACATTGGGTGACCGCGTGCTGATCTTGGGCGGCGGCTGCATCGGCCTGGTGACCTTATTGGCGGCGAAAGCGCGGGGAGCATCGGAGATTGTGGTGGCGGATTTGTTTGAGAAGCGTCTGGAAGCTGCGAAACGTTTGGGAGCAAACGGCATTATTAACGCCGGAAAGGAAGACGTGGCGGCCAGGGTGAAAGAAATCTTTGGAGAACGGGGAGCCGATGTGGTATTTGAAACGGCAGGATCGGCAGCGACCATTGGCGAGGCGCCGTTTTTTGTGAAGAGGGGCGGTACGGTGGTACTCGTGGGAATGGCGGCGGAGAGCACGATCAACTTTAACTTTTCTCAGATCATGGTGAAAGAAGTTACGATCAGATCTGTATTTCGCTATCGAAATCTGTATCCTGTGGCGATTGCGGCGATTGCCAGCGGCTCCATCGATGTGAAACCGATCGTCACCCATTATTTTTCTTTTGACGACAGCGACGCGGCTTTCCGAACTGTGGTGAAAGAAGCGAAGGATGTTATTAAAGCGGTCATCCGGTTTTGACGGCCGGACAGAAAGCAGGTGTGGAAATGAGTGAAGAGATCAAGCTGGAACTAAGAAACATATCAAAATCTTTTCCGGGAGTAAAAGCGCTGGATCAAGTGAGCTTTCGGCTGAAAAAAGGTACGACACATGTACTCTGCGGAGAAAACGGAGCCGGGAAATCCACTCTGATGAAAATTCTGGACGGAATATACCGGCAGGACGAAGGGGAGATTTATATCGACGGCAGGCCGGTCCAAATAAAGAGTCCGGTGGATGCAAGGGCCAACGGCATTGCCATGATCTTTCAGGAACTTTCTTATGTGCCGGATCTGACTGTGGCGGAAAACGTTTATTTGGGCAGCTGGACGATGAAGCGGAGGGGAAAAATCGATTGGAAAACGATACGGAAGAATACGGAAGCGCTTCTGACGCAGGAGGGATTTCCGTATTCTCATGACACGCTTTTGAGGAGCCTGAGCGTGGCGGACATTCAGCTGATCGAAATACTGAAAGCGGTATCCTTTGACGCCCAGGTATTGATCATGGACGAGCCGACCTCTTCCATATCAGATAAGGAAGTGACGTTCTTGTTTGATAAAATTGAACAGCTGAAAAAACGGGGAGTCAGCATCATTTATATTTCTCATAAGATGGATGAAATTTTTAAAATAGCTGATGAGATCACGGTTCTTCGGGACGGGGCGGTAGTAGGGACGAGAAATGCCTCGGAGGTTACGATTGACCAAGTGATTGAGATGATGGTCGGGAGGAAGCTGGAGAATCAGTATCCGAAAACAAAAGTCCCGGTGGGAGAAAAGGTCCTGGAAGTAAAGGGGTTCTGCTCGCCTGGAATATTCAAAAATATTTCGTTTGATGTCAGAGCGGGAGAAATCGTAGGATTCGCGGGGCTGGTTGGCGCGGGCCGGACAGAAGTGATGAACGCGGTCTTCGGAATGGATCCTCATACAGAAGGAGAGGTGTACATAAAAGGAAAGCCGGTGCAGATCAGGCACGTATGGCAGGCAATCGCCCACGGGCTTGCGATGGTGTCGGAGGACCGGCGGCAATACGGCATTGTACCGGTAAGGAACATTATAGAAAATACCTCCCTGGCTTCGCTGAAAAAATTCTTTTATAAAGGGCGCTGCCACAAACGAAAAGAAAAGGAGAAGGTACGGGAGGTCTGTGAACGGATGAATGTTAAAACTCCGTCGCTGGAAACAAAGATCGAGAACCTTTCCGGCGGAAACCAGCAAAAGGTGATCTTGGCGAAGTGGATGCTCTGCAGCCCGGACGTACTGATTATGGATGAACCGACTAGAGGGATCGACGTGGGGGCTAAGAGTGAAATCTATCAGCTGATGGAAGAATTTGCCCGGGATGGAAAGGGGATTGTCATGGTGTCCTCGGAGCTTCCGGAACTGATCGGCATGTGCGACCGGATTTACGTAATGCATGAAGGAGTAATCACGGGATGTCTGGACAAAGAGGAATTTTCTCAGGAAGCTATTATGAATTTCGCAGTAAAGACAGCAGGGTGATAAATGATTGGGAGGATGGACGATGGAGATGCAAAAACCGAAAAGGGATTTTCATAAAATTTTGAGTAGGTACAGTCTGGTTCTGATACTAGTCGTATTTATGGCAGTCTGTGCCATAGCCAATAAACACTTTTTAAAACCCGACAACTTATTGAATGTGGCAAGACAGCAGTCAGTCATCCTGATTATCGCGTTTGGCGAGATGCTGCTCATCACCGCGGGCCTGCTGGATCTGGCGGCCGGCGCCGTAGTAGCCTTGGCCGGCGTTCTGGCGGTATCCGCCTATCATGTGACTCACAGCATCGCAGCGACCTTTGCCGTAGCGATCGGGGTATCTGTGGTCTGTAATCTGCTCAGTGGATTTATGGTGACGAAATTCAGGACGCCCCCATTCATTGCGACCCTTGCCATCCAGACGATGGCCAGAGGAGCCGCGCTTTTTTATACCGACGGTCAGAACATCTATGACCTGGGGAAATTTACGGTAGTCGGACAGGGGAGCTTTCTGGGAATCCCGATACCCGTCATCATTATGCTTGTCACCTTTGCCGTAATCTTTTATCTGACAAACCACACAAGGATGGGCCGTTCCATTTACGCGATTGGGGGAAATGAACAGGCGGCCAATGCTTCCGGAATTAAAGTAAAGTCTGTGAAAATGAAGACGTATGCCATCCATGGCATTTTAGTCGGTATTGCAGCCGCTGTTTTTGTATCAAGAGTAAACGGCGCTATGCCGAACGGAGCTCAGGGATATGAATTCGACGCGATGACTGCCACGATCATAGGCGGGACCAGCTTTTCCGGCGGTGTAGGATCGGCTTTCGGTACAATGATCGGCGCGTTCATCGTGGGCTTTTTAAGCAATATCATGAACCTGATATCTGTCAATTCCTATATCCAGCAGATTGTAAAAGGCGTGATCATTGCAGGCGCGGTCATATGGGATCTTTATTCCAAGGAGAAAAAAACCTACAAAAAGGGCTCTAAGGGATAAGCAGATACAACCACTTAAAAAGGAGGAAGAAAAATGAAAAAATTGTTGGCAGTATTGATGGCAGTATGTATGGTCCTATCTATGTCAGCCTGCGGGGGCGGTGACAAGAAGGAAACAAAAGCGGTATCTGGGGAGACGAAAACGGAGGCGGGAAGTACAAAGGAAGCATCTGACGGGGAAACGTATAAGGTGGCGTTTATTTCAAGAAACATGGCGGACAGCTTTGCCGCCAGAATCGCAAAGTCTATGGAAGAGGAATGGGAGGCGAATTACAAAGACCTGTTCACTCTGGATATCCTGGATGCGGAATCGGACAGTGCAAAGGAAAATACTCTGATTGAAACCTGTATCACAAAGGAATACGACTGTATCATTATCCAGCCAAACGACGGAGATCTGCAGCTTCCTTATGCTCAGAAGGTTGTGGACGCAGGGATCAAATGTATTACCACGAACGCCGGCATCCGTGAGGTGGAGGGCGGTTCCTGGATCGACGCAGATCCTTATGATCAGGGTCGGGTCCTCGCTGAACTGGCCGTAGAAAAAGCGCCGGAAAACGCTAGAGTGGTCATCCTTTCCTGTAATCCCGGGAACCTTCACACAGAATCCAGGCTGAAAGCGTATAAGGACATTTTTGTAAAACAGCGCCCGGACTGCGAGATCCTGGCGGAGAAAATCACCGACCGCGCGGATGAAGGCACCTTTATGGCGACTATGGAGGACTGGGTACAGTCCTATGGAAAGATTGATGTAGTGCTCACCATCGGCGATGCGCTGGCCATGTCCTGTTACGAGGTAGTAAAGGACAATCCCGATTACAAGGACATCCAGACATACGGGGTAGACGCGGTGCCCGAGGCACTTCTGGCCATTAAAAAAGGTACTTATACGGCGACTGTGATGCAGAACACAAAAGAGCTGGCAGAGAAGAACCTGGCGGCAGCAGCCAGACTCTTAAAAGGAGAAGACGAAGTGATCGAGGAGTCCATTGATACGATTCTGATCACAAAAGACAACGTGGATGAATACATCGACTTTTATATTGAACAAGGAGCGCTGACTCAGGAAGAAGTGGATGAAGCAATGAAGAATTAAAATATTTTAACAGAGGACTGCCGCACCATGTGATTGGTGCGGCAGCCCTTTTTTGATGCCGTGGAATAGAATCAGTTCCTGCAGCGGATGAATATCATTCGTGTCTCAGCGCATCGATGGGGTTCAGATTGGCTGCCTTAAAGGAAGGAATAATTCCAAATATAAGGCCGATCAAGGTGGAAAATACCACGGACACTACAATAGCCGGGATGCTGATAGCCACCGGAGCCTGGGACAGGCTCGAGATGATGTAGGCCAGGCCGATGCCTGCGCCAATTCCCAGGATACCGCCCAGGCCGGTCAGTACTGCGGCTTCGGTCAGGAACTGTCCGAGGATACGAGTCTTTCTGGCGCCCAGAGCCTTTTTCAAGCCGATCTCCCGTGTACGTTCTGTGACAGAAACCAGCATGATGTTCATGACGCCGATTCCGCCAACCAGCAGGGAGATACTGGCGATCCAAATCAGCTGTCTGTTGGTCGCCGCGCTGAGTTCCTGAAGCTTATTGGCCTGCTCGAGCAGATCCTCGCCCTTATATTTTATGGTCTCGTCCGATACATATAAATAGCCGTTCAGGATGTCGGAGGCTTTTTCACCGGCGGCGGTCATGTCATCGGTACTGGCGGCGCGGACCACCAGGTTCTGGGGTTCGCCGTACTGATAAAGGACCGGCCAGATGGCGTCGGGGACACAGACCAGGCCGCTGGAGTAGTTGGAGGCATAGCGCTCATAGTCCTCCAAAGAATTTATGACCGGTTCAAAACCGGCCTTCTGTCCAATCAGTCCAATCACCGTGAACGGTTCACCTTTAATCTCGACAGTCTTGCCGATGGGATCTTCTCCCTGAAACAAATTGGACGATGCCGTTTTGTCCAGCAGCACTACCTTCCGGCTGTCGGTAAAATCCTTGTCGGTGAAGCCGCGGCCTTTGGTGATCTGATATCCATAGACGTCCAGGTAATGATTGTCTATACCCACGATATTGCCTCCGGTAAGAGTCTGTGAACCGTTGAAGACGGCACTGTACTCGTTCCGCGTGTAGTAGAGAGAGGCCTCAATGACCTCAGACAAACCGAGAATCTCTTCACGGACCTCAGGGGTGATAACGGGTACTCCGTCCGGCGGACTGGTATAAGTGAGATCCATTGGCCAGTCTCCCTGATATAGCTGTATTTTCACCGCGTTGTTTCCGGCGCCGACCAGATTTTGCTTGATCTGTTCATTGGTGCCTTTGATCGTGGACACGATGGCGATGATGGAACCGATGCCGATGATGATGCCCAGCATCGTCAAAAAGGAACGGAGCTTATGGGCCCAGATTCCCTGAAAGGATAATCGTATATTTTCTAACATGGGTCCTCCTCCTACATTCCATAGTTATAAAGCGAGTCAACGGATTCCGTCTTGGCGCCTTCTTTCACGTCTTTGCCGTATGGGAAGGCAATCTCATCCTCCATATTCAGACCGGATTTGATCTCGATGCTTCCGTAGACGATTTTTCCGGCTTCAATATACTGCTTGGTGAGCAGGCCGTCTTCGCCCTTTTTATAGACATAGTATTGATTCCCTTCCTCCCGGACGAACGCCTGGGAGAGATAAAGGACGTCCTCAAAGGAGGGAGTCCCCATGCCCTCTACGGATAAATCTACGCCTTCGCCGTTCTGCAGCTCCGCGTCTCCCTTGATGACGGCAGTAAAAGGATAATAGGACATGTTGGGATTTCCGTTGCCATAGCCGTTTCCAGATGCGGGAGAATTGCTCACACTTGTAATAGTAGCGTCGTATGTCATTCCGGAGTTCCAGGAGGTCACTGAGACCGACATACCCTTGGCGATTTTCTCCAGAGATGTCTCGGCCACAGAGCCTGTGATATAAAACCCTTCTTCTCCGGTGACAGTGATGAGAGGAGAATTTTCCAGCTTGGCGGTCTCCTCGTCCAGTACAGATTTTACCGTGCCGTCCACCGTGCTGGCAATCACGCCGTCGTCCATTTTTTTCTGAAGCTGTTTAAGTTCCAGCTCCGCCGTCCGTTTATCAAGGCTGAGAGATTTAAGAGAATCTTCTTTTTCCTTGATCTGTTTCTGCAGCTCTTCCTTAGTGGGGCCGGTGGGGACGTTGATATCAGGAACATCGATGTCCGGACCGTCAAATCCGGGATCGTCAGGAATGTCCGGGTCCTCCGGCTCATCCGGATTTAGATTCTTTCCGTTTAAGGTCCAGGAGTAAAGGATACGGGCCGGATTATCCACATGATCGACCACATCAAAGACTGAAACAGTCTGGTTCTCCAGGGCGGCAGAAAGGAAAGAAGCGTCCGCCGAAGCTCCGGGAGCACAGAGGAACCGGTAAGGGGAAGCTTCAGAGCCGTCGGCCGTCTCTGCATTATAGGGGATGGATTCTGCCGTGATCTCATCATAGATCGTCTGTCCGCGGAGTTCATCGGGGAATTCTGTGCCTATGGAGGGCTGGACCAATTCCATAATAGTTTCAAAGTTCATTTCCCAGGAGCTTATGACCTTGGTGGGAAGCTTGCCGTCATCTACCGTATCAAATATGGAGACGGTCTTTTCTTCCAGCGCCTTTTTCAGGTATTCCCTGCTGATGGATACAGAAGTTTTTCCGTTTTCGGGAAATACATAGTACCGGAAGGGATCCTCCGCTGTTCCGGTTCCCTTATAGGGGACGGATTCCGGTGTGACAGAGCCGTATACATTGCCCTGCAGAGGCTCTGGTTCCTGGTCGGAAGAGGGTTCCGTGGGACCGGTGGGGTCCGTGGCGGAGGAGGCCAGAGCCATGCCCGAAAGCGGGTTCGGAGAGGCGAACGCTACCGGCTTTGTCTTCCGCAGCTGGTCCAGCTCCGCCTGGACATTCTGGATATTCAAGCCGATACCGTCTATCTGCATCTGTTTCATCTCCAGCTCCAGAGAAACAAGAGATGTATCATAGGCGATCAGAGGATCGCCGGTCTTTACGGTATCCCCTTCTTTCACATATATTTGAGTGATGATCAGAGATTCATCATACCGGATTTCCTGATTCATGTTGGTTGTGACATTCCCGTAGGGGGAGATATCGGAATTGTTGTCCCAGTAGCCCTGATTCATAGCGCTGGCAGGAGCCACCTGCACCGGCTTTCCGCTGTGCTTTACCGCATAGAAGATGCCGCCGCACGCAAGGACGACTACGAGAAGGACTGAAACCAGGATGATAATGAGTTTTTTCCTGGAGGATCTCATGCCAATCCCTCCTCTCTGCATTCACTGCTCAGGATACCGTCCCGGATGTGTACCGTCCGTTTGGCGTGAGCCGCAATTTCGGAATCATGAGTGATCATGATGACTGTCATGCCTTCGGCATTCAGCTGCTCGAACAAATCCATGACCTGGAGGCCGGAGGCGGTGTCCAGTGCGCCGGTGGGTTCGTCGGCCAGCAGGATTGAAGGCTTGGTGACCATGGCGCGGGCGATGGCCACGCGCTGTTTTTGGCCGCCGGATAGCTGGGTGGGCTTAAAGTCCATACGGTCCTCCAGACCCACCTTGGCCAGAGCCAGAGCCGCCCGCTCTTTTCTCTCTTTTCGTGATACTCCCGCATAGAGAAGAGGCAGCGATACATTGTCCAGTGCACTCTGTCTGGGAAGAAGATTAAAGCTCTGGAACACGAATCCAATCGAGCGGTTGCGGACTCTGGACATTTCTTTGTCTTTGTGGTGCAGCAAATCGCTGCCATTCAGACGGCAGCTGCCGGAGGTCGGCGTGTCCAGACATCCGATGATATTCATGAGGGTGGTTTTTCCGGAACCGGAAGGCCCCATGATGGCCACGTACTCGCCCTCTTCCACATGAAGAGTCACATCCTTTAGCACGGGAACCACCAGCTTGCCCTGGATATAATCCTTGTAAATATGGTCAAGTTCTAAAATCATGGTGTTTCCTCCATTTCCTGTGAGGGGGAACCGTCGGCGGAATCATCGCCCTCAGGAACGTTGTTCATGGCGCCGCCTGCTTCACCGTCCATACCGCCGATCACACCATTTTCTTCACCGCCGGGCAGGAATTCCATATCACCGCCGGAATTGCCCTGGGGCATTGTACCGTCATTTTTATACACAGCCGCGCCTTTTTTGCAGTCCTCGCTGGGCCAAACGATATAATCGGATGCCTTGAGGCCGTCCAGTATCTGATAGGTATCCATCTCCTCGTCGTGGTCCCCAAGGGATACAGGACGTTTTTCCAGCTTCCCGTCTGAGCCCGCGGCCCATACATAGGGATCTCCGTCATCTCGAACGATATAAGAGCTCATCAGCCACATGCCGTCCTTTTCCTCTCCTTGTCCCAAATTCGGCTCCAGGTATACATGCTGGCCAAGCATCAGACCGTCGCTGGAATCCAGCGTCACATAGAAGGGATATTTGGTGGCCTGTGCGCCGGTATCGGAACCGGAAGAAACTGCCATGCCGTCGCCGCTTCCGGTGATGGGCTTTTCTGTGTCAATGGTATCCACAGTGCCGGACCAGATCAGGGAATCGTCTACTCTGGAGTGGACGATGACAGGCATGCCCACATAGAAATTACGCATGTTCTGCTCGCTGATGCTTCCCTTTACCCGATACTTTCCGACGGCCAGGATGCTCATGAAAGCCTGCTGCTCGCCGGTGTAGCTGTCATACGTCGGGTTTTCATTGATTTCCTGTACGATACCCGCGATGGTAGAGTTCACGACAGCAGACTCGATGGATTTCTGCAGCCTTCCCATTTCTAACTCCTTGACCTTGTAATTATACTCTTCCTGCTTCACATTAGTCTGGAGTTCCTGGATCTGAGTGGTAAAAGACAGCTGTTCGCTGGAAGGTGCGTTTTTCTTTTCTTTTGTGAGGGTTTCAATCTGGGCGTTCAGCGTATCGATGCCGTTGGAGATTTTTTCCAGTTCCAGCTGCGCCTGCTCCAGCTTCATGCCCATATCTTCTGTATCATATTGAAAAAGAGGAGTGCCGACTTCTACGGACTGGCCTTTTTCCACAAATATCTCTTTGACGGTCTGTTCCGACTCCAGACGGATTTTCAGCGTGTTCTGAGCTTCGATCACTCCGGCAAATCGGTTTTGTGTACCGAGGCCGGTGCCTGTCAGCATACCGACAGAATCGGCGTACAAAGCTGCCTCGTCGTCTCCGCCCGGCTTATTGGAGGCGGTGACTCTCCAGATGACCAGCCCGGCTATGACAGCCAGCAAAACGACGCCGATGCCTATGATGACTTTCTTTTTCATATATATCCTCCATTTACCATACTTTCCTATAGTTTACCAGAACAAAAAGAATATATAAATTGAAAAATTATTAAGATTCCTTAATTAATTATGATTGTCCGTATAATCTGTATTTTTTTGTTCCGAAAAATGGCGTAGGACTGCTTTTAAAAGAGGTAAAATGAAATCGATTGTATTTTTGAAAATGTGAAAAGATAATTATATATATGAATAATTTTCAATAAATACTTTTTATTGAGTGATGAATGAAATCGTTTTCTGTAGATTTTTCCACTGATTATGATACAATGGAAATATGGCGGTGAATTTATGACAAAAATATCCGAAAATATGCCGGCCGGCCGCCGGGGCCGATTTTTCAAGAGAAGGGAAGGTCAGACATGGATGTGGAAAAAATGACACAGGAAGAAATCAAAGGTTTGTTTGAACGGACAGAGGAAGAGCTTTTGTCCATGGATGAAGTGGAATTCCGGGCTCGTTTTCGGGAACGGTGCCACCACACGATGGAAATTCAGCTGTATGAGTGCGCCTACAGAAATAAAGCGTTTCCGGCCAAGCAGCTTGAAACTGCAAAAAAATATCTGCGGATATGGGAGAAAAGGGGACTTTCCCATGAATTTCCTGAATATCGTTATGTGAATAAACTATTGGAGTTCGCCGGTATCCTGATGGAGGGCGAAAATCTGGATTTGTCTGAGTATGAGCCGAAGTGGCTGACGGAAGAAGAGATACCAGTATTTGAACGTACATTATACGAACGCCGTTCGGTCCGCCACTGGGATATCTCCCGGAGGGTTCCCGACGAGATCATCGATAAAATACTGAAAGCGGGACTATGGGCGGCCCATGCCTGCAATCTTCAGTCTATCCGGTATCTGGTGGTCCGGGAGGAGTCGGAACCTGGGCTTTTCAGAGGAAGTGACATACCGGGAGGACCTGTGCATATCGTACTTCTCCAGGACATGAGAAATTACCGCGGGAATCAGGCCATGCCGGAATATAATCAGCTGCTTGACTGCGGGGCCGCTGGTCAGAACATTGTTTTGGCGGCTCATGCTTACGGGCTGGGCGGTACATGGCTGACCTTTAATCCCAAGATGCGCAGGCGCCTGACAGAACGGTTTCAGATTCCGGAGGAGATACGGGTGGTGACTTATGTGGACGTAGGGTATCCGGAACAGTCCCCCTTCCCTCCTCTTCGCCTGGAACCGGAGGACGCCACATTCGCAAGAATCTGACGGCAGAAGGGCCGGAACCTAGATGGAAGCCGGAAGGGATTTCCGACATAGAAACTCCGTGGAATTCAGGCCGGAAGATTGCCATCATGGAAAAATAATGCTATGATGGATATAACAATCAAACAGCAAAAACATGAACCGGGAGGGAGACCAATGGAAGAACGTATGGAAACAATGGATGATTACAAAAAGGAGCTGGATGCCTCCTTTAAAAGGGTGGAAGAAGGGGATATCCTGACAGGGACAGTGATCGGTATCGGCGAGGATGAGATCACGCTGGACCTTCAGTCCTATACAGAGGGGATAATTACGAAAGATCATTACAGCAATGACCCTGACTGCGTATTGAAGGAGACGGTACAGATGGGGGAAGAAGTGACGGCGACAGTCCTTAAGACTGATGATGGACACGGACACATCCTTCTGTCTAAAAAGGAAGCGAATGATATTCTGGCCTGGGAGAAGATGGAACGGTGCTTCGAAGATAAAAGCACGCTGCAGGTCAAAGTGGACGGAGTTGTGAAGGGCGGCGCTGTAGCGTATGTGGAAGGCATCCGTGGCTTCATCCCGGCGTCCAAGCTGGACAGCTCGTATGTGGAGAATCTGGAAGAATGGCTTGGACGGGAGCTGGAAGTACAGGTCATTACAGTGGACAGAGAGGCGAAGAAGCTGGTTCTTTCCGCCAGGGAATTGGCATACGCCAGAAAAATGGCAGAGAAGCAGAAAAAGATCGCATCCTGTGAAGTTGGGGCAGTTTCAGAAGGTGTGGTTGAATCCATTCAGAATTATGGGGCGTTTGTTAAGCTTGACAACGGGGCGACAGGACTTCTTCATGTGTCGCAGATCAGTGATAAACGGATTAAATCTCCTTCAGCGGTATTGAGCGTAGGACAGCGTGTGACGGTAAAGATCACTGCCCTCAAGGACGGGAAGCTGAGCTTGAGCATGAAAGCGCTGCATGATGTGACGGAGCCGGAGGATACGGCGGCCGGCGCGGAGTATACAGAAGACGGTCAGGCCTCTACCAGCCTGGGAGCTTTGCTGAAGGGCTTTAAACTGGATTAAATCCTGACGCCGGGGGAGGAAGCTATGGCAATACCCGAATTACCAAAGGAATATGATCAGCTGGACCAATGGAAGACGCTGATGTTTTTGTACAGCTCAGCTCTTCAAGAGGTCCAGACCAGGATCAACATCTTGAGCGATGAATTTCATCATATCAACCACTATAATCCCATTGAACACGTAAAAGCCAGGATCAAGACGCCGGAGAGCATCGTGAAGAAACTAAAGCGCCTGGGATTCGAGGCTACCATCGACAATATGTATAGGGAGCTTCATGATATCGCCGGCGTGCGGATCATCTGCTCCTTCACATCTGATATCTATTATTTGGCGGACGCCATTTCCAGGCAGAATGATGTGAACGTGCTGATGGTCAAGGATTATATTGCCAATCCGAAGCCCAACGGCTACCGCAGCTACCACATGGTCATTTCCGTACCGATTTATTTGTCCAGCGGGCAGGTGGAGATGAAGGTGGAGATACAGATACGGACCATAGCCATGGACTTCTGGGCCAGCTTAGAACATAAGATCCATTACAAGTTTGAAGGGGCGGCTCCGTCCCATATGCGTGAGAACCTGAAGGAATGTGCCGATATGGTGGCGCTTCTGGATGAACGGATGATGGCTCTCAACGAGTCTCTGCAGGAGGCCGGGGAACCGGAAGACGACAGCCGGGAGCAGCCATAGCGGAACTCGCGGAGAGAGGAGACAATATGAGCAATTTGCGGGTGTGGATCGCAGGGGCCAAAGGACAGGTGGGCTCCGCGATATACAAGATGCTTCATGAGGACGCCGAGATGGAAGTCCTGACCTCTGACATGGATGTGGATATCACCAGTCTGGAAACGGTGATTTCTTTTGCCAACATGAACCACCCGGACGTTGTGATAAACTGCGCCGGGATGACGGACCTGGCCGCCTGCGAACGGAATGTGGAGGCGGCATACCGGGTAAACGCTCTTGGGGCGAGGAATCTGGGAATCGCGGCGAGAAAGATCAACGCGAAGCTGATTCATATCTCTACGGATGATGTGTTTGACGGTACGGCACAGCATCCTCTGACGGAGTTCGACCGTGTGAATCCCAAGACCGTATATGGAAAATCCAAACTGGCCGGAGAAATGTTCATTCGGGAATTGGTGCCAAAACACATGGTGGTGAGAAGTTCTTGGATTTATGGGAATACTAAGAATAACTTTGTCAGTTATATTCTGGAAGGACTGCTCACGGAGGATACGATTTTTGTGCCTACGGATCAGATAAGCACCCCGACAAGCGCTGCGGATCTGGCCGACTTCATCGTAAAGCTGGTGGATTCCGCGGAATATGGGATTTATCATGCTTCTTGTGAGGGCATGTGCAGCCGTTATGAATTCGCCAAGGAGATTGTGAGATTATCCGGGAAAGCCGTCAATATTGAACCGCTGGCAGCCGGAGAAAATCCGTCAGTTGTGAACAGGCCCAGATATACACTGCTCGATAATTTTATGCTCAGGGTCTCCGGCATCTATGAGATGCCCCATTGGAAGGTTTCCCTGGAGAAGTTCATGTCCGGGAGGGAGAAGGAGTAAATGACGGAAAAGAAGAAGCAAACGGGGCTTACCACAAAGATATTTATCGGACTTTTGCTGGGGGCTCTGGCAGGCGTTCTTCTTCATTATCTCGTCCCTAAAGGATACGTCAGGGATACCGTGCTTGTGGGAGGTGTATTCCGGGTGGTGGGAGACGGCTTTCTGCGCCTGATGCAGATGCTCGTAGTTCCCCTTGTTTTCTGTTCCCTGGTCTGCGGAAGCTCCGCCATAGGCGATACTAAGAGCCTCGGAAAGGTGGGAGTCAAAACCCTCCTGTTTTATCTGGCGACGACGGCGCTGGCCATTACGGTGGCGCTGATGATCGGAAACCTGATAAATCCGGGGCTCGGCCTGGATATATCGGAGCTGCAGTCTGTGGAAGTCGCTCCGGTTGAGCCGGTCTCGGCGGCAGATACTCTTCTGGGCATCATACCCAAGAACCCGGTACAGGCCCTGGCGGAAGGGAATATGCTTCAGATCATCGTGTTCGCGCTGATTGTGGGCATCATCCTGGCGAAGCTGGGAGAGCGGGCGGACGTGGTGTCCAATTTTATTTCCCAGTTTAATGATGTGATGCTGGAAATGACTATGATGGTGATGAAGGTAGCGCCGGTGGGAGTGTTCTTTCTGGTTGCTAAGACTTTTACCAATATTGGCTTCGGAGCATTTGCCCATCTGCTTAAATATATGGCGGGAGTCATGCTTGCCCTTCTGATCCAGTGCTGTGTGGTCTATATGGTGATGCTTAAAGTATTCACCGGGGCGAGTCCCGCTAAATTCCTGAAAAAATTTATCCCGGTCATGGGTTTTGCCTTTTCCACGGCGACATCCAACGCGACAATCCCGCTCTCCATTGATACGCTGGCAAAAAAAATGGGGGTGACAAAGCGGATCTCTTCTTTTACGGTTCCACTCGGAGCGACGATCAATATGGATGGAACGGCTATCATGCAGGGCGTGGCAGTCGTATTTGCGGCGCAGGCTTTCGGGATTCCCATGGGGATCCGGGAATATGCGATGGTAATCGCGACAGCCACGCTTGCGTCCGTAGGGACTGCAGGCGTCCCCGGCGTGGGTCTGGTGACGCTCACCATGGTATTTACCTCCGTGGGCCTTCCGGTGGAAGCCATAGGGATCATCATGGGAATCGACAGGATTCTGGATATGAGCAGGACGGCGGTCAATGTTACCGGAGATGCCGTATGTACCACGATTGTCGCTCATCAGTCGGGAGGGTTTAATAAAGAGATATTCAACGACATGGCATAAAGAAGATTTCATATATGCAGGGGGAGCCGGGCTTGGCTCCCCTGTTTTCTGACTACTAAAATTTTAGAACGGAAATGTACTTTAGAAACTATAGTTCCGGGCTTAGTTTTTTAAAATTCTTTTGTCAAAGTTCCCCAATTTGATGTTTTTTTCCGAATACAAAAAGGGTGTTGACAGTCTTGGCTTCATGAGAAATAATGAGGATAGATGGCGACGCTACATGGGGGTGTAGGCGATACCGAACTCAAAGATTTTTCAAGAAAAAGGAGGATTTCGTTATGGGTAAGTATAATCCTTACGACAACGTGCTGGCAGTAGTAGAAAACGCAGCAAAGGTTTTAGGATACAAAGAGAGCGACTATGAAGCACTTAAGTATCCCGAGAGAGAATTAAAGGTTTCTATTCCGGTACAGATGGATGACGGCAGTGTTAAGGTGTTTGAAGGCTTCCGTGTTCAGCACTCCACCAGCCGCGGGCCGGCTAAGGGCGGCGTTCGTTTCCATCCGAATGTAAACCAGGATGAAGTAAAGGCACTTGCGGCATGGATGACATTCAAATGTGCCGTAGTCAATATTCCTTATGGCGGTGCAAAGGGCGGCGTTATCTGTGACCCTACTGTTTTGTCAGAAGGAGAGATGAGAAGGATCACCAGAAGATTTACCGCTATGATCGCTCCCATCATCGGGCCGGATCAGGACGTTCCCGCTCCCGACGTAGGAACCAACCCCAAGGTTATGGGCTGGATGATGGATACATATAGTATGTTAAAGGGACATTGTGTTCCCGGTGTAGTGACAGGTAAACCCATTGAGATCGGCGGCGCTCTTGGACGTAGCGAAGCTACCGGACGCGGTGTCATGATCACTACCAAGAATACTCTGGCTAAGCTGGGCATGGAAATGGCCGGAACGTCAGTTGTAGTACAGGGCATGGGCAATGTAGGAAGCATCTCCGCTAAGCTGCTCCATGCGGAAGGCATGAAAGTGATCGGCGTCAGCGACGTATCCGGCGGCCTTTACTGCAAGGACGGTCTGGATATTCCTGGAATCCTGGAATATCTGAAGACACCTAAGGCTCTTCTGGAAGGCTACAATGCTCCTGGAGTTGAGCATATCGCCAATGAAGCTCTTCTGGAGCTTGAGACGACTGTATTGGTACCCGCGGCGCTGGAAAACCAGATTCACGGCGGCAATGCAGATAAATTAAACTGCAAGATCATCATCGAAGCTGCCAACGGCCCTACAACCGTAGAAGCTGATGAGATTCTTAAGAATAGGGGTATCCTCCTGATTCCCGATATTCTCGCAAACGCAGGCGGCGTAGTTGTATCCTACTTTGAATGGGTACAGAACATCCAGTCCATGTATTGGACAGAAGAAGATGTGAATAAGAGACTGAAAGAAATCATGGACCGTGCTTTTGAAGCTGTTTGGGATATTGCAAAGGAAAATGGCGTAGAACCCAGGATCGGAGCGTATCTCATCGCGATCAAGAGAACCGTTGAAGCTAAGAAGCTGAGAGGCATCTGGCCGTAATGCGGTGATACCGTAATTTTCATAAGACATCTACATATTCAACATATTACCTCATAATAGGGCTGGCCGTCAGGCCGGCTCTATTATATTGAAGAAAACGGAAAATATTGTCGATGAATTACTGATTTTAAATGACCGGCGGGATGGACAAGGATCATAAATCCGTGTTAAGATTCTCTTTATAAGAAAGGAACTATATATGAAGACATGGAAGATCATTGCGAAGGTGTTTGGAATATTGCTGCTGCTTTTGGCAGTGGCAGCGGGAGGCTACGTGGCCTATATGCAGTTTCAGTATTATCGGATAGAGGATAACCAGGAAATTGACACAGAGAATAACCGGGCTGAAAAGCTCCGGACAGGCGTGCCCTATACCATTATGACCTATAACATCGGATTCGGGGCATATTCCCAGGACTATTCCTTTTTCATGGACACCGGTGAAATGCTGGACGGCACAAAGACTACAGGAAAGTCCTCCCGGGCAGAATCCAGGGAGGAGGCCATGACTAATACGGAGGGCAGCATCGGACTTCTGAAGCAGGGGAACACAGATTTTATGTTTGTGCAGGAAGTGGATGAAAAGGCCACCAGAAGCTATCAGATCGATCAGGTGCAGATGCTCCGGGACGCATTCCCGGAATATGGTTCTGCTTTTGCGTGTAATTTTCACAGTGCATATCTGTTTTATCCTCTGTTGGAGCCGCATGGAGCCGTCAAAGCGGGCATGCTGACCTTTAGTAAATACCAGATAGCAGAAAATACCAGAAAGCAGTTTCCGGTGGATAATTCCTTTTTTACCAAGTTTACGGATTTGGACAGGTGTTTTATGATCAGCCGGATTCCTTTGGAAGACGGCAGAGAATTATTGCTGATACAGGTTCATCTCAGCGCTTATGATAAGGGAGGAAAGATTCGGACGAAGCAGCTGGAAACCCTGAATCAGGTGCTTAAGGAGGAAAGGGAAAAGGGGAATTATGTGATCGTGGGCGGCGATTTTAATCATGATATCGCCGGTTCCATAGATACCTTCCCCACAGAACAGAAAATACCGGAATGGGTATATCAGCTGGATGACTCGCAGCTGGCGGAGGGATACCACTTTGTCGTGGCTGATAACGCTGGGGAGGTGCCCAGCTGCCGCGGGGCGGATATTCCGTATGAGAGGGGAGTCACTTACACGGCCATAGTGGACGGGTTTATTGTTTCCGACGGGGTTTTGGCAGCGGCGGAGAATCTGGATGCACAGTTCAGTTTTTCGGACCATAATCCGGTGAAAATGACATTTACTCTCGATTAAATGACAGGCTGTATAAAAACTCTGTTAAGTTGTTGATTCCTCGGAAAGAATATGCTATAATCTAACAGGTTGGTTTTGTCAATTAATTCACAATGCCAAAGCTGTTTATTCACTGCTATTTATAGAAAGCATGAGAGAGAAAAGGAGAACTAACAACTATGGATTACGCAAAAGAATCCCTGCGCCTCCACGCTGAATGGAAGGGCAAAATTGAAGTAGTAGCTACAGTGCCGGTTGAGACGAAGGACGATCTGTCCCTGGCCTATACCCCCGGTGTCGCACAGCCCTGCCTGGAGATCCAGAAGGATGTTGAAAAGAGCTATGATCTGACACGCCGTCACAATATGTGTCTGGTGGTGACGGATGGAACCGCCGTTCTTGGCCTGGGCGATATCGGCCCGGAGGCAGGCATGCCGGTCATGGAAGGAAAGTGTGTTCTGTTTAAAGCCTTTGGAGATGTGGATGCGTTCCCCCTCTGCATCAAAAGCAAGGATGTGGATGAGATCGTAAATACGATCTACCTGATCTCCGGCTCCTTCGGAGGAGTGAATCTGGAGGACATTGCCGCTCCCAGATGCTTTGAGATTGAGAAGAAGCTGAAGGAAAAATGCGATATCCCGATTTTCCATGACGATCAGCATGGAACTGCGATTATCACTCTGGCGGGCCTCAACAATGCCATGAAGGTAGTCGGAAAGAAAAAAGAGGATGTGAAGATCGTGGTCAACGGCGCCGGAGCTGCGGCTATTTCCATCACCAAGCTTCTGCTGTCCGACGGCTATAAGGACGTCATCCTGTGCGACAGGAAGGGCGCGATCTATGAAGGTCGCAAGGAAGGAATGAATCCCATTAAGGAAGAGATGGCTCAGCTCACCAACAAAGACAAGAAGGCGGGCTCCCTGGCAGATGTACTTTCCGGCGCAGATGTGTTCATCGGCGTATCAGCTCCCGGCGTGCTGACCACAGAGATGGTGAAGACCATGGCAAAGGATGCGATCATCTTTGCCTGCGCGAACCCTACTCCGGAGATTTTCCCGGAGGATGCGAAGGCCGGCGGAGCTAAGGTCATTGCCACTGGAAGAAGCGATTTCCCCAACCAGGTAAACAATGTGCTGGCATTCCCCGGCGTATTCCGCGGAACCTTTGACGTCCGCGCGAGGGACATCAATGATGCCATGAAGATTGCGGCGGCCAATGCCCTTTCCAGTCTGATCTCCGATGAAGAGCTGTCACCGGAGTATATCATTCCCAAGGCCTTTGACAAGAGAGTCGGTCCCGCTGTGGCGAAGGCAGTTGCCCAGGCCGCGAGGGAAAGCGGTGTAGCGAGGCTGTAATTCTTTTGGAGGAGCACAGATTCAAATAAAATAAATAGAAATATAAAAGAAGCGTCTGAAAAGGCGCTTCTTTTTTTACTTTCGAACAGATATTAGATAAAGATATAAAAATACTATATTTTTTCCAAAAATTGTCATATTGTAGTCGGATTGTGGAGGCTTTATACTTGAATCAATCAAAATATAACAAATATTTGAAAGGGGGATAAGGATATGCCAGGACCGGGAGCATTTTGGATTGGTGAGGAAGAAATCAACGAAGTAGTAGATGTTTTGAAAAGCGGACATTTATCACGCTATGGTAAGCTGGAAGACCCGAATTTCAGGCATAAAGTAATTTCTTTTGAGGAGGAATTCGCAAAGTTTTCGGGAGCCAGGCACTGTCTGGCTGTGTCCGGAGGAACCAGCGCCCTGATCAACTGTCTGGTATCCATGGGAGTGGGGCCGGGAGACGAGGTGATCGTGCCGGGATATACGTTTGTGGCGACCATGTCTGCGGTTCTGTTTGCAAAGGCGATACCGATTCTGGCGGAAATCGACGATTCCCTGACCATGGATCCGGATGATTTTGAGAAAAAGATCACACCGAGGACCAAAGCGGTTATCCCGGTACATATGCTTGGAAATCCGTGCAGGATGGACAGAATCATGGAAATCGCCGACAGACATGGCATTGCGGTCCTGGAGGACAGCTGTCAGGCCTGCGGCGCCACCTACAGGGGCCGTCCCGTCGGCTCATTCGGAAAGATGTCAGCGTTTTCCCTCAATATCTTCAAGACCATCACTGCAGGAGACGGGGGCATGCTGACCACGGATGACGATGAATTGTTTACCAGAGCCTTTGCCTTTCATGACCAGGGCCATCTTCCTTACCGGGCCGGAGCGGAAATTGGCGGGCGGACTATCATCGGGATGAACCAGAGGGTGAACGAGGTGAGCGGAGCGGTGGCATTGGCTCAGGTCCGCAAGCTGCCGCTGATCATCAGTACGCTCCGCAGGAATAAGGAAAGGCTGAAAAGCAGGCTGCAGGGCCTTCCGGGATTTAAGTTCCGTACCATCAATGATGAAGGGGAGTGCGGCACGATTCTGACACTGATCTTTGATACGAAAGAACTGGCAGATCGTTTCTGCAAGGAAGTGAACACAAAGGTGGTATATGAATCCGGATGGCACGTGTATGCCCATATGGAGCAGATACTTGGTAAATGCACTTCCACCGCGTTTAAGTGTCCCTACGAATGTCCCGTTTATGGAAGGGAGGTCAGCTATACCTCTGATATGCTGCCGAAAACGGATGATATTCTCATGCGAAGCGTAAATATCAGCGTAGGTGTGGTCGACGCAGCGCTGGCTGCGGGATTTGGCGTCAATATAAACTCTACGGACGCGGAAATAGACAGAGCGGCGGACAAAATGGCGGAAGTCATACAAAAAATCAGTTTCTGAGAAAAGCTCTCGGAGAAAAGGAGAAAAAGGTATGAATTTTAATGTCGGTATCGATTTTCTGATAAAAGAAAACCCGGTGGGTGCTATTTTCGGGGATGATGAGATCAATGCAGTCGCACGGGTGATGCGTTCCGGGAAAACCTTGGCTTATGGCGAGAACCGGGACCAGTTTGAGGCGGAGTTTGCGGAATATGTGGGCGCAAAACATTGTATCACCACATCCTCAGGTACGACAGCCCTGGATCTGGCGGTCATGATCCTCTGCTTAAAAGAAGGGGACGAGGTGATCTCCACTCCTCAAAGCTTCCGGGCTACCTATTTAAAGCTGGCAAGTAAAAATATCACCATCAAGTTCGCGGATGTTTTTCCAGATACCTTGAATATGGATCCGTCGACCATTGAGGATAAGATCACAGACAGGACAAGGGCTATCATGATTATGGACTATGCGGGCAACCCCAATGACATGGACGCGATCATGGCGATCGCCAGAAAGCATGATCTGAAGGTAATAGAAGACGCCGCCCATGCTCCGGGCGCCAGCTACAGGGGGAGGAAAATAGGCTCCATCGCGGATCTGACCTGCTTTTCCTTCCAGTCTTTAAAAAATATGTCCCTGGGCGGCGAAGGAGGCGCGGTCACAACGGATGATGACGAATTGGCGGCCGCGGCTCTGGAAATACGGGCGTATGGGATACTCGGTGAAAAAAAGGAAAGGGAAACGCCGTGTATCGGGCCTTATAAACCGTTAAAGCATATCTACGATCACGCCAGTTTTTCTTATACCCATGACTGGACTCACATCGACGAGATCGGCACTAATATGAGAATTACTGAAATGCAGGCGGCTATAGGCCTGGTACAGCTTGCGAAGCTGGATAAGTTCAATGAAATGAGAATTGCCATCGCGAAGAAGTATAATGAAGCTTTCAATCGGGTGGAGGGGCTTCGGACTTTAAAGATTGATCCCCAGGACCGCTGCGTATATCATTTATATCCGGTCTTTATCGATCCGGAGATTCTGGGAGTAGACCTGCAGGGCTTCATCGATTACCTGCAGTTTGAAAAACGGATTCAGATCATCCTGCGATTCTTCCCGGCGACGGTTTCTGACTATATGGTCTACAAAGGACACAAGCTGGGGGAATCCCCCGTGTGTGAAAAGGTATGGTTTGAGCAGCAGGTCAATATCCCGATCAATCCCAAGATGACGGAGGTTGAGGTTGCCTATGTCATCAACAGCGTAGTGGAAGCGGCAGAACACTTCAAGTCAAATAAGTGAGAGAGGTGATTTCATAGGTGGAGGAACAGGAATATGCTTTGAAGCTGGAAGGGATCAGGAAAAGCTATTATGGAGTGTATGCCCTGGATAACGTGGATTTTGCAGTGAAAAAGGGGACGATACACGCTCTGATGGGTGAAAATGGAGCCGGGAAATCCACTTTGGTGAAAGTGATAGCAGGGGTGCACCGGCCTGATGAAGGAAAAGTTATTCTGAAGGGGAAAGAGGTATCCTTCTCAAACCCCGGCCAGTCCATTGACCATGGCATCGCGATGATCTACCAGGAGCTGAACCCTATACTTGATATGACCGTGGCGGAGAATCTTTATCTGGGAAGAGAACCCATGAAAAAAAGAAACACAATCATAAATGATAAAAAAATGTACCGGGATGCGAGGGAACTTTTGGATAAGGTGTCCCTGGATGTGGACCCTAGGATGAATATGAGATTACTGTCCGTGGCTCAGCATCAGCTGGTGGAGATCGCGAAAGCGATCGACCGGAATGCGGAGCTGATTATCATGGATGAACCTACCTCTGCTTTGTCGGAACGGGAAATCGAAGGCCTGTTCCAAATCATGAGGGAGCTTAAGAACCAGGGGCGCACTATCATTTATATCAGCCATAAGCTGGATGAGGTCTTTCAGGTGTCGGATGAGGTCACAGTTCTGAGGGACGGGCATTATGTGGGGACATTCTTTACGCGGGAACTGGACAAAAACCAGCTGATAAAGAAAATGGTGGACAGGGAGCTGACGGAGATTTTTCCGGTTCGCAGGAAAAAACCGTCGGGCAAGATAAAGCTGTCCGTGGAAGGCTTATCCCGGAAAAATGAATTTGATAATATAAATTTTGAAGTTTATGAGGGAGAGATCCTGGGCATGGTGGGCCTCATGGGAGCGGGAAGGACAGAAATCGCCCAGGCCGTATTCGGATGCACAAGGCCGGACAGCGGCCGTATTCGGATAGATGGAAGAGAAGTGCATATCCGGACGCCGAAGGACGCGGTGGAGCACCGCATGGGATTTGTGACAGAGGACCGGAAGCTGACCGGTCTTGTGCTCCCCATGAGCGTGAAGGACAACGTCACTCTGGCGCACCTGGAGAAGCTCTGTACCGGCAGATATTTCATACGGAAAAAGGAAGAGAAGGAACTGGCGGAAGAATATGTAAAGAAACTCCGGACTAAAATTATGGGACTTGGGCAGCTGGTACAGAACCTTAGCGGCGGAAACCAGCAGAAAGTGGTGCTGGGGAAATGGCTGATGAATGTGCCGGAGATCCTGATACTGGATGAGCCTACAAGAGGAATCGATGTCGGAGCAAAATCCGAGATTTATCAGCTGATCGCGGACCTGGCGGACGCGGGAATCACGGTCATCATGATTTCCTCGGAAATGGAAGAAATTCTTGGATTATGTGACCGCATGGTGGTGTTTCACGAAGGACATAAAAGCGGAGAAGTGATGAGGGCAGACACCACGCAGGAACAGCTCCTGGAAATGGCGACGAGCTGACGGGAACATAAGAATAAAGGGACGGGAGGAACAGTATGGATCCTACAAATCATAATTCAAGAGAACTCGCAAAAGGCAAATATAAGCAAAGCCGGATATTCATGGCAAAGTATGGGATTGTGATCGCATTTGTCATATTCTGCCTGATACTGAGTATTTCCACCAGGGGACGTTTTTTAAACATCGGAAATATCCTGAATGTTCTCAGGCAGGTGTCCATCAATGGAATTCTGGCGATCGGCATGACCTTTGTCATCCTCACCGGCGGGATAGATTTGTCCGTCGGTGCCACAGTGGCCCTGTCCGGCTTTATCTGTGCCAGTGTTTATAAGGCGGGCTGGGGGATGCTTGCAGTATTCGCGCTGACTGTTCTGTGCGGAGGCCTGATAGGGCTGGTAAACGGCTATCTTGTGGCAAATCATTCTCTGGCGCCCTTTATCGTGACCCTGGGCGTACAGACCATGGTGAGAGGTTTTACGTATATTTATTCAGATGGAAAACCGATTTCACAGTTCACGGGTAATTTTGTGGAAATTGGTCAGGGCAGCTTCCTCGGCATTCCCATACCGGTCTGGATTTTACTGATCACCTTTTTGATCTCCTGTTTTATATTGTATAAAACTAAAATGGGACGGTATGTGTTCGCCGTAGGAGGTAACTTGAACGCGGCGCTTTATTCCGGTGTGAGGACTAAAAGCATCCTGCGGTTTGCGTACTGTTATTGCGGCCTGATGAGCGGCCTGGCAGCCGTGGTCCTGACATCCAGAGTATCGGCGGCCCTGCCGCAGGCGGGACTGGCCTATGAATCTGACGCGATCGCTGCAGTGGTCATCGGCGGCACCAGCCTTTCCGGTGGGAAAGGAAGGCTCTGGGGTACCATAGTCGGAGTCCTGCTGATCGGGGTGATCACCAACGGACTGGACCTGCTCTCTGTTTCTTCCTATATTCAGCAGGTGGTGAAGGGAGCCATTATCATCGGAGCCATATTGTTTGACAGGTTTACAAATCGGACGAATTAGCAGATAAGGAGGGTATTAAATGAAAAAGATGAAAAAGGCAATGGCGCTCATCATGTGTCTCGTCTTATGTACGGGAGCGCTGGCAGGCTGTTCGGGCAAGCCGACCGCCGCAAAGGAGACCACCGAAAAAGAAACTGCAAAGGCAGCACAGGATGAAACGACGGCCGCAGAATCGCAGGGAGCTTCCGCGGTACAGAAAGCCGTGGAAAAGGCAGGGGATAAAGACCACATCGTGATCGGCACATCCATTTATTTCATGACTGAATTCTGTGTGCTCATGGTAGAAGGAATGCAGGAGGAAGCGGAACGGCAGAATGCGGAACTGGTGGTACTGGATGCCAAAAACGACGCCTCGCTGCAGCTGAACCAGATTGAGAATCTGATCTCTCAGCAGGTGGACAGCATCATCATATCGCCCGTGAATTCGGACGCGGCGGAACCGGCCCTGGATTTATGTGAAGCGGCGGGGATTCCCATATCGGCAGTAAATATGACGATCACCACGGACCGGGATTACTATTATGTGGGGCCGAATGAGATCCAGGCCGGCGAGCTGGCGGCCCAGTGGCTGATCGACAATGTGGGAGAGGATGCCAAGGTCTGCATTATCCAGGGGCCCATCGGCTGTTCGGCGCAGATTTTCCGGGATGAAGGCATCTTTAACATACTTGATAAACATCCGGGGGTCGAGGTTCTGGCTATTAAGCCGGGGGACTGGAACCGTAATACCGCTGTTTCCCTGACGGAGAACTGGCTGACTACCTATGGAGATAAACTGGATGCGATCATTTCCCATGATGATGATATGGGCCTTGGAGTTGTGCGCGCTCTGCAGTCAGCCGGCAAATTGGAAGATGTGAAGGTGATCGCGTGCGCCGACGGGATAGAGGAGGCGTGTGAATCGGTAAAAGCAGGAGAAATGTCCGTCACCTTTTTCCAGGACGTGTTCCGGGAAGGGGAATTGTCCGTGGAAATGGCGGCGAAGCTGGCGCGCGGAGAAAAGATTGAGGAACAGCAGGTGCTGATCGACATGATTCCCACGGAAAAGGAGTACGCGCAGGAACTGCTGGAGGACTACTACGGACCCAGAAAATAGACTATTACAAATATCAGACATGCGTTAATGGCTGATCGGCAGAAAGGAATAAAGGGCGAATGCTCCAAGTATTTTGGAGCACTCGCTCTTGACGTCGTTATATTAATAAGAACTATTTGAAAGGAGCCGCTTATGCTGACAGTATTGATCTCAGACGATGAGCCGGACGTGTGCCAGCTGATCGCACATTTAATAGATTGGCCGGCGATGGGCCTGGAGCTGGCAGGAATCGCCGTAAATGGCCTGGACTGCCTGGATAAAATTAAACGCTTCCGGCCGGACATTGTCATTACAGATATCCGCATGCCCGGCCTGGACGGCCTGAATTTGATCCGGCAGGTTCACGAGAACGGGCTCCGGCCATATTTCATCATCATCAGCGGATACCGGCATTTTCAGTATGCGCAGCAGGCCATCCGCTATGAAGTAGAAGACTATCTGCTGAAGCCCATAGGAAAGGCAGAGCTCACCTACTGCCTGGAGAACATTGTCCGGAAGATACGGGCGAACCAGGAAAAAGCCTGTGCCGCCGAGGAAAAAGAGTTATTGTTCAAGGAAAGCAGGCAGCGGCTGCAGGGACATTTGGTGACGGTGCTTCTTCACCGGCCTGGCGCATGTGGTTCCATGGATATCCGGAGTCTGAACGAAACCTTTCATACAGCATTTCAGGAAGGGGAGTTTCTGGCTGTTTGCATGCAGGCCAGCGGAGCAAAGGGAGTGACGGAGGAGGAGCTGGCGTCGGTTCTTAAATATGCGGAAAATACCGCGATTCGTATGCTGGCGGAGCAGAGGCTTAAGAATGTGCTGGCGGTCGACGGCTTCCGCTTGTTTGGAATCGTCAATTGTAATGCCGGAGAAGGTGCGGCTGCCCGAATGGCGCTTGGCACAGCATACCGTACGGCTCTGGCTTATATAAAAGACAGGAAGGACATTGCCCTATCCTGTGCCATCAGCCGTGGGGGAAAAGAACCGGAAGAATTTACACGCATGCTGAAGGAGGCCGGAGAAGGAGTAGATTATCAATTGGTATGGGATCCTGGACGGGCGGTCGATATGGAACAGGTTTCCGGTAGCTCCATGGATATGGAGGAAATCTGTCCTCTTCCGGTCAAACGGGATATCGAAAACACCGCCGCGGCTTTGGATATAGATAAGATGTGCCGGGGAGTGGACCTTGTTTTCCGGGAATTCCGGAAATGGGAAGCCGGAAACCCCAGAATGCTGTTTGAGTTTTGCAGATATCTGGAGGACGCCATAAGAAAGTCTTTGGAGAATAGCAAGATTTGTGAGAAAATACCGCCTGGGATTTTATGCTCCGGCGGGGTATCAGACCTAACAGAAATGAACCGCAGCGTTAAAGAACAGATCGGAGAATTGTTCGGACATCTGATTCAGGAAAGTGAATCCAATGGTAATCGGTCGGTGCGGACCGCGAAGCAATATATAAGCGAGCATTTTATGAAACCAGTCCGCCTGTCGGAGGTGGCGGAGCTGGTCCATATGAATGCCGCGTACTTCAGCACGGTATTCAAAAAAGAAACGGGAGAATCGTTCAGCGACTATGTCACAGGCCAGCGGATGGAAGCAGCAAAACGGTTTCTGCGGGGCAGCGATCTGCCGATCAGCGTGATAGCAGAAAAGGTGGGCTATACGGAGACGGCATATTTCAGCAGGCTTTTTACAAAGGTCGTCGGAATCAAACCGTCACAGTACAGGAATCTTCATTCTTAGGAGGGGTATATGAAACAGAATTCCCGGCCGCAGACAGCGGCCATCCGGCTGTTATTCAGGTATATTATATATGGGATTGTATTTGCGGCGCCAGGCATCCTTCTGGGAGTGCATTTGATGGGAGAGACAGGCTATGGATACCGTGCGCTCCTTTTCGGCGGGATTTTGCTGGAAGTATTTGTTTATGCCTCGTATTTGCTTTTTGGATACCGGAATATTTACAAGGTACACCGTCAGATTGACGCTGCCCTTCGGGAGGTCTCTGAAGTTTCAGAAGGGATAGAAGGGGTGACCGGCGTGGACAGGATATGCAGGACCGTGGTAAGGCTGAACGGATATACAAATAAAAAGAACACACAGAAGATGCTGGTGAAGCAGGCGGAACTGAATGCCCTCCAAAATCAGATCAATCCCCATTTTTTGTATAATACCTTGGAGTGTATACGAGGGAAAGCCATGGTACAGGGGGCGGAGCAGATCGCCAATATGACAGAAGCCCTTTCCGCGTTTTTCCGCTACAGTATCAGCATCCAGGAGAATCTTGTGACTCTGGAGCAGGAGCTACAAAATACGAAGAATTACTTCTTGATTCAAAAGTACCGGTTTGGGAACCGCTTTCACCTCCGGATTTTCTTGGTGGAGGAATCGGAAGCGGGTGAATATCTGATGCCGAAGATGACCCTGCAGCCCATTGTAGAAAACGCGATTTTTCATGGGCTGGAAAAAAGTGTTTCAGAGGGAGCGGTCACCATACGTGTGACGGCGACGGAAAAAAGGCTGATACTGGCAGTCCAGGACGATGGGATCGGAATTCCCGGACCGGTTCTTAAGGAGATTCAGGAATCTCTGAACGGTCTTAAGAAAGACCGGGGGGAGGAAGGAATGCACAGCGGAATCGCTTTATCCAATATAAACGAAAGGATCCATCTCCATTTTGGATTCCGGTACGGTATCTCGATCAACAGTGAAGAAGGATTGGGAACGGAAATTACGATTACACTGCCGGCGGTAAAGAAAGCGGCCGGCGGCGCGGGAGACAAACGGCGGATGGAAGAGACGCTCGGGAGGGACGGCTATGAGGCGGGAACTTTTGCGGATGGAGCACATCACGAAGACGCAATTTGATATCAAAATGCTGGATGACCTGACGCTGAACGTTTACAGCGGGGAGATATTAGGGGTATTAGGCCTGTCGGGTTCGGGAAAGACGCTGGTATCCCGTATTCTGGCCGGCAAAGATATTTCGTTCTCCGGCGACGTTTACGTTCAGGAAGAACCAGTTGAGGATTTCACGTCATTTATATGGAGGAAGGGGATTTTCTGTATCTTGTCCGTAGACGGACTGGTGCAGGAGCTCTCCATCGCGGAGAATATATTCGTGATGCAGCCGGACGGGAGACCATATGAACGCGTCCGGACGAAAAAGATATGCAGGGAATCCCGGAAAATACTGGAATTCCTGCGCCTGGGGCATTTGAACCCACGGATTCCGGCTAAGAATCTTTCCCGATATGAGCAGTGTATGATACAGGTGGCAAGGGCTTTGGTCGCCAAAGCGGAGCTGATTGTCATGGATACCATTTTTGAGGCTATGTCCCGTGAGGAACAGATAAAGCTGGAGCAGTCCATTTTTATGCTGCGGGACACCGGGATTGGATTTCTGATTACAAGCCGTTTCGGAGAATATCTGATTCCGGTATCGGACAGGATCGCCGTACTACGGGGCGGACATAATGTGAGGACCTTTTATCGGGAAGAGTTTTCCCAGGAGCGTCTTCTGCGGGTTATGCTGGGATTTCGCCATATTGATGCAGGCAATATGAAAGCAGAATCAGGACAAAAGGAGGTCCTGCGGTTTGAGAACACAGAACTTTACGGGCTGAAGGGATTTTCTCTTGCCATAAAGGAAGGAGAGGCGGTAGGCCTGTGGGAGCTTCAAAATGAGAGGAATATGGCATTATGCACGCTTTTGCTGGGAGAACAAAAGGGATACAGAGGGAAGATTTATTTGAAAGGAGAACCGTTCGTCCCCAGAGATATTCCCAGAGCAGTCAAAAGAGGAATCGGAGTCATCCGGAACGACCCGCTTAAAACGGGGCTGGTCCCTTCCATGACGGCGGCTGACAACCTACTTATTCCTGCGGTCAGAAAAATCACAGGCGCAGTATTAAATAAAGGCATATATAAATTCATCAGATCAGAACATTCCGGCCTGCTGGAGGCTGACATCATCAGGAGCAGGACGGAGGAGCTGGATATTTATGACCAGTACAGGATTCTGATGGAAAAGTGGGCTTTGGACCGGCCGGCTGTTCTTCTCTGTATCAATCCTTGTATTACCAGCGATGTGGTGAGCAATCACATTATTTTTGAATATATGAACCGGATGAGGAAGAACGGGAGCGGAATCCTCACCGCATCCTCCAATCTGAATTATATGATGACCATATGCAGCCGGATCGTCGTCTTTTACGGGGAATCCTCCTGGCTTGAGTTTTCCAGAGACGAGTTCAGCCTCATCGACAGCGTATTAGAATCCTTCCATTGAATCGGTTTTCCGGAATATAACGTTCTTGTAAAGCTTGGGTAATGATGTTATAATATACACCAGCATATTTCGGGCACTGGACATGACCGGAGTAGTTGAAGGAGAGTTCTATGAAAAACGATATGAAACTGAAAGGGCGGCTTCAGGGATTCTTAAACTGGCCATTATATATGGGAGCTCTGGTCATTATCATGACCGTTACGGCCTATGCTTTCAGCATAAAGGCGGGACTTATCTGCACGGTCCCGGCTGTGGTCTACTGCGGCGTCGCCCTGTGGTTCTATTTTGTGAAGCGCCCCATGATCATGCGGGAGCTTTTGCTTTTCGCCGTGGACCACGCGCAGATCCAAAAGCAGCTTCTGGCGGATCTGGACGTACCGTATGCGCTGCTGGATGAGCAGGGTAAGGTCCTGTGGATCAACAATGCCTTTGGTGAGATCATCCGGAAGGATAAGAGCTGGCACAAAAAGATCACAGATCTTTTCCCGGACGCGGGAATACAGCCCAATTCTCCCTTTGAAGAGGAGATGATCTATGACGTCTCCTATGAGAACCGGTATTATAGACTTCATCTGAAGAATATTTATATGACAGAGGATACTTCTCCGGAAGAAGAGGATGGGTTTAAGGTAGGACTGATCGCGGCATACCTGTTTGACGAGACGGAAAAGATCCAGTTCCAGCAGGAGATTGAAAATCAAAAGCTGGTGGCCGGCCTTATCTATCTCGACAATTACGACGAGGCGCTTGAGAGCATCGAGGAGGTCCGCCGTTCGCTGCTCATTGCCCTCATAGACCGGAAGATCAACAAATACATCAACAGTATGGGCGGCATTGTAAAGAAGATTGAAAAGGATAAATACTTTGTCATCATAAAGAACCAGTATATGGAAAATCTGAAATCCGCCAGATTCTCCCTGCTGGAGGATGTGAAGACCGTCAATATTGGCAACGATATGGCCGTAACGCTGAGCATCGGCCTCGGGATGGGCGGCGGAAGCTATATCCAGAATTATGAGTACGCGAGGACCGCCATCGACATGGCCCTTGGCCGGGGAGGCGACCAGGCGGTCGTCAAGGACGGCGAAACCATAAACTATTATGGAGGAAAATCCCAATCCCAGGAAAAGAATACCCGCGTGAAGGCCCGCGTGAAAGCCCACGCTCTCAGAGAACTGATTGAAACCAGGGAGCAGGTTTTTATCATGGGACACAAGATAGGCGATGTGGATTCCCTGGGCGCCGGCATCGGCATTTACCGGGCGTGCAATGAGCTTAATAAAAAGGCGCATATCGTGCTGGATGACATCACATCATCGGTCCGCCCCATTCTGGAAAGGTTTATCAATAATCCGGATTATCCGGAGGACATGTTCATCAAGGGAGACAAAGCTATTGAACAGGCCGATGACAATTCTCTTTTGGTCGTCGTGGATGTGAACAGGACTAATTTTACAGAGTGCTCTCCTCTTTTGGATATCATACCGACCATTGTGGTATTGGATCATCACAGGCAGACGAGGGAGAGCATCACCAATGCGGTCCTTTCCTATGTGGAGCCTTATGCTTCCTCCACTTGCGAGATGGTTGCGGAGGTCCTTCAGTATATCGGAGATAATGTGAGAATCCGCCAGGCGGAAGCAGACGCCATGTATGCGGGAATCGTGATCGATACCAATAATTTTATGAACAAGACCGGGGTCAGGACCTTTGAGGCCGCCGCTTTCCTGCGCAGGAACGGCGCCGACGTGACAAGGGTCCGGAAGATGTTCCGCGACAGTATGCAGGACTACAAGGCAAAGGCAGAGGCCGTCCGCCATGCCGAGGTATTTGAGGAGGCGTTTGCCATAAGCATCTGCCCTGGAGATAATATTGAGAGCCCTACGATCATTGGGGCTCAGGCGGCCAACGAGCTTCTGGACATCGTCGGCATCAAGGCGTCGGTGGTGCTCACAGAATTTCAGGATAAAATCTATCTCAGCGCCCGTTCCATTGACGAGGTGAACGTCCAGATCATCATGGAAAAGCTGGGAGGAGGCGGTCATATGAGCGTGGCGGGAGCGCAGCTTACTGACTGTACCATGGAGCAGGCGGTGGAAAAAGTAAAAGCGACCATTAAACAAATGCTGGATGAAGGAGAGTTATAAATGGAAGTAGTATTAATGGAGGATGTAAAGGCTCTTGGAAAAAAGGGCCAGATTGTAAAGGTGAACGACGGATACGCAAGAAACTATATCCTGCCGAAAAAACTTGGCGTGGAAGCGACTGCAAAGAATCTGAATGATCTGAAGCTGAAGCAGGCCCACGATGAAAAAATGGCCCAGGAGCAGCTGGAGGCGGCCAGATCGTTCGCGGCCAGGCTGGAAAGCTGTACCGTGGAGCTGGCAGTGAAGTCCGGCGAGGGAGGGAAGGTGTTCGGTTCCGTTTCCTCAAAGGAGATCGTGGCTGCGGCAAAGGAGCAGCTTGACATGGAGCTGGATAAGAAAAAGATCCAGATTCAGGAGCCCATTAAAACTTTAGGGACCCATGAGATCTTGATCAGGCTTCACAAAGATGTGACGGCGAAGCTTAAAGTACATGTGACGGAAAAATAAAGGCGGATGGATTTACGGCAAGGAGGATTCTATGGACGAGGCGCTGATTAAGCGGATACTGCCTCATAGCATTGAGGCAGAGCAGTCGGTAATAGGGTCTATGCTCATGGACAGAGACGCCATAATCACGGCGACGGAGACTATCCGGAGCGATGATTTCTATGACAGACGATATGGCGTCATGTTTGAAGCCATGGTGGAATTATATACAGAGGGAAAGCCGGTCGATCTGGTCACTCTCCAGGACCGCCTGCGGGAAAAGGATGTGCCGCCGGAAATCAGCAGCCTGGAGTTCGTACGCGATCTGGTCACGGCTGTACCCACTTCGGCCAATGTCCGCCAGTACGCCCGCATTGTTTACGAAAAGTCGGTTCTCAGGCGGCTGATACGGGTGAATGAGGAGATTGCCAATGAATGTTACGGCGGAAAAGAACAGCTGGACGTCATTCTGGAGGAAACGGAGAAAAAGGTCTTTGACCTGCTGAAGGACCGGGGAGGCGGAGATTTCACACCCATCAAGCAGATTGCTCTGAACACGCTGGAGAAGATTGAAAAGGCGTCTCAGAATAAAAGCGCCATCACTGGTATCCCTACTGGTTTTACGGATCTGGATTATAAATTATCCGGCCTCCAGCCGTCGGATCTGGTCCTGGTGGCAGCCCGGCCGTCCATGGGAAAGACTGCCTTTGTGCTGAACATTGCTCAGCATGTGGCACTGAGAAAAAATTATACGACTGCGGTCTTCAGTCTGGAAATGTCGAAGGAACAGCTGATGAATCGTCTGTTCTCCATGGAATCCAGGGTGGATTCCCAGGCTCTCCGGACAGGAAATCTTTCGGATTCTGATTGGGACAAGCTGGTGGAAAGCGTCGGCGTGATCGGGAATTCCAAGCTGATCATTGACGATACGCCGGGTATCACCGTATCGGAGATGCGTTCCAAATGCAGGAAATTCAAGCTGGAGTTTGGCTTGGATCTGATTATCATTGACTATCTGCAGCTGATGTCAGGCGGAAAACGGGCCTCGGATAACCGGCAGCAGGAAATCTCAGAGATCTCCCGTTCGCTGAAAGCCCTGGCCAGAGAGGTTGGAGCCCCCGTCATCGCCCTGTCTCAGCTGTCCCGCGCGGTGGAGAGCAGGACGGATAAACGCCCGATGCTTTCGGATCTCCGTGAATCGGGAGCGATCGAGCAGGATGCCGACGTGGTAATGTTCATATACCGGGATGACTACTATAACAAGGATACGGAAAATCCCAATATCGCGGAGATCATCATAGCCAAACAGAGAAACGGCCCCACGGGAACGGTGAACCTGGTATGGCTGCCGGATTACACGAAGTTTGTAAATATGGAAAAATAGCGTGGAATATGGAGAGAGATATGGCAAAGGCGGTATGGAAGCCGGGGAATTTTATTTATCCGGTGCCGGCAGTTCTGGTCAGCTGCCAGGATGGGGAAGGAAGGCGGAACTTGTTCACGGCCGCGTGGACCGGGACTGTCTGCACCAATCCTCCCATGGCTTATGTTTCTGTGAGGCCGGAGCGCTATTCCTATCACATGCTGCGGGAAACGGGAGCGTTTGTGATAAATCTGACGACAGAACCCATGGCAAGAGCAGTGGATTACTGCGGAGTAAAGAGCGGACGGGATGTGGACAAATGGAAAGAGACCGGACTTACGCCGGCCGCCGCTTCCGTGGTAAAAGCGCCTCTGGTCCTGGAATGTCCCGTGAATGTGGAGTGCCGGGTGACAGAGGTTAAGGAGCTGGGGTCTCATCATATGTTTTTGGCTGAGGTGAAAGCCATTCAGGTTGACGAAGGATATTTGGATGAGAAGGGGAAGTTCTGGCTCCGGAAAGCGAAGCCTCTGGCCTATTCTCACGGCACATATTATGGGCTGTCGGAGGCGTTGGGTACGTTTGGTTACAGTATTCGAAAAAATACGACAAGGCCGGCTGAAAATAAGAAAAAATTCAAGGGGAAAACGGTTTAAAGCCGTTGCAAATCAGCATAGTTTTGATATAATGGGCTTATTCGAACCGAAAGGAGTTTCATGAGAATTGGCCCATTACTTGATTTCTGAAGCCTCACGCAGATTAAATGTGGAGGCTCATGTGTTACGATATTGGGAGGAAGAGTTAAAGCTTGAGATACCGAGGAACGAGTTAGGTCATCGTTATTATACGGAGAAGCAGCTTGCGCTGTTTCAGAGGATAAAGGAATTAAAAGAACTTGGATACCAGCTAAAGGCTATCAGAACTAGTCTGAACCAAGAGGAAGGACTTGAACTGAAGGCGGATGAGGCTGGATTTTTATTGGAAGAAGACAGGGAGCATCCGGTAAAAGCCTCGGCAGGAGTCCTGGAAGAAAAGACGGAGCATGCCAGCCTGGACGAAATGGACCAAGAGGGCGCCGGCACGGAGGAGGTACATAGCCGCCAGAAGGACAAGCCCGCAGAGGCCCGCTTTAAGGTGCTGGATGGGGAAGGCCATGGGAAAGCTTCCGAGAACGGCGGGACAGACGCTGAGGTCAAGACGGACAAGCAGGATGGGCAAAGCGGCACAGAGCTGTCCGTTTCTGAGAGTGACGTACAGAGAGGGCTGACCGCATCTCCGGAAAAGATGGAGCAGTTCCAGGCGATCATGACAGATGTGCTGACGGAAGCGCTCCGGCGGAACAGTTCCAGCTTTTCAGATGCAGTGAGCGGACAGGTTTCGGAAAAAGTTGTCAAAGAAATGAATTTTTTGATGCGGGACCGGGAGGAGCGGGAGGAAGAAAGATACCGAAAGCTGGATGAGACCATCCGGGCCTGCCAGAGAGTCCAGAAGCAGAAGAATGAAGCGGCGGCCACTAAGGTGCCCGTCCGGAAGCTGAAAAAAAGAAGATTTGGCAGAAGAAAAGAGAAATAAAAGAAGGCCCTTAACGCGAAGGCAGCGAAAGACTGCCGGTGCGGGAGGGCCTCATTTTTCTTACAAGATATTGTTTATTTTACTTCATTTCCTTTGCTGATATTTCCTTTTTCAAAGGAATCCGCATTGGACAGGGTAGTCGCGGCGATTGCCTCCAGGGCTTCCTCTGTGAAAAATCCCTGATGGGAGGTTATGATCACGTTGGGGAAAGAAAGGAGACGGGCAGTGGTAGAGTGTTCGAGTATCTCATCCGAACGGTCCTCGAAAACGTTTCGTGTTTCTTCTTCATAGACATCCAGCCCGACACCGAAAAATTTACGTGCGCGGATGCCGAGGATCAGATCATCTGTTTTAATAAGTCCGCCCCTGGAGGTGTTGATCAGGATCACCCCGTCTTTCATTTTGGCGATAGTGTCCTTATTGATCAGATGATAAGTATTATCCATCAAAGGGCAGTGGAGGGAAACCAGGTCGCTGGAAGCCAGCAGCTCGTCCAGGTCCACATAGGTCACGAAATCCAGGTCCGGATTCTGATAAACGTCATAGGCGATCACCTTCATACCAAAGCCCCGGCAGATTTTGGCCATGGCCGCGCCGATTTTTCCGGTGCCGATGATGCCGGCAGTTTTCTGGTGAAAGTTAGACCCCATGAGTCCGGCCAGGCTGAAGTTGTTTTCACGTACTTTGATATAAGCCTTGTGAAGATGCCGGTTTACAGCCAGGGCCAGAGCCATCGCGTGCTCGGCGACCGCTTCCGGAGAATAGCCGGGGACTCTCAGTATCGTCATGCCATAGCTTTTAGCGGCTTCCAGGTCAACATTGTTAAAGCCGGCGCAGCGCATGAGAAGAAGTCTGACGTGGCAGGAGTTCAGTACATCCAGCGCAGGCTTGCTCAGATCAGAGTTCACAAAGGCGCAGACCGCGTCGTAATCCCTGGCGAGAGCGGCCGTCTGGGGCGACAGATCTGTTTCCAGGTAATCAATCTGAATATTGGGATAATGGACGAGCTGATGCTCAAAGGTCTCTTTGTCATAAATTTTCGTGTCGTAAAATAGAATCTTCATGGTTTGTCCTCCTATTGTTGCCGTGTCTGTAATTCTACGCTACTACTAGTATTATACAAAAAGAACGCCTGTATACAAGAGGAAAAAGAAACAGCCGGCAATAGCCGGCTGGATTCTTTTCATGTACGTATACGCTTTATGTGAATTGATTATTCAGCAGAAATAGCGCCTGTAGGACATACAGCAGCGCATGAACCGCAATCTACACATTCGTCTGCGTTGATCTCGTATTTGCCGTCGCCTTCTGAAATTGCGGATACGGGACATTCGTCAACACAGGTGCCGCATGCTACACATTCATCTGAAATTACGTGTGCCATAATGAAATCCTCCTTCTATAGTATGTATTATTTAGGAATACTGCTGACAGTATTGTAATACATGGGACATGGAATTTCAAGTGTTAAATTCAGTGCAATCCGAAAGTTGGCGGAACCTCGCAGGACATGGAAAGTCCGGGGCTTGAAAAGTGCAGGAAAATAGAGTATAATGCCCTTGAATCCGCTGCTTGTGGCGGAAGTATACAAGATTAGGAGGAACACGGAATGGCTCAGGTGACAAAGGATACGTTAATCGGCGAAGCTCTTCGCATGGACCAGGGGATTGCTCCGGTTTTAATGGGCGCGGGCATGCACTGCATCGGCTGCCCTTCTGCGCAGGGAGAATCTCTGGCGGAGGCTGCAATGGTACATGGCATTGATGCGGACCAGCTGGTAAATGCAGTAAATGAATATTTAGCGGCGAAAGCCCAGTGATCACGCTGAAAAAGCCCGGCTCCCTTGGGAGGTCCGGGCTTTTTTGCATTTACATCATAGAAGGAGGCTTTCCGCCGGCTCTTAAAGCGCCTGCAGAATCTGCAGCGCCGTTCCCTCAATGATGATATCGTAGTGTTCCTGGAAATAGGCTTCGGTCGCATAGGTGTTTTTCTTCCTGGTCCCGAATTCCGACAGTGTATTGAGAACCCGGACGAACGCCTCTTCCGCATAACCCTGCTGGCTGATGACCAGGAGGTAATCTCTGGAAGAAGGATTCCGGTACAGAGAATTATAACCGTCAAAACTGTCCCCGAGGACCTGAGAGGCCTGGGAGACGGACTCCAGAGTGGAGAATTGGAACACCCGCGTCTTGTCTGCCGGCTCGGGTGCGGGAGAACTGGTGGCCTCCTCTGTGCTGTCCAGCTTAACAGCGCCTTCCAGTCCGGGCTCCGATAAATTGTCATCATAATCCGTTTCGTCCTCTGCGGAGGACGGGGCGAACTTGGCAAACCTGGTATCCAGCTCTTCCGGATCGTCTACCTTGGTGATGATCAGCATGATGCTGTCTCCGGAAAGGGGAATCGCTTCCACCATGAGCGGGTTGTCTTCCGCCTCAAAGCCAAAATCGTTGAAGGCCTGCTGCATCATTTCCCGGAACAGGCGTCTGGCTTTGTCGCTGCCATAGGCCAGCTCGCCCAGATTCAGCTGCCGGTCCGTGAGGTCGCTGCTGTCCAGCGTGCAGCGTATCTGGTTGTCACTGATTTTTTCTATTTTCAAAAGAATCACTTCCTGTCTGTATCAGATTATTAGGGGTCAATATTGTTTGGCTATAGTATAAACAATACGGGCCCGGATGTAAAGTGCTTCTTTCAAGTACATATTGGGGCAAATGCAAAATCTTATACTTGTATTTCCCCCTGATATATATTATGATTAATGAAAGAAGCGGTCTTTCATTCTATTCATTATGCCCAGTCGGGCAATATATTTCCGTTTTAATTACAATTAAATAAAGGGAGATTTTCTATGAAAAAGAAAAAGCTGACAAAAGAGGAACGCAAACGGTACGATTCCCTTTTAAAACAGATGAAGCGTTATGAAAAACGCGGTGTGGAAATCACTTTGTCCGGCGAGGAGCTTCCCCTGGAAGATATTGCCGCAGCCTGTGCGGTGAAAGAGCATGGCTGTTACATGGGAGACTACATATGGGATGATAAAGGCGTCCTGTCGGAAATACGCTATGATAAGATCGGCGGAGACGCCGAAAGCAGGAAATAAACCGTCATAAGGTATGGTAAAATGGCGGCGGAGACGCTGCGTCACTTCTCACACAAATCTTAAGATTCTCTAATTTTTTTCCCACATTCACAGTTCGTCCTTCAAAATATGTTATACTGTAAAAGCAGATGCGGCAGCGCATACTCAAAATAAGTAAAATGTAAGTGAAAAATTGATTGACAGAGGTTATAGATATGACAGAATTGCGAAGGACATATAATAGGAAGCCGGGCAAAAGCTACGGAGGCCGGGAGTATAGAAATGGCCGGCCGGTGTGCCAGGGAACGGGCGGGGGTCCATCAGGAAAGAGGAAGAGGCCGAAAGGCTCTCCGATATTTTACGTATGCCTTTTGTTGGCCTTGGCAGTTTTGGCTGCCGGCGCGTTTGTGCTGTTTCGAAAATTCGGGCCGGGTACTGCCTGGGCAGACTATAAGACTGTTTATGGCATGGGTGCAGACGGTACCGCTGTCTTTCACGGCGGGATACAGACACAAAGCGCGGCTTTGTCCCGGAATGGGAAGCTTTACCTTCCGGCAGATGCCGCCGCTGAGACAGACAGCAAATGGTATTTCAGTGATGAGGGACTGCTTCTTTATTCACTGGCGACTGAGACGGTGAGCATCCAGCCGGGGTCCCACACTTATGCAGTGGGAGGACAGACCACCGACATGGGTTATGAAATCTGTTTTACAGAAAATGGAAAGGCATATGTTTCCGTTGACTTTATGGCGGCTTTTACCGGAGTTCAGATTTCCAGCTTTCCATCCGATCAAGAAAGCGGGCTGCCCGCGAGGCTTTATCTGGAGAATGACTGGGGGACTCATTTAAAAGCGGAAGCGTCGGGGAAAACAGCAGTCCGCGTTTTGGCCGGGATTAAGAGCCCAATCCTCACGGAGACGGAGAAGGGAAGTACCCTGTATATCATTGATACCGTGGATGATTGGACCAGGGTTCGGACGGAAGACGGATTTGTGGGATATCTGAAGACAAAGTATCTGAAAAATCAGCAGGAATACCAGCTGTCCTCCAGCGCAGCACTGCCGGAATATACAGCGGTCAAGAGTGATAAGAAGATCAGTATGGCCTGGCATCAGGTGTTCAGCGCCGGAGACAACGCTGAGCTTTCAGAATATCTGGAGGGCACAGAGGGGATCACGGTGCTGTCTCCTACCTGGTTTTCTGTGGCAGATAACAGCGGGGCGCTTAATTCTCTGGCAGACGCCTCCTATGTGAGCCAGGCCCATGAACGGGGCATGCAGGTTTGGGGCCTTGTCGACGATTTTGACAGCAATGTGGATGTGCTGACACTCCTGTCTTCTTCAGCGGCCAGGAGAACAATGGTCGATCAGCTCATGAACGCAGTTTCCCAGTACGGGCTGGACGGGATCAATGTGGATTTTGAGAGCATCAAACAGGACAGCGCCCCTCATTTTCTGCAGTTCATACGAGAGCTTTCCATCGCCTGCAGACAGGCCGGTAAAGTACTCTCCATAGATAACTATGTGCCTTCCGGAGGCCGCAGCTGGTATAACCTGAAGGAGCAGGGACAAGTGGCGGATTATGTAGTCATCATGGGCTATGATGAGCACTATAAAGGCTGCTGCTCCGGGACCAATGCTTCTCTCAGCTTTTCGGAGCAGGGGATTGTCAATACCCTTAGGTCGGTACCGGCGGATAAGGTGATAAACGGACTTCCGTTTTTTATGCGGGTATGGCAGGAGACACCGGAAGAGAATGCGCCCGCGGATGCCAAGCTTTATGATGACGGGCTGTCCGTCTATGAGGGACGGTATGCCAGGGATTCAAAAGCTGTGGGAATGGACGAGGCACAGCGGCTGTTATCCGCCCATGGCGTGACACCGGAATGGAAGGAGAAGCTGGGCCAATATTACGGTCAATATGAGGAGGATGGCTCCACATGGCGCATCTGGCTGGAAGACGCCAGATCCATAGGGCTTAAAATGGAGAAAGTGAAGCAGTATGACATCGCCGGGGCTGCTTTTTGGAAACTGGGGCTGGAGTCCTCAGACGTGTGGCCGGTGATCGGGCAGTACCTTCAGTGACGCTCTGAATCCTGAAAGGAAAGAATAATCAGACTGACTAATATAATGGAATCCCCCGGGCATATAGTATAAGGAACTATTAGCTCGGGGGATTTGACCTTGAAAAAGTGTGTGGAGTTTGTGATGGGTATCTGTCTGCTGCTGGCGGTCTTCATGCTGACAGGCCCTTTGGCGGGAATCTGGAAAAAAGCGGGAGGTACGGAGGTGTCCGGCGAGAGCGGGAAGCTGCCGGTTATTGTACTGGATGCCGGACATGGGGGCGATGACCCAGGCAAGGTGGGCATCAACAACGCTCTGGAAAAAGAAATCAATCTGGCTGTCACTCTGAAGGTAAAAGCCCTTTTGGAGAAAGAAGGAGTGGCTGAGAAGGTCATTCTCACCAGGGAGGACGACAACGGTCTTTACAATTCCGGAGACAGCAATAAGAAGGTGGCGGATCTTAACAAGCGATGCGAGATCATTGAAAAGAATAAGGCGGATTTTGTGGTCAGCATCCATCAGAACAGTTACAGTGACGGAGCCATTCAGGGAGCGCAGGTCTTCTATTATAAAAGCTCCGAGAAAGGGAAACAGCTGGCGGAAGCCATCCAAAACAGCTTTAACCAGACGATCAGCAGCAATAAAAAACGTTCGGCTAAGGCCAACGGGGATTATTATATGCTGCTTCATGTATCCTGCCCCATCGTTATCGCGGAATGTGGATTTTTGAGCAACTGGGACGAGGCAGAGAAGCTGACCTCGGAGGAATATCAGGAACAAGTGGCGGAAGCAGTGTGTCAGGGAATTCTGAACTATTTGAAAGAGTAGTCTTTCCATTTTGAAGCAACGATGCTATACTAAAGGTTATGATGATTACAAAAGTGGTGAAAATAGACGAATCCAATATAAGCCGGGAGGCTGTCCGGGAAGCGGGCCGCATCCTGGCGGGCGGAGGGCTTGTGGCCTTCCCCACGGAAACGGTGTACGGCCTGGGGGCGAATGGGCTGGATGCCAGAGCCGCGGCGAAGATATATGAGGCGAAAGGACGTCCTTCTGACAATCCGCTGATCCTCCATATCGCCCGTATGGAGGAGCTGGAACCTTTGGCGGCCGAGATACCGGAGGAAGCCAGGGCGCTGGCTTCGGCTTTTTGGCCCGGTCCCATGACGATGATATTGAAAAAGACGGCGGCTGTGCCGTATGAAACCACCGGCGGTTTGGATACGGTGGCCGTTCGTATGCCCAGCCATCCTGTAGCAAACGGCATTATCTCGGCAGCGGGCGTGCCCATCGCGGCGCCCAGCGCCAATAAATCCGGCCGGCCGAGTCCTACGAAAGCATCCCATGTTATAGAAGATATGGATGGGAGGATTGATATGATCGTGGACGGCGGAGAGGTGGGAATCGGACTGGAATCTACGATTATAGATATGTCTGAAGGAATTCCTACGGTGCTGCGTCCTGGGTATATCACCATGGATATGATACGCCGTATTACCGGAAGAGTAGAATTGGATAAGGCCAGTATGGGACAGATGGCGCCGGGAGTCCACCCTAAGGCGCCGGGCATGAAATACCGGCATTATGCGCCGAAAGCGGAACTGACCATTTTTCGGGGCAGGCCGGAGATTTCCGCGGCCGCTATTTCTTCGGCGCTGAAAAAGGCGGCTTCAGAGGGAAAAAAAGCCGGGGTCATCTGTACGGAAGAATCCATAGGGCTTTATGAGTCGCCTGTGAAAAAATGTGTGGGATCCAGGCGGAATCCAGAGACGATCGCACATAATCTCTATGATGTGCTCCGCGCTTTTGACGAAGAACAGGTGGATTGTATATTTTCTGAGAGCTTTGAGGACTATCCTTTAAGCGGAGCGATCATGAACCGTCTGATCAAGGCGGCGGGCCACAGAATAGTGGAATGTCAGGAGTGATGGAATGGCAAGGGTGAAGAAAATTATGTTTGTCTGTACGGACAACACCTGCCTGAGTAATATGGCCGCGGCTGTATTTGAGGGCATCCGGGGAGAAAGAGAGATCAGCGTGGCCTCCAGGGGCCTGGTGGTCTTATTTCCGGAACCCATCAACCAAAAAACCGTCGCGATCTTAAAAAGCCACCATCTGGAGCTTCTGGAGGAAGAAGCGAAGCCCCTGGAGCGGAAGGATTTTATTCCGGGCACCCTGGTGCTTACCATGACTGCGGCTGAAAAGCATCAGGTGAAAGAGCGATTCCCGGAGATGCCCAATATTTTCACGCTGAGGGAGTTTACCGGCCAGGAAGGAGATATTGTTGAACCTTTGGGCGGTACTTTGGCCGATTATGGGGCATGCTATGAACATATAGACCTATTGACAAAAGTTGCAGCAGAAATAATATTCAAGGAGGAGACCGAGAATGATAGCGTTGGGATGTGACCATGGAGGATATGAACTGAAGCAGGAAATTATCGCCTATTTGGAGAAGAACCATCTGGAATATAAGGACTTTGGATGTTTTAGCAAAGAAGCAGTGGATTATCCGGAGTACGCGAAGCTGGTGGGCCATGCGGTGGCCGGCGGAGAATGTGAAAAAGGAATCCTGATCTGCGGGACAGGCATCGGTATCTCAATTACTGCCAATAAGATCAAGGGAGTCCGCGCGGCCCTTTGTTCGGACTGCTTCAGCGCAGAAGCGACAAGACTTCACAATGATGCGAATATATTGGCGATGGGTGGCCGCGTAGTAGGAGCCGGGCTGGCCCTTAAGATCGTGGACATTTTCTTAAACACGCCGTTTTCCGGTGATGAACGCCACGCCAGACGGATCAGCAAGATCGAAGACTGAACCGGCAGGCGGATGATACGAAAGAAAGCGAGGTGTCGGGCATGACTGAGAAGCGGAAGGACTACATTTCGTGGGACGAGTATTTTATGGGAGTGGCGGAGCTTTCTGCTATGCGTTCCAAGGATCCCAGCACCCAGGTGGGCGCTTGTATCGTGAGCCAGGACAATAAGATTTTGTCCATGGGATATAACGGATTCCCAAAGGGCTGCTCTGATGATGAATTTCCCTGGGGAAAAGGCTGTGAAGATCCCTATGAGACGAAGTATTTCTACAGTACGCACAGTGAGCTTAACGCCATACTGAACTACCGCGGAGGCAGTCTGGAGGGCAGCAAGCTTTATGTGACATTGTTTCCGTGCAATGAATGTGCGAAAGCGATTATACAATGTGGGATTAAAATGATTATTTATGCGGATGATAAATATGGAGACACTCCGGCGGTGCGTGCGTCCAAGCGGATGCTGCTGTCGGCGGGCGTGGAACTGGTGCCCTATAAACGCACGGGAAGAAAACTGGAAGTTATCGTTTAGGAGACGGTCCAGAGGACTTTTTGTACGACAAATGGGGCTTTTTGTTCATTGAATCCAGGATTTTTAGATGATATAATGTTATGGTGTACGCGGGGGCTGCCGGCTTCCTGCGGCAATGGAAGGGTGGTCGCATGAAAAAAAGGCATCGGGAACTGGTGCGCTGCCTGGCTCTGGTGAGCCAGCTCGGCATTACCATGCTTACGCCGGTCATCCTGTGCGTGCTTTTGGGCGTATGGCTGGATAAAAAGTTTTCTACGTATTTTACCCTGCCGCTTCTGCTCCTCGGAATACTGGCCGGGGCGAGAAGCGCGTATCTTCTGGCCAAGAAAGCGGTCAGGCCGGACGAAGAGGACGGCGAGGAGGAAGACGATGATTAAATACGCCGGCCAGGTGGTCAAAGAAGTGGTCCTCGGTATACTTCTCTGGGGAATACTGGGACTTGCCGTGATTTTGATATTTTGGGGAGCGCAGGTTAGAATTCTTTTAGGATTCTTATTGGGAGTCCTGATGGCGGCCGGTTATTTCCTTCATATGAGCGTCACTCTGGAGACCTCCATTGATATGATGGAGGAAAAGACCGCGAAGAACCATGCGTTCCGGTCTTATATAATACGAGTCGCTGCAGGGGCTTTCGTTCTTTTAGCCGCCTGGAGCTCAGGCTGGTTTGATATGCTGGCGATTCTGGCAGGCCTGTTCACACTTAAGCTGGGGGTATATTTGAGACCGCTCATCCATAAGGCTTTCTGCCGTTTCGGAAAAGATTTGGATTCCGAAGGCTGAAGGATAGATAGAAAACCTACTTTAATAAGAAAGGGGTGAGAGCATGAGAATGATTCTTTGTGAAGCGGATTTTGCCATCCATGGGCTGGTGAGCTATGAGCTGTTTGGACATACGTTTTGGCTTACGACTACCCATGTGTCCATGATAATCGTGACAGTCGTCATATTGATATTTGCCTTTGCAGCCAACCGCTGTATGAAGAAAGCGAAGGAAGTCCCGACCGGTTTCCAGAACGCGGTGGAAATGATAGTGGAAATGCTGGGAAAAATGGTCAGCACCAATATGAAAAAGCCGAAAAAGTTCCTGAACTATATCGGCACTTTGTTTTTGTTCATATTGATATGCAACCTTTCCGGGCTATTGGGACTCCGGGGGCCGACGGCTGATTACGGAGTGACGCTTTGCCTGGGTCTGATAACATTTGTACTGATCCAGTACAACGGGATCAAATGTCAGAGAGCGGGACATTTCAAGGCGCTGTTTGAGCCGATACCTTTGTTTTTTCCAATCAACCTGATAGGCGAGATCGCAACACCGATATCATTGTCATTGCGTCTGTTTGCCAATATGCTGGCCGGAACCATCATAATGGCGCTGTGGTATGGGATCATACCGATAGTAATCGCAAAGCTGGGGATACCGGCATTTCTGCACGCGTATCTGGATCTGTTTTCCGGATGTATCCAGACCTATGTGTTCTGCATGCTGACCATGGTGTATGTGGACGATAAGATGTGAGAGCAGAAAGAATGAAAAATCTAAAGTTATGAGAATCAAAACATTGAAGGAGGATTTACTATGATTACAGGACAGGATTTAATCTATGCGTGCTCAGCAATTGGCGCAGGTCTGGCGATGATCGCCGGCATAGGACCCGGCGTTGGACAGGGGATCGCGGCCGGTCATGCGGCGGCGGCAGTTGGACGCAATCCGGGAGCGAAGGGCGATATTACGACCACCATGCTTCTCGGACAGGCAGTAGCGGAGACTACCGGTCTTTACGGCCTCGTAGTCGCATTCATCCTGATGTTCGTGAAACCTTTCTAAATAAAGAGGATAGGAGACTCCATTCAGGGAGTGGAAGAGAGGAGGCGGAACATTGGGAGCGATATTGGCAGCGGGGAATTTTCTGGCGGCCAGCGGGGAAGAGTATACCAGGATTCTGGGGCTTGACCTGCAGCTGATCCATGACGCCCTGCTTTTGGGCGTCAACATTTTCATCCTGTTTTTCGCCTTGTCATATCTGCTTTTTAATCCGGTCCGCAATATGCTGGAGAAGCGTTCGGAGAAGATCCGGACGGATCTGGATACTGCCGCGGAGGACAAAAGGACGGCGGCGGGGCTGAAGACCGAATATGAAGCAAGGATAAAGGATATCGACAAGGAAGCAGAAGCGATTCTGGCGGAGGCCAGAAGGAAGGCATTAAAACGGGAAGAAGAGATTCTGGAAAACGCCAAAGCAGAATCAGCCCGCATTATTGAAAGGGCCGGCCGCGAGGCGGAGCTGGAAAAGAAAAAGGCCCTGGATGATATGAAGCAGGAAATGATAACCATTGCGTCCATGATGGCCGGAAAGGCCGTGGAGGCATCCATGGATGTGAAGATCCAGGATGAGCTGATAGAAAGGACGTTAAAGGAAATAGGTGATGACACATGGCAAAGCTGATTTCAAAGACATATGGCGAAGCGCTTTTTGAAACAGCCCTGGATGTGAAGAATGTGGACGGACTGTTTGCGGAAGCGGAAGCCGTCCGGGAGATCCTTTCGGATAATCCGAAGCTTCTGAAGCTGTTCAATCATCCGAATATCATCAAGGAAGAGAAGCTTGAGGTGATGGAGTCCGTATTTAAGGGCCGCGTATCGGCGGAGATGACGGGGTTCCTGAAAGTCGTCATCGAAAAAGGGCGCCAGAATGAGCTGGACGCGATTCTTTCTTATTTTATCGGTGAGGTAAAGGAGTATAAAAAGATAGGAATCGCTTTCGTGACCTCGGCAGCGCCGCTTTCCGATGAACAGAAAGAGCAGATTGAACAGAAACTGCTGGAAACCACCAAGTATGAAGCGTTTGAGATGAATTTCCGCGTCGATGAGAGCCTTATCGGGGGTCTTGTCATCCGGATTGGAGACCGCGTGGTGGACAGCAGTGTAAAGAGCAGGCTGTATGAGCTGAAGAAAGAGCTCATGAAGATTCAGCTGGGCTGAGTGGCCTGCGATCATATCAATAGAAAGAAGGTGCGAAAGCTCCATGAATTTAAGACCGGAAGAAATCAGCTCTGTCATCAAAGAGCAGATTGAGAGATATTCCTCCCGCCTGGAGGTGTCCGACGTGGGCACGGTCATCCAGGTCGCAGACGGAATCGCACGTATCCACGGCCTTGAAAAAGCAATGCAGGGCGAGCTTCTGGAATTTCCAGGAGAGGTTTATGGCATGGTCCTCAATCTGGAAGAGGACAATGTGGGCGCCGTGCTTCTGGGGGACCAGAGAAACATTGCGGAAGGGGATACAGTAAAGACCACCGGCAGGGTAGTTGAAGTGCCTGTGGGAGACGGAATGCTGGGGCGTGTCGTGAATGCCCTTGGCCAGCCCATCGATGGGAAGGGCCCTATCCATGCGGACAGATACCGCCAGATTGAGCGTGTGGCGCCCGGCGTCATCACCAGGAAATCGGTGGATACCCCTCTTCAGACAGGGATCAAGGCCATTGACGCCATGGTGCCCATCGGAAGAGGACAGCGTGAGCTGATCATAGGAGACAGGCAGACGGGTAAGACCGCTCTTGCCATTGATACCATTATCAATCAAAGGGGAAAAGGCGTATACTGCATCTACGTGGCGATCGGGCAGAAGGCGTCTACGGTTGCGGGAATCGTGAAGACCCTGGAAGAATATCAGGCTATGGATTATACCACGGTAGTGGCGGCGACGGCCAGTGAAATGGCGCCGTTACAGTATATTGCGCCCTACTCCGGCTGTGCCATCGGTGAGGAATGGATGGAAGCCGGCAAGGATGTGCTGGTGGTATATGACGACTTGTCGAAGCATGCGACGGCATACCGGACGCTTTCCCTGCTTCTGCGCAGGCCGCCGGGACGAGAAGCCTATCCAGGCGATGTATTCTATCTGCACTCCAGGCTTCTGGAGCGGGCGGCCAGGCTGTCCGACGAACTGGGAGGAGGTTCCCTTACGGCGCTTCCCATTATTGAAACTCAGGCCGGCGACGTATCGGCGTATATTCCCACAAATGTGATTTCCATCACCGACGGCCAGATTTATCTGGAAACGGAGATGTTCAACGCGGGATTCCGCCCCGCCATCAATGCGGGTCTTTCTGTGTCACGAGTGGGCGGCGCGGCGCAGATAAAGGCGATCAAGAAGATCGCAGCGCCCATCCGTGTGGAGCTGGCCCAGTTCCGTGAGCTGGCGGCGTTCTCACAGTTCGGTTCTGAGCTGGATGCAGACACCAAGGAAAAGCTGGCCCAGGGCGAGCGTATCCGGGAGGTTCTCAAGCAGCCGCAGTATCAGCCCATGGGCGTGGAATATCAGGTGATCATCATTTACGCGGCGACTAAGAAGTATCTGCTGGATATCCCGGTGGATGAGATCCTGCGTTTTGAAAAAGAATTGTTTGAATTTGTGGATACAAAATATCCGGAGCTTCCTGAAGCTATCCGGAGGGAGAAGGCGCTTTCTCCGGAACTGGAGGAAAAACTGGCCAAGGCTGTTTCTGAATTTAAGGAACAGTTTGAACTGAGGTGATTTTATGGCTACAATGCGCGAGATCAAGAGAAGGAAATCCAGTATCCAGAGCACTCAGCAGATCACCAATGCAATGAAGCTGGTATCTACAGTTAAGCTGCAGAAATCCAGGGCAAAGGCGGAGAACACGCGTCCTTATTTTGATCTGACTTACAGTACGGTCTGCTCGATTCTGGCCCATACTCAGAATGTGCGCCATCCTTATCTCCAGAAGGGAGTCTCAGATAAGCAGGCGGTCATAGCCATCACCTCCAACCGGGGGCTGGCCGGCGGCTATAATTCCAACATTGTGAAGGAAGTCACTGCGAATCTGGAACCGGGACGGGTGAAGCTGTATGCCATCGGCCGCAAGGGCAGGGACGCCCTTGTGAGAAGAGGGTATGGTATTGCCAGGGATTATTCTGACGTGATCGAGGAGCCTTCTTATGCGGATGCAGCGGCCATAGGCCGGGCGGTCCTGGAAGCTTTTCAAAGCGGTGAGGTCGGCGAGATCTATCTGGCTTATACGTCATTCAAGAATACGGTCAGCCATGAACCCAGGCTCATCAAGCTGCTTCCCATCGAACTTTCGGAGGAAGAGCTGGCAGCGGGGCAGGCGGGTTCCGGGGACAGGGAGTGCCCGATGAATTATGACGGGGATGAGGAAGAGGTTTTAAATGCCCTGATTCCCGGCTATGTATATAATCTGATCTACGGCGGAATGCTGGAGTCCATCGCCAGTGAGAACGGCGCGAGGATGCAGGCCATGGATTCGGCGACGAGCAACGCGGAGGAAATGATAGATAAGCTGTCATTGCAGTATAACCGGGCGAGACAGTCCTCTATCACGCAGGAGCTGACCGAGATCATCGCTGGCGCAGAGGCTCTGAACTGAGAAAACGGCGGTCAGAAAAATGCGCTGCGGGATGTAAAAATTTAGGAAAAGGAGTGAACAAGGAATGCCAGAGACGAATATCGGCAGAATCACCCAGATCATCAGTGCCGTCCTGGATATCAAGTTCAGTGAAGGAAAACTCCCCGATATCAATGAGGCGATCAAGGTGCGGAGGAGTGACGGGACGGATCTGACTGTGGAAGTATCCCAGCATCTGGGCGATGATACGGTCAGGTGCATTGCCATGGGTTCTACGGACGGACTTGTCCGCGGCATGGAGGCGGCGGCCACAGGCGGCCCCATCACGGTGCCTGTGGGCGAGAATACTCTCGGACGGATTTTTAATGTCCTGGGAGAGCCCATAGATAATAAAGAAGCTCCTAAAACAGAGGAACGCCTTCCCATTCACAGGAAAGCGCCTTCTTTTGAGGAGCAGGCGACAGATACGGAGATTCTGGAGACAGGCATCAAGGTAGTGGACCTTCTATGTCCCTATCAAAAAGGCGGGAAGATCGGCCTTTTCGGAGGGGCCGGAGTGGGAAAGACAGTACTGATCCAGGAGCTGATCCGGAATATCGCGACGGAGCACGGAGGATATTCTGTCTTCACCGGCGTAGGCGAGCGTACCCGTGAGGGCAACGATCTGTATTACGAGATGCAGGAATCAGGCGTAATCAATAAGACCACCATGGTCTTCGGCCAGATGAATGAACCGCCGGGAGCCAGGATGAGAGTGGGGCTGACCGGCCTTACCATGGCGGAATATTTCCGAGATAAGGGCGGCAAGGATGTCCTGCTGTTCATTGATAATATTTTCCGTTTCACACAGGCAGGCTCCGAGGTATCGGCGCTTCTTGGCCGTATGCCGTCGGCCGTGGGCTATCAGCCTACGCTGCAGACGGAGATGGGCGCTCTTCAGGAGCGTATCACTTCCACGAAGAGCGGTTCTATTACTTCCGTACAGGCAGTTTATGTGCCGGCCGATGACCTTACCGACCCGGCGCCGGCTACGACCTTCGCTCATTTGGACGCTACCACCGTGCTCTCCCGTTCCATCGTGGAGTTGGGCATATATCCGGCCGTGGATCCTCTGGAATCCACGTCCAGGATATTAGATCCCCGTATCGTGGGAGAAGAGCATTATGCAGTAGCCCGAGGGGTGCAGGAGATTCTGCAGAAATACAATGAGCTGCAGGATATCATCGCAATCTTGGGTATGGATGAATTGTCTGAGGAAGAGAAGCTGACTGTGTCCAGGGCGAGGAAAGTACAGAGATTCCTGTCTCAGCCGTTCTTTGTGGCCGGCCAGTTTACCGGTCTGGAAGGACGCTACGTGCCGCTTTCTGAGACCATTCAGGGCTTCAAGGAGATCATCGAAGGCAAATATGACGATATTCCTGAGAGTCATTTCCTCAACGCGGGCAACATCGATGACGTACTTGCTCGTGTAAATTAAGGGGGTGTTCCGGTGGCAGACGAGAAATTATTTGACCTGCGGGTGATCACGCCCGACCGGGTGTTCTATGAGGATAAGGTAGAAATGGTGGAGATGAATACCAAAGAGGGGGCCATAGGCGTCTATAAGAAGCATGTGCCCACCACCTGTATCCTGTCCCCGGGTATTCTTATTATCCACCGGCCTGGAGGAGAAAAGAAAAAGGCGGCGCTCCACGGAGGTTTTGCGGAGATCCTCAAGGATAAGGTGACGGTTCTCGCCGAGGCGGCGGAATGGCCGGAGGAAATCGATCTGGAGCGGGCTAAGAAAGCAAAAGAACGGGCAGAAGAGCGTATCCAGTCTCAGGGAGGCGAAATGGATGTGATAAGGGCAGAAATGGCCCTTCGCCGTGCTCTGGCCAGAATAAACGCAGCAAAATAAGTAACGAGGCTTTGGCCGCCGGCAGTGAGCCGGCTGGCCGGAGCTTTTTATATTAAAAGCGGCCCCCGCAGGAGGTACACGATGCTGGGGTTTCCTCATAGATGGAGGGAAGGCGTTGTTTATCAGCCCGGATGGATGGGCAGGAAAGGGAGGGAGATCATGGAATACCGAGAGCTTGGAAAGACAGGTCTGAAGGTTTCAAGAGTAGGGTTTGGAGGGCTTCCGCTGCAGAGAGTGGATGCCGCGGAGACGAAGAAGATTGTGAAGAGCCTTTTGGACACGGGTGTGAATTTCATTGATACGGCAAGGGCTTATTCGGTCAGTGAAGGATTTCTGGGAGAGGCTCTGGAAGGAGTGCGGGAAAAATTCGTCCTGGCGACGAAGAGCATGGCCAGGACCAAAGAAGAGATGGAGAGGGACATCGATATCAGCTTAAAAAATCTCCGGACTGGATATATCGATCTTTACCAGGTACATAATCCCAACATGGAACAGCTGGAGGCCGTCATGGCAGAAGGCGGCGCTTTAGAAGCCCTGGAGGAGGCCAGAAGGGCGGGAAAGATCGGCCATATCGGTGTTACGGCTCATTCTCCCAAGGTGTTTGAGAAAGCTCTTACCCTTCCCTGGGTGGAGACTATCATGTTTCCCTACAATGTGGTCGAGCGCCAGGGAGAGGAATATATCCGCCTTTGTCAGGAGAAGAACATTGGCTTTATTGCCATGAAGCCCATGGCAGGCGGAAATGTTGAAAACGGTTCTCTGGCTGTGAGATTCATCTTACAGAATCCGGCGGTGACGGTGGCGATACCGGGTATGGCCGCGGTCAGCGAGGTGGAGGAAAACGCGGCGGCGGCCGATGACCATGCGCCTTTCAGCGAACGGGAGAAAGAGGAGATGGCGGCCCTTGAAAAGGAATTGGGGACTCAGTTCTGCCGGCGCTGCAATTACTGCGCGCCCTGTACGGCAGGAATCGCCATTCCCAATGTGTTTTTATTTGCCGGGTATCTGAGGCGGTATGATCTGGCGGCGTGGTCAAAATCCAGATACGACAGCCAGGCCGTAAAGGCTGATGCCTGCATGGACTGCGGAGCCTGTGAAGAACGCTGTCCTTACCATCTTCCAATCCGTGAGATGCTCAAACAGGCCCATACGGCGCTGGAGGCAGTGGGAAAAGACGAAAAGTAGACAGAAGAATTGAGAGAACTATATGAGGACTAAACGAAGGATAACAATTTGGAGAGGCTTATTATCGGCCCTTTCCATAATCCTGCTGATTGGCACGTTAAACGCCTGCGGAAAACAGGAATCCACATACGCAGGAAGCCCCTTGGCGGATGCTCAGGCGCAGGACAGCCGGGAAGAGGCAGATCTGGCTGTCCACTACCTGGACGTGGGACAGGGAAGCGCTGCTCTTTTGGAATCGGACGGACACTATGTGCTGATAGACGGAGGCGTCAATGAATATTCGTCGTTCGTGGTCAGCTATCTGAAAAAGCAGGGAGTAGAAACATTGGACTATGTCGTGATCACGCATTATGACGCGGATCATTTGGCCGGCGTCATCGGCGTGCTTCACCAGTTTTCTGTAAATCAGGTGTTGTCCGCGGATTACGAGGCCGATACAAAGCTCTACCGCTCTTATACGGAGATCATGGAGGAAAGATCCGTTCGGGAGCAGCACCCCCGGATCGGGGAGACCTACACGTTTGGCTCCGCTCTCATCCGGATTACCGGCCCGGTCAAATATGACTATGAAGATGAGAATGACAATTCCGTCAGCGCCGTGGTGTCTGCCGGGAGCAATAAATTTTTCTTCGGGGGAGATATGGGAGAAGCTTCGGAAACAGACGTGCTGGAAGAAGGGGTCGATGTGGAGGCGGATGTATATCTGGTCAATCATCATGGCTCGGATACCGCAACTACAGAAGCCTTTTTAGAAGCGGTGGCCCCTTCGGCAGCAGTTATCAGCTGCGGTTCCGGGAATTCCTATGGACATCCCAAAGAAGCGGTGCTTGAGAGGCTTTCCGAGCAGGGGGCAGAGGTTTACCGGACGGATATTCAGGGGACGCTTATTGCCCGCAGCGACGGGAGAGAAATCATATTTGATCAGAAGCCGGATAAGGCAGAGACAGATGCGAATCAGGCGGGTGCAGCCGGTGAAGAGACAAGGGAATATATCCTGAATACTAACACGAAGAAGTTTCATTTGCCGGACTGCGGCAGCGTGAAGGACATGAAGGAGAAAAACAAGAGGTCTTTTGTGGGAAGCCGGCAGGAGGTCCTGGACGAGGGATACAGCCCATGCGGGAACTGCAGGCCATGAACATTCCTCTTTAATTATGAAAACCTCAGTGATGACTCTATTTTAGTCGCTGAGGTTTTTTTGTGAACTTTTTGTGAAATCAGCACTCGACGGTTGACAGCGCTAATAATAAGTGTTATATTACACATAGAACATAAGGAACAGAAAAAAACTTCCAGATGTTCCAATACCGTTGATGTAAGAACACCATGACATAGAAAAGAATGGAGGAATGAATTATGTTGATGCCTAGTATTTTTGGAGAAAATTTATTTGATGAAATGATGGATTTTCCTTGGGGAAACGATTTCTTTGGAAGGCGCAGTCCTCTGTATGGGAAGAACGAAAAAAATCTGATGAAGACAGATGTGAAGGAAACAGACGGCAGCTACGAGGTAGCGATCGATCTGCCGGGATTTAAGAAAGAAGATGTGTCGGCTACCCTGGAAAATGGTTATCTGACGATTCAGGCGGTAAAAGGCTTGGACAAAGAGGAAAAGGATAAAGAAGGGAAATATATCCGACGCGAACGCTATGCGGGCAGCTGCTCCAGAAGCTTTTATGTGGGAGACAGGGTAAAAGAGGAAGATATTCAGGCCAGATTTGAAGACGGGATCTTGAAGCTTTCCGTGCCGAAAAAGAATGAGGCCATTGAAGAGAAAAAAGGTTATATTGCCATCGAGGGATAATGCTCCATTCCTCTTAACATAGATACAAGAACAGGAGGCCCCTTCCGGAAGAAACGGATGGGGCCTCCTGTTTTGCCGCGCCCTGTGTCAGAGCCGTGGAACCTTTTTCAGCTTTCCGGGACGGTCCGCCGGCAGGCTTCATAATCCTCCTGCCATTTTTCATATCCGGCCTGACCACGGCGGTCTGGCAGCCGGTAATTCTGAGAGAGGTACTCTCCGAGCGAAGCGGTCACCTTTCGGGCTCCGCTGTAGTTCAGGTGAGTTGCATCCCTGGTATCTGTCTGCCAGTCAATGCCCGTGTTCTCCAGAGCGGCGTTGTAATCCAGAAAGGGTATTTCATGGCTTGCGGCAAATGCAGAGACGGCCTTGTGCTTAGCCATACTCCAGCCGTTGGGAGATGGAACGCTGAGAAGCAGAAGCTTTATGTCATGCTTCCGGCAGAGCGATACGATACGGTTCAAATAAAAAAGCTGAGTGGGGTCCAGCGGAGCGGACGCTCCCGTATCGGCCATGTAATCGCCGGAATATGGAGTGATCTCTGTCCGGTAGGAGTAGCCGTGCATTTCGGGGACCCAAGAATAGTCTTTTGGAGAAAAGAAATCTTGGACTTTCAGATCTTTAAAGCGGTTATGAAACCGAATGGAGGGAAACCATGATTCCAGCATGGTCTTCAGGGAATTCTCAGCGGCTGCAATACCGCGTCCCTGATAAAGCGTATCGGTTTCCAGAATGACAAGCTTTGGCTTTTGACAGGAGAGAATTTCTTTTAATGCCCGATAAGACTGGCTGGCGTCATGCCAGGCGCCGCCGGAGGTATAACAGGTATAGCCGTAGTTTCCCCACAGCTGCGGCACTACGATGCCTTCAGAAGCGTTGCTGTCCCCTATGACCGCTGTATCCAGTGTGTTTTTTGGGAGCCCGTAGAAGCCTCCATAGTCATAAGTGCCCAGATGAGTATTGTCCTTGGGGGCCAGGATATTACCCGCCGCGGTCAGAAGAAGAAAAAGGATGCAGAGAAAGGAGATGGCGCGGACCATATGCCGCAGCGCCGGATGTCGTTTCATTCTAGGGTTCCTCCTCTTTCTTTATTTTTATTTCACTTTGTCTTATCAAAAATGCGCATAGATGAAGTCCACCGCCGCATAACCGGCGCCGTAAGCTCCCAGGACCAGTACGGAAAAAATTCCGGAATAATAAATGGCCCATCTCACAGGAAGCGGGAGAGCGGCTATTTCCCTACGCGGGTCTTTCCCGCGTTCCTTCAGGTGTCCCGCGGCAGCCATGATGATCAGGCCAGCGGAGAGAACAATCAGGTCAGCTCCGTCACAGCCCATTTTAAATATCGATCCGTCGGCGAAGACGGACAGAGAAAAGCCGCGGAATATGGAGAAGATCATTTTAAGACCTGTTTTCAGGCTCGCGGCCCGGAACAGAAGCATCCCGATCACGACGATGCTGAAGGTACGTATCCGCTGAAAACCGCGGTATACCAGGCTGTTTTTATCAATGCCGAGGCGGCCGGGAACATTCCGGAGCAGAGGCTCTAACAGAGTTCCCAGGCTCAGGAGGAAGAAGTAGTACAGTCCGTAAAAAATATATTTCCAGCTGGCGCCATGCCACAGGCCGTTTCCAAACCAGACCAGAAACAGAGCGCAGGTGACGGGGAACCATTTCGCCAGATGGGCCGGGAGGCGTTTCCTTGCCCATTGGATCAGGTGTTTGAAAGGACGGGACAGAGATACGCCGTAAAAAACATAGTCCCGCAGCCAGGAGCCGAGGGAGATGTGCCATCTTTGCCAGAATTCATTGATGGAGCGGGAAGAAAACGGACGGCGGAAATTTTCAGCCAGCCGGATTCCGAAAAGCTGCGCGCTGCCGGCGGCGATATCCATGCAGCCGGAAAACTCCGCATAAAGCTGAAGCGTATACAGAAGCGCCGCCGCAAGCACATAAAAGCCATGATAATTTTGCCAGTTGTCAAACACGGTATTTACGAACATGTTGGCACGGTCCGCGATAACAAGCTTTTTAAAAAGTCCCCACAGAATGAGCTGGAGGCCGCCGGTTATATTTTCGTAAGAAAGACGATGGCCCTCATAAACCTGAGCTCCCAGCTGATCATAACGGGCGATCGGCCCTTCCATAATGTGGGGAAAGAAACACATGTACAGGAGGAAACGCCCGAAATTATGGTCGGCGGGATATTTTCCCCTGGAGACGTCAATGAGATAGGAAGCAGCCTGCAGGGTATAAAAAGAAATGCCCATGGGGAGGAGAAGGGACAAAATGGGCAGTTTTCTTCCGGATGAAAGCCGTTCCAGCAGCAGATTCACATTCCGGCTGAAAAAATTATAATATTTAAAGAAAAATAAAAGGCCGAATAAAAGAAGAATACTTCCCCAGAGAAACCTCTTTTTCTTTTTTTTCTCTCCATCTCCCAGGCGGTCCATTAAGAGGGCGGCGAAGTAGACGATCAGAGTGGACAGCAAAAGGAAAAAAGGCAGGGAACCGTCTCCCAGCAGGTAAAATAAAAAGCTGGAGGCCAGAAGCACCAGGAAGCGGAAGCGCAGGGGGATCAGATAATAGAGGAGAGCGGTGCAGGGCAGAAAGCACAGCAGATACAGCCCAGTGGAATACGACATGATGTCTGTCCTCCTTTTTGATGATTTCCGCGGGTCATTATCTGGCGGCGTTCAGCCGGAGTATCATCTCATAAATCGCGTTGGCGGACTGAAAGTTCTCCGGCACGATCTCCAGGGGGGTGACCTCCACATGGAAATATTTTTCTATGTCCATGGCCAGGGACATGATATCCACAGAATCCAGGATATGGCTGTCAATGAGACTGATCTCATTTGCGAAGTCCACTCCCGGCTTCATGTTCTCCAAAATAGAGATCAGACAGGAAATGCCAGGGAGTTCTCCAGACTCGCTGCATGACCTGCAGTCTCTCCTGTTATCGACTTTTGTTTCGCCGTTTTTGGAAGCAGTCTCTTTTTTATGGAATAGCATAATGATTTCATCCTTTCTGATAAGCTTTACGAAGAGCCAGACGGTCTATTTTTCCGTTGGCATTGTGGGGAAGGCATTTTAGGCGGAATAACCTGGAAGGAAGCATGTAGTGGGGGAGCCTGCGGGACAGGGCATGCCGCAGCGGCTCTTCCTCCGCCCTGCCTTCATAGAATAGGCACAGGTCCCCGTTTTTCTCATCGTAGATACAGGCGCAGCATTTGATATCCTTCAATGTATCCGCGGCGGCTTCGATTTCTCCAAGCTCAATCCGGTATCCCATCCGCTTGATCTGGGAGTCCTTCCGGCCGATATATAAAAGCTCTCCCCGCTCATTATAACGGACCAGATCTCCGGTTTTATAGATTAATTCCGGATAATGGGGATTTAAAGGGTTCTGAACAAAGACTTTTGCCGTTTTCTCCGGATCATTGTAATATCCCATGGCGAGGAAAGAACCCCGGACGCACAGTTCTCCTTCCTCATCGGGCCCGGCTTCTCTGCCTTCATCAGTCAGGACCAGAAGGCCGCAGTTATCGCAGGCCCTTCCGATGGGAATGCTTTCCCCCTCATTAAAATAACGATTCACTTCGTAGAAGGAACAGATATCGGTGACTTCAGTAGGGCCGTAGAGATTGGCAAAATACGCATCCGGCAGATGAGAACGCCACAGGTTCAGATGCTTGACGGACATGACTTCTCCCGCGAACAGTATCTTTCTGAGCTCAGGGACTTGGACATAATCCAGCGCTTTCCAGCCGGTCACAAGACAGAGCGCAGAGGGAACCCAGTATATGGTATTGATATGGCAGTCACGGATGTATTCCAGCAGACGGACGGGAAAAGCGAAAAGCTTCCGCGGGATCAGGCAGACGGAAGAACCCGCCCGCAGTGCGCCGTAGATATCCAATACCGACATGCTGAAATAAAGCGGGGCCTGGTTCCCGAATATCGTTTCGGAATCAATATGGAAGGTGCCGGTCACCCACTGGCTGTAGGCAAGGATGCTCCTGTGGCAGACCACAGTGCCCTTGGGAAGGCCTGTGGAGCCGGAAGTGAACAGGGCGTACGCAGCGTCTGTGTCGATGGAACGGGCCCGTATAGAGGACAGTCCCTGATGGTCTACAGGAGTGTCCACAATGTCCTCATAATAATATACCGGACCGGCAAAGGCCAGATATTCCAGATGCTCTTTACAGGATTGCTCCGCCAGGATGGCCGCGGGCGACAGAACCCGGAAAATCTTTTCCATTCTGTCAGCCGGCATATCCGGATCCATCACCACATAGAACGCGCCGCAGTACAGGATACCGAACATGGCCGATATGCAGCGGGCGCTCTTTTCCATGAGAATAGCGACAGGCTTCCGCTCGGCAGAAAGAGACAGGAGCGCGCTGCCTATGGCCTGAGCTTCCTGCATAAGTGTTTGATAAGAAACAGCACGCCCATCATCAAAAAACGCAGGATGGCAGGGAGCCTGTTCGGCAGATCGTTCCAATAATTCCAGGACATTCTTCATGGTTTTCGTCTCCTTGTTTTTGTTTTCATACCTTGCCGCACGGAGTGCGCCTGCCCAGAGGGCATGAATTAAGGGATGCCCTTGGGTATACCTTGACGCACGAAGTGCGCCCGCCCGTAGGGCATGAATTAAGGGGTGCCCTTGGGTATGATATAAAATACTTTTTGGAACATTTTCAGATAATTTCAATCAAGTTCCAGTTTAGCATCGGCAAGAAGTTCCGGACCGTCACGATTTCGGTTCGCTGGCGATGCAGAGGCCGCTTTATCTCCGCTCCGGAAGTACCGCTCACATGTCGGCAGGAAATCTTTATGATTTCCCGTCTCCCGTTCGCTCAGAAACGGAATCGGTATTTCCGTTTCTGCCTCCCTCCGCCAGGGGAACACCGGCCGCTGCCCTGCGGTGCTCACCTTTAGGCCGGCCCGGAATCTTTCTGCCGGTGCCTGCCTGCCGCGCTATACTGGTCAAATTTCATTTCTTAGATTCCAGAAAAGAATCGGATATCCACACGGCCCGCGCGCCTTATGGCAGCGGGCTGCGGTGGGCCGCCCTAATGGTTTTCAAAACATGCGGAAGTTTATCTCGGTGCGGCAGGAGGAGCGGGAGGAAGGATTCGATTCCATCGTAAGGCGAGCGCCGCAAAGGCGTTAGCAGAATTTTCCCGGCCGCAGGGAGGCAAAAATCGCATATCATGCGGATTTTTGTTGGAATCTGACATGGAAAAATATCGATTTATCCATGTCAGTTGGAAAGGACCGACCGGAGGCCGTAACAATTCTGGTTACGGCTGCCAGCGAGCCGCCTGGATGGAATCGGATTTCCTCCTGTCTCATCTGTTTCATAAGACAAGTTTGTTTTAAAAATATTCAAAGGTATATTTTGTTTTACTGCTTAAATGTGAGGGAATTGTGTCTGCAACCATAAGATTTTATTAGAAATTTTATGGAAAATTCATAAATGTCGTTTTTTACGGAAAATGAAGGAGGCTGTAAAGAGAAGAGTTGACGGATAAAATCCAAATAACTATAATGGGTAACAGAAACGCCGTATTCCGGTAAATACGGAAATACGTTATTTTAAACGAAAAGGTGAGATACATGAAATTTGCTAAGAGGATGGAGCAGTTCGGCGAAGGAGTTTTTTCTGCGCTGATGGAACTAAAGGACAGGCGTCTTTCGGAAGGGAAGAATGTGATCGACATGAGCGTGGGAGCTCCGAACATTCCGCCTGCTGATCATATAATTGACGCGCTTGTGGAAGCGTCAAAGGATAAACGGAATTATATCTATGCGATCAAGGATCTGGAGGAGCTTAAAGAAGCTGTAGCTTTATGGTACCGGAGGCGTTATCAGGTCGAGCTGGATCCGGATACGGAGATTGTGTCCTTATTGGGTTCTCAGGATGGTCTCGCCCACATTGCACTTTCCATTCTGGACGAGGGCGACCTTATGCTGGTGCCGGATCCCTGCTATCCGGTATTTGCCGACGGCCCCAGAATAGCAGGAGCGGAGCTGTATTTCATGCCCCAGCGGAAGGAAAAGGGCTATGTCATAGATTTGTCCGAGATCCCGGAGGAGACAGCCAGACGGGCAAGATTCATGCTGATTTCTTATCCGAACAATCCCACGACAGTGCTGGCGCCGGATTCTTTTTATGAAGAGGCCATTGCCTTTGCAAAAAAGTATGACATTATAGTGCTTCACGACAACGCCTATAGTGAACTGGTGTTTGACGGCGCTTCCTGCGGAAGCTTTCTTCAATATCCCGGTGCGAAGGAAGTTGGGGTGGAATTCAATTCCCTGTCTAAAACCTATGGGCTGGCGGGCGCCAGGATTGGCTTCTGCTTGGGGAACCGGGAGGTGGTAAAGAACCTCGCGATGCTGAAATCCAATATGGATTATGGAATGTTCCTTCCTATACAGAAGGCGGCGGTGGCTGCCCTCACCGGTGATCAGTCTTGTGTGGAGACGACCAGGGCTGCTTATGAGAGACGCCGTGACCTTCTCTGCGACGGGCTGAGTTCCATAGGCTGGAAAGTGGAGCGGTGTCCTGCTACGATGTTTGTCTGGGCGGATATTCCGGAAAAATATGACAGCTCAGAGGCCTTTGTAAAAGAGCTGGCGGAAAAGGCGGGAGTCATCGCCACGCCGGGCAGCGCGTTCGGCCCCTCAGGGGAAGGACATGTCCGGTTTGCCCTCGTGCAGGATGAAGATAAAATAAATGAGGCTGTGGCCGCCATTAAAGAAAGTAGAATACTTGAATGAAATGTCTGCTGATCGCGATCAATGCAAAATACATACATTCCAATCTGGCAGTATATAGTCTGAAAGCATGTGCGGAGAAGGAAGGACTGGAGACAGAGCTTGCGGAGTATACCATCAACCACAGGGCTTCTGAGATCCTGGATGACATTTATATAAAAAAAGCGGACATGCTCTGCTTTTCCTGCTATATTTGGAATATTCAATACGTAAAGTCCCTGATGAAGGACCTGAAAAAACTCAGGCCGGATGTTCCCATATGGCTGGGAGGGCCGGAAATATCCTTTGAATGGGAAGAACGGCTTAAGGAGATCCCTGAGGCTGATGGAATCCTCTACGGAGAAGGGGAAAGAAGCTTTCCGGGACTTTTGAAGCACTGCTTCTGGGGAAGCGCTCTGCCTTCCGGATGTGCTTTCCGGGGGCCGGGAGGAAGGATAGGCTTCACAGAACCGGCGGAACCTGTGGATATGGACGATCTTCCTTTTGTCTATAAGGATATGAAGGAATTTGAAAACCGTATCGTCTATTACGAAACGAGCAGAGGATGTCCGTTTTCCTGCAGCTACTGCCTCTCTTCTGTGGACAAGAGGCTGCGGTTCCGTTCGCTGTTCCTGGTGGAGCGGGAGCTTGCTTTTTTTCTGGATAATAAAGTGCCCCAGGTGAAATTTGTGGACAGGACGTTTAACTGCAGGAAATCCCATGCCATGGCCGTTTGGAGATATATCCGGGACCATGACAACGGAATCACGAATTTTCATTTTGAGATAGCGGCGGATCTTTTGGATGAAGAGGAATTGTCTTTGATCAGGACCATGAGGCCGGGGCTGATCCAGCTGGAAATCGGCGTGCAGTCGGTGAATCCCAGTACCATATGCGCCATCCGCCGGAAGATGGATCTGGAAAAAGTCAGAAGTGTTGTAAAAGGCATAAAAGACGGGAGAAATGTCCATCAGCATCTGGATCTGATCGCAGGGCTTCCCTGGGAGGATCATGAGAGCTTCGGACATTCCTTTGACGAGGTCTATGCCATGGAACCCAGTCAGCTTCAGCTGGGGTTTTTAAAGGTGCTGAAAGGGTCTCCCATGTACTACGACGCGGAAAAATACCATATTCTTTATCAGAGCGAAGCTCCCTTCGAGGTGCTGTCTACGGCCTGGCTTTCCCATGGGGATATCATCCGCCTGAAGGAAGTGGAGCAGATGGTGGAGATTTATTATAACAGCTGTCAGTTCCAGAACACCATGGAGGCGCTGTCGGCGCTCTTTGAGAGCCCGTTCCGGATGTATGAGGCACTGGGAAGGCAGTACAGGCTCCTGGGGATGGACAAGAAGAAGCATGTAAGGGCGGCTTTGTATCAGTTTCTCCTGGAATTTATATCGGAACGCTTTGAAGCAGAAACAGAACGGTTCCGTCAGATCCTGACCTTGGATTATTATCTCAGAGAATATGCAAAGCGCCGTCCTGGCTTTGCGGTTCCGGAGGAAGGATATAAAGAATGTATCCGCAGCCGGTGTGAGGCGTATTTTCCCGGAGTCCCGGTGAAGCAGCTCTTACGGAAAAAGCATGTGGAACGGTTTGCTCCGCCTTTCACGGAAAAAGAGGAGTACTGGCTGTTTGACTATGAGAAAAGAGATCCCCTGACAGGCAATGCAGAGGTTTTTATACTGCATGGGCCGGAGAAAGGAAGGGAAGAATTATGACAGAAAAAGAACGGGTGAACCAAATTCTGGCGTTGCTTGATGAACATTATACCAGAGAATATAAATGCTATCTGAATCATGAAAATGCCTGGCAGCTTTTGATTGCCGTTATTCTCAGCGCCCAGTGTACCGATGCCCGCGTGAATATTGTCACGGAAAAGCTGTTCCGGAAATATGACAGCCTGGAAAAGTTCGCCGGGGCGGATCTTAAGGAGCTGGAACAGGATATCCATTCCACCGGATTTTATCATAATAAAGCGAAAAATATCATTGCCTGCGCGAAGAGGCTGATTGAAGAATACGGCGGAGAAGTGCCGAGCAGCATAGAAGACCTGACTTCTTTAGCCGGGGTGGGAAGAAAGACGGCCAATGTGATTCGCGGGAACATATATAATGAACCGAGTATTGTGGTGGATACTCATGTAAAACGGATATCAAGGAAGCTTGGATTTGTGAAGTCGGAAGAGCCGGAAAAGATAGAATATGAGCTGATGGAGATCCTGCCGAAAGACCACTGGATTCTTTATAACATCCAGATCATCACACACGGCCGCGGCATATGCCCGGCGAGGAATCCCCAGTGCGGCAGCTGCTTTTTAAACCATTTATGTCCGGCCGCGGAAGTGAGCGCATCAGAAAAGGATAAAAACAAGTCTGTTCAGGAGGAAAAATGATATGATGAATGTGAAGAAACAGAAGGCAAAACGTATCATAGTGGGGGTAGTGGCGGTCCTGCTGGTCCTGGGAATGGTGATCCCGATGGTACTTGGCGCCATTTTATGAAAATTATTGCAATACTTTTAAGATTCTATGACTATGCTTGAAAATCCAAAAACTTATGTTACAATGGATGAGTCATTATAGGACAGTTATAGTTCTGTGTTGAAAAGAAAGGGAATCAGTTTATGAAAAAGAAATGTGCATTGTTGCTGGTCCTGGTCCTTCTTGCCAGTCTGCTGGTATCTGGAATGGCTTATGCCACTGGAGAGAATGGGGAGACAGAAGAATCGGGTGCTCAGGAGGAGACAAGCGCTCCCGAAGAGACGGCCGCCGAGACAACGCCTGAAGAGACCACGGCAGACCCCAAAGAAGCATTGAAGGAAGCGATGGAAAAAAGCCCGCTGGGTGCGGATGCTGTGATTGCTGACGGCGTATATATTGACGATGTAGAGGTCAGCGGCATGACCGCCGACCAGGCCATGGAAGCCGTATTGGCCCACATGGAGGAGCTGGGGCAGAAGACCCTGACCCTCACCCTGGAGGGGGCGGACGACGTGGCCCCTATTCAGGTGCCGATCGCCCAGCTGGGACTCAAAGCGGACGGAATATCGGAAATGGTGATGGAAGCGGTGACGCTCGGAAAGAGCGGAAATCTGATCGTCCGGTATAAATCCAAAAAGGATCTGGAACAGAGTAATCAGAAATACGACCTGTCGTTTTCAATCGATGAAAATACGGTGAAGAGCTTTGTGACGGAGCAGACGGCCGGTCTGGCTGTGGAGCCTGTGAACGCAGAGCTTGAACGCAGCGGAAGCGGGTTCAATGTGACCCAGAGCCAGTCAGGCATCGAGGTAAATGCGGAGACGACGGCGGCTTCTATCATAAGTGCTTTGAAGAATTGGAATAAGGAAGATGTCACAGTGGCCGCTGCCGCTCAGGTGAAGCAGCCTTCCAGGACCACAGAAATGCTTTCGCAGGTCCAGGATGTCATCGGTGAATTTGCCACCTCCTACAGCGGAGGCACCGGATCAGGCAGAGGAAAGAACTTAAAGACTGGAGTCCGGCTGACGGACGCAGTGCTTCTGATGCCCGGCGAGAGCTGGTCCATGCATGACGCGCTGGCGCCGTTTTCGGCGGAAAACGGATACGATACGGCGATTGCCTACAGCAACGGCGGATATGAGCAGAGCTATGGCGGAGGCATCTGTCAGCTGGCGACTACGCTCTATAACGCGGCCCTGAAAGCGGAAATGTATGTGTCCAAGCGGTACAATCACTCCATGATCGTCGGATATACGGATGTCGGTCTGGACGCCACGATCAATGACAGCGGATCCAAGGACCTGGAGCTGACCAATGATTTTGATTTCCCGATCTATATCGAGGCTTATCTTGGTAGCGGAGAGGTGGGATACCGGATCTGGGGCAAGGAGACCCGTCCTGCCAACAGGACGCTTAAATTCTACGGTATCTATGTGGAAAAGGAGGATTCAGGAGAGCAAGTGACCATAGACCCTTCTCTGGCGCCTGGCCAGGAGGTCGTGGATCAGGCCTCCTCCTATCCGAAGGCGACCGCCCAGGCATTTAAGGAGATTTACGTGGACGGTGTCCTTCAGGAGAAGATCCTTCTTCATACAGATAAATACAGGGCTTCACCGAGAAAGGTGAGAAGAGGGCCGGATGCAGCGCCCACGGAAGCTCCGACTGCGGCGCCTACAGAGGCTCCGACAACTCCTACCGAGGCGCCTTCGGAAGCTACGACTGCAGCGCCTACCGAACCGACCACAACTCCGGCGCCGCCCACCGAAGCGCCTGCGCCTTCAGAGAATCCGACTGCGGAGTCGTGACACAGTGAGAGAATCCTGATGCAATCTGATTTTAATTGTGCTATACTAAAGAGGCCACGTTCCTTGAAAGAACGGAGGCCTCTTTTACGCGAAAGTAAGCCTTATGGGCGGACGGGAGAAGCTGTGGAAAAAAAATGTACTGGAATGGATTCTGGACCGCGCATGAAGCCGGGACAGGATATCGTCATTACCAATTACATAGCGCTGGAAGGAACCGTGAGAGCCGCGGAAATGGAGCAGGAGCTTCTTTCCCGGACGCTTCCGTGGGATTTGCTGGAAACGGCCAAGTCCTTTTTAGGATACCTGAAGGATTCCCCGGAGGCCGCAGTCGCGGGACGGCATGGTGAAACAGCCATGCAAGAAGTGAGGGAAGGCGGTATATTGACAGCATTGTGGCAAATGGCGGAGCGCCATGAGGTGGGTCTGACGGTGCATCTGAGGAAGATCCCCCTGCGCCAGGAGACCATTGAGATCTGCGAGGCGCTGGATCTGAATCCCTATGGACTTTTATCCGGAGGATGTATGCTGATGGCCGCAGACAACGGAAATGATCTGATCTGCGAGCTGGAAGCGGCAGGAAGGGCCCCGGCGGTCATCGGAAAGATCACAAACAGCAACGACCGTATTATCCTGAACGGAGGAAACTGCCGGTACTTGAACCGGCCTGAACCGGATGAGATAGAGAAACTTTATAAATAGAGGCGGTAGTATGCCTGGACGTCAAATCGGGAAAGGAAAAGAAAATGAGAGAAAAAATTTTATCCATGATAGAAAAGAACAGCAGGATTGATGTGAAGGATCTGGCGGCGATGCTCGGCAAAGAAGAGACCGATGTGATGAATGAGATCGCGGCCATGGAATCGGAAGGGATCATCTGCGGTTATCACACGCTGATAAACTGGGATAAGGTGACGGAGGAAAAGGTCACGGCATTGATTGAGGTGAAGGTTGCTCCCCAGAGAGGAATGGGTTTTGACAGTATTGCAGAGCGCATTTACCATTATGACGAAGTGCATGCGGTGTATCTGGTATCAGGAGCCTTTGATTTTATGGTCATCCTGGAAGGGAAGACCATGAAGGACGTGGCCTTATTTGTCTCCAGCAAGCTGTCTCCGCTGGAGTCCGTGCTGAGTACGGCCACACATTTTGTACTGAAAAAGTATAAAGATCACGGTACGGTCCTGGAGGAAAAAACTACAGATGAAAGGATGCTGGTGACGCCATGAGAAATCCCTTGTCAGAGAAAGCCGTAGCTTTGGAGCCCTCGGGCATCCGTAAATTTTTTGATATTGTCAGTGAAATGCCCGATGCTATCTCTCTTGGAGTGGGAGAGCCGGACTTTGACACTCCGTGGCATGTCCGGGAAGAAGGAATATATTCCCTGGAAAAAGGCCGGACCTTTTATACCTCCAACGCGGGGCTCAAGGAGCTGAAGCAGGAAATCGGCAGTTACCTGAAGCGCCGCTGCCAGGTAGAGTACGACCCGGATCATGAGATCATGGTCACAGTGGGCGGCAGTGAGGCGATAGACCTGGCCCTGCGCGCCATGATAAATCCCGGTGATGAGGTTCTGATCCCCACACCTTGTTATGTGTCGTATTATCCGTGTGCGGTTCTGGCAGATGCCGTTCCGGTCGTTATAGAGCTGAAGGAAGAAAATGAATTCCGGCTGACGGCAGAGGAGCTGATTGCCCATATCACACCGAAGACAAAGGTACTGATACTTCCTTTTCCCAATAATCCTACGGGGGCCATCATGGAAAGAAAGGATCTGGAGCCCATAGCTGAGGTGGTGCGGGAAAAGGATATCATGGTCATCACAGATGAAATTTATTCCGAACTGACCTACAGCGGAAATCATGTGACGATCGCTTCCCTTCCTGGAATGTGGGAGAGGACTGTCCTGATCAACGGATTTTCCAAGGCCTATGCCATGACCGGATGGCGGCTGGGATATACGGCGGCCCCCAGGATGATCCTGGAACAGATGCTCAAAATCCATCAGTATGCCATCATGTGCGCCCCCACCACGAGCCAGTATGCCGCGGTGGAAGCGATGCGGAACGGGGATGACGACGTGGCGATGATGAGAGAGTCCTATGACCAGAGACGCAGGTTCGTTCTAAAGACGTTGAAGGAGATGGGATTGTCCTGTTTTGAGCCGAAAGGAGCGTTTTATGTATTTCCCAATATCAAGCGGTTTGGCATGAGCTCAGAAGAATTCGCGGAGACTCTTCTAAAAGAAGAAAAAGTGGCGGTGGTGCCGGGCAGCGCCTTTGGTTCCTGCGGCGAGGGGTTCATCCGTATTTCCTATGCGTATTCGCTGAAAGCGCTGAAGGAAGCATTGGGCCGTGTGGGACGTTTTGTGAAACGCCTGGAGGAAAAGGGGAAATGATGAATATTGTGCTCCTGGAACCGGAGATGCCGGCCAACACCGGAAATATCGGCAGGACTTGTGTGGCTACGGGAAGCCGTCTGCACTTGATTGAGCCTCTGGGATTCAAGATCAACGAAAAGTCGCTGAAACGGGCGGGACTGGACTATTGGGATAGTCTGGATGTGACGGTATATGACAATTATCCGGATTTTCTGGAACGGAATCCGGAGGCCAGGAAACGGATCTATATGGCTACCACGAAAGGACTGAATGTATACACGGAGGTGTCTTATGAGCCGGATGCCTATATCATGTTCGGAAAAGAAAGTGCCGGTATCCCGGAAGAGATTTTGGTGGAGCACCGGGATACGGCCATTCGGATTCCGATGATAGGCGATATCCGCTCTCTGAATTTAGCGAACTCTGTGGCGGTTGTTTTGTATGAAGCCCTGCGCCAGAATGGGTTTTCCCATATGAGGACGCAGGGAAAGCTGCACAGGCTTGAATGGTTTTGACAGAAAAAGACCTGCACCGGGGGGATGCAGGTCTTTTGAGTTATGGAATCTAATTGGACCGTTAAACGGTCGAAAGGGGCAATTAGACAGTAACCACAATCCATGTGGTCTTAACTTCGTAATCATTATATAATAGAAACCCGTTAAAAAGCCGCTATGAAAAGCGGGATATCCGTTAAAATACCGTTAAGAAAGTAAAACCGAATGGTATTCTCCTTATGTTTTTTTCTTCATATGATAAATCAAAGAAACTTAAAGGTCGAATATATGATATATGTGGTTTCCGGGGGAGATACTTTATATGGGATTTCACAGGAGTTCGGAGTGCCGGAAGAGCGGATCGAATACGATAATCAACTATATGGACAGAGCCATCTTGCAGAAGGCCAGGCGTTATATATCGCGGCTGGAGATGCGGTTAAAATCCGCCCGATGTATGTGACCGGTTATGCGTACCCCTATGTAGAAAGAACGGTTCTGCAGGAATCCCTGCCGATTCTCAATGAGCTTTTGGTGTTCTCCTTCGGGTTCACACTGCAGGGCGCTTTGGTCTATCCGCAGGCAGACGATCTGTGGCTTGTGGAGCTGGCATGGAATTACGGCATTTCTCCGATGCTCGTCCTGACGCCCTTTGGGCCGGACGGTAAATTCAATAATTATTTGATACAGACCATTGTTCAGGATGCGGCAATCCGGAATACTCTGATTCAGAATCTTCTGACGGCAGTCCGTGACAGGGGGTATGCAGGGGTGGATGTGGATTTCGAATACATTTTACCCCAGGACAGAGAGGCATATGCAGGGTTTGTGGGAGAACTGAGAAGCGTGATGAATGCCAATGGATACATAGTATCTGTGGCTCTGGCTCCAAAGACCTCGGCTGATCAGCCGGGACTGATCTATGAGGGAGTGGATTACCGGCTGCTGGGACAGAATGCGGACCATGTGTTTCTGATGACATACGAATGGGGATACACTTATGGACCTCCCATGGCGGTGGCTCCGTTAAATAAGGTGAGGGAAGTGGTGGACTATGCCGTGCAGGAGATACCTGCCCAAAAGATCATTATGGGAATTCCCAACTATGCTTATGATTGGACCCTTCCGTTTACCCGGGGAACCAGTGAGGCAAGAGTGATCGGGAATGTGGAGGCCGTACAAATAGCGGCAGCCCAGGGCGCGGCGATACAGTTTGACGATGTGGCCCAAAGCCCCCATTTTACCTATTGGGAAAATGGGATACAGCATGAAGTGTGGTTTGAGGACGTGCGGAGCATCGAGGCGAAGCTGGAATTGGCGGACGCTTATGGGCTTATGGGAGTAGGATATTGGAATCTGATGCGTCCCTTCCGCGCCAATTGGCTGCTGCTGCAAAGCCTGATGGGAAAATAATTCCATCACTGGTTTTCAAGCATCCGGTAGCCGACTCCAAGCTCGGTCAGTATATATTTGGGGCTGGCGGGATTCTCCTCCAGCTTCCGGCGTATATTGGCCATATTAACCCGGAGTATCTGATTGTCGTTTACGGCATAGGGCCCCCAGATTTGTTTCAGGATATAGTCATAAGTCAGGACTTTTCCGGCATGCTGGCAGAGAAGAGCTATGATCTTGAATTCTATCTGAGTGAAGTGGATCTCTTTTCCTGCCACAGTTACGAGCCGCCTGTCCAGATCCACTATGAGATCGCCTGCGCTGAACCGGGCAGCCGGTACTCCTGCGGAGGATACTACCTGGTCTGCGTGACGCAGGGCAGTCCGGATTCTGGCCGTCAGTTCAGATATGCCGAAGGGCTTTGTAATATAATCATCCGCGCCCAGATCCAGCGCCTGTACTTTCTCAGACTCATGAGTCCTGGCGGAAACAACGATTATGGGGGTGTGGCACCACTGGCGTATGGAAGACAGGAAATCCAGGCCGTCCATATCAGGAAGTCCCAGGTCCAGCAGGATCAGATCCGGGCAGTAAGAGGAGATCATGCTTTTCGCCTGGCTGGCGCTTCCGGCCACTACGGCGGTATAGCCGTTTGAATGGAGAATCGTAGTAATAAAGTTACATATGCTCGCTTCGTCTTCGACGACAAGAATCGTTCGTTTGCTGCTCATGGTGTTTCCTCCTTTTGTGTCGTAAGTGGCAGGCCGAACCGGAACACCGCCCCTCCGGAGCGGGAGTTCTCTGCTTTAAAATAACCGTTGTGAGCCTGAACAATGCTTTGGCATACGGACAGCCCTATACCCATGCCGCGGGTAGAATCGCCTCCCGTGTTCAGTGACTGAAGTTTTCCTTTTTCCAGCATTTTGAGGACCTCTTCTGAAAGACCGCGCCCTCTGTCAGAAACGGCGAAAACAGCGTAGTCTCCGTCCTTTTCCACATCCAGCAGGATATGGCTGGTATCGCCTGAATGGCGGATTGCGTTCTCCAGGAGATTGATCAGGACCTGCTCGATGAGTATCGGGTCCATGGGTACAAATAGGAGCTGATCCGGTACATGGGCGGTTACTTCCAGCTTGGGATATCGTTTTTTGGTCTGAGAGACTGCCTCTGCTACGATTTCCTCGGCCGCCTCCTCTGTTTTTTTCAGGGCGGTGGGAGAAGAGCTTATTTTTGTCACGATCAGCAGGTTTTCAATCATCCGGATGAGCCATTCTGAATCATCCCGGATATCGGCCAGGAGTTTTTTTGCGTTATCACTTAGAACCTCAGTCGTATCGGTCAGCAGTGTGGAGCTGGAGCCAAATATGGATGTCAGAGGAGTGCGGAGGTCATGGGAAATGGCGCGCAGGAGATTATTCCGGATTTTTTCCTGCTCTGCTACCATCCGGATTTCCTGCTGTTCGTCTGCCAGCTTCTGATTCATTTCAAAAAGTTCCTTGGCCTGTTTTTCCCGGTCGACAGCCAATTCTGTCTGCCGCTTGGCTTGTGCGGTGAGGGCGCATACCGTGGTGGATACGGCAAAAAGGGTCAGAAAAGAGACCGGATAGCCGCTGAGGCTGAAATTGAACTGAGAGTAAGGGTAAGTGAAAAAATAGTTGATGCAGAACATACTTACCAGAGAAGCAAAAATTCCATATAGATATCCTTTTGTTATGCGGGAAATGATGACCACGGCGAGAACAAAGATCAGCGCGGTGTTGTTCTCCGCGCCGGTCAGAGGCTGAAGAAGCCGGCAGGCGGCGTAAGCGGCCAGCAGAAGGCCCGCGGTTTTCACACAATCGGAAAGTGATAATTCAAATTTACTCATGCCGTTTCCTCCAGGTTTTCGGTCTATGATTTTACTGGACTGCCCTTCGGCAGCGTGAAGATAAATTCTGTCCCGATGCCTTCTGTACTGATCACATCGATGTTTTCATTGTGTGCCGTGATGATTTCTTTTGTGATGGAAAGACCAAGCCCCGTTCCGCTCTTATCTTTGCCGCGGGAAGCGTCTGACTTATAGAAACGGCTCCAGATTTTTTTCAGACTGTCCTTGGATATTCCGATGCCGCTGTCTTTTACAGAAATAAATATCTTCTCATGGCGTTCATACGTTTCGATCCATATGGTTGCATTGGGACGAGAAAATTTTATGGCGTTGTCCACCAGATTATACAGGACCTGCTGGATCTTTCCCATGTCTGCCTGGACAAAGAAGCAGCGCTCGGCAAAGATCAGGTCGAAGTTCAGATTCTTGGGCTTGCAGATTCCTTCAAAGGCCGCTACCGTATCCCGGATGACCTGATTGATGTCAAAGGCCGTGATATCCAGAAGATTTCCCATGGAATCCAAGGACTGCAGAGCCAGCGTGCTGGAGGTCAGCTTAGTCAGTCTGTCCGCCTCAGATATGACAAGCTTCATATATTTCTCATAGAGCTCAGGCGGTATCGTACCGTCAATCATGGCCTCCAGATATCCCTTTATGGATGTGAGAGGAGAACGGAAATCGTGGGAGACATTGGATATGAATTTCCGCTGGTCCTCTTCCTTATTATTGAGCTCATGGGCCATATAATTCAGCGTATCAGCCAGATATCCGATCTCATCCTCCGAATGGAGCTTTAGATTATACTTGAGGTTTCCAGAGGCGAATTCGTTGGCCGCGGTGGTGATTTGCTTGATGGGCTGGAAGATATAGATCCGGAATATCCATAGGATCACCAGGGAAATGGCGAAGACTATCAGGAAAGTAATGTATATGATATTGAGGATCCTGTCTCTTACATCGTATATGCCGGATACTGACTGATGAAGAACTACGTATCCATAGGTGCTGAAATTGGCCGAAATGGGTGCCGTGACGCTGAGGACAGAATCTTCGAATAATTCATAATAGTGGCCGATGACATAGCGGCCCCTCCCCTGCTCTGAAGGATCGAACCCTTCGATGGAAGTGCCCACGGGAAGCCCGTCGCTGCGGTAGACGATCTTCCCCTGCTTTTCCACGATCCAGATATCGGCGTCAAAATAAGAGCCTATGGAAGAGAGCTGGGGCCCAAGAGAATCAAAATTTATATTGGAGCCGGAATATTTCTGCCGGCAGTTTCCGGCTATCAGGCTGGCTTCATTGTAAAGCTGATCTGCCCGGTCCCGCTCCAGATATTGGAGTGTCATATTGGATGAGAAAAAGGCGATCGTAATGAAGCCAAGGACGCCGAAGATCAGATAGCCGAATAAAACCTTTACATACAGGGAGACTCTCATCTCTTTACCTCGAATTTATATCCTATGCCCCAGACAGTGGACAGCTGCCACGCCGGGTGGTCGTTGATCTTTTCCCGGAGACGCTTGATGTGCACGTCCACGGTCCGGGTATCGCCCACGTATTCGTATCCCCAAATGTGATCGAGAAGCTGTTCTCTGGTGAAGACCTGGTTGGGGGAGGACGCAAGAAAATAGAGGAGCTCCAGCTCCTTCGGAGGCATTTCCACGGAATGTCCCATGTAGATCACAGAGTAATTTGTCAGATTCACGATCAGATCAGGAAATTCCACGTATTGTCCCTGCTGCTCCGGTACCGGAAGAGAAGAAGGGGCAGGAGGGACGGCGCGGCGAAGGACCGCTTTTACCCTGGCCACCAGTTCCTTGGAATCAAAGGGTTTGATGATATAATCATCGGCGCCCAGTTCCAGGCCCAGGACTTTGTCAAAGACCTCTCCTTTGGCGGAAAGCATGATAATGGGAACGGACGTGTCTTTTCTCAGCTCTCTGCAGACCTGATACCCGTCGATGCCGGGCAGCATCAGATCCAGGAGGATCAGATCCGGCTGAAAAGCGGGAAAGGCCTGGAGGGCAGACTCTCCGTCATGCACTATCCGTGTTTCGTAACATTCCTTAAGCAAATATAAAGAAATCAGCTCGGCAATGTTTTCATCATCGTCGACTATCAGGATCTTCTGTTTGGATGCCATGTTTTCCTCCTATTTGTCATTAGAAAACTGTACGATGGTGACACCGGTCCCGCCTTCCCCAAAATCCCCCAGGCGATAGGAGGATACATGGCGGCAGCGCCTCAAAAATTGATGCACGGCATTTTTCAGAGCGCCGGTCCCCCGGCCGTGGATCACTCTCACCTGGGGCAGATGGGCCAGATAAGCGTCATCGATATATTTATCCAATTCCGGGATGGCTTCGTCGGTCGTCTTTCCGATCAGATTGATCTCCGGGGAGACGGAGGAGGATTTGGACATCCGGATAGAGCCGGAATGACCGTTTTTCTGAATCTCCTTTTTTCCCATATTCCCTATGGGGGTGGATATGGTATCTTCCTGCAGAAGCTCCAGGTCCTTGATGTTCACCTGGGACCGCAGAATGCCCATTTGGACCGTCACTTCGCCTTTTGGATTGGGCAGGGTGCTGACTGTGCCGTTCAGGTTCATGGACAGTACGCGGACGGCGTCGCCCACGCGAAAATCCTCAGGCCGGTAGGCCTTTTTAGGTTTCTGTGCTTTTACTGCCATGCTGCTGTTCACTTTATCCAGGTGGTCACGAAGCTTTTTTCGTTCTTTTTCCAGTTCCTTGCCCACGCCGGATTTGGTGGAAAGCCGGTTGATATTCCGGATGGTCTCGTCGGCGGATGCCTTGGCGTCGGCCAGGATCTTTCTGGCTTCTTCGTTGGCCCGGGCCAGGATTTTTTCCCGATTCTCGTCCAGACGATCCTGCTTTTTCGACAGCTGTTCCCTCAGCATGGCGATCTCCGCTTTATAGCTGTTGACCTCCAGCCGTTCCCGTTCCAGCTCCACTCTGTTTTTTTCCAGGTCAGATAGCAGGTCTTCAAAGGCGGTGTCTTCACTGCCGATGCGTTTTCTGGCATCTTCTATGATGTATTCGGGAAGGCCGAGTTTTTTCGATATGGCAAACGCGTTGCTCTTTCCAGGTATACCTATCAGCAGACGGTAAGTGGGCCGAAGGGTGTCCACGTCAAATTCACAGCAGGCATTTTCCACACCGTCTGTGGACAGTGCGTACACCTTGAGCTCGCTATAATGGGTCGTGGCCATGGTCCGTACCTTCATATTGTGCAGGAATGTGAGGATGGAGATCGCCAGCGCGGCTCCCTCCGTGGGGTCCGTTCCCGCCCCCAGCTCGTCAAACAGGACCAGAGAACGGCTGTCCGCTTTTTCCAGGATGGAAACGATGTTGGTCATGTGGGATGAAAAGGTGCTGAGACTTTGCTCAATGCTCTGTTCATCACCGATATCAGCGAATACCTCGTCAAAGACTGCCAGCTGAGAGCCTTCAAAGGCAGGGATATGGAGACCACTCTGCCCCATCAGGGTAAAGAGCCCCACAGTCTTCAGAGAAACTGTTTTGCCGCCGGTATTGGGACCGGTGATAATCAGCAGGTCAAATTCCTTTCCCAGCTCTGCGGTGATCGGAACTACGGTCCGGGGATCCAGAAGCGGATGCCTGGCATCCTTGATATAAAGATATCCCTCTGTGTTGAAGACTGGCTCCGTACATTTATAATGGGCGGAAAGAGCTGCTCTGGCAAAGATAAAGTCCAGACGTCCGAGAAGCTCGTAATCAGACTCCAGATAAACAGCCTGTTCCGCAGCGGAGCTGCTGAGAACGGCCAGGACCGCTTCTATTTCTTTCTGTTCCTGGGCTTCCAGCTCCCGGAGCTCGTTGTTCAGGCGGATGACCGCCATGGGTTCAATAAAATAGGTGGACCCGGTGGAGGACTGATCGTGTATCATTCCCGGCACCTGGGCTTTATATTCTGCCTTGACCGGCAGGCAGTAGCGTCCGTCGCGGGTTGTGATGACGGCATCCTGCAGATAGGCGCGGTTTCCGTTCAGAAGGGTGTTTAACTGGCTGTGGATACGCTCTCCGGTGACCCGGATGGAGCGGCGCACATGGCGCAGCCCGGAGCTGGCGTCATCGCTCATCTCTTCCTCGGACAGGATACACCTTTGTATTTCCTGATTCAGTGGAGTCAGAGGCTCCAGCAGGCTGAATGCTTCTGTTAAGGAATCGGCAATGCCGTCTTCCATATTGCTTCTTCCATAGGACTTTACCCTGGCCGTAGCGGATAAAAGGCTGCTGATATGAAGAAGCTCGGACATGCCAAGGACGCCTCCAATCTGAAGACGTTTCAGGGAACCGCGGATATCATGGACGCCGGAGAAGGACAAAGGTCCGTTGTGAATGATCCGTGACACTGCGTCGGAGGTCTCCCTCTGGGCCAGACGGATGTCGTCGATATGGGTCATGGGCTCCAGTGTCCGGCACAGTTCTCTGCCGGAAGGTGTGGAAGCATGATCCGTTAAGTTTTCAATTATTTTATCAAATTCCAAAGTATGCAGAACTTTTCGATTCATAGGCACTCTCCTCGGCTATTAGTATACCAAACTTTTTGTGATTTGGGAAAAAATTTGTTAAAACACTTCAAAAAACAGGGGATATCATCTATAATAGAAACAGTGTTTCTATTTGGGCTTTGTATCTGTTGTCAAGGAGAGTTTGTATGGCAGATTTAAACGATAGGAATCAAGAGGATCTTGAGGCCTCAGAGGAAGCTCCAAAGTACCCTGAGGGGAAAAAAGAGGACAGGCAGGAGACTGGGCGGGAACCAGAGTCTATGTTTGTGCGGGAGAGGATTCTGAACAAGGCGGAGAGCCGCAGAAAGTGGATCAACAGGATTGCCGTGCTGGTGGTGAGCGCGGTTATTTTTGGTGTGGTCTCCTGTCTGGTCTTTGCAGGGCTTAAGCCACATGCTGAGAAATGGTTCAGCAAGGAGCCGCCGGAGACGGCTATCCATATACCCAAGGACGAAGAGACCACGGCCGCGGCCGAAACGGCCCCCCCGGAGACGACCACAGAAGAGACGGAGACGGAAGAAGACATCAAAGACGTGGTGGAATCCGCGGTGGAGTCCTATCGCTGGAGCGTACAAGACTATGAAAACCTCTATGAGGCCATGAGTCAGACGGCTGCCGGGGTGAATACCGGGATCGTGACGGTCACGACCAGGACCCAGGAGACAGACTGGTTTAACAATACCATTGAAACAGAAGGAAAGGCTTCGGGCGTGATATGGAACGTCACGGCTTCAGAGATGCTGGTTCTGACCAGTTACCAGGTTTCGGAAAATGAAACGACTGTTGAGGTGACATTCTGCAATGGAACGAAGGTTTCTGCGTTTGTAAAGGCTGCAGATGGAAAGACCGGGATCGCCATTGTGTGCGTTCCTTTGGGAAGCGTGGATGAGGTCACAAAAAGCGCGGTCAGCCAGGTGCCTCTGGGCAATTCTTTTGGCGCGAAGATTGGTCAGCCGGTGATTCTGGCCGGAAGCCCGAAGGATTATGTGGGTTCTGTAGCATATGGAATGATCACCTATGTCAGGACCAGCGTTCAAAAGGAAGACGCGGAGGTGCGGATGCTTTATACAGATGTGTCCACCAGCGCTCAGGCCACCGGTTTTGTGTTGAATCTGGACGGGCAGATCATCGGCATGATCACATCCAAAACAGTGGGGACTAATACGGGAGCCATAGGGATTTCGGATCTTAAGACAGTGATCGAACGGTTATCAAACGGCGTGCCGCTTGCTTATTTGGGAGTGATCGGACAGGATGTGACTGCGGAGATCAGCGAAAAATATCAGGTCCCGAGGGGGATTTATGTGTCGGACGCGGTCCTGGAGGGCCCGGCATACAATGTAGGAATCCAGAGCGGAGATGTGATCGTCGGGCTGGACGGTACTGAGGTCCTGACCGTCAAAGAACTCCAAAGCTATCTGGAGGGAAAAAATCCCGGAGATACGGTCCTGGTAAAAGCTCAGAGGATTGGCCGGGAAGGCTATACGGAGATTGAATTTCCTGTAGGGCTGGGCGTACGGTGAGGGGGATTTCCTACGATAAGCCCGGCAGAACGGCTTTGATACGATGGAAAAACGGCATATCAAAAGCCGGAAAATAGAAAAGATAAGAAATTAGACGGGAGAATGAAATGAAATATATTGAGACTTTACGCGAGGGCGAACGGCTTTCAGAAATTTATCTTTGCAAGACGAAGCAGGTTGCGAAGACTAAAATGGGAAAGACGTATTATTCCCTTGTACTGCAGGATAAAACCGGCGTTGTGGACGGAAAGATATGGGAGCTTTCCGGAGGCATCGACCATTTTGAAGCATTGGATTATATTAAGATCGACGGCGATGTCACCAGCTTTCAGGGGGCGCTGCAGGTCAATGTCCGGCGTGTGCGGATGGCTGCCGCAGGGGAATACAATCCTGCGGATTATCTCCCCGTTTCCTCCAAAAATATTGACCAGATGTATGCGGAGCTCCTCCGTTTTGTGAAAAGCATTGAAAATGAGAAGCTGAGGACCCTGGCGGAGCGCTTTTTTGTGGAGGATAAGGCGTTTATCCAGTCCTTCAAAGGACATTCGGCGGCAAAGACCGTTCACCACGGCTTTGTGGGAGGTTTATTGGAGCACACTCTGAGCGTGGCGCAGCTATGTGATTTTTACTGCGGCCATTATCCGGTCCTGAAACGGGACCTGCTGATCGCCGCCGCGCTGTTTCATGATATTGGTAAAACGAAGGAGCTTTCGGACTTTCCGGAAAATGACTACACCGATGACGGCCAGCTGCTTGGGCATATAGTGATGGGTACGCTGATGGTTGATGAGAAGCTTAAGACGGTACCGGGCTTTCCCCATAAGACGGCGTCGGAATTAAAGCATTGTATTCTGGCCCACCATGGGGAGTATGAGTACGGTTCTCCGAAGAAACCGGCGCTGGCGGAGGCCATAGCGCTGAATTTCGCGGACAATACCGATGCTAAGATGCAGACGATGACGGAGCTTCTGGCAGGGAATGCGGGTAATCATGACTGGCTGGGATTCAACCGGCTGATGGATTCCAATGTGCGGATGTCCACGGAGCTTTGAACCCGGAATCAAATCTAAAATTGCAGGCCGCCGGCGATAGATGGAAGGCGGCCGGAATAAGGAGTTTTTATATTGGAAAAAAACCAGGTTTTTCAGACGGTTATTGAAGATATGAATGAACAGGGAGAGGGTATAGGCAGAGTCAATGGCTATACCCTTTTTATTAAGGATGCGGTCATCGGAGACCGTATCGAGGGAAAAGTGGTGAAAGCCAAAAAGCACTATGGCTATGGCCGCGTGCTGTCCATTTTGGAGCCGTCCCCCTTTCGGGTGACGCCTAGATGTCCCGCCGCTGCGCCCTGCGGGGGATGCCAGCTTCAGGCGATGTCCTATGAAAGACAGCTTCAGTTTAAGGAGGATAAGGTTCGGAATCATCTGGTACGCATCGGGGGCTTTTCAGAGGACAGCCTTCCCATGGAGCCGATATTGGGAATGGAAATAGGAGAAGAACCCTTTTCAGAAAAAGAGACTCGGGGAGAAACCGGGGGAAGCGGCCCCTTTCATTACCGGAACAAGGGACAATTTCCTTTTGGTAGGGCAAAGGACGGGAGAATCGTCTATGGCTTTTATGCAGGCCGGACTCACTCCATTGTCGAAGCAGAGGGATGCTGTCTGGGAGCGCCGGTCTGCGAAAAGATCCTGCAGACCATAAAGAGGTTCATGGAAGAGTATCATATTGAACCCTATAATGAAGAAACGCATTCCGGTCTGATACGCCACGCCTTGATTCGGACAGGTTATCACACCGGGGAGATCATGGTCTGCCTGGTCATCAACGGAGACCGCCTTCCCCGCGCGCAGGTTTTGACGGATCGGCTGATGGAAATAAAGGGGATGGCCTCGGTATCTGTCAATATCAATCGGGAAAGGACCAATGTAATATTGGGAGAGAAGGTGGTCTGCCTGTCAGGCCTGCCTTATATCACCGACCGGATCGGCGCCCTCACTTATAAGATTTCTCCACAGTCCTTTTACCAGGTGAACCCTGTCCAAACGGAGAAGCTTTATGGGAAAGTCCTGGAGTACGCCGGCCTGACAGGTTCGGAGACCGTATGGGATCTGTACTGCGGTATCGGCACCATCTCCCTGTTTCTGGCACAGAGGGCAAAACAGGTATTCGGGGTGGAGATCGTACCGGCAGCCATAGAAAATGCCCGGGAAAATGCGAAGCTTAACGGTATTCCGAATACGGAATTCTTTGTGGGAAAGGCTGAGGAAGTAGTGCCCCGGTGGTATGAGGAGCATGAGGAGGCCTCTGTGGACGTCATTGTTGTGGATCCGCCCAGGAAAGGCTGTGACGAGACACTTTTAAAGACCATGGTCCAGATGAGGCCAGGGAAGATCATCTATGTGTCCTGCGACTCCGCCACCTTGGCGAGGGATCTGAAATATTTGTGCGAAGAAGCGTACAGGGTGGAGAAAGTACAGCCGGTGGATATGTTCCCGCAGGGGGTACACTGCGAGGTCTGCGTGGAACTGGGAAGAAACAAAACTATCTGACTTGAGTGATGCCCATCCGGTATTCATAGAGCACGAAAAAGCAGAAATCTAAAAGCAGAGCTTATATGATAACTTTATGGGGAAAAGGAGGGATGGAAACTTGGTAAACAAGAAAACAGAGGTTACAATACACAGTTCTGCAGCAGAGTATTTAACATATGTCGCGTCTATTGGAGATCAGGCAGACAGCTTTGAGATGCGATATGAAGATGAAAATATATGGCTGACACAGAAAATGATGGCGGAATTATATAATGTTTCAGTATCTGCAATCAATCAGCACCTCAAGAAAATATTTGAAGATGGCGAATTACTGGAAGAAGCAGTTATTAAGAAATACTTAATAACTGCGGCAGATGGTAAATCCTATTGTACGAAACACTATAATTTACAGGCAATTATTGCTGTTGGGTTTAAGGTGAATAATGAACGTGCGGTACGCTTTCGTAAATGGTCAGGACAAATTGTGAAAGATTATACAATTCAGGGCTGGACTATGGATAAGGAGCGTCTGAAAAAAGGTCATATGTTTACAGATGAATATTTTGAAAGGCAATTGCAGAATATTCGGGAAATACGACTTTCTGAACGGAAATTTTATCAAAAAATTACTGACTTATACGCTACGGCTTTCGATTACGATAAAGATGCAATGACCACCAGACGTTTTTTCCAAACTGTACAAAATAAGATGCATTGGGCTGTCCACAGACATACAGCGGCAGAATTAATTGTTGAACGAGCTGATGCTGAGAAAGAATATATGGGCCTGACTACTTGGACATCGGCTCCTGATGGGAAAATTGTTAAGTCAGATGTCTCGATTGCCAAAAATTATTTGAATGATAAAGAAATGTCCTATATGGAGAGAATTGTATCGCTATATCTTGATTATGCAGAATTGCAGGCGGAACGTAAAATTCCAATGAGCATGGAGGATTGGGCAAAACGCCTGGATGGGTTCCTGGAATTCAATGGGAATGAAATACTGACGGGTGCAGGTAAAGTCAGTGCAGAACAGGCGAAACTTTATGCGGAAACAGAGTTTGAGAAATATCGCATTGTACAGGATAGAATGTTTGTGTCTGACTATGACAGATTTCTTCTTGAAATAGAAGAACAGAAGTGCAGTATGATCGCTCATAAAAGAGAATCCGACGGGAGGGAACAGTCATGGAGTGAACACAGCAGAAATGTGTCGAAATTATGTTTTTGGGCAGCCGAAAAATTAGGTTTAGGCATATTGGCAAAATTGACTGGTCTGCTTCACGACTTCGGGAAGGGAACCGTAGATTTTTTAAGCTTCTTGCGAGGGGCCGGCGATAAGCACCCTAATCACGCCGGCTTGGGGGCACTCTATGTTCACCGGCATTGGTGGATGCCGGCGAAAACGGTAAAGGAAAGGCAAACGGCTCAATTGATCGCTTTGTGTATTTATGGGCATCATGCCGGTTTGCCGGACTGCTTGAATGATTCTGGAAATTCTCCATATTTGAATGGTTTGGAGGAGCAGTCGGATGACTATTATATGGAGGCCATGGGAAACTTCTATTCAGAGATAGCATCTGCCGAGGAATTGGATGAGCTGTTTACTGGGGCATGCGGAGAACTAGAGAAATTTGGGCTGGATAAATATTCTTTTGACTGGGGAATGCTGGCACGGCTCTTACTGAGTGTACTTATTGATTCAGACAGATGGGATTCTGCATGCTTTGATTATGATGCCAATCCCTTTGAAACGTTTCAGAATGATCAGCCGGATTGGAAAAAGCTTCTTCTTGAGCTTGAGACTTTTTTGGGAAGTTTTCCCAAAAAAGGGAAATTGGCGGAGATTCGATGGAATATATCCGAGTGGTGCAGAGATGCGGGAGAATTAAAACCGGGAATTTATACTCTGTCAGTTCCCACGGGAGGAGGGAAAACGTATTCCAGTCTGCGGTTTGCCCTTGCTCAGGCCAAAAAGTATGGTCAGAGGAGAATTTTTTATTTTATACCTATGAATACGATACTGGATCAAAATTCTAAGGATATCAGAGATGCGCTTTCTGATTATCCGTCAATTCTCGAGCATCATTCCAATGTGGTCCTGGAGGATGAAGAAGAGGAGAAGAAGTATCGAAGATTGACAGAGCGATGGGACAGCGACATTATTTTGACCAGTTTAGTTCAATTTCTGGACTCGTTGTTTCAGAATGGTAATAGCAAAGCAAGAAGAATGTACCGCCTTGTGGATTCAGTTCTTATTTTTGATGAGATTCAGGCTCTGCCTAAAAGATGCCGGGAATTGTTTGAAAAAGCCATTCAATTTCTTGTGCGGTATTGTAACTGTACCGTGTTGCTCTGTACGGCAACACAGCCGGAGCTGAATTTAGAAGCGAAAGAATTAGTCCCAGATGTGGATGCGCTGTATCGAAAATTAAAGCGGGTAACTTATATTCCTCAATTGGAGGTGCGGAGATATCAAGAGGCTGCCATTGATATTGTCGAGTTTATTCGAGATAAAAAATCCGTGCTGACTATTGTAAATACAAAGGATGCGGCTTGGAATGTTTTTAAGGGGATTTTAGAGCAGCTGGAAATACTGAATTATGGTTTAGTAGAAATCAAACAGGGGCTTTCGGATGAAGCACTTGAGGAATATGCAAGAGACTGTGGAGAAAACAAGGTTTTGTGTGTGCATCTGAGCACACTTATGTGTCCAGAGCATCGAACAGAAATCGTTCGGTGGGTTAAAGCCTGGCTGGAAGCAGAAAAACTGGTTTGCTGTGTTTCCACAGCCTTGATCGAAGCGGGGATCAATGTGAGCTTTCCAATCGTGATACGAAGTTTGGCCGGCATTCCGAGTGTGGTTCAGGCGGCTGGGCGTTGTAATCGAAACTGTGAAGCAGATAGGGGATACATATATTTGTGGAATCTGGCTGAGGAGAGACTGGGGCGATTGCCGGATATCCAGAAAGGAAAAGAAATCAGTATGAGCCTGTTCAGCAGCATAGGAGATATAGATGAAATAGGAACCCCACAGATGATCAAAAAATATTTTGAAAAAGAAGAAGTCTATACTCAGAAGGTGGAGAAATATCCGTATAAAGAATGGAATTCAGATTTGGTCACCATGTTTTCCACTAACAGAGAGTGCCGGAATGTAGCTGAGGATTTGCAGGATAATCCTTTACCTAATCTCAGCAAACGACTTAGTCAGAGCTTCCGGACTGCCGGATCAGCTTTCCGAGTCATCGACCAAAAAACAAAAAGTGTAATAGTTCCTTATGGAAAGGGAAAAGAGTTGATTGAAAAGTTGGCCGGCCGGCATCCCCTCAGTGAGGAAATCAAATATTTAAAAAAAGCACAGCGATACAGCGTAGATTTATTTGAACAGATTTTTGAGCGATTGGGAAGAGAAGGCGCCCTGATTTCTTTGGGAGATACCGGTGCAGTTGTTTTAAAGGAAGAGTATTACAACGCCTGGGCCGGAGTTAGTATTACGCCGCGGGAAATGGTGGATCTCATAATGTGACGATTATGTAAACGGGCATTTCCATATCAACAAGTACGAATAAAACAAAGGAGGAATGTCGTATTGAAAATCAGAAATCAGATTGAATATTGTGTGTCGGGAAAGTACGCATTATTCAGTGATCCGATTGCCCGGATGGGCGGAGAGAAGTTCAGCTATATGCTTCCGACTTATCAGGCGTTAAAAGGAATCACAGAAAGCATATATTGGAAGCCGTCTATTTTATGGGTGGTGGATGAAGTCCGGATTATGAAGCCTATTCGAACAGAATCGAAAAATATCCGGCCGATTAGTTACGTCGCGCCGAAGAATACACTGTCCGTCTATACTTATTTGGAGGATGTGACTTATCAGGTCCGGGCACATTTTATATTTAATGAAAACCGGCGGGAAGATCTGGAAAATGATTTTAATGAGAATAAGCACCACAATATCGCAAAGCGTATGGTGGAGAAAGGAGGCCGCAGAGATATTTTCCTGGGAACCAGAGAATGCCAGGGATATGTGGAGCCTTGTACGTTTGGCGAAGGAGAAAGCTATTATGACGACTATGGAGAATTGGATTTTGGGTTAATGTTTCATGGATTTGATTATCCGGATGAGACCGGTGATTCCATTTTGGCTGCCAGATTCTGGAGGCCAAAGATGATAGATGGAGTGGTCAGGTTCCTTCTGCCGGAAGAAATTCCGGAAGAGATGAAGCGGAAGATTCGCCCGATGAAAGTAAAGAAATTCGGAAAAGAGCTTAATAATTTCAGCGGCCTGACGGAGGAAGCTCTTCAGTCGGAATTTACCGGGGAAGGAGGAGGAATGAATGGGCTGGATGCAGAAATTGTGTGAAGCTTATGACGCCGGGATTGTCTGCGGCCAATCAAAAGAGTCCGTTATGCTTGTTCCATTGGGATTTGTACGTAAAAAAGTAAAATATCATGTGGTGCTTTCGCAGGATGGACAATTTATATCAGCAGATGAGTTAATGGACGAAACGCAGTTTCAGGAAATTCCGAGCACACCACAGGCAGAAAGTCGTACTGGTGACAACGGAGCGCCCTTTCCGTTGGTGGAACAGTTGAAATATCTGGTCTACGAGGACAAGAATTTGATACGGTTTGGCCGATATATGGAACAGTTAAGTGCATGGTGTGAGCAGTCAGATGCACCTGTCTGCCTGCGTGCGGTATATACATATCTGGACAGACATACGCTCCTCGCTGATTTGGAGTCACAGCCGAATTTAAAGCTGAAATACTATAAGAATGCAGAAAAACGAGATGGATTGGGTGAGGACACAAAAGCGATGGTATGTTTTTCTGTTCAAATGCAGGACGGAAGCAACGATGATCTATGGCTCAGAGAAGATGTCAGGCAGAGCTGGGGGAGTTTTCTCTCGGATAAAATGCCGGGGGCCAGAGAGTTCTGCTATGTGGAAGGGATAATGCTTCCGTTTGTGGAAAATCATCCAAAGGTGCAGGGAAATGCAAAATTGATTTCAGCGAAGGACTCAGAATTTCCTTTTCAGTATAAAGGACGTTTTATAGATGACCGCAGCGCAGCATCGGTTAGTTTTGACGCGTCTGTTCGCGCGCATAATGCGTTGGCTTGGCTCATAGCGCGTCAGGGAATACAGAAATATGGTATGACATGGGTGGTTTGGAATACAAATGGTGCGGTCATAAAAGTACCGCTTGATGAAAAAAATGGTTTTTGGGGAGAGGAAGAAGACGAGGAAGAGGATACATCCAGACCAGTGATCAATACATTTGCAAGTTACGCGAAAGAGGTGAATTCCGCTGCCAGCGGTTATGGAGGTAAGCTTCGCGATTATAACCCGGAACGGATAAATTGTACGGTGATACTGGGATTGGAAGCGGCGACGGATGGAAGGATGTCCGTTACTTATTATCAGGAGTGCCCTGGAAATGGATATGTGGAACGTTTAGAAAACTGGTATAAGGATTGCTGCTGGTGGCAATATAACCGGAAAAAGAAAATAAAAGAAATAGGAACCCCAACTCCGGACAGTATTGCCGTTGCCGTAATGGGGATTGACGCGGTAAATGCGGCAAAGAAGGATAAAAAATGTGAAAAATCCCATACGAAATTGATGCGTAAACTGCAGGCAAAAATTTTGAGCTGTATTGTGGACAAGCGGCCGCTGCCTTTGGATGTTATTCGAAGTGCATTTTACAGAGTATGTAATCCTCTCGCTTTCGTCAGTGGCAAAGAACGGCAATGGTCCAGATCTTCATGGGAGGACAGCCTGGATATTGCTTGTGCGATGATTTATTGCTTTTAACAGCGCGGGAAACAGGGAGATAATGGAGCATTTTTCCCTGAATTGCAGCTTGATACGAAAAAATCAGACTATTTATATGGCCGTCTTTTAGCTGTGGCGGATTTTATTGAAGAAAGAGCAATGGATAAGGGACGGGATTACCCGACGAATGCAATCCGTTTAATGCAGCAGTTCGTACAGCGCCCGTTCGAAACGTGGCCGAAGATTCATGAGAAGTTGATTCCAAGTTTTAAAAAGCTTGGGACTAACGGTAGGATATATCAATTGATACTGGGAGAAATAGAAGAGTTATTTCTGGGAAAGAACAGGTATGAATGCGGGGAGCTTTCGTTGGAATTCCTGCAGGGGTTTTCCAGCCAGAGGCAGAACCTCTTTCAAAAATGGGAACCGCAGGGTCGGAAAGAAGACGAAGAAAAATTCTTGTATGAGCTATCAAGCAGACGCTCAGAACTATATGGATGTTTGCTGGCGATTGCAGATGCTGCGGAGCAGGAGGCCAGTGACGGAGAACGGATCGGCATGACGAATGCCATGCAGATGATGACGGTGTATGCAGCAAGGCCATATGAAAGCTGGGGAAGACTACATGACAAACTTCTTCCTTATCTGGAAAGATTAGGGGAGAAGGCTGAATATTATCAATGGTTGATTGGTATTATTGAAATGCAAATGTCACAGTCGGAACGAGAGTCAATAGCACCGTTGGATGGCAGCTATCTGCATGGTTACTATGGTATGCAGCGAGTGTTCTATCGAAAAACACGGTTTTCCTGGACGCCTCAGATATGGGACGCCGAAAAAGATATGCGGAGCGCCATATATGGGAAGCTTCTGGGTATCGCGGAACGGCTGGAAAGAAAGCGTTTTATCGGCGAGGAAAAAGTAAATGCGCGATGTACAAATGAATTGCGGTTTATGATGGCATTTGCCCAGAAGCCGGCCTCCACATGGAGGAATTTAAGGGTTAAATTAGAACCGTATCAAAGATATGCGGGAAATTGTGCAGAGGAGGATAATACTATTTTGGAGCAGCTGGAAGCAGAGCTGCAGCAACATGGCTGGAATACAAATACCCCTCTTGGCAGCATATACCTGCATTGCTACTATGAAGAACGAAATAGATAAAAGAAAAGGAGATACGATTATGTCTGTATTGAAAAACAAAATTGATTTCGCACTGGTTTTTACTGCAAGAAATGCAAATCCCAATGGAGATCCTTTGGATGGAAATCGCCCGAGAACTACATACAAAGGGCTGGGGGAAGTCTCAGATGTTTGCCTGAAGCGTAAAATCCGTAACCGATTGCTGGATGAAGGACAGAATATTTTTGTTCAGTCTGATGACAGACGCAGGAAGGGAGATACGTTCCGCTCTTTAAAAGATAGAGCGGATAATGAACCGGCATTGGCGGAGTGTACGAAACAGATTAAAGCGGGGAAAAAGACCAGGGAGGATTATGCCAGACAGGCGTGTGAAATATGGTATGATGTCAGGGCTTTCGGACAGGTCTTTGCTTTTAAAAAGGGAAAGAAGGAGGAAGAAGAGTCAGATGCCGTATCAATTGGTATTCGAGGCCCAGTCAGCATTCAATCTGCTTTCAGCATAGAGCCGGTTAATATCACAAGTTCCCAAATTACGAAATCTGTGAATCTAGAGACTGGAAAAGATCCGGATAAAAAGGGAAGCGACACAATGGGAATGAAGCATCGGGTGGATTTTGGCGTTTACGTTACCTATGGGGCGATTAACGTTCAGCTTGCAGATAAGACAGGTTTTAGTGAAGAAGATGCAGAAGCATTAAAAGAAGCGCTGAGAACCTTATTCTGTAATGACGAGACCTCTGCCCGTCCGGCCGGCAGTATGGAGGTTGTAAAGCTGATCTGGTGGAAACATAATTGCGCCAGTGGTCAATATTCATCCGCTAAAGTACATCGGACGCTGCAGGTAACCTGCGATGACCAGGGTAATGTATCGGTAAGTACAGCGAATCTGGATGGCCTCGATCCGGAGGTTCTGGATGGCGAATGATGATTCGGATCTTTTGATGATCTCAGGACTGAAGCATTTTCAGTTTTGCCGAAGGCGCTGGGCATTGGTTCATATTGAACAGCTTTGGGAAGAAAACGTACTGACATTGGAAGGGCATTATATGCATGAGCGGGTACATGACGACAGCTTTACAGAAGCGCGGGGAGCTGTATTGCTGTCCCGAGGAATGCCCGTGCGCTCTCAAAGACTGAAAATCACTGGCGTATGTGATATGGTAGAACTCTACAAGGATGAAGACGGAGTTCCGATTCAAGGGCGGAGCGGGCGTTGGAGACTGTATCCTGTAGAATATAAGCTGGGGCAACCGGATGTACAAGGGGCAGATGCATTACAGCTTTGTGCACAGGCGATGTGCCTAGAGGAAATGTTCGTGACAGATATTCCCGAGGCTGCCCTATATTATGGAAAGATAAAGCGTCGGCAGAGGATTATGCTGACAGACGAACTGCGGCAAAAGGTTAAAGACTCTGTGGCAGAAATGCACCAGCTGATGATAAAAGGATACACACCGAAAGCAAAAATGGGAAAAGCCTGTAAGAACTGTTCCCTTGAGGAAATCTGTCAGCCAAGATTAACGAAGCAAGTCTCGGCTTCAGAATATAATCGAAGAGCTTTTCATGAGGAGGACGGACAATGAAGAAACTGTTGAATACTTTATATGTTACGACTCCGAATGTATATTTGTCGTTGGATGGAGAAAATATTGTACTTTTGCACGAAGAAAGTGAACTGGGGCGTATACCGCTTCACAATCTGGAAGGGGTTGTCTGCTTTGGCTATAAAGGTGTAAGTCCTGCATTGATGGGAGCTTGTGCAGAAAAGGGCATTGGTCTTTGCTTTTTGACCCAGCATGGCCGGTTCCTGGCGAGGGTTGCCGGGCCGGTGAGTGGAAATGTGCTATTACGTGAAACACAATATTTCCGGGCAGCAGACGAGATGCAGTCGCTTGCTATCGCCAGATCGTTTCTATTGGGAAAAATTTATAATGGCAGGTGGTGTCTTGAGAGAGTGAAACGTGATCATCCTATGCGTATCGACCAGGAGAAAATTAATAGTGCTGTGGGCCAGATGCTCCAGTCTTTGACGGATCTGGAAAATGCAGGAAGCCGGAGTGAGTTAATGGGGATTGAAGGAATAGCGGCAAAAGTGTATTTTGGAGAGTTTTCTCAGATGATTCTTCGGAATGAGGATGTGTTTGCTTTTGATGGAAGAAATCGCCGCCCTCCGCTGGACCCAGTGAATGCAATGCTTTCCTTCGCGTATACGCTGCTGGGAAATGAGATAACAGGTGCCTTGGAAACAGTAGGATTGGATCCGGCAGTGGGATATCTTCATACGGTTCGTCCCGGACGAGCGTCTTTAGCGCTGGATTTGCTTGAAGAACTGCGAGCTCCATTGGCAGACCGATTTGTTGTAACACAGATAAACCTCGGGACATTTACTGGAAAAGATTTCCTGAGAAAAGAAAACGGAGCCATTTTTATGACTGATGAAGCAAGAAAACGCTTTTTATCTGCCTGGCAGAAGTGCAAGCAGGAAACGATTATGCATCCTTATCTAAAAGAAAAGATTCAATGGGGACTGGTTGCTTATGCGCAAGCTATGCTTTTATCCAGATATTTACGAGGCGATTTAGACGCATATCCGCCGTTTTTATGGAAATGAGGTGATTATATTTGCTTGTGCTGATAACATATGATATCAACATCACAGAAGCGGCAGGGGCACGTCGTTTAAGACGCGTGGCCAAGCAGTGCGTAAACTATGGTACACGGGTACAAAATTCTGTTTTCGAATGCCGGGTGGATGCTGCCCAGTATGTGAAGCTAAAGCATCTCCTATTGAAGGAAATAGATGAAGAAGCGGATAGCTTGCGTTTTTATTCTTTAGGAAATCATTATAACGGAAAGGTTGAACACTTTGGAGTGCAGCGCGGACTGAAGGTAGACGATCCTTTGATATTATAGGGGCCCGAAGGAAGAGATTTGGCCGTGCGAACCTACAGCGAACATGGATTCCCTGGGAGATTCGCACCGAGTTTTAGTGCGAATAAGAGGTAAATTTGATTAAAGGTGTAAATTTTCTATTTGATATTGGTTGTCTTGCACAAAAAATCTTTGAAATAATAACCGACAATTGTGCGTGTTTGCCGTCGAGGCTCGCAAGAGCCTTGTGGATTGAAATCTTTTGATTCATGAAATCCTCTAATTTTCTCGTGTCGAGGCTCGCAAGAGCCTTGTGGATTGAAATATCGTACACATGATCTCCTCCTGTTCCAATTAGGGTCGAGGCTCGCAAGAGCCTTGTGGATTGAAATTGTCAGGTCTTCGTCGCCTTGATCATCGTTCGCAGTCGAGGCTCGCAAGAGCCTTGTGGATTGAAATATGCTTTATCCTCCTTGTTTGATAGCTGCTTAAATGTCGAGGCTCGCAAGAGCCTTGTGGATTGAAATATCAGATAACCGGACACATGAGCATTGACACCGCCGTCGAGGCTCGCAAGAGCCTTGTGGATTGAAATACTTCTTCTGTAAATTGCTCTGCGATCTTCTCGGTCGAGGCTCGCAAGAGCCTTGTGGATTGAAATCACGGTGCTGATCCCGGCGTCCACCGCCTCCAGCGTCGAGGCTCGCAAGAGCCTTGTGGATTGAAATCGCAATCAGATATTGTACTTTCCCGTCTGTCATTGTCGAGGCTCGCAAGAGCCTTGTGGATTGAAATTGAATATCCATTATGGCATTATCCAGAGTAGAGGTCGAGGCTCGCAAGAGCCTTGTGGATTGAAATTTTTACAATTTGGTTGTTCGGTCCCGGATGATCTTGTCGAGGCTCGCAAGAGCCTTGTGGATTGAAATCACTTTACACCTCTGGCAGTCCCGTTCCTCCCGCGTCGAGGCTCGCAAGAGCCTTGTGGATTGAAATCATAGTCCAGTGAGAAATATGCTTTATGGCGATGTCGAGGCTCGTAAGAGCCTTGTGGATTGAAATTTCCTGCCCCTCCCGATATCTCCATTTTAACATAGTCGAGGCTCGCAAGAGCCTTGTGGATTGAAATGAGGGATATGGAAATGACAACCCTGGCTCAAAAAGTCGAGGTTCGCGAGAGCTTTGCAGATTTAAATATGCGACAGTGGTTTAACCTACATGATCCTGGTTGAACTTCATGAGAGTCTACTGTCCGTTGGTTTTATGATGCATTGAAGTAGCTATGGTTCCTCTATTAGTGTTCATATATTCTCGTGATATTTTATTGAAAATTCTTTTTAGGTTAATTCGAATTGTAAATCTTACTTACGTAATATTTATAGGGAGAAGACATATATCTAGAACTATTTTTTGTCAAGAAATCTTACGCGTGTAAGATCTTTGAAATTAGATATTGTACATAACAAATGTAATGTTTTTAAACATAAGGATCAAATATTTTTCTAGATAAGAAGATATTTTACTTGTACATAAGAATTCCTTCATCATATCCAAGATGAAAATTTACGGATAGAGCTTCCGTGCGAAACAGGATAAATTTGAGCTGCAGCTGACATTAAGTACAATAGGGAAACGATATGGCGGGAGTAAAAGTCTACAGATGGATTATGGTCTTCCTAAGTGCTGGAGTTCTGTGTGCCTGTGGTAATAATGATTCATTGAGCGGCCTGAATTCGGATATGAACGACACAATTATTTCTGAAAACATTGATAAAAGCGAGGAAGAAGCGGCAATGCAATTGCTGAAAGGCTACGATTCCCCAGTGGAAGACCATGTTAGACAAGAATCCAATGTTGTTGTTTCCGATGAGACTATGCTTCAAATGAAAGAAGCAATCAAAAAAACGGGATATCCAATTATCAGCTATGAGACATATCTCGGAATGGAAAATTCTGGGAATATGGATGACCTGGACTATAATAGGCTGTAAGAATATTTGTATGAAATGAAAACGAAACAGTCACAATGATGGTGGAGGCCGTATGTGTTGTGGTTATGTGAGGATACCGTCATAACACATGAACTTACGGTCAGATTTGAAAGGGAAGGCAGTAAACGGGAAGGATTCAAGAGCTCCCTTCTCTGCAAAATTGATCAGGGGATTGCCATATTTTTTGTAAGCGTCTTTGTCGATTGTTTTAAAGCAGAAGTGCCATGGGCAACCTAACTGTCATCACGCATTTCCTTCAGCATATACCAAACGAGTGGGCTAAACCAATACAGGATTCTGGCGAGGCCCTTCCGATAATTTACAGCGGCGTCCTTTTACTTGTAATGCTGAAGCTCATGGAGCGAATATATCTCATATCTCCTGTAAGCATCGTTTATAGAGCTTTTGTATTTCAAGGTCCTTCAGAGGAGACGCCGATTTTTTTACGGCATGAAAGCAAAGAAACGACCCGATCACTAACGTATGGAATTCTGCCGGTTCCCTTGTTCTTCAAGAAATAGAAAAGATTAAGGTTTGAATCATGAATAATCTGGCAGTTTTAGGGGAGATTTAATACAAAAAGCCATAAGGAGGCAATAAAAATGGAATTTTATAAATGCGGCAGCTGTCAAAGTATCGCTTTGGAAGTGATAGCAGGAGAAGATGCCTGTGAGAAAAGCTTTGGCAAGTTAGATTCCAACTGTGTGGAAGCTTCCAATGAAAAGCATCTTCCGGCTGTGGAAAGAGATGGTGATACCATCACAGTGACGGTGGGGAGTGTGGAACATCCCATGCTTGAGGAGCATTATATCATGTTTATCTATCTGGAGACATGCTGTGGTGGAATCCTGAAGAAGCTTAAGCCAAATGACGCGCCAAAGGCAGTGTTTCAGGTGCCGAAGGGCGAGACACCGAAAGCGGTGTATGAATACTGTAATATCCATGGACTCTGGAAAACGGAGATTGCCTGAAAAATTGCCGGGACGAATGCCCCGGCGGTTTTTTGCTTTATACCTTGCCGCACGGAGTGCGCCTGCCCGTAGGGCATGAATTAAGGGGTGCCCTTGGGTATGATACAAAATACTTTTTGAAATCATTTTAGTAATATCCGATTACGCTCCAGTTAGGCACCGGCAGAAGTTCCGGACCGTCACGATTTCGGTTCGATGGCGATGCAGGGGCCGCTTTATCCCCGCTCCAGGGGTACCGCTCACATGTCGATGGAAAATCCGGATGATTTCCCGTCTCCTGTTCGCTCGGAAACGGAATCGGTATTTTTCGTTTCTGCCTCCCACCGCCTGGGGAACACCGGCCGCTGCCCTGCGGCTCTTACCTTTAGACCGGCCCGGAATCGGATATCCACACGGCCCGCGCGCATAAAGCAGCGGGCTGCGGTGTCCGCTCCAATGACTTTCAAGTGAGATGAGCGTTTATTTTAGTGCGGGAAGAAAGACAAAGAGGAACAATCCGATCCCATCGTAAGGCGAGCGCCGCAAAGATGCTGGTTACGGCTGCCAGCAAGCCGCCTGGATGGAATCGGATTTCCTCCTGCCTCATCTGGTTATAAAGATACGTTTGTTTTAAAGATATTTGTAGGTATGCTTAGTCCAATCAGGGATGCAGGGAATTAAATTCTGCCGGACGGTTCAATTTTCCCAGAGACAAAATCTCAGGACCGCCCGGGCCGTCTTTATCCAGACTGGCTGTGGTGATTTGGCTGTTGGCGTAGGTCCTGAAGAAATATTTCTTGGATGTAAGGTTTATGAAGGCGGTATACTGGGTATAATCAGGAGCGCCTCGGTCCGTCATCACACTTCCCTTTGGAATACTGACACTTTCCATGATGTGAAAACACGAGAGAACCGCCTCCTTGTCCCCGGTGGGAGTAAAAGCATGGCTTTTATGATAGGCGGTGCGAACAAACCTGGATGGGGGAGTATAGTCGCCAGGCAGGCCGAAAGTGCCGCTTCCCTGGCCGAAAGGGGTGAGAGACACGGAATTCCAATGGGCTTCAGCATGCTGAGAAGCTGTTATATTCATATAATTTCGAAGATTAGCCATGTGCCAGGGGAATTCGGGGCTGTTGGAAAGTACTCCCATGGGATTGTCATACAGGCGGAGTCCGGCTGCCACTTTTTCGATTACCACGCATCTGCCGTTCTGATCTGCTATAAGCCAGTGCAGGGGAGCGACAGAATGAGTGATGGAATCTGTCACGCCGATGATACGGATGGTATCGAGAAGTGAGACTGCGTGTTCCACCGACGCGCAGCTGCCCAAAAGAAAGCTGAGCAGTTCAATGGCAGCAACAGGAATCTTAGAAGAATCGTCAGAATCCAGGGTGTCATATTGGGCATAGCCCGGAAAATAGAGCGCGGCGGCGGCAAAGCCCATTTCATTGACTCCGTCCGCGAATGTAATGGGGGAAATATCCTGCCCGATTCCGATGAAACTATAGGGATTTCGGAATTGGTGGGTGTTCAGCATCGTATTCCATCGGTAGCCTCTGGGCACGATATACAATTCAGGGTCGAGAAGATAAGAAAAATCCATGGTACGGCCGAAAAAGGTGTCTCCATGGATGGTCTGTATAGTCATAGCGGTGCACATTTAAAAGCCCTCCCTGTGGATTAAAGTGGTTAGATCAATGGCCGGCCGAGAAATCCGGTATGAGAAACTCCCAGGCGGAAAAGTAAGCGGGAGCTATGGAAATAACGGAAAGAAAGCAATATAATGTAAGATATGACGTGGGGAAGACGTTTGCTACAGAAGAAAGAAAAAAGCATAAGGAGGCTGTGCCATATGAAGTATTCCATTGTTTTTAGCAGTAAAACCGGAAATACCGGACTGCTGGCGGAAAAGATCAAGGATACGCTGCCAGAAACGGAATGTCTCTACAGCGGTGCGCCGGATGTGAGAGCAGAAGAAGCAGATATGATCTTTGCAGGTTTTTGGACCGACAAGGGATCATGCGATGAGACCGTTTCCGAGTTTTTGAAAAGCTTGCGCGGAAAGCAGGTGTTTTTGTTTGGAACGGCGGGGTTTGGAGGCAGCGAGGAGTATTTCCGGCAGATCTTGTCCCGGGTGGAAGAGCAGCTGGATGGGTCCAATTCCGTGATCGGTTCTTATATGTGTCAGGGTAAAATGGCCCCGGCGATTCGAAAACGGTATGAATCCAGGCTTTCTGAGGAACCGGAGAAAATGAAGAAGCTGATTGAAAATTATGATCTGGCCCTGCTGCATCCGGATGAAGCAGATCTGGCGCATCTTAAAGGAGCGGTCTTGAGGTGCCTGGAAAAAGAATAAACAGAACGGCAGTCTTGGTTTATATCTTCCGACTGTAGTGATGGTGAATTATAAATTAGCGGGTGGCAGATGATGATTTCTGCGTTATAATAGCTCATAGGAAAAAAATAGAATGATATACGGGAGATAAACCAAATGGGAGTTTTTGGAAAATTAATTATTGTCACGGCCTTTGCCGGCATAGGAGGCACAGGGCTGGGAGGCGTGATCGGCGCGCTGTTCCGCAAAGAATCGAATCGTACGGTCAGTCTGCTCTTGAGTTTTGCGGGCGGAGTTATGACCAGCGTGGTGTGCTTTGATCTGATCACAGAAGCCATCGGTACTGGGGTGAGTATATTTACCGTGGTCGCGGCCATCGGAGCAGGTGTGGTTTTGATTTTTTTGCTGAATTATCTGATCGATCGGAGGACTAATCCGGAGGTGCCCCATATTGACAAGAATCACCCTCAGACGGCTGACGATCTGGACGAGCTGATCCACAGCGATCATTTGGAACAGCATTATAAGAAAAAGGACAGCAGATTTGGTCTTTTGATCGCCGGAAGTGTTATGGCGGCTGCGATTGCGCTGCATAATGTGCCGGAAGGGATGACGATCGGGGCTTCTTACGCCAGCACTGACGGAGTGATGGGAAATTCAGCTCTTATGCTGGCGGTTTTGATTGGCATTCATAATATTCCAGAGGGAATGGCCGTCTCCGTCCCTCTGATCGGCGGAGGGATGAAACGGCTGAAGGCAGTCCTGATCACAGCCCTTAGCGGCGCGCCGACGATTCTGGGGGCGATGCTCGGCTATTGGATTGGAGATGTGGGCCCCTTGGGGCTGTCCCTGAGTCTCGGGTTTGCCAGCGGGGCTATGCTCTATGTAGTTTTTGGAGAAATACTGCCGCAGGCAATTCTAATGTATCGGAGCAAGCTCCCCACATTTTCTACGATTTTGGGGCTGCTGGCAGGGCTGCTGATCATCTATTTGTGATGTGGACGACAAAATAGAAAGTAGTTGATAAGATGCACAAAAAGAAATGGCTGAAACGAACTCTGATCATTTTGGCGGTTTTGCTGGCCGCAGCATATGTCGTCGCCTGTAATGTATTGATCGATCTCGCGCTGATACCGGAAAAAATGGAGCAGGCCCAGGCCTTTGAGGACCTGACGGAAGAGGGAATGGAAGCGCTGGTACAGACAGACGATATCCAGGAGAACCGGGCAGAGGCCATATCAAGGACCAAAAAATGGCTTCAGTCGGCGGATACGGAGCTTCTGTCGGTCACCACGGAAGACGGGTATCGTCTGGTGGCTCAGGCATTTTATCAGGAGAGGGCAGATCATCGATGGGTACTGCTCCTGCATGGATATACCGGGTGGAAGGAAGAGCTGTATCCAATTGCTTACCGGTATGTGCAGCAGGGATATCAGGTCTTGGCGCCGGATATGCGGTGCAGCGGTGACAGTGAAGGAGATTTTATTGGCATGGGCTGGACAGACCGGCTGGATAACCAGCTTTGGCTGGATGTCATCCTGGAAAAGGATCCGGACGCGGAAATTGTCCTTCATGGGCAGTCCATGGGCGCGTCCTGTGCTTTGATGATGGGCGGCGAAAAACTGCCCGCCAATGTAAAAGCGATCGTGTCGGACAGCGCTTATACAGACGTATACAGTATCTTTAAAAAACAGCTGAAAGAGTGGTTCCACCTTCCGGCATTTCCGTTGCTGGACGGGGCGAACCTCATGCTGAAGCTCAGGGGCGGTTACGATCTGAAAAAGGCTTCCGCCCTTAATGCGGTAAAAGAGTGTCCTCTCCCCATTCTTATCATCCATGGAGTGGAGGACGCATTTGTCCCGGTGGAGATGGCCCAGGAGTTGTATGACGCTGCGGCGGGTGACAAAGAGCTTCTGTTAATGGAAGGAGCCGGGCATGCTCAGGCGCCGGACAAAGCGCCCGATGAATACTATGGAACGGTCTTTTCTTTTTTGGAAAGATACGGAGTTAGGTAAAGGGGGGCATATGGACTTTTATAAAAGGGCCGCGGAAGTCTGCAGACGGATTCCCCGCGGGACGGTGGCTACATACGGACAGATCGCCCTGCTCTGCGGGTTTCCAAAGAACGCCAGACAGGTGGGGTTTGCGCTGGGACGGCGCCTTATGGGACGGGATATCCCGGCCCATCGGGTAGTGAACTCCAAAGGATATTTAAGCGGGGCGGCTTCCTTTGATACACCGGACCTGCAGAAGCTTTTGCTGGAAGAGGAAGGAATCCGAGTGAACGCGGAAAGGACTGTAGACCTTAAAAGATACGGGTGGAATAATTCTTTAGAAGATGCGCTGGAGCTTCGGAGCTTTTTTGACAAACATGGAATATAAAAGCTGGGAGGATAAAAAAGGCCTCCCGTTTTCTTTGCCAGAAAATACCTGAGGCAGTAAACGGGAGGAAAGTATAAAAGCGGTTGATTAAAACGAGAGAAAGAAGTATCATAGGGGAATAACAAAGTCAGATACTGCATAGAGAGGGGACTATAAATGGACTGGTATCCGGCGGATAGGGGGAAAATATGAAACGAAGAATAGCGGCCGGCTGTGCTGCTCTAATGTGCATGGTCATGGTACTTTCTTTACTGGGAGGTCTTGGGCCGGTTCAGGCGGAGGTGCCGGAGGAGAGCATTCAGACAGCAGGGGATACGGACAATGAAAGCAGTGTCCCGGAATCACAGAAGGAAACGGCCGGGACTGAGGAAACAGCGGTCTTTAAAGGGGAGAGCAGCGAGAATCCTCAGGAGGGGAGCAGTGGGGAATCCCATGAGACGGATTCTGCAGATTCGTCAGAAACTCCGATGGAGAATGGATCAAGATCGGACGCAGCAGGGAGCAAGGAAGATCTGCAGGAGACGGTGGACAATATCAAGGTCTTTTCTTCTCAGCCGGATTACAGCCAGATGTATACGTTCTCCCAGGGCACGATCACCGGTTTTTCCGACAGCTATCTGAACAGCCTTCCGGAAGAAAATGGATTCCGGTATACGGACATCGTCATACCGGCTGAAATAAACGGGCAGAAGGTGACGAAGATCGGCAGCTCCGCTTTTTTGGGAAGCACGAAGAGGTACGAGGGAATACGGGTAAAAAGGATCGATCTGTCCGAGGCCGTCAATCTCGTGACCATAGACAGTATGGCGTTCTATGCCCTTGGCTCCATATACAGTGAAATGGACAGCTGTTCTCTGGTGCTGAATGAGGGGCTGACTGCCATCGGAGGCAACGCGTTTAATGGACAGAAGACAATTAAAGGAAACCTGTATATACCGGACAGCGTGACCAGCATTGGCTCCAGCGCGTTTTCCGGCTGTGGGTTTGACGGTACCCTGCGCCTTCCGGAGAATCCTTCCTTTAAGGAAGTACAGGGACAGGTATTTGAGAGATGCCATTTCACCGGGAGTCTGAAAATCCCGGACAATGTGACGTCTATCATTGGGAATTTTGCTTTCAGTGAAAATGATTTTTCCGATATTGTCCTGAATAACGGAATTACGAAAATAGGCGGCTCCTCATTCATGGGCTGCGGCCAGATCACAAGGGTTCGGATTGCCGGAAAAACAGATTCCGGCGCTGCGGTGGAGCTGCCGGACGTTTTATCCGTGCTGGACAGCAACGTGTTTAAAAATTGTAAAAAGCTGTCTGGATGGGTAAAGATACCGGATGGAGTCACCAGTGTGGGTTCCAGCGTTTTCACAGGGACAGGGATTCGTACGATTTATATGCCGGACAGCGATACGGTCGCTTATACCACTAATTTTCTTTTTGATACCACATTGAACGCTGCCGTATTTCCGACTAAGGCTTTATACGACCAGTATCAGCCCAAGATGAACAGCGGGTCCAGGCAGTATTGTGCGTATCCGCTGACGGTGACGTTTCTGGATGAAGAGGAACAGACTCTGGCGACCAGAGAGGTTCTGTATAAGCGTCCTCTCAATTACCATGAAACGGCCAACGGATGGGAGACGGATTCGGGTTTTCAGTTTCCCGAGACAGCAGAGAGCATGGCGGGCTATGATATCGGCTGGAGTTTTACAAAAGGGGGGAAGGTAGTTGCTGCCAATGCGCTTGTGACGGGCGGAACTCTCTATTTCTCCAAATCGGTATCTGCTCCGCAGATTACATTTGAAGAAGTGAAAACGAAAGAATATGACGGAAAGACCGAATACATCCGATGTTCGGCATCTCATCCCCTGGCGGGAGAGGACGGAGAATACACCTTTTTGTATTGTACTTTAAAAGGGAATGACAGTTCGTTTTTTTACGTCAGCGATGAGCCCTTTGTATATCCGGTCACTAATGTGGGGGATTCCATGAGATATGTCTGCTATGTGCAGATGTACGAAAAGGCTCACCCGGAGTACCGCGGCAAATGGAACTTGAGCACCTGGTATGAATATTTTGCGACATGGGTAGATATCCGACAGACCAGTCCCGTTTATCATCCTCAGTTTCCGGACCATGTGCCGGTGGGAACAGCTGTCTCACAGATTCCTCTTAAATTGACTTCCGGGGATACGCCGGGGACGGTCAGCTGGGACGTTTCGGACGCAGTTATAAAGGAGGGGGAGCAGACCTTAACCTGGACCTATATTCCGGAGGATACGGAAAACTATATCTCGGCCGGACTGACCGGGGAGGCGAAGATCACTGGCGATGTGGAATACCCCATACACATCGAGACAGAAGGAAGGGGAACCGTTGATCCTGACATAGACTCGTGTCCCGTGGCCGGTCAGCTCTTTACTTTAACGCCTGAATATGGATATAAGCTCGAATCCGTGTCAGTGAACGGCATGGAGATGATACAAAGGGTACAGCAGTCAGATACTGGGAAAGTCAGCTACACGCTGAACATTATCCCCGTGGGTCAGACTGAAATGAAGGTGATCTTCGCGCCGGTCAAGACGGAGGACCTGGAAGACATGGCCGAGGCCCTGCCGGACGCGGTGGAAGATGAACAGGATATCCGGGATATCCTGAATATGAAGCTGCATTATGAAGCTCTGGATGAACAGGAGAAAAGTTCTGTTTCAGAGGATACGGTCAAAAAAATGGCGGATGCTCTCCTGCAGATTCCTTCCGTAGAAGTACAGACCAATCTGCCGGAGGCACAGGGAGAGATTCTTTCAAAAGAGCAGGAGGCGTATCTGCTGAGCTGCATGACTGCGGAAGAGGCGGAACAGCTTCTGGACGGCGCCATAGGACGTTTTGTGGTCGCTATGCATGTGCTTCCGAAGGATGAAACAGAGTCGGATGTAGCCGATTCTGTGGCACAGGTCCTGGGAGATTACCAGATCGGGGCGCACTATGAGATAAGAATTGAAAAACAGATATATGAAAACGCTTCGTCGGGAGAGCCGGACCGGACTGAGACTATTTCAGAACTGGGCATACCGCTCCGCCTGGTTCTTACAGTACCGGAAGAGCTGATGCCATCTGAAGGCACAGTCCGGAAATTCGCTTTGATCCGAACCCATGATTTTGGCGGAAAGCTTGTTTCACAGGTTTTGGAGGATCTGGATATGGAAGCTTCAACTATAACAGTTGATTCCGGCTATTTCTCCACATACTCCGTAGTGTATGCCGATTCAAAGAAAGAAGAAGAATCTACGGAAACAGAGATAACTACGGAGCCGCAGGAAACCACGGAATCGGAAGAAAGCAAAGAAGAGGGAAGCGGCAGCTCCGAAAGTACGGCGGCTGTGAATCCGACGAGACCGGACGGTCCATCCAGGCCGGGGAGCATGGGAGGAAAAAATGGAAAAGGAGCTGCCGGCACGGCAGGTCAAAATGTGAAAACCGGGGATCAGGCTCCTGTCTTACCTGCCATATGTGGGATTATTGCGGCAATACTGGCGTCGGCCCTCCTGATCTCTCATAAGAAAAAAACAGCTCATCAGAAAGAAATGTAAAAGGCAGATAAGCTTCTATGAATGTAAAAGCCGGCGGAAGGGTTCCGCCGGTTTTTGTTTCTCTTGTTGACAAACCCTATATTTGGTAATAAAATGATAATAGTTACTATTTTATTTTTTATACGGAGGTGTGTTATGGCGGTGTACAAATGTAGTATTTGCGGATACATGTTTGATGAGGAAAAAGAGGGAAAAGCCTTTTCGGAGCTCAAAGAATGTCCGGTCTGTCACCAGATGAAAAAATTTTTTGACAGAGTAGAACAGAAAGAGAAGATTGAGGAGGCGCCGGCAGAGACGAAGGAACAGAGCCTGGAATATCCGGCTGATTTTGTTCGGGAAGATGACAGCATCCGGTATATGAAGGAAATCCATCAGATGGCAGTGAGCGGAGCATCGATCATAGGAGCGATGGGTACTCAGATGAAAATGCCGGGCTGGGACGATATCTTGATAATGGGCAATCAGCTTAACCCGATGCCTCTGGAAGAGCATGCTGAGATTGATACAACCACAGTCATTGGGCCGCATGCCAAAAAGCCTCTGGTCATTGATAATCCGGTATACATTTCCCATATGTCCTTCGGAGCTCTTTCCAAAGAGACGAAGATTGCCCTGGCAAAGGGAAGCGCTTTGGCGGGGACCGCCATGTGCAGCGGAGAAGGCGGAATCCTGCCGGAGGAGATGGAAGCGGCTGCCAAATATATTTTTGAATATGTGCCGAACCGCTATAGTGTGACACCGGAAAATCTGAAGAACTCCGACGCGATTGAAATTAAGATCGGCCAGGGAACGAAACCGGGTATGGGAGGCCATCTGCCCGGCGGCAAGGTCACTCCGGAGATCGCAAAGATTCGGAATAAGCCTGTGGGAAAAGATATCATCAGCCCGTCTTATTTCCGGGACGTGACCAATAAAGAGGAGCTGAAGGAGCTGGTGGCCCAGCTCAGAATGGCTTCGGAGGGACGGCCTATTGGGATAAAGATTGCCGCCGGGCATATTGAACAGGATTTGGAATACTGTGTCTACGCGGAGCCGGACTTTATCACCATTGACGGCCGGGGAGGCGCGACGGGGGCCAGTCCTCAGATTATACGGGATGCGACGAGCGTACCAACTGTCTATGCTCTATACCGGGCAAGAAAATACTTGGATTCCATAAATTCCGATATTTCTCTGGTGATAACGGGAGGCCTGCGGGTATCCTCCGATTTTGCCAAAGCGCTCGCCATGGGAGCCGACGCAGTCGCGATAGCTTCAGCAGGACTGATCGCGGCGGCCTGCCAGCAGTACCGTATATGCGGTACGGGCATGTGTCCGGTCGGAGTAGCCACTCAAGATCCGGAGCTGAGAGCTCGTTTCAAAGTAGATGCCGCGGCGAGAAGAGTGGCTAATTTTCTGAACGCATCCCTGGAGGAGCTTAAGACCTTTGCGAGAATAACAGGGCATGAAAAGCTCAGCGGCCTTTCTGTAAAAGATTTGTGTACCATTGACCGGGAGATATCTGACTATACTAATATCCCCCACGCGTGAATGAGAGAGTACGAAATTGGTTCATTTTCCAGAATGGAATAATTCGTAATAGAAAATATACTGCTGCAGGATACCGGCGCAGCCGTTATAGCAGGAGACAGGAAAGCCCTGGGGATATTCCCGCTCAAGGACCTGACGTATATGAGTATCTATGGGAAAGGCCTCAATATGGTGCAGGGCAAAAAGACAGATACAGTCGGCCACCTTTGCCCCGATGCCGTAGCAAGACATCAGGGCTTCCCTGGCCGCAGGGTAGTCCATGTGCCGGACGGATTCCAGGCAGAAACTTCCGTCTGATACATCCTGGGCTGTTTTCTGTATGTATTTGGCACGGTATCCCAGGTTGCAATTCCGGAGTTCGTCTTCTGAGGCGGAAGCGAGTTTATCCGGCCCCGGAAATCCATAGTGAATCTGGCCGCTGGAATCTGTGACCGCATTTCCGTAGTTCTTGCACAGGAGGCGGATACACCGGCGGATTCGGGGAATATTGTTCTGCTGGGAAATCAGGAAGGTGACCATGGTTTCCCAGAGGTCCTGGCGCAGGATCCGAATCCCGCCGCCGAAGGACACGGCATTCCGAAGATATCTGTCCCGTTCCGGCACCAGACGTTTGACGGCTCCATAGTCGGCGGAAAGGTCGAAGTAGGGACTCCAGAACTCCTCAAAGTCCTGTTCCGTGCAGGAAAACCCATAAGTCCGATACGGCTCTCCAACGGGGGTATCTTCTCTGCCGCCCATATCAAGAATCTCCAGATACTGGTCAGATGCGAGCAGATGAAAGCGGCCCGGCGCAGTTTCTTCCAGACGGAAGCACTGGCCGGAGGCCGCAATCTGTTTCAGATTAAAATCAGCGAGCGTTTTGACAATCATTCTAATTCCATTCTCCCATATTTCAGCTCTGCCCCGTCTTTGTCATATTTTTTACGCTTTCCGGTTATTTCTTCAATGGTTATTTTCCATACTGCGGTGTTGTTCAGGCTTCGCTCCATGGACCGCTGAAATTCCCCCATATTGGCGGGAGTATGGCGTTCGCATATGAGCCGCAGGGCATGTGTTTTTTCCTGTTCATCTTTGACTTCGGACGCAGTGCCGGTGAGGACAGCCGATTCGAATTCTGTGGTGAATTTATCGGAAGCGCGCTTCGTATCCCCCACACAGGTCATACATACCCGGGAATCGGCTGCCAGGGCGGCGGCTTTTTTTCCAATAGCTTTGCTTGCATGAAAATAAATGAAATTTCCGTCCCGGGCGATAGTCAGGGGAATACAGTAGGGAAATCCGTCCGCATCGTTCATTGCCATAACAGCCCATTCACATTTATCAACGATGGATTCTGCGAATTCGCGGGGCATTTCTCTGTCTTTACGTATCATAACAGCCTCCTTATATTGAAATTAGTCAGAATAGTTTCTATTGGCTCAAGCTGTATTTTACCATATCAAGCGATAAAAATCGACAAAGTATTACGGCAGACTTCAATTTTATAGTGCGACAGGTGCTGGAAATGGTAGCAGACTTCAAAAGAATAGAGTATAATGTCAAAATAATGTTGAAAAAAAGCCTGACAGGGAGAGACGGCGCCCGGGGCGGGAATGATAGGAGAGCTGTGGGATGGATAAAAGGGACATTCTCGTGATAGTGGACGATATGGAAGTGAACAGGGCAATCCTCAGTGAAGTATTTCAGTCGGAGTATCGTATATTGGAGGCTGAAAATGGGGAGCAGGCATTAATGTTTATAGAGCATTACCGGAGCAGGATAGCGGCGGTGCTTCTGGATTTGATCATGCCGATGAAGGACGGCTACCAGGTGATGGAACAGATGGAGAAGAAAAAGTTCCTGCCGGAAATACCTGTGGTCGTCATCACATCAGAGGACAGCTATGACTGCGAAGTTAGAGCCTTTGATATGGGAGCTTCCGATATTATCAGGAAGCCCTTCGAACCGTATGTGGTGAAACGGCGGGTGGAAAACGTGGTGGATCTGCACAGACACAGGCAGCATCTGGAGGAGCTGGTAGAAGAACAGGCGACGAGCCTGCGGGAATCCAACGAGGTCATGATCGACGCGCTGTCTTCCGTCATCGAATACCGGAGCCTGGAATCGGGCCAGCATATCCTCCGCATCCGCATGTTTACGAAAATTCTTCTGGAAGACGTGGCGCGGAGCTACCAGGAATATGGACTGGATGAACGCAGGATCGAGATCATCAGCCGGGCCGCTTCCATGCACGATGTGGGTAAGATTGCCATACCCGATTCTGTTCTGAACAAACCGGGCCGCCTGACGCCGGAAGAGTTTGAGGTCATGAAGACTCATTCACTGAAAGGGTGTGAGATACTGGCCGGATTGGACCGGATGAATGATAAAGAATACCAGCAGTATGCCTATAATATCTGCCGTTACCACCATGAGAGATGGGATGGAAACGGATATCCGGACGGCCTGAGAGGAGACCGGATTCCTATCTGCGCTCAGGTGGTAGGGCTGGCGGATGCCTATGATGCGTTGACAACAGAGCGGATCTATAAGAAGGCTTATTCGCAGGAGAAGGCATATAATATGATTTTGAACGGAGAGTGCGGTACCTTTTCCCCCAAGCTTTTGGAGTGCTTTAAGAATGTGAGGGATTCCTTTGCAGGGCTTGCCCGGGACTATGCGGACGGGCGTTCTCCCAAGTCTGATCTGATGATTGGGGGCGGGATGAAGCGGAATGTCATGGAGACGGGGACGGGTACGCTGGAGCAGGGGCAGATGAAGTATTTTTCTCTGCTCCGCTATCTGGAATCCACGGTGATCGAGCTGGACATCAGCACGGGTGTTTATCATGTCATATATCTGTCGGACAATAATTTCCAGCTTCTCCGCTCCGGCGGGCTGTTTGAGAAAGCGCTCTATAATTTTACCAAAGAAATGATCCACCCTTCCGACCGGGAAAAGGTGCTTTATTCCTTTGGAGAATACCTGTATGAGTTCTTTAACGGAGGGATGATCAAGCAGAGCTGGAAGTTCCGCGTATATGACCAGATGAAAGAAGAATACCGGTGGAATACGGCCACGCTGCTGCGGATCGATGTGGAGAATCCGCACCAGAGAAAGGTCATAATCATCTGGCATCCGGAGGAATTGATTCAGGAGGAACGGCGCCTTCCCCAGCATTTTGGAGAAGGGACAGAAGCCATGCGGGATCTGTTTGCCGGAATGCAGAAATGTGTTTACGATAAATGGTGCACCATTGAATATGTAAACGAAAGCTTTTTGAAGCTGGTTGATTATACCAGGGATGAGATTAAGGAAAAATTCCATAACCATTTTATAGAAATGATCTGCCCTGCGGACCGGGACCGCGTGAAGCGGCAGATGAGAGAGCAGCGGAACGCGGGAAATACCATAGAAGTGGAATACCGTTTGGAATCGAAAAACGGACAGATCATATGGGTGCTTGATAAATGCCGCGTCGTTACGGAACAGGACGGCAGGGAATATCTGTATTGTCTTCTGATAGACATCACGAAGACGCGGATGGCTCAAGAAGAGCTTCGGATGAGTTTGGAGCGCCATGAGATCATCATGGACCAGAGCAACGATATCATCTTTGAATGGGATATTGACGGTGATAGTATCGTCTATTCTTCCAATTGGGAGAAGAAATTCGGCTATGCTCCGATACGGGAGAGCGTTGGCAGCCGGATTCCGGCGGCGTCTCATCTGCATCCGGCGGACCGGCCGGAATTCCTAAACCTGATGCGTGAGATAGCGGATGGGCTGCCTTACAAAGAGGCGGAAGTAAGAATCGCGAAGGCCGACGGAAGTTATTCTTGGTTTCGGATCCGGGCGACCGCACAGTTTGATGGACGCGGGAGAGCAGTGAAATCTGTTGGTGTCATTATTGATATTGATGATGAGAAGAAGAAGACAGAAGAGCTTATCGACAAGGCGGGGCGGGATTCCCTTACGAATCTTCTGAACAAGGCTGTGTCCAGGAAAAAGATCAAGGATTGTCTGGCGAAGGGGGGATACCGGGGAAAGGCCGCTATGCTCATCATTGACTTGGACAATTTTAAAGGAATGAATGACCGCTTCGGACATATGTTCGGAGACGCGGTGCTGAAGGAGTTTGCCGGAATCTTAGACAGCCTTTTCCGCAGAGAAGATATCGTATCGCGCATAGGCGGAGACGAGTTCCTCGTGTTCATGCCCAGATGTGCGAGTCTTGTGGTCGTCATGGAAAAAGCAGAAAGGATTCTCCAGTTGTTTAAGGAGATATTCCTGGAGAATTTGGGAGAGGACTGCTTTTCCTGCAGCATCGGGGTTTCTGTGTGTCCTGATAATGGAAATGATTATGATACGCTGTTCTTAAGTGCGGACAAGGCTCTATATATGGCGAAGGGCCAGGGCAAGAACCGGTGCCTGTTTTATAATCCGGAGGCCATGGGGCATGGCCCGGAGAAGCTGTTGGCGGCGAAAACGAGGATTGATTCGGAGGCGGGTATCCCATATGATCTGTCTGGCGTGATTCGGGAAATATTTGGGAAGCTTTATGCCATCCACGATTTTGAGGAGGCAGTTGAGTCGATTCTCGCATTTACCGGAAAGTATTTTCGGGTGAGCAGGGCCTATATTTTTGAGGACAGCGAGGATGGGAACGCCTGCAGCAATACGTATGAATGGTGTAATACGGGAATCGAAGCGGAAAAGGACAGTCTGCAGGATATCGTTTACGCTCAGGTGGGGAATTCATATAAGGAAAATTTCAAAGAGCAGAATATCTTTTACTGCCCGGATGTGGCGGCCCTGCCGGACACGCAGCGGGAAATCTTAGAACGGCAGGGGATCAGATCCACGCTCCAGTGCGCAATCATGGACAGCGGCAGATTCCGGGGATTTGTGGGCTTTGATGACTGTGTCAAGAAACGGCTTTGGACCCAGGAGCAGGTAGAGGCGCTGACCTTTGTAGCTCAGATTCTGTCCATTTTTCTGTTGAAGGAGCGGGCAAACGGACGGGAAAAAGGAGCTGTGGACAATCTTCACAGGATACTGGATAACCAGAATGCATGGATTTACGTAGTGGATATGGATACCTATGAGTTTTTGTATGTCAATGAGAAGACACGCAGTACTGTGACAGATGCCGAGGTGGGAAAGAAGTGCTACCGGTCTCTTCTGGGAAGGGGGGATATCTGCGACGATTGTCCAATCCAGGATACAAATTTCAGAAAGGACTGCAGCAGGGAAATGTACAATCCCATGCTGAAGCTGTGGGTCATCGTGAATACGTCCATGATACGATGGGGCAAAAGAGAAGCCTGCCTGGTCTCATGCCGTGACATTACATGCTATAAAGAACCGAAGCTGCAGGAAAACCAGGCTTGACAAATAAGCTTGGCCGGACTAGAATGGTTCTCTAAAGAACTGTTGCTTTCGGAAGATTCGGAGAATGATCTCAGGGAGGAAATCAGTATGCTGTCATCCAGCGATATTCTGAAAAACGGCCAGCAGCTGGACAAGCTGTATACGAAGGTTATCAGCCAGGTTTCTGCAAAATTTGGAATGAGTAAGATAGAAGTGGATATCCTGTTGTTTCTTTATAACCATCCGGATTACGACACGGCCAGAGACATTGTGGAAGTTCGCTGTATAGCGAAATCCTATGTGTCGAAGGCGGTGGATCTGCTGATGCAGAAGGGATATCTCACTTCAATGGAAGACAAAAAAGACCGCCGGATCCTGCACCTTTCCGTACAGGCTTCGGCGGACAATATAATACGGGAGGCCAAAGAAGCTCAGGAACTGTTCATGTCGATCATTGGAAAAGGTATTCCTGAGGAAGACCAGGAAGTGCTCGAGCGGATTCTTTCCCGGGTATCGGAGAACATCAGGCAGGCCTTCCTATGACATGTGGAATAAGTCAGCGAACGTAAGAAACGCCCTTCCAATAAACGGGTGTGCAGATTTTGGCTTCGGGAGGAAGAGATACGTCTTTCAGCGCCCAGCGCTTATATTCCTCAAAGCCGGTCCGGTCGACGATGTATCCAATATGCTCCTTGCCTCCGGGGGCGGTACGGTCTATGTAATGCTCCACATAGTGATATGTATTCAAAATAATCTTCACAATACTGTCCTCATCGGCCCATAAGATGAAATCCTCGCCCAGGCGGGGATTTTTTTTGCCGCTGCGTCCAAACAAAGTCAGCCGGTAATATTTAGACGGATCGCGGCTCCAGGCGGAGACCGGACAGTTGAGGACACATTCCCCGCATCCGATACACTTTTCCGCATTTCTCCGGGGGCGGTAATTGACGGTAGTCAATGCTTCGACAGATTTGCGCCTGCATGCCTTTACACAGGCGCCGCAAGAAACACAGCGCTCCTGATCCAGCCTGGGCATGGTCATGCCCATAATGCCGAAATCGTGCATTCGTACTTTGGCACAGTCATTGGGACAGCCGGTCAGAGCGATCTTAAAGTGGAGGTCATTGGGAAATACGGCTTTCTCTATCCGCTTCGCAAAAGCCGTGGTGTCATAGCAGGCAAAGGGACAGACCCTGTTCCCTATACAGGCTGTGATATTTCGGGTCCCGGAGGAAGAATATCCGTTTCCGGGGACAGGCTGATTGATATCCAGGCCGTCGATAATGGGCTGCAGCATGGCGTTTACCTTGGGCATATCCTCATAGGAGATGCCGGGGACTTCAAAGCCCTGGCGGTTGGTAAGGTGTACGGTGCCGTCGCCGTAAGTCTCCGCGATCTCCTGGATCATTGAGAGACATTTTGCGTCCAGATGACCGCCTGGCACCCGGATACGGGAAGCGGTCTTCCCGCGCACTTTAGTGACGCGGAAAGCGTTTTTTTTCAGTGCTTTTGTATTGATATCCATAAATTCACCCTCCTAATCAATCAGTGTGCGCCCTTTGGTATAAGGGAAGACCGGACCGTCCAGACAGACATAAGTATCATTGATTCGGCAGTGGCCGCATTTGCCGATACCGCAGCACATCTTCCGCTCTTTTGAGATCCAGATCTGGCTGTCTTCCAGGCCTCGGTTCTTCAGCGCCTGTATGGAGAAGCGCATCATGGCCGGAGGGCCGACCACTATGGCGGCCGCATTTGACAGGTCAGCGAAGGACAGTCTGGGAATATACGCGGTGACCAGCCCCTCCCGGTATTCTGTGCCGCCGCCGCTGTCCACGGTGAGGATTACCTGGGCACATTGGCTCCACCGTGAAAAATCATCCCGGAATAAGATATCGGAAGGGGATTTAAAGCCGGCGATCATGGTCAGGCCTCGTATTTCCGTCATATGACTGGCAAAATGCTCCATGACGCCGCGCACCGGGGATACTCCTGTTCCGCCGGCGACGATGACCAATTCTTTGCCTTTATAATCATTCAAGCAGAAGCCGTTTCCGTAAGGACCCCGGAGAAACATCCGGCCGCCTTTATAGCGCTCAAAGATTTCATTGGTCACTTTTCCCACACGGCGGATCGTCAGATCTATGGTACCGTCGCCAATGCCGCTGACGGAAATGGGAGCTTCGCCGTATTTGGGGATTGAGACTTCGAAGAACTGTCCCGGCTTTACATCGCCCAGATATTTTATGCGGAAGGTGTATTCGATCTCCGTGTGGCGGATGACTTCGACAATTTCAGAGAGAAAAGGGACATATTCATTTTGCTTCATCGGAATTTACCTCCTTCATCGCTTCGGACAGACGGTTCAGACAGTGGGAGAAGGATATGTATTCCGGACAGGCGTCGTCGCACCTGCCGCAGCCTACACACATCTGAAAGCCGCTCTTCTTCTTGAAATCCAGCGCCTTGTGGAGCACTTTATACCGCATCCGTTCACCGCAGGTATTCCGATAGCTTCCGCCTCCGGCCACGTCGGAAAAATCGTCTACCATACAGGAAGCCCATACACGGCGTCTCTCTCCGGCATTTCCATTGTCCGTATAGAATAAGTCCTGCATGGTGAAGCAGGTACAGGTAGGACAGACAAAATTGCATCTGCCGCATCCGATGCAGCGGCTGTCATATTCCTCCCAGATTTTACTCTTGATGACGCCCGCGGTCAGATGATCGGGAATGTGGACCCTGGTCTTGGTTTCCGTGAGATAGGACGGAGAGACCGCTCGCTCGCAGGCGGCATGGCGGCGGAACAGCTCCTGCCATTCAGCGTTTGGACAGTCGATCTGCCAGGCATCGCCTTCCTGATCCAGAGAAAAATCGTAGCCGTCGGCTTTGTTCGTCCCCATATCCACACAGAAGCAGCTGGAAAATGGTTCTTTGCAGCCAATCAGGACAAAGCGGAGTTTATCCCGGCGTTCCCGGTAATAAGGATCCTCAGGACCATTCTGCAGATAAATATGATCCAGACGTTTTAATGCGTGGAGGTCACAGCTTCGCAGGAAGATGACAGCTCCCTTTTGCTTCTGTTCCGGCTCCAGGACGGAACCCTCCGTAAAATAAAATAGAGTCTGGCTGATGGGAAGGAGGATCTCCTTCCAGGAAAAACGGGATTTTTCATGGAGCACAATTTCCTCAGGAGAAGAAATCTTTCCATAACGTACCAGATCCGTGTCAGAAAATGCGCCGCCTTTGGGATAAAGACGGGGGGCGTAGAGGTCGTATTCGAGGGACAGATGCTGAAAAACCTCGGATAACGCCTCTGTTGACAGACAATAACCCATATATCCACCTCTTTCTTTTCGAAGACATTTGTTCTGTCAAGTAATGTATCATTGGGAAAAAAATAAAACCGTGAGCTTTCTCACGGTTCTTTAAAATACTCCATTAGTTTTTCACGGTCAGGTATGAAAAAATGATTTTTCCGGTATTCTACCAATCCAGCCTCACTGAGCTGCTTTACCAGGCGGGAGACGGTTTCCCGCTTGGAGCCGAGAAGCTCTGCCAGGTACGTGATACTTAGATCAAAATCAATGAGAGTGCCGTCGTCCAAAGGGATTCCATAGTCCAGAGACAGCTTCCAGAGCTTGGCGGCCAGCCGTTTGTCTCCGCGCACACTGCCGACCGTGTTTTTAAGCTGATGGTAAAGGCGGCGGATTTTGAGGGCCATGGAAGACATGACGGCCATGGACAGATGAGCGTCCCGTTCCATTAAGCCGAGAAATGTCCTGCGGGGAAAGCAGAGTATCAGAGAATCCTCCAGAATCTCACAGTTTATGGAGGCGGTGGGATCCTGAAGAATGACCTCGTTCAGAGGCTGTCCCGGACCGCAGAGAAAAATCACCTTTTTTTCATACAAATGATTCAATTTATAGAGGGAAGCTTTTCCCTCAGCCAGGAAAAAGACAGTAGATACTGGCTCCTTATCCAGAAAGAGCTGAGTGCCCCGTCGGTATTGTCTCATGATACCGCATCCGGCCAGATCTGCGTAAGTGGACGGCGATATATCTTGAAAGACAGGAATTCGCTTCAGAGCATCTTTCATGGGAATCATAGGGGCCTCCTTTGGTACGAATGGTACAAATAAATTCATTATATCAGAAGAGAAGGGCGTTCGTAAAGAGAGACGGAGGCTTGACAGGCAAATGGCTATTGTGATACCATGGATTAAGCTTCCTCATATGGAGGAGCGGAGATGAGAAGAGAGGAGATGAAAGGATGAAGATTAATTCCTGCAGATGATCGGTCGGATGGTGCGTGACATTTTGAATATGTCTATTTGTCATGCCCGCAGGAATGTAATGCTTTTTCCTTTTATCGCGAACCAAATAGAGCGGAGCTCTGGAAATGCCTGTCCGCAGAGACGGCGTTGACAGAGTGACGATATGATATGGTATGGACAAAAGGATGCAGGAATTCCTGCATCCTGTTTTTGTGCTCCGCCCAGGCGGAATCTTTGCCATGACAGGATGGCAGCGCACCCTCCAATGAAAAGTAATTTAGAAGGATTGGAGGAAAATTGTATGACACAAATTCGCGCGGAACATGTAACATTTTATTATGGAGGAAGTCACCAGGAAATTTTCCGGGATATGTCGTTTACCATTGACACAGACTGGAAATTGGGGCTTATCGGAAGGAACGGCAGGGGGAAGACGACACTCCTGCGCCTGCTTTTGGGAAAGGAGGAATATAAGGGCCGGATCGTTTCGTCTGGGGAATTCACCTATTTTCCTTTCTTGCTCGATATGGATTTGGACAACATGGCCTTTGAGGTGGCGGAGGAAGTTTTGCCGGGGTATGAGCTGTGGCGTCTGTGCCGTGAACTTCAATTTCTGGAGACAGATCCGGAGATTCTGTACCGGCCCTTTTCCACGCTCAGCCAGGGAGAAAGGACAAAGGTGCTGCTGGCGCTGCTGTTTATTCAGGAGCATCATTTTTTGCTCATTGACGAGCCCACCAACCATCTCGATCTGGAAGGACGGGAGATTGTGAGCCGCTATCTGAACCGAAAAAAGGGGTTTATCCTGGTATCCCATGACAGAGTCTTTTTGGACGGCTGCATCGATCACGTCATGTCTATTAACAGGCAGGGGATAGATGTGGTACAGGGCAATTTTTCATCCTGGTGGGAAGACAAGACGAGGAGGGATCAGTGGGAGGCCGGGGAAAATGAAAAGCTGAAAAAGGAAATCGGAAGACTGTCTGTGGCGGCAAAGCGGGCGGAGACATGGTCAGGAGAAATAGAAAAGACTAAATTCGGGACACGGGTGGGCGGATTAAGACCTGACCGCGGGGCGATCGGGCATAAAGCCGCGAAAATGATGAAGCGCGCCAAGACGACGGAACGCCGGATGGAGGAGGCCGCGAAGGAAAAGTCAGGACTTCTTAAAAATGTGGAGAGCGTCCAAGAGCTGAAGCTGTTTCCGCTCCGCCACTATAAAGAAGAGCTGGTGAAATTCCGCGGAGTATCATTGGCGTACGGAGAGAAGGAAGTGTGCAGAAATCTGGAATTCACCCTGAGAAGAGGGGAACGGATGGTGCTGGCAGGCGGAAACGGATGCGGGAAATCCACGGTGCTGAAGGCGGTTTTGTCTCAGGCGGCCGCCGGGGAGCATGTGGAAGCCCGCTTGGCGGGAGACGGCCTGCGGGTGGTTCGGGGAAACATTGAGACAGCTCCGGGGCTTAAGATTTCCTGGGTGCCTCAGGATACCTCCTTTTTATCCGGAAGTCTGGATGATTATATTTACAGCTGCGGCTGCGACGGGCAGCTAATGAAAATGCTGCTGCGGAAGCTGGATTTCTCCCGGGAACAATTTGAGAAGCCCATGGAGGAATACAGCGAAGGGCAGAGGAAAAAGGTGCTGCTAGCCAGAAGTCTCGGGGAGCGGGCCCATCTTTACATCTGGGATGAACCGCTTAATTATATCGATGTTTTTTCCAGAATGCAGATAGAGGACCTTTTGGAGGAATCCGATCTTTCCCTTCTTTTTGTGGAGCATGACAGCGCATTTTCAGAAAAGATTTCCAGGGGCTGTAAGTATTGTATATCGGCCTGTTTTTCAGTATAATGATAGAAAAGAAGAAAAAGAGAGGTAACGAATGATGACAGGTCAAGTTTTGGAACGGGGCGCGGGTATCCTGCTTCCCGTCAGCGGTCTCCCGTCCCCATATGGAATCGGGACCTTTGGCCGCGCGGCCTATGATTTTATAGATTTTTTGAAGCGGGCGGGCCAGAAATACTGGCAGGTCCTGCCTGTGGGCCCTACGAGCTATGGAGACAGCCCTTATCAGTCCTTTTCTGCTTTTGCGGGGAATCCCTATTTTGTCGACCTGGATTTTCTGACGGAAGAGGGGCTGCTGCAAAGGGACTATGTGGAGAGCTTTTCCTGGGGAGACCAGGAATCCTATGTATCTTATGAGACCGTATACCGGAACCGGTTTCAAGTCCTCCGGACAGCCGCGAAGAACAGCCGGCACCGGGAACAGCCGGATTTTCAGGCCTTTGAACAGAAAAATGCCTATTGGCTCCGGGATTACTGTCTGTTTATGGCGTGCAAGGAGTATTTTGGCGGCATAGAATGGCTGAAATGGGAGGAAGACATTCGTTTTCGCAGGCCGGAGGCGGTGGAGAAGTATGAGAAGCTTTTGGAAGAGGATATGGATTTTTGGGCTTTCTGCCAGTATAAATTTTTCTGCCAATGGAAGAAACTGAGGGAGTACGCGGCGGAGAGAGGGATTCGGATCATAGGAGATATTCCCATATATGCCGCCATGGACAGCGCGGATGTTTGGACTCATCCAGGGCTTTTTCAGCTGGATGAGAATCTGATGCCGAAGTTCATTGCCGGGGTGCCGCCCGATGCGTTCAGCGATACGGGGCAGCTTTGGGGGAATCCGCTTTATGACTGGGATGCCATGGAAAAAGAGGATTTTGAGTGGTGGCGCAGGAGAGTCCTTTCCTCCCAGGAGCTGTATGACGCGGTGAGAATCGATCATTTTATTGGAATCACCAGATACTATGCCGTGCCCGGAGGCGCGAAGGACAGTGTCCATGGCACTTATATGGATGGTCCTGGAAAAAAACTGACCGATGTCATCAATGAGACAGCGGAAAACCTGTATATCATTGCGGAGGATCTGGGAATCGTGACGCCGGCGGTGAGGAAATTGCTGGAGGATAACCATTATCCGGGCATGAAGGTAATCGCCTTTGGCTTTGATGGAAATCCGGCCAATGAGCATCTTCCCCATAATTACAAAGAGACGAACTGTATCGCCTACGGCGGGACTCATGACAATGAGACACTGGCGGGCCTGTTCTGCGACAAGTCGGATGAAGTGCTTGGTTATTTATTTGACCTGATCGGGACCAGAGACCGGGAAAAGATCGTGGAGGAGCTGTTCCGGCTCGCGTACGGAAGCGTTGCCAATGTGGTGATATTCCAGGCCCAGGATGTGCTGAAGCTGGATAATTCCGCCCGCATGAACTTTCCGTCCACTTTGGGAAACAATTGGAAATGGCGTCTGCGGAAGGGCCAGCTGGGTCAAAGGGAATCGGACTGGCTGGGCCATCTGGTGCACGTATATAACAGGTATTGAAACAGCCCTGCAGAGGACGGGTTCGCGGCGTCTGCCGGAAAGAGAAGGAGGAATGCATATGGCCAGATCGATGAATCAAAAACTGAAAGTGTTGTACATTATAAAGCTGCTTGCGGGGACGGATGCGTCCCATGTGGTGACAATGAATGAGATTCTCGAAGAGCTTCGAAGCCATGGCATTTCCGCGGAGAGGAAGAGCATTTATGATGATCTGGACGCACTTCGGACTTTCGGCTTTGAGGTGGTCAGCAGGAGAGAGCGGCCGGCCGGCTATTATCTAAAGAACGCCGGCAGTATTGCCGGGCTGCTGGCTGTACCCGGCATTTTGCCCGGTTTGCCGGCTGACCAGAAAAAAGAAAAAGAAATCACTCCCGAGCCTGAAAAACCTTCGGCTTCTGTACGGCGTCCGGACTGGCTTCGTGGGAAAACAAAGATTGAGCTGCTTTGCAGTGAGACGGCGGCTGAGAGCATTCTGAATGAATTGGGAGGAGGCGTTTCTGTTCGCGGGAAAAGCAGCTCTGGTACAAAAAAAGGGAGCGCTCAGATGGTTTCCCTGAAATTAAAAGCCGCGGTGGGAGACGCTTTTTATGGCTGGCTGGCCGGATATGGCTGTAAAGTCAGGATGACGGCTCCGCCATCCGCAATGAGAGAATATCGGAAGTATCTGAAGGAGATCCGCAGCCTGTATAAAGAGGAAGCCTGAGGAGGAGAAAGCGATTAAGAATGAGGAATGCCTGTCCGGCTGTGAGCCGGGCAGGCATTTTTGACTCCAGGGAGGCGGCTGAAGAACGGATCAGTCGGCTGCCATTTGTTTTTACATAGTCAACGGCATATTCCAGCCGTACCTGGGCCGCTCTTTTTGCTTTGATCCTGAAGTAAAAGGTCATATCTGTTTTGGATATGCCGTTCAGGTTGTGAAGAGTATGTGGTGTACCTTTCTAGTGCGGCCATGGATAAGTCCCAATGGCGCTCATCCTATGCTCCGTTTCTTTCCATAATATTCTTGGACAAGGTGCAATATTTTACAAGAGCTTTTTTGAGAACTGTGCTATACTGTCTGTGCGCGGAATAAGGAAAGAGAGGGAATATCATGGAACAGGGTAAAAGGAGCGTTCGGTTTGACAATGAACTTCAAGTAGAGGCGTACTGCTTTCAAGGAATCATGCAAAGGTTTCCCAACCACTTCCATGAATATTATGTGATCGGATTTATTGAGAGCGGCCGCAGGCACCTGATATGCAAAAATAGGGATTACCAGGTCCAGTCTGGGGCTCTGCTGCTGTTCAATCCTTCGGACAGCCATACATGCGAGGCCATAGACGACGCTCCTTTGGATTACCGGTGTATTAATATAAAAAGAAGAACTATGTGGCGGGTGGCGGAAGAGATAACCGGAAAAGGATGCCTGCCGTATTTTTCGGAAACTGTAGTTCCAGACAGCGGCCTTACGGAGCTTTTGCGCCAGCTTCATCATATGATAATGGAAGGGCGGAAAGAGTTCGACAAGGAAGAGTTGTTTTATTTTCTGACAGAACAGCTGATACGGAAATACGCGGAGCCCGGCGAGGGAGGAAGCAGCCCTTTCATCCACCAGGAGGCGGAAAAGGTCCGCCTCTATCTGGAGACACATTATGAAGAAAAGATATCTCTCGATAAACTGGCGGCCATGGCAGATATGAATAAATATTCTCTGCTGCGTACCTTTACGAGATTATATGGGATCACGCCGTACCGGTATTTGGAAAATATCCGGGTGAATAAAGCGAAGGAGTTTCTGGAGCATGGCGGGGAGCCGCTGGATGCGGCTATGGCTGCAGGTTTTTCCGATCAGAGCCATTTTACCAATTATTTTAAAGAATTTATAGGACTGACACCGGGACAATACCGGGATATTTTCAGAGAATGAAAGAGGGATGGAACGGGCTTGAGGACCTGGGATCAGAATAGGGAGGATTTTGAGATGAAAGAGCAGCTTCAGCAGAAGACAGTAAGTCAAGAGGAAGAGGCGGGGAGTACCCGCGGCCATATGGCGGCGGTATTCACCGTAGCTGTATGGGGGACAACATTCATAGCGACAAAAATTTTACTTAGAGGGATGGCGCCTGCGGAGATTCTTTTTTTCCGCTTTCTGCTGGCGTTCCTGGTATTGTGCGCCGTGTGCCCGCGCCGGATGAAGCTGAAGGAGAAAAAGCATGAGCTTTTGTTCGTCGGCGCCGGGCTGTTTGGCATCACCTTTTATTATCTGCTGGAAAATGTGGCGCTCACTTATACGCTGGCGTCCAATGCAGGAGTGATCATATCGGTCACGCCGTTTTTTACGGCAATTCTGTCGCACATTTTTACAAAGGATGAAAAGCTTCGGTCCGGATTTTTCATAGGGTTTTTAACAGCAATCGCCGGAATATGTCTTATCAGCTTTAATGGAGCCAGCAGATTCCATGTGAATCCGCTGGGGGATCTGCTGGAGCTGGGGGCGGCATTGGCCTGGAGTTCTTATGCCGTATTTTCCAGAAAGATCAGCCGTTATGGATACAACACCATCCAGGTCACCAGAAGGACGTTTTTTTACGGGCTTGTATTCATGATACCGGCGTTGTTTCTCATGGATTTTCGGCCGGATTTCTCCGTACTTGGAAATCCTGCGCTGCTGTTTAACTTTCTGTACTTGAGCCTGGGAGCGTCCGCTCTCTGTTTTGTCACCTGGAATACAGCGGTCAAAAAGCTCGGCGCTGTGAAGACCACGATCTATATCTATATGGTCCCGGTTGTAACGGTAGCCGCGTCAGCGATTATCCTGGATGAAAAGATCACCTGGATGTCTGCTCTGGGGACGGCGCTTACTTTAGCCGGGCTGGCGATCTCTGAGGGACGGACAAAGAGCAAAAAGGAGAAAGAAGCAGCGGTGGATTATTAACCGTAAATATGGTGAGTTTCCTGCACATGAATTGAATACTCCCTGCATAGATTGTAAAAACAAGCGTATCAGGGGGACTCCCTTTTGAAAGATTATATTGAGGAGCGTGCCGTAGAAATTGCAAATTATATCATTGAGGAGAACGCCACGGTTCGGCAGACAGCAAAGAAATTCGGAATCAGCAAAAGTACGGTGCACAAGGACGTGACAGATCGTCTTGTGCAGATCAATCCGACTCTGGCATCCCAGGCACGGATCGTACTGGACGTCAATAAATCGGAACGCCATATCAGAGGCGGGATGGCGACCAAAGAAAAGTATCTCCATCAGATGGAAATAAAATGACAAGAGTCCCGGGACGGCGTATGGCCGCGCTCCGGTTATAAGTGACCAAAGGGAAAACTGCGCTCAGGGGGAAATCAGGCTCCGGGCGCAGTTTGATTTTATATATGGAAATTTGGAACGAACGGCGAGATATATCTGCTGTGTGGCAAAATAAAAGATGGGACATGCATTGATATTTTTTTCGCTATACGATAAAATTATTTTAACAGGTGTGACAATGTTTGCCATTGACAAAGGAGGAAAAAGAGATGTTCTTTTATAATGCGTCTTATGTTTTGTCTTGTCTTTTTGGTCTTGTACAGTTTGTGATGATGGTTTTGGTTATTATAGTCTGCATTAAATATTTAAAGAACAACAAGTCATAATAAGCTTAATCAGTTGAGGTGACATTTCTAAATGATGGTGTCTAAATTTGACGTTTTTGGAATAAAAAAGACTGACAGATATATAATGATTTCATAATAAAATAAAAAAGATGATGTTAATCCAATAACAAATCTATTAACATATCATTGCCACAGACCGCCGGGATTCTCCCGGTCATACCTGGGCTTGAAATTGGAAGCCGGTTCAGGACTGTGGAACATGGGGCTTCCACCAAAAGCCGGCGGTCGCCCCTCATCTCTCAGCCATTTGAAGAGCTGTTTGTCAAATGGTGTCGAAAAACTTTTTTAAAAATTCTTAAGAAAGTTTACATTCCCGTTTTGTAGTTGACATACGAAAGCTCATGCACTAGACTGAATAGTGACAGGAGGATGCGGCTATGCACTATACTTTTCAGCAATGGCTGATGTTTTTTTATGTTTACTGTTTTATCGGCTGGTGCTTCGAGAGTACTTATGTTTCTATATTAAAGAGAAGATTTGTGAACAGAGGTTTTTTACATTCACCGCTGCTTCCCATATATGGATCAGGGGCGGTCGTGATGCTTGTGGCGACTCTGGGTCTGAGAGACCATATCGTATGGATGTTTCTGGCGGGGATGGTGGGAGCCACAGCCCTGGAACTGGTGGTCGGACTGTCTATGGAAGCAATCTTCAAAGTGAAATACTGGGATTACAGCAATCAAAAGCTGAATTATAAAGGCGTTATCTGTTTATCGTCTTCCCTCTGCTGGGGATTATTTACGGTGCTTCTCAATAAATATCTGCATAAACCGGTGGAGGCCTTTGTGATGGGACTGTCTCCGGTCCTGGTGACAGTGGTGGTGATCGTGGTCTCGGTCATCTTTATTTCCGATGCGGTGGTGTCCATAAAGGTTGCCCTGGGGATCCGGGACATGCTGGATGTATCCATGCGTTTGCGGAAAGAGCTGAATGAGGTGCAGGTACAGCTGAACGAACGTGTAAATGCCATGAGAGCCGGGATGGAAGAAAAGAAAGACTCGGTTGGCGAAAGGCTTGGAACGCTGCTTGATTCCATCGGGGATAAGCTGACAGAGATGGCCGGCGCGGCAGGGAGCAAGATGGATTCCCTGATCGACGCCACTTACGAAAAATTGGGTGCGCTGGCCAAGCTGTCCGACGAGAAGGATGAAGAAGCAGGCGTAGTTTCCAGTCTCGGTGAAAAGCTTAAATCTTTAAAACAGGAACACGAATCCCAGACGGAAAAGATGGCATACTTAAAGATGAAGATGCTGAAAAGGAACCCTTCCGCCACTTCCAGAAAGTTTGCCAAAGAATTTTCTGTGCTGCGGACAGAACAGATAAAGCGTTATGAGATCCGGAGAAAAGAGAAGAAAGAGAACCGGAAAAAGCGTCACAAATAAAAAAACACCCTTTTCAGGGTGGGGTTTTAGGGGGGGGGACTCGGCAGCCTGAGGCTGCCGAGCGTGAGTATGAAAAAGCTTGTTTATACCAATTTCGATTGGTATGCCTATAGTATAAAAAGAAAATGTGACCAAAATATGTTCAGTCTATGAAAAAATCATGAAGAACATAAAAGAAAATTTAGGGAAACACAAAATTTCCTTTCATCTGCAAAAAGCAATTGAAAAAATGGAAAAATTGTTTATAATATAAAGGATTGGCGAGTTTTATAGGTAATAAGAGGAAGAAATGTCCGGTCCCCGGACGTATCGGATATAGAATCGCATTATAGGCAAGCAGTTTGGAAGAGCATAGGAGGAAATAAAGATGTTATTATCGACAGATATAGGAATTGACCTGGGTACGGCCAGCATCCTGGTATATATAAAAGGAAAAGGTGTCGTGCTGAAGGAACCCTCCGTAGTGGCATTTGACCGAGATACCAATCAGATAAAGGCAATCGGAGAAGAGGCGCGTCTGATGATCGGAAGGACTCCCGGCAATATCGTGGCTGTGAGACCGCTTCGTCAGGGCGTGATCTCCGATTATACGGTCACGGAAAAAATGCTGAAGTATTTTATCCGCAAGGCGCTCGGAAAGAAGACCCTAAGAAAGCCCAGGATCAGCGTGTGTATTCCAAGCGGCGCCACAGAGGTGGAGAAAAAGGCGGTAGAGGACGCGACTTATCAGGCAGGGGCCAGAGAGGTTTCTATTATTGAGGAGCCAGTAGCCGCGGCGATCGGTTCTGGCATCGATATATCAAAGGCCTGCGGCAACATGATCGTGGATATCGGCGGCGGTACGGCGGATATCGCTGTCATTTCCCTTGGCGGCACGGTAGTGAGCACTTCGGTTAAGGTGGCCGGAGATGATTTTGATGAGGCAATCGTCCGTTTCATGAGAAAAAAACACAACCTTCTGATCGGTGAAAGGACGGCTGAGGAAATCAAGATACAGATAGGCTGTGCTTATAAAAGGCCGGAGCTGGTGGCCATGGACGTCAGGGGACGTAATCTGGTGACCGGACTTCCCAAGACAATCACCATTACTTCCGATGAAACGCTGGAAGCGCTCCGGGAGCCTGCTATGCAGATTGTAGACGCCGTACACAATGTTTTGGAGAGGACTCCGCCTGAACTGGCGGCCGACGTGTACGACAGAGGGATTGTGATGACCGGAGGAGGGAGCCTGCTCAGCGGTCTGGATGCTTTGATCGAGGAAAAGACCGGCATCAATACGGTGATCGCCGAAGAGCCTCTGACTGCAGTGGCGATCGGTACCGGAAAGTTCATTGAGTTCATGCACGGACAAAGGGACGTTGAATAAACGCGGCGCAGCCGACGAGATATCAGGGGCGGCTAGAAGTCTTCCAGGCTTCTGGCTGCCTTTTTGCTTTTTTAGAAAGGAGACGTCTGGTGGAGACGATTTCAGGATATGTCAATAAGATTGTATATCGGAATGAGGAAAATGGCTATTCGGTGATCGAACTGTTTAACAGCGGGGAGGATAAAACGCTGGTAGGCATTCTTCCCATGCTGGGAGAAGGAGAATATGTGGAAGCCAGCGGGACCATTAAAAAGCATCCTCTCTACGGGGAACAGCTGGTGGTGGAGAGTTACGAGATCAAGAATCCTGAGGATACGCTGTCCATAGAAAGATATCTGGGGTCCGGCGCCATCAAGGGGATAGGCGAAGCGCTCGCAGCCAGGATCGTGAAACATTTTGGCGAGGACACTTTCCGTATCATAGAGGAGGAGCCGGAACGGCTGGCGGAAGTGAAAGGAATCAGCAGCCGCATGGCGCTGGAGCTTGGCAGCCAGGTGGCGGAAAAGCGGGACATGCGTCAGGCGATGCTGTTTTTGCAAAAGTACGGGATTTCTCTCAACCTGGCGGCGAAGATATTCAAGGAATACGGCTCTGAGCTCTATTCGATCATTGAGCAGAATCCATACCGGCTTGCGGATGATATCGCCGGCGTCGGTTTTAAGATAGCGGATGATATCGCGACGAAAGCAGGCATCCGCGCGGATTCGGACTACCGGATAAAAAGCGGGATATTATATACGCTTCTTCAGGCCATAACAAACGGACATACATATCTTCCGATGGATGAGCTCCTGCGCGGGACGAATCAGCTGCTGGGAGTAGAGCTTGACTCACTGGAGAACCATATTATGGACCTGGTCATGGACAAGCGCCTGGTGGTGAAGAAGGAAGAGGGAGTCTCAATCGTCTATGCCGCTAAATATTATTATATGGAGATGAATGTAGCCAGGAGGCTGTCGGAGCTGGATTCTGTGTGGGGAGTGGAAGAAGGCGAAGCGATCGAGATGATCCGGCGGATTGAGGAACAGGAGAAATTTGAGCTGGATGAACGCCAGCGGGAGGCTGTTCTGGAGGCGGCGCGGCACGGAGTGCTGGTGATCACCGGAGGGCCCGGTACCGGTAAGACGACGACGATCACGGCCCTCATCCGCTTCTTCGAGATGGAAGGGATGGAGGTCGTGCTGGGGGCGCCAACAGGGCGGGCGGCCAAACGGATGTCGGAGGCTACAGGATATGAGGCCAGGACCATTCACCGCATGCTGGAGCTGTCCGGCATCCAGAATGAATCCTCCGGGGAAGTACACTTCGCCAGGAATCAGGCAAACCCACTGGAGACAGATGTCATTATCATCGATGAGATGTCCATGGTCGATATTCAGCTGATGCAGTCCCTTCTGGAGGCCGTGGCTGTCGGGACCAGACTGATCCTGGTGGGGGACCGTGACCAGCTTCCTTCTGTGGGGCCTGGAAATGTCTTAAAGGATATCATCCAGTCGGGAAGCTTCCATGTGGTGCGCCTGACCAGGATATTCCGCCAGGCTGCCGCCAGTGACATCATTCTGAACGCTCATAAGATAAATAAAGGTCAGCCGGTGGACGTGGCTGCCAGGAGCAGGGATTTTCTGTTCATAAAGAGGACGGACGCCAATTCCATAATCAATGCGGCGATCGCGCTGATATGTCAGAAGCTTCCGGGGTATCTGAATGTGCCCATGCACGACATTCAGGTGATTGCTCCCATGAGAAAAGGTGCTCTGGGAGTAGAACGTCTGAATAAGATACTGCAGGAGTTCCTGAATCCGCCAGATGGAAAGAAAGCGGAAAAAGAGTATGCCCAGGGAATTTTCCGCGAGGGCGACAAGGTGATGCAGATCAAAAACAATTATCAGTTGGAATGGGAAGTGAAGAGCCGGTATGGGATTCCTGTAGACACAGGAACCGGAGTCTTCAATGGGGACATCGGGACCATAAGCGAGATCAATTCCTTCGCGGAGGAGCTTGTTGTGGAGTTTGATGAAGGAAGAGTGGTCACCTACGATTTCAGCCAGCTGGAAGAACTGGAGCTGGCCTATGCCATAACGATTCACAAGGCGCAGGGAAGCGAATACGCGGCGGTGGTCATCCCGCTTCTGAGCGGACCGAGGATGCTCATGACTAGGAATCTTCTATACACGGCGGTAACCAGGGCCAGATCCTGTGTATGTATCGTGGGAATGCCGGAAACCTTTTTGGGAATGATTGAAAACGAGACAGAACAGAGACGCTATTCCAGCCTGGATAAGCGTCTGGAAGAGCTGTGACAGGAGGGAAGAGTACGATACTGGATTTGCTTTATCCAAGGCGCTGCCCGGTCTGTGGAGAAATCCTGCCGTATGGGAGGGGATCTGTATGCGGCAGCTGTGAGCCGAAGCTTTCTTATGTCAGCCAGCCGGTCTGCATGAAATGCGGAAAGGAGCTGGAGAAGCTGGATCACGGCTGGAACGGAGGGGAATACTGCGCCGACTGTATACGTCATCCAAAGGATTTTGCGGGAGGCATTGCGCTGCTTAATTATAATGCGGCGGCTCAGGCAGTCATGGCCCGGCTTAAATATCAGAATAAAAGAGAGGGTGCAGAATTTCTGGCGGCTGAAATGGCAAAAAGGCATGGAAGGCAGCTTCTCCGGCTGAGGCCAGACGCGCTGGTCCCGGTGCCCATTCACAAAGCCAGACGGAAGCTGCGGGGATATAACCAGGCGGAGCTGCTGGCGAAGGCCCTGGGCAAAAGGCTGGGGATTCCCGTGAGAACGGATCTGCTGTTCAGGGTGGAAAATACGAAAGCGCAGAAACAGCTCGGGTATGAGGAACGCCAGAAGAACGAGGCGCGGGCGTTCCGTACTGCGGGAAAAGCAGCGGTGCGGGGCATCCTGATCCTGGTGGATGATATCTATACCACAGGCGCAACCGCCCAGTCGTGTACCGCAGTTTTGCTAAAGGCCGGCGCGGAGCGGGTATATCTGGCAAGCATGGCGGTCGGATACGGAAGATGAGTCTGCCGTCTGGATTTATTTCCATTTTTAAACAATCATAAAATTCAATCATATGGAAAGCTTCTTTGGCGTACACTATTTTAAAGACAGGCCGAAGGAGTTTTTATATGAAGCGGAATTTTCTATTGGCGGCAGGAGGGACAATCCTCCTGTTTCTGTTTCCTTATATGGTCACACTTTTTATCACCGGCAAGATCACCATGGCGCCGAAACAGACGGCGGACAGCGGGAGAACAGTTCAGATAAAAAGCGAATATGGAACAGAAGAAATCGATCTGGAGGACTATGTACAGGGAGTGGCGGCGTCGCAGATCCCGGGGAATTATGAAAAGGAGGCTGTGAAGGCCCAAGTGATCATAGCCAGGACATATCTGTACAAGATGATGGGAGACGAGACCGCTATTGCCGGCAGTGAACTGTCCTGCGGATATTGGGACACGGAGACCAGAAAAAAGGAATGGGGAGACAATTACCTGGAGTATCAGGAGAAGTTTAAACAGGCCGCGTCGGAGAGCGCGGGCCAGGTGCTGACTTATCAAGGGTCCTTAATTGACGCCATGTTCCACCGGGCCAGCGCGGGAAAGACCAGAGACGGGGGAGAGCTTCTGCCATACATAAAGAGCGTTGACAGCAGTCAGGATGTGGATATGGAAGGATACGTGACGATCAGAGAATATTCAGCCCCTGACCTGGTATCCGCCATAAGCTCTTTGCGCGGGCAGCAGCTTACGGATACGGATGCTTTGGGGCTGCAGATAGCGGCCAGGGACGACGCGGGATATGTGCAGAGTGTGATGGCCGGTACGGAAACCTATACTGGGGAAGAGGTGGCCTCTGTGCTTTCCCTTCCGTCATCCGCATTTTCTATCACACAGTCTGAGAACGGGATTAAATTTGTCGACAAGGGCTCCGGCCATGGATATGGACTCAGCCAGTGGGGAGCGAATAAGCTGGCGGGAGAAGGAAAGGATGCCGCGGCCATATTGGCTTACTATTATCAAAATGTAAGCATTGAAAAAAAGTAAAAAAATGTTGGTGAGCCAGAATTGTCCAGATAATTTTTGAATAGGACACGGTAATCGGGCAAGACTAATACCGAGGTGATTATCGTGAAGAAGAAGCAAGGATTGCTGGTCATGCTGCTGGGGTGTCTTGTGACCGTGACTGCCATTGCCGGAGTACTGGTATGGAGGGGAACGGACAAGAAAGAAGATGAGAATAATCAGTACATGGAACTGAACGATTCTTCGGAAGAGCTCTTATGGAATGACGAAGAAACTACGGGTACAAAGGAAGAAACGTCGGAAGACGTAAAAGAGACGACAAAGACCGCGGCGAATACGCCCGAGTCGACAGAGGCCACAGAGGCCGTGAGAGAAGAAACCGGTGATGAGGATTCTCCGGAACAGGATCAAATGGAGCTTCCTTCGGAAGCGCCCGCCGCTGCCGGCGAAGTACATTCAGTGAGTTTCGGGGAAACGGACAAGCTGATCTGGCCGGTAGAAGGAAATGTCATATTGGATTATTCCATGGACAAAACCATTTATTTTCCTACGCTTGATCAGTACAAGTGCAATCCCGCCGTCCTGATACAGGGCGCGGCCGGAACACAGGTAAAAGCTGCCGCAAATGCCATTGTAAAAGCGGTTGGGACAAATGAAGAGCTGGGAAATTATGTAACGCTGGATTTGGGGAACGCTTATGAACTGACCTGCGGCCAGCTCACGGAGCTTGCCGTGAATCCTGGAGACTATGTGGAAGCCGGGGCTGTTATCGGAAATCTGGCCGAGCCTACCAAGTATTATGTGGTAGAAGGCCCGAACCTTTATTTTCAGATGACAAAGGACGGTGCGCCCATTGATCCTCTGGATTTTGTGGAATACGCACAGGAGTAAAGGACGAATCTGCATAATAGACCTGCACCCCCGCTGGAAATATGGAAACATCCATTATTTCCGGCGAGGGTGCCTTTACATATTTTCAATCATACTTTGTCGCACGAAGTGCGCCCGCCCGGAGGGCATGAATTAAGGGATGCCCTAGGGTATACCTTTGAATACTTTTAAAACAGTCTTATGAATCAGATGAAACAGGAGGAAATCCGATTGCATCCAGGCGGCTCGCTGGCAGCCGTAACCAGAATCTTTACGGCCTCCAGTCGGTCCTTTCCAACTGACATGGATAAATCGATATTTTTCCATGTCAGATTCCAATAAAAACCTGCATGAGATTCGGTTTTTACCTCCCTGCGGCCGGGAAGATCCTGCTAACGCCTTTGCGGCACTCGCCTTACGATGGAATCGGATTGTTCCTCCTGCTCCTCTTTCCGCACCAAGATAAACTTCCGCATGTTTTGAAAACCGTTGGAGCGGCCTGCCGTGGCCCGCTGCCATAAGGCGCGCGGGCCGTGTGGATATCCAATCCTTTTTTGGAATCAATGTAACGAAAATCATTCATAACAGTGCGGCGGGGACGGCACCGGCAGAAAGATTCCGGTCCGGCCTAAAGGTGAGCGCCGCAGGAAAGAGGCCGATGTTCCCCAGGCGTAGGGAGGCAGAAACGAAAAATACCGATTCCGTTTCTGAGCGAACCGGAGACGGGAAATCATCCGGATTTTCCATCGACATGTGAGCGGTACTGCCGGAGCGGGGATAAAGCGGCCACTTTATCGCCAGCGAACCGAAATCGTGACGGTCCGGAACTTCTGCCGGCGCTAAACTGGAACTTTATCAGAGCTAATTAAAAATGATTCCAGAAGTATTTAGTATCATATTAAATCATATTGCTGTTATGATAGCGGCTGTCAGTAGTCACATCCTCCCCAAACCAGTCGGGAGGACAAAAAGAGCGTGCTTCTTCCTCTGTGGAAAATTCCACTTCGACCAGTGTGAGCTCCCTCGGAGCGGAGAAGATATCCAGCTCTGCTGTGAGGGTCCCAAGAGGGATCCGGTAACGTTTTTTCGTAATGGTGCGGCCGTCGGCCTTTGCTTTCAGATGCAGATAAGCGTTTTCGTTCAGCGGCAGGTTATATTCTTCCCGCGCCATCATCCCCTTCCCTTTGTAAGTCATATAATAGCTGTTATCCTCTTGCCTGATTCTAACCACCGGGTCTGTGCACAGATAAGCCTGCTCGATTGTAAGACATGGATAGGATTCCAGGTTCTCCGGTATCTTTTTCACTAAGAATTTCCGTTCTATTTCCATTCTGCGTTCCTTTCTGGAGGCAGCGGCCGGCCGCCCTCCGCATCCTGTTATTTTACAGTTTCTTTATGATTTTTCTTATTTTATCATACTTTCATTCTATAACCAAGGGGAGGAGTGTGATATAATAGATGCAGTTAACAGGAGTGGAATCGAAAAAGGAGGTCTATCATGAGTAAAGTTTATGTTTGTATGGCTCCGGGGCTGGAAGAGGTGGAATGTCTTGCTGTTGTGGATATTTTACGGCGGGGAGGAGTGGAAGTGGAGACTGCTTCCATGGGAGAGGGACTTGAAGTGACAGGGTCCCATGATATCACCGTGAAAGCCGACAGCATGTGGTCGTCAGAAGCGTGCGGCGCATGTGACGCGGTCTTCCTGCCGGGAGGGATGCCGGGCACGGCGAATTTGACCGCGCATGCGGAGCTTGGAGAGACGCTCCAGAAGTTTCACAGAGAAGGCAAGCTGCTTGCCGCCATTTGCGCAGCGCCCAGTGTGCTGGGGAAATACCACTGTCTGGAAGGAAAAAAAGCTACCTGCTATCCCGGGTGGGAGGACAAGCTTTTGGGGGCGGAGCATGTGGAAGAAGGCGTGGTCCGGGACGGAAACGTGATGACGGGACGCGGACTCGGTTTTGCCATCGACGAAGGCCTTGAGCTCCTTAAAATTCTTGTGGGTGAGGAGACCTCGGAAAGGGTGAAAAAAGAGATCCAGCATCCATAAGATAGGAAGAATACCTGTACGCTGAGGAAGATGCCGGCCCCACAGCCAAGAGTTTCCAGAAATCGAAATTTCCGCTGGTAATTAAAAAACTTCTATGCTATAATGGTAAATTGCTAGACTGTGAGAAAATGTAATACGTTATATATATTTAAGGAGGAATACACGAACAATGAGTGTACAGGTAGAGAATTTGGAAAAAAACATGGCAAAGCTGACAATCGAAGTACCGGCTGAGGAAGTCGCAAAGGCGATTCAGGGCGCATACCAGAAAAATAAAAACAGGTTCAATGTCCCCGGTTTCCGGAAAGGCAAAGTACCTCAGAAAATGATCGAGAAGATGTATGGCGCCGGCGTTTTCTATGAAGATGCCGTAAATATGCTGCTTCCCGGAGCTTATGAGAAGGCCGTGGAAGAGAGCGGGCTGGAAGTCGTATCCCAGCCTGAGATCGACGTTACACAGATCGAGGCTGGAAAGCCTATGATCTTTACTGCATCTGTGGCTGTGAAGCCGGAAGTGACTCTTGGAGAGTATAAGGGCCTGGAAGTGGAAAGACAGGAGATCATCGTCACAGATGACGAGGTAATGGAAGAAATCAAAAAGGAGCAGGATAAGAACGCCGCTATGGTGACGGTAGAGGGAAGACCTGTTGAAAAGGATGACACGGCTGTCATCGATTTCGAGGGCTTCTGTGATGGCGTGCCGTTTGAAGGCGGAAAGGGAGAGGATTTTCCTCTGGTGATCGGCTCCGGACAGTTTATTCCTGGCTTTGAAGAGCAGCTGATCGGCAAAAACGTAGGAGAAGAGGTAGAAGTGAACGTTACGTTCCCCACTCCTTATCAGGCAAAAGAACTGGAAGGCAAGGACGCCATGTTCAAAGTCACAGTCAAAGAACTGAAGGCGAAAGAGCTGCCTGAAATCGATGATGAATTCGCCAGCGAGGTATCCGAATTTGACACGCTGGAAGAATATAAGAAAGAAGTGGCAGATAAATTAAGAGAGCAGAAGGAAGCGGAAGCCAAGAGGAAGAAAGAGGACGAGGCTGTAAATAAGGCCGTTGAAAACGCGACCATGGATATCCCCGAGGCTATGATAAAGACCCAGGCTTCCAATATGGTGAACGAATTTGCTCAGAGAATGCAGGGACAGGGCCTTACTATGGAGCAGTATATGCAGTTCACCGGCACCACGAGAGAAAAAATGGAAGAGCAGATGATGGAGCAGGCCAAGAAGAGGATCCAGGTTAGACTGACCCTGGAGGCAGTTGCAAAGGCTGAGAACATCCAGATATCAGAAGAAGAACTTGACAAAGAAATTGAAGAGATGGCCAAGGCTTACAAGATGGAAGCAGACCAGCTCAAGAAATATTTAGGAGACGCGGAAGCAGAGCAGATGAAGACAGACCTGGCGGTGCAGAAGGCGGTCGATCTGCTGGTGGCGGAAGCGAAAGAAGCCTAAATTTAAGACAGGAGGCATCAGAATGAGTTTAGTACCTTACGTCATTGAATCAACCAGCAGGGGGGAGCGCTCCTACGACATATATTCCAGGCTGCTTAAGGACAGGATCATTTTTCTGGGAGAAGAGGTAAATGAAGCTACGGCCAGCCTGGTAGTGGCCCAGCTTTTATTCCTGGAATCTGAGGATCCCGGAAAGGATATCCAGCTGTACATCAACAGCCCCGGCGGAGTCGTGACAGCAGGTATGGCGATTTACGATACCATGCATTATATCAAATGCGACGTATCCACCATTTGTATTGGAATGGCGGCCAGCATGGGCGCATTCCTTCTGGCAGGCGGAACCAAAGGGAAACGTATGGCGCTTCCCAACGCAGAGATCATGATCCACCAGCCTTCCGGCGGCGCGAAGGGTCAGGCCACCGACATTAAGATCGTGGCTGACAAGATCATCGAGACCCGGAAAAAGCTGAATCAGCTGCTGGCGCAGAATACAGGTCAGCCGCTGGATGTGATTGAAGTGGATACCGAACGCGATCATTATATGAGTGCGGCAGAAGCCAAGGAATATGGCATCATTGACCAAGTAATCGAAAGTCGTCAGAGGTAAACGGATGGCAGGAAAATTTGATGTTCGCTGCTCTTTCTGCGGAAAGACCCAGGAACAAGTGAAGAAGCTGATTGCAGGCGGGAAAGATGTCTACATCTGCGACGAGTGCGTGGAGCTTTGCGCGGAGCTTATTGAAGAAGAGACGGCGAGTGACGCGGTGGAGCAGCTGGAGGGAATTAACCTTTTGAAGCCTAAGGAGATCAAAGAGTTTCTGGACGAATATGTGATCGGACAGGAACGGGCGAAGAAGGTGCTTTCCGTCGCGGTATACAATCACTATAAAAGGATTACGGCGCCATCGGATTCGGATGTGGAGGTACAGAAAAGCAACATCCTGCTTCTCGGCCCCACCGGTTCCGGAAAGACGTTTCTGGCACAGACACTGGCCAGGATCCTCAATGTACCTTTTGCGATCGCGGATGCCACGGCTCTCACTGAGGCCGGGTATGTAGGCGAAGACGTGGAGAATATCCTGCTGAAGATCATTCAGGCTGCTGACTTTGATATCAACAGGGCAGAATACGGAATTATCTATATTGATGAAATAGATAAGATTACCAAGAAATCAGAAAATGTCTCAATCACAAGGGACGTATCCGGCGAAGGCGTCCAGCAGGCGCTCTTAAAGATTCTGGAGGGGACTACGGCCAGTGTTCCTCCCCAGGGAGGCAGGAAGCATCCCCATCAGGAGATGTATCAGATCGATACTACCAATATCCTGTTTATCTGCGGAGGGGCCTTTGACGGCTTGGAGCAGATTATTGAAAACAGGCTTGGAGCCGGATCCATCGGGTTTGAGGCAGATTTGAAAGACAAAAATAAGAGAGACATCAGCGAGCTTTTGGCCCAGGTGATGCCTCAGGATCTGATAAAATTCGGTCTGATCCCTGAATTCATCGGCCGTGTACCGATGGTGGAGTCTCTGGAGCTTTTGGACCGGGATGCGCTGATCCGTATCCTGACAGAGCCTAAGAACGCCATAGTTAAACAGTATAAACGTCTGTTTGATCTGGACGGCGTGGAACTGGAATTTTCCAGGGACGCGCTGGAGACGATCGCGGATCAGGCGGTGGAGCGAAAGATCGGTGCCAGAGGCCTGCGGGCGATTATGGAAAAGGTAATGACAGATATCATGTATGAGATTCCGTCCGATGAAAATATTGGCCGGTGCCTGATCACGAAAGAAGTGGTAGAAGGCGAGAGTAAGCCGGAGCTTACTTACCGGGACACGGAAGTGAAGACACGAAAAGGCGAAACAGCCTGAGGATGGGGGGCCGCAGTATTCTGCAGCGCCCCATTTAAAGCTGGCCCCCATAGGGGGCAGCTGAAAGGCAAAAGGAGGAAAGAACATGACAATACCTGCAATTGCATTGCGCGGCTTATGTGTGCTGCCGAAAATGGTAGTGCATTTTGACGTCAGCAGGAGAAAGTCTATTCTTGCGTTGGAAAAGGCGATGGTAGGCGACCAGAAGATTTTTCTTGTGGCACAGAAATCCGTGCAGGATGAGGACCCCGGGAAAGAGGAGCTTTATTCCATCGGCACTATTGGAATGATCAAGCAGATACTTAAATTGCCCGGGGGGATGGTGCGCGTGCTGGTCGAGGGGCTGGAGCGGGCGCAGCTGAGCGCCTTGGAGGCGGAGGAAGGATATCTGGAGGCGGATGTGGAAGTATGTCCTCCGGAACCGTTTTTGGAAGCGGATGACGTCACAAAGGAAGCGATGTGCAGAATCCTTAAGGAGCATGTGGAAAAATATGCGGCAGTGAATCCCGCCCTCAGCAAAGATGTCGCTACGATGCTTTTGGAGTCCAGGACCCTGGAAGAGCTTTTGGATGAGATTTCCATCAGCATTCCGTTCAGCATGGAGAACAAGCAGCAGCTGATCGAGACTACTTCGCTGCCGGAGCGGTATGTCCTGGTCGAACAGATCCTGGGCACGGAAGTGGAGATCAGCCGGATCAAGCAGGAATTCCAGGAAAAGGTTAAGGAGCGGATAGACAAAAATCAGAAGGAATATATACTTCGGGAGCAGATGAAGTTAATCAAGGAGGAACTTGGAGAGGACACGATCCAGGCCGATGCGGAGCAGTTTGAAAGGCAGCTGGAGAAATTAAAAGCAGGAAAAGAAGTGAAGGAGAGAATCTCTAAGGAGATCGGACGGTATAAGACCATGCCTATGGGCAGCCAGGAAGCGTATGTGAGCAGGAATTATATTGAAACGCTGCTGGGGCTTCCCTGGAGCAGAATGTCCAGAGACAACAAGGATCTGGCTCGGGCGGAGAAGATACTGGAAGAGGATCACTATGGCCTGGAAAAGGTGAAAGAGAGGGTCATGGAGTTTCTGGCAGTCCGTTCTCTCACTGGGAAGGGAGATAGCCCCATCATCTGTCTTGTGGGCCCGCCCGGTACGGGAAAGACTTCCATTGCCAGATCCGTCGCCAGAGCGCTGGGGAAGAGATATGTCCGGATCTGTCTGGGAGGCATCCGGGATGAGGCTGAGATACGCGGCCACAGGAGGACGTATGTAGGCGCCATGCCCGGACGAGTGGCGGCTGCTTTAAAGCAGGCCGGCGCTTCCAATCCGCTGATGCTTTTGGATGAGGTGGACAAGGTGGGCAGCGATTATAAAGGCGATCCGGCGTCGGCGCTTCTGGAAATATTGGACAGCGCGCAGAACGATACGTTCCGGGACCACTATATCGAGCTGCCCCTTGATTTATCAAATGTGCTTTTTATTGCGACGGCCAATACGACTCAGACCATTCCCAGGCCTCTTCTTGACAGGATGGAGATCATAGAGGTAAGCAGCTATACGGAGAACGAAAAATATCACATAGCGGATAAATATCTGGTGGTAAAGCAGATGAAGAAAAACGGCCTTACGGCGGATCAGTTTTCTGTTTCGGCTAAGGCAGTCAGGAAGATCATCCATAATTACACAAGGGAAGCCGGAGTCCGCGAGCTGGAGCGGAAGATTGGAGAACTCTGCCGGAAAGCGGCAAAGGAGCTTCTTGACGGTAAGAAAAAACAGGTGAAGATTACCGAAGGAAACCTGGAAAAATATCTGGGCAAAGAGCTTGTGCGCTTTGAAACGGTCAATGAAGAAGACGCGGTGGGCATTGTCCGCGGCCTGGCATGGACCAGCGTGGGCGGCGATACCCTGGAGGTAGAGGTGAATCTGATGCCCGGGAGCGGGAAGCTTCATCTGACTGGACAGATGGGCGATGTGATGAAGGAATCGGCAGAAGCGGCTCTGAGCTATGTCCGTTCTGTGAGCCCCGCTTATCAGGTGGACAGCGCCGTTTACGAAAAGAATGACATCCATGTACATATCCCGGAAGGTGCCGTTCCAAAGGACGGGCCCTCTGCCGGAATCACAATGGCCACGGCCATGCTGTCGGCAGTCACCAATAAAAAGGTGAAAGCGGATCTGGCCATGACAGGTGAGATCACGCTGCGGGGCCGTGTGCTCCCCATCGGCGGTCTGAAGGAAAAGCTTCTCGCGGCTAAGATGGCGGATATCCACACAGTTCTGGTGCCGGGGAACAACAAGCCTCATGTGCAGGAGCTTTCCAGTGAAATCCTGGATGGTATGGATATTAAATTTGTAGGCTCTATGGATGAAGTATTGAAAGAAGCGCTGGTCTGATATGCCCGAAGCGGGCAGGTCAGCCGGCCAGCCCGCTTTTAGAAGGAGGGACCGGATGATAATAAAGACTGTAAATCTGGAAACGGTCTGCGGCGTCACCAGCAGGCTTCCGGAGAATGATAAGCCAGAGATTGCCTTCGCAGGCAAATCGAATGTGGGAAAATCCTCATTGATCAATGCGCTTATGAACAGGAAGTCATATGCCCGTATTTCGGCGCAGCCGGGGAAAACCCAGACCATTAATTTCTATAATATCAACGAAGCCCTTTATTATGTGGACCTTCCCGGATACGGGTATGCAAAGGTCTCACTGACTGAAAAAGAAAAATGGGGCAGGATGATAGAGAACTATCTGAAGAAATCCCGCCAGCTCAAATGTGTGTTCCTGCTGGTGGATATCCGCCACGAGCCTTCTGTCAATGACAGGCAGATGTACGACTGGATCGTGCATAACGGATATGAACCGGTGGTGATCGCCACAAAGCTGGATAAAATAAAACGCAGCCAGCTCCAAAAGCAGTTAAAGCTTCTGCGGAGCGGCCTTGGAATTGGGAGTCAGGTCACGGTGATACCGTTTTCGGCTGAAACGAAACAGGGACGTGATGAGATATGGGATCTGATTGAACAGCTGACTTCCGGAGACGATTCGGACAAAGCAGTTCATACGGATTAAAGAAAAGCCAGGCGTGTTAACGTCGGGCTTTTTTATTTTACGAGGAGGTATGTTCTATGAAATAAAATATTTCCGGACAGAAAGTGCACTATGGTAAAGCTTTAAGATGGGAGGTTAGATTATGTATGGTTGGCGTGGTAAATTAGGAATCATCATTCCGTCGGCGAACACAACGATGGAGCCGGAGCTGTGGAAAATGGCGCCTGAAGGGGTCAGTATCCACTGCAGCCGTATGTTTGCTATGGGATGCAGCACGGAGGATTTAAGGCGGCAGGACGAAGACGTGGAGCGCTGTGCCGGCCTTCTCGGCTCGGCGGATATGGATGTGGTCATTTATGGGTGCACCAGCGGAAGCTTTGTAAATGGGCCGGAGTGGGAGAGAGCACTGCAGAAGCAGATAGCAGAGGAAGCTCATTGTAAAAGTATCACGACCACAGGCGCGGTGCTGGATGCCCTGAGAATTTTCGGCAAGAAGAATCTGACGGTGGTGAATCCTTATAACGATGAGGTGAGCGCCATAGAGCATGACTTTTTTGCCAAACAGGGATTCTGCATGACCGGCGGCGCGCATCTGGGCTATGATCAGGGCGCGGATATCCGCAGCCAGACGCCGGAACGGGCGTACCGTTTGGCCAAAGGCGCGGTGAGGAAAAATACGGAAATTTTGTTTATCAGCTGCACCAACTTCAGGACCATAGAAGTGCTGGAAGACCTGGAAAAGGATTTGGGGATACCGGTAGTCTCGAGCAATCAGGCCAGCCTCTGGGCGGCGCTGAGAGCCATAGACGTAAAAGCGGAAATAAAGGGGTACGGAACTCTGTTTGCATATTGACAGACAGTTTCCATTGCATTTTGATTCTGTTTTCGCTATAATTTACATCAGTGGGGAAGGACCGGGCGGATTTTGCCGCCCGGGATTTCTTCCGAAAGACAAAGACCCCCGGGGAGGAGACTGTACAATGAACCAGGAATGGCGCGATTTGGGGAACGATATCCGGAATATCATTCAAGATGCCGTAAATTCCCAGGATTTCAGAAAACTAAATCAGACGATCAAAGGCGCCATTAACAGTGCAGTGGACGGTGTGGAAAAGGGCGTATCGAAGGCCAGCTGCCAGTGGAATAAGGCAAGAGAAGCATCTTCGACGGAGACGGGGGCAGAAAACAGAAGTGAACCCTATACCCCGGCGGACAAGCGTACACTTTTTTCAGAATACTCTGCGGCAAGGGCCAGGGCCGGAGGCATCGCTCTCACGGTATGCGGCTATATACTGGGAATCGGCACGGCGATGGCCATGGCAGTGTTATTCATGATCACTCTGGCCATAGGCGGCATTGTCGGCATACGTATCGCGAATTATTGTCTTCTTCCTGTTTTTATAGCGGGAGCGGCCATGGTTTGCAGCGGTTCTGCCAAGCTTTCCATGGCGAAGCGGTTCCGGCGGTATGTGGAGCGGCTGCGCGGCCGCACGTACTGTGAGTTAAAGGAATTATCCGAATATATAGGGAAGAGCAAAAAGTACGTGACGCGGGATATTAAAAAGATGATCGAGAAAGAATGGTTTCGGGAAGGGCGCCTGGATGAACAGGAGACGTGCCTGATCATTGATAACGCCACATACCTTCAGTATAAAGAGACTATGCGCCAGGCAGAGATCCAGAGGGAAGAGGAAGAGCACAGGCCGGAGGTATCCGGCGAGACAGAAGCGGTGATTCAGGCCGGCGCGGATTATCTGGAAAGAATCCGGAGATGCAACGACGCCATTCCCGGTGAAGAGATATCGGAGAAGATATCCAGGATGGAGCTGGTCATCAAACGGATCTTTGACCGGGTGGAGCGGCATCCGGAAAACGTGGAGGATATCCAGAAATTGATGGAATATTATCTTCCTACTACGGTGAAGCTGCTGGAGGCATATGAGGAGCTGGACCGGCAGCCGGTCCAGGGAGACAACATCATAAGCTCTAAGAAAGAGATTGAAGAAACGCTGGGCACCTTAAATATAGCCTTTGAAAAGCTTCTGGACAGTATGTTCCAAGATACGGCCTGGGACGTTTCCACGGATATATCCGTGCTGAAGACGATACTGGCGCAGGAAGGGCTGTCAGAAGGCGGGTTTGAAAAGCGGCATGATACAGGAGGAGAGAGACAATGAGCAAGGAATGGGATATGCCGGTGAAGGAACCGGTGCTGACACTTAACCCTTTTGAAAATGAGCAGGCGGAGATGCCTGAAAAAATAGAAGAGGCGCCGATTCCCCAATGGGATGACAGTATCCTGTCGGAAGAGGAAAAGAAGATGGTGGACGCTTTCTCCGGTCAGATCGATCTGAGTGATTCTGCCGCTGTGCTTCAGTATGGCGCAGGGGCCCAGAAAAAGATGGCAGATTTTTCAGAAGCAGCTCTGGATAATGTGAGAACAAAGGATCTGGGCGAGATCGGTGATCTGCTGGCAGGCGTCGTGACAGAACTGAGAAGCTTTGATGCGGAGGAAGAAAAGGGTTTCCTTGGCTTTTTTAAAAAATCCTCCAATAAGATCACGGCTGTAAAAGCAAAATATGCCAAGACAGAGGCAAACGTGGATAAAATCTGCAAGGTCCTGGAAAGCCATCAGGTACAGCTTTTGAAGGACGCGGCCATGCTGGATAAAATGTATGATCTGAACCTGACTTATTTTAAAGAGCTGTCCATGTATATTCTGGCGGGAAAAAAGAAATTGTATGCCGTTCGGGAAAAAGAGCTTCCGATGCTGCGGGCGAAAGCAGAAAGAAGCGGTCTGCCGGAGGACGCCCAGGCGGCCAGAGATCTGGACGCGCGCTGCAACCGGTTTGAAAAAAAGCTCCACGATCTGGAGCTCACCAGGATGATCGCGATGCAGACGGCGCCTCAGATCCGGCTCGTTCAGGACAATGATACCGTTATGGTGGAGAAGATCCAGTCGACGATCGTAAATACGATTCCTCTTTGGAAGAATCAGATGGTACTGGCTTTGGGAGCCGCCCATTCGGCACAGGCGGTTGAAGCGCAGAGGAAAGTATCAGATATGACCAATGAACTGCTGAGCAGAAATGCGGCGGCGCTTAAGACGGCATCGGTGGAAGTGGCAAAAGAATCGGAACGGGGGATCGTAGATATGGAAACCCTGCGTTCGACCAACGAAACGCTGATCTCTACGCTGGACGAGGTGCTCCGCATACAGGAAGAAGGCCGGCAGAAAAGGACAGAAGCGGAGGTGGAGATGAACCGCTTGGAAAGTGAACTGAAAGCGAAGCTTCTGGAGATTGGAAAGCGGTGATCACTCCTTCATAAGGCTCTGCATGATGGCGGAGTATATCTGCTGGCTCTCTTTATTCCAACGGCTGCACATATGCTCTGCCTGTTCTTTATCCGGCACGGAGATATTTACTTCCAGGAGCTGAGTTTTTCCCTCGCGGATGGCGCAGTGGACCACATAGTCCTGATTGGTGGATTTATAATAATCGGAAATAAGGCCCACCTCATCGCGGAGACGCACCTTATTTTCTTTCAGATAAGTATCGATGTCCTCAATGATGGCAGAAGAGATTTTTTTGCCGAAAAAGGACAGGGTCTCCTCCCCTTCCCTTGTGATTTCATAACGAGAGCTGTTCCGGGTGGATTCCAGCTTGATGAGATGAGATTCGATGAGTTCGGACAGCGCCTGCTGGAGGGTGAAGTAAGTAGTGTACTCCTTGTCCAAAAAGAATTCAGAAATCTGAGCGTTGGCAAGAGGAAATTTCACCTGCTTCAGCATATATAAAATCATTAATTTGTATAGGGTCAATGGCTCGGACATCAGTGCGTCTCCTTCCAAATTTCTACAAAATCTGTCAATGTTTTAATCATACCAAGTTTAGAAAATGAAATCAAGTTGTAAATTTTTCGCATTTGTTGTATAATATGAAGCACACTTGAGATTATTACCAGAATCTGAAAATCTATTTTGCCGTTTTCGCGGCAGCAGTCTTTATGGATCCCCCCGATTGATGGAATATAGAAAGAAAAGGAGAACCTATGAGGGAGAAACTGGAAACCCTGTCTCTGGCGCAGCTGCGCGGAATTGCAAAAGACTTCGGGGTTAAAAATATCACGGCACAGAGAAAGGCGGAGCTTATCAGCTGTATTCTGGAAGCCAATGAAACAAAAGAAAAAGAAGAGGAAACGGCCGCCGTTCCTTCTGTCAGGAGACAGCCCTCTGTGGCGCCGAACATCAATCCTGAAGAGCTTCAGAATCTGGACAGCGGAATTCCAGCGCATGGAATCCTGGAAGTAATGCCGGACGGGTTCGGTTTTATCCGGTGTGAAAACTATCTGCCCGGTGAGAATGACGTTTACGTCTCCCCTTCTCAGATACGCCGATTCAACCTGAAGACAGGAGACATCGTCAGCGGAAGCAAACGGGTAAAAACCTCTTCGGAGAAATTTGCTGCGCTTTTATACGTTTCCAAGATCAATGGACTGCCGGTCGGAATCGCGGAAAAAAGACCGAATTTTGAAGATTTGACCCCTATCTTCCCCAATTCCAGGATACATCTGGAGATGTCTGGAGGGAGCATAGCCATGCGTATCGTGGATCTGCTGTCTCCCATCGGCAAGGGGCAGAGGGGGATGATAGCTTCCCAGCCCAAAGCCGGAAAGACCACGCTGTTAAAGGAAGTCGCCAAGGCGGTGACCTGCAACCATAGGGATATGCACTTGATCGTGCTGCTGATAGATGAACGCCCGGAGGAAGTGACGGACATCAAAGAGTCCATTGAAGGACCCAACGTGGAGGTCATCTATTCCACCTTTGACGAACTGCCGGAGCATCATAAACGTGTTTCGGAGATGGTTCTGGAAAGGGCAAAGCGCCTGGTGGAGCATAAGCGCGACGTGGTGATCCTGCTGGACAGCATCACAAGGCTGGCAAGGGCCTATAACCTGACGGTAGCCCCCAGCGGCAGAACCCTGTCGGGCGGTCTTGATCCGGCGGCGCTCCACATGCCGAAACGGTTTTTCGGAGCCGCGAGGAACATGCGGGAGGGCGGAAGCCTGACCATATTGGCTACGGCGCTTGTCGAGACCGGAAGCCGTATGGATGACGTGGTGTTTGAGGAGTTTAAAGGTACAGGAAACATGGAGCTTATGCTGAACCGGAAGCTGTCGGAGAAGCGTATTTTTCCGGCCATCGATATCTTGAAATCCGGTACCCGCAGAGATGACCTGCTTCTCACAAAGGAAGAGCAGGCGGCAGTGGAGACCGTGCGGAAAGCCACAGGCGGAATGAAGTCCGATGAGGCGGTGGAGAGGATCCTGGACTTGTTCAAACATACGAGAAACAATAAGGAATTCATGGATATGGTCGGCAAGATGAAAATATAAAAAAAGCCCCAAAATACTTGCAATGAAAGAAACCTTATGTTATAATGAACTTCGCTGTTTTAAAAGAAGATGGGCGCTTGTGCGTCAAGCGATAGAAAGAACCATAAGAGAGGTGAAAAGCATGAGAGAAGGAATCCATCCTGATTATCATCAGGCAAAGGTTGTGTGTAACTGCGGAAATGAATTCGTGACTGGCTCCACAAAGGAAGACATTCACGTAGAGATCTGTTCCAAATGCCATCCGTTCTATACAGGACAGCAGAAAGCTGCGTCGGCCCGCGGACGTATCGAGAAGTTTAACCGTAAGTATGGTGTGAACACAGAAAAATAAGGCAATGCACAATGATGAGGTTGAGATTTCGTATTATCTGTGGAATCTCAGCCTTTTTTATTCCATGGATAAGTTCCTTGAACTTTCCCGGTTATAATATATACGAAAGGTGGAAAGCCGGATGAGATCATCGGGTATCGGAGGCCAGGCGGTTATAGAAGGCGTTATGATGCGGAACAAGGATGTATACGCCGTCGCGGTCAGAAAACCAGATCAGGAAATAGAAGTAGCGGTTGACACATATCAGTCATTTACAGAAAAACACAAGGCATTTAACATTCCTTTCATAAGAGGAATTTTTAATTTTGTGGATTCTCTTCGTCTGGGCATGAAGATCCTCACATTTTCCGCCAGCTTTTACGAGGAGGAAGAGGAAAAAGAAAAGGATGAAAAGGAGAAAAAGAAAGAAAGCGTCATCATGGGAATCACCATGTGCGTATCAGTCATTTTAGCAGTGGGAATCTTTATGGTCCTTCCTCTCTTCCTGGCCAGCCTGTTCCGGAGTTTTATCGGATCCAGAGCGCTCATGGGCCTGATCGAGGGACTGATCCGACTGGCTATATTCATCGGATATGTGCTTTTGATCTCTCTGATGAAGGATATCCGAAGGGTATTCATGTACCATGGGGCCGAGCATAAATGTATAAATTGTGTAGAGCATGGGCTGGAGCTTAACGTGGAAAATGTAAGGAAGAGCTCCAAGCGCCATAAACGCTGCGGGACAAGCTTTTTATTGTTTGTGGTCATTGTGAGTATTGTATTCTCCATGGTCATCCAGACCGATGTGGTGTGGCTCAGAGTCGTACTGCGTATCCTGCTCATTCCTGTGATTGCGGGCATCTCTTACGAAATCCTTAAGCTTGCCGGAAGCAGTGAGAATTGGCTGATAAATCTGATCAGCAAGCCGGGGCTCTGGCTGCAGGGCCTCACGACCAGAGAACCGGATGATGATATGATCGAGGTGGCCATTCGCTCCGTGGAAGAGGTCTTTGACTGGAAAAAGTACGAAGAAGAAAATTTCGGCAGGACATATTCTTAGGAGGCAGATCCATGGAACGGAGGACATATGGCGGGCTTTTAAAAGAAGCGGAGACATATCTCTTCGGGCATCATGTGGAGGAATGGCGCCTGGATGCCTGGTATTTGTTTTCCAGCTGCTTTTCCATGGACAGAGCTAAGTATTATATAAAAAGAGACTGTACAGCGGAGGAAGAAGAGGTGGATGCCGTAGCACAGTTTCGCGCCATGGTAGAGCGAAGAGGAGCGAGGATTCCGCTTCAGCATATTATAGGTGAACAGGAATTCATGGGACTTTCTTTCCGTGTGAATGAACATGTGCTGATTCCCCGCCAGGATACGGAGACGCTGGTGGAGCTGGTGCTGGAAGATGTAAAAAGAACGCGCGCCAGGAATGAAAGGCTGCGCGTACTGGATCTTTGCACTGGCTCTGGCTGTATTGGAATCAGCCTGGCATACTATCTGCGAATGTATCCGGAGCTGCAGGTGACGCTCAGCGATATTTCTGCCGATGCACTGCGGGTGGCACGGGATAATGTATGCCGCCTGGGCTGCGGAGACTGCTGCCGTGTTCTGCAGTCTGATCTGTTCGGGGCTTTTAAAGGAAATCCGGGTGAGCGCTTTCAGATCATCGTATCCAACCCACCGTATATCCCAAGCGGAGACATTGAGGGATTGGAGCCGGAGGTGAGGGAGCATGAGCCCTTGCTTGCCCTGGACGGTGAGAAGGACGGGCTGGCCTTTTACAGGAGGATAGCCTCGGAAGCTGCAGGATATCTGGCCCCGCGCGGAGAAATCTATCTGGAGATTGGATGGGACCAGGGAGCAGACGTGGAAACGGTACTCATGAAAGCCGGTTTTTGCGGTATAGAGATCATAAAAGATCTGACAGGAAAAGACCGGGTGGTGAAGGCCGCCGCCCGGAGACTTGATTGACAGAGTGAGACAAGGAGGAACTGCCATGTTCGACAGGCTGGATGATATTCTTGTTCGGTTCGAGGAAATAATGGAAGAGCTGAATAATCCTTATGTGGTGGAGGACCAGACGAAGTTTCGCAGGCTGATGAAGGAGCAGACGGATTTGGCTCCTATTGTGGAGGCATATAAGGAGTACAAGGGAGCCAGACAGGACGCGGAGGACAGTCTGGCGATGCTGGAGAGTGAGAACGACGAGGAGATGCGTGAGATGCTCAAAGAAGAGCTGGCATCCGCGAAGGAAAGGATAGAAGAACTGGAAAAGGAGCTTAAGATCCTGCTTCTTCCCAAGGACCCCAATGACGATAAGAATGTTATTGTGGAGATCCGCGCCGGCGCCGGCGGGGATGAAGCGGCTCTGTTTTCCGCGGAGCTTTACCGGATGTACAGCCGTTTCGCGGAGCGAAACCGCTGGAAGGTGGAGATGATCAGCGTGAATGAGAGCGGGATTGGCGGCATGAAAGAAGTGATCTTCATGATCTCCGGCCACGGCGCCTATTCTAAGCTCAAGTATGAGAGCGGAGTCCACCGGGTACAGCGCGTGCCGGCCACGGAATCCGGCGGCCGCATCCACACTTCGACCAGCACGGTTGCGATCATGCCGGAGGCGGAAGAGGTGGATGTCCAGATCGATATGAACGATTGTAAATTTGATGTGTTCCGTGCTTCAGGAAACGGCGGGCAGTGTGTAAATACGACGGACTCGGCAGTCCGGCTGACCCACATCCCCACCGGAATCGTGATTTCCTGCCAGGATGAGAAATCACAGCTTAAAAACAAAGATAAGGCGCTGAAGGTGCTGCGTTCCCGGCTGTATGACCTGGAGCTGGCAAAGAAGCAGAATGCGGAAGCGGAAGAAAGAAGAAGTCAAATTGGAACGGGCGACCGCTCTGAGAAGATCAGGACGTATAATTTTCCTCAGGGACGAGTGACAGAGCACAGGATTAAGCTGACCCTTTACAAGATCGATTCCATCATGGACGGGGATTTGTATGAGATCATCGACAGCCTGATAGCGGCCGACCAGGCTGCCAAGCTGAGCAGTCTGCAGGAGATATGATATGGCGGGCGGCGGAAAAGAGGGAGTACAGTGATTCGGGTATTTATATGTCCGGAGTGCGGTAAGGCAAGAGTAGTATCCAAGTTTCTGAAAGCGGACTGTTATCATTGCGGGGCAGAGATGAAGGTATGTGATGTTCCCTATACAAAATGGGTGGAAATGGATCCAGAAGAGAGGGAAAGGCTTTCGGAGTCTTACCGCGGTCATAACCGGCAGCAGATGGGGAATAATAAAATTAAATAGATTGGAGGGGTATGATGGCGGGTACAGCTTGGGCGCTTCTGCCTCCTGTTGTGGCGATCGCGCTGGCATTGATCACAAAGGAGGTCTATCTTTCACTGTTGATCGGCATTGTGTCCGGGGCACTGCTGGTGACCGGATTTAAACCGCTGGCTTCTGTGGAAACCACGTTCTCGATCATGGGCGACAAAATCGGCGGAAACGTGGACATCCTGATATTTCTGGTGCTTTTAGGCATTCTGGTGGCGCTGATCACCAAATCCGGCGCGTCAAAGGCCTATGGGAACTGGGCATCCAAGGTCATCAAATCAAAGAGAGGAGCTCTCTTATCCACCGTGCTTTTAGGATCCCTGATTTTTGTGGATGATTATTTCAACTGCCTGACCGTAGGGACGGTCATGAGGCCTGTGACAGATAAATATAAAATCAGCAGAGCGAAGCTGGCTTATATCATTGATGCCACCGCGGCGCCTGTCTGCATCATTGCGCCGATCTCAAGCTGGGCGGCGGCGGTAGGCTCATCCCTGCCGGAAGGGAGCGGGATTGACGGCTTCAGCCTGTTTATCAGAACGATTCCTTTCAATCTCTATGCGATCCTGACCATAATTTTTATGCTATATCTGATCATACGGAATATCGATTACGGTGCAATGAAAAGGTATGAAGAAAAGACGGCGAGAGAAGGGGAAGAAACTGCGGTTTCCGGAGAGGAGCTTCGCATCAGCGGCAGAGGAAAGGTGATCGATCTGGTTCTGCCGATTGCGGTTCTCATCCTGTTCTGTATCAGCGGCATGCTGTACACGGGCGGGATTCTGGAAGGAGCGGGGATCGTGGAGGCATTTGCGAACTGCGATTCTGCCAGAAGTCTGGTACTGGGTTCCTTTTTCACCCTTGTTGTGACTTTCCTTCTGTATCTTCCAAGAAGAGTGATCTCCTTCCGCGAGTTCTGCGGAAGCTTTACAGAGGGATTTAAGGCGATGACGCCGGCCATCATGATACTCTGCCTCGCATGGACCTTATCCGGCATATGCCGTGAGGAGTATTTGGACATTGGAAGTTTTGTGCGCGGGGTAGTCGGAGGCAGCGCACTGATTGGCATGCTCCTTCCCGCTATCTTCTTTGCCGTGGCCACAGGCCTGTCCTTTGCTACCGGCACTTCTTGGGGGACCTTTGGTATACTGATTCCTATCGCGTTTGTGGTGCTCGATGCAGGAGATATCAATATGCTGACCATTGCCACGGCGTCCATTCTTGCGGGGGCCGTGTGCGGAGATCATATTTCTCCCATTTCTGATACGACGATCCTGGCTTCGGCGGGCGCACAGTGCAATCATTTAAGCCACGTGTCGACCCAGATACCATATGCTCTCACGGTGGCGGCGTGCTGCATGGCCGGGTATTTTGCGGCCGGATTTACGAAGAACGGCTGGGTGGGGTCCTTGGTCGGGCTTGAGGCTTTGGCAGCATCGCTGCTTTTGGTGGGGCGGAACGGAAAAAGAACAGAAAAATAGGCGTTTTTCCGTTTGGCAGAGGCCTTGTGCAGCGGAAACAATTCATACGAAAGCCCTTTGATTTATTTAGAATTGTGCTATACTAGAATTAAAGTCGATGTGCGAGGACCTTCTGAGGGGAAGGGATAAGTATTGGAGGGATTTTATGAATTTGTTTAAGCATAATATCATTGTTTCAGAGCGCAGGGACATGGTGAAAATTACCGATACAGTAAAAAAGGACATCAAAGAGAGCGGCATTAAGAACGGAGTCATCATCGTGCACTGCCCGCATACTACCGCCGCCTTGACGATTAACGAAAACGCAGATCCGGATGTCATCCAGGACATGCTGTATGCCATGGAGCACGCCTATCCTACAAAGGATATCCGGTACCGCCACTATGAAGGGAATTCTCACGCCCACGTAAAAGCTTCTACCATGGGAGCTTCAGTGACTTTGATTCTGGAAGAGGGCGAGATGATTCTCGGGGTATGGCAGGATTTATACTTATGCGAGTTTGACGGGCCCAGGCAGCGTACCTTTTATGTGAAGGTGATGGAGGGATAGACGTGGAGATTCAGAATATCGTTGAAAAGCAGCGGGATTATTTTGCCACAGGCGCAACAAGACCTGTGGCATTTCGTTTGAATGCGCTGAAACGACTGCAGGAAGAAATAAAGAAGCGGGAGCCGCTGATCCACGCGGCGCTTAAAAAGGACCTGAATAAATCGGGTTTTGAGTCCTATATGACAGAGACCGGAATGACATTGGCTGAGCTGAGTTATCTCCGGAAGCATTTAAAGAGCTTTTGCAGGCCGAGGGCGAAGCTGTCGCCGCTTGCACAGTTCCACAGCAGGAGCTTTACGGTCCATGAGCCTTATGGGGTGACGCTGGTAATGTCTCCCTGGAACTATCCGTTCATGCTGTGCCTTGAACCTCTGGCAGGCGCGCTGGCGGCCGGTAACTGCTGTATCCTGAAGCCGTCTGCTTATGCGCCGGCTACATCAGCCGCCATACGGGAGCTGATCGAGGCCGTATTCCCCCCGGAATATGTGGCGGTTGTAGAGGGAGGCCGGGCAGAAAATACGGCGCTCCTGGAGCAGCGCTTTGACTATATCTTTTTCACGGGTGGCGTGAAGGTGGGAAAACTGGTGATGGAGAAGGCATCCCGGAATCTGACGCCGGTCACGCTGGAATTGGGGGGAAAGAGCCCCTGCATCGTGGAAGAGTCCGCAGATCTTAAAACGGCTGCCAGGCGGCTGGCCTTTGGAAAATATCTGAACGCTGGGCAGACCTGCGTAGCGCCTGATTATCTGCTTATCCAAGAGTCCATTAAGAAGCCCTTTCTGGCTCTGCTGGAAAAGGAAATCCGCTCCATGTTTGGAGAACGGCCTCTGGAGAATCCGGATTATCCGAAGATCATCAATGAAAAACACTTTAACAGAATCCTGAGCCTCATGGAGGGAGAGAAGCTCCTGACAGGAGGAGAATGCCGGCGGGAAACGCTCCAGATCGCCCCGGCGGTTCTGGATGAAATATCGGCGGATGCTCCGGTGATGAAGGAGGAAATCTTCGGCCCGCTTCTGCCGGTGCTCACTTTCCGGGAAATCGGAGAGGCGGAGAAATTCGTTCAGGTGAGAGAAAAGCCTCTTGCGTGCTATATTTTTACCAAAAAGAAAGAAGTGGAGAAACGGCTGCTCAGTTCTCTGAGCTTTGGCGGCGGCTGCGTAAATGATACCATTATACACCTGGCCACTTCCCGTATGGGATTCGGCGGCGTAGGCGGCAGCGGGATGGGAAGCTATCACGGGAAAAAGAGCTTTGAGACCTTCAGCCATGAAAAGAGTATTGTAAAGAAATACAATTGGATAGATATGCCGATCCGCTATCAGCCATATACGAAAAAAAAGGAAAAGCTTCTTAGGCTTTTCCTGAAATGAATACTTCTTAAGACCATAGAACGTGCCAGCCATGTCCTATGGCCTTTTTTTTGCAGGTTCTTTTATCTTGAAATATACCAGCTGGACGTTGCTGTTGGAGCTGGCCTGATTTCTCTTCACCTCGAAAAGATCGAGAGAGTTGATGAACGGGGTGAATTTGGAAAAACCAAAGTTCCGTACATCAAAGTCAGGGAAGCGTTTAGCGAGCTGATTTCCCAGCTCTGCCGAAAAAATCCACCCGTCGTCGTCGGAGCATTCCTCCACCAGGGAGAGGATGGCTTTTTTGATCATCTTCAGGTTAGTTTGGGGCTCCGGCCCCTTCTTTTTCAGCCGGGAAGAGGACGATGCCGAGGCGGCGGATAAAACGGAAGACTCCGATTTTAATTTGGAAACCGAACTGCCGGCCTTTTTTGCAGCGGTTCTTCCTTTTCTGGAAACAGGCGTTTCCAGTTTATCGGCTTCCGCCGCCGGTTCACTTTCTGTATCCGGAGCGTCTGCGGCTTCCTCCTCCTGAAGATTGGACAAGAGGATATCCAGATATTTAAACTGGTTGCAGGCAGAGATGAAGGGCTTTGGCGTTTTGCTTTCCCCCATGCCGATCACATGCATGCCGGATTCCCGGAGCCTTGCCGCCAGACGGGTGAAATCGCTGTCCGAGGAAGCGATACAGAAGCCGTCCACCGTTCCGGAGTATAAGATATCCATCGCATCGATGATCATGGCCGAATCAGTGGAATTCTTGCCGGTGGTGTATCCGTACTGCTGGATGGGGATGATGGAATTGTCCAGCAGTACATTTTTCCAGGAGTTCAGCTGGGGATTGGTCCAGTCCCCGTAGATTCTTTTGTAGGTTGCTACTCCGCTTTTGGCGGTCTCATCCAGAATGATCTTAATGTATTTTTCTGAAATGTTATCTGCGTCGATCAATATCGCGAATTTTAATTCCTTATCCATAAATACCCCTTTTTTATTAGAGAATCATCACAAAGGTCCCGGCGGTTATCAGGATTCCTCCCAGGACCGCTTTCCAGGTCACTGCTTCATGAAGGATCACGAACGCCAGGACGATGGAAATCACCACGCTGAATTTGTCGATCGGCACCACTTTGGATGCGTCGCCGAGCTGCAATGCGCGGTAATAGCAGATCCAGGACAGGCCTGTCGCCAGCCCGGACAGCACTAGAAAAATCCAGCTTTTTGCGGAGATGTCGGAAATCCCCTGATGAGCTCCTGTCATGAATACGATTCCCCAGGCCATAACAAGCACCACTACGGTGCGGATCGCGGTGGCCAGATTGGAATTAATCCCCTCGATCCCCAGCTTTGCCAGGATCGATGTCAGCGCGGCAAATACCGCCGACAGAATCGCAAACCAGAACCACATACGTCTGCCTCCATTCATACTTTCGCCTCGTTTTCAATTATTACCAGTTCCAATGGTAGGAAATGTAGGAATCACCGCTGACGATCATCACCAGTATCATCATCACGCCGAGAACCAGAGCGATGGAACTGAGGACCAGTCCGGCAATGGCGAGTCCGCGGGAACTGGATTTCATGCCGATGATGCCAAATATCAGCCCTACGATGCCGATGGGTATACAGAGCAGAGGAAGGCAGCAGCAGCAGGTGCCGATGATGCCGAGGACAAGTGAAGCGATGGCAAGGCCTGTATGGCCCTCTTCTCCGCCGTCCTTCTTATAGGTGTTCTGCCCGTAAGGATTCTGCCCGTAAGGATTTTGCCCGTAGGGGTTTTGTCCATAGGGGCTCTGTCCGTAAGGGTTCTGTCCATAAGGATTCTGCTCATAAGAACCCTGCTGGTTCCCATATTCTTCATAAGTGTTCTGCCCGGCCTGAAAGTTCGTTTCATTCTGACCGGAAAACGGCTGGTAATCCATATAAGGACGACGAGGCTCTTCGGAACTGCTGTTTTCGGATGCGCCTCCGGCCGTGTTTTCGCCGCCGTTATCCCAGGCAGTATCTTGTCTGGATATATCTTCCGCGGGAGCCTTTGCTTGTCCGTCAGGGGTGAATGAGGTGCCGCATTCATCGCAGACGGCAGCGCCATCGGAGAGCTCTTTGCCGCAATTAGTACAATACATAGTCAAACCGCCTTTCTTTCCTTTATCATGAATAAGTGTCCAAATGCGATATTACCATTATAAGCCAGCGGCAGGCAAAACTCAATGAAAATGTTTCCAAAGACCGGCATTGGCGGACAAAAGGGCCTCATATCTTTAAATTGTCCATTTCCAGGCCGGGATATACGGAAAAAGGCGATATAGCAGCTACTAGCGCCATATCGCCGGAACGGCGGTATCAAAAATAAACGCTGCCGGAGCAGCCTCAGTGGATGATGGGAGAAATTAGTCATGAATCTGCCGGCCAGTTTGATCCATGTGATAGCTGTCCTTGTATATCAGCTGAGAGATGGGGACCAGTTCATATCCCTGGTTCTGCAGTCCTGTAATAATAGCCTCCAGAGCTCCCGGCGTATACTTAGCTCCGTTGTGCATCAGGATAATGGAGCCGTTCTGGAGGTTTTTGTGGTTAAGGACGGTCTTGATAATGTTTTCTGTGCCGTAATCTTTCCAGTCCAGGCTGTCCACGTCCCATTGAATGCAATAGTATCCACATTCTTTGCTGGTCAGCACCACGTTGTTGTCATAATCTCCGTATGGCGGACGGAACAGGGTCATTTCCACTCCGGTCAGTTCTTTTACTTTATTATGTACAGACATAAGCTCAGATTTGATTTCGTCCGGACTCAATTCGCTCATATTGGGATGGGTTTCACTATGATTTCCGAGATCGTGTCCTTCCGAAGCAATGAACCTTACGTCTTCCGGATAGGATTCCACCCAGCCGCCGGTCATGAAAAAAGTACATTTTATGTTATGCTTCCGGAGGATTTCCATGATGGACCTGGTGTCTTCATTTCCCCAGGCGGCGTCAAAACTGAGAGCGACCTGTTTTTTATCGGTATCCACGCTGTAAATAGGAAGCTCCCTGGTGCCGACGGTGCTGCTGACGGAGATGGCCGCGGGGATATAGAGAATGGCGCCGGCGGCCAGAATAAAGACAGCCAGCCACAAGAAGCCATTTTCCGCTATGCGGTGAAGGAGTTCTTTTTTCAGGAGCTTCTTTTTCGGGCTTCGTAATAATCTCATGTTTATGCTGACCTTTCAAAAGCTGTTATTGTTACAATGTATGCGGAGAACAACGGGACATTCCCGGAGAAAAAGCCGGCCAATTAAAATAAACGTAAAGACCGGCTCCCAGAAAGGCTGTGAACCGGCTTTACGTTTAATATATTGGATGAAGCTATGTCAATCCGATCATTCAGCAGAGGTTTCGGGAACCACCGACGAGATCATGCTGTCAAAATCATTTGCATAATCTGTCTTTGTATCTTTTTTACTTACATACATTATTCCGCATGAACCATTTTCTCCATCTGAAAATATGGCGAATTTACCGGTAGCCGGAATGGAATTTAAGGATAATTCAAACGAATGGATAACTCCGGGAACCTCTCCTATTGTGGAAACTTTAGTATCTACAGAAACATAGTCATCAAAAGAAGATACAAAACCATCAATTGCAGACTTCTGTATGAGCTCGTTTGTCAGATCATATGATTCACTGTTATATTTAATCATCATAGTGGCGTCATCCGTTCTATAGGTCATGGAATCAGCTGAATTTTGCTGCTCTATCCACAGGGAAGAGATGGAGATCTTATATCCATGAAAACTTATGGATACACTGGATTGTTCATTGGAAGACTCTGTTGTACTTTCTTTTGTTTCAGGTGTCTGTGTGGTTTTTGGCTCCGTTGCAGGTGCTTTCGTTGTTTCTTCAGAAGTTTTTTCCGAACTGGAACTTTTCGTTGTGGATTCCTTGCTGGGAGCGCTGCCACAGCCTATAAGCAGCAGTGATACGATTCCGCATAAAAAATACAAGGTCAATTTCTTTTTCATAACCAATACCTCCATAAAGAATTTTTTGTGAACGCATATATTATACTTCGATTGATAAACTTTTACAATAATTGTAATAAAATATTTCTCAATACTGAAGAAATGGAATTAAAAAAATATTAAAAGAAAAATAAAGAAAAAATAAGACAAAGAAGTAATAATATTTAAGCAGGAAAGAGCGAAGCCAAGAAAAGTATGAAATAGACAGCTTTAAATATCATGCAAAAAACAAATAAAATATGTTATAATCATTAGAAATGAGCCCCCTATTTGCACAGATGAAAGGAGGTACCATATGAAAGAGACACTGACGAAGAATATCCGGAGACGAGGCCGAGAAAAGAGGACTATATACTATGGATAAAGTAATACACGAGATTCCGCCGGTATATGACGGGAATTCAAAGATTCTGGTCCTCGGCAGCTTTCCTTCGGTCAAGTCCCGGGCGGGAAAGTTCTTTTATCATCATCCTCAGAACCGGTTCTGGAAGGTGCTGGCGGTGGTATATGGAGCCTGCACTTGCAGCGGAAACAGCTGCGAGGGTTATGTCCCGGAAACGGTGGAAGAGAAAAAACGGTTTCTGCTGGAGAATCGGATTGCCGTTTGGGATGTGATAGCCAGCTGCGATATTGACGGTTCCAGCGACAGCAGCATAAAAAACGTGGTTCCCAATGATCTGTCCGTGATTCTGGACGCGGCGGATATCCAGGGGATCTTCTGCAACGGAGGAACTTCCTATAAATTATATGACAAATATCTGGAGAAAAGGACCGGGCGGCAGGCGGTGAAGCTGCCGTCCACGAGCCCGGCCAACGCGGCATATTCTCTGGAGAGACTTACAGCCCTGTGGAGGGAAGCCCTGCTTCCCTGACCTCAGGGCTGTTGTTTATGATCTGGTGCCGGATCCGGCTTTAAGCGGCGGTATACGGACTCTCTTAAGAGCGTATAGATGACGGAGCAGAGCGGGACAAAGAGAAGCATACCTGCGATTCCGAACACGCTTCCGCCCACGGTGACGGCTACCAGCACCCAGATACCGGGAAGCCCGATGGAGGTGCCCACTACCTTTGGATATATCAGATTACCCTCCAGCTGCTGAAGAAGCATCAGAAAGACGATGAAGACGACAGCCTTGACCGGGCTGACGATCAGAATCAGGAATGCGCCGATAAAACACCCGATGAAAGCCCCAAATACGGGGATCAGGGCAGTGAAACCCACCAATGTGCCGATCACCATCGCATAAGGAAGTCGCAGGAGGGTCATGCCCAAAAAGCAGAGAACACCCAGGATAACGGCTTCTGTGCACTGTCCGGTGACAAAGCTCGAGAAGATCCGGTTTGAGACGGTACAGACACGGAGAAACTGTCCGGCTCTTTTTTCCGGTAGGAATACCTGCATTAGCTTGCGGAACTGTTCGCTGAGTTTCTCTTTGGAAGCCAGGATGTACAGAGAAAAGATGAACGCCAGAAAGAAGTTGACGACTCCGCTCACGATGGAGGAGGTGACTCCGATCGTGGTATTGACGACGGTGGCCGCGCCGTCCTGGAGGAATTTTCCCATGGCCTCCAGCATCTGCTTCCAGTCGATATTGACGCCTTCAAGCCGCTCCGTGGAGATGTCCCAATCCTTAGCAAGCTGTATCAGCCATGCCTGTGCGTTCTCCATGAATACGGGGATACTTTTGCTCAGGATGGAGACGGTCCGGATCAATTCAGGAACGACTAAAAAGATTACAAGGCACAAGACGGCCAGCACGACAATGATGGACAGCAGCATGCAGACGGGCCTGTGTATGAGGTCCCAGACCTTCCGTCCTTTAAGCTTTCGGAACACCTTTTCTTCCAGCAGCCTCATGGGTACATTCAGGATGAAAGCGATACATGCGCCCAGGAGGAACGGGAATAGAAGGCCGAGAATCCATCGGAAAGCGTTTCCGACGACGCTCAGATGCTCCAGCCCGACAAACAGAAGGATTCCGAACGCAATGAATCCGAGTATCTTTTTTGAGTTGTTCTTATTTAGTTCCATAGTCGATATTCGTCAGCCCTTTCTTAGAAATGGTGTTTCAATCGTATTTATCTTACTATAAAGCATTCCGGTATTCAAGAAAATATCTTGTCTGACAATGGAAACAATTGCGGTCTGAGGCATGGACATGAAAGCTATAAGCATATAGACAACAAGCATTTGTTAAAAAACTATGGAATGATATAATGAATAATAAGAAAACGCTGTTCCCTGACAGGCCGAAGTGTAAAAGATAGAAGCAATGGTGCTTGGTATCCCGGATACTGAGCGTTTTTTTAAATTCCAGTCTGAAAATTGCGGAAATCATATCAAGGAGGCTGAAGCAGAAGACCGGGAGACAGCAGATTACAAATAACAGTGAGGGAGAATGCAAGACTATGGACGAGAGGATTCTGTATCCATCTTTCAGCGGCATCAACACATTTCTGCGGGCGCCGTATGTGACCTTGGATGAAATTGAGGAGGGAGATTACGTCGTATCCGGAGTACCTTATGATGTGACCATTGGCACCAGGCCGGGACCAAGATACGCTCCCAACGCGATTCGGGAGGAGACCAAGCACTTTATTTACCACCTTTGTGCCATTGACGGAGAGGTCGTGGACGTATGCACGAAGAAGAGGATGCTGGCGCCGCCTAAAGAGATCGTAAAGGACATCGGAGATATCCGCGTGTATCCCACCGACGTGATGAAGACGACGGAACAGGTGGCGGACACCATAGAAAAGATCGTGGAAAAGGGGGCGTTTCCCGTTACCCTGGGCGGGGACCACTATATCGCTTATCCCGTAGTGAAAGGCTTTGAGCGGGGCTATAAAAAGCGCATGGGCCGGGATGTGAAGATCGGCTATTTACATATTGATTCTCATATGGACATGTACGATGAGAACGATACATGGGGGAAATATTACCAGGGTTCTCCGGCGCGGCGTATCAGCGAGCTGGAAAGCTTTGATCTGAAGCATATGGTCTTTGTAGGCCTGAACGGAACGACGGGAGCGGAGTGCTATGATTACGCAGTAAACGGCGGAGCTTCTTTGTATACCATTGACGATATTCGCAGGGACGGTGTGCGTGCGGTGATGGAAAAAGCCATTGCGGCCGCATCAGAAGGCTGTGATGTGGTGTATGCCACCATAGATATCGACATATTGGATCAGGCTTATGGATGCGGGACAGGCAGCTATGTATATGGAGGGATCACGGCTGTGGAGCTTCTGGAGATCGGAAGCATCCTCGGGGATACTTCCTGCATCGGCGGTATCGATATGGTAGAGGTGTCGCCGCCCTGTGATCCTACCGGCTCCACCAACAGGCTGGCGGCCAGCACTTTGATCAATTTCCTGAAGCCGAGGCTTTTTGAGTTCCGGTGAGAGACCGTTAATATGGCAGGGAGGGGCAGAGACAAAATGGAATTGGATGAACTGAAAAAACTTGCGGGACAGTACCGGGATAAGATGATCGCACACAGAGTGCATCTTCATATGCATCCGGAGCTTCCCTTTTGTGAAAAGAACACGTCGGCATATGTGAAGAAGGAACTGGAGCGGATAGGCGTGCCCTATGTCCTTTGTGAAGGAAATTATGGGATCGTCGCAACGGTCACAGGCGGAAAGCCGGGGAAGAACATAGGATTCCGGGCGGACATGGATGCTCTGGAGATACAGGAGGCCAACGATGTGCCTTACTGCTCCCAGGTTCCCGGTGTGATGCATGCCTGCGGACATGACGGCCACACGGCGGTGCTGCTTGGGCTGGCAGAGGCGCTCACAGAACATAAAGAGCTGGTGCACGGAACGGTGAGATTATTTTTCCAGCCGGCGGAGGAGCTGGCTCCGGGAGGAGCGAAATCCATGGTGGACCAGGGGTTTGCCGACGGGCTGGACGAGGTCTATGCCCTCCATTTCCAGGGAGAGACGGAGACCGGCACCATACGGACTACCACAGGGGCCATCATGGCCAATGCAGACAGCATCACAGTCACCATTCACGGCCGGGGAGCTCATGCAGCCGATCCCAACCTGGCGGCGGATGCACTGCTGGCAGGAGCCGCGGCCGTCTGCGCGCTTCAAAATATCGTTTCCCGCTTTCTGAATCCGCTGGATTCGGCAGTAGTCAGTATCTGCACGTTCCATTCCGGAGAAAAAGTATACAACGTCCTTCAGGACAAAGCAGTGTTTCTGGGAACGGTCCGGACCTTCAGCGCGGAGGCGAGAGCCAGTATAGAAGAGAAAATACACACGGTTCTGAAGGGGGTCTGTGAGATTTATGGGACGACCTATGAGCTGGAATATGAGAAGGGCTATCCGGCGGTCATAAATGACCGGCAGGTATCAGAACAAGCGGTTAAGGCCATGGAAAAAGCCGGTTTCCATGTGGAGATATGCAGGCCTGATCTGGGCGGTGAGGATTTTGCTTACTTCTTAAATCATACGCCGGGATGCTTCGCCTATATAGGCTGCGGGAACCGGGACAGGGGAATCTGCGCTTCGGTGCACACCCCTAAATTTGATATTGATGAGGATGCTCTGGAGTCGGCGCTTCTTTGTGAGCTGGCGCTTTATGGAAACGCGGTGGGTACGTTTTAAAAGACAGGACTTCAGAATGGAGATGAGGCAAAGGCGCCTGCATCTGAACGAAGGAGCCTTTCTTATAAATTATTAAAGGAGGAAGAAGCATGAAAAAATTATTGGCACTGCTGCTGTCCCTGGTGATGGTACTCAGCCTGGCAGGCTGCGGCAGCAAAAACTCGGATGACAATGAGACAGACGGCGGAAAGACAACGGCGGCTGCGGACAACAAGGGGACAGACGAGAGCAAGGAAGCCGGCGGCTCAGATACGGAAAACTATAAGATCGGTATCGTGACCGGTACGGTAGCTCAGACGGAAGAAGAATACCGTGCGGCCCAGTCCATGAAAACTCTTTATGGCGAGGACCATATCGTGACTGCTACTTATCCGGATAAGTTTGAGGATGAGCAGCAGCAGGTGATTCAGACCATCAAGAACATGGCCCAGGATCCGGATATGAAAGCCATTATCGTCTGTCAGGCAGTACCCGGCACGAAGGTAGCGTTTGAAGCGATCAAGAGTGATCCCAATACCAAGGATATCCTGCTGGTGGCAGGAGTTCCTTTTGAAGACCCCAACGTTATCACGACGGCTGCGGATATCTCCATCGACGCGGACCATCCCAACATCGGCTATTCGATGACGAAGCAGGCAAAGGAAATGGGAGCAGAGACCTTTGTATTTTATTCCTTTGCGCGTCACATGGCTCAGGAGCTGGTTGTACAGAAGCGTGACAACGCTGAAAAATCCTGTGAAGAGCTGGGAATGAAATTCGTATACGCAGAGTGTGTCGACCCCATGGGCGAGCAGGGAGTTTCCGGCGCTCAGCAGTGGATCCTTGAGGACCTTCCCCGTAAGCTGGAGGAATACGGAGACAATGTGGCGTTCTTTGCCACCAACTGTTCTCTGCAGGTACCGATCATCACCACGATCCTCAATGATAAAGAGCATCATTCCATTTACCCGCTGCAGTGCTGCCCGTCTCCGCTCCACGCACTTCCCGAAGCTTTGGGACTTGAGATTCCGGATGACAAGAAAGCAGACGTTCCTTATATCCTGGAGGCCGAAGAAAAGGCAGTCAAGGAAAAAGGCGGCGACGGCAGAGTCGCAACCTGGGCGGCTCCTACAGATTACAGCATCATCGTCGGCAGTGTTGCGTATGCGATGGAATACATCAAAGGGAACACAAACGGCCTGAATGATGAAGAAACTTATCTGAAATGTATGAATGATATTGCCAACGGTGCGGAAATTACCTTAAATCATGTCGTGGACAGCCAGACGGGTAATACCTATGATAACTATTACCTGTTCTCCTCTACGTATGTAACCTACTAAAAGATTAAAGGTCCCTCCTGGAATCTTCAGGGGGGACTTTCTACAAAAAACGCACCTTGGATGGAGGATAAGAACATGGGTGATGCTTATGTCCTGCAAATGAAAAACATAGGAAAAGAATATTCAGGAAACCCCGTGCTGAAAGGGATAGACTTGAAAGTAAAACCTGGTGAGATCCATGCCCTTTTAGGTGAAAATGGAGCAGGAAAATCCACCTTGATGAATGTTCTTTTTGGAATGCCGGTGATTCACAACACCGGAGGATATACTGGAGAGATTTATCTGGACGGTGAGAAAGTACATATCTCATCGCCGAAACACGCGATGGATCTGGGTATCGGCATGGTACATCAGGAATTTATGCTGATACCCGGATTTGCCGTATATGAGAACCTGAAGCTGAACCGGGAGGTTACAAAGCCGAATGCCGTCAGCCGTGTGATAGGAAAAAATTACGAGTCCCTGGACAACGGACAGATGCGTGCGGATACGAAGGCTGCTCTGGATAAGGTCGGAATGGATCTGGATACGGATGAGATGGTGGGGGAGCTTCCCGTCGGACATATGCAGTTTCTGGAGATCGCCAGAGAAATCGACAAAAAAGGCGTCCGGATATTGGTATTTGATGAACCGACGGCAGTGCTCAATGAAACGGAGGCTTCAAGGCTTTTGGAGAGCATGAAGCGGCTTGCGGGCATGGGAATCGCAATCATCTTTATAACCCACAGGCTTCAGGAAGTAATTGATGTATGCGATACCGTCACGATCCTCCGCGACGGGAGCCTGGTGACCAACTGCCAGGTAAAGGACACGGACGCGGTGCAGCTGGCCGAGATGATGGTCGGGCGAAATGTGAGCTACAGCGATATTTCAGGCCGGGTCGATAAGTTTGACGATTCGGACATTGTGCTGGAGTTTCGGAACTTTTCCGTGGATATGCCCGGAGAACAGGTGAAAAATATCGACCTGAAGGTAAGACGCGGTGAGATTATAGGGATCGGCGGTCTGGCCGGACAGGGAAAGCTGGGGATTCCCAACGGAGCCATGGGCCTTTATCCCGCATCCGGAGAGCTTTTGTTTGAGGGAAAGGCGCTCCCGCTGAACCATACAAAAAAAATATTGGAAAAAGGAATTTCTTTCCTTTCAGAGGACCGGAAGAAAATCGGGCTTATTTTGTCCGAATCCATAGAGGACAATATGGTATTCAACGCCATGCAGATTAAACGGGAATATCTTTATGACTTTAAGCTGTTTTCGTTCCGGAATAATAAAAAGATCGCGGAGTTCGCGGATCAGATGATCCATGAATTTGATATCCGCTGTGTGGGCCGAAAACAGCAGGTCCAGAACTTGAGCGGCGGCAATCAGCAGAAGGTATGCCTGGCGAAAGCGCTGGCGCTGAACCCGAAGGTCTTGTTCGTTTCAGAGCCTACGAGAGGAATTGATATCGGAGCCAAAAAACTGGTTCTGGATAAATTAAAGGAGCTCAGCTGGAATCAAGGCATCACGATCATCCTGGTGTCCAGTGAACTTATGGAGCTTCGTTCTATCTGTGACAGAATTGTCATTGTGTGCGGCGGGAAAGTGGCCGATATCCTTTCACCGAGGGAGGACGACGCTAAGTTCGGCCTGGCAATGGCAGGTACAAAGGCAGAAAAGGAGGCGGAGAAAACATCATGAGCTCTGAACCGAAGAAACCGAAGAATTCCACCCTGGTGGAGATCAAGAAAGTAATATCTAATATAGGGATTTCCAGGCTGATCGTGGCGCTGTTCTTTGTATTCTTGCTCTGTATGACAGCTAAGCAGGAAGTGCCTGGAACCATCAGCAACGTATTGACGAGAATCGGTATGCATGGTGTGCTGGTCCTCTGTATGGTGCCGTCCATTCGGTCAGGACTCGGTCCCAACTTCGCCGTTCCTTTCGGCATCCTGGCGGGGCTTTTAGGAGGGCTGATCGCTGTCCAGTTCAATATGACCGGCCTCGGAGGATTTGCCGTAGCGGTCGTATGCGCATTGATCATTTCTTTCCCCATGGGGCTTTTATTCGGTTATTTGATGAACCGGGTGAAGAACTCAGAAATGATGGTGGCGACGTATTTCGGCTATGCAATGGTGGCCATCATGTGCATCGGATGGCTCCTGCTTCCTTTTACGAACAATGCGATCACCTGGTCCATGGGCAAGGGCCTTCGTAATACCATCAATCTGGAGCCGTATTTTGGAAACGCCCTCAATAATATCGGGGCCATAACAAAATCCTATAATGCGGGAGATACCATGATGATACCGGTCGGTGTGCTGGTGATCTGGCTTGTGGTGTCCATCGTCCTTTATTGGGTGTTCATCAGGACGAAGGATGTCGACGTGGAAAATATGAAGGATGAGGAGCTGGCCGCTTACAACAAGACGCGGAAGGAAAGAAAGAAAATTGGCGTGATCTCCATCGCTCTGCTCACAGTGATCTGTGCTGTCCTCGCCTTTGCGGATATCGGATTCCTGCACGGCATTAGGAGTGCGCTGAGTGTACATATCACCTTTAAGTCCAATACTTCCATGGAAATTCCCACAGGCATGCTGGTGTTCCTGATTCTCTGCTGTTTTGCCATGTGGCTTTTTAACAAGAGCAAGACCGGGATTTCCATGGCCGCGGCAGGCTCCAATCCCGATTGTGCCCGCGCCAGCGGCATCAATATCAACAAGCAGCGTATGATCGGCGCGACCATGAGCATCATGCTGTCGGCGGTAGGGATTCTCGTGTACGCACAGAGCTTTGGATTCCTGCAGCTTTACAACGCGCCTCTTAATATGTGCTTTCCTCCCATTGCTGCGATCTTGATCGGCGGTGCGAGTATAAAACAGGCCAAGATATCCCATGTGCTGATCGGTGTTGTATTATTCCAGGGGATATTGACCATGGGGCCCACCATCGCGGGAAGATACCTGTCTGGCTTGGGCGACGGCATGGATCCCACGGAAATTGTCCGTATCATCATTACCAACGGCATCATCTTGTATGCGTTGACGAAGGCAGGAGGTGCATCCAGTGAAGAATAACAGTAAATTTGCAAAGGCGGGCAGCTTTGCCAAGAAAAACATTGCGGCGATCATCTTTATTCTCATTGCGATCATCTGCTATTCCCTTTCCGGGATGAAGCCCTCCTACGTGATCCAGCAGGTGCTTTTAAGGCTGGGGCAGAACAGCTTCCTGGTCCTGGCGCTGATCATTCCGATCATAGCCGGCATGGGACTTAACTTTTCCATCACAGTCGGGGCTATGGCGGCCCAGATAGCCATTTTCTTCGTGACCAACTGGGCATATCAGACTCAGAGCGCCGTTTTTTCCGGATTTTCCGGATTCCTGATCGCGCTGGTGATGCTGATACCCCTCTCCCTGTTCTTTGGTTTTTTGGCAGGAAAGCTGCTGAACAAGACAAAAGGGCAGGAAATGATAGCCGGTATGATCCTTGGCTTTTTTGCCACCGGTATTTATATGTTCTTCTTCCTGATCATTATCGGGACCGTGATTCATATTGACAACCCATTCCTGATCATCTCCGGCGGTGTCGGCGTGAAGAATACCTTTGACATTACGATCGCCAGCTCTTTGGACAATCTGTTCAACCGGAAGCTGGCGGTTGCGGGCCCTTATATCATGTGCCTGTTCATCCTGCACTTCACCCGGAAGATCAATTTCAAATTCTTTGAGGGAAAGAAGCATGGGAAGCTTTTATCTGTGATTCCCTTCCTGGCGGGAGCGGCATCTATGACTGCCTATATGCTGGCGGGAGAAAAACCGGCGGATTTCATGATCATCTTCTATTACCTGGGGATGGCCATTGCTGTATTGTCGATCGCCCTCAGTGTATACCGGATCGTGAAGTTCAAAAAGGAGGATCTGAAGATTTCCGCGGTCGTTGCTACGGTCGTCTGTCTGGCTGTGATCATTTTCTTCCAGGCGCTGGAATACGCAAGCCCCAGCTCCAAGGCAGCTTTGGATGAGATCAAAGCGATTTTAAAGGTGAGGGTTCCTATGTCCACTTATCTGGCAATCCTGGGGCTCTGCCTGTTCAATACTTTTATTCTCAAGACTAAGATTGGCCAGAATCTGAGAACTGTGGGCCAGAGCATGAGCGTGGCCACAGCCTCCGGAATCAATGTAAACAAAGTACGTATCTACGCGATCGTATTGTCCACCTTGTTTGCCGGGATCGGCCAGCTGATCTATCTGCAGTGCATTGGTTCTCTGCAGACCTATGCGGCTCATAACAATATAGCGCTTTATTCTGTAGCAGCCCTTCTGGTGGGCGGCGCTTCAGTTACGAAAGCCACCAACAAGCAGGCACTGTTCGGAATCATCATTTTCCATACGATTCTAATCGTGCTTCCCTCCGCTGTGGGATCTGTATTCGAAGATGCTCAGAACAGCGAGTACTTCCGGGCGTTCATGCTGTACAGCGTTATCTGCTTCTCACTGATCTCTTACGCGGTCACAGCCAAGAAGAAGAAATCCAAAGCTGCGGACGGGCCGGAACAGGAAAAGCTGCCATCGGAGGAGCAAAAATAGCAGGAGGCATATCGTGATCATTTTAAAGGGTAATGTTATCCCATGCACCGGCGCTCCTCTTATGGAGAAGGCGGCGGTGGTGGTGGAAGACGGTAAGATCTCCCGGGTCTGCAGGCAGAATGAGCTGCAGGCCCCGGAGGACGCAGAGATCCTGGAGATAGAGGATGGGACCATCATGCCGGGGCTGATCGAGCAGCACTGCCATATCGGGAACAGTGGGAAACCCAGTTCTCTGGCGTTCTACTGTACCAACCCGTATGAAGAGACCGTGTATATGCTGGAGGAGCTGGAAGAGCTTCTGAACGCAGGATACACTTCCATCCGAGACGTGGGCGGCACGGCGAATTTTCTTAAAAAGGCCTGGAAGATGGGCAAGGTCAAGGGTCCGAGGATATTTGCGTCTGGCCGTTTGATCTCCGATACAGGGGGACACGGCGACGAATTGCAGAGTTTTCCCCTGGAATTTTCCAAGACCGGGCTCAGCGGAGTCCTGATCGTGGATGGAGTGGAGGAGTGCCGGAAGGGGGCGCGCCTCATGTTCCGCGACAAGGCGGATTTTTTAAAGATCTGTACGACAGGCGGGGTGATGTCGGAAGGGGACCAGCCTGGCCACGCAAATTTTACGGTGGAAGAGATCCGGACGTTTGTGGAGGAGGCAGAACTTAAGGGGACCTATGTGGCCACCCACGCGGAAGGGACGAAGGGAATCTATCAGGCACTCGTCGGGGGAGTGAAGAGCATAGAGCATGGTACGTTTCTGGATGACCGGTGTATAGAGCTGATGGAAAAATCGGGGGCCTGGCTGGTGCCTACTCTTTCTACTATGTACTTGCTGACCAAAAATAAGGACAAGCTGGTGCCGTGGACGAGGGAAAAAGTAGACGGAATCTATGAGCAGCACTGCAGCGCTGCCAGAAGGGCCTATGAGGCAGGCATCAAGATCGGCACAGGAACCGACTTCATCTATGACAGGTCCATGATGCCGTACGGAAAGAACGCCATGGAGCTGGAGCTTCTGACGGAAATCGGGATGTCCCCGATGGAGGCTTTGATGGCGGCAACAAAAACGGGAGCAGAGATCATTCTGAGAGGGGAAGAATTGGGGACCGTAGAAGAAGGGAAACTGGCGGACCTGATCATCGTAAGAGGGAACCCATTGGAGGATATCACCCTTTTGCAGGAGGCCGGAAACATACCGGTCGTCTTGCAGGAAGGGAAGATCGTAAAAAACCATACCGGAGCCCCTTTCCGCTAGATCGGGCAGGAGAGGGCATCCGGTCGGTTTTCTAAGGCCTTGAAAAAAGCCACCGCATAGTCATAAAACAGCTGGGTGGAAGGGTCAGGCATGGCCGACGTGCAGGATACATATAGGGGCTGGTACAGGTGGTGATTTTCGATCCGTTTCAGGACGATATGATCCTTGGACGGTTCCCAGGTCTCCGAGGGGAACAGTGCCAGTCCGACGTTCTGGGCCACCAGGGAGTCGATCATGATCTGGCTGTCACATTCCATGATGATCTTTGGCTTGAACCCTAGAATCTGGAAGAACCCTCTGGAAAATTCGCCGAATGAGTTCTCCTGACTCAAGACGATAAAGGATTCCTTGCTGAGCGCCTGTAAAGACAGAGTTTCCTGCTTTGCCATTGGGTGTTCCCTGGAAAGGCCAATCATACATTCTTCACTGAGAAGCTTGGCAGATTTCCGGAAAGGAGAGGAATCGATCATTTCCTCCGACGCGTGCAGCACGAGACTGCATTCCGCGGGAATCTTATGCGGTGATGAAAAATGGTATAGATTGATGTGAATATGCGGATAAGATTGATGAAAAGCAGCAAGCAGCTGAGGAAGCAGCCGGTTGTCATGTATCATGGCGATATGGACAGGCGGCAAGTACACAGAGGCTTGCTGCTTCATTTTTTCCCGGGCCTCGTTCAGGGTATCCAGGATGTGGTCAGTATAGCCGAGGAATACGATGCCGTTTTCATTTAGAAGGAGCTTCTTGCCCTCGCGGTTGAAAAGCTGTACGCCCAGCTCGCTTTCCAGATTTTTCAAAGAACGGCTGAGGGAAGGCTGGGATATGCTTAAGTCCGCGGAAGCTTTTGTGATGTTTTCAGATTCCGCTATCTTTTTAAAATAAACAAGCTGATAAAGTTCCATACTACTACCTCCACAATAAAACAGACAGCACTTTCCGTAATTATATCCCTAAAAAACAGAAGATGTCAATAAAACGTGAAAAAGGTCGGATAAATAACACAGGGCAGGGAGAAAGAAGAACAGTTTGGGTGAAACCGCGTAAACTATATCAGAACCATAAAATCACAGCAAATATTTGAGGAGATGATTAAATGCGAAATAATGATATAGAATTAAACACGGAATCCTGCTGCAGAGGTAACCGGTGCAGGCCGTGCCCGCCGCCATGTCCTCCGCCATGCCCGCCAGGCTGTAAGGGAGACCAGGGAGAACCAGGACCGGCAGGCCCCCAAGGAGAACCAGGACCGGCAGGTCCCCAAGGAGAACCAGGACCGGCAGGTCCCCAGGGAGAACCAGGACCAGCAGGTCCCCAGGGAGAACCGGGACCGGCAGGCCCCCAGGGAGGAAATGGCTCTGCAGGCGCTCTGGCTTATGGATCTTTAAGAGGGATTAGCATAGAGATACCTGGGAGAGTACCTACACCTGTTCCATTTAGTTTAGCTGGGCCTTTATCCAATATGTCTGTTGATCAGTCGGGTAATAATTTAATAGTGAATGAAACCGGTGTTTATCAAATAACGATTTCTATTAATGCGGAAGCCACTGTTGATCCAGACGCCGCTCAACCTTATATAAATGCATTTGTGACGGTCAATGGGATGCCAATCTTTGACGATATTACTTCTTATTTTAATATAACTAATAGAAGCAGTTCATCATTTATTGTTCAAAGTTCCTTAACAGCAGGTGATGAAATAGGAGTAAGCGCAAGTACAAACTTTTTAACACTAGGGTATATGAATCGTTCTTTAACCGTTATTCAAATAAGCCGCTGAATCTTGACTATGTAATATAACGATTCCCTTTTCCCAGTCTGGCGGTTTTCAAAAATAACGTTCTTTAAAATTTGAAAGCGGAGGTAAAACGGGTTATGGAAGTATGGAATATCATTACACAAAAGATAGAAGATATCAAAGATGTAACTGTTCCCATTACCCGGGAATCTCATCTATATACGGATTTAGGCTTTGACTCGCTCGCTTTTGTCAGCCTGCTTTTCAGGTTGGAAGAAGATTTTCAGATATCCTTCGGGATAACGGAGATAGAACAATGTCTGCAGGCAGGAAGGCTGTCTGAGCTGATGGAATCCAAGATAAGAGAACGCGAAAGAGTGCGGAGGAGACCATGAAGCTGCTTATAACACCGCCGCCTTCCTGCCGGACGGTGGTGCATACAGCGGCGCTTTCTGGGGGACCATTATGGCAGAGATGAAAATAAAAATTAGCACTCTCCTATTGACAGTGCTAAAAATAAGTGTTATAGTACGAATATAACAAAGAAATGGGAAAGTACACAAGGAGGTGTCCTTATGAATATCAATAAATTTACACAGAATTCTCTGCAGGCAGTTCAGAATTGCGAGAAACTGGCTTATGAATATGGAAATCAGGAGATTGATCAGGAGCATTTGCTCTCCAGCCTGCTGTCCCTGGACGACAGCCTGATCAAGAAGCTGATCGTTAAGATGGAGATTCAGCCGGAATATTTTGTAAACCGGGTGGATGAGGCGCTGAATAAGAAGGTCAAAGTATCTGGAGACTCAAAACTTTATGTCAGCAGCGACCTGAACAAGGTTCTTGTCAACGCGGAAGATGAGGCAAAACAGATGGGAGACGAATATGTATCGGTCGAGCATCTGTTTCTGGCGCTGCTTAAATATCCAAATTCCGCGATGAAGGCATTGTTTAAGGAATTCGGGATTACCAGAGATCGTTTTCTGCAGGCCCTTACCACAGTGAGAGGAAACCAGAGAGTGACCAGTGACAATCCGGAGGCCACTTATGATACGCTGGCTAAATACGGAACGGATCTGGTAGAAAGAGCCAGGAATCAGGAGATGGATCCGGTCATCGGACGGGACACAGAGATACGGAATATCATTCGGATCCTGTCCCGGAAGACAAAAAACAACCCGGTACTCATCGGAGAACCTGGCGTCGGCAAGACTGCCGTAGTCGAGGGGCTGGCTCAGAGGATCGTCCGGGGTGACGTGCCGGAGGGGCTGAAGGACAAGATCGTGTTTTCCCTGGACATGGGAGCTCTGGTGGCAGGAGCGAAGTACAGGGGGGAATTCGAAGAGCGGCTCAAGGCTGTCTTGGAAGAGGTGAAGAAGAGTGAAGGAAAGATCCTTCTGTTTGTGGATGAGCTCCACACCATAGTAGGGGCTGGAAAGACAGATGGAGCCATGGACGCGGGGAACATGCTGAAGCCCATGCTGGCGAGAGGAGAGCTGCATTGCATAGGAGCTACGACCCTGGATGAATACCGCAAATATATTGAAAAGGACGCGGCTCTGGAACGGAGGTTCCAGCCGGTTATGGTGGATGAACCTACGGTGGAGGATACGATCTCCATCCTGAGGGGGCTTAAGGACAGATATGAGGTATTCCACGGCGTGAAGATCAACGACGCGGCTTTAGTCAGCGCCGCGATTCTGTCTAATCGCTATATTTCCGACCGGTTCTTGCCAGATAAGGCCATCGACCTGGTGGACGAGGCCTGTGCCCTGATCAAGACGGAGCTGGATTCCATGCCGACGGAGCTGGATGAACTGTCCAGAAAGATCATGCAGCTGGAGATTGAAGAAGCAGCTTTAAAGAAGGAGACGGATAACCTGAGCAAGGACAGGCTGGCGGCCCTTCAGAAGGAGCTGGCAAATTACCGGGAAGAGTTTGGAAAGATGAAAGCCCAGTGGGATAATGAAAAGACCTCCGTGGAGAAGCTCCAGAAGCTGCGTGAGCAGATAGATGAGATCAACAGCCAGATTCAGATAGCCAAACAGAACTATGACCTCAACAAAGCCGCTGAGCTCCAGTACGGCAGACTGCCGGAGCTTACAAAACAGCTGGAGATTGAAGAGGAAAGAGTCAAGGGGCAGGATTTGTCCCTGCTCCATGAAGCGGTGACAGAAGAGGAAATCGCACGGATCATTTCCCGGTGGACGGGGATTCCGGTGGCGAAATTGACGGAAAGTGAAAGAAACAAGACGCTGCACCTGGATGACGAGCTGCATAAGAGGGTGATCGGACAGAACGAAGGCGTCACGAAGGTGACGGAGGCGATAATCCGTTCCAAGGCAGGTATCAAGGACCCGACGAAACCCATCGGTTCCTTCCTGTTCCTGGGGCCCACCGGCGTCGGCAAGACTGAGCTTGCAAAAGCTCTGGCAGAAAGCCTGTTTGATGACGAACAGAACATGGTCCGTATCGACATGAGCGAATATATGGAGAAATACTCGGTATCCCGTCTGATCGGAGCGCCTCCCGGATATGTCGGCTATGACGAAGGCGGTCAGCTGACAGAGGCCGTGAGGAGGAAGCCTTATTCGGTGGTCCTGTTTGACGAGATTGAAAAAGCCCATCCGGATGTATTCAATGTGCTTCTGCAGGTGCTGGACGACGGGCGCATCACGGATTCTCAGGGCAGGACAGTGGATTTCAAGAACACGATCCTGATCATGACCTCCAACCTGGGCTCCTCTTATCTGCTGGAGGGAATAGACGAGGACGGGACTATCAGGCCGGAAAATGAGAAACTTGTCATGAATGACCTCAAGAATCATTTCCGTCCGGAATTCCTGAACCGTCTGGACGAGATCATCATGTTCAAGCCGCTGACAAAGGATGACATCGGCCATATCATCGGGCTGATGGTGGAAGGCGTGAACAAGCGCCTGGAGGAGCGTGAAATCTCCATCCGCCTGACGAAAGCGGCGGAGGACTTTGTGGTGGAAAACGGATATGATCCGGTCTACGGCGCAAGGCCCCTGAAACGGTATCTCCAGAAGCATGTGGAGACTCAGGCGGCGAAGCTGATACTGGCGGATCAGGTGCGGGCCGGGGATACCATCGTCATGGATGTGAAGGACGGCGCCCTGACGGCCTATGTGGAAGCGAAGCGATAAAGAAAAGGAAGGTACATTTCCAATGGAACTGCCTAAGGACCCGGCAATGCTTTTAAGCATTGTCAATATGAAGCTGAGGGATTTTTATCCCACGCTGACGACGCTCTGTGAGGAAATGGAGATAAAAGAAACAGAACTTACGGAGCGTCTGGCTTCCATCGGCTATGAGTACGATGCCGATGGAAACCAGTTTGTGTAAAGCCCCTCCAAGTTGGATAGTACATGTGTCCTCCTGCATATAATAGATAAAATACGCAGTTAAAGGGGACAGGAACCTTGGGTAAGCGGGGAGTCACAGTTCTTTTAACCGTTTTACTGGCAGTCTGCCTGCTGGGAATGGAAAAAATAAAGAGCCGGGAGGCCGGCACGGAGCCGGAACAGGAGGAAAATATAAACGTGGGGGCAGAGACGGCTGAGAGCACGGCGGAGGATGAGCCCCGGCTGGTAGCTCTCACCTTTGACGACGGCCCCCATGCCGTTTTTACAAAGAAGCTGCTGGACGGCCTGAAAGAGCGGGATGTAAAAGCCACTTTCTTTCTCATTGGAAAAAGCATTGAGGGGAAGGAAGACGTGGTAAAGCAGATGGCCGAGGACGGTCATCTGGTCGGAAGCCATACGTATAACCATGTGCAGCTGACAAAGCTCCCGGTAAAAAAAGCATGCGAAGAAATTACGATGACCAACGACGCCATTTACAATGTCACCGGGAAGATACCGGAATACATCCGGCCGCCCTTTGGATCCTGGGATAAAGAATTGGAATGTGCGGTAAACATGACGGCAGTCTTGTGGAATGTGGACCCGAGAGACTGGCAGGTACAGGATACGGACACGGTGGTGAAACATGTGCTGAACCATGTGGAAAACGGAAGCATCATCCTTCTCCATGATGTTTATGGTACATCTGTAGAAGCGGCTTTCCAGATCGTGGATGCGCTGAAGGAACAGGGCTATACCTTTGTAACGGTGGATGAACTGATTTTAGACTAAAAATCAGTCTTTTTTCAGCCATTCCAGCCACTCCTTGATCTTTTTTTCATAGCCGAGATCTGTCGGCTCATAGAAGACGGTTCCCACCACCTCATCGGGCAGATACTGCTGTTTGACATAGTGATTGGGGAAGCTATGAGCATACTTATAATCAAGTCCGTGCCCCAGCTTGGCGGCTCCTTTGTAATGAGAATCTTTAAGATGGGGAGGGACTGTTTTCATCTTTTCAGAGCGGACCCGTTCCATAGCGGAATCTATGGCCATACAGCAGGCGTTGCTTTTTGGCGCGGAGGCCACATAAATGGCAGCGTGGGACAGGACGATGCGGGCTTCGGGCATACCGAGGCGTTCTACCGCCTGCGCGGCGGCTACCGCTACCTGGAGGGCTTGAGGATCGGCATTTCCCACGTCCTCGGAAGCGCATATCATGATACGGCGGGCGATGAATTTGATGTCCTCGCCGGCGTACAGCATACGGGCGAGATAATAGACCGCGGCATCGGGATCGGATCCCCTCATACTTTTTATGAAAGCGGAAATGGTGTCGTAATGATTGTCCCCCGTTTTGTCATATTGTATGGCGCGTTTCTGGATACACTCCTGCGCCACATCCAGGGTGATGCGGATCAGGCCGCGTTCATCTTTGGGTGTAGATAAAGCGCCCAGCTCCAGGGCATTTAAGGCGGAGCGGGCGTCACCGCCTGAAATATCGGCCAGGAATTCCAGCGCATCCTCCTCTATGGATACATTCAGCGCCCCGAGGCCCTTTTCCTTGTCATGGACGGCACGGGAGAGAAGCTCTTTGATATCTTCTTTTGTGAGGTCCTCCAGCTGAAAAATGATAGAGCGGGAAATAAGGGCGCTGTTCACCTCAAAATAAGGGTTTTCCGTGGTGGCGCCAATCAGAACGATGGTCCCATCCTCTACGAAGGGCAGCAGGTAATCCTGCTGTCCTTTATTGAATCTGTGGATTTCATCGATAAATAAAATGGTCTTTTTTCCAAACATGCCCAGAGAGTCTTTGGCTTTGTGAACGACTTCCTCCATGTCTTTTTTACCCGCGGAGGTGGCGTTGATCTGCGTAAAGGTGGACTTGGTGGTATTGGCGATGACCTTGGCGATCGTTGTCTTCCCGGTGCCGGGCGGACCATATAAGATGATAGAGCTCAGCTTGTCCGCAGCAATCGCGCGGTAAAGCAGGGTGCCCTTGCCGATGATATGCTTTTGGCCGACGATTTCCTCCAGGGAAGACGGACGCATCCTGGCGGCAAGTGGAGCTTCCTTTTCCTGAGTGTTTTCTCTCATATAATCAAATAAATCCATAATATCCTCCGGTTCAAACGTATGTTCCTGCATTTTTCTTCATTATACCCTTACCCGCCCCTGGTTGACAAGGGGAATACACGGTAAATGAAAGGAATTTTAAATGACCGGAAAAAGAAGGGTATGATATAATAACAGCATCAATGGGCAGAAAGGGAAGGATTGCAGATGGAGAATGAATTTTCCAGGACAGAGCTTCTTCTGGGACATGTTTCCATGGAAAAGCTTAGAAACAGCCACGTACTGGTATTTGGGGTGGGAGGAGTAGGCTCCCATTGTATAGAAGCCCTCGCGAGGAGCGGGATCGGGACCTTTACCCTAGTGGATAATGACGTGGTCTCCCTAACCAATATCAACCGTCAGAGCATCGCCTATCACAGCACTGTCGGACAATATAAGACACAGGTGATGAAAGACAGGATTCTCGATATCAACCCGGAGGCCAGAGTGACAGCCAGAGAGCAATTTGTGCTGTCGGACGACATCGGGGGGATGCTGGAAGCAAGGCCGGATTATATCGTGGATGCCATCGATACGGTGACGGCAAAAGTCTCACTGGCCGTAATGGCAGAGGAGAGAGACATTCCAATCATCAGCAGTATGGGGACCGGAAATAAACTCGACCCATCTGCGTTTGAGATTGCAGATATTTATGAGACCTCGGTCTGCCCTCTGTGCAGAGTGATGAGGCGGGAGCTGAAAAAACGGGGCGTAAAACGTCTGACCGTACTGTATTCCAAAGAAGAGCCGGCTGTCATATGCCCCGCAGGGGCAGAGATGGAAACAAAGGGAGCCTCTGGGCGTCCCGCGCCGGGGAGCGTGTCTTTTGTACCTCCTGTGGCGGGGCTTCTTATGGCAGGCTATGTGGTGCGGAGGCTGGCAGGGGTGTAATATTGTCTGATCCAAAAATTTTGCCAAGCTGTAACGAATGGAGGAGTACGGTTACTAAACTTATAGAAAGGAGAAATCATATATGGATACGATGGAAGTGGTTTACCAGAAATATGCCAAAGCCGTATACGGGTTTCTCCTGTCAAAGACAAATCATCCGGATCTGGCGGAGGAGATGACCCAGGAGGTTTTTTATCAGGCGGTCAAAAGCGCCGGCCGTTTTAAAGAAGAAAGCAGCGTCCTCACCTGGCTGTGTTCCATCGCCGGCCATGTATGGTGCAATTATCTGAGGAAAAAGAAACAGGAGAGGACGGTAGCACTGGAGGAGACGGCACAGGAAATGTCTGTGGGTTCCGCAGAGGATGCGGCAATCGGGAACTGGGACAGTCTCCGGACCTTGAAAGCCCTTCACAGGCTGGAGGAACCAATGCGGGAAGTGATGTATCTGCGGCTGACAGCGAACCTTTCCTTTCGCGAGATCGGTGAGATCATGGAACGGACAGAGAATTGGGCAAGGGTAAATTATTACCGGGGGAAAGAGAAGATATGGAAGGAGGTCAAAAAAGATGAGCCAGAAAATACCGTGTGAGCTTATACAGGATCTGCTGCCTTCCTATGTGGACGGACTGACCTCTGAGGTGAGTGGCAGAGAAATAGAGGAGCATTTTCTTACATGCAGAGAATGTCGCGGCCGGTATGAGACACTGCGCGCTTCTGCGGAAGAAGAGAAAAAAGAGGCACAGAGCAAAAACAAGAGAGAGATCGACTATCTGAAAAAGGTCCGGAATAAGAACCGGACGAAAATCGCCGCCGGGATAATCGCGACGATCATGATCCTGGCATTGCTTGCGTTCCTCAAGCTGTTTGTGACAGGAAGCTCCTCCTCGAACTATGAGCCTGAGATTTCTGTGGACCAGGGGCAGGTACAGATTAAAGGAACGCTTACAGACTCGGCCGCGGCATTTGTTAAATGCAGGCTTGTCTCAGAGGGGGAGAAAAAAAGGCTGGTGGTGTATACGGCTCTGCCTTCTTTTTGGAACAAGAATGGTGATTTCTCCGCAGGTTATTCCCTGGAGGAGATAGGAAAAGGACTGCTGATAAACGGGAACGAAGTCATGCCGGACGGCAGTGTCATTTCCAGCAAAGCCGCGGAATTGTTTGAAAAGAAAAATCCTTATATCGGGGATATGCCAGCAAATGGCCGCATTGCACAGACTCTGGGCATTTCAGATGATCTGGGGGGCTTTCAGAATTCTCTTCAAACGACGGAGGAGCCCTACGGATGGACTCTGGAATTCAGAGATCCAGTCACCGGAAGCGGGGAGGAATTATTCCGCAGCAGGATGGAGGCCTATTCCTGTATGCTTTTGGCGCTGATAGACAATGCGGGAGAGATTTCCTGGACCTATCAGGCGGAGACAGAGGACGGCGTACATGAGAGGAGTGGAAGTGTGACGGCATCTGAGGCTTCTCAGAGGCTTAGCAAGGATATCAAAAGCTGCTCGGAGAGCAAAGAACAAGTGCAGGAGCTGCTGGATGAACTGGGCATCCGCTGAAAATCTAAGATTTTTTGTCAAAAAACCTGTTTTCTAGTGCCAAGAATGTCTTTTTATGATAGAATGGGCACAGAGCGCAACCACTGTTTGGTGTGGCCGGTGAGGCCATGGCAGGGTACACGATCAAAGGCAGGTGGATTGGGAAATATGAAGGAGCGGATTAACCGTCTTGCAAAAGGACTGATTGAATACGATGAAGTACAGGTCTCTTTTTCTGCTGCACAGATAGAAGAGGCTGTAGTTCTGGATGATAAAAAACGGGGAGAATTCCATGTTATCTGTGAGGTGGGAAAGGCCGTCAAGGGATTGGTCTATTCCACCAATCAAAAAGTAAGCCTGCTCAGCGAGAATTTTATGGGAAAGGACTGCCGGATCATTTATGAGATAGACGCCTCTTATGCGGAAGGAGACATCACGGGGGAATTCCAGGTGGTCTGCAGCGGAGGGGAGTTCCGGATTCCCTATCATTTTCATGTCTGCGCGGTAAATCCGGAGGGACGCCAGGTGACTTCCCTGAAGGAATTTACCATACTGGCCAAAGAGAACGAGGAGGAGGCCCTGAAATTTTTTGAGTCCTCTGATTTTGTCAAATGCCCGTTCATGCAGGAAGCCGGTATCAGGGTCTTGTACGATGGGCTTTGGGGACGAGGAAACCGGCAGAATGCGCTGGAAGAGTTTTTAGTAGGAGCCGGTTTAAAAAAACCGGTCCTGTTTCACATAAAAAAGAAAGACAGAGATTACCAGGCTCCGCCGGAGTCCTTTTCTGACACCTTGGTCATAAAGAGGAGCGGATGGGGATATATCCGCCTGGAGCTGACCGCGGATACTGATTTTATCCAACTGGAAAGAACTGCCGTCACGGAACAGGACTTTGACGGAGATTCCTGCACGGTGGGCTACACGGTGCGTTTTGACCGGCTTCATGCGGGACATAACTGGGGAGCCGTCCAGGTGAAAGGGATATATGGAGAAGAGACGGTGCCCATTTCTGTCACCCTTCATTCCAACCGGACCTGGACAGATGGACCTTCCTATAAAAAAGATTTTAATAACTTTATTTCTCTGGATCTTAAGCAGTGGGCGGGAGAATATGAGAGGAACCTTCTTCTCAACAGTATGCAGACGGCCCTTTCCCGCACTCATGCCACGGCGCAGAACCCCAGTGTCATCCGGCTTTATCAGGCGGGTATCTTTTTGATGCAGGATAAAAAGGATCAGGCTCTCCAGATGCTGGAGGAGGCCAGAGACGCGGTCCTGGACAACCGGGATAAGGACGTTGCCTCCTACTGCTTTTATATGTACCTTAAAGTACGGGAAAGTGGGGAGAATGTCCAGAGACAGACCATGGTGAAGCTGCTTAGAAAATATTATGAAGAAGGCGTTGCCTCGGACATGGCGCTTTACATTTTGATGCAGACGGACCAGGAGCTTCTGGAAAATGACAGCCTTGCGCTGTCCAGGCTCAAAGAACATTTCCGGAAAGGATGCAGAAGCCCCTATTTATATCTGGGTGTCTGCCGGATCCTGAGAAAAAATCCGGAGCTTTTGCGGGTCATGGAGGAGTTTGAGATACAGAGCCTCTGGTTCGGGGCCAGATATCATATGGTGGAAGAGGGACTGGCAAAAAAGGCGGCCCTCCAATCCATACAGGTGAAGCGGTGCAGGAGGCTCTGTCTCAGACTTCTGAAAAAGCTCTATGAGACATATCCGTCCAAAGAGATCCTGACCGGCGTCTGTGCGATGCTGATTCGGGGCGACTGCAGGAGTGAGGCCGATTTCAGCTGGTATGCCAAGGGGGTAGAAGAGGATATCCATCTGACCCGCCTTTACGAATACTATCTGTATGCGCTGCCGGAGGGATATGATAAACCGCTCCCGAGGATACTGCTCCTGTATTTTTCCTATAACCACACGCTGGATTATCATGCGCAGGCGATTCTTTATCTGAATGTGCTCACATATATGAAAGAGGACGATGAGATTTACCGGGCTTATGAGAGCCAGATCGAGAATTTCGCAGTAGAGCAGCTGTTCCAGAGCCATATGAATGAGGCCCTGGCTCAGATATACAGCCAGATGGTCTTTCCGGAAATTATTGATGAGAAGATCGCCCGGGTGCTTCCGAAACTTTTGTACGCAAAAAATATCCGGTGTGGGAACCCGTGGATGCGGCAGGTCGTGCTGTGTTATGAGGAAATGCGGGGAGAGACCGTGGCTACCCTGAGAAACGGGAGAGCCTATGTCCCGGTCTATCTGGAAGACGTCCATGTGATGTTCCAGGACGACTACGGGAATCGATACAGCGGCATACCGTATTCCATGACGGGCATGATGGACTGCCCGAAGCTGGCAGAGCGCACGGCGGAGCTTTATCCTTCCCATGAGATGATGCGCCTTTTGAGCTGTCAGCAGGTGCTCGCCAAGAAGCAGTATTATACGGAGGATATCGATATCCTGAAGGATATCTCCCAAGAAGAGAATATCCATGAGCTGTACCGGAAAAAATTGGTATCCAAGATCATTTCTTATTATTATAAAATGGAAGAAACGGCGGCCTGTGACGAATATCTCCTCAGCATCGATAAAAAGCTGCTGAAAGCGGAGGACAGGTTTAAGGTCATGGACGCCCTTATTACCAAGGATTTTCATGACGAGGCATATAAGATGGCCGCGAGGTACGGATACCGCAGCCTGAATATCAGCCGGATACTGAAGCTGACCTCCAAGATGATCCTGAAGCATCTGTTTGAAAAGGACGGGCTTCTGCTGGAAATGGCTTATTACTGTTTCGTGGGCGGCCGGTACGACGATGTGATTGTGGAGTATCTGTGCTGCCATTACAATGGACTGAGCCGGCCCATGTACCATGTCCTTTCCGCGGCCCTCACCGGACACATAACCGTATATGATATGCCGGAGCGCCTGCTGGGGCAGATGCTTTTCGATGGAGTATACTGCCACTTGGATGAGGTGTTCCGGTGCTACATCGAAGGAAAATCTGTGGACGAGAGTTTGGTGCGGGCTTATCTGGTTGTGAAGAGCCAGATGTATTTTGAAGGGAACGGAAAGCTGGATGCCGATATCCTGGGCTATATAGAAGTTCAGATCGAACGGTATGAAATCAAGAACGGTCTTCCGGAGATATGTATGCTTGCGCTGACTAAATATTACAGCACGGCGGACGGGCTGACGGACCGCCAGATCGAGCTGTGCCAGAGTATCATAGATGAGCTTTACCGTAAGCGCATTGTATTCGCTTACTATAAAGAGCTGGACCGGTTTATTGACCTTCCCCGGGAGCTGATGGGGAAGACTGTCATCGAGTATCACGGAAAACGGCGCCAGAGCATCTGGATTCACCAGAGACTTCTGCCGGACGGCGGAGAGACAGTCATAGAAACGATACCCCATATGTTTGACGGTTATTTTGTTAAGCTGGTGTCCCTGTTCTATGGAGAGACGATGGAATATGAGATCTATGATGACACCAACAGCTCGGAGCCGGTGATGACAGGCACTGCCGAATATGACGGAGACAGCAGCCGTACGGAGGGCAACCGCGCCGGACGGCTGGATGAACTGCTTCGTCTGCAGGCGTCGGAGGACGGGAATCTGAAAGAAAAAATGGAGAGCTATTCTGTCCGGGATGAGATGACGGAAAAGCTGTTTGATTATTTGTAAGTGTTAAAGGTTGAGGTGGAGAAATGCAGGAATTACTATTGGGAATCGACATATGCGATGATTACAGCCAGATCAGCTATTTTAATCCGCAGACCCTGGAGGCGGAGAATCTCGGGCTGACTGAGGATGAGAGTTCCTGCATGGTCCCCACGGTCATCTGCAAGGAAAAGGGAACAGATTCCTGGTTTATTGGCGAGGAAGCGTACCGGTGCGCCCTGTATGGAAAAGGTACTATGGTGGATAAGCTGGTGAAGCTGGCTGGAAAAAAGGGGACGGCTACCATCGAGGGGATCAAATATTCTGCCGATGATCTGCTGCGTATATTCATCAGGCAGATTCTGGCGATACCGGTGGGACGTCTGGGCAGCGATAAATTTGCGTCGGTAGTGTTCGCATTTCAAAATAAGAGCGCTGATGTGATGGATACGGTCATCAAGGTGACAGATGAAATGGGTATACCGAGAGAATGCGTACACATGGCAAACCATGCGGAGACGTATCTGTTTTACGTCATCAGCCAGAAAAAAGAGCTGTGGATCAATCAATCCTGCCTGTTCGACCTTTCCGAGACAGGTCTCCATTACTATGAGCTCAATGTGATCCGGGGAAGGAAGCCGCAGGTGGTAGAGGTGAGCCACGAAGAGCTGGAGGAGGGTTTCAGCCTGGAGATCCTGGAAACGAACGCTGGAAAAAAGCTGGGTGACACGATTCTCAGCTCCTGTGCCGAACGGCTTCTGCAGAGGAAGGTCATGACCTCCGTATTCCTGACCGGAAAAGGTTTTGAAGACAGCCAGTGGGCCGCCGGCTTCCTGCGTTTTGTCTGCAATAAGCGGCGGGCGTTTTCCGGCCCCGGCCTTTTTGCCAGGGGGGCCGCGTATATGGCGTACGATCATATGCAGGAGGAGACCTCTTATCCTTACGTATGTCTGTGTGAGGGACGTCTGCAGTCCACCATAAGCATGCAGGTCTGGCATGAAGGCCGGGAACGGCAGCTGGTGCTGGCGTCGGCCGGGAGCGATTGGTATGAGGCAAAGGCTGCCGCTTCCTTTATACTGGACAATACCAATGTGCTGGAATTTCTTGTGACGCCGATGGGAAACGGCCGCCAGAGCAAGCTGGTGATCCAGCTGGATGAATTTCCGGCCAGGCCGAATAAGACAACAAAGGTGGAGGTGATCGCGGCATTTCTGAGCGAGTCCAAGATCAGCATCCGTGTCATAGACAGGGGCTTCGGAGAGTTTTTTCCCGCGGCTGGTCAGATGATACGTCAGGATTTTCAGATATGAGAACAGACACAAGATGGAAAAGGGGTCATTATGAGTGGGTTGATCTTATGTAACGATACAAATGTAAAGAATCCGTATCCGATCGCGGAGCTTGGGATATCCCTGCATACTGCGGAGGAGCTTTGCTATTATATCTACAATTATGTGTTTCTGCTGGAAAGTGATTTCATCAATGAGCCTCTTTTGTATTTTATCGGCACTGAGCTGGCCATGCCTAAGCTGGAAGAGAAGATCCGCAAGTGGATCGCGGACCAGTCGGATATGGCTCAGATCTTGTTTATGATCCTGCAGGATATCCATTACTACAGCGAAGCGGAGCTGGGAGTATTTAAAACTCAGCTGGAGTGGATGCGCCGCGCCAATCCTTCCGAGCGGGCGAAGAAAAAGGCGGATTATCTGCTTCAGAAGCGTAAATATGCAGGAGCCATACATCTATATGACAGCATAATCGGCGGGGAACAGGATAAGGGAATGACAAAAGAATTCATGGGCGCGCTGTATCACAACAAGGGTGTGGCGTATGCTGGGCTCTTTGAGGCCGAAAAAGCCCTGGAATGTATGGAGAAGGCATATGAGAGCCTGGAAAAGGAAGAAATCCTGAAGGAAATTTTTTTCCTTTGCCAGATAAGCGAGGAGCTGGAGCTTCCTGAGGCCATGATGCTGGCGGTGCCGGCAGAGCAGCAGTTTAAATGGAAGGAAGAATTCGATACTCTGTATAAGCACCTTATGTATTCCGGAAAAGGAAAGGAATTGGAGGAGCTTTGGGAGAAGGATTCCATCAGACGAAAGGCTGGGATCCAGAAATTGCTGTCACAGTGGAAGCAGGAATACAGGGAGATGGCGAAATCATGAATATTGCGTTGATTGGATTTATGGGCGTGGGAAAAACAACCGTTTCCCACGCCTTAAGTGAACGTCTTGGCATAGAAGAGACGGACATTGACCAGTGGATCGTGGAAAAAACGGGACGTCCCATAGCGGAGATTTTTGAAAAAGAAGGAGAACAGGCCTTCCGGGATAGGGAGACGGAGGCGATAAAAGAGCTGGCGTCGGGAGACGGCCGGATTCTTTCCTGCGGGGGCGGTGCGGTTCTGCGGGCGTGTAACGTGGAAGCGCTGAAGCGCGACGGAGTGATCGTGCTTTTGACGGCCGAGCCAGAAACCATCTTTGAGCGGGTGCGCTGCGGGAAATCCAGGCCGGTCCTCAATGGGAATATGAATGTCGGATATATCGCCCATTTGATGGAAAAAAGGCGGCCTGCCTATGAGGCGGCCGCAGATTTTGCGGTGCCGACGGACGGAAAACCCGTTGAGCAGATCGCAGAAGAGATCGCGGAAAGAATCGGAGACAAGCTGTAATTCGCCGACGGGATTTGATCACTGAGAGTCAGCCCAGGCTTCAAAATCAGAAACGGGAAGCGGGCGGGAAAAGATGTATCCCTGTACGAGCTCACAGTTTATGCTGCGGAGAAAGTCCAGCTGTTCAGAGGTTTCGATTCCCTCTGCCACAGTATGGACTTTCAGCTTTCCGGACAGCTCCAGAAGACAGGAGACCACATCTTTTGCTTTTTTCTGGGAGATATCCAGGAAAAATCTCCGATCTAACTTGATGGTATCCACATCAAATTCCTTTAACAGACCCAGGGAAGAGAAACCGGAACCAAAGTCATCCAGGGAGCAGAGAAAACCGAGCCGGTGCATTTCCTTTATCTGGCCTTTGATGTTTTCAATATCCTGGTCTTCAAAGAAAACAGATTCAGTCAGCTCCAGCTCTATCAGACCGGTAGGTACATGGTGCTGTCCGGCTATCCCGGCGAAATCTTCTAGGATGCCGGGTTTTTTAAAATTCTGCCGGGAGAGGTTGACGGAAATGGGAAAGATTTCTCGTCCCTCTTTTATCCAGCGCTCCAGAACAGAGCAAACCTTTGTGAATATATAAGAGTCCAGCTGGCAGATGCTTCCGTTTTTTTCAAACAGCGGGATGAAATCGGAAGGATAGATCATACCCTTGAGGGGATGATCCCAGCGGACGAGGGCTTCTGCCCCCATGACCCGTCCATCTGCCAGCCGGACCTTGGGCTGCAGATAGATTTTAAAATCCTCATTTTCCAGAGAAGGGAGGAAAAGCGCGCTTAGATCCTGTTCTTTCTGAAGGCGTGCGGTAAAGGATGCGTCATAGAATATACAGGTATCGTCGTCGTGGCCCAGGCGGTTCTTGCAGGCCGTTTTTGCCCGGTCCTGCATTACGGTGACTTCCGTGAACGGGTTTTCCACGATATATGCGCCTTGCAGCAGCACCAGATGATAAGGCGGCTCCATACTCTGATTGAACTCATTCAGTTGTCCAAGAAGCAAGGACAGACGTTTCTGGATGGACGCCGGTTCGTTTTCCTTCAGGCACAGAAAGAAATTATCGGCTTCTCCACGGGCTGCCAGCTCCTCCGGACCGAGGTTTTTCTCCAGGATGTGCATGATATGCCGGAGGGTCTCATCCCCCCGCTGTACACCGAAGCTCTCATTGATCAGCTTGAAATTTTTGACGTTGAGGGACACGATGGTATAGGCGTTGTCCGGCTCTTTTTGAAAGAGCTCCCGGCATATGAGCTGAAATCGGAGGTTATTTATGCCTCCAGTCACACGGTCGGTAAAAGCCAGGCGTTCCAGCTGCCGGCGGTGCCTTCTGTAGAAGAAGAACATGGCTGACAGAAGTGCCGCGAACAGGAGGATGATACACGCAGTGATGATATAGGTCTTAGCGATATATTGGTCTGTTTCATAGGAAATCAGGTTTGCCGGTATCAGCGTGAGGAGGACCCAGTCATAACTGCCCAGCGCGTTATAGGCCATGATGGTATCGGTCCCGTCCGCCGCGGTAAAGGAGAGAAGTCCGTTCTGTCCGTTTCTCATATCCACCTGCATCTGCTCAATGGAATTTAAGACATTCTGGTCATCCTGTTTGACGAAAATATCATCCAGAGCGAGGAAAGGCTCCAGATCCGTTGGTGAAATGATGACTTTTCCCTTCCGGTCTAGGATGCAGGTGAGGCCGAGCCCGCTGAAGCACTGAGTCCGGATCAGCTCTTGCATGTTTTCCTTGTTCCGGATACCGGCCAGGACGCCGGCCATTTGCCCGTCTTTTATGAGGGGAATGGAATAGAGGATACTCTGCCGGCCCAAAATAGTGACGCCGTTTTCTCCTTCCAGAGAAGTTTTTATGCCGGGAAGCTCTGACAGGTTTTCGGGAAGTTCTCCTGTACTGTAGGAAGTTCCATCCGGGCTTGTTACAATAAGACTGTTAAAGCCCAGGGACTGTGTTTTTTCATCCAGGAACGTTTTCAGGGCATCCGGTTTTGCTGCGTTGTTGATTTTCAGCAGGCTGTCACCGACCATCTCCAGGTCATAGGTGAGCCTGGAAAGGCGGAAGTCAATGTTGTTCTGCACCTGAAAGGCGACATCGGATACATAAGCGCGTGTCTTCTGGCTCACGGCAGTCTGAAGCTTTGCCGAATTTTGAACGGCAATGACAGACAAGGCGATGACAAGTATGGTGAAGGCGCAGAGAAGTATTCTGCTGCTCAGATGCCGTGAGGCAAGGCCCTTTTTCTGTTTTTTCATAGGATTCTCCTGAATAGAGGAACAGTGTTGGCTGTCCGTCGGAGGACAGAAAATTACAGAATAAAGTGTAGCGTCTGATACAGAATAAAACAAGGGCTAATCTGTGTACATAAGCATATAGGCGGGGAGGGAATATCTTCATGATGGAAGAGGGAAGGGCGGAAGAAATCTCAGAAAAGAAGCAGACATTGTTTGCGTTTGTATATCAAAGCCTGCTTGAGCAGATCACGGCGGGACGGCTGGCATACGGCGGGCGGCTGCCTTCTATGAAAGAGCTTTGCGGCATATATCACGTCAGTATGCGGACGGTCCGTGATGTGCTTGCAGCCTTGAAAAAAGATGGTTATATATGGACGGAGGAGCGAAAGCCGGCGGTGGTCGTCTTCGGGAGAGACGCGGGAAATAAAGGGGAGCGGAATATTAGGGACGTGCTGTCGGAACGGGTTTCCATTTTTGAAGTATATGAGACTATGGCGATTCTGATGCCCCGCCTCTATTCTGTCTCTGCCGCTTTCTGCAGTACGGAGGATTTTATAAAATATGATTCTGCCATAAAACGTGGGGCAAAGAAGGATATAGAAGGGACATGGAGAGTGACCTCTGCGGTGTTTCACGATATTTTGCAAAAATCCAATAATCTTCTTTTTAACGATCTGTATACCAGCATGGAGCTGTATACTCAGATTCCTGTGGAGGCCTGCTCAAAAGAGGAGCATCCGTTCAGGAAAATGGTGAGCAAAGAGAAGATGTACGGAATGAGAGATATGGTAAATTCCCTGAAGAGAAATTATCTGCCGGAGGTAGAAGTGAAATTTGCCGCCATGTACCGCAGGGCAGCCGCGGCAGTGCGTAAGTATGAAGACCAGCAGCCGAATAAAAGAGCGGAACAGGGAGTGGAGCAAAAGGCTTCGTATGTCTGGAACGCGGAAAAAAGAAGGAACTGTCTCTATACGCATATCGGAAGAGAATTGATCAAAAAAATTGGGACCGGAGAATATCCGGCGGGAAGCCGGATACCGTCAGAGGCGGCTCTTGTCAGAGAATATGGTGTGTCCTTGGCAACGGTGCGAAAAGCGGCAGCTATGTTAAACGAGCTGGGATTTGCACAGACCGTGAATGGTAAGGGGACATACGCAAAACTGCCGGACAAAGGATTTCCGGTACACTTTCTGGAGAAGGAGACTTACAGGCAAGATCTGCTGCTGTATATGAGCGCTCTGCAGTTCATGGCCGTCTCCATCGGGCCGGCGGTCCTTCAGGCATTTGACAGGATAGACCTTAAGGTTACAGAGAGGCGTCTCAAAGAGAAAAGGCGGGAGGGAGAGCTTCCAATCACCGTATTGACGGCGACAGTCATTGAGAACATTCCTCTGGAGCCTATGAAGGAGATTTTTATGAAGCTGGAACGGCTTTTGCAGCGGGGATATTATCTGTTTTTCTTCCGGTATGGAAATAGAAGCCTGAACACACTGCGCCAGAGGAGCCTGGCGGCTGTCCATTATCTTCAGATAAAAGACGGAAAAGGCTTTGCAGAAGAGCTGGCTTCCGGATACAGAGGAATCCTGAAGTCTGTGCAGGGATTCGCACTGGAGTATGGAGTGGAGGAAGCCGGGGGCATCGCGGTGCCGTCTGCCTTTTGAGATCATGTATGCAGCAGACGGAGGATGCCCGCCAGTTTTTCCGCGTCAAGCTGACCAGGAGCGGAAGCCTGGCCCGCGGTGCCGAAGGTGAGGCAGGAACCGAAAAATTCTCCGGCGGCCCGGCTGATGACTCCCAGCGGTCCCATGGACATGGTGATGATGGGACAGCTCAGGGACTCTGAGGCCCGGAGGGTGGCTGACAAAAGCGCCAGTACATCTTTTTTTGTACGAGGCATTACAGCCAGCTTGGCGATGCCGCAGCCCATGCTCTCCATGAGGGACAGGCGGGAAAGCAGCTCCGCCTCCGGAGGAGTTTTTTCAAAATCATGGCTGGACAGTATAACATAAGTGCCTTTTTGACGGGCCAGAGAAAGGAGAGGAAGAAGCGGCGAGGAAGACAGGGGGTCTTCCGGCATGGCCGGATCTGTTCCGGTATACAGCTCCAGGTCCAGAAGATCTGCCATACCGCTTCGGAGGACCATTTCATTGAGCGCAAGATAGTCTTCGGCGGACAGATCTCCCTTGCCTCCTTCCTGCATAGTCCGGAAGGTGAACAGGATAAGGGAGCCGGGAAGAACCTGGCGAAGCTGGGCCAGAATTTTGCGGACCTCTTCCGGTTTTGCGACGTTCCGGAAATGGTCGGCCCTCCATTCTATTACATCATGGGGAAGGCCGGTGATCCTTCCGGCTGCTTCGAGGATATCCGGTTCGTCTCTGCCGGTGATCGGTATGCAGAGCTTTGGGATTCCTTCTCCCAATTTCTTGCCGCGTATCGTCAGAGGTTTCATATCAGCTCTCCTTTCGCTAACTCTCTTGTGATTTCAGGAATCACCCGGTTGTCGATCTTACGTTCCAGGAAAAATTCACAGGCATATTTTGCCTGGGCCACCAGCATAGGAAGCCCCGTGATCCCTTTCATGCCGAGGCTTCGCGCCTGGGCGGCAAGGCGGGTCACGGCGGGATTGTATATGATATCCAGCACACACCGGCAGGCAGTGAAGGGGGTCAGATCCAGAGGGGAGGACGAGAGGTCCGGGAACATACCGACAGGAGTCGTATTTACAATGAGCTCTGCGTCCGTATGATGAGCCAGACATTCCTCATAGGTGACGGCGTTTCCTTTGCCGCTCCGGCTCACAGAGATAATGGAGGCCGCTCCCAGCTTCTTAAGGACCGCCAGTATGGCCAGGGATGCGCCTCCTGTTCCGAGCACCAGAGCTTTTTTTCCCAATACCTCTGTCTGGCTGGATACCGTCATATATTCAAAACCAGAAAAATCGGTGTTATGGCCGATGAGCCGGCCGTCTTTGTTCACTATGGTGTTGACTGCTCCTATGGCAGCGGCATGGGCGTCCATTTCGTCCAGATAGGGTATGACCTCTTTTTTATAGGGAATAGTCACATTAACGGCCTTAAAGGCGCGGCTTTTCATAAATTCCGGAAATTCCTCCCGAGAGAGGGGGACCAGGTCGTAAGTATAGTCCGCCAGCTTTTCGTGAATGAGTTTTGAGTAGCTGTGCCCGAGTTTTTCACCGATCAAACCGTATTCCATGGATGCGTATCCTTTCTCTTCGCTTATCTTTTTGACTTATTCCCATAATATCATATACAAGATTCAATTTCACTAGATTATGCTTAATTTATCTATGACTTTTTGAGCCAATTTTCTTGACGATTTTATGGAAAGTTAGCTTGACATATACTGCAAATCTGGTATAATGGACATATGGAAAGTAAACTTTCCGTAAGGGAGAGAGGACACTGTGAAAAATCGTTTAGAAGAATTGAGGAAGCAAAAGGGCATTAAACAGGAAGAGCTGGCATCTGATCTTGAAGTATCCCGCCAGACAATAGGCTCCTTGGAAAATGGGAGATACAATCCTTCCATTCTGCTGGCCTTTAAGATCGCGAGATACTTTAACATGAGCATTGAAGAAATTTTTATATATGAGGAGGATACGAAATGAAGAAGCAAAGAAATTATCTTCTCGTCATAGGGGGGATTGTTTTAGCGGCCTTAGGCTTATTTCTGATAAAAACGGCTGAAGATCCCACAGGATTTATGACCGCGCTGCCATATGTCTGCGTCGGAGTCGGCTGCGGGATCTTTGGGCACGGGATGGGAAATATTGCTGCAGACAAGGCGGTTGGAAACAGCCCAGAGCTTCAAAGGCAGATGGAGATCGATAAAAAAGATGAGCGGAATCTTATGATCTCCAATTCCGCAAAAGCAAAAGCGTATGACCTGATGACATATGTATTTGGGGCTCTGCTGCTTGCGTTTGCACTCATGGGAGTGGATATGATACCTGTTCTATTGTTGGTTTCCGCTTATCTGTTTATTCAGGTGTATGGTGTCTGCTGCCGTATAAAATACGAAAAAGAAATGTAAACCTTTATGGGAGGCTTGTTATGGATGACGATTTCATAGAAGAAATGTTCAGCGGTTTCTGCAAGAACTTCAATGAGACGAGGACAGTGATCTGCGAATTTGTGAAGAGGGACGGGCAGATCCGTCTGGAGAGCGCCGGCTGTGCTTATGGGAAGTGCCCTCACAGCAAGACGTGTATTCTTATGGAGCAGGCAAGGGAAATGGAAACCCCATAGGTTTTGTGGCATCGACACAAATCTTAATGTTTTCTTTATGGCGTGGGACGAGGAGCATGAAAGATAGAAAAGGTATAATTATTTTATCTTTCATGTTAAATTGTCTTATATCGGCTGTGAATTATTTATAATATCAGAATGATTAGAGGCGGATGGAGGACAAAAGGGGCAAATTCATAGAAGTAATATACGAAAGGAGGGCTAGTGTCCATCGTGCAGATGGTTGACGGGGGCGTCGGAGATTACATATAAATTGTATATAAGAGGATAGAAACGGAAGGGGGAACCGTTTTTTTCTGATACCGATTTATTCTGACGTCAGGCGCAGGAATGTGCGGCCGGATAATTAAATTAATTTCATGAGTTATGGAACAATTACTTTGAGATCACCTGAACAATATTCTCTTTAGAATGGGTTCAGGGGGATTTTGGCAGGTGAAAATGAAAAGTAAGTGTTGCGGTAACGATGAAATTATGGTCGATACTAGCTTACTTCATGTTGTTTCAGGACACCCGCCAGGGTATATTCCATAGGAATATACGGCAAAAGGGTGTTTTTTTATTTCCTTTTTTAAAAAACAAAGGAGAGGAGAACGAGGGTGAAAACATTTAATAAAATTCTGGATGGGATTGAAAAGGCAGTCGTGACCATAGACAGTATACTCCTTGTATTTATCACTGCGGTCATTGTATTTCAGGTAATAGCCAGAAAATTAAACATTTCCATGACAGGAACGGAGGAACTGGCAAGATATGCGTATGTGATCTTCGCATTCTTGGCCTGGCCCATCGCCGCCCTGAGGGGGACGGACGTATGCGTGACCTTTTTATTCGATAAGCTTCCGGGAAAAATACGGCATGCGGTCCTGGCGGTCTTTCATATCGCCATGTCTGTATTCGCGGGGATCTGTGTCTACAGTATGATCAAGAACATTGAAAACGCGAAGGGCATCATCGCCGCGTCTAACCGCTGGCTGCATATCAGCTGGGTCTATATCATCGTGGCGGTCGGACTGGTGGCCACTGTGATCTTCAACATCATACGATGTGTATTCCTGCTGACCGGCCAGGCTGTCTATGTCTCACAGGATGAGAAGGACGCCATGGAGCTGGAGACTGCAAAAGAAGAATTTGAAAAACAACAGAAAGAACTGGAAGAAAAGGGGGAATAGCATATGGATCCGATCTGGGGATTGTTACTTTTATTGGTTCTTTTCCTGGCCGGCATGCCGGTCACCTATGCCTTGGGCTTTTCTGCCCTGTTCATCATGCGGTTCAGCACGGGTATGAAATGGATCACGATCGGCCAGCAGATGATGGCGGGTCTCAATAGCTTTACGATCCTGGCGGTGCCGCTTTTCCTGCTCGCCGGGAAACTGATGAATAAGTGCGGCGTTACCGACCGTCTGTTTAAATTTGCGAGGGCCATAGTGGGCTGGCTGCCCGGCGGTCTGGGCCATGTGAACGTACTGGCCAGCTTCATTTTCGCCGGGATGTCCGGAACGGCCATCGCGGACGCCAGCGGCCTGGGCCTCATTGAGATCAAGGCCATGAAGGATGCCGGGTACGACAAGGACTTCTCCTGTGCCGTCACAGCTGCTTCCTCGACCCTGGGCCCGATCATCCCGCCCAGTATGCCCCTCGTAGTGTACGGAACCATTTCCGGTACCTCCATAGGCGCGCTGTTCGTGGCAGGCGTAGTCCCGGGGATCATCATGGGCGTAGTCATGATGGCTCTGGTGTTTGTCTATGCTATCATTAAGAAGTATCCGAAAGACCGGCTTTACACGAAGCGTCAGCTCCTTCACGCGTGCAAGCAGGGATTCTTGCCCTGTATGACGCCTGTTATTATTCTCTTAGGTATCTACACCGGTATCTTCACGCCTACAGAGTCGGCCGCCATTGTGGTGATCTATGCGGCGATTCTGGGTATCTTTGTATACCGGGAGATCAATTTCAGAGAATTTGTGGAAGTGCTGAAGGAGACTGTAGCGGATGCTATCGGTATCTGTATCCTGATCTCAGCGGCGACTTTATTCGGAAACGTGCTGGTGAAGGCCATGATCCCTCAGACGGTCATGGAGTTTATCGTGAACAGCATCAGCAACAAATACGTGTTCCTGCTGATCCTGAACCTGGCGCTCCTGCTGGTGGGTATGTTCATGGAGACTGTGTCAGCCATCACGATCCTGACGCCCATCATCCTGCCGGTAGCCGTGGCATTTGGGATCAACCCGATCCACCTTGGCATCATCATGGTGCTGAACCTGATGATCGGTGTTCTTTCCCCGCCCTTCGGCGTGGTGCTGTTCGCCATCAACAAGGTAGGCGAGATCTCCTTCGGCCGTCTGGTAAAGGCGCTGATACCGTGGTTTGTCGTGCTCCTTGCCGCATTGGCTATCGTGACGATGGTTCCCTGGACCTGTACGTGGCTTCCTTCCACCATGGGGCTGGGAGGATTATAAAAGTTTTTGAAGCAGAAGCCGGAACGTACATCCTCCGCCGGGCGTATCGGTGAGCAGGATCTTTCCGCCGTGAAGCTGAAGGATCTCCTTGGCGATACTCAGCCCCAGTCCGAAATGGTCTTTTTGGGTGTGGGATTTGTCAGACTGATAAAATCGTTCAAAAATGAAGGGCTTGTCTTCGGGCGGGATCCCGCTTCCATGGTCGGTGACGGAAAGGAAAAGGAAGCGGCCGTCCCGGCCTGCGGCAATGGTGATCTGAGAACCATCCGGCGAATGGGTGAGCGCGTTGTCCAGCAGAATATGCAGGACTTGTATCAGCCGTTCCCGGTCGGCAGAAACCTTTTGCATCGGATAATCAGGAAGAAGGAGTTCCAGAGAACAGTTTCTGGAGCGGCAGATTCCTTCCAGCTCTTCAAAACAGTCGATCAGCAGGTCGTCAAGCCTTAAGGGCGACTTTTGCAGTGTCCAGTTCCCGCTGTCGCCGGAGGCGAGCAGGAGCATGTCGGATATCAGTTTTTTCATCCGGATACATTCTTTTTGGGAAATTAAAAGCGCGCGGACGGTTTCGGGAGGGTTCTGACTCACCTGGAGGGCGGATTCTCCCGCGGCCATAATGACAGACAGAGGGGATTTCAGCTCGTGAGACGCACTGGCAATAAATCCCCTTTGTTTTTTTATGCCTTCTTTCAGGGGCCGTACGGCTTTTCCGATCAGGAAACGGCTCAGGAAAAAAAGAAATATAATGCCGCACGTCCAGATTAACAAGTAGAACGGAAGATGCCGCCGGACAATGAAAAAAGTGGGAGAACGGAGCATCAGCAGATAAAAGGTGCTGGACTTGTCCCCCATTACGGATACAACGGCAGCCGAGGCCAGATAGCTGTCTCCATGTTCCCCGCCAATCACCGCCGGCGTGGTTTCGATTGCGGATGGATGTCCGGCGCCGGCGCTGCTGTCCGCGTCTTGTATGGTAACGCGCTGTTTAATGGATTTAAGAAGTATTTCCGGAGGGGTCTCCGGCGTCCATCCGCCGGTGGTCATGGAAGAAATGCCGTCACTGTCATAGCTGAACAGGAAGTAAAAGTCCTTCAGACCGTTGAGATACGGCTCCGTGAGGGGCTCGCCGCCTTGAACCGTAAAGATACAGAGATTCAGTCTGGAACGAAAAATGGCGTCTTCATATTCCCGGTACTGGCTTACCGTGTGATACATGGAGAATAACAGCACACAGGTAAACAAGAGTGCGGTACAGCCAGTGAAGAGTGCGGTCAGTTTTTGTTCTAATGGCTTCATGATAGCTTCCTCCAATGGAATCATTTATCTGTCAGCAAGAAACCGGAACCATATATAGTCTTTATGGAAACACGGCTGTTTAATTCCCGCAGGCGCCGGCGCAGAAAACTGACGTAGTTGTCGACGTTCCCCGGCTCAACATCAGCGTCTGTCCCCCAGACAGAAAAAATCAGCTGTTCTCTGCTCATGGCCTCCAGAGGGCGGGAGAGAAAAGCACAGAGAAGCGAGGATTCTCTTCCGGATAAGGTCAGGGAGGCGGAACCGCAGGACAACTCCCGCGTTCCTGGAAAAAAATTTAAATCTGAAAATGAAATGAGGCTGGAGCCCGCGGCAGCGCCTTGTCTTCGGAGCAGGGCGCGGACTCTCGCCAGAAGCTCTTTTACGGCAAAAGGCTTTGTGAGATAATCGTCGGCCCCGCAGTCCAGTCCGTCCACCCGATCGTCGATTTCTGACATGGCGGTCACCATAAGAACGGGAGAAGAGATATTGCGCTCCCGTATCTGCCGGCAGACGGAAAGCCCGTCCAGCCCGGGCAGCATGCGGTCAAGGATGAACAGATCGTAAGCGTAGTCGGGATTTAAAGCATAGTGCAGCGCGCTTCTTCCGTCGCTGCAGATATCGATACGGTATCCTTCTTTTTCCAGCCGGCCGGCGACGATGCCGGCCAGCTCTGTGTCGTCTTCTATTAATAAGATCCTCATGAATGTTCTCCTTGAAATATAGTCCGAATAAATCTGTTCTTATTATACCATTGAAGTTCTCTAAAAGTCTTCTAAAAATCCGGCCGGTATTCAGAAAAGGTTCATTGTTTCTCCAGGACTTTTGGAGAACTTTTTTTATATAATGCGGAAAAGAAAACGAGAAGATGGGAGGCTGGATTCATGAGATATTCAGTAAAGGAAAGAAGACGAAAAGGCAGGAAGGCGGTCCTGTATCTGACAGCGGCCATGTTTCTCTGTATTTTTGTTCTGGCGGGATGTCAGAAAACGGACGGCAGAAAAGGTACAGAAAAAGAAGAGGGAACCGGCAGCCGGAATGGAACAGGCACGGCGGGTACGCCGGCCGGTCAAGAAAACGGCTCAGGCGGGGAAAGTGCAGAAAAGAGTACAGAGGTACAGGATATACTGGAAACCTGTGATATACAGGGGAGCGTAACGGAGCTTTTGGAATCGGGATACCGCATCAGCAAAGTATATTCGGGGGAGGCGGATGACGGAGGTGCTATTGCGTGGGAGCACGTGGAGGGCCAAGAACAGAAAGAGGATATGGTCACGGTGTCCATAACCGGAAAAACGGCCTGCCAGCTGCTGACGATAGACCGGAATACGTATGACAGCACCCTCACAGACTGTGGAACGGAACAGATAAAGAAGGGCACCCAGATAGCGGTATTCGGAGATATGAGCGATGATGTCCAGATTAAGGCGGAGCGGATCGTGATCGTCCGTTTTCAGTGAAGATACCGGACAAAGAAAGGAAGAGGCCTAAATGGGAATAAAGAGGATGGCGGCGGCGTTTCTGATTTTACTGTTCATGTGCGCCGGGTGCGGAGAGGGAAATGGAAAGGAGAATTCTTTAACACAGAAGGAAAAAGAATCTGGGGGATTTACGCTGCCGGAGGCTCTGACCGATACGCTGTCAGCAAAAGAGTATGGAAAAAAATATGGGGATAAAGAAAATGACTGGAACCGTATCCGGTTTGACGACGCAGACGTCCAGGGGACTGTGGAAAGAGCGGATGGGGATTCTGTTATCCTTGAGGATACGGAAGACAGGCCTGTATGCCTCATATGGAATACAGAAACCGTGTTCCGGGTGTGCGTGATCCATCCTTCGACCGGCAAAGAGAAAAGCGCGGAGACAGACGAACAGGAATTCATGGAAGGGGATACGGTTTTTGCCTGGGGAACGGAACAAGGAGGAAATCTGGAAGCGGAAACCGTCGTAATTGTAAGATGGACGGACAGTGAGGAGGATGAACAGTGAATGTTGTAAGGCGGGCGTGGTATTATACGAGCAGGAAAAGGGGGAAATCTCTGATCATATTTTTCTGCCTGACTGTTTCCGGCACAATGCTGCTTAGCATGCTGGGTGTCCAGGGCGCGTCTTTTGAACTGAAAAAGCAGATCCAGAAGAGGACAGAAACCAGCTTGGAAGTGAGCCGGATGGACAAAGGAGAGCCGGTGACGGAAAAGGATGTGGATCTGATACAAAAAAGACAGGAGATCATAAGAATCAACAGGAACAGCAGCCTGACGGCGAAACCCGTGGATTTTTCTCCGGTTTTGGATAACACCGGAAAAGGGGACACAGAGAGCGGCATCACCCTGCATTTTTGCGACAGCAGTGATTCTTGTGAGGATTTTGTTAATCTCAAATACAGGATGATAATGGGAGATCCCATATCCGGGGCAGCGGAATCGGGGCGGGCTGTGATATCCAAATGGCTTGCAAAACAGAATAGCCTGACCGTTGGGGATAAATTGACAGTCCGGTTTTTGGAGGGCACAGAAGACGGGGATGATGACAGAGCGGAGGCGGAATCAGAACGAACGGTGACAGTATCCGGTATCTTTGAAAGCCCAGGGCTTTCTGTTGAACAGCAGGGAGCGGTCCCTCCAGCGCTTCGGATGGAAAATCAGATATTTGCTGATTTTAGCGTCTCAAAGGGAACGACGGCGGCGCACGAATTTGAACGGGTGTCCTTCTATTTGGAAGATCCGGAGGCACTGGATGCATTTGCGGAAGAGCTTTATGAAAGCCTTGGCGGGAGGTATGAGATATCGGATCGTTCCGGAATGTATGACCGGATGAAGGGGTCCCTGGAACAAGCAGGACGGCTGACGGAATTTTTGATCGCTGTCACGATTCTGGCTTCTGGACTTACGCTGTTCTTGATCTTGTCCATGTGGATACGGGACAGGAAAAAGGAGCTGGCCATATATCTTTCCATGGGATATGGAAAGGCGAATATCTGTATGCAGGTAATGGCGGAGGGCTCCGGCATTCTTCTGGCGGCGTTTCTTCCATCGGTTTTAGCGGGCGGCAAGGCGGCCGGGATACTTGCGGGAGGCATCATACCAGATATGACGGATTTTGCCGCGGTACAGGTGAGCATTACGGGAGCGGAGGCTGCCGCTGCCCTTTTTCTGGGTATGCTGGTGGTCTGGACGGCCGCCGCCGCGGCGCTTTTGCCGGTGCTGAGAATGAATCCGAGGGCAATCCTTGCAAAAAATGAATGAACCATAACAGGAAAGAGATGAGAAACAAAAATATGAGAATATGGAAAAGAAGCATGTTTTCGGTCGTCAGGAAACCTTTAAAGACGCTGCTGCTGTTTTCTGTGGTATTCGTTATCAGCAGCCTTCTGCTGGCCGGGATGGCCGGGAAGAACTCCAGTATACAAGTCCAGGATAAGGCGAAAGCGTCGGCCGGGAGCAGCGTGAGGCTGGAGATCAATCTGGAGGATTACCGGAAGCGTTCCGGAGAGGTGCCGGGGATTCCTCTTCCCGGAAATCTCTGGATGTCCACGGCTCCCAACAATTCGTTTTCTTCCGTATTAACGGAGGATATCAAGGCCTTGGCCGGAATAGAGGGTATCTCAGGATACAATGTGACTACTTACAACACCGTCGCGGTTCCTGTTGATTTTACCAGAATCGAATATAAAGATGTGGACCAGAGTCAGGATTTTCTGGGGGTGAATTTGTATGGGGATCTGGATACGTCGCGGAATCCAAATGTTCTGAACGGAAACATCGTGCTTAAAGAAGGGCGGTGGGTAAAGGAAGACGACCGGGACGCGGCGGTCATTTCGGAGGAATTGGCCCAGCTTAACAATTTGGAGACGGGAGACACCATTACCCTTGGAGGTTACCACGACAAGCAGGGGGAAAATGACCGGAAGATATCGGTCGTCGGAATCTTTCAGATAAAAAATAAGATTTCCCATACCATGACGGGAGATACGTTTACTTCGGAAAACACTATTTTTACAAACCTGCGTTTTCCGGAGATCATACAGGGGAGTGAAGGTGATCCGGGGTATCAGCAGGCGCTTTTCCTGGTGGAGGATATGGATAAGTATGAACACGTCAAGGCGGAGATGGAAAAAGCGGTCGTCACGAAAGAGCGGTATGATCTGATAGACAATCAGGGGATCAGCAGCCGGATGGCGGATAATTTTCATGATCTCTCCAAGGCCAGCGATATCATGCTGGCGATCGTGGTGATATCCAGCGTTTTTCTACTGTTTCTGATTTTCCTTTACTGGATAAAAAGCCGGAATCATGAAATCGGAATTTATCTTGCGATGGGGGACAGCAAGAAGAAAATCTGGGCCCAGTTTTTAACAGAGGGCCTGGTAATAGGGATCTTCGCTTTTGCCCTGTCCATTGCCGCCGCGCCGGCTATCGCGGGGACAGCGGCGGAGTATATGGCTGGGAGTCAGGCCAAAGAAGCAGAACGAAAAAAGGAAGCCGATGCCGGCATGGTCAGCGGAGGAGGCGGAGAAACGGAAACGTTCGCAGGCGTCCGTATAGATATCACGCGGGATATGAGGGCGCTGACTGGAATATCGGTCGTTATATTGATCGCAGGGACGGTTTCCCTGGCCGGCGCTGTCATGATGCGGAAGAGTCCGGTTCATATTTTAAGTGAGATGAGTTAAGGAGGATATGGTATTGATACTGGAAGCAAGAGACGTCAGTTATTATTACCCTGCCCAAAAGGACAGGAAGGTGTTGGATCAGGTCACCATGGGATTTGAAAAAGGATATATGTACGCATTGACCGGGGCCAGCGGTTCAGGAAAGACCACATTCCTCTCTCTGTTGGCCGGCCTGGACTGTCCGAGCAGCGGAAAGATCTTGTATGAGGGGACGGATATAAGAGATACCGGCCTCAATAAACACAGGAGGGATCACAGCTCTCTGGTGTTTCAGAATTATAACCTGGTGGATTATCTGACGGCCTGCGAAAATGTCATGCTGTCCGGCTGTGGGAAGGAGGAGGCTTTTCGGCAGCTGGAGGAGGTCGGGATACCGAAAGAGCTGTTCCAAAGAAATATCCTTAGAATGTCCGGCGGGCAGCAGCAGAGAGTGGCGATCGCCAGGGCGCTGGCTAGAAATACAGATGTTCTTTTGGCCGATGAACCGACGGGAAACCTGGATGAGCCGACGGCGGAGGAGATCATCGGGATTCTGAAGCAGAATGCCCATGAAAAGCAAAAATGTGTGATCGTGGTCACCCACAGCAGAGAATTAGCGGATGAAGCCGATATTGTGGCGCAGATAAAAGAAGGAGTCCTTACCCGGCCGTTTTGAGATTATTTTATTGGTGACCGATTTATTTTACATGATCTATTGAAATGGAAAAATTCCAAATACCGTAAACCATTGATTTTAAAGGGTGTACGGCAGGTGGGGAAAACATGGATACTGAAAGAATTCGGTAAACTCTATTACGATAATACAGCTTATTTTAACTTTGATGAGAATGAAGAATATAAAGATTTTTTTGAGACTACCAAAGAGGTTGAACGTATTTTGCAGAATCTTGTTTTGGCCAGCGGTCAGAAAATCGTTCCGGAAAAAACATTGATTATTTTCGATGAGATACAGGATTGTCCTAAAGTGGTCAATTTTATGAAATATTTTTGTGAAAACGCCCCGCAATATCATATTGCCTGTGCGGGATCTTTACTGGGGATTGCACTTGCCACCCCATCTTCTTTCCCCGTGGGGAAAGTGGATTTTATGCAGATTAATCCTATGAATTTCACAGAATTTTTAATGGCAAATGGAGACGAAAATTTAGTGCATTATCTGCAAAACGTAGATACGCTGAATCCGATTCCTGAAGCATTTTTCAATCCTCTGTATGAAAAACTGAAAATGTACTATGTCACCGGCGGCATGCCGGAATCTGTACTGATGTGGACGAAGGAACGAGATGTGGAGGCAATGCAGACGGCCTTATTTAATATTATCGGAGCATACGAACGGGATTTCGCTAAACATCCAGATGTGAAGGAGTTTCCCAAAATATCCATGATCTGGAAATCCATTCCTTCTCAGCTTGCGCGCTAAAACAAAAAATTTATTTATAAAGTAGTTAAGGAAGGTGCGCGGGCCAGAGAATATGAAGATGCACTTCAGTGGCTTGTTGATGCGAATTTGGTCAGCAAAATTTACCGCAGCACTGCGCCGGGACTGCCTGTCTCCGCGTATGACGATTTATCGGCTTTTAAGATCTACTTGGTGGATGTAGGCCTGCTTCGCAGACTTGATCAGCTGGCTCCGACTGCTTTCGGAGAGGGAAACCGCCTGTTTGTGGAGTTCAAGGGCGCGCTTTCCGAAAACTATGTGCTGGAGACGCTGAGAAATCAATTTGAGGTTACCCCTCGATATTGGTCACAGAATAACCCGCCATATGAAGTGGATTTCATCATCCAGCGGGAGAATGATATCATTCCCATAGAGGTTAAAGCCGAAACCAATACTGAGGCAAAGAGCCTAAAAAAGTATAAAGAAAAATACGGTGACAAGGTAAAACTTCGCGTCCGTTTTTCGCTGGATAATTTGAAACTGGATGATGATCTGCTAAACATTCCCCTGTTTATGGCGGATGAATCCGACCGTCTTATGGGAATGGCGTTAAAAATGTTGTAACATGTATATTGATGCTGGATATTTTGGATATATTTTGCTTGACAATCCGCTGGAAAAGTGCTTATATTAATATATGAACACTTATTCATATGTTTTTGCGAGAATATAATCCAGAGGAGGATTGTTATGAGACGTCCTATTACGATATTGGAGCATCAGCCCGACGAATGCGGCTGCGGCCATCACGACCACAGCCACAATCACGAGGAGCATGAAGGAGAGTGCAGCTGCGGCCACGATCATCACAGCCACGATTACGAAGAACATGGCGAGAAATGCGGATGTGATTACGACCATCATGAACATGCCCACAGTCATATTTCTGATTTAGATGAAACGGGAAAAGGAACAAAAAAAAGTATTTTCCTTCTGGAAAACCTGGGATGCGCTCATTGTGCTTCCAAGATGGAGGAGAAGATTCAGAAGCTGCCGGGGGTGGAGTCGGCGTCGATCACATATGCGACGAAACAGCTTCGGCTGGCAGCGGGTGATCCGGAGGGCCTTCTGCCTCAGATTGAAGAAATCTGTACATCCATTGAACCGGATGTCCGGATCGTGCGGAAGGAAACGCGGAAAACGAGTGTTGGCCACGCAGTGCCCAGAACAAAAACTTATATTCTGGAGAATCTGGGATGCGCTCACTGTGCTTCCAATATGGAGCAGAAAATCGCACAGCTGCCCGGCGTGGGGGCCGTGACACTGACATATGCGACGAAACAGCTTCGGATCACGGCGCCGGATCCGGAAGAATATCTCCCTCAGATCCAGAAAATCTGCACTTCCATCGAAAAGGGAGTGAAGGTGGTGGATCGGGATACTGCCGCGGCCGCCGAAGCGGTGGAAAAACAGGAGCGGAGCGAAAAGACGGAAAGGGGCCGCGGAAAAGAAAAGAGCATTTCGGAGGAGAAGAAATCCCTGATCTGTATTATCCTCGGCGCGGTTCTGTTCATAGCAGGCGAGCTGCTGGAGAAGAACGGATTCGGTCCGGAGATTATAATTCCCATAAATGTCGTAGCCTATATTATTTTGGGGGCTAAGATTGTGTGGACAGCGTTCCGCAATCTGACAAAGGGTCATGTGTTTGACGAAAATTTTCTGATGAGTATTGCTACGCTGGGAGCCTTTGCCATCAGAGAATATCCGGAAGCAGTGGGCGTCATGCTGTTTTACAGGATAGGAGAATACTTTGAGCAGAGGGCGGTGGCAAGAAGCCGCAGCCAGATCATGGACGCCGTTGATATGAGGCCGGAGGTGGTGAACCTGGTATCCGGCGATGAGATCCGGGTGATCGGAGCGGAAGAAGCGCGGGCCGGCGACGTGCTGTTAGTAAGGCCGGGAGACAGGATTCCGCTGGACGGCGTGATATTGGAAGGAGAGAGCCGGATCGATACCTCGCCGATCACGGGAGAGCCGGTGCCGGTGCACGCCGGCGCGGGCGACGCCGTTACGTCGGGCTGCGTGAATACCTCAGGACAGCTTAAGGTCCGTGTGGAAAAGGTACTGGAGGAATCCATGGTGACAAGGATCCTGGATTCCGTGGAGAACGCGGCCGCCAGTAAGCCGAAGATCGACCGGTTCATCACAAAGTTCGCCAGAATATATACCCCATTTGTAGTGGTGCTTGCGGCAGCAACGGCGGTGATTCCGTCTTTGGCGACGGGAAACTGGGATTATTGGGTCTATACGGCTCTGTCATTTCTGGTGATGAGCTGTCCCTGCGCTCTGGTGCTCAGCGTGCCGCTTGCGTTCTTTTCCGGTATCGGGGCGGGATCGAAAAAAGGAATTTTGTTTAAAGGCGGAGTATCCATTGAAGCGATGAGCGCGGTCAGCGCCGTGGTGATGGATAAGACCGGGACCATCACGGAGGGAAACTTTGTAGTTCAGGAGGCGGTGCCTGCGGCCGCTTCTTTAAAAGATGTGAGTATAGACGGGCCGGCGGGGGTACTGACGGCGGATGACCTGCTCCGAATCTGCGCCAGCTGTGAACAAAGCTCTACCCATCCCATAGCATCCAGCATCGTGGCAGAGGCCAGGAAGCGGGGCCTTGAGCTGGAAAAACCCGACAGCCTGGAAGAAATAGCGGGGCACGGGATACGGGCGTCCTTGGACGGAGCGGAGATCCTCTGCGGAAACAAGAAGCTGATGGATAAGTTCCTGGTATCCATGGAGGGAAGCCAGGCCGGGACCTTTGGTTCTGAGGTTTACGTTTCGGTCAATCAGCGGTATGCCGGGCGTATCGTCGTTGCGGACACCATTAAAAAGGACGCAAAGCCTGCGCTTCGCCGCCTGAAGAAAATGAATGTGGCAACGGCCATGCTGACCGGAGACGGTGAAGAGAGCGCCAGAGCCGTGGCAGAAGAGATTGGGCTGGATGAGGTCAGGGCAAAGCTGCTTCCGGAGGATAAGCTGGCTGAATTGACCAGAATGAGAGAAAAGTACGGATCCGTCATGTTCGTAGGAGACGGAATCAACGATGCGCCGGTGCTGGCCGGAGCCGACGTGGGAGCGGCCATGGGAAGCGGCGCCGACGCGGCCATCGAAGCGGCGGATGTGGTATTCATGACTTCAGGGGTGGAAGCGATTCCCCAGGCACTTGAGATCGCCAGAAGCACGAAGCGGATCTCCTGGCAGAATGTTACCTTCGCCCTGATCATCAAAGCGGCAGTCATGGTACTGGGCCTTTGCGGATTCGCTTCCATGTGGGCGGCGGTATTTGCCGATACCGGAGTTGCTATGCTGTGTGTGCTGAATTCCATAAGGATTCTGTATCACAAGTAAAATGTGCCGTTACAGAAGAGTATAAAGAGTTCGGCTTGCCGGACTCTTTGCTGTGTCACAGATGACGGTCATACAGAAAAAAATCCATTTTTGCTTTCTGGCTGCCAATCTGAAAGAAGTGCTCCTTTTCACACTGGCGTTTCATGCCCTGGTGCTCATAGAAGCCGTAATTGCAGCTTGTATCTGTAAAGAGATAGAAATCCCGGATGTTTTCGCTTTTCATATAAGACAATGCCTTTTCAAACAGCATTTTTCCAATCCCGGATCCCCGGTATGCGGAACTGACTGCGAAGAAAGCGATTTCCCCCTGGTAGTTTCTGCCGCAGCCCGCCAGCAGTTCCTTGTCGATTCCATTTACGTCCCGAAAGACTTTGGCTGTTTTTCTTCCTTCTTTTGTTATAAGAAGTGAGAAGATGGAGGCAGCCTGGCGTATTCGAAACCGGAGCGGGCATTTGTGGGTTTTTATATTTTTTACCATGATGATACCCACAGGTATGCCGTCTGCTTCCGCGACTTGGGTAAAAGTTTGATTGGAAAGGCAGCTGTACAGAAATATCTTCGCCAGCTTCTCCGCGGTCCTGGGACTGCTGAATTCATCATATTTCCACGCCTCCCTGATGACAGCCGTCAGCGCCTCCGAATCCTTCTCTAGATAACTTCTCAGTATAATCTGTCTGTTCATGAATAGAACTCCTTTTCTGTTTCTTACTTCCGGTGTATAATGACTATAAAGTATCCAGCAGGTGTAAAGTCAAGAAAAAAATGCGGAGAGGAGATTTATTTGAAGGGTATACCCAAGGGCACCCCTTAATTCATACCCTTCGGGCAGGCGCACTTCGTGCGTCAAGGTATAATACAAAATACCTTTTGAAATCTTTCTTAGTAAGCTCCGATTAAGCTCCAATATAAACACCGGCAGAAGTTCCGGACCGTCACGATTTCGGTTCGCTGGCGATACAGGGGCCGCTTTATCCCCGCTTCAGAAGTAGCGCTCACATGTCGGCAGGAAATCTTAATGATTTCCCGTCTCCGGTTCGCTCAGAAACGGAATCGGTATTTTTCGTTTCTGTCTCCCTCCGCATGGGGAACACCGGCCGCTGCCCTGCGGCGCTCACCTTTAGGCCGGCCCGGAATCTTTCTGCCGGTGCTCTGCCCGCCGCACTGTACTGGACAAATTTCATTTCTCAGATTTCAGAAGTGGATTAGATATCCACACGGCCCGCGCGCCTTATGGCAGCGGGCCGCGGCAGCCGCTCCAATGACTTTCAAGGCGAATGAGCGCTTATTTCGGTGCGGGAAGAAAGGCAAAGAGGAACAATCCGATTCCATCGTAAGGCGAGCGCCGCAAAGGCGTTAGCAGGATCTTCCCGGCCGCAGGGAGGTAAAAACCGAATCTCATGCAGGTTTTTATTGGAATCTGCCATGGAAAAATATCGATTTATCCATGGCAGTTGGAAAGGACCGACTGGAGGCCGTAAAGATTCTGGTTACGGCTGCCAGCGAGCCGCCTGGATGGAATCGGATTTCCTCCTGCCTAATCTATTGCTCAATTACATAAATCATTTGTTTGAAAGGTATTAAAAGGTATGAATAGAGAAATAGCAAAACTGACGACTTCCCAGTTCGCCAGACTGCATGGCGTCAATAAGAGAACTCTGCATTATTATGATAATATCGGTCTGTTTTCCCCGCGTTCCAAAGGAGAAAACAAGTACAGATATTATGATTATTTACAGAGCATTGAATTTGAATATATCCGGATGCTGAAGGAACTGAATATGGGGATCAGCGAGATCAAAGACTATTTGGACAATCCCAACGCGGATGATTTTACACGTTTGGCGGACACAAAGATCCGGGAAATAGAAGGAGAGATCCGGAGACTGAAGAAGAATAAAAAGGTTCTCCTGGATAAAAAGCAGAAGCTTGTCCTGTGCCGTACAGTCCAGGACGGCGAGGTTCGGCTGTCCGAATGTGAGGAAGAACGATTTTTGACGACCCCTTATGGGTTTGAGGAGGATGACCTGCAGAAATTGGCGGTCCATGTGAAGGAGGCATGGACTGTCGAACAGTACCGGGAAGGGATAGGAAGCTATATTTCCATTGACAAGGTCAGACAGGGGAATTTTGAAAGGTACGAAGGCCTTTTTACACCTGCGCCGCGGGACAGCAGGGAGGAGGAGATATTGGTGAGGCCCGGAGGAATGTACCTCTGCGGTTATGGAAGAGGCGGCTGGGACAGGCTTCCCGGCTTATACGAAAGGATGCTCCGGTTTGCCGATGAGAACCGGCTGGAATTATCTGGGTTTGCCTATGAAATGGGACTTAATGATTTTGCAGTCAGCAGCATGGAAGAATCGGTCACACAGGTACTGATTCGGGCAGAGCAGCGGTAAACAAAGGATTTTGGGCTTGACAATTAATTCCCGGAATTTTATAATGAGAGCAATATAATAGAGACTGTGATGGAGACAGTAAGACAGTAAGAAAGGTTCAGAGACCCGGCGATGGTGTGAGTTCGGGACGAGTAAGGCTGTGTGAATATCACTCCGGAGTTGCAGGCTGAATGATGAGACTGATTATCTTGTAGGCTATGCCGGTATCCACCGTTAGAGGGAGCGTATATAACCGTTCATAGGGCGGCGTATACAGAACGGGTGGTATTTGCGGAGACATCGGGCTTCGTCCTTTTCTGGACGAGGCCCTTTTTTATCCTATATTCAGGAGGTAGAAAACATGTATGACAAAGTATCTGCAAATCTCAATTTTGTAGAGCGTGAAAAAGAGACAGAAAAATTCTGGCAGGAACATGATATTTTTGAAAAAAGCATTGACAACAGGAAGGAAGGCGAGACCTATACTTTTTACGACGGACCGCCGACGGCCAACGGAAAACCCCACATCGGCCATGTGCTGACAAGGGTGATCAAGGATATGATCCCCCGCTACCGCACGATGAAGGGATATATGGTCCCCAGGAAAGCCGGATGGGATACCCATGGCCTCCCCGTCGAGCTGGAAGTGGAAAAGATGCTGGGCCTGGACGGAAAAGAGCAGATTGAACAGTATGGCCTGAAGCCGTTTATCGAGCACTGCAAGGAGAGCGTGTGGAAATATAAAGGGATGTGGGAAGATTTCTCATCCACGGTCGGCTTTTGGGCAGATATGGAGCATCCTTACGTCACCTATGACAATGATTTCATTGAATCCGAGTGGTGGGCGTTGAAGAAGATTTGGGACAAGGGGCTGCTGTATAAAGGCTTTAAGATCGTGCCCTACTGTCCGCGCTGCGGGACTCCCCTTTCCAGCCACGAAGTGGCTCAGGGATATAAGGATGTGAAGGAGCGCTCCGCGATCGCCCGTTTTAAAGTGAAGGGTGAGGACGCCTATATCCTGGCATGGACGACAACGCCCTGGACGCTGCCGTCCAACGTCGCTCTCTGTGTGAATCCCAATGAGCAGTATGCAAAGGTAAAAGCGGCCGACGGATACGTCTACTACATGGCCGTCGCTCTTCTGGATACAGTCCTGGGCCGGCTGGCGGAAGAGGGACAAGCCGCTTATGAAGTATTGGAGACCTATTCAGGCAGGGATCTGGAATATAAAGAATATGAACCTTTGTTTGAATGTGCGGCCGAGGTGGCAGAAAAACAGCGCAAAAAAGCCTTCTATGTCCTCTGCGATACCTATGTGACGCTGACGGACGGCACCGGCGTCGTTCATATTGCGCCGGCATTTGGCGAAGACGACGCCCGGGTGGGCCGCAGATATGATCTTCCCTTTGTACAGCTGGTCGATGAAAAAGGGGATATGACGGAAGAGACTCCCTTTGCCGGCATGTTTGTAAAGGATGCGGATTCCAAGGTGCTGCAGTGGCTGGACGAGAGGAAGCTTTTGTACGACGCTCCCAAATTTGAACACAGCTATCCCCACTGCTGGAGATGCGATACTCCTCTGATCTATTATGCCCGCGAATCCTGGTTTATCAAGATGACGGATGTAAAAGAGGATCTGATCCGGAACAACAATACCATCAACTGGATTCCGGAAAGCATCGGGAAAGGGCGCTTCGGCGACTGGCTGGAGAACATCCAGGACTGGGGGATTAGCCGGAACCGGTACTGGGGGACGCCGCTCAACATCTGGGAATGTGAGTGCGGCCATCAGCATTCCATCGGGAGCATAGAAGAGCTTCGGAGCATGTCGCCTGACTGCCCGGAGGATATAGAGCTTCACCGTCCTTTTATCGATGAAGTGACCATCACCTGTCCGGTCTGCGGAAAACAAATGCACCGGGTGCCGGAGGTGATCGACTGCTGGTTTGACTCCGGCTCCATGCCTTTTGCCCAGCACCATTATCCCTTTGAGAACGAAGAGCTGTTCCATCAGCAGTTCCCGGCCCAGTTCATTTCAGAGGCGGTTGACCAGACCAGAGGATGGTTCTATTCTCTGCTGGCGGTCTCCACTCTGATCTTCAATAAAGCGCCTTATGAAAACGTGATCGTATTGGGCCATGTACAGGATGAGAACGGGCAGAAGATGAGCAAGTCCAAGGGGAACGCGGTGGATCCCTTTGACGCGCTGGAGACCTACGGCGCCGACGCCATCCGCTGGTATTTCTACGTCAACAGCGCGCCGTGGCTGCCCAACCGGTTTCACGGAAAGGCCGTCCAGGAAGGACAGAGAAAATTCATGGGCACTCTGTGGAATACCTATGCTTTCTTTGTGCTTTACGCAAACATCGATAATTTTGACGCCACGAGGTATTCTCTGGACTATGAAAAACTTTCCGTAATGGATAAATGGCTTCTGTCCAAGATGAATAGTATGGTAAAGGATGTAGACAATAATCTGGAGAACTACAAGATCCCCGAAGCCGCCAGGACGCTTCAGGAGTTTGTGGATGACATGAGCAACTGGTATGTGAGGAGGAGCCGTGAGCGCTTCTGGGCCAAGGGCATGCCGCAGGATAAGATCAATGCGTATATGACGCTTTATACGGCTCTGGTGACCGTGAGCAAGGCGGCGGCGCCCATGATTCCGTTTATGACAGAGGACATTTATCGTAATCTCGTATGCAGTATTGACAAAAACGCGCCGGAGAGCGTCCATCTGTGCGATTTCCCCGCAGTATGCGAGGAACAGATCGACAAGGCTCTGGAAGAGAACATGGATCATGTGCTGAAAGTGGTGGTCATGGGCCGCGCATGCCGCAATACCGCCAATATCAAGAACAGGCAGCCCATCGGCAGGATGTTTGTGAAAGCACCGTTTACTCTGAGCAGCTACTATCGGGAAATCGTGGAGGATGAGCTGAACGTAAAGGAAGTGTCGTTTACGGAGGACGTCCGGGAGTTCACATCCTACACCTTCAAACCGCAGATGCGGACGGTCGGACCGAAGTACGGAAAGCTGCTTGGACAGATCAAGCAGAAGCTTGCCGAGCTGGACGGCAGCGCCGCCATGGATGAACTGAACGCCAAAGGAGAGCTGGCCATGACGGTAGACGGGACAGCCGTCTCCCTGACGACTGAGGACCTTCTCATTGATACGGCACAGAAAGAAGGATATGTGACAGAAGGAGATAAGGAGGTGGCAGTGGTGCTGGATACAAATCTGACACCAGAGCTTGTGGAAGAGGGATTTGTCCGCGAGATCATAAGCAAGGTTCAGACCATGCGGAAGGAAGCCGGCTTTGAAGTTACCGACCATATCAATCTGTATCAGGATGACAGTGACAAGATTGCCGGGATTCTTAAGAAATACACGGACACGATCAAAAACGAGGTTCTGGCCGAAAAGATTTTCATCGGAAAGATAACAGGCTATGAAAAGGACTGGAATATCAACGGAGAAAATGTTATGCTAGGAGTGGAAAAAGCAACGGTATAATAAAAACCGTGCGCGCTGGGCGGACAATGGGGTGCCGAATCATGCAGTGCGCACCTCCTCCGGCGGGAGCCGGCAGGCGGGGAGGGGCAAAAATCCGATAGGAGGAAAATATGTCCAGTTATCAGTTTAATAAAGAAGAATTCAAGCAGGAAGTGACCAGTAATGTGAAGAACCTGTTCCGGCGCACCATTGCGGAAGCGACGCCGAAGCAGGTATTCCAGGCTGTAGCATACGCGGTGAAGGATGTCCTCATCGACGAGTGGATCGCCACTCATAAGGAATATGAGAAAGAAGACGCCAAGACCTTGTACTATATGTCCATGGAGTTCCTCATGGGCCGCGCTCTTGGAAATGATATCATCAATATCAAGGCAAGGGACGGTATCCGAGAGGCTCTTGACGAGCTCGGTTTCGATCTGAATGTGATTGAAGACCAGGAGCGGGATTACGCGCTGGGGAACGGAGGCCTGGGACGTCTGGCCGCCTGCTTCCTGGACTCCCTTGCTACGCTGGGGTATCCGGCCTATGGCTGCGGGATCCGCTATAAGTATGGGATGTTCAAGCAGGAGATCAAGGATGGCTACCAGATAGAAGTGCCCGATGACTGGCTGCGTGACGGCAATCCGTTTGAGGTGCGCCGGGATGAATATGCGGTCGAGGTGAAATTCGGCGGATATGTGCGGACAGAATGTGACCAGTACGGGCGCAATCATTTCATTCAGGAGAATTACCAGTCCGTGCGCGCCGTTCCATATGACCTGCCGATCGTGGGCTATGGGAACAACGTGGTGAACACGCTGATGATCTGGGACGCGGAGCCCATCAACACATTCAATCTGGAATCCTTTGACAAGGGCGACTATCAGACCGCCGTGGAACAGGAGAACCTGGCGAAGAACATCGTAGAGGTCCTGTACCCCAATGACAACCATTATGCGGGCAAGGAGCTTCGGCTGAAGCAGCAGTATTTCTTTATTTCCGCCAGCGTTCAGCGCGCGGTGAATAAATTCAAGGCAAAGCATGACGATATCCATAAGCTTCCGGAAAAGGTCGTGTTCCAGATGAACGACACCCATCCCACAGTGGCTGTGCCGGAGCTCATGAGGATCCTCCTGGATGAAGAAGGGCTTACCTGGGAGGAAGCGTGGGATATCACGACAAAGACCTGCGCTTATACCAATCATACTATCATGGCAGAGGCGCTGGAAAAATGGCCCCTGGAGCTGTTCTCCAGACTGCTTCCCCGTATTTATCAGATTGTGGAAGAAATCAACCGCCGGTTTGTGGAGCGGATTCGCCAGACCTATCCCGGAGACGAGGAAAAGGTGAGGAGCATGGCCATCATCTATGACGGACAGGTGAAGATGGCCCATCTTGCCATTGCAGGAAGCTTTTCTGTCAACGGCGTGGCGCAGCTCCATACGGAGATTCTTAAGAAAAAGGTCCTGAAAGATTTCTATGAGATGGACCCCTGGAAGTTCAACAACAAGACCAATGGGATTACGCAGCGGCGTTTCCTGCTTCACGGAAATGAACTGCTGGCTAGCTGGGTGACAGATAAGATTGGGGATGAATGGATAACCGATCTGCCCCATATCAAAAAGCTGGCGCTCTATGCCGATGATGAGAAATGCCAGCAGGAGTTCATGAACATCAAATATCAGAACAAGCTCCGTCTTGCGCGGTATATCAAAGAAAACAACGGCATTGATGTGGACCCCCGCTCTATCTTTGACGTGCAGGTAAAGAGGCTGCATGAGTATAAGAGACAGCTGCTGAACATCCTTCATGTGATGTACCTGTATAACCAGCTGAAGGACAATCCGGAGATGGATATGGTGCCCAGAACCTTTATATTCGGGGCAAAAGCCGCCGCGGGCTATAAGATCGCCAAGCTGACCATCAAGCTGATCAATTCCGTGGCGGATGTGATAAACAACGATAAATCGATCAAAGGAAAGATTAAGGTGGTGTTCATCGAGGATTACCGTGTGTCCAACGCGGAGTGGATCTTTGCGGCTGCCGATGTGAGCGAGCAGATCTCTACGGCCAGCAAGGAAGCCTCCGGCACCGGAAATATGAAATTCATGCTGAACGGCGCCCTTACTCTCGGCACCATGGACGGCGCCAATGTGGAAATCGTGGAGGAAGTTGGGAAGGAATATGCCTTTATCTTCGGCATGACTTCCGACGAAGTCATTGCCTATGAGACGAGAGGCGGCTACAATCCCATGGATATTTTCAACAATGACCAGGATATCCGCCGGGTGCTGATGCAGCTGATCAACGGCTATTATGCGCCGAACAATACGGAGCTGTTCCGCGATCTTTACAATTCTCTCCTCAATACTTTGAGCACCAGCAGGGCGGATACGTACTTCAATCTGAAGGATTTCCGCGCCTATGCGGAAGCACAGAAGAAGGTGGATCAGGCTTACCGGGATGAGAAGTGGTGGGCAAAGGCTGCCATCATGAATGTGGCATGCTCCGGAAAATTCACATCCGACCGTACCATCCAGCAGTATGTGGATGAGATCTGGCATCTGGATAAGGTGACGGTAGATATGGACGAATGAGAAAGAAACGGAAGAACCATGTAAAATCCATGTAAAGCCGGTTGACAAAGCGAAGAGAAATATAGTATAAATGAATTAGGCGAAAGAGGCACGTCACCCAGTCACTGACGTGCCTTTTCCTTTGATAAGAATTGACCAGGAGCATTTTGAAAGGTGGTGGATTTATGGATTCAGACGGCAGTTGCAGGCAAAGCATGATGAGGGAAGCCCATAGGTCCACCATGACGGATGCCTGATAATAGACGGGCTTTTGTCTCATGTTTTGCGTATATCGGATGGAAAGAGCCGGAAAGTCGTCCGGCAGAGAATACGCAGAAGGAGGCAGAGTATGACGGAAAAAGAAATATGTGAACTGCTGGGAAGAAAGCAGTATAAAGCGATCAAAGAGTCCTTTGCGGACATGAATGAAGTGGACCTGGCGGAGCTTTTGGAAAGGCTGCCGGAGAAGCAGATGATAATGGCCTTCCGCTTGATCGGAAAAGAGGAGGGGGCGGAGACCTTCAGCTTAATGGAGCCGAAGCAGCAGCAGATCCTGGTGGAGGCGCTGACTGAGCGGGAATTAAAAGCGGTGCTGGATGAAATGTTCCTGGATGATACGGCAGATCTCCTGGAGGAGATGCCGGCAAACGTGGTGGAACGGATTCTCGCCAATACAGACGTGGAAACCAGGAGACAGTTAAACCAGCTGCTCAGCTATCCGGAGGACAGCGTGGGCAGCATCATGACGGTGGAATATGTGGATCTGAAGCCGGAGATGACCGTGCGGGATTCCCTGGAGAAGATCCGCCGGGTGGGGATTGACAGTGAAACGATCTATACCTGCTATGTGATCCGGAACAAGAAGCTTTTAGGAATCGTGACAGCGAAAGCCCTCCTGATCTCCGATGAAAGAAAGACTGTAGAAGAGATCATGGAGTCCAATATCATCTCCATCAATACCCATGACGACCAGGAGGCCGCGGCGAAGCTGGTGCGGAAATATGGTCTTTTGGCTCTGCCTGTAGTGGATAAGGAAGGCTGCATGGTCGGCATCGTGACTGTTGATGACGCCATGGAGGTCATGCAGGATGAGACCACCGAGGATATTACCCTGATGGCGGCCATCGCGCCCAGTGAGGATTCCTATTTCGGGACTTCCGTATTCCGGCATGCGAGGAACCGGATCGTATGGCTGCTGATTCTGATGCTGTCGGCCACGTTCACCGGTGTGATCATCACAAAATATGAAAATGCGTTCGCTGCGATTCCGCTTCTGGTGTCGTTTATCCCGATGTTAATGGATACCAGCGGAAACTGCGGTTCTCAGAGCGCCACTCTGATCATCCGCGGCATGGCCATTGACGAAATACACCTGAAGGATGTGATCCGGGTGGTATGGAAGGAAATGAGGGTGGCGGTACTGGTGAGCACGACGCTGGCGGTGGTGAACGGCATCCGGATCTTTGTAATGTACGGCGATGTGAGGATGGCGGTCCTGATCGGACTGACCCTTGTGTGCACCATTACCCTGGCGGAGCTCATAGGCTGTACGCTTCCCATGCTTGCCAAAAAGTGCAGGCTGGACCCGGCGATCATGGCCGCGCCGCTCATTACCACTTGTGTGGATGCGGCGGCGATACTGATCTATTTTTCCATTGCGACGAGTCTTTTCAAGCTTTAAGAGGATATGCGGAACAGACGGCGGCATCCCGTATTGGAAACAGATGCCGCCGCCGGGGTTCCCCGGACGCGGAAAATGCCTGAAAAGGCCGAAAAACAAAGGAAAATCCTTGACGGATATATGGATTTATGATATAGTGAACAGGCGTATGGAAGCAAAAGGGCTTTTTTTTTTGGCCCTAATTACAAAAAACGATAACGGAGGTGGAAGTTATGCGTGTAAGGATTACATTGGCATGTACGGAATGCAAGCAGCGGAATTACAACATGACGAAGGATAAGAAAACGCATCCTGAGAGAATGGAAACCAAGAAGTATTGCAGATTCTGCAAAACGCACACAATGCATAAGGAAACCAAGTAATTGGTGCTTGCGGCAGGAAAGTGAGAATGGCATGGAAGAAAGCGCAAAGAAGAAAAAGAGCTTATTCAAGAATTTGAAGGCAGAGTTCAAAAAGATTATCTGGCCGGATAAGAAGTCTTTCACAAGACAGACCGTCGCGGTCGTGCTCACATCTGTGTTCCTGGGTGCAGTGATTGCATTGTTGGATTTGGTGATTAAATTCGGCATCAATTTCGTTATATAAGGATAAGGGTGATGATATGTCAGAAGCGAATTGGTATGTAGTCCATACTTATTCAGGTTATGAAAACAAGGTAAAAGTCGATATTGAAAAAACAATAGAAAACCGGAACCTGCATGACCAAATCCTGGAAGTAACCGTACCGATGCAGGATGTTGTAGAGGTTAAGAACGGCATGAGGAAACAGGTTCAGAAGAAGATGTTCCCCGGCTATGTCCTCATCAACATGGTTATGAATGACGATACATGGTATGTCGTAAGAAACACCAGAGGCGTGACAGGCTTTGTGGGGCCGGGTTCCAAGCCGGTGCCGCTGACGGAAGAGGAGATGCGTCCTTTGGGCATCCAGAGCAATGAAGTGCTTGTGGACTTCGAGCTGGGAGACGCGGTGACAGTCATTTCCGGCGCCTGGGAAGGCACCGTCGGCAACATCAAGGGAATCAATCAGGGCAAGCAGAGCGTCACGATCAATGTGGATATGTTCGGCCGGGAGACCCCGGTGGAGCTGAATTTCACAGAAGTGAAAAAGATGTAACTAAAACGTCTGCCGGGAGAGTCTTGCAGCTGGCTGTCCGGAGGCAGCGCGTGGGAGGCGTTGAGCCGTTAATCAGGATGGAGGTTCCATCCACTACCACAATTGATTTAGGAGGTGCCTAAAATGGCAAAAAAAGTAGTTGGTTATATTAAATTACAGATTCCTGCTGGTAAGGCGACACCCGCACCGCCGGTTGGTCCTGCGCTGGGGCAGCACGGTGTGAACATTGTTCAGTTTACGAAGGAATTCAATGCTAGGACGGCAGACAAGGGAGATCTCATCATTCCCGTTGTCATTACCGTATATGCGGACAGAAGCTTTAGCTTCGTGACAAAGACGCCGCCGGCGGCCGTTCTTCTGAAGAAGGCATGCAACATTAAATCCGGGTCCGGTGTTCCCAATAAGAATAAGGTGGCCAGCATTTCCAAGGCTAAGCTTCAGGAGATTGCTGAGATGAAGATGCCTGACCTGAACGCTGCGACGGTTGAGGCGGCCATGAGCATGATCGCCGGCACTGCACGCAGCATGGGAATCACTGTAGAAGACTGAGCAAAGGATTGTTCAGCAGTCAATCGTTTTAGATGTGGGAGGGATATTCCCGCAATTACCACTAGGAGGTTTATTTTATGAATAGAGGAAAGAAATACGCAGAAGCTGCTAAATTAATCGACCGTACGATCCAGTATGAGCCGGCAGACGCGGTTGCTCTTGTAAAGAAGACCGCGGTTGCCAAATTTGACGAGACCATTGAAGCCCACATCCGTACAGGCTGTGATGGACGTCATGCTGACCAGCAGATCCGAGGCGCCGTTGTGCTGCCCCACGGAACAGGCAAGACCGTTCGTGTCCTGGTATTCGCAAAGAATGCAAAAGCCGACGAGGCTCAGGCTGCAGGCGCAGATTTTGTAGGCGCTGAGGAACTGATTCCGAAGATCCAGAATGAAGGATGGCTGGATTTCGACGTGGTTGTCGCTACCCCGGATATGATGGGCGTGGTTGGCCGTTTGGGCCGTGTGCTCGGACCGAAAGGCCTGATGCCCAACCCTAAGGCGGGAACCGTGACCATGGATGTGGCAAAAGCCATCGCTGAAATCAAGGCTGGTAAGATTGAATACAGACTGGATAAGACCAATATTGTCCATGTACCGCTGGGCAAGGCTTCTTTTACAGAGGAGCAGTTGTCCGAAAACTTCCAGACGTTAATGAATGCAATTATAAAAGCAAAACCCAGCGCACTGAAGGGCCAGTATTTGAAGAGCGTGACTCTGACATCCACCATGGGCCCCGGTGTGAAGGTAAATCCCCTCAAGTTCATGGGCTGATCCGATTTAGGATCTCCGTCGGAATGATGGGAAAAAGAGATTGACACAAGAAATAATATGTGTTAATTTATATGAGTACGGCTTTTGCCGTATATTCGCCGAAGACAGCAGGTACCCACGGGTGTAAGCGTTGCGCCTGCCGAGGAAGATAAGATTGACAGTATGTGAATTCTTATGCCCCCTGTACGTCTTTGCGTACAGGGGTTTTATTTCATAGGAAACAGGACTTCTTATCTCGCGTCTAGCAAACACGCAGACAGCGCGTTTGAACGGCGGCAAAATAAAATAAGGAGGAAAAAAGAATGGCAAAAGTGGAATTGAAACAGCCGGTTGTGGAAGAGATTTCCAATCTGCTGAAGGAAGCCAAATCTGCGGTCATCGTGGATTATCGCGGGCTGACAGTTGAGCAGGATACAGAACTGCGTAAACAGCTGAGAGAAGCCGGCGTTAATTACAAGGTATATAAAAATACCATGATCAATTTTGCAATCCAGGGTACAGAATTTGAACCTCTGAAAGCGAACCTGGAAGGCCCTACGGCTCTGGCCACATCCGCTACGGATGAAACTGCGCCTGCCCGCATCATGAACGAATTCAGTAAAAAGGCAGACAAGCTGCAGCTGAAAGCCGGCGTCGTGGAAGGAAGCTATTATGATGAAGCAGGCATAAAGCTGATCGCGACTATCCCCAGCAGAGAAGAACTCCTGGGCAAACTGCTTGGAAGCATGCAGTCTCCGATCGCGAACTTTGCTCGCGTTATCAGCCAGATTGCGGAGTCCAAGGCAGAATGATCATCACCAAGAAAAAACTATTTATGAATATAAAACTTTATGGAGGTAAATAAAATGGCAAAGTTAACTACTGCAGAATTTATTGATGCGATCAAAGAGTTAAGCGTATTAGAGTTAAATGATCTGGTAAAAGCTTGTGAAGAAGAGTTTGGTGTATCCGCAGCAGCAGGTGTTGTTGTGGCGGCAGGCGGTGCGGCAGGCGGCGCAGCTGAGGAAGAGAAGACTGAGTTCGATGTAGAGCTTACAGAAATCGGACCTAACAAGGTTAAGGTCATCAAGGTTGTACGTGAAGCTACCGGTTTAGGCCTTAAAGAGGCTAAGGAAGTGGTAGACAGCGCTCCCAAGGTTGTAAAGGCTCAGGCCAGCAAAGAAGAGGCTGAGGAAATCAAGACCAAACTGGAAGCAGAGGGTGCAAAGGTTACTCTTAAATAATTCCATACGAACTGAAGGATCAAATATGATCAGGGCGGCATACCTTTCGGTATACCGCCCTTTTGGGCTGTCAGGATTTTAGTTCACCGGTGGGTACCGCACTTCTCCGTATGATCAGTTCTCCGCTTACAAGAATCTTGGCGGGAGCTGTCCCCGGATTTTTCAGCTTATAATGGAGCAGCTGGACTGCCTGGGCGCCCAGCTCTTTACATGGTACCCGGACAGAGGTGAGAGGAGGGGCGCAGATGGCGCTGAAAGAAATGTCGTCTATGCCCACGATGGAATAATCCTGAGGAAGACGGAAACCTTTGTCTTTAAGAGCGCGGCTGCACCCGAGCGCGATCATGTCGTTGTCCGCAAGAAGGGCTGGGGGAAGATCGGCTCCTTGGTCCAGCAGGCGGCTCATTTCCTGATATGCGCCCGCCATGGAGGGGGTAAGGCAATAGATGCGTTCTTCCGCCTGGGAGAGCCCCAGCCGGCTGACCGCGTTTTGATAGCCCTGAAAACGGGCACTGAAGTTGCCGGTATTCATGGAACTGTGAAGATAGCCGATGTCCCTGTGGCCGAGTGAAAAAAAATAGTCCATCGCTTTTTCCACGATTTCCTCGTTGTTCATTGTCACACAATTCAGGGAGTGCCCCGGAGCGGGAGTATCCACGAGGATAACAGGTACGGAAAGCCTTTCAAAAATCGGCAGGTCATGCGCTTCCAGCTCGGTGCCCAGGACGACGATGCCGTCCAGTGGGTCGGAAGAGACCATGTGGTAGATCTCTTCTTTGTTTTCCGGGCCGAAGGAGGTGATGACAAGGCGATAACCCAGCTTCCTGCATTCTTCTTCCAGGGAATCAATGATTGAAGAGACAAAATTCCCGTTTTCTTCCACAAGTATTGCGGAATTTTTATATTTCAAAAAACGTATGCTTCTATGAAAAGAAGCTTTATCCCGAAACTCGCTGAAAGCCTCCTCCTTCTTTTCGACTGAGTACCCGTATTCTTCCAGCACCGCGGATATCCTGGCCCTGGTTTCGGTGCTGACCCCTTTTCTGTGGTTGATCACAATAGATACGGCTGCCGGGGAAACACCCAGTTCTGCCGCGATATCCTTCAGCTTATGTTCTTTTTTCATATCTGCACTCTCCGATTCTATGCTATAAAATACTTTTTGGAATCATTTTAGTAAATTCCGATTACGCTCCAGTTAGGCACCGGCAGAAGTTCCGGACCGTCACGATTTCGGTTCGCTGGCGACGCAGGGGCCGCTTTATCCCCGCTTCAGGAGTACCGCTCACATGTCGACGGAAAATCCGGATGATTTTCCATCTTCGGTTCGCCCAGAAACGGAATCGGTATTTTTCGTTTCTGCCTCCCTCCGCCTGGGGAACACCGGCCGCTGCCCTGCGGCGCTCACCTTTAGGCCGGCCCGGAATCTTTCTGCCGGTATTCTTTCTGCCGCACCGTTTCAGACGACTTCCGTTCCCTTGATTCCAGAAAAGGATCGGATATCCACACGGCCCGCGCGCCTAACGGCAGCGGGCTACGGCAGACCGCCCCAATAGCTTTTGAGGCAAACGGAAGATACGTTGGTGCGGGAGGAGGAAGGATCCGATCCTATCGTAAGGCGAGCACCGCAGAGCCGTTAGCAGGCTCTTCCCGGCCGCAGGGAGGTAAAAACCGAATCTCATGCAGGTTTTTATTGAAATCTGACATGGAAAAATATCGATTTATCCATGTCAGTTGGAAAGGACCGACTGGAGGCCGTAAAGAACCTGGTTACGGCTGCCAGCGAGCCGCCTGGATGGAATCGGATTTCCTCCTGCCTCATCTGGTTGTAAAGATACGCTTGTTTTAAAGATATTTAAAGGTAGGATACAAAATACTTTTTGGAATCATTTTTAATTACTTCCGATTAAGCTTCAATTAAACACCGGCCGCCGCCCTGAAAACGTGCTGTCTCACTGAATTTAGTATAGCATAAATATTAAAAAAAGGAAACTAAAATTTAGAGAATACTAAATATTTAGAAAAACAAACCTGGCTGGATATGGGAAATATGTATAAAGAAAGAAGAAACAAAAGATCATAATAATAAAATATGACGGAAAAACTTGACAAGAGATAAAGTTCTTGCTAGTATAAAATTAAATTGAGTAAGCTGGAACTAAAATTTAGTAATCATGACAAATCGGAGGGTTTAGGATGAAAAAAATTATCAACGCACCGGAAAACTATGTGGATGAGATGCTGGAGGGTATTTATGTAGCCCACCCTGATCTGGTGACTTATGTGAACGACGACCTGCGCTGCCTGGTCACGGCCAATAAAAAGGAAGGAAAAGTAGGCATCGCGACGGGCGGCGGGTCCGGACATCTTCCCCTGTTCCTGGGTTATGTGGGAAGAGGCATGCTGGATGGCTGCTGTGTGGGCGATGTGTTCCAGTCCCCCAGCTCTGAACAAATGCTGGCAGTTACGAAGTCTATTGATTCCGGCGCAGGTGTTCTTTATATTTATGGAAATTACAACGGAGATATTTTCAACTTTGACATGGCGGCTGAGATGGCCGAGTTTGAGGATGGAATCCGGGTGGAAAGTGTCCTCGGGGCCGACGATGTCGCTTCCGGTCCTCTCCCTGGAGATGGCGAAAAGAGCATCCGCCGCGGCGTTGCCGGTATTTTCTTTGTGTATAAGTGTGCGGGAGCAGCAGCGGACGAGATGATGAGCCTGGATGAAGTAAAGCGTATAGCGGAAAAAGCTGCGGCGAGCGTCCGGACGATGGGCGTGGCTCTGACACCCTGTATCGTTCCGCGTGTGGGACATCCCGGCTTTTCCATCGGCGATGATGAAATGGAGATAGGCATGGGGATTCATGGTGAGACCGGAATCCGCAGAGGTAAGCTGGAACCCGCTGATGAGATAGTAGAAGAGATGCTGGAAAAGATCTTGGGCGACTTTGATGAAATAGACGGCAGTACTGTGGCCGTTCTGGTAAATGGATTGGGAGCGACGACCCTGGATGAGCAGTATATTGTTACCAGGAAGATCGATCAGATCTTGAAAGGAAGAAACATTGACGTAAAGAAATACTATGTTGGAGAATATGCAACAGCCCTGGAGATGGCCGGCGTATCCATCTCGGTTCTTAAGCTGGACGAGGAGCTGGAGCAGCTTCTGCTCAAGCCCGCGCAGACTCCTTTTTTCCGTCAGGGAAGCATGAATGAGGAAAGTACTATAAATCGCGCAAAAAAATGTGCTGAGAGCACAACACAAAAGGCGGGAGAAAGTGGTAATATAGAGGAAGCGGATGCGGATACGAACATTTTGGCTGACTTTTTAAAGAACGTCAAGGAAATAATGGCGGATAAAAAGGATTATCTGATCGATCTGGACAGCGTAGTCGGAGACGGGGATCTGGGTCTGACTATGTCCGACGGTTTTGCCGCCGCTTATAAAGCGGTACATGGAAGCGGAGAAGCGGATTCCGGAAAGCTGCTGTATGCGGCTGGAAAAGCGATGTCGATTGCCGTGCCTTCTACCATGGGGACTTTGATGGCTTCCGGTCTCATGCAGGCAGGAAAACGTCTGAGGGGTAAGACGGAACTGGGCCTGGCAGAATATGTTGAGCTTTTTGAGGGTTATACAGAAGGAGTCATGAACCTGGGCAAAGCAAAGGTCGGCGATAAAACGTTTCTGGATGGCATAGTTCCTGCTGTGGAAGCGATGAAAGCGGCCAAGGAAGCGGGAAAAGATGTAAAGGAAGCGGCTCATGACGCGAGAGAAGCGGCAGAGAAAGGCTTTAAGGCTACGACATCCATGGTAGCGGTCCACGGCAGAGCGGCGACCAGAGGAGAGGCTTCCCGGTCACTGCAGGATCCCGGAGCAGCAGTAGCGATGCTGGTCATGGAAGCATTTGACCGGACAGTCTGACACAGGAGATCGGTTAATACGAAACGCCAGGTGCCGTATGTATCCCACAATCCGGCCGTGAGCCGGTTTCCAGGAGAAGGAAAAACATAAAATTCAAATGGGCGGAGGAGACCGGAAAGGCCTCTGCCGCCCTATTGGAAATGACAGAAAAGGAAAGGGAGGAATTTGTAATGAACAACGTTCCAAACATCAAAGTCGGCATTGTGGCCGTAAGCCGTGACTGCTTCCCCATGACCCTGTCGGTCAACAGGAGAAAAGCGGTAGCAGCGGCATATGAGAAAAAATATGGAGAAATTTTTGAATGTCCTACCTGCGTAGAAGAAGAGCTTGGTATGAGGAAGGCTCTTTCAGAACTGAAAGAGGCAGGATGCAATGCGCTCGTGGTATATCTGGGGAATTTTGGTCCTGAAACTCCGGAAACCCTGCTTGCCAAAGAATTTGACGGACCGGTAATGTTCGTGGCGGCTGCGGAGGAAACGGGAGATGATTTGGTGGAAGGCCGCGGAGACGCGTACTGCGGGATGCTGAACGCCAGCTACAACCTGAAGCTCCGCGAGGTCAACGTTTATATTCCGGAATATCCGGTGGGGACAGCAGAAGAATGTGCGGACATGATTTTTGATTTCCTTCCTATAGCGAGAACGGTAGTAGGACTCAGAAATCTGAAAATTATCTCCTTTGGCCCCAGGCCCAAGGATTTCCTGGCCTGCAATGCGCCCATAAAGCGCCTTTACGATCTGGGTGTGGAAATTGAAGAGAATTCTGAACTGGATTTATTTGAGTCCTTTAAGCACCATGCAGAAGATGAGAGAATCCCTGGTGTGGTAAAGGAGATGGAGGCCGAGCTGGGCGCCGGGAACAAGAAGCCGGGAGTTCTCAGCCGCCTTGCACAGTATGAATTGACTCTTCTGGATTGGGTAGAGGCGCACAAGGGTTCAAGAGAATTTGTGGCAATCGCCGGAAAATGCTGGCCTGCGTTCCAGACTCAGTTCGGATTTGTTCCTTGTTATGTGAACAGCCGGCTGACCGCCAAAGGAATACCGGTTTCATGTGAAGTGGATATATATGGCGCGCTGAGCGAGTACATAGGAACCGTCGTTAGCCAGGATACGGTGACTCTTCTGGATATCAACAATACGGTGCCTAATGATATGTATGAAGCAGAGATCAAGAAAAAGTATGTATACTCTCAAAAGGATACGTTCATGGGCTTCCATTGTGGAAATACTTCTTCCGGGAAGCTGGTATCCTGCGAGATGAGAAATCAGCTGATCATGACCAGGACGCTCCCCGAGGAGTCTACTCAGGGAACTCTGGAAGGAGATATTGTACCTGGCGACATCACATTTTTCCGTCTGCAGAGCACGGCGGACAGCAAGCTCCGCGCTTATGTGGCACAGGGAGAAGTCCTTCCCGTGGCGACCAGATCCTTTGGAGGAATCGGCATCTTTGCGATACCGGAAATGGGACGTTTCTACCGTCATGTGCTGGTAGAGAAGAATTTCCCTCATCACGGGGCGGTGGCCTTCGGCCATTTCGGCAAGGCGCTGTATAATATATTCCGTTATTTGGGAGTGGAGGATATCGGATTCAATCAGCCTAAAGGTATGTTGTATCCCAGCGAGAATCCATTTGCCTGACTGGTAAAAAGTTCATAGAGGTGTTATAATTTTAGTACCCTCGGTCCGCATGGAAGTGCAGGCCGGGGGTATGATAGTATGATACAAAATATTTTTTGGAATCATTTTAGTAAATTCCGATTACGCTCCAGTTAGGCACCGGCAGAAGTTCCGGACCGTCATGATTTCGGTTCGCTGGCGACGCAGGGGCCGCTTTATCCCCGCTCCAGGAGTACCGCTCACATGTCGACGGAAAATCCGGATGATTTTCCATCTTCGGTTCGCCCAGAAACGGAATCGGTATTTTTCGTTTCTGCCTCCCTCCGCCTGGGGAACACCGGCCGCTGCCCTGCGGCGCTCACCTTTAGGCCGGCCCGGAATCTTTCTGCCGGTATTCTTTCTGCCGCACCGTTTCAGACGACTTCCGTTCCCTTGATTCCAGAAAAGGATCGGATATCCACACGGCCCGCGCGCCTAACGGCAGCGGGCTACGGCAGACCGCCCCAATAGCTTTTGAGGCAAACAGAAGATACGTTGGTGCGGGAGGAGGAGCAGGAGGAAGGATCCGATCCTATCGTAAGGCGAGCACCGCAGAGCCGTTAGCAGGCTCTTCCCGGCCGCAGGGAGGTAAAAACCGAATTTCATGCAGTTTTTTATTGGAATCTGACATGGAAAAATATCGATTTATCCATGTCAGTTGGAAAGAACCGACTGGAGGCCGTAAAGAACCTGGTTACGGCTGCCAGCGAGCCGCCTGGATGGAATCGGATTTCCTCCTGCCTCATCTGGTTGTAAAGATACGCTTGTTTTAAAGATATTTAAAGGTATACCCAAGGGCACCCCTTAATTCATGCCCTCCGGGCAGGCGCACTTCGTGCGGCAAGGTATACTTTCTGGAAATAATAGTAGAGATTTCACCATTTCAGTTAAAGATTGAGGTCTGTTTATGAAACGTATTTGTCTGATGGTACTCCGGCTGTTTTATATTGCGCCCGTCTGGTTTTTCAAAATCTGGAGCTGGGGACGGAATGACAGACACACGGAGGCCGAGAAGTTTGCCCTGCTGAAGCGTGTGACGATCCGGGCCAACCGTGCGGGCCGGGTCGTGATTGAACCGCATGGCCTGGAGAATCTCCCAAAGGAGCCGGGCTATATCATGTTCCCCAATCATCAGGGGCTTTTTGACGTGCTGGGATTTTTGGAAGCGGCTCCAATGCCGTTTACAGTGGTGATGAAAAAAGAAGTGGAAAATATTTTTTTGCTGAAGCAGGTCCGTCTTCTTTTAAAAGCCCAGAGTATTGACCGGGAAGATCTGCGGGATTCTCTTCGGGTGATCAACCGGATGACGGAGGAAGTGAAACAGGGCCGCAATTATCTGATATTTGCAGAAGGGACCAGGAGCAAGGGCGGGAACCATCTTCTCGATTTCAAGGGAGGTAGCTTTAAAAGTGCTATAAATGCCAAATGTCCGATTGTCCCGGTGGCCGTCATTGACAGCTATAAAGCGTTTGACACACATTCCATTGAAAAAGTGACCGTGCAGCTTCACTATCTTGAGCCTCTCCGGTACGAAGACTATAAAGGGATGCGTACCATAGAGATTGCGAAAATAGTGAGAGGGCGGATTGAGGCGGTCATGAAAGAATACGCCGATGACTGGCAGTAAAATGAGCGTTTAGTGGCAGAAAGGAGAGAGAATCATGGATAAGATGTATCATATTGGATTGGATGACAGCCATGGGGCAAAATATGCAATCCTTCCGGGGGATCCGGGAAGAGTAGAGAAGATAGCAGGTTATCTGCAAAATCCTGTATTTCTGGGGCAAAACCGAGAATATACTTCCTGGTCTGGAGAACTGGCCGGAGAACGGGTCCTGGTCATGTCCACCGGCATGGGGGGACCGTCCACGGCGATTGGCGTAGAGGAGCTGTATCAGACGGGAGTCCGGACCATGATTCGTGTTGGAACCTGTGGGGGGATGGCGGAACAGGTGATGGGAGGCGACCTGGTGATTGCCAACGGAGCAATCCGCATGGAAGGCACTTCAAAAGAATATGTGGACATTGCTTTTCCTGCTGTAGCAGATTTCCAGGTGACGAAGGCGCTGGAGCAGGCAGCCATAGATCTGGGCGCCAGATTCCATTTGGGCATTGTCCAGTGCAAGGACAGCTTTTACGGCCAGCACAGTCCTGATCGGATGCCATGTGGAAAAGAATTGGAAGAGAAGTGGAACATGTGGATAAAGGCCGGATGCCTGGCGTCAGAGATGGAAAGTGCCGCCTTGTATATCGCAGCCCAGATTTTAGGGATCAGAGCAGGCTGCATCCTCAATGTAATCTGGAATCAGGAAAGAAAGAAAAAAGGGCTCTCTGACCCCCATTGCCATGATACATCATTGGCGATACGGGCAGCAGTACACGCAGTAGAACTTTTGATCAAGAAAGAACGCTGACTAAAAAGAAAAAAGAAGATAGTAGACAGTCAACAATATAATGGAGAGGTCAAAATTAGACAAATAGAAAACGATAATTCCGTCATTTTTACCAATATCATTTGTGCAAAATGCTGATATAATAAAAGTAAGAGAAGAAAAGTGTTTTGCAGAAATGAGGTGATAGTATGAAGGAAAAGATTTTGATCGCATCTGGAAATCACAATGTGTATCGGGAAGGGAATTATACGGTGAAAGTGTTCCAAAAGGGCTTTCCCAAATCCGAGGTTCTTCGGGAAGCAATGCACATGTCCTTGGTGGAAGGCCTGGGGATGCATGTACCGGAGCTCCATTCTGTGGGACTTACGGAAGACGGGAGCTGGGCGATCACGTATGATTATATTGAGGGAAAAACCTTGATGCAGCTGATGGAGGAACATCCGGAAAAGCTGGAGGAATACGTGGACGGAATGTTGGACTGCCAGCTGGAGATGTTTGAAAAAAAAGCTCCTCTCCTGAATAATTTAAAGAGTAAAATGAAACGGCAGATTCAGAGTCTGGACTGCATCAATGATATTACCAGATATGAGCTTTTAACGAAGTTAAACAGCATGCCGGATCACGCGAAGCTTTGTCACGGGGACTTTTGTCCGTCTAACATCATCGTAGGAGAAGACGGCTGGTATATTTTGGACTGGATTCATGCGTCGCAGGGAAACGCCAGCGCTGATGTTGCCAGGACGTATCTGCTTCTGGCCTTGCAGAATCTGGACGCAGCGTACTATTATCTGAATCGGTTCTGCGAAAGGACCGGTACAGCGAAGATTTATGTACAGAACTGGCTTCCGCTGGTAGCGGCCGCTCAGCTGACTAAAAAGCGGCCGGAAGAGTCAGAGCTTCTGCAGTCCTGGCTGAACGTGGTGGATACCGATTGAATAACGGATAGAAAGTAAATGGTAAGTTAGAAGGCTGTCCTGTAGCTTGAGTGCCGCAGGACAGCTTTTTGTATTATACCTTACCGCACGGAGTGCGCCCGCCCGCAGGGCATGAATTAAGGGATGCCCTTGGGTATACCTTTGAATATCTTTCAAACAAATAATTTATGCGATTGAGCAATAGAATAGGCAAGAGGAAATCCGCTTCCATCCAGGCGGCTCGCTGGCAGCCGTAACCAGGATTTTTGCGGCCTCCGGTCGGTCCTTTCTAACTGTCATGGATAAATCGATATTTTTCCATGTCAGATTCCAACAAAAATCCGCATGATATGCGATTTTTGCCTCCCTGCGGCCGGGAAGATCCTGCTAACGCCTTTGCAGCACTCGCCTTACGATGGAATCGGATCTTTCCTCTCGCTCTTTCTTCCGCACCGAAACGAGCTCTCATTCGTTTTAAAAGCCATTGGGGCGATCTGCCGCGGCCCGATGCCGTAAGGCGCGCGGGCCGTGTGGATGTCCGATCCTTTTATGAAATCATGGGAATGGAAGTCGTCTGAAACAGTGCGGCAGAAAGAATTCCGGCAGAAAGATTCCGGGCCGGCCTAAAGGTGAGCGCCGCAGGGCAGCGGCCGGTGTTCCCCAGACGGAGGGAGGCAGAAACGAAAAATACCGATTCCGTTTCTGAGCGAACCGGAGACAGGAAATCATAAAGATTTCCTGTCGACATGTGAGCGGTACTGCCGGAGCGGGGACAAAGCGGCCCCTGCATCGCCAGCGAACCGAAATCGTGACGGCCCGGAACTTCTGCCGGTGTTAGTCTGGAGCCTGATTGGAGCTTACGAATAATGATTCCAAAAAGTATCTAATATTATACTCCACGGATAGCTTTCGCATTGCCTGGAAACGCCACATGCGATTGAATCTTTATATTTTGTATGTTATACTTTAACTGATTCGAAGATGAACAGAGTTGGATTTTTTACCGGAGCTTTAAATATAAATTGTGAATAAAAGGCGCCCGTCTATTTTTTTCCAGAGAGGTCCTTTCGTCCATGATGAATAAAAATAAGTAAGAAGTCAAAAGGAGACTATGACATGCTTGCAAAAAAAGAAATTTTAGTTGTGGAAGATAATGAGATCAACCGTATGATGCTGTGCGAGATGCTGTCCTCGGAATATGAGGTGCTGGATGCGGAAAATGGACAGGAGGCGCTTGCGGTCCTGGAAAAACACAAGGACGAGATTGCCTTGATACTGCTGGATATCACCATGCCTGTCATGGATGGCTACACATTTTTGTCTATTGCGAAAGCGGACCCTTCCCTTTCGTCCATTCCGGTGATCGTTACCACACAGAGTGACAGCGAGGCGGATGAAGTGTCCGCGCTCTCTCACGGAGCTTCTGATTTCGTGGCGAAGCCGTATAAGCCTCAGATTATTTTACATAGGGTGGCCAGCATCATTCATCTGCGCGAAACAGCGGCGATGATCAATCAGTTCCAGTATGACCGCCTGACTGGACTTTACAGCAAAGAGTACTTTTATCAGAAGGTTAAGGAGACGCTCCGTCAGAATCCTGGACAGCGGTATGATATCATCTGCTCTGATATTGAGAATTTTAAACTTATAAACGATGTTTTTGGCATCCCCGCCGGGGACAGACTCCTGTGCGGGATTGCGGAACTGTACCGGCAGATCGTAGGCGGAATAGGAGTTTATGGGCGCCTGAACGCGGACCAGTTCGTCTGCTTGGTCAGGCATGAGGATGACTATACAGATGAGATGTTCATCCAGACCAATGAAAAGGTCACACATCTTCCCAATGCCAAGAATGTCGTGATGAAGTGGGGAGTCTATTTTGTAGAGGACCGCAGAGTGAGTGTGGAGCAGATGTGCGACCGGGCACTTTTGGCGGCCCGCAGTATCAAAGGGCAGTATGGAAAGTATTTTGCCGCTTATGATGATAAGCTCCGGGATGAGCTGCTGAGGCAGCAGGCCATCATCGATGAAATGGAAACTGCGTTAAAGGAAGAACAGTTTTTAATATATTTGCAGCCCAAATACCGGATACGGGATGACAAGCTGGCCGGTGCAGAAGCGCTTGTTCGCTGGAATCATCCGAAATGGGGATTTCAGTCTCCTGCGGAATTTATCCCGCTGTTTGAGAAAAATGGTTTTATCACAAAGCTGGACCAGTTCGTGTGGGACAAGACCTGCTCTTATCTGCGGGAGTGGGAAGAAAAGGGATATCCCCCCCTTCCGGCTTCCGTTAATGTATCCAGGGCTGATATTTATAATGCGGATATCGCGGATATCCTGATGAATACGGTTGAAAAATATGGACTGCCGCCGTCAAGGCTTCATTTGGAGATTACGGAAAGCGCTTATACGGAAAATCCGGGACAGATCATTGAGACGGTGAGCCATCTGAGGAATCTGGGATTTATCATTGAGATGGATGATTTCGGAAGCGGTTATTCCTCCTTGAATATGCTGAACCAGATGCCGATCGATATCCTGAAGCTGGATATGAAATTTATCCAGAGCGAAACGGTAAAGCCGGCGAATCAGGGAGTTCTCCGGTTTATCATGGAGCTTGCCCGCTGGATGCACCTGAGTGTCGTGGCGGAGGGCGTGGAGACCAGGGAACAGCTGGACCGCCTTTTGGAAACCGGATGCGACTATGTGCAGGGTTACTATTTTGCCCGGCCGATGCCGGAGAGAGATTTCGAAAAGCTGATCAGAGAACAGCAGTCGGATGAGGAACAGGAACAGCAGAGAGAAGAAACAGACAGGGAAGCTGGAGGCGGATACCAAAAGAGTGTCCTTCTGATCGCAGACGAGGATAAAGATTACCGCAATCAGGTCCGGGAGGCATTTCTGGAGTACTTTCAGGTGGTCGAGGCAGCAGACACGGCTTCTGCTCTGGAGGCGGTCGAAACATACAAAGGCCGGATGACGGCAGTGCTCCTCAGCCTTACCCTTCCTGAAGCCGGCGGTTTCGCGGTGCTGACGGCGCTTAAAAGAGACAAGGCGGTGTGGGATATCCCGGTCATCGCTACGGGGAGACTGGACTCTCAGAGGGAGAAAAAAGCCCTGGAGCTGGGCGCTGCCGATTACGCGGTTAAGCCCCATGCAAAGGAGAGCCTGTGGAAAAGGGTGGTCCACGCTATCAGGCTGGCTTCTTTTCAAAAGCGGGAGCGGAATCTGCAGGAGGAAGCTTACCGGGACCACATGACCGGCGTCCTGAACCGGCGGGGATGGGAGGCGGCTCTTGATTCCCTGAGGAAGGAGGAAGCTCCTTTTGCTTTTTACCTTTTTGATCTGGATAACTTAAAGCAGATCAACGATACCTTCGGGCACATGGAAGGGGACCGGCTGATTCAGGAGTTCAGTCAGATCCTCCGTTCTAAAGTAAGAGAAACGGATATTCTGGCAAGATACGGCGGAGATGAATTTGTGGCTGTCATAAAATCTATGCCGTCCGGTGAAACGGCTTTGAAAAAGGGAAAAGAAATCTGCAGGTCCCTTTCGCAATATCACTTTGCGGAGGGCCTGCCGGTGACGGTTTCGGTAGGCGTCGCGCTATGGGAAGCGGAGAACGATATGGAAGAGGTGATGAGAAAGGTCGATCTGGCTTTGTATCGGGCGAAGGCCAATGGCAAAGGCGGATGCTGTCTATGGGAGGAACAGGACGGATGAAGTATGATGCGAAAGATACGGTTCAGGCGTTCTGTCGGGCCTGGTTTGAGCAGCTGGACATTTCGAAAACAGTTTCATTTCTCACGGAGGAAGTGAGTTTCTTTGGTACGGGGATGGATGAACACGCTTCTGGAAAGGCCGAGATGTCCGCATATGTGCAGGAGGATATCAGGGAGATCACAGAGCCGTTTTCCTGTCTGTTAAATGTGGTCCATGAATATCAGCCGGCGGATCATATATGCAGCATATCGGCAAAGCTCAGTCTCGTCAGCTCTCTTTATATCTGGCATCTGCATGCCTTTTTCAATCTGGTGAGGCAGGAAGACGGAAACTGGCTGATCCAGGGGCTTCATTTTGCAGAGCCGGGAAGCAGCCAGCGGGGAAGGGAACATTATCCTAAAACGCTGGTGATGGAGCAAATTGCCAAACAGCGGCAAGAGCTTTTAAATGACTCCATGGCCGGCGGCATGATGGGCGGATACATAGAGGACGGGTTCCCGTTCTATTTTATCAACCGGCAGATGCTGGACTATTTGGGATATGAGGATGAAGCGGATTTTGTAAATGATATAGACGGGATGATTTCCAACTGCATGCATCCGGATGACCGGAAGACCGTGGATGAAGCAGTCGGCGGACAGCTTGCCGGGGCAGACGAGTATATCGTAGAATACCGGATGAAGAAAAAAGACGGATCCTTTATCTGGGTCCATGATCTGGGGCGGAAAATAATTGCGGAGGACGGCCGTCCGGCTATCGTTTCGGTATGTATCGATATTTCGGATCAAAGAAAGATAAGGGATGAGCTTCTGCATCTTTATAATAATATTCCGGGGGCGGTTTTCCGTTGCCGGTATGACGATGATTTTTCCGTAGTCGACGCCAATGACGGCTTGTTTGAATTCCTGGGGTATTCCAGGGAGGAATTTGCCGCCATGGGAAGCCGGATGTCAGCGGTCATCCACCCAGAGGACCTGTCCGGCATGGCGGAAAGGATCAGACGCCAGCTCAGAGAGGGAAACACAGTCCACAGCGAGGTCCGCGTGATCTGTAAGGACGGATCTACAAAGTGGGTGTGCCTAAAAGCGCAGCTCTTTCAGGAAAAGGAGGAAGCGCAGCTCTTTTGCGTATTTATTGATGTTTCGGATGAAAAGCAGCAGCAGGAGCGGAATAAGGAATTATATGAGAGGGAACTGGCTTATTTTGTGGACCTGTCCTCTGAGGAAGGGAGCAGTCAGGGGAGAGTAAATATCACGCAGAACAGGACAGAGAGCTATATTTCCATACGGCAGATGGCCATTGCCCAAATAGGGACTTCCTATGATGAGCTGGTGGAGCACCTTGCGGCGTCCTCTGTTGACCCGTCTTATGGAGAAAAGATTCAGAGTACCCTCGCCAGAGATAAGATACTGGCCGATCATAAAGCGGGAAGGACGGATTATCATTTTGAGTTTCTGCGCCGCCGGAACTGCGGGGACTCATTCTGGAGCAATACGAGCTTCCGCCTTTACCGGGAGCCGGAGACCGGAGATGTGGTCGGATTTTTTTATACCACGGATAACACAGTACATAAAATTCAGGAGCAGCTGTTTCAAAAGATCGCGGAGCTGGATTATGAGCGGCTGACAGACGTCGATATCCGTCAGGATACATACCGTATTCTGTCCTTTGGACACAATGAGGGCGAGATATCTCCCAAAAAAGAATTCATGGCAGATGTCCGCATGACTGCAGAGCGTTTTATGGAAGAAGAAGCAAAGCAGGAATATCTGAGGAAACTGGATTATCAATATATGGAAAAGCGGCTGGCGCAGGAATCGGTCTACTCCTTTGTCATCGAAATGCTCGATGAACAGGGAAAAAAGAGGGTGAAGCGGTTTCAGGTCTTTTATATTGAAAAGAGCCTGGGGAGGGTCTGTGTGGCCCGCAGCGATGTGACGGATGTCGTTCAAAAGGAGCAGCGGCAGAAGGAAGAGCTGGCGGCGGCTCTGGTAGCGGCAGAGCAGGCCAACGCTGCCAAGTCGGATTTTTTGTCCCGCATGTCCCACGAGATCCGGACGCCGATGAATGCCATTATCGGCATGAGCACCATTGCCGCCCAGTCGGTAGGGGACGATGAGCAAGTGGCAGACTGCATTTCCAAGATTGGCATATCTTCCCGCTTTCTACTTTCTCTGATCAATGATATTTTGGATATGAGCCGTATCGAGAGCGGGAAAATGCTTTTGAAGAATGAGAAGATCCCCACAGAGGAGTTTCTGACCGGGATCAATTCCATCTGTTATTCCCAGGCGGAAGCGAAAGGCGTGGATTATGAGTGTATAGTAGACCCGGTGCTGGACGACTGCTATGTGGGCGATGCGATGAAGCTGCAGCAGGTGCTCCTGAATATCATGAGTAACGCCATTAAGTTCACCAGAGAAGGAGGAAAGGTCACATTTTCGGCCTCGCAGCGGCACAGGACAAAAAATGACGCGGTATTGCGGTTCATTGTGAACGATACGGGTGTCGGAATGAGTGAAGAATTCCTGCCTCATATTTTTGAACCGTTTTCCCAGGAGTCCATAGGCACTACGGCAGTTTACGGCGGAACGGGGCTGGGGCTTGCCATCTCCAAAAGTATCGTGGACATGATGGATGGAGCGATCACGGTACGCTCCATAAAGGGAATCGGCACGGAATTTACCGTGGATGTCAAGCTTGGCATATCGGAAGAGGAAAAGCTCCGGCATTTCCCGAAAAAGCAGGATTATAACTTTTCTCATTTGAAAACATTGGTTGTGGATGACGATGTGGTAGTCTGCGAGAGCGCAGTGGTCACTCTGCGGGAAATGGGAGTTATCGCTGAATGGGTAGACAGCGGGAGGAAAGCAGTCGACCGGGTGCAGGAGCTCTGGGATGCAGGCAAGTATTACGATATGATCCTGATAGACTGGAAGATGCCTGGGATGGATGGAATTGAGACGGCTAAACGCATTCGCATGATCGTAGGTCCGGAGGTCACCATCATCATCATGACCGCATATGACTGGATATCCATTGAGCACGAGGCAAAGCTGGCCGGCGTCAATCTGCTGATGAGCAAGCCCATGTACAAATCTACTCTGGTATCGGCTTTTTCCAGAGCGCTTGGTGACAAAAAGGAACAGGAACTGGAAGATAAGGCAGAGGAATATGAATTCGGCGGGAAACGCGTGCTGCTGGCGGAAGATAACGCGATCAATACCGAGGTGGCGGTGATGCTTCTGGAAAATAAGGGATTTACGGTGGATACGGCGGAAAACGGCCTTCGGGCGATGGAGCTGTTCAGCAAATCCCCGGAGAAATATTATGACGCCATCCTGATGGACATTCGGATGCCTCTTATGGACGGGCTTACCGCCGCCGCCAGCATCCGCCATCTCAGCAATGCAGACGCCGGAACAATCCCGATCATCGCGATGACGGCCAATGCTTTTGACGACGATATTCAAAAGAGCAAGGCGGCCGGGATGGACGCTCATTTGGCCAAGCCCATAGACTCGGAGCGGCTTTACCAGACGCTTTATCATTTCATCTCCAGGAAGGAGAGTTGAATTATGTCCGGATTTAGAGAAACCTTTGAAGCTTATGGCGGTGATTATCAGAATACGATGGCGCGCTTCCTAGAGAACGAGGCCTTTTACCTAAGGCTTTTGAATATGCTGTTTCAGGATGATAACATGGAAAAGCTTGGCGAATCCCTGCGGGCGGGTGACCTGACCGGTGCTTTTGAGGCCGCGCACACTTTGAAGGGAGTTGTGGGAAACCTGGGACTTGTACCGCTCTATGCCGCCGTCTGCGCCGTAGTGGAGCCGCTCCGGAACAGGGAGGAGCGGAGCGATTATGCGGCCATGTATGATGTGATCCGGACGGAATTTCAGAATGTGGAGAACCTGCGGCAGGATTTAATGGGAGGAAACTGAATATGACAATGGGGGACTTTCTTACGGTGGAACAGACGGCTGCAATCCTGGACAATGTGCCGGCTGCTATCTTTGTCAGCGATATGGAAGACAGGAGTATTCTCTATGCCAATCGTCTCGCAAAAAAGACCTTATTGCCCCAGGCCAGCGGAGAAGTACGCTGCTGTTATCACCTGGCAGGTTTTAAAAAACCCTGCTTGTTCTGCCACGCCGGCCAGCTGAACCGGACTGAGCCGTTTGTCCGGGAATTCATTCATCCCGGCAATCACCGCATGTATCAGCTGAGCGGCAAGCTTATTGACTGGAATGGAAAGCCCGCTCATATTGAATATGTGGTGGACATCACCGAGAGAAAAGAGGAAGAAGACCGGTCTGAGGCTTTTAAGGAGGAACTGCAGGCCACACTCAGCAGTATTCCGTGCGGTCTGGGCGTATACCGGGTTAAAGGGGAGCAGCTTTCGCCGGTGTTCCATAACCCGGCGTTTTATAGTATCATGGGGTATTCAAAAGAGCATGTCCAGTCGGTCGAACGGGAGACAAACTATTTGGGCGTTCATCCGGAAGACCTCGCCGTCCTTAAGAAAAAGGTTCAGGAAGTGATCAGGGAAAACTCAGCTGGCCAGTATACATACCGCCTGTGGAATAATGAAAAAGGAGAATACCGGTGGATACACCTGGAAGCTACGGTAAAACCCGGAAAGGACGGGACAAAGCTTCTTTACGGTGTGTACAGCGATGTAAGCGGCCAGCAGGAGCTAAAAAAGGAATTGATGGATGCCAATGCCAGGACCAAGGACATCATCAATGCGATCCCCGGCGGCGTGGCCATCTACCGTGTATCAGACATATTTGAGACCCGCTATTTTTCCGACGGCGTTCCGGAGCTGTGCGGATATACGGTGGAGGAATATGGAGAAAAGGTAAAGGGCGATGCGTCGGAGATGACCTATTGGGAGGACAAGGATATGGTGGTCTCCAAGTTACGGAAAGCCATTAAAGACCAAACGGTGGCGGATTTCGAATTCCGGAAGCAGCATCGTGACGGGCATATCGTTTGGGTCCATATCCAGGCCAGGCAGATCGGGGAAGAGGAGGGATGCCCGCTCATTCAATGCGTGTTCCACAATATTACGGATCTGAAGGAAGCACAGCTGGAGCTCGGACATCTGGTCAATTCTATTCCCGGCGGCATCGCCAGCTATCGGGTAGAAGAGGACCGGTTTATACCTACTTATTATTCTGACGGTGTGATGGAGCTTTCTGGGCATACAAAAGAAGAGTTTATGGAACTGGTCCGGGATGACGCCATGAATGTGATATACGAACCGGACCGGGACCGGGTGTCTCAGGCGGCGAGAGCTGCGCTGGCGAGCGGAGAGGTCCTGGATGTTTCTTATCGGATGAAGCATAAGGACGGGAATATACTGTGGGTTCATCTCAACGGCCGGCGAATGGGCCCGTTTTCTGAGAAAATGGGATTTTATGCCGTCTTTACCGGCATGTCGGCAGAAACCCATCTTTATCAGAATATTGCCAATGAATCAGCCGACGGGATCTATGTGATCGATAAGGAAAACTATGACTTGCTTTATGTCAGTGAGTCAAAAAACCTGTTTACCTGTGGGAATCCCAGCCTGGGAAGGAAATGCTATGCCGCTCTGCACGGCAGGAGCGCTCCGTGCGAGTTTTGTACGCTCCAAAGTGAGCCGGAGGGAAAAGAGCATGAAATGGCTGTCGGTGAAGACGGCCGGTTTTATGCGACCCGGTTCCGGGAGACAGACTGGAACGGGGTCCCGGCATACATAAAATTTGTCCGCGATATTACAGAAGCGAAGAAGACCAAGAAAGAAAAGGAGCGCCTGGAAGAATATTTCCAGACGATGGCCAGAAATCTTCCGGGAGGCGTGGCAGTCGTCCGGTATGAGGAAGACGGCCACATGACGCCAGAATATTTTTCCGAAGGATTTGCCGCGCTGACCGGCATGTCCATGGAGGAAACATGGGAAGTTTACCGCCAGGACGCCACAAACGGCGCTCATCCCGATGACGTGGACTATATTAAAGAGCAGCTGGCTATGTACATGGCCAGCGGAACAGATCATTATGAAATGTCACATAGGCTGAGAACAGGAACAGATGATTACATTTGGGTGAAAGCTTCCTTTTCCATTATAAAGAACCGGGAAGGTGAGAAACGTCTGTACGCCATATATCATGATATTACCAAGGAAAAGGAAGAGCAGGAGCAGATACGGAAACAGTATAATGACCTGATCATGCAGCATTACAGGACTCCGGGGCCGGACGCGCTCATCGTGGGCCACTGCAACATTACAAAGAACAAGATACTGGAGATCATAGATTATACGGATACCGGCGTGCTGGAGCGGTTCGGCTCGGTCCGAGAAGAATTTTTTACCGGGATTTCCGGACTCGTTGTGGATCAGAAGGACCGGCAGAAATTTTTGAATACTTATCTGAACGCTCCGTCACTGGCCGCTTTCCAGAGGAATGAAACAGAACAGATAGTGGAATGTTTCATTCAGATACCGAATGAGCCCAGCGGCCGGTATGCCCAGTTTAAGATGAATATGGTGTCCACACCGGATAATGGTGACGTGACAGGAATCCTGACGGTGACAGATATCACAGAAAGGACCATATCTGACCGAATCTTGCACCAGCTTTCCATCAGCGGATATGATTTTGTCGTCGATGTGGATCTGATTAAGGACACTTACAAAATCCTCTCTTACAGCGAGAACGCCGATTGCGTTCCGCCGAGACAAGGATGCCATACGGAATGGATGAATCATATGCTGGACCACAGGATCGTTCCGAGGGACAGAGAGCAGTTTAAAAAAGGACTGGATCCGGCGCTCATGACTGATCGGCTTAGGAAGGACGGTCCCTATACCTTTGCGTTCTCCATCACGGACGATAATGGAGATATCCGCACGAAAAATATGACAGTTTCTGTAATTGATTTTAGGCTGGGGAGGGTCTGCCTATCCAGGACGGATATCACAGATTCTCTCCGGGAGCAGCAGGGTCTGCTCAATATGATAGCCTATACCTTTGATCTGGCAGGCTTTATTGATGTCGTCAGCGGGCGGCTGACCATGCACACCCGCCAGACGGTACTGGAAAATTTGTCTCCGTATTACATTGAAAATTACGACAAGGCAATCGAACGTTTTGTGGACCAGTATGGACCCGAAAAACGAGATGATGATGCAGCTTCACAGTTCCGTTTGGAAACCATAAGGAAGCGCCTCGAGGAAGAGCCGGCGGGATATGAGTTCCTGCTGCCATATCATACAGAACAGGAAGAGAGGTACAAACAGATAAATGTCCTTTGGGGAGATCAGGATCACAGGACGATCTGCCTGGTTCGGGCAGATGTCACGGATATGCTGGCCGCGGAGAGAAAGTCTCAGTCTGAGCTGGAAAATGCGCTGGATCAGGCAAAAAAGGCGAATCAGGCAAAGAGTGAATTTCTTTCTGCCATGAGCCACGACATCCGCACTCCCATGAACGCGATCATGGGGATGACTGCTCTGGCTCTGGCCCATTTGGATGAGGGAAGCCGCGTGGAAGAATATCTGCGCAAAATTTCAGTTTCTTCCAGGCATTTACTGAGCCTGATCAATGATGTGCTGGATATGAGCAAAATAGACGGGTCGAAGATAAAGCTGAATCGGATGAATGTTTCTCTCACAGAGCAGCTGGAGCAGCTTACCGCGATGATGGCTCCTCAAGCGAAGGCGGCAGGACTTGAATTTGAGATGAGCACTGAGAATGTACGCCATACTCACTTTTACGGAGATTCCCTGCGCATCAATCAGATCCTCATCAATCTTTTGAGCAATGCGGTCAAGTTCACCCCAGAAGGGGGCAGAGTAAGTCTTCTCACAGAGGAGCTTCCGGGAGAACAACAGGGTTATGTGCGCTACCGTTTCACGGTCAGGGATACGGGAACTGGTATTTCGGAAGATTTTCTTCCTTTCATTTTTGAGCCTTTTACCAGGAGCGACAGTGCAGCCCAGATTGAAGGGACGGGCCTTGGCCTCAGTATCACGAAGGGCTTGGTGGATCTGATGGGCGGCAGGATTTCCGTGTCGAGCCGGGCCGGCCAGGGGACGGTGTTTCAGGTGGAGCTGGAATGTGAGATTGCAGAGGGGGCAGAGATGCCTGAGGACAGCGGGAGCGGGGAAGAGGTACGTCCGGCCGGTGAGATGTCATTGGCCGGGCGCTGCATCCTGGTGGCGGAGGATAACGCGATCAATGCGGAGATCACCTGCGGGCTGCTGAATATGTTTGGGGCCAGGGCCGTGGTAAAAAACGACGGACGGCAGGCGGTGGAAGAATTTGGAAGCGCTGCTCCGGGGACTTATGACGCGATCTTGATGGATATCCGAATGCCGCAGATGAACGGGTATGAAGCCGCGCGGGCCATCCGGGGAATGGAAAAGAGGGCGGACGCGGCGGTGATCCCAATCATCGCGATGACGGCCAATGCCTTCGCTGAGGATGTACAGCTGTCCCTGGAAGCGGGGATGACCGCGCACGTGGCAAAGCCAATAGATGTGGAAACGCTGCGGGCCGTTCTGTACAGCGCGATGAAATCTGGGAGTTGTGGACAGGAAGGTAACAGTGGACATGGAAGGGGGAAGGGATGAAAGACAGATTGACAGGAGCGCTGCTCGTCTTATCTTTTCTCATACTTGTCTCTGCCGGATGCGGCAGCAAAAACAGGGTGATGAATTATGAAAATCCGGAAGACCGGGAGATCACGACCATCACGTTTTTTGGAAATAAGTACGAACCGGAAAACGTCGCGATAATTGAAGAGATCATTTCTGATTTTATGACGGAAAACCCGGATATCCGTGTGTCCTATGAGAGCCTGAAAGGAAGCGGCTATTACGAAGCGCTGAGAAAACGGATGGCGTCCGGCAAAGGGGACGATGTCTTCATGGTAAATCATGACGTTCTTCTGGAGCTGGAAGGAAAGGGCCAGGTGGCAGATCTGTCCGGCCTGAGTACCCTGGAGGAATACACAGACCTCATGAGAAGCCAGATGGATGAAAACGGAAAGGTCACCTGGGTACCGACCACTGTTTCGGCTTTTGGACTATACTGCAATCTGGATCTGTTAAAGGAACATGGCCAGAAGGTCCCCGGAAACCTGGGGGAATGGGAAGCGGCCTGTGAGTATTTTGTGAAGCAGGGGATCACGCCGGTCATTGCCAATAATGACATTTCCATAAAGACTCTGGCCATAGGCCGGGGGTTCTATCCGGTTTACCGGGAGGGCCGTCAGGCGGAGGTGTTTGAGCGGCTGAACGGCGGGCAGGAAAAGCTGAGCGGATACCTGACAGAAGGATTCTCTGTCGCGGAGGAACTTTTGCTTTGTGGATATATTGATGCGGAGAAGGCCTTGGACACTGAGAAGACTTCCGACGATCTTCAGGAATTTGCCGAAGGGGAGTCGCCGTTCATGCTCACGGGGGCCTGGGCCGCCGGACGAGTGAAAGGGATGAACCAGAAGCTTACCTTTGAAGTAGCGCCTCTTCCTGTCCTGGAGGATGGCGCGCTGCTTGTCATCAATGCGGATACGCGTCTGAGCGTGAACGCCGGAAGTGAGCATCCCGATGCGGCGATGCGGTTTGTGGAATATTTCACAAAGGCGGGAAATATACAGAAATTTGCGGATGAACAGTCCTCTTTCAGCCCATTGGCCGGAGGAAGCGCCTCCGCGGTGAAAGAGATCCGTCCGCTGGTGTCCTGCTATGAAGCCGGCCGGACTGTTATTGGGACGGACAGCCATCTGGAACTGCCAATTTGGGATTTGACCGCGGAAGCTTCGAAAAGGCTTCTGTCGGGGGAAACGCTGGAGAATGTAATGGAGTGGATGGACCGGCAGGCGGAAATAGAAAGGAATGAGCCTTGATGAAGCGAGAGGCAGGCAATATAAAACTTAAAATCACCCTGGCGGCTGTGCTCGTCGGCATCATTCTGGGATGTATGACTTTCTTCTTTGTCAGCGCAGTCCAAAAGCAGCTGTGGCAGCAGTCCATCGGCACGATTCTGGAGAGCACCCAGCAGGGCTGCAGTACACTGCGGGTACAGCTTCAGGAAGAATTTAAGGTAATGAATACGGTCGCGGGCTATATAGACCAGTTCACGGCAGATCAGAGCAGTGAGCTGGAGCAGTTCGTAGGAGGCTATAGTCAAGTGGACAGCGGCATCAGCCTGTATCTGGAAGATGGCTCCTGCTATCCGGCGGAAGCGCGGGAAGATGAAAAGGCGGCGGAGGCGCTTGCTGAGACAGGTCAGAATAGTGGAATAATCGATCCGCATATCAGCAGCGTCACAGGCGCCAATGTATTCAACTTGTACACTCATGTCACACTTCAGGACGGGACGGAAGGATTTCTTCTGAAGGAGTATGAGGTAGAGAGTATTGTAGACAGCTTTACCCTTTCTTTTTATAATGATTCCGGGTTTTCCTATGTGGTTGATTCCGGGGGAAATGTGCTGATTCGTCCGCCCCATCCAAAAAGCAATAAAACGGTGCAGAACCTGTTTGATATGCTGTCGGAAGGGGAGAACGATCAGGCCAGCCTGGGGCAGTTTAAACAGTCCCTGCTGGAAGCCAGGACAGGATGGGCTACTTTTACTTACCAGGGGGAGGACACTGTATTCTGCTATATTCCTCTGAAGCTGCAGTCCGACTGGTATTTGATCTCCATCATTCCAAAGAGCGTCGTAAGCGCGCAGACCAACCAGATCGTGCTTCGCACCCTCACTCTGATCGCGGCGATCATATTAGGGATCACTCTGCTGGTGGCGCTTTATTTCCGATATATCAGCCGTACGAACCGGAAGCTGAGAAGTCAGGCGGATTACATCAGTCATCTGTATAATGCGGTGCCGGAAGGAATCGCCCTGGTGACCGTGGAACGGCCCTATCAGTTTCTCCAGCTCAATCAGGAAGGAATGCGTCTTCTGGGCTGCGGGGAAAATGCGCTTTTAGGTATTCTTAAAGAAAAGTACCTCGAAGAGATCGTTTTTCCGGAGGATTATGAGGCACTTGCGGAGATTTTCCGGGATACGGCGGCGGGGAAGCATAAGAATACGTTTGAGAACCTGATATTGAAGGCGGATGGCAGTTCCTTCTGGGCGGCCGGACTCGTGGAAAAGACGCTGGATGAAGACGGCAGGCCGATTCTGATCATGATGTTCCATGATATCACAGCGGAGAAGCTGGCAGAAGAGGAAGAAGAAAGAGAAAAGCTGCAGGAACGGATGATGTTGGTCGGAGCAGTTTCCAATGTCTATCCGGTGATCATCAGCCTGAATCTGAGCCAGGATACACTTAAATTTATTTACACACAGCCTGGACTTCTGGTCAAGATGGGGGAGCAGGAAACGTACAGCGAACTATATCAAGATTTTATCCCTACGGTACATCCGGATAATCTGGAAGAGTTTAAGAGACGTTTTGAGCCGGGATATCTCCTTCGCACATTAGGCAGGGAAAGAAACGAGATATTCATGGAGCTCAGGCAGATGCTTAAGGATGGACGGTACCACTGGACATCGACACAGATCATTTCGGTGGAAAATCCTTATTCCGAGGATAAACTGGCAATTCTGATTTCCCGCCGCATTGACGAACAGCGCTATGAGGAGGAACAGCAGCGCCATGCGCTTGAGAGCGCCCTGGAGAACGCGAAAGCGGCAAGTCTGGCCAAGAGCCGTTTTTTATCCAATATGAGTCACGACATCAGGACTCCTATGAATGCCATTGTCGGCATGACGGCGATTGCCGCCGCCCATCTGGACGAGCGGGAACGAACGATGGAGTGCCTGAAGAAGATAGGCTTATCCAGTCAGCATTTGCTGAGTCTCATCAACGATATATTGGATATGTCCAAAATTGAAAGTGGGAAGCTCTCTCTGCGGGAAGAACCGTTCAACCTTGCGGAGCTGGTCTCCGATGTCACAGAACTGGTCCGGACACAGGCGGATGCGGGACAGCTCCGGATGAAGCTCCACCTCGCGGTGCTTAAAAATGAAGCGGTGATCGGGGATCCGCTCCGCATTCGACAGGTATGCTTAAATATCCTGAGCAATGCCGTTAAATATACGCTGCCTGGAGGAAATATTAATATTGAACTGGAACAGGAAGCGGCCAGACAGCCGGGATATGAAAGCTATGTGTTCCGCTGTACGGACAGTGGGATTGGAATGAGTGAAGAGTTTTTAGATAAGCTGTTTCAGCCTTTTGAACGGGCGCAGGACTCCACAAGCAGCAAGACGGTCGGAACAGGCCTTGGAATGGCGATCACCAAGAATATCGTGGATCTGATGGGTGGAGTTATTCATGTGGATAGTAAGCTGGGCGAGGGATCTGCTGTAACCGTTGTGATGCCTCTGCGGGTGCAGGATGTACAGCCGGAGGAGGTCCCCGGCGAGTGGGAGGGGGTACGCAGTCTCATAGTGGATGACGACAGGCAGAGCTGTGAGAGCGCAGCCATCCTTTTGGAAGATATGGGGCTTCGGGCACACTTTGTTACAGAGGCAGAGACCGCTGTCAGCCGGATCGTGGAGGCGAAAGATTCGCCGGACCCGTATGAGCTGGTCATCATGGATTGGAAGATGCCGGACATGAACGGGGTGGAAGCCACCCGGCGCATCCGGCATGAGGTGGGGGATGAAGTTCCCGTTATCATCTTAACAGCTTATGACTGGACGGAGATTGAAAACGAGGCAAGGGAGGCCGGTGTGACGGCATTTTTATCAAAACCGTTCTATCGTTCTAAAATCTGCTATCTGTTGAATGAATTAAGCGGAGAAAAGAAAGAGGGAAAGCAGATAGTCTTTTCCGACAAAAAAGATTATACTGGAAGACGGGTCCTGCTGGTGGAGGATAACGCCATGAACCGGGAGATTGCTCATGAACTGATCGGAGAGATGGGCCCTGAGGTGGAGGAAGCCTTCGATGGAGCGGAGGCGGTGAGGAAGATGTCTGATTCGGAAGAAGGTTATTATGATCTGATTTTCATGGATATCCAGATGCCGGTCATGGACGGATACGAAGCGGCAAAGGCCATCCGCAGGCTGAAACGGACGGATGCGGGAAAGATCCCTATCATTGCGATGACGGCCAATGCGTTTGAAGAGGATGTGAGAGCGGCTCTGCATGCTGGTATGGATGCTCATTTTGCAAAACCAATCGATATAGAGGAACTGAAAAAATTGCTGGATCAGTATCTGAAGAGCTGTGACAGAAAGAAGGCATGACAGAGAATGGGGCGACAGAGTGAAAAAATCAATAAAAGCAATGGTCTGTGCAGACTTGTCTACGACTATTATGAGACGCGGATCCGTTTTGGATTTTATAAGTTCGGTGACAGCCTGCCGCCCATTTCTCAGATCTGTACGGTTTTTCATCTGGGACGCGCGACAGTCCGGTCTGCCCTGGCCATGCTGGAAAAGGAAGGGTATATCCGGAACGAGGAGAGAAAAGCGGCTGCAGTGATATTCCAGGCGGATTTCAGCCTGTTCGGGGAGAATGCCGCGAAATATTATGTGCCGCGGAAAGAAGGTATTCTGGATTTTAACGAGTCCGGGAGACTGCTGATCGTACCGTTATGGGAAAGGGCACTGCAAAGCTGGGGAGAAGAAAGATGGAGGCAGATCCTGCAGGATCTGGATGCGGTCATATCTGATGATGTGCCTCTTACAGTAAAATTTTATATGAACGTACTAAGCACATGGGATAACCAGCTGATTCTCAGCCTTTTTTGGGAGGGTATCCGATATCTGCGTTTTCCTTACTTATCCGGCAGAGACGAACCGAGAATTACCGTTCAGGAGCTGGAAGGAGTTCTGAGGAAAGATTCTGTATCGTTTTTGAAACAGGAGTTTGAAAGATCTTATAATGAGATGGTACAGGGCCTGTTCTCTTTTATAGAACAGGCTTCTGTGAGATATCAACTGATGGACGTGGAGCCGGTTCCGTTCCGCTGGAATATCCATAGGCAGCCACAGATACGGCATATTCTTGCTTCACAGATCATCCGGGAGATCATGGGCGGAACGTATCCTGTCGGCAGCTATCTTCCGTCTCTGCCTCGGATGAAGGAGAGGTATGGGGTGTCCCTGACCACGGTCCGGCGGGTACTAAGCCTTTTGGAGACCTTTGGCGTCACGAAATCCTTTCAAGGGAAGGGGACACAGGTCTGTATGGAGCCCCGCGAGCTGGATCTTTCCAGGACAGAAATCAGGGAAAGCCTGAAGCTGTATCGAGAAAGCCTGCAGCTTCTGGCAATGACGGTCCGGGACGTATCGCTGTATACCTTGGGACACACGACAGAGGAAAAATTGACGGAACTGCAGGCAGGCATGTCCCGGATCTTTCGGAAAAAGCGAAGTTATTTATGTTTTGACGTATATCTGACGTTTCTTATAAAGGAATGTCCTTTGGCAATGGTCCGGGAATGTTATAAAAAATTGGCGGAACTGGTGGTATGGGGATGTCCTTTTACGCTCTTGCAGCTGAGGACGGAAAATCTCGATACGATATATTCAGAATCGGCAGTACGGATGGCCGGGTATTTAGAAGACCGGGATCTCGAAGCTTTCTCCGAAGAATGGAGAGAGCTTTTGGAGCGGGAGGAGAAACGGTGTCCGCCATCTGCAGGATAGGAACTGCCCATATGGAAAATCAGCAAGCGGATTATTTGGACAGCGAGGAAGGTGGTCTTATGAAACATATATGGAATCGGACGGCAAAAGGTATCATGGTCTTATTGTTCATAGTGCTGCTTCTGGCGGCGGCAGCCTTCCCCAGCATGGCGTCGGAAGAATCCAAGGTGCTGCGTGTGGCATTTCCGCAGACTAAGGGGTATTCCATGACCACGGAGGATGGGGAACACTATGGGATTGTGGTCGATGCCCTTGACGAGATAGCCAAGTATACCGGATGGAAATATGAGTATATTGACGCAAATAGTGAGGATCTGCTGGAGCGTTTTGAAGCCGGTGAATTTGATCTGATGGGCGGCCAGTACTATATGGACGGATTTGAAGAATATTTCGGATATCCAGAGTATAACTGCGGATATAGTAAATTGATCCTGCTGGCGAGAAAAGATGATGACAGGATCAAAAGCTATGATTTCAGCTCCTTTAACGGCAAGACCATTGGGGTATTTGAACGGGCCACGGAGAATATCCGCAGGCTTCAGATATACCTGGATCTCAATGATCTGGACTGTACGCTTAAATACTATAATTATGACCAGCTGATGGAGACGGGAAGCCTGAAGCAATTTTTGGAAAACGGTGAGGTGGACCTTTTGTTGGGCAACAGCGCAGATTCCGGTGACCCGTTCTATATAGCTGCTTCTTTCGATTCTCAGCCTCATTATATCGTCACTGCGCCGGGCAACCAGGAGATTTTGGACGGATTGAACATGGCCCTGGAAAAGATTTATGAGGCGGATCCAAATTTTGCAAAAAAAATTTACGAAGCGAATTTTCCAGAAGCCGCAAATCTCAATGCGGGTATCAGCAAAGAGGAAAAGGAATATATCTCCCAAAAAGGAACGGTGACGGTTGCGGTCCCGAAAGAATGGCATCCGCTTTTCTGCCTTAATAACGATGACAGCCATAATGGTTTCGTTCCGGATATTCTGGAGAAGATATCCGATTATTCCGGGCTGCAGTTCACCTATCTGTACTGCGACAGTTATGATAAGGCTCTTGAAATGCTGCAGCGGGGAGAAGCCGACATTCAGGCATTTTTCCTGGGCTCCGATGAAGACGCCATAGAAGAGGACCTGGCGCTGACGGCATCCTATGTGGAGCTGGATTCTATTTTAGTGAGGAACAAAGAATCCAGTTATCCGGCGGAAGGCCTGACAGGAGCCATTTTAAAAGGACAGAAAATGCCGCAGAATATCGTGGCGGACAATGTGATAGAGTATTCGAATATGACAGAGGCGTTGTCGGACGTCAATCGGGGAAAGGTGGACTTTTTCTATGGCGTCTCAAGCCGCCTCGAGAGCATCATCCAGGCAAATAATTTCACAAACCTGATGCAGGTGAACCTAATCAACGATATTCAGGATATCTGCTTTGCGCTGAAAAGCCCGGCGGAGCCGGAGCTGCTCTCCATCCTGAACAAGTCCATCAACACTATTTCCAGCGAAGAGAAGGCAGCGATCGGCAGCCGGAATTTGATATCGATCGGGGAATCTCATATGACGCTTCTCAACATCGTGTATGCCAATCCGGCGCTGGCAGTGGGAGTGGTTGCCACGGTCCTTATCCTTCTGCTGATTGTGGTGATCATCATCAGCCGGTCCCGCCTTCATGCCGCCACCATGCGGGCTGAATTGGCAAAGGCAGAGGCGGATAACCGGGCAAAGAGTGAATTTCTGTCCCGAATGAGCCACGAGATCCGGACGCCGATGAACGCCATTGTAGGGCTTACGGATTTGATGGGGATGACAGAAGGACTGCCGGAAAAGGCGAAAGATAATCTTGTAAAAATAAAATCCTCTACCCGATATCTCCTTCGCCTGATCAATGATATCCTGGACATGAGCCGGATTGAAAGCGGGAAGATGTCAATAGCCAGGGAATCCTTCTCACTTCATGCCATATTGGATGAGATAGAGGACATGATGAAACAGGAGGCCTCCGGAAAAGGGCTCAGATTTTGTCTGCAAAAAGAGATACAGGACGATGCGCTGGTGGGTGATGCCATCCGCCTGCGTCAGGTGATGCTCAACCTGCTTTCCAACGCGTTTAAATTTACCCCGGCCGGAGGCACAGTCTTGCTTCGGATCACAGAAAATGTTTCAACGGATCAAGAGGCTGCTTTTACCATACGGGTCATCGATACAGGGATTGGGATTGCCGCAGAGGAGCAGCAGCGTATTTTCAAGAGCTTTGAACAGCTTGGTTCAAATTATTCCATGAGTCAGGGGACCGGACTCGGCCTGGCCATCAGCAAAAGCATCGTCCAGCTGATGGGGAGCGAGCTTTGTCTCAAGAGCGAGCCCGGGAAGGGAAGCGAATTCTATTTTACGTTTACACTTCAGAAAGGGTGCTTGTCGGAAGAACAGACAGCAGGGCTGGAGGCCGGAACAGAGACACTCGGGGGAATCAAGATCCTGCTGGCAGAGGATAACGACCTGAACGCGGAGATTGCGGAAGAGCTGCTCCGTGCCAAAGGAGCAGAGGTAAGACGGGCAGAGAACGGAAAAGAAGCACTGGAGGTGTTTGAGAAGAGCCGCCCAGGAGAATATCTTGTGATTCTTATGGACATCCAGATGCCGGAGATGAACGGGCTGGAGGCAGCGGCGGCTGTCCGCAGGCTGCAGCGGCCGGACGCGGGAACCATCCCGATCATCGCAATGACGGCAAATGCCTTTAAGGAGGACAAGGATTCTGCAATAGAGGCAGGAATGACCGGATTCATCCCGAAGCCCATTGATGTAAATGTTCTGTACCGGGAGCTGCATCAAGTGCTGAAAAAGGGAACGGACGGAAAAGAAGGATATTGAAGTAGTCTGTGGGAAAGCTGCCCACGGCGGGGATACCGCCGTGGGCAGCTTTTTACCATTAAAGAATTCGTCAAAAAATTACTTTGATTTTACCAACTGTCGCAGGCATAGTTTACATGGAGCGTTTATAGTAGTCATGTAACTTTCTATCAGTGGGAAAGTAATAAATAAAAGAGGAGAGAAACTATGAAAAAGAAATTGACAAAGATTGCCGCCATGACAATGGCTGTGGGGATGGCCATGACATCCCTGATAGGCTGCGGACCGTCTGATGCGGCCGCATCGGGCGCGACCGGGGCGGCTCAAGTGACTACAGCCGCGGAGAGCACTGCGGAAACAGTAAATACTCAGAAACAGCAGACAGAGTCCGGAATACCTAAATATATCTTTTTGTTTATCGGAGACGGGATGAGCTATCCTCAGATACAGTCTGCCGCATATTATATGGGAACCGCGGGAAGTTCAGGAGGGGTGGAAACGGACGAACTCTCCTTTATGGATTTTCCGGTGGCAGGCTCCGCACAGACCTTTGACAGCACTTCGTTCTGCCCTGATTCCGCTTCAACAGCGACCTCGATCGCCACAGGAAACAAGACATACAGCGGAGTCATTAATATGGACACGTCACTGACTGTTCCCTATGAAACGATGGCAGAAAAACTGAAGGAGCAGATGGGATATAAGATTGGCATTCTTTCTACCGTGAACTTAAATCATGCGACTCCCGCCGCTTTTTATGCTCATCAGGATTCCAGGAACAACTACTATGAGATTGGCCAGGAACTTATCGACAGTGGGTTTGATTATTTTGCAGGCGGCGCTCTGCTGAAGGACACAGGCGCTGACAAAGACAAGACCAGCATTTATGATCTGGCAGCGGAAGCCGGGTATAAAGTGATTAAGACAGAAGCAGAGGCGGAGGCGCTGACCAGTGAAGATGGCAAAGCAATTGTCATCGCGGAACAGTTGGCAGACGCGGATGCCATGAATTATCAGGTTGACGTGAAAGACGATCAGATGGTTCTGGCTGACTATGTGGAGAAAGGAATTGAAGTTCTGGATAATGACAACGGGTTTTTCATGATGGTGGAAGGCGGAAAGATTGACTGGGCCTGTCATGCCAATGATGCCGGATCCAGCATTGGGGATGTGACTGCTCTGGACGCGGCGGTGGAGAAAGCCATTGAGTTTTATGAGGAACATCCCGATGAAACTCTGATTCTGGTAACGGGGGATCATGAGACAGGCGGTCTGACTATTGGATTTGCGGGCACCAATTATGATACCTATATGACGAACCTGGGCAATCAGAAGATTTCCTACGCGAAATTTGACGAGGAATATGTCGCGAAGTATAAAGAAGAGAAGACAGATTTTGATACAGTCCTTGCAGATGTGAAGGAGCTGTTCGGTCTGATGAAGGCGGGTGATCCTGATGCGTCGGAGGATTCTGCTCTTGTGCTGACAGATTACGAGCTTCAGAGACTGGAGACGGCATATAACAGGACACTGGAGGTGGGCGCCGCAAAACAGGACGAGATGAGCCAGGAGGAATATGTTCTTTACGGTACCTATGAGCCGCTCTCTGTGACGATTACTCATATTCTCAATAATAAGTCCGGCATTGCGTTTACCTCTTATTCTCACACAGGACTTCCTGTGCCGGTATTTGCCCAGGGTGCCGGCTGCGAACTGTTTGAAGGTTACTACGACAATACCGATATTTATAATAAGATCGCATCTCTCACCGGAATTGAGTGAAGCAGAATACGGAGGAATGAATGAGGCAGAAGATTTGGAGTCAGATGCCGCTCTTCATTGGAATCGTACTCCTGAGCATCCTCATAGCCCTTCCTACGGGCTATGAGGATGCTGTGATTTATAAGGGTACTGACAGATGTGCGGCAACTGTGGTTTCAGTGGATAATAGTACGATCATCGACACAGGGCTGATTCGTTCCGGTGAGCAGAAATGCACCATACGGCTGGACGGCGGCCGCTTTAAAGGACAGGAAACCTCTGGTATTAATATGCTGACAGGCTCTTTAGAACAAGATAAGATATTTCAGGAGGGAGACAGGGCTATGGTGGTCATCAGCTACAAGGATGACACGATTCTGTCAGTCAATATGATCGACATTTACCGGATGGACAAAGAGCTGTGGCTGGGAATCGCCTTTGCGCTTCTCCTTGTCTGCTTTGCTGGAAAGAAAGGCTTTCAGTCCCTCCTGTCCTTTGGCATTACGATTCTTTCCATATGGAAGATTATTGTGCCGTCCTGTCTGAACGGGATGAACGCCATCCTCATCAGCCTTTTAGTCGTCAGTATCCTGACGGCGGTGATTTTTGCTCTGGTATATGGGTTTGACAGACGATTTCTGACAGCCGTGTGCGGCTCTCTTTTGGGGATAGCGGCCACCTGTATCCTGGGGATTCTCCTCACGGATGCATTTCAGATACACGGGGCGGTCATGCCCTACTCAGAGAGCCTTATTTACAGCGGATTTGAAAATCTGAATTTGACCCAGATATTCATGAGCAGTATCTTTATCGGGGCTTCCGGAGCCGTGATGGATCTGGCGGTGGATATCACCTCGGCTATCCATGAAGTAGTGGAAAAACGACCGGACATCTCCAGGTGGGAGGCTGTGAAATCGGGCGTCCATGTGGGACGTGCGGCAATGGGGACCATGACCACTACGCTTCTTTTGGCTTATTCCGGGGGATATCTGGCACTTCTCATGGTGTTCATGGCTCAGGGAACTCCCATCTATAATATCCTGAATTATAAACATGTGGCATCGGAAATCCTGCATACTGTCGTAGGGAGTATCGGACTGGTCACAGTCGCTCCATTCACGGCGATGGTAGGAGGGATGATGCTGACCAGGAAAAAGAGGGCGGAAAATTGACAGAAGAAAGTATAAAAAGCCCGCGGCGTGCTGCCGCGGGCTTTTCCTTTGTTCAGAAGGACTATTCATGAGATTCTTTTTCAGGTTCTGCCTGCCCGTCTTTTTCCTCCGGTTTGTCCGGCATGCTTTCCGACCCCGCGGGATTCCTGTTTCTCATCTGTTTAGTGATCAGCAGAAACGCGTACAGAACAATCGGGACAGCAACGGTAGCATATAGAGAAGCACTCAGCCAGGACTTGGCCTGAGAGCTGTCTGATATGGAAAAAATTAAAGTGACGATATAAATGCCGGCCAGCAGGGCCGCGCAGATTATACAGACGATCTGTTTAAGTTTCTTCATGGCGATTTACCTCTTTCGTCTTTGGCTGAGCCATATATGTTTCAATTATTATATCCTGGTTCCGGCCAGAAAGCAAATGTTACACATTGGAAAAAGTGTAGTATTTTATGTGACATCAAATGAGGTCTGTATCTGGGAATGGGAGAAGAAAGATTTTATAATATAATTATGATCGGGAAAGGCGCTGACAAAAGGCGCGGAAGGAAACAAAATGGATGGGGGATGGTAGAAAAGTGAATATTTGGGAGACGCTTCTCACCTCCGCAGGTCTTTCTCTGGATGTGTATGCAGTCGCGATCTGCAAGGGAGCGGTAGTAGGGCAGATTGATAAAAAAAAGCTGGTCCAGATGTGCGTGATCTTTTCCGCGTGGCAGGTGGGCGCGCTTCTGACCGGGAACCTGGTCATGCTGGTTCCGGCATTTGCGGAACAGTCCCGGCACATCACCTTGGTCTGGTATGGGATTGCCGCGGCGATACTTTTGGGAGTTGGCGTCTATATGCTTCAGAAGGGGGTACGAAAGAAACCGATTTTTGAACAGCTTGAGGCCTGGGGGAGCGTAAAGGAAATGTGTCTGCTGGGGCTCGCCACCAGTGTAGACGCGTTTTTGACAGGCGTTGGATTTGCATTTATGGAGACGGGGCTTGCGAAGGAGACTCTGGCAGTGGGGATTCTGACCGCTGCCGCCGTGGTATTGGGCGTTTATACCGGATACCGCCTGGGATATGAGCAGAAATACAAAGCCCATTTCATCGGAGGCCTTTTGCTCACTCTGGTCAGTTTGGAGATTTTCATCAGTTATCTTTTATAAAGAAGAAAGGAAGGGAATTGTTATGAGTACATTATCGCATAAAGCTGCGAGGGCCAGTTTTGGATCGGCCATTGACGCGGCGCTAAAGCACGTAAATAAAGACCGGGAGAAAGGACTGCTGCAGCTGGTGGATCTGACGGAGAAATTCATGGGAGGGCAGTTCCTCCCAGAATCTTACGAAGGGGCCAGGAGGATGATTCAGGATCCGGACTCCAAATGGATGCAGTATGTCAACCGGCTAATGGACGAGATTGATCCCAACGTCATTAAAATGTCGGCTCTTAACCTGGGATATGAGGCTGCTTTCCATGGAACAAAGACCATCCGCCGAATGAGGGAAATCCACGGATGCAATATCCCATGGCTGATTCTCATGGATCCCACCAGCGCATGCAATCTCCACTGTACCGGCTGCTGGGCCGCGGAGTATGGCCATAAGCTGAACCTGACCTATGAAGAGATGGACAGTATCATCACCCAGGGCAAAGAGCTGGGTATTTATTTCTATATGCTGACCGGCGGGGAACCTTTGATGAGAAAGAAAGACATCATCAGGCTTTGCAGGAAGCATCATGACTGCGCTTTCCATGCGTTTACCAACGGGACATTGGTGGACGAGGCTTTTTGCAGGGAAATGAAAGAGGCCGGGAATTTGTCACTTTCCATCAGTCTGGAAGGGTTTGAGGAGGTCAATGACCTGCGGAGGGGAGACGGCGTATTCGGCCGGGTCATGGAAGCCATGGATATTCTGAAGCGGAACGGACAGCTGTTCGGCACATCCATCTGCTATACGAGTAAAAATGTGGAGACTGTAACCTCGGATGAATTTCTGGATATGATCATAGAAAAGGGATGCCGTTTTTCCTGGTATTTTCACTATATGCCCGTTGGAAATGAGGCGGCGCCGGAGCTTCTGCCCACAAAAGAGCAGCGGACCTATATGTATCACAGGATCCGCGAAATCCGGGGGAATACCGGGGGCAAGCAGATATATACCATGGACTTTCAGAATGACGGTGAGTTTGTGGGAGGCTGTATCGCCGGAGGAAGGAATTACTGCCATATCAACCCCAACGGTGATGTGGAGCCGTGTGTGTTCATCCATTATTCCGGCGCGAATATCCGGGAGACCACGCTCCTGGAGGCTTTGAAACAGCCGCTTTTTATGGCCTATCGTGATAACCAGCCGTTTAACGGAAACCATCTGCGCCCCTGCCCCATGCTGGAGAATCCGGAGATCCTGGAACAGATGGTGAGAGAGACGGGAGCACATTCCACAGATCTTCAATCAGAAGAGCCGGTGGAGCATTTGTGCGAAAAATGCAGAGAATATGCCGCGGAATGGAAGCCGGAAGCAGAAGCGCTCTGGGAGAAGCATCATTTTGAACAAAAGGGATACTGCAATTATAAAAATAAGTCAGAGGGAAGAAAATAGGACATATACTTTATGCCGGAGAGAATTTATGCTATAATATACGAGAAGAAACGGATTACGCCGGTCTGGCGCTGAACAGAACAGAAGGCGGCCGGGTTGTTTTGTGACTGGCGAAAGGGCGGTTGACATGGAACGGAAAAGAGAAGCGACGAGAATTCTCTTAGAGGAAGGGCTGAAAGAGCTTATGAGGACCCGTTCCTTTGACAAGATCACGGTAAAGATGATCACAGATGAGGCAGGAGTTCTCCGCCCCACATTTTATAACTATTACCGTGACAAATATGAGCTTTTGGAGGGCGTATTTCAGGGCGATATCGGCGAGCGGATGGAAGAACTGATTCAGGACGGCATGGAAGAAGATGCCATAAGGGTTCTGTTTCTGCGGCTGGAGCGGGACCGGGCCTTTTATAAAAAGGCATTTGAGATCACCGGACAGAATTCCTTTGAGGAGATCCTGGAGCAGTACCTATATCAGATGTTTATGGAATGTCTGTTGAAATATCCTCTTAAGACTCAGCCGGGCATAAAGATATGGAAAGAGGAGGTTATTGCCAAATATTATTCCATAAGCCTTGCCAGCGTGATAAAGGGATGGATCACGGAGGACAAGATGGAGATGTCCGCGGACGAGGTCACCAAAGGGTACTATCTGCTGCTCACCCATTCGATATTTGACCTGATAGACAAAAAGGAGCACCTATGAAAGTTTTGATTCTCTCCTGCAATACAGGGCAGGGGCATAATACCGCCGGAAGAGCGGTAAAGGAAGAGCTGAATCGGAGAGGCGTTGAGTGCCAGATGCTGGACGCCCTGAGATTTGCGAAGCCGAAGACTTCCAGGCGGACTACAAAGGTTTATGTGACTACCACTACTTCATTTCCGGGTGCTTTTGGGTTGGCGTACAAAGCGGGCGGCGCAATCAGCTCTGCGAGACGCAAGTCACCGGTTTATTTTGCAAACACTTTTTACGGAAAGGCCTTGTATTATTACATAAAAAAAGAGGGCTTTGACTGTGTCGTCCTTCCTCACCTGTTCCCGGCGGAAGCAATCACTTATATTAAGAAGCATTATCCGATGAAAGCATCCTGCTTTGCGGTGGCCACCGATTATACCTGTATTCCGTTTATGGAGGAGACAGACGCGGAAGCCTATTTCATTCCCAGCGACGAGCTGATTCCTGAGTTTGCTGACAGAGGGATTCCAAGAGAAAAACTGGTGCCAACCGGAATTCCGGTTTTTCGGAAATTTATGGACAGACGGGATAAAATGGAGACGAGACTCGGCCTGGGCTTGGGAACGGAAGGGCCGGTTGTGCTGATCATGACGGGAAGCATGGGCTTCGGAAATGTTTCCGGAATGGTTGAACGGATCGGCAGGGGCCTTCCGGAGGACGGCAGGATCATCGTGCTCGGCGGAAATAATGAAAAGCTGAAGGAAAAACTGAGAAGGGATTTCAAGGGAAACAAAAAGGTCATAGTGCTGGACTATACGAAGCAGGCAGATCTGTACATGGATATGTGCGACGTATTGGTGACGAAGCCGGGCGGTCTCACCAGCACCGAGGCGGCTGTGAAAGGGATACCACTGGTACATTCCGAGCCAATACCCGGATGTGAAACGAAAAATGCGGACTTTTTTTCCAGACATGGGATGTCAGTCCTCGGGAAAAATGAGAAAGAAGTGGGGAATCGGGTTCTGGAACTTTTAAAGAATGAAGCGGCCAGGAGAAATATGACAGAGGCGCAGAAGCACTATATCAATGCGAAGGCCGCTTCTGATATCTGCGACTATATGGAAGCATATTGCCGCAGCAGATAAGGCGGTGACAGAATGAGTCGGGGTTTGTTGGAAAGCTTGTTGTTTATGACGGCAGGATACCTGGCGGGAAGCGTGCTGTTCGGGTATCTCCTGCCAAAATACCGGAAGAATATGGACATAGAGCAGCTGAGCGAGGATCATAATCCAGGGACGGCCAATGTGATGAAATATGCGGGGCTGCCCCTTGGGATTCTGTGCCTTGTACTGGACATCGGAAAGGGATATCTTCCACTCATATGGGCGGGGCGGTTCATGGCTCCGGTCAGTCTCTGGTTTGCGGGTGTCATGGTTGCGCCGGTTCTGGGGCATGCGTTCCCGCTCTGGCGGAACATGCGCGGAGGAAAGGCGATAGCGGTCAGCTTCGGCGTGCTCCTGGGTGTACAGCGGTACAGCCATAGTGTCTGGCTGCTGGCGCTGATTTATCTGTTCTTGTCTCTGGTCGTGGTAATACGACCAAATGAACGGCGAAGCGTCTACACCTTTTTGCTGTTCGGGACGGTTTCAGGCGTAGCGCTGTTTTGCGGCAGCCTGCCGGGAATCTGTGTGGGCAATATTTTGATAGCCGCCGTGGTGGTCTGCAAAAACTGGGAAGGAGCAGCCTTCGGCAGTGAAGAGACCGGAAGAATAAAGCGCCGTTTGAAGCAGGCGGGGGAATAAGGCCCCGGCGCTCAGGAAGAGTAGCAGAGAATGGAGGGAATACCAGAGAATGAAAGACCAATTTCCTCGCACAAGGGCTTTCAGTCCTTAGAAATTGGTCTTTTTACATGAGACGCTTTGTCCTCATAATTCCGGCGCGCGAAGCCGGCTTTTTTGTTTATTTAAAATTGCTGTCCTCGGTCCGCCAAGAACAGGGCGGGCCGATGGCCCGCAGTTAAAACAGGGAGTTCCAGTGGATATACCTTACCGCACGAAGTGCGCTTGCCCGCAGGGCATGAATTAAGGGATGCCCTTGGGTATACCTTTAAATATCTTTTAAAACAAGCGTATCTTTACAACCAGATGAGGCAGGAGGAAATCCGCTTCCATCCAGGCGGCTCGCTGGCAGTCGTAACCACGATCTTTACGGCCTCCAGTCGGTCCTTTTCAACTGACATGGATAAATCGATATTTTTCCATGTCAGATTCCAATAAAAACCTGCATGAAATTCGGTTTTTACCTCCCTGCGGCCGGGAAGATCCTGCTAACGGCTCTGCGGCGCTCACCTTACGATGGGATCGGATCGTTCCTCCTGCTCCTCCTCCCGCACCAGAGTATCTTCCGTCTGCCTCAAAAGCTATTGGGGCGGTCTGCCGCAGCCCGCTGCCATAAGGCGCGCGGGCCGTGTGGATATCCGATCCTTTTCTGGAATCAAGGAAACGGAAATCATCCGAAACGGTGCGGCAGAAAGAATACCGGCAGAATGATTCCGGGCCGGCCTAAAGGTGAGCGCCGCAGGGCAGCGGCCGGTGTTCCCCAGGCGAAGGGAGGCAGAAACGAAAAATACCGATTCCGTTTCTGAGCGAACCGGAGACGGGAAATCATCCGGATTTCCCGCCGACATGTGAGCGGTACTCCTGGAGCGGGGATAAAGCGGCCCCTGCATCGCCAGCGAACCGAAATCGTGACGGCCCGGAACTTCTGCCGGTGCCTAACTGGAGCGTAATCGGAATTTACTAAAATGGTTCCAATAAGTATTTTATATCATACCCAAGGGCATCCCTTAATTCATGCCCTGCGGGCAGGCGCACTCCGTGCGGTAAGGTATATTTCTCAGTACAGGAGGACTGTATGTACAAGATTGCGATCATTGAGGACAACGACAATATCCGTTTGGAACTGGCCGCCTATTTTAAAGAACATGGTTATGAAACGGCCTGCTTCGGAGAAAAGCGGCCGGCTGGCGGAGCGGAAGAGTACAGGACATCGGAAGCGGAAGCGTGGGAAAACGCCGCGTCTTGGATGGCCGGAGAGATTCTGGAGGAAAGACCGGATATGATTCTCTTGGACATCAATCTGAACGAGACGGATGGTTTTGCCCTCTGCCGGAATATCAGAAAGGAATCGAAGGTCCCCATCATCTTTGTCACGGGGAGAGAAGGGGAATGGGACGAGCTGAAAGGAATCCGTCTGGGCGGAGACGATTTTATCCGGAAGCCTTACAGTCTTCCGGTCCTCCTCGCCAGGGTTGGCCGCATGCTGGAAAGGAACCGGGCGGGAGCGGGGGAGATACGGGTGGGGGGAGCGACGCTCAGCCTGGTCATGGGACAGCTGACCTGCGGCGAGATCTGTCTGGAGCTTTCACCTAAGGAGCTGCGTATGCTTTATTTTTTATGCCTGAACCAGGGAAAGGTGGTATCGAGGGATTCATTGATGGAATATCTCTGGGAGAACAAGATGTATGTGGATGAGAACATTCTGAATGTGAATTTGTCCCGATTGAGAAAACGGCTGGCCGACGCAGGGCTTTCCGAACTTGTGAAGACGGTCCCAAGAAAGGGATATAAAGTGGAGGCAGTGGAAAAATGACGGATTTCATGACTTACTGTATTGAAAAGGCCATGATGCTGGTGGGAAATCTGCTCTTGGCGGTGGCCCTGTCCATTTATATGGCTCTGCTTGGAAATCAGCTTGGAAATATCCTGTGGATTGATCTTATCTGGATCTTGATTCTTTTGGCGGTCCTTTTATCCGGCTATTGGAAATGGAAAAGGAAACAGAAGGAGACCTTTGAGAAGCTTGAAAGACTGGACCGAAAATACCTGATCGCGGAGATTTTGGAGGAGCCGGATCAGGCGGAGGGCAGGATGTACCATCAGATTCTTAAGAGCGCCTGCAAATCCATGGCGGATGAGATCCACGCGGCAAGGGAGACTACGGCGGCCTATAAAGAGTATATTGAAGAATGGATCCACGAGATAAAGACGCCTATCACGGCTATAGATTTGATCTGTAAAAATCATGAGACAGAAGAAACAGGACGGATCCGGGAAGAGCTGAGGAATGTAGACGGCCTGGTGGAGCAGGTGCTCTATTATGCCCGGAGCGAGAACGTGGAAAAGGATTATTTCATCAGAGAGCTGCAGCTGTCTGACGTGGTGAATCCGGCCGTCCGCTCCCAGCGGACCGCGATTCTGGAGAAGGGGATCCGCCTTATTGTAGAGGAGCTTCCGGAGACGGTCTGGACTGATGAGAAATGGATGACTTTTATTTTGAATCAGCTCCTTTCGAATGCCGTGAAATATGCCGGCAAGAAAGATCCTCAGATTTCTCTGCGCGCGGAGAAAACGGACGGCAGTGTACGGCTTTTTGTAGAGGACAATGGCTGCGGGATAAGTGAAAAGGATCTTCCGAGAGTATTTGAAAAGGGATTTACCGGAGGGGTCAGGGGCAATCAGAAAGCCACCGGGATGGGACTTTATCTTAGCAAAAAGCTGTGCGGGCGTCTGGGGCTGTCGCTGGATATCGATTCGGTCCAGGGAAGCTATACCAGGGCGGTCATCGGCTTCCCTGTGGGAGATTATGTGGATCCGGCCAGAAGTCCGGAAAAAACATTACAAAACTGTAAGTAAACAAAGGAAGCAATGCCTGCTATAGTGTACGTAGCAAATAAAACCGAAAAGGAGAACGGCGCATGGAAGCATTGCTGAAAATATCAAACGTAGAGAAATATTATGGCTCAAAGGCCTTTATGACAAAAGCCCTGGACAATATATCTTTCCAGGTGGAAAAGGGAGAGTTTTTAGGCATCATGGGAGCGTCTGGGAGCGGGAAGACGACCCTTTTAAACTGCATATCCACCATTGACAGTGTGACCGCGGGGCATATCCATCTGAGAGATACGGATATCACGGAACTCCGAGACAAGGAGCTGGCCAGATTCCGTATGGAAAATTTGGGTTTTGTATTCCAGGATTTCAATCTGCTGGATACCCTGACCATTGAGGAAAATATCGCGCTGGCCCCGCTTGTCAGCGGAAAAGAAGAGAATATAGGAAGCCATGTAAAAGAGATCGCGGAACGGCTTGGCATCGGGGATATCCTGAAAAAATTTCCATATGAAGTATCGGGAGGGCAGAAACAAAGATGTGCCTGTGCGCGGGCGCTGATAGGAAAACCGGCCCTTGTATTGGCCGATGAGCCCACGGGAGCTCTGGACTCGAAAGCGGCCGGGATGCTCCTGGAAAGCTTTACCGATATGAACCAGAACATGGACGCGACCATTTTGATGGTGACTCACGATCTGTTTTCCGCCAGCTACTGCAGCCGGATCTTATTTCTGCAGGACGGAAAGATATTCAATGAAATCTGGAGGGGAGGACGCACCAGAAAAGAATTTTTCGGTGAGATCATGGACGTAGTGACCTTCCTGGGAGGTGAAGCCGATGCTAGGTAAGGTGGCTTTCCGCAATGCCAGGCGGTCTGTGAAGGATTACGGGATTTATATGGTCACGGTGACCATTGCCTTTGCCCTGATATATGCGTATAATATGCTGATTTATTCCGATGACATCAAAGAGCTGAGCTCGTCCATGGACAGTATGACCATGGCAATCGTCATGGTGTCGGTCATAGTGGTCTTGGTGGTGGGCTGGCTGGTCTCCTATATGACAAGATTCATGCTTCAAAAGAGGAGCAAGGAGCTGGGGACGTATATGATGCTCGGGATCGCCAACCGTACCATCGCCCGGATGTTTCTGCTGGAACAGGTTTTTATGGGAGCCATAGCCGCTCTTTGCGGCATTCTTCTGGGCAGCTTTTTATATCAGATACTGGTCTCTATCATCATGAATATCTTCCATTCCCATTATGAGATTCGGCTGGCATTTTCTGTGCAGGCTCTCGTCCTGACTGGGATATACATTGCTCTCATCTATCTGTTTGCTTTGTTTTTTACCAGAAGGCGTCTGAAAAAGATGAAGATCTGCGACCTTCTGTACGCAGAGAAGAAAAACGAGAACACCGCCATCGGAAAGACAAAGGGGCATTGGATACTCCTGGTGTTCTCGGCAGCAGTCGGTTTCTATGGATGCTTCAGACTGTATCAGGCGTTTACCGATCCAGGAGGTGAAATAGGGACCGCGCTTATGACCGGCATCGCCTGTGTTATCTTGTGCCTGTATGGCTGCTATATCTTCCTTTCTGCTTTTCTCTCCAGACTGTTCTTAAAGAAAGAGAAAAGGAAATATAAAAAGGATAATATGTTCCTGTTCCGGAGCCTGACGGCCAAAATGAATACCATGAGTATAACGCTGGGAACGCTGGCTATGCTGATCACGCTCACGCTGGTAGCTTCTCAGGTGGCTCTATTGTTCAATGGATTTTTTGAGTCCCAGTCGGCCATATCCACCGGCTTTGACGTATTGGTGGCGAGTGATGTGGAGGAAAAGGAAGACAAAGACTTTGATTTTTCTTCCTATGTAAAATACCTGGAAGAAAACCTGGGTATTCATAAGAAGCTGGAATATGCTGTCCGGATGAGCGGAAACAGGACGATATGGAACTGGATAGAGGAACATTCCTCAAGGCTGGCCGTGAACTGGTACGACTACGATCCGGTCATCGCTTACAGTGACTATCAGGCGCTTCGGGATATCCAGGGATATGAGCCTGTCTTTTTGGAAAAGGATTCGTATCTGATCTCCTCTTTGGGGAATATTAAGGAATGTATCGGTTCTCAGAAAATCCCTCTGGAGATCGGCGGAAAGGAGTTGACCATGCAGGAATGTCGGCTGGAGAATTTCGCGCAGAACGGCATTAACGGCTATTATTACTTTCTGGTGGTGCCGGACGACATAGCGATAGAGCTTTCTGTAAGCGAAAGGGTGCTCGCTGTGGATACGGCCAAGGAGACGACGGAGCAGGATTATGAAAACCTGGATCAAATCAGAAATAAGATACCTGAGAAAAGCGTGTTTACAGATGAGAACGGGGAGATTCATGAATCGGTGATATTGAAAAGTGACGCCTGGATAGAAGTAAAGGGAAAGACCTTGAATGAAAAATACTCGTTTTTCACCGTATTTTCCTTCGCTTTGTTTTATCTGTCCCTGATCTTCAGTTGTGTGGTGGCTACTATCCTGGTGGTTCAGCAGCTGAGCGAGGCCTCCAGATACAAGTTCCGGTATCAGGTGCTCTCCAACCTGGGAATGACGAAAAGCCGGATGGAGCGGCTGATATTTAAACAGATGATCTTCTATTTTGGGGCTCCCCTGATTCTCCCGGTGTTCTTAAGCGCGTTTATTACGTTCTGCGTGAATGAACTGTGCCGGATGTTTGTGGGGATGGCGTTGTTCCTGCCCTCTGTGCTGGGAGCTCTGGGCCTGTTCTTTCTGGTGTATCTGCTGTATTTCGCCGCGGCCTATATCAGTTATAGGAAAAGTGTGCTAGAATAAGAAACGGAACAGAAGGAGAGAAGGTTCCCGGCGCACCGGCGCCGGAAATAAGGAGGACAGCATGATACAGAAGAGAATTCCGTTCACGGGAATCAGGAATGCGAGGGACTTAGGCGGCCACAGGACAAAGGACGGACGTCTTTTAAGGGAGCACAGGCTGATTCGCAGCGGCGCTTTGACCCGCGCCACGAAGGAGGATATCCGGATTTTGACAGAGGAATATGGCGTGCACACCATCGTGGACTTCCGGACGCTGACCGAATATGAAAGTGAACCGGATCCGGAAATTCCCGGCGTGCGCATGATTCATGATCCGATCTTAAAAAAGCTGGAGGGCGGCCTCACCAGGCAGACGGACAGCATGCCGGAGTATGAGAGACCGGTAGAAATGATGATGTGGCTGGCTGAAAGGCTGGGAGGAAAGGCCCTGGATTATATGACTTCCCTGTATCCGGTCCTGGTGACCGACGAGCATTGTGTGACCCATTATAAAAGCTTTTTTGAGCTGCTTCTTTCCAATGAGGAGGGGGCGGTCCTGTGGCACTGTACGGCCGGGAAGGATCGGGCCGGCACAGGCGCGGCTCTGGTCCTGTGTGCCCTGGGAGTGGACGAGGATGCTATCATAGAGAATTATCTTTATACCAACGACTGTCTTGAAGAGGAGACCACAGGTTTGCTGGAAGAAGCACGGGCTCTGGGAGCGGGGGCTGAATTGCTGGAGGAAATCCGTATTCTGAATTCAGTGGACCGGAGATATCTGGAAAAGGAATTTGAGACCATGAAAACCGTCTATGGATCCATGGAAGCATTTTTGGAGGGCCCCTTGGGATTGACAGAGGAGAAGCTCGAAAGGCTTCGGGAGCTGTATCTGGAGGGAAGCTTATGATATTTGCAGGCAGCCATATCTCTTCTGCTAAGGGATATACGGCGATGGGAAAACAGATCGAAAAGCTGGGAGGAAATACCTTCGGCTTTTTCACGAGGAATCCCAGAGGAGGAAAAGCGAAGGAAATAAAGCCGGAGGACGTGGAGGGATTTCTGGAGATATCAGCCAGACTGAAATTCGGTCCTCTGGTAGCCCATGCCCCTTATACCCTTAACGCATGCGCCGCCAAAGAAAATCTGAGGGATTTTGCGAGAGACGTCATGAGAGACGATTTGAAACGGCTGGAGTATACGCCGGGGAATTATTACAATTTCCATCCGGGATGCCATGTGGGGCAGGGGACGGAAAAAGGTATAGAACTGATTGCCGAAATCTTAAATGAGATCATCACACCGGAACAGCATACAGTAGTACTCTTGGAAACCATGGCAGGAAAAGGAAGCGAAATCGGCGGCCGGTTCGAGGAGCTTCGCGAAATACTGGACAGAGTGGATCTTTCGGATAAGATTGGAGTATGTCTGGATACTTGTCACGTATGGGATGCCGGCTACGATATTGTGGACGATCTGGATGGAGTGCTCGGAGAATTTGACCGGGTGATCGGCCTGAGCAGGCTGAAGGCTCTTCATACCAATGACAGTCAGAATCCGAGGGGAAGCCATAAGGACCGTCACGCTACTCTGGGGAACGGCACCATAGGCAGGGATGCTTTCGCCCGGCTGGTGAACCATCCGGCCGTACAGGGACTGCCCTGTATCATGGAAACGCCCAACGACGACGCGGGATGGACGGAAGAGATCGCTTTTATGAAGGATGCCTGCATACAGCGAGGGCGGAGCGGAACATCGGAACAGGAGGCGAGACAATGAAAGAGGAAATAAGTTCCAACTATGAGAAGCTGAGCGAACAGTGGCGCAGGGATTTCCTGGGATGGGACCAGGAAGCAATGTGCAGGAAGCTGGGAATAACAGATTATGACGAGGACAGCATCAGGCTGTCCTATTTTGGCATACTCTATAGGATCGACAGGAAAACAGGGCTCATAAGCCGTCCAGATGAACCGGAATATGTGCCTTCCTTCAATACGCAGATGGCAATCTATCATTTGCTTTACTATTCGTCAGAGCACCCTCATAATTCGGGAGAGTGGGTGAATTTCCGGGAGGTAAAAAAAGCCGGCGTGTTTGAAAAGGCGTTTGAAAAAATCGTGCTCCGGCCCTTTGCGCAGGCGTTTGCCGGAAGGACAGAAGCATTTGAAGAAGCGGGGAGGAAGCTGGGCTTTGTTCCGATTCCGTATGGGGATGCGGCGTTTGAGGTGTCTGTGTTCTCATGTATTCCCATACGGGTGATGTTCTGGGACGGTGATGAGGAATTCCCGGCGAAGCTAACGATGCTTTTTGACAAAAATATCACACAGTTCACCCATCCTGAGACGGTGGTGCTCCTGGCAGAGGAGTGTATGAGGCTTTTTCTAAAGATGTTGTGAATTTTATTAGCCGGTGCTAAGATAGAAGAGGATTGGCAAGTACCATCTCGGAGAGAAAAAGACAAGATCGAGGAAAAGGAGTAGTGAGATGAAGCAGTCTTTTGTGGAACAGATCAAAGGGAATGACCCGATGATCGAAAAACCCAAAAATGTGATTCAAGGAACCGTATCGGGATATCCGGTCAATGCCATGTTTGGAGTGAACGGCGGTGCGTTCTGGCGTATCGTGGTGGACGCGAAACAGGGCCAGAATCCTCCCGGGTATCCGATGGACAGTTTTCTGGCGGAGATGCGCTCCGGTGTGAAGAAGGTGACAAGGGCATCCTATGACGGAAAGCGGATCGAGATACTTATGCGGTCTTCTGGAAAAGCCGGCCTCCAGATACGGGATATACTGGATCATATCGCAGTGTATCTGACGCAGAATGGCTACGTGCCCTGCTGCGGCTGCTGCGGAGAAGAGGCGCCCGCGACGCTTTCCAGCATAAACGGTTATATGGATTTCATGTGTGACAATTGCTATAATGGACTCTGCAATAATCTGGAGATCAACAAACAGCAGATGAAGGAGCGGAAAGGCAATATCGTGACTGGCATCGTAGGAGCTTTACTGGGAGCTCTGCTGGGAGGCGTACTCTGGGTTATCATCTATCAGCTGGGATACATAGCGGGAATCGCAGGCCTGGTGGCGGCGGTCTGCGCCCTGAAAGGATATGAGAAGTTCGGCGGAAAGATCAATGTGGCCGGCATCGTGATTTCTTTGGCGATCGTGGCAGTTGTGATCTACTTCGCCCAGAACGTGGGTCTGGCGCTGGAGATTTACAGGGAATTCAAGGAGTACGACATCACCTTTTTTGACGCGTACCGTTCCATTCCGGATTTTATGACATATCCGGAGATCAGCGGCATGTTCTATAAAGATCTGATAGTCGGTTATGGCCTGACTGCCATTGCCAGCTTTGCCACGGTCCGGAACATGTTCCAGAACAGCACTGGGAACTATAAGACTGGGCGGTATTGAAACCGCCGTGACAAAAAAGAGCGTATCGGAACAGATTCCGAACGCTCTTTTTACAATAAGGAAAAATCAGCAGTCTCCGGGCGGGAGCGTCGGGCCGTCATAGCAGGCGATGCCTTTTTCAGCCAGGAAGCTCCGCCATTCCGGGGACAGTGCTTTGTCGGTGACAATACCACTGATCGGTTCAAAGCCGCTGATTTTTACAAAAGAGGCATAATTGAACTTGGAATGGTCGGCGATGAGATAAGACTCGTTCGCACGGTTTAAGATGACCCGGCGCAGATGGGCCAGCTCCTCATAGGAATCGGTGACGCCGTGTTCCATGGAGAGAGAACGGCAGGAGAGAAAAGCCTTGTCCACATGATAAGCGGAAAGGGCGTTCAGAGTACCGGCTCCCATGAAGGAATTGGTGTCAGAATCGAAGGAACCGCCGACCGCGATCAGATGAATATTGCTTTGACCACACAGCCGATTGATGATGGCAAGAGAATTGGTTACGACGGTAATGCGGAACTGCATCAGGCTTTCTGCAACGAACAGGGCGGTTGTGGAGTTGTCCAGATAGATGGAATCGCCGTGGCTGACAAGCTTCCGGCAGGATTCCGCAATGATAGTCTTGCTGTCAACGTAGGCATCCATCCGGACTGTAAAATCCACTTCATTTTGGACGCCGTTCTGAATGAAGGCGCCTCCATAGGTGCGGGAGAGTACTCCCTCACCTTCCAAAATCTTTAGATCACGGCGGATGGTTTCTTCTGTGACCTCAAATTTTTTTGCCAGGGCAGGCACGGTGACACTTTTCTTTTCCTGTATCTGGGCTTTGATCAAGTTCCTTCTGGTAACCGCGAGCATAGGGCCCTCCTTCATTTAAACTATGGAAAGTGGTTTTTCTTAACTATATCGTATAAACACACAAAAAACAATATTTTTTGTGAGAATCAAAAGAAAAACAATAAAATACAAATAAAAAACCACGTAAAATCTTGACAAAAACAACATAAAAACATAAAATTACATTATAAACAGCAGTGTTGATTTTTGTACGTCAACGCTGAAGAGAGGGGACGGTGAAATGAGTAAAAATGAGGGTACCCTGATGTCGGACCAGGAAGCAAAAGAAGCAATTGTGGAAATCGGCAGAAGGATATACAATAAAGGGTTTGTAGCGTCCAATGACGGGAATATCAGCGTCAAGGTAGGCGAAAATGAGCTTTGGGCCACACCCACGGGTGTCTCCAAAGGATTTATGACGCCGGAGATGCTGGTCAGGCTGGATATGGACGGAACGGTTCTGGAGGGGGACTGCCGGCCGTCCTGTGAGATCAAGATGCATCTGAGAGTCTTCCGGGAGAACCCGTCTGTGACCGCGGTCGTCCACGCCCATCCGATGATGGCCACGGCGTATGCCATTGCCGGCCGGCCGCTTGACAAGCCGATCATTACGGAGGGTGTCCTGCAGCTGGGCGTAGTCCCGCTGGCGCCTTACGCGACGCCAAGCACAGAAGAGGTTCCGGATTCCATCGCGCCGTACTGCAAAGACTACAATGCTGTTCTTTTGGCGAATCACGGCGCTCTGACCTGGGGCAAGGATATCTTGGAAGCCTGGAGGCGGATGGAATCGGTGGAATATTACGCGTCTATTATGATGATCACAGAAAAGGTATTGGGAGAGAGCCGGGAGCTGACGAAGGAACAGATCGAACGGCTTGTGACGATCAGAGAATCCATGGGGATCATGACGGGAGGAGTACCGTCGGGAGCATGATAAAGGAGGAGAAATTCTTATGGCGAATTATTTAGTTGGCTGCGATGTGGGGACAAGCGGAACAAAAGCGGTAGTGATCGATGAGGAAGGGAATATCCTGGGCTCTCATTCCATCGGATATAAGCTTTTGACGGCAAGGCCGGGGTGGGCCGAGCAGGATCCGGAGGACTACTGGAACGCGGTGGCAGATACCATTCAGGTATCCATAAAACAGGCTGGGATCGATCCGAAGGAGATTCGCGGCGTGGGAATCAGCGCCCTGGCTCCAGCGTGTATCCTGGTGGATAAGGATCTGAGGCCGCTGCAGATGGGGCATATCTGGATGGACCGAAGAGGGACCAAGGAGACTGCCTGGGTCAAGGAGCATATTGGAGAAGAACGGGTGAGAAAGCTGAGCGGAAACCCCATCGATCCCTATTATGCGGCCATAAAAATGATGTGGGAAAAAAACAACCGGCCGGAGCTTTACAAGAAAACCTATAAGCTTCAGACAGCGGCGGATTATCCGGTCATGAAGCTGACGGGAAAGGCGGTCACCGACTATTCCAATGCGAGCCTGATCGGTATTGGCTACGATATCATCAATAAGCGCTGGGATGAAAAGACCATGGACGAGATTGGGCTGGACATTGAAAAACTGCCGGATTCTTATGCCTGTGATGAGATCATAGGAGAGGTCACAAAGGAAGCGGCAAAGCGGACAGGCCTGGCGGCCGGGACACCGGTCATTGCCGGTACGACCGACGCTACGGCGGCATGGGTGGCCGGCGGCGCAATTGAGGACGGAGATATGTCTCTGGCCATGGGAACTGCGGGCTGTATGGGATTTGTACATAATGAGCCGCGGTTTACTCCTAATATGATTACGATTCCTCATACGGTAAAGTCCAAGACCACCTATACGACTTGCGTGGCCATCTGCGCCTGCAGCTCAGTGATGCGCTACTTTAAAGACACCTTTGGCGCCGAGGAAGTGAAAGAAGCGGAGGAAAAAGGTCTGGATGTATACCAGATGCTCAGCGACAAAGCGGAGAAGACTCCGGTAGGAGCCGACGGCCTGATCACGCTCCCCTATTTCATGGGTGAAAGGACTCCCATCTGGGACCCGCTCGCGAGAGCAAACGTATTCGGAATGTCGCTCTCCCATACGAAGGAACACCTTCTGAGGTCCTTTATGGAGGGCGCGGTGATGGCGCTCCGCCATAACTATGAGCTTGTAAAGGCCAGCGGATGCAAGATGACGCCTCCTCTTGTTCTCTGTGAAGGAGGAGCAAAAAGTCCGTTCTGGAGACAGATGGTCAGCGATGTGATCGGCGTGCCCACCAGCTATATGAAGGAGGCGAAGGGAGCGCCCTTTGGAGACGCAATTTCCGCCGGTGTGGGTACGGGCGTATTTAAGGATTATCAGGTGGCCAAGGACTGGGCGAAGGTTGGCGCGTCCCATACGCCCAATATGGAGAATAAAGCCGTTTATGATAAGATGTATCCGCTGTATCTGAAGCTGTATGAGCAGCTTAAAGGCTGCTATATGGACCTTGCGGATATCACCGGATATAAATAAAAAGGAGGAAGGTCATATGAAAAAAATCGTTGTCGGTGCGGACCCTTTTGGATTCACGGTGAAGGAAGAGGTAAAGAAATACCTGGAAGGCAGAGGCTACGAGGTTCTGGATGTGGGAACTCTTGATGAAGAGCATCCCGTGGACTATTACAAAGTGGGCTCTGAAGTGGGTAAGCGGATATCGGCCGGAGAATATCCCCAGGGGATTATTTTCTGCGGCACGGGAATGGGTGTGAATATTGTAGCCAACAAGTATAAAGGAGTTTACTGCGGATTATGCGAGAGCGTGCTGTCTGCCCGTCTTTGCAAGATCATCAATAACTGCAACGTATTGTCGATCGGCGGTCTGTTCAACGGAGGCTACAAGGCGGTACAGATGGTCGAGGCATTTTTGGACGCGGAATTTTCCATTGGTTTTTCCGAGGCCGCGCCGGAAGCGCTCCAAGACGGCCTGAAGGGTGTAAAAGAGATAGAGGAGAGCATTTATGGCAAATAAGATCATGACCAGTATGAACGATTCTTTTAAGCTGTTGAATACGAGGACCATACCGTGCCTGGGGTTTGGGACCTACCTGGCAACCAGAGGGAAAAACCCGGATGTGATCGGGCAGGCGATCCGGGCGGGCTACCGTCATATCGATACGGCATCGCTGTATGGAACGGAGCCGGAGGTGGGCGAAGCCATTCAGAAGAGCCGGATTCCGAGAGAAGAGTTCTTCCTGACTTCTAAGGTCTACAAGACGGATATGGGATATGAGAAGACCAAGGAAGCTTTCCAGAGAAGCCTGGATAAGCTGCAGACTACCTATCTCGATATGTATATGATTCATTGGCCCCTTCCCTATGTGAACTATACGGATTGGAGAAAGCTGAATCTGGATACCTGGAGAGCCATGGAAGAGCTGTACTTTGACGGGAAAATACGGGTATTGGGAGTGTGCAACTGCATGCCTCACCATCTGCTGAACATCATGGAAAACAGCATCGTGATGCCTGCGGTGGATCAGCTGGAGCTGCATCCCGGCTATATGCAGGAAGAGGCGGTGGAATTCTGCCGGAAACACGGGATCGTAGTGGAGGGATGGAGCCCCACAGGCCGCGGAGTGCTCCTGGAAAATGAATTCCTGAAGGGGCTGGCTGCGAAATATGAGGTATCGGTGGCGCAGATTTGTCTCAGATTCCTGCTCCAGAGCAACATCCTGCCTCTGATCAAGACCTCCAGCCTGGAACGGATGAAGGAAAATCAGGACGTCTTCCGCTTCCAGATTTCAGAAGAGGATATGGAGGCGATTCGGAATATGCCGCTGGCCGGCTGGTCGGGAGAGCATCCGGACAGACTCAGGGTTGCGGCGGTGGACTAAAGAAGAATCGATAATATAATAAAAAATCCCCCCCACCGCATCCAATGCAGTGAGGGGGAAATCAAAAGGGGAGGATAAGTATTTCTCTTTTCTTTGGTACTATCTTAAGTATGCCCGGGAAGAGAAGACTTATACACCTCTTTTTAATTTTTTTATTTTACCTTGCCGGGCGGGCGCACTTCGCGCGGCAAGGTGTAGTATAATATTATCCGGCAGAGCTTCCGCGGGCTTGCTCACTTTGCTCTTCTGTGGTATGATACATTCGCTGAACAGACCAGATAAAAGGAATCATGGATGAGGACGGAGGCAGAATGACATGGAGTGTGGATCGGCTTATACCAGCTTTGCGGCTGTCTATGATAAATTCATGGACAACGTTCCATATGAAGAATGGTGTGTTTATCTGACCGGGCTTTTGAGGGAATATGGATGCAGAGACTGCCTGCTGGCAGATCTGGGCTGCGGCACAGGCAGCCTTACGGAACTGCTGTCCCAGGCCGGCTACGATATGATAGGAATCGATCAATCGGAAGAGATGCTGGAAATAGCCATGGGAAAACGGGTGGAGTCAGGCAGGGACATTTTGTATCTCTTACAGGATATGAGAGAATTTGAACTATTCGGCACCGTGGGAGGCATCGTAAGTATCTGCGATTCCATGAATTATATCACTTCCTATGAAGAGTTAGTGCAGGTATTCCGGCTGGTGAACAATTATCTGGATCCGGGCGGCATCTTTATTTTTGATTTCAATACCTGGTATAAATACCGGGAGCTTTTAGGCGACGGTACGATAGCGGAGAGCCGGGAGAATGAAAGCTTTATCTGGGACAATTATTTTGACGAGGAGACCGGCATCAATGAATATCAGCTGACCATATTTGTGAAAGCGGACTGCGTTTCCGGCAGGGAAAACGATCTTTATCATAAATATGAAGAGATTCATTATCAGAGAGCGTATGAACTGGCGGAGTTTCAGAGGGCCCTTCTGGAGGCGGGCATGGAGTTTGTGGCCGCGTATGACGCGTTTACGAGGGAAGCGCCGAAGGAAGAGAGCGAGCGGATTTATGTGGTTGCCAGAGAACGGGGAAAGAACATCGGCGTCTGAGAATAATAGAAGAGGGAATGACAGTGGGGAACGGAATAACTGAAAAGGAAAATGGGAATATGGAAAAAAGAGCAGACGGAGTCATGGAAGATTACATTGTCCGCGCTACGGCGGCGGATGCCAAGATCAGGGCGTTTGCGGCGACCTCCAGGAATCTGGTGGAAGAGGCCAGGAAAAGACATAATACCAGTCCGGTGGCGACAGCGGCGCTGGGACGTCTGATGACGGCAGGCGCGATGATGGGAAGCATGATGAAAGGGGATAAGGATATCCTTACGCTGAGGATCCAGGGAGACGGCCCCATCGGAGGCATCACGGTCACCGCGGATTCCAGGGCGGATGTGAAGGGGTGCGTGGTCAATCCGGAGGTCCTCCTACACGCCAACAAAAAAGGCAAATTGGATGTGGCCGGAGCAGTGGGACGGGGTACGCTTACAATCATACGTGATATCGGCCTCAAAGAGCCATATTCCGGACAGATTGATCTGGTCAGCGGAGAAATCGCGGAGGATATCACGTATTACTATGCGGTGTCGGAGCAGGTTCCGTCCTGTGTGGCTCTTGGAGTGCTGATGAACCGGGAAAATACAGTGCGGCAGGCGGGAGGCTTTATCATCCAGCTCATGCCGGACGCGGAGGAAGAACTGATAACGGCACTGGAGGAGCATCTTTCGGGGATCACCTCCATCACCTCGTTTCTGGATGCCGGAAAGTCACCGGAACAGATCCTGCAGGATATCTTAGGAGACTTTGGTCTGGAGATTCTGGATAAGATACCCACAAGGTTTTACTGTGACTGTTCAAAGCAAAAGGTGGAAAAGGCGCTTGTCAGCGTGGGGAAGACAGAGCTGGATGAGATGATCGCTGCCGGCGAGCCAGTGGAGGTTTCCTGCCATTTCTGCAGTGAACGGTATCGATTCGGAGTAAAAGAGCTCGAAAATATCAGAAATCAGATGGATTAATAAATAATCACCAAATATTGTTTGGAAAAATATACAAAAATTAGAGAAAATGGCAAAAAAATGGTTTGCGGACAAGCTGTTATATGCTATAATATGAGGAGCAGGCGGCCAACCTGCTCTTTAACGTCTAAATTCAACACAGGAGGGATTTAAAACATGGCGAAATGGGTATATTTGTTTAAAGAAGGAAATGCGGACATGCGTAACCTTCTTGGCGGAAAGGGCGCCAACCTGGCAGAAATGACCAATCTTGGCCTTCCGATTCCCCAGGGCTTTACTGTAACTACAGAGGCTTGCACCGATTATTACAACAGTGGAAAGAAGATTACAGAAGAAATTCAGGGACAGATTTTCGACGCGTTAGCATGGCTTGAAGCTGAGAACGGCAGAAAATTTGGCGATACAGAGAATCCTCTCCTAGTATCCGTACGTTCTGGTGCCAGGGCTTCCATGCCTGGTATGATGGACACAATCTTAAACTTAGGCTTAAACGATGTTTCTGTTGAGGGATTTGCAAAGAAGACAGGGAACCCCAGGTTTGCATACGATTCCTACAGAAGATTTATTCAGATGTTTTCCGATGTTGTTATGGAGGTTCCCAAATCCTTCTTTGAAAAGATCATTGATGAAGTAAAGACGGCAAAGGGCGTTCATTATGATACGGAGCTGACGGCCGATGATCTGAAGGAGCTGATCGCGAGATTCAAGCAAGTTTATAAAGATGCGATGAACGGTGAGGAATTCCCTCAGGATCCGAAGGTCCAGCTTATGGATGCAGTAAAGGCTGTATTCCGTTCCTGGGACAACCCCCGCGCCATCGTATACAGAAGAATGAATGATATTCCCGGTGACTGGGGCACTGCCGTAAACGTACAGACCATGGTATTCGGAAATATGGGCGATACTTCCGGAACAGGCGTTGCGTTCACCCGAAATCCGTCCACCGGCGCAAGAGGTATTTATGGCGAATACCTGATCAACGCGCAGGGTGAGGACGTTGTGGCAGGCGTGCGTACGCCTCAGCCCATCACCAAACTGGCGGAGGATCTGCCGGAATGCTACAAGGAATTCATGGCGATCGCGAATAAGCTGGAAGACCACTACCGCGATATGCAGGATATGGAATTCACGATTCAGGAAGGGAAACTTTACTTCCTCCAGACCCGTAACGGCAAGAGGACTGCTCCCGCGGCTATCCAGATTGCCTGCGACCTGGTGGACGAGGGCAAGATCACTCCTGAGGAAGCGGTATGCCGTATCGAGGCAAAGTCCCTTGATCAGCTGCTTCATCCTACCTTTGATACAGCTGCGCTGAAAGCCGGCGAGGTCATTGGGAGCGCGCTTCCCGCATCTCCCGGAGCTGCGGCAGGTAAGGTTTATTTCACAGCCGAGGATGCAAAGGAAGCTCACGAAAAAGGCGAAAGAGTCATCCTGGTCCGTCTGGAGACATCGCCCGAGGATATCGAGGGTATGCACGCGGCAGAGGGAATCCTGACAGTGCGCGGCGGCATGACTTCTCATGCGGCAGTAGTGGCGCGCGGCATGGGCACCTGCTGTGTATCCGGCTGCGGAGAAATCAAGATAGACGAAGCCGCCAAGAAATTTGAGCTGGGCGGACATGCCTTCACAGAAGGGGACTATATTTCCCTGGACGGCACGACAGGCAAGATTTATAAAGGCGATATCAAAACAATGGAGGCTTCCGTGGGCGGAAACTTCGGCCGTATCATGCGCTGGGCGGATCAGTTCCGCAAGCTGCAGGTACGTACCAATGCGGATACCCCCATTGATACGGAAAATGCCGTTAAATTGGGCGCGGAGGGCATCGGCCTCTGCCGTACTGAGCATATGTTCTTTGACCCTGACAGGATTCCGAAGATTCGGAAGATGATTCTTTCCGATTCTGTAGAAGTGCGTGAGGCTGCTCTGAACGAGCTGATTCCTTTCCAGAAAGCAGATTTCAAGGCGATGTATAAGGCTCTTAGAGGCCGCCCGATGACCGTTCGTTATCTGGATCCGCCGCTTCATGAGTTCGTTCCCACCGATCCTGCGGATATTAAAGCACTGGCAGATGACATGGGCCTGACTCCTGAACAGGTAAAGGCAAAGTGCGACGACCTTCATGAGTTCAACCCGATGATGGGCCATCGTGGATGCCGCCTTGCGGTTACCTATCCGGAAATCGCGAAGATGCAGACGAGGGCGATCATTGAAGCTGCTATTGAAGTGAAGGAAGAGATGGGATATGACATCGTTCCCGAAATCATGATTCCTTTAGTCGGAGAGAAGAAAGAGCTTAAGTTTGTAAAAGATGTGGTAATCGCCACGGCAGAAGAAGTCATGAAAGAAAAAGGCGAATACATCAATTACCATGTAGGGACCATGATCGAGATTCCCCGCGCGGCTCTGACTGCCGATAAGATTGCAGAAGAGGCGGAGTTCTTTTCATTCGGTACCAATGACCTGACTCAGATGACTTTCGGCTTCTCCCGTGATGACGCCGGAAAGTTCCTGCAGTCCTACTACAGCAACAAGATTTACGAATCCGATCCTTTTGCAAAGCTGGATCAGGAGGGCGTAGGCCAGCTGGTGGCCATGGCGGCGAAGAAGGGACGCAAGACCAATCCGAATCTGAAGCTTGGTATCTGCGGCGAGCACGGCGGCGATCCCAGCTCCGTAGAATTCTGCCATAAGATCGGGCTGAACTATGTATCCTGTTCCCCTTACCGCGTACCTATCGCAAGACTGGCGGCGGCACAGGCAGCTATTAAACAAAAATAATCGAAAACGGGCTTATTTGTCACAGGGTGCCCCATTATCGTCCAGTGCGAGAGAGTGGCTATCCTCTAAGCAGAATAGAACGTGAGCAATAAATAAAGACGAAACAAAGAGTAGACCTTGAAACTTGGGAGGAATCCTGAGCTTTGAGGTCTTTTTTTACATTTTGTAAAAGAAGGTTTTCCTGAAGAAAACTGCATAACGACTGTTATATTCATGTAGCTATAGGGCAGCCGTCCGAAAATTCCACAAAGTTTTGGATAAAAAGAGATAGTGTTATACTAGGCAAGGGGGCTTTTGCCTTGACAGCGAAATACATTTATTATATGGTGAGTACAGGAGGAGGGGCATTATGAAAAAAGTAGTTTGTATTATGCTGGCAGTCATTATAACGGCGGTTTTGGCCGCGTGTGGGGTGCCAAAGACGCAGCATTCAGAAACACAGCAGTCAGAAGCACAAAAGCCGGGGGCGCAGCAGCCAGAAGGCGAAAAAGATTTGGTGCAGATTTCAAAACAAATCACGGAAAAGCTCAGTGATTCGGAATATGATGAGATCGCCGGATTTATGGGAGATCAAATGAAATCCCTTTCTGCAAAGGACTGGGAAAAAATATGGGACGAGACGGAAAGTGGATTCGGGGCTTTTCAAAAAACGGGCGAATTCATCCAATTTGAAACGGATGGTTATGATGTGGTAGAACTTGAACTCATCTGTGAAAACGGGACGGCCGTTCAGCGCACCGTGTTTGATTCTCAGGGGCTTGTTGCCGGATTTTTTATGAAAGCCGGGCCGATCAAGTCCGACTTGCCGGAGGGGATTACTGAGCAGGAGATTACCTTTGATTCGCAGCCGGGATTTCCGATACATGGTACCTTGACGATGCCAAAGGAGGCGCCGAAGGCGGCTCTGGTCCTCGTTCATGGTTCGGGGCCTCAAGACCGGGATTCTACAATCGGCTTTAATAAACCGTTCCGCGATCTGGCGTATGGACTCGCCGCCCAGGGAATCGCCGTTCTCCGCTATGATAAAGTGACATACACCTATGGGGAAAAATTAACAGAAAAATATGGATCTGCTTTTACGGTGGAAGAGGAATCTATTCTGGATGCCGTAAGCGCTGTGAATTGGCTGAAGCAGAAGGACTCTATCCCCGGAGACTCCATCTATGTGCTGGGAATGAGCTTAGGCGGTTCATTGCTGTCATCCATAGGAAAAGAATGTCCTGATGTGGCAGGATATATCAGCATGAGCGGTACGCCGCTTCCGCTGTGGAAAATTTCCCTGCAGCAGAATGAGATGTCGCTGGAGGAGCAGAATGAAGCGCAGAGGGCGGCCGGGCAGGTCATAATCGACGAAGAGGTGCAGAAGGCCGAGAATATTTCGGACTATACGGAAGAAGAGCTGGCAGACATGACTGTTTTCGGGCTTCCAGGTATTTATTCCAGGCATCTTTTCAGCATAAAGACTGCGGAACTGCATCTTGCGGATAAAAAGCCGATTTTGATTCTTCAGGGAGGAAAGGACCGCCAGGTGACGCCGGAAAACGGCATCACGGCATGGCAGACTGCATTAGCCGGCCATCCGGACGCGACTTATAAGCTTTATGATGATCTGAACCATATTATGGGGGATTACCAGGGAGAGGCGGTTCCTTTCCTGGAACTGCTGAGTGTAGAATATCGTCAAAATACGCCTGTGCCCCAATATGTCATCGACGATATCGCCGACTGGATGAACGTCCGGGGAAACCATTAAAAACGGCATAGGATTGGATTTATCCAAAAAGCATGGTAAAAATCATACCGATTGCTCCGACAGAGAGAAAGGCCAGTCCTATCCCCGCTGACTTTTTTCGCTGTTCCATATCCTTTCTGCTGCTTTCCGACAAATGAGTGATTGGATATTTCCTTCTGCCGATCAGATACATGAGCAGGCCGCTGGAGTTATTGCCGTTTATGGCAAATAGTCCCCACAGTTTTGGATGCTTCAAGCCGCGGGCCTCCGCGTCGATTATGGTCAGCCGGTAGATTTGATATACGATTTCAATTGCCCCCACAAAGGTTATTGCTCCGAAGATCACTGCAAATATGGCGCTGTTTTCCATGATGGTTCCTCCTAAAATTTTTTGATTATCTGATAGAGTAAAACGGATGAGCTGATGACCATGAGACAGAAAACGCCGGCCAGGAAATACATGTTTTCTGGTATGAACATATGAAGGATGATCAGCAGGGCCGCCGTTACGATGTTGATTATGACAGCTCCTATCAGCTTTTGATTGCTTTTTACGACATTTGTGCTTTCTTCCAGATGCTGTATCATTTTGCTGTCTCCTTTCAGCAGACCATCGAGGCTAATGGAATACAAGTCGCTTAATTTGATAACGCTGATTATATCTGGATATGATTTTTCATTTTCCCAATTTGAAATAGTCTGTCTTGACACATTGATTTTTTCAGCTGCGTTTTCCTGGGTTAGCCCAGAACGTACACGAGCGTCTTTTAACTTTTTGCCGATTTCCATATTAAGACTGCTCCTTTCAAGACTATCCTGCCATATTGGTGGGAAAATGTCTATCAAATCTCTTTGACACAGAAAAAAACCGTGTCAAAATTCTTTTACATACCTTACCGCACGAAGTGCGCCTGCCCGGAGGGTATGAATTAAGGGATGCCCTTGGGTATACCTTACCGCACGAAGTGCGCCTGCCCGGAGGGCATACCTTTAAATATCTTTGAAACAAACGTATCTTTAAAACCAAATGAGGCAGGAGGAAATCCGATTCCATCCAGGCGGCTCGCTGGCAGCCGTAACCAGCATCTTTACGGCCTCCAGTCGGTCCTTTCCAACTGACATGGATAAATCGATATTTTTCCATGTCAGATTCCAATAAAAACCTGCATGAGATTCGGTTTTTACCTCCCTGCGGCCGGGAAGATTCTGCTAACGGCTTTGCGGCGCTCGCCTTACGATGGGATCGGATCGTTCCTCCTGCTCCTCTTCCCGCACCAAAATAAGCTTCTGTTTGTTCCGAAAGATATTGAAGCGGACACCGCGGCCCGCTGCTTTATGCGCGCGGGCCGTGTGGATATCCAATCCTTTTTGGAATCAATGGAACGGAAATTATCCAGTATGGTGCGGCAGGCAGAGCACCGGCAGAAAGATTCCGGGCCGGCCTAAAGGCGAGCGCCGCAGGGCAGCGGCCGGTGTTCTCCAGGCGGAAGAAGACAGAAACGGAAATACCGATTCCGTTTCTGAGCGAACCGGAGACGAAAAATCATCCGGATTTTCCGTCGACATGTGAGCGGTACTCCTGGAGCGGGGATAAAGCGGCCCCTGCATCGCCAGCGAACCGAAATCGTGACGGCCCGGAACTTCTGCCGGTGCCTAACTGTAGCGTAATCGGAATTTACTAAAATGATTCCAAAAAATATTTTGTATTATAGTGATAAAGACAAATATATTTTAATGATTTTCAAAAGTATGATGTGCTTAACAGATCATGAAGTGAAAAGGGAAAGGATGTGGATAAAATGAAAACTATCTATCGCCGCTGTACAGTACTTGACGGAACAGAAGAAATGGAGCCGCGGCCGGACATGACGGTCGTTGCAGAAGACGGCAGGATCATATCAGTCACAAAGGAGGAGGCGTTTTCCGGGGAAGGAGAAGTCATAGATCTGGAGGGCCGGTATCTGATGCCGGGTCTTATCAATCTGCACGTTCATCTGCCGGGAAACGGCGCGCCGAAGAAAAAGCAGCAGGACAGCACGGCGGCGGCTAAACTGGTGATGAAAAATAGATTTACCCGTTTTATTGGCTTAAAGATGTGCGAAAATTACGCTAAGACGGAGCTTTTATCCGGTGTGACTACGATCCGTACAGTCGGCGGCCTCGGCAATTTTGATACTTTGATTCGCGACCGTATCAACGCCGGAAAGCTGGACGGCCCGAGAATCCTGGCATCCAATATGGCGGTTTCCGTGCCGGGAGGCCATATGACCGGTTCCGTGGCATATTCCGCGGGGAGTGAAGAGGAATGCCGTGCGTTGGTGAGAAAAATCGCCGGTGAGAAACCGGATTGGATAAAGCTTATGATCACCGGAGGCGTACTGGACGCGAAGGTGAAGGGAGAGCCGGGAGTGCTGAAGATGCCTCCTTCTTACGTAAAAGCCTGCTGCGAGGAAGCACACAAGGCGGGATACCGCGTGGCCGCCCACACAGAAAGCCCGGAGGGAGTGCGGACAGCGCTGGAAAATGGAGTGGATACGATTGAACACGGGGCTTCTCCCGATGAAGAGATCATCTCTCTGTTCAAAGAAAAGAAAGCCTGTGACATCTGTACGATCTCGCCCGCCGTTCCTTTGGCGAAGTTTGGGAAAGATATCATGGACAGTACAGAGATGATGCGGTATAACGGAAACATTGTGCTGGAGGGTATTATAAACTGTGCCAAGGCAGCGCTTGAGCATGGCATACCGGTGGGACTAGGCACCGATACGGCCTGTCCGTTTGTCACTCATTATGACATGTGGAGGGAGCTGCAGTACTTCCATAAATATGTCGGAGTGAGCCGGGCCTTTGCTCTTTACACAGCTACGAGAAGAAACGCGGAGATTGCGGGTATTGGACAAGAGACCGGCAGTATAGAACCGGGGAAAAGCGCGGATTTTCTAATCACAGAGAAAAATCCATTGGAAGATCTGACTGTTCTCCGCACTCCGTATATGGTAGTCGCTCGCGGAAAAGCATTTAAAAAGCCAGTCGTCAAGAAATATCCCATTTGTGAGCGGGAGCTTGATAAATGCCTGCAGAATTTATAAAGCGAAGCAAAATAACCGCGCCATTGGTGATAGGATGGCGCGGCTATTTTGTTTCGATGAGATTGAGGAGGTAAATTTAAAATAACTCCTTGACAAATAAAACTGTTATGTTTATAATTACAGTAATAACTGAGATGAAAAATAGAACAGTTTATAACCGGAGGTGTATATGAAACTGAAACGACTTATCAGCGGCGCGGCAGTGATCCTCATGATCACCAGCTCAGGAATGTTTGCCGGCTGCGGTGCGAAGCACGCAGAACCGGAGACGACGAAAGAAGAAACACGATCTGCCGAAGAAAAGGGGACAGAAGCTTCATCTTCTTCAGAAGAAGAGACGGCAGAAGCATCTCCGTTATTCGGAAGCTTTACATCAGAGACGCTGGACGGAGAAGCAGTAGATCAGGAGATATTTTCCGGGGCGGATCTGACTATGGTGAATATCTGGGGTACATTCTGCGGCCCTTGTATCAGTGAGATGCCCGATCTTGGCGAGATAAGCCATGAGTATAAGGACAAAGGGGTCCAGGTGATCGGGATAGTCAGCGACGTAGTAGAGGCAAAGGATGAGACAGCTCTGGAAATCGTGGATACCACGGGAGCGGATTATACGCACATCATCGTATCAAAGGACTTGTACCTCGGCTATCTGAAGGAAGTTCAGGTGGTGCCTACTACCGTATTTGTGGATAAGGAAGGGAAACAGGTCGGAAGCGCGTTTTATGGGGCGAAGAGCAAGGAAAAATGGGAAAAGGCCATAGACGAATTGCTGGAGCAGGTGAAAAATGAAGGATAAAAAGGTTATCTGGATCAGAAGGGCTCTGATAGCGGCGGCGTTGGGCTTCCTGATATTTGGAATCAGCAGAGGCGAAGCGGGAACCGTACTAAAAAAAGCAGTGAATATATGTCTGGAGTGTATAGGAATTGGCTGAAATTTTAAAACGTATGAAAAAAAGGGCGAGGCTCTGGGTACAGGTTGGATTTTCTGCCCTTACCAATGGATATCTGCTGGGCTTTGTAAAGGGAAAGATTTTTACGGGGCCGACAAAAGCTGTATGTGTTCCAGGGCTTAACTGTTACTCCTGTCCCGGAGCTCTGGGCTCCTGCCCCATCGGTTCTCTGCAGGCGGTGCTGGGCAGCAGGAATTACAAATTTTCCTTTTATGTGATTGGGTTTCTCATGCTGATCGGATCTCTGGCAGGACGGTTTGTATGCGGATGGCTTTGTCCGTTTGGACTCATCCAGGATCTGCTTTATAAAATTCCTTTTATTAAGAAACGGAAAAACCTGCCCGGGCACAAGGTGCTGGTCTGGATGAAGTATGTGATACTGGCGGTATTTGTTATAATCCTTCCCCTGTTCGCTGTGGATATCGTTGGACAGGGAAGCCCCTGGTTTTGCCAGTATATCTGTCCCAGCGGGACACTTACGGGAGGAATACCACTGGTGTTGCTCAATGAACCGCTCCGGGGCGCCATCGGCTGGCTGTTCCAATGGAAAATGGCCATACTGCTTCTCATGATTTTCTTGTCTGTCATCGTATACAGGCCCTTCTGCAAATATGTATGTCCTCTGGGCGCTGTATACAGCTTGTTTAATCCAATTGCACTGTACCGGTATCAGGTGGACGCGGAAAAATGCACAAAATGCGGCAAATGTCAAAAAGCCTGTAAGATGGATATTCGAGTGTGGGAAACACCGAACAGCCGGGAATGTATCCGGTGCGGGGACTGCCTGAAAAGCTGCCCCCATGGAGCAATCTGCAGCAGCATGGGAAAGAAGAAGGAGACTATCATAGTAAAGGACGGACAACAGAATGACAAGTGAATTTTCAATCGCGGTACATGCTCTTGTATATCTAAACCATAAGGGGACTACTCTGGCCAGCGAGGCCCTGGCAGAGAATGTGTGCACCAATCCGGCGCGCATCAGGAAGGTCATGGCAAAAATGAAGAAAAAAGGTCTGGTGGGGACAAAAGAGGGGCTGAACGGGGGCTATTACATGGTATGGAAAGCGGAGGAGGTGAATCTCCGCCAGATATGCGAGGCTCTGGAGGTGGATATGGTGAAAGCGTCCTGGCGGTCAGGGAGTCTGGACATGGACTGCCTGGTTGCATCCGGCATGGCCGGGGTCATGGATGGAATATACGGGGAGCTGAATGAGCTCTGCAAAAAAAGGCTGGAAAACATGACCATCCAGGATATTGACGATCAGATTTTTAAAGGGAATAAAAAATAATAAGAGTCGGAAAGGGGCAAACAGGATGGAACGATATGATGCGATAATCATCGGATTTGGAAAAGGGGGAAAAACACTGGCTGCCAAGCTGGGAGCTCAGGGGAAAAGAGTTGCCATGATCGAAAAGGATTCGGGCATGTATGGCGGGACCTGTATCAATGTCGGATGTATTCCGTCAAAATCTTTGGTGAGGAGTTCGGGAATCGCCGCGCTCCATCCTGAGAAAAGCTTCGAGGAAAAAGCACGGGAATATAAGGCGGCGATCGAAGAGAAGAGACGCCTTACGGCCGCACTCCGTGGAAAGAATTTTTCAAAGCTGGATGATATGGAACATGTGACGGTATATAATGGAACCGCCTCCTTTATCTCCAATACAGTTGTATCGGTAAAGACAGAGAATGAAACCTTCTCATTGGAAGGAGAAAAAATATTTATAAATACCGGCGGGACACCGGTGATTCCTCCCATTGAGGGACTTGTAGGGAACCCGTATGTGTATACCAGCGCTGAGCTGATGGATCTGGATATCCTTCCGGAGCGTCTGGTCATCATCGGGGGCGGATACATAGGTTTGGAATTCGCGTCCATGTATTCCGGTTTTGGCACAAAGGTCACGATCCTGCAGGATGGGGAAACCTTCCTGAAGAGAGAAGACAGGGATATGGCAGAAGCGATTCGTTCCATTCTGGAAGAACGGGGAGTGGAATTCAGGCTGGGAGCTAAGATACAAAAGGTGGAAGCGAAGGAAGGTTATGCGGAGACGCGCATTTTGTGGGAAGGGGCAGAGATGCTCCTCCAGTCTCAGGCGGTGCTGGCGGCGGCCGGAAGGAAGCCCAATACAGAAGGCCTTGACGCAGAAAATGCCGGGGTCAGAAGAAACGCCCGCGGCGCGGTCATCGTAGATGACGAGCTGAAGACCAGCGCTCCCAATATCTGGGCGATGGGAGATGTAACCGGCGGTCTCCAGTTTACCTATGTATCACTGGATGACTTCAGAATTATATGGTCCCAGATGAACGGAGGAGATTACACAAGAGCAGACAGAAAAAATGTGCCGTACAGTGTATTTATCACACCGTCCTTTTCACGGGTGGGACTGAACGAGGAAGAAGCAAGAGCGGCAGGATATCAGGTCAAGATTCTGAAGATGCCGGCCGCGGCGATTCCGAAAGCCCAGGTATTAAAGAACCCCAAGGGACTTCTGAAAGCCGTGATTGATGAAAAGACGAACCGGATCCTGGGTGCGATGCTCCTCTGCGAAGAGTCCTATGAGATGATCAATACCGTAAAGCTTGCGATGGATCTGGAAGCTGATTATCGGTTTTTGGGCAAACAGATCTATACACATCCTACCATGAGTGAAGCCTTTAATGATTTGTTCGGTCAGTAAAGCGCATCATAACTTGAAAAAAAGGCAGTCTGCCGTTTAGGGAGATGCCCCGCTCACGAAATGGGCGGGGCATCTTTATCCTGCAGATAATCAAGCTCCTGTGTTTTCCAATAAACGGCGTCTTCTTCCGTAACGGGACGCAGGATCCGGCATGGGTTCCCGGCTGCGATCACATTTGGGGGAATATCTTTTGTGACGATGCTTCCAGAACCAATTATGGAGTTTTCTCCTATGGTGACGCCTGGATTAAGGACTGCCCCTCCTCCGATCCATACGTTGTCCCCGATGGCTATGGGGCGGCCGTATTCCAATCCGGTATTTCTTACGGACGCGTCGACGGGATGGGCGGCGGTATAGATACCCACCCTGGGCCCGATGAGCACATGGCTTCCTATGGTCACAGGGCACACATCAATGATGATGCAGTCACAGTTGATATACAGATGATCTCCTGCTAAGATCTGTTTTCCGTAGTCACAGCGGAAGGGCGGCTCCACGTGGAAGCCGGCTCCGATTTTTCCGAAAAGCTCACGGATGATGGCGTCCTGCTTTTCTGTATCGTATTCGGTCATATGGTTAAAGACGGTCAGAAGCTGTTTGCACCGGATGTACTCTTTTGTAAGCTCTTCATCGGCAGTCATATGATAAAGCCTGCCGGACAACATGCGTTCTTTAGGAGTCATGAAAATGCCTTTCTTGTAAAATGGTCTAACATCCTGGTCTCAGAGATATAAATATAGTGGAATATATTTGCCACGAAGAGTATTGTAGCAAAAGGACAGGCAGGTGTAAAGGCCTCTGGAGAGAGATTTTCCGTCTGTACTTTATGAAAAACTTGAAAATATTTCCAGTATGCAGTATGATAAAAACGTCACCGGTTTTCTTTGCCAAGATAAAGTGATAAAGTGACAAAGCTTGCGCGGATATTTTATTGACACTTGTATTCGAGGAAAAGAGGAGGAAAGCTATGGCTAGAAAAAAAGTTCAGGCAGCGGAGAAGACGGAAACAAAAACGGCAGAGGCATATGAAAAAGCAGCGGCGCCTGAGAAAAAAGCGGCTGCGGAGGTAAAAAAGCCTGTCGGAAGAAAGCCCGTAAAGAGAACGGAGATGAAGACGAGCGTCTCGGTACAGTACATGGGCAAGGATATTTCTGACAAGGAAATGATCGCATTGATCAAAAAGGACTGGACTGCTAAGAAGCGTAAGGTCAGTGAGATCAAGACAATGGAGCTGTACGTGAAGGTTGAAGAAAATATGGTATATTATGTCATCAACGGTGAAGAGACCGGAAGCGTGGCGATCTGATTTCAGTTCGGGAGTCAGAGCATATTGGCCGCATTCATGGAGGAATATAAAGTTCCTTTATGGGTGCGGCTTTTTCAGAACACACCCAACGGCTCTGTTCAGTTCCCGGGGAAGTACGTTCCCCGGTGTTGAAAAAAGGCGTATTTTGTTGTATAATGATAAAACTGCAGCTAAAAAGGAAATGAGAAGCACAGAACCGAGAGGATATTATATGAAAAAAAATGCAGGAAACAGGATTCGCCGTATCTGTCTATCCCTTTCCGTTATGATTGCGGCAGCCGGCGCGTTGTCTTCTTCGGCAGCCGGTGATGACCTTCAGAGGGCCGGAGATAAGGTGGAAAGTGCCGAGGAGCAGGCAAAGGATTTGAAAGAAGCTGGAGAACGCCTGGAAAGCTATCTGGAAGAACTGAACACGCAGCTGGACCAGCTGACCTCCGACATGGAGGAGCTGGCGAGACAGAAGGAAGAGCTGAACGGCCGTCTGTCCGCCACGGAGGAGGAGCTGGAGGAAGCGAAGGCTACGGAGTCCAGGCAGTATGAGGATATGAAAAAGCGGATTCAATATATGTATGAAAACCGCGATGCCGGCTTTGTGGGATTGATATTTTCCGAAGAAAGCCTGTCCGGTATCATGAATAAGGCTGAATATGCCATGGACATGGCCGGATATGACAGAAGGATGCTGACGGAATATAAAGAGACGAAGGAGCTGGTGGCTCAAAAGGAGAATGATCTTTTGGAGGAGCAGGATGCTCTGGAGCAGGTTGTGCGGGATACGGAGCAGAAGAGGAACGAGGTGCTCGCGGCCATCGGGGAGACGGCAGAGAAGATGGAGGCCTGCGCGGGAAACCTGGAGGATACCGAGGGACAGCTGGCGCAGTACCGGTCGGAGCTGCAGCAGAAGGAGCTGGAGGCGGAGAATCAGATGGCGGAGCTTACAGACGACGGGACCCAGGTCGCGGACGGCGGCTCCGGCAGCGGAAACAACGGGATGGGAGGAAACGAGAACGGCGGGGGGAGTACGGCGGCGGCCGACAAACCCAGCGAAGGAGACGGAAGCACAGAAACTCCGGTGAAGCCTTCCGATTCCCCCACGGAGGCGCCCACCCAGGCGCCGACAGAAGCTCCCACCCAGGCCCCGACGGAAGCACCGACAGAGGCGCCGACAGAAGCCCCGACGGAAGCACCGACTCAGGCGCCTGATCCCGGTGAAGACGAAATCGATTATACAGCCTATACCGACTTGGAGCTGATGGCCGCCATGATTTATCGTGAGGCCAATATGGAACCTTGGGAAGGCAAGGTGGCTGTGGGGAATGTGATCATGAACCGGATTCGGAGCAGCCGATATCCCAACACCATGCTGGGAGTGCTGTCCCAGCCCTATCAGTTCAGTCCATGGGGATATCCGAAGTATATCAATGCCCTAAAGAACGGGGTGAACGCAACCTGCAGGCAGGCGGCGGAGGCGGCCATGAACGGGACGGAAAACTACATCGGGGACCTGCTTCACTTCCGCACCATAGCCCCCGGATACGAGGGAATTAAGATTGGCGGCCATGTTTTTTATTGAATATTAAAACGGCATAGAGCTATTTCCAAAAGCGGCATGGTTTTTGCTATGCCGTTTTTACATTTTATAAGGAGGAAATCCATGAACTGGGAACCTTGGACAGGATGCTGCAAGGTGAGTGACGGCTGCACGAACTGCTATTTTTATGGGCCCCACGCAAAACGCTATGGTCAGAACACGATTGAAAAAACAGATAAATTTGATTGGCCCATAAGGAAAAACGCAAAAGGGGAATATAACATTAAAGGAAACAAGATTCTTGCGACCTGCTTTGCCACGGACTTTTTTCTTCCGGAGGCGGATGAATGGCGGAAAGAAGTCTGGACCTTTATCAAGGAAAGAACGGACATCGATTTTTTGATCTTGACAAAGCGCATCGACCGTTTTCCTGTATCGCTTCCTTCTGATTGGGGGGCAGGATATGACAATGTGAACATTGGATGTACAGTCGAAAATCAAAGTACGGCGGATTATCGCCTTCCCCTGTTTTTATCCTATCCGATAAAACGGCGCTTCATCGCCTGCGCGCCGCTTTTAGAGGCGATAGACCTAACGCCATATCTTCATGGGACGGACCACGTTACTGTTAGCGGCGAAACGGGGCGGGAAGCCCGCGAATGTGATTATGAATGGGTACTTAATATCCGTGAGCAATGTGTAAATGCAGGCGTCACATTCTGGTTCAAAAACACAGGTACTTTTTTTAAACGTGACGGAGCCGTAGAAAAGATTAATCCATTTAGGCAGTCTGGCATGGCGAAAGAGCTTGGCATCGATATTTCAGATGGAAAACGGCTGTTTTAACAGGATGGGAGTATATGGACAGGAAAAAACTCGTAAATCAAAGCATTGACTATATTATGCAGCATTTGGATGAAGATCTGTCGCTTGATATCGTTGCCGCGCAGTTCTACGTATCAAGATTTCATTTCAGCCGTATATTCAAGGAAGAGACGGGTGAAAGCGTTTATGCGTTTATCAAGCGCTGCAGAGTCGATCAAAGTGCGGTAGATATAAAGTTAAACCCAACAAAATCAATTGCAGATATCGGTTTGGATTATGGATACAGCTCTTCCAACTATAGCACTGTATTTAGAAAGCGCCATAATGTTTCTCCGGCTGTGTTTAAGAAGTCCATAATGAGTCACAGCATGTCTGTTCCTTTTACTCCGAAACGGGTCGTTCCATTTAAAACCGAGGAGGAATATGCCGCCCACATTGGGATTCAAAAGATAGATGATTTATTTTTGATCTATGAAAGATTTATAGGAAGCTATGCGGATATTGAAAAGAACTGGTATCAGTTTTTGGATAAATATAAGGGATTCTTGAAGGAAAATACAATCTTGGCAGAACGATTTTTCAATGATCCGGCCATTACGGACTCATCCCAATGTATCTGCGACATTTGTATGACGGCAGAACTGGAGTGCGGACTGAATAATGTAATGTGGATGAAAGGCGGCAAATGGATCGTATATCACTTCAGTGGAGAGATCAGAGATATTTATGAGACGCTGCAAGGGGTTTTCAGCGTCTGGCTGCCTCAGAGTGGCTTCAAAATGGCACGGCAGTATGGACTGAATATCTATCGCAGCATTGACCGGGATAACCATAGCGTTGTAATGGATCTATGCATCCCAATTCAATAAAAGCAAGAATTCAGAAGCCGGCAGGAGGATTTTTTTCTATAATCATAATTGTTCCATCGATAAATTCAAGAACCGGAGGAAGTAATGTTTGATATAAGGAAGATCCAAGAGAATGTAATTTATGAATGTGTCAAGGCCGAAAGTGACGCGGATACAGCCAAAGAAGTCGTGTATGGCGAGGAGCGGACGGATCATGCGGAAAACGACGCCGATTGGGTGAAGTCTGCGATGCGGCGTTTAGAAAGCAGATTTGCTCCTGAGTCGGTAAAGAAAATACGGATGAACTGTCAATGCGGCTATGGAATGGAAGAGAAACTTTCGCTTTTAAAGGAATTAAAGTCAAATGCAGAATCCATAGAAGAATTTGCGGATTCGGAGAAAGCAAAGGCTGCCGGGCTCTTTTGCGAAAATGGCGAACTTTTCCTGCGATTTTATTTCTGTCCGTGCCCTATGCTTGCAGAGGTGGAGAGACTAGAGACAAAAGCATGGTGCCAGTGTACGGCCGGCTACAGTAAAGTGCTTTTTGAAAAGGCGTTTGCATGTAAGGCAGATGTGGAATTGTTTAAAAGTATAAAGATGGGCGATTCGGTATGTCTGATGAAAATCACCCTCTGTGATCCTGATTGGAAATAAAACAGTAAAAAATGGGCGTACGTTTTAAAACGATACGCCCATTCCTTATGGACAGCGGCCTGATTGAGAGCGCGCCGTCAATCCTTCATTTTAGGCTCGAAGATCAGAGAACCGATATATCCGAAGATCAGTGCGCCGCTGATGCCTGCCGCGCTGGCTTTCAGACCGCCTAAAAACAGGCCGAGAGGCCCTTCTTCACTGACGCTTTCTTTCACACCTTTGAACAGAGTATTGCCAAAGCCGAGGAGAGGAACGGAAGCGCCTGACCCGGCCCATTCGATGAAGGGCTCGTAAACGCCAAGAAAGCCAAGGACTACGCCGGAGCACACCAAAAGCACCATGATGCGGCCAGGCATCAGCTTTGTTTTGTCCATGAGGATCTGCACCAGGGCACAGATCGCGCCTCCTATTAAGAATGCTTTTAAATAATCCATACTGCACGACCTTTCCGGTAAACTTTTTCTTAGGAAAAGTCTGTGCAGTATGGATTATTTTATACATAATATTAAATTTTTATGACGGCTGCCTTTGGTCAATTCCCCAGAGTACTGTTTAATACGCCGGGGGGACCGATATTGGATTCGCTGCTGTCTTCGGAACTGCTGCTTTCCGGAGTAGTATCGTCCAGTTCATTTCCTGGATCCAAAAGGCTGTTGTCCGTCCCGTTTTCTCCATTCATAAAGGGGAAGGCGTGTCCGGTATGGATGTAGCAGGTGCTGTTTTTCAGCGCGTCCGGCAGCAGATAAGCGCTGTCATCGGTGACTCCGGATGCGTCTCCGGTGAGGACCCGGTAGATTCTGGTCTGCTTCAGGGAATCCGGGCAGAATTCCGTCGCCAGCGAACCGCTGAGGGAGCAGACCGTTACCTTTACATGGTGATCGCAGACCTCGGTTGGAGCCGTTCCCTTTGCGAAGTATTCGGTATAAGTCATGTCTCCCGCAGGATCCTGATCGCAGATACCAGGCACAGCCAGCTTGCCGGATTTCCGGCATATGGTCACCTGCTCGATGTTTCCCGGCATATCAGGAAAGGATTTCTCGGGAAGCTCTTCGCAGGCTCTGCTCATAATCTTGTGCCACATATATTTCACGTCTTCTCCGGTGGACATGGGGCTGTTTTCATCGTATCCCTGCCAGAGCCCCAGCGTGTAATACGGCGTATATCCCACAAACCAGACGTCGTTGCTTGCTGTGGTAGTACCGCTCTTTCCAGCGGTGGGAAGACCTTCTACCTTGGCTTGGGGAGCGCTGGAACGGATGTCGGTCCTTCCGTACAGATAGGAGGTTTCGCATACGTCTTCCATGGCGCTGGTCAGAAGCCACGCCGTGGATTCCTTGATCACAGTGTGGGTTTCCGGTCCATTGTCCACGAGGATCTTTCCGTTGCTGTCCAGGATTTTCGTGTAATAAACCGGTTTGGTATACACTCCCTTGTTGGCGATGGCGGCGTATGCGGAGGTCAGTTCAAGGTTGCTGACTCCATGGGTGATGCCACCCAGGCAGAGGGAGGGACCGATATCGGTGGAAACCTCTCCGGTGTCTATATTTTTCTCGCTCTCCACCAACGACGTGATGCCAAAATCCAGGGCGTATTGATATCCGAGCTGTGGAGTCACCGTGTTCATCATGGTCCTGAGGGCCACGATATTCATGGAATAGGTGATGCCGTCACGGATGTTGGCGTAGCCGACATAGCCCGACTGCCACCAGTTGGAAAAGGTTTTGTCTCCCAGTGTATAAGGAGAATCGTAATAGACCGTGCCCAGAGTGGCGCCGGAGCTGTCAAGAGCCGGTGCGAATGCAGTCAGGACTTTAAAGGTGGAGCCGGGCTGCCGGAGGCTGTCCGTAGCTCGGTTCAGGCTCAGGCTGGTGGTCTTTTCTCCCCGTCCTCCGCTTATGGCCTTCACATAGCCTGTATTCTGTTCCATCAGGACACAGGAGCCTTGAGGCTGGAGAGTGATGTCCAGGCGCTCTCCCTGGACCATATCTTCCGGGCTTACGACTGTGCTCCGGAATTCCTGGACGTACTGCCGGATCTCGTCTTCTGTATCAAAGATCAGCTTTACGGCCGCTCCGTTCTTTTCCCGCAGGTAAGACTTTATATTCGCCTCGGAGTAATTATCCGTAGAACCGTCCTTATGCGTGATGGAAAGGCGGTATGAGAAGCTGTACTGGATGGCGCTGCTGTAGTTGGAAGGGTCGGAGATTTCCTCATCCACGATTTTCTGGAGATCAGAATCCTGGGTGGTGTAGATCTTGAGCCCGCCGCTGTAGAGCAGGTTTCTGGCCTCTGTTTCCGAATAACCGGCTTTTTCCTGCAGATCAGACAAGGCCTGTACGATAGTCTCGTCTACAAAATAGCTGTAAACAGAGGATTCATTGGACTTTGCCGCGTCCACCTCCTGGATCAGGACATAGACATCGTCGGTCTCCGCGGCACGCAGCTCTTCCTGGGTGATGTAGCCTTGCTCGAACATATCCTCCAGGACGATGTTGCGGCGCTTGACATTTTCATCCGGATTGGTGATGGGATTATATCTGGTAGGATTCTGGGTAATGGCCGCGATGACGGCACATTCCGATAAGTTCAGCTCACTGACACTTTTCCCGAAATACCGTTCCGAGGCGGCTTCCACTCCCAGGGTATTGGCCCCCAGGTTGATCGTGTTCAGATAATTTTGCAGGATGATCTTTTTATCCATGGTTTTCTCCAACTGGATGGCGAGATACTGCTCCTGTATTTTTCGTTTGACCTTGGCCCCGAAAGATTTTTCCGCGCCGCCGTTAAAGGCCACATTTTTGATCAGCTGCTGGGTAATGGTGCTGGCCCCCTGGTCAAAATCGCCGGTGGTCAGCCCTGAGAGCACGGCTCTTGCCATGCCCTTTACGTCCACGCCGTTGTGAGTCCAGAAGCGGGAATCCTCGATGGCCACAAAAGCGTTGATCAGATTCTGGGGGATCTCTGAATATTCCACAGGCTGGCGGTTTGAGCCGGCCATCACAAGTGTTTGAATTTCCTTGCCGTCTGCGTCATAGATGATAGTTGCGGACGCATCCGGGGACATGTCCAGGGTGTTCAGATCCGGGGCATTTTTGAGTATGCCGCGGAACATGCCGGCGCCGGTGGAGACAGCTATCACAAACAGGCTGAGGATGCCGGCCAGCAGGATCTTGAACATAATGACGGCCGCCCTCGTCTTTTTCCTGCCGGATTTCGCTGAAGCGGAACGAATCTGTTCCTTCAGGCCATTTTTACCATAATTCATAAAGAAACCCTCCTGAGTTTCGGATAAACATTTCATGGAAGCAAATAAAGTTTTGCTTCTACATTATAGCAAAAAAGCAGGTACAAATAAAGGGGTAATTCCGCGGCGCAATTGGCGGTTGCCTGAAATACTCTTCTATATTACAATTATATTACAGAAAACAAAAGCCGGAAGACCGTGTGGGAGGACTGTATGAGACAGAGCTATTTGGAACTATATGAGGGCGGCGAAGGAGAGATCGTGGAGAAGAAGTCCAGGTTTCTTGCGACAATCCGGCCGGTGAAGTCAGAGGCGGAGGCTGCCGCCGTTTTGGAAGAGACAAGAAAGAAATATTGGGATGCAAATCATAACTGCACGGCGTACAGCATCGGAGTCCGGAATGAACGGGTGAGATGCAGTGACGACGGAGAACCGGGAGGGACGGCCGGGAGGCCTATGCTGGATGTGCTGCTGGGAGAACAGGTGCATAATGTGTGCGCTGTTGTGACCCGGTATTTCGGCGGCACACTGCTGGGAACAGGAGGATTGGTCAGGGCCTATTCCAGAGCCGTCCAGGAAGGGCTTGCAGACTGCGTCATTCTGGACAAAAAGCCGGGACAGGAAATATTGGTCACATGCGATTACAATGGAATCGGAAAAATCCAGTACACAGCAGGTCAGATGGGAGTCCATACTCTGGATACCAGCTATACGGACATCGTGACGTCTCGGATTCTTGTACCTGAGGAACAGACGGATCTGTTCATGAAAAAGGTGACAGAAGCCACAAACGGCCGGGCGGTGATGGAACTTCTTGGTACCCCTTATTTTGCGGAAAAGGACAGGGAAATCCTTCTTTTTGAGGAGTGAGCCATGGAAGGCGGGGGCGAAAGCGGAGAAGGTTACTGCCAGCCGCCGTCCAGGGTGATGACCTGTCCTGTCAGATAAGCAGGAGAAGATATGATCTGGAAAGCCATTTCCGCAGCTTCATCGGGCGTGCCCAGCCGGTCAGCGGGGATCTCTTCTATGAGGGAGGCCCGGTCCTCCGGGCTGAGAAAACGGTTCATTTCCGTGTCGATGGCCCCGCAGGCCAGAGCGTTTACCTGGATGCCGGAAGGGGCCAGCTCCTTTGCCAGGGCTTTGGTGAGAGAATTCACGGCGCCCTTGGAGGCGGAGTAAGCCACTTCACAGGAAGCGCCAGTGTTTCCCCAGACGGAGGAGATGTTTAGGATTTTTCCGTGCTTTGCGGCGACCATGGGAGGAATGGCCAGCCGGCAGCAGTAAAAGACGGAGGAGAGGTTGATGCTCATGATCTCATCCCATTGGGCTTCCGTCATGTCCTGCAAAAGGCCGATATGGGAGACTCCGGCGTTGTTTATGAGGATGTCCGCATGGCCGAACGTTTTTTCAACGGCGGCGAATATCTCTCGGCAGCCGCCTGCTTTTCCCACATCTGCGGCGACAGCGAGGCAGGGGACGCCTGCAGCTTCAATCTCCTGTTTTATACGAAGGAGCGCCTGCTCTCCTCTGGCGCATATGGCGGTCTGGTATCCTGCTTTGGCAAAGCGCAGGGCAATGGACCTCCCGATGCCGCGGGAAGCGCCGGTGACCAAAACAGTTTTGCCTTTTTTATGTTCCATAGATCTCATTAGAACCCCCGATTTCAAAATGGTATTTGTGATCATTATAGCATGCCGCTTCGGTTTCTGCGAGGGCTTCTGCCTTGACATCTGTATTTTCATCGCCTATTATGGTTTCAGGAGGGATTGCTTATGGAAAAACAATACGATCTGGTCATCATCGGTTCAGGTCCGGCCGGACTGGCGGCAGCTATTTACGCCCAGAGGGCCAGGCTTCATACACTTGTGATAGAGAAAGCCATGATGAGCGGCGGACAGGTGCTGAATACCTACGAGGTGGACAATTATCCGGGACTGCCTGGAATCAACGGCTTTGATCTGGGAATGAAGATGCGGGAGCACGCAGACAAGCAGGAAGCGAAATTTGTAGAAGATAATGTAGTACGGGTAGAAGACGGCTCTCCCTACAAGACTGTGGTATGCGAAAACGGGAGCTACGAAGCGAGGGCGGTAATCCTTTCCGGAGGAGCAAAGCACAGACTTCTGGGTGTGCCGGGAGAAGAAGAGCTGTCCGGAATGGGAGTCAGCTACTGTGCCACTTGCGACGGGGCTTTTTACAAAGGCAAAACGACAGCCGTCGTCGGCGGCGGCGATGTAGCCATTGAAGATGCTATTTTTCTGGCCAGGATCTGTGAAAAGGTCTATCTGATCCACAGAAGGGATGAGCTCAGAGGCGCCAAAAGCCTTCAGGAGAAATTGTTTTCTCTTGATAATGTGGAGGTCATCTGGGATACCGTCGTAAAAGAGATTCGCGGAGAAGATGCGGTTTCCGGCATCGTGCTGGAAAATGTGAAAACCGGCGAGACCGAGGAGAAGGACGTTCAGGGAGTTTTCATCGCTGTTGGGATTTTGCCGGAGACGGAAGCATACAAGGGACTTGTGGAGATGGATAAGGCCGGCTATATTGTGGCCGGTGAAGACGGGATTACGTCGGTGCCGGGAATTTTCGCGGCGGGAGATATCCGTACGAAAAAACTGCGCCAGATTGTGACGGCGGCTTCCGACGGAGCCAATGCGGTGACGGCGGCAGAGCAGTATCTGAATCTGCAGAAGGTTTGAGAGCATACCTTCGAACATCTTTTAATCAAACTTTCTTTGTGCGATTGCAAAGCAGGAGGAAATCCGATTCCATCCAGGCGGCTCGCTGGCAGCCCGGAACTTCTGCCGGTGTTTTACCGGAGCTTGATCGGAGCTTACTAAGAATGATTCCCAAAAGTATTTTGTGTTATATAAAAATGAACCGGCCAAGGAGGACGGCCATGAAAAAAACTTATATTAACATGACGAAGGGAAAGAACAGTGATAGTTGTGAAAGACCGGAAAAACAGGCGCGCCTGGAGCCGGGACCTCTGTTAAACAGCCGGGGGGAGCTCAGCCAGGCGGGATATGCCACATCTCTTGTGAAAGCCTATGACAGGAACAGGATCAAGGCGGGAGCCATGCGGATCAAAGAGTGGGATTATTATCTGATCTACAATGAAAGGTATGGAGCCGCCCTTACGCTGGATGACAATTCATATATGGGGCTGGCGAGCATTTCCCTTCTGGATTTTGAAAAACAGACAGAATATACCAGCAGTCCGATGACCGCTTTTCCGATGGGAAGGACTGGATTTCCGGCTTCCTCGGCAAAGGGGGACGTGTCATTGGAAAGAAAAAATATAAGGATGTCCTTCCGCCATGAGGGAGAGAAAAGGATTCTGGAAGGAGAGATGGATAAATTTCATAAGGGTCTGCCGATACGGCTTCGGTTTGAGCTGTCGGAGGAGCCGGAAGACAGCATGGTCATTGCCACGCCGTTTCCGGAGAAAAGGACCGCATTTTATTATAATCAGAAGATCATAGGGATGAAAGCAAGAGGCCAGGCAGAATTTGGCGGACAGATTTACGAGTTTCGTCCGGAGGACAGCTTCGGGCTCCTGGATTGGGGAAGGGGCGTCTGGACATATCACAATACCTGGTACTGGAGCGCCGCCATGGGCCGGGCCGGGGACGGCGAGTTTGGCTTTAACCTTGGCTATGGGTTCGGAGATACCTCGGCGGCTACGGAAAATATGCTCTTTTATAACGGCAGAGCGCATAAGCTTGGAACGGTCACATTCCAGATTCCGGGAGAAGAAGAGGGGAAGCCGGAGTTCATGAAACCGTGGAATGTATTTTCGTCCGACGGGCGGCTGAAGCTTACGTTTACTCCGGTTTTAAACCGGAGCGCGTGTACGTCGGCAGTACTTATCCTGAGTGATCAGCATCAGATATTCGGCCATTTTGACGGCATCGCGGTCTTAGACGACGGAACGGAGATTCAGGTAAGTCATTTGATGGGATTTGCAGAGAAAGTGCGGAACAAATGGTGAGCACAGGTATATGCTGTCAGAGAGATTCCCATCGTCCGGAAGCGCCGCAGGGAAGCACAAGGCCGCTTTCTGTCACGGGGAGCCCTACTTCGTCGGCTGTTATGGCGCCCTGAAAACGGGAGAGCTGAATCCCCATCATATAGGAAAGGACAGAGGGAGCGAGCCCGGTGGTATAAGAATTTATCAGGAAAAACAGAGGAGCGTCCGACAAAAGCTTTGTACACAGCTTTACCAGAGGATAAATGGCGTCTTCAATCTTCCATATCTCACCTTTAGGCCCTCTTCCATAGGATGGCGGGTCCATAATGATCCCGTCGTAGGCATTGCCGCGCCGGATTTCTCTTTCCACAAATTTCACGCAGTCATCTACGATCCATCGTATGGGGGCCTCGGAAAGGCCGGAGGATCTTGCGTTTTCTCTGGCCCATGTCACCATACCCTTGGAAGCGTCCACGTGGGTCACCTGAGCGCCGGCAGAAGCCGCCGCCAGAGTGGCGCCGCCGGTATAAGCGAACAGGTTCAGAACCTTCACAGGCCTATGGGCCTTTTTTATTTTGCCGGAAAACCAGTCCCAGTTCACAGCCTGCTCCGGAAAAAGCCCCGTATGCTTGAAGCTGAAGGGCTTAAGGTTGAAGGTAAGGCCGAGAGGCTCATAACGGATGCTCCACTGCTCCGGCAGGTTAAAAAATTCCCATTCCCCGCCTCCGCGGCTGCTGCGGTGATAGTGGCCGTTTTTATGTTTCCAGCCGCCGTGGGTGCGGGGGGTGTCCCAGATGACCTGCGGGTCCGGGCGGACGAGCAGATAGCAGCCCCATCGTTCTAGTTTCTCTCCTTTTGAGGTGTCGATCACCTCGTAATCGTTCCAATTATCGGCAGTCCACATGAAAGACAGATCCTTTCTCATTCGTGATAAAACACGTTCTTTAATATGACATTGACCTCCATTATATCGGGTTTTTCCGGGGCAGTCAACGGCCGGAAATAAATTCACGAAATACGGCAAAATGGGAATTTGTGACAGCAACACAAAACTTACACTTTTCTTTAGTATGTCAAATGAAGAGGAAATGAAATCTGAAAGATATAATTATTTAAGAATGAAGTAAGAAATTTTATAAAGTTTTAGAGAAAATAAACTTTATTTTAACACAAGACTAACAAAACTTTTATATAATCTTAACACAATGGGAATCTTCACGAAAATCCAAACAACGGGATTTTGTGAGATTCATTATTCGTTTCTGTAAGCAGAACTTCTGCAGCAGCAACAAGCTGAGACTTAATAGAGTAAGCAACTGATACTGACCCGGGGGAGCTTAACAAGCTGACAGAAAAAATTGCAGGAAAGGAGGTTTCAGGTCTTAAAATATTTAAAACAGAAAGCACTTAAAAAAGATATTTAAAGAGTGGAGGGTAATTACATGAAAAAGAAATTATTAGCACTTGTTCTGATGGCGGCCATGGTGCTGTCACTGGCAGCCTGCGGCGGCGACAAGAAAGAGACCACAAAAGCCGCGGAAGAGAAGACGACGAAGGCTGCAGAGGAAAAGACAACAAAGGCGGCTGAAGAGAAAACAACGGCAGCCGGCGACGAAACGACGAAAGCCGCAGCAGGTGAGATCGAAGGCCCCTTCGATGAGAAGTATACCTGGTCTTTAGCGACTACATATGCAACTGGAACACCCATGGTTGACGCCTACTATAAGTTTGCGGATCTGATGAACGAATATTCCGACGGTGCCATCACCCTGAACGTATTCCCGGATTCTTCCCTTATGGGCGAGAACGATTCCTTCCTGGCTCTTAAGTCCGGCGAACTGGAATTCTGCGGATTCGGACCTACACCGTTCTACCTTTACAGTGAGGACTATGGCTTCATGCTTGCTCCTTTCCTGATCGAGACACGCGAAGCTTACAATAACCTTTACAACAGCGATCTCGTAGAGCAGGCAAAAGAGCTTTGGAGAACCGAGTACAACACGAGAGACGTTGCCGGCATGGCATATCGTGGATACAGGAACATGTCCTGCAACAAAGCAATCAATTCTGTTGACGACCTTAAGGGCGTTAAGCTTCGTCTGAATGACAACCAGCTGTGGAGCGAGAGCTGGAGTGCTCTTGGCGCTACCCCCGTTCCGATCGCTTTGGGCGAGCTTTACACTTCCATCCAGAACGGCGCTGCCGATGCTTCTGAAGGCCCTTGGGAGCAGATGAAGAGCATCAACCTGGAAGAGGTTCAGGATTATATCATTGAAACAAAGCATATCTGTGAGAGCGTTGGTATGTGGATGGCAGAAGATCTGTATCAGTCTCTTCCCGACAACTACAAGGCTGTCGTAGACAAGGCTGGACAGGAAGCCATCGATTACCTTGAGAAAGAAGCCATCGCAAGAGAAGACGACTACAAGCAGCAGCTGATCGACGGCGGTTGTGAGTTCATCGAACCCGACCTGAGTGGATTTAAAGAAAAAGCAGAAGCTATCTGGGCTGATTACTTCAAATCTACCTGGACTGCATCCACACTGGAAGAGGTTCAGGCGATCATGGCTGGCGAACAATAAGAAATCTTATTTTGAAGCCATTGTAAAAAGTAATATTGCTTGACTTCATTTGAAGACACCCGCCCGGTTATATTCGAATGGGAATATAAGGTGTGCGGGTGTCTTTTCCATCATTTATCAAGGAAGGGGGATATATGGTGAAAACCTTTAACAAGATTCTGGACAACATAGAGAAGGCTGTTATTACCATCGACAGCATCTTGCTCGTTATCATCACCATTATTGTAGTGTTCCAGGTTATTGCAAGAAAACTGAACATCTCCATGACGGGTACCGAGGAGCTGGCAAGATATGCGTATGTGATCTTCGCATTCTTGGCCTGGCCCATCGCTGCCCTGAGGGGGACGGACGTATGCGTGACCTTTTTATTCGATAAGCTGCCCGGAAAGGTCCGGCACGTGGTTCTGGCAGTCTTTCACATCTCCATGTCTGTATTTGCGGGGATTTGTGTATACAGCCTGATCAAGAACATTGAAAACGCGAAGGGCATCATCGCCGCGTCCAACCGCTGGCTGCATATCAGCTGGGTCTATATCATCGTGGCGGTCGGACTGGTGGCTACCGTGATCTTCAACATCATACGCTGCATATTCCTGCTGACCGGCCAGGCTGTCTATGTCTCACAGGATGAGAAGGACGCCATGGAGCTGGAAGCGGCGAAAGAAGCGTTTGAGAAGCAGCAAGAACTTGAGAAGAAGGGGGAATAGCATATGGATCCGATTTGGGGATTGTTACTTTTATTGGTTCTTTTCCTGGCCGGCCTGCCGGTCACCTATGCCCTGGGTTTTTCCGCCCTGTTCATCATGCGGTTCAGCACGGGTATGAAATGGATCACGATCGGCCAGCAGATGATGGCGGGCCTCAACAGCTTTACGATCCTGGCGGTGCCGCTTTTCCTGCTCGCCGGGAAACTGATGAATAAGTGCGGCGTTACCGACCGTCTGTTTAAATTTGCAAGAGCCATAGTGGGTTGGATGCCCGGCGGCCTGGGCCATGTGAACATACTGGCCAGCTTCATCTTCGCCGGGATGTCCGGAACGGCCATCGCGGACGCCAGCGGCCTGGGCCTCATTGAGATCAAGGCCATGAAGGATGCTGGGTACGACAAGGACTTCTCCTGTGCCGTCACAGCCGCTTCCTCGACCTTGGGCCCGATCATCCCGCCCAGTATGCCCCTCGTAGTGTACGGAACCATTTCCGGTACCTCCATAGGCGCGCTGTTCGTGGCAGGTGTGATTCCCGGGATCATCATGGGCGTGATCATGATGGCTCTGGTGTTCATATATGCTCTGATCCGGAAATATCCCAGAGACCGTGTGGGATCCAAGAGGGAACTTCTGCACGCATGTAAAGAGGGCTTTCTGCCCTGTATGACGCCTGTCATTATCCTCTTGGGCATCTACACCGGTATCTTCACCCCCACAGAGTCGGCCGCCATCGTTGTGGTGTACGCAGCTATTTTGGGGATTCTGGTGTACCGGGAAATCAATTTCAGAGAATTTGTGGATGTGCTGAAGGAGACTGTAGCGGATGCCATCGGTATCTGTATCCTGATCTCAGCGGCGACCTTGTTCGGAAACGTGCTGGTGAAGGCCATGATCCCTCAGACGGTCATGGAGTTTATCGTGAACAGCATCAACAACAAATACGTGTTCCTGCTGATCCTGAACCTGGCGCTCCTGCTGGTGGGTATGTTCATGGAGACCGTGTCAGCCATCACGATCCTGACGCCCATCATCCTGCCGGTAGCCGTGGCATTTGGGATCAACCCGATCCACCTTGGCATCATCATGGTGCTGAACCTGATGATCGGCGTAGTATCTCCGCCCTTCGGCGTGGTGCTGTTCGCCATCAACAAGGTAGGCGAGATTTCTTTCGGCCGTTTGGTGAAAGCTATGGTACCGTGGTTCATCGTGCTCCTTGCCGCGCTGGCTATCGTGACGATGCTGCCCTGGACCTGTACGTGGCTTCCTTCCACCATGGGCTTAGGCGGATTATAAACATAAAAAGGAGATATAAAATATCATGACACATGAACAAGAAGTGCTTGAGAAACTGAAACAATTCGATACGCCGAGTGTGACCAACGTGGTGGCGACCTATCCGGGAGATATGGAATACTGTCTGGGTCTTTATCATCCCTGGAATACCAAATGGTATACCGACGAGACCCTGAAGTGCATGTATCCGGAGCTCGGCAGGCTGGCCGGCCATGTTGTGACTGTTACATTTGGCCTTCCGGATCCTAAATTCAGCCGTTTGGGATTTGTGGATTTATACAAAGCCATTGAAAAAATGCCGAAGCCGGTGATCGTTGCGATGAAGCAGGACCTGCCGGAAGAGATCAAGAAAAAGAACGGCCTTTGCGGCGGCAATATGATGACCGCGTTCAAGTCCCTGGGCGTTATCGGCGTGATCTCCGACGGCCCCTCCAGAGACCTGGATGAAGTGCGCCCCATGGGGATGCAGTATATGCTGACAGGAGTCTGCGCGGGACACGGAGAGTTCAGCATCCACGCGATCAATACACCTGTGGATATCTGCGGCATGGAAGTGGCGCCCGGCGATATCGTACATATGGACGAAAATGGAGCGGTGAAGTTCCCCGCAGAGTATCTGGACGAAGTGGCAGAGCGCTGTGAGCGCCTTCAGGCCTACGAGACAAAGAAACAGAAGCTCCTCGCCGAGAACCATGATGCCGAGACTTTGGCCAAGATATTAAGCGACAACTATGAATAACCCATAATAGAGGAGACAAATCCATGAAAATAGTTGTGTTGGACGGATATACAGAGAATCCCGGGGATTTGAGCTGGGGAGGATTTGAGGCTCTCGGAGAGCTGACGGTTTACAACAGAACGAAAGCAGAGGAGATAGCGGGACGGATAGGGGATGCGGAGATTGTCATCACCAATAAGACTCCTATTTCCTCCGCGACCATGGAGAAGTGCCCGAACATCAGGTATATAGGTGTACTGGCTACCGGCTATAACGTAGTAGACACAGAGGCGGCCAGGAAGAGGGATATTGCGGTCAGCAATATTCCCACCTATGGAACTGATGCGGTAGGACAGTTTGCCATAGCCCTTCTTTTGGAGATCTGCCATCATATCGGCCACCACAGCATGGAAGTCCGCAGGGGGCGATGGGAAAATAATCCTGACTGGTGCTTCTGGGATTATCCGCTTATTGAGCTGGCGGGAAAAACCATGGGAGTCATCGGGTTTGGGAGAATCGGCAGGACAACAGCCAGAATTGCTCAGTCCATGGGCATGAAGGTGCTGGCCTATGATGAATACCGAAACCCGGATTTTGAAAAGGAAGGCTGCCGGTACGCAGAACTGTCCGAGCTTTTGGCAGAATCCGACGTGATCGCGCTGCACTGCCCCTTGTTCCCTTCTACGGAAGGCATGATAAATAAGGAAACCATAGCGAAGATGAAGGATGGAGTGATCATCCTGAATAATTCCAGGGGAGCTCTGATCAAAGAGCAGGATCTGGCAGAGGCGCTTGCTTCCGGAAAGGTTTATGCCGCCGGGCTGGATGTGGTCTCCACGGAGCCTATCAAAGAAGACAATCCGCTTCTCTCGGCTCCCAACTGTTTTATCACGCCTCATATTTCGTGGGCTCCCAGGGAGTCAAGAAAGAGACTCATGGACATCGCGGTACATAACCTGAAGGCTTTCCTGGAAGGCGAGCCTGTAAACATCGTAAACAAATAGGAGGGATAGTTGTGATTATCAATGATGCGTTTTCAGTGAACAAATATGCATACCTGGATGTTAAATTCGAGAAAGCATATGAATTTTTGAGAAGGAAAGACCTGGCTGATCTGCCGGTTGGAAAATATGAGATCGACGGCGAAGATGTGTTCGCCATGGTGCAGGAATATGAGACCTCACCGGAATCAGAGCTTCAGTTTGAAAGTCATAAGAAATACTTTGATATTCAGTATATGATCCATGGAAAAGAATACTTCAAAATGATTTCCACAGAAGGGCTTAAAGTAAAACAGCCTTATGACGAGAACAGCGACGTAATGTTTTATGAAGATCCGGAAGACAGCAGCGTTGCGTATCTGACCGACGGCCAGATGGCTGTAGTAGCGCCGGAGGAGGCACATAAGCCCCGCTGTGCTGCGGGCCAGCCTGAGAAAGTAAGAAAAATTGTGGCAAAGGTAAGAGTTTGACAGAATCTCAGATAAGCAGATTCAGAAAGTGGAGGTTATTATGTTAAAAATATCATTTCAGGAATTAGTTGATACATTTGAAAGAATTTTACTGAGCCGTAAGGTGGATCCGGAGCTCGCACATTTGGCGGCCCTGAACTTTGCTGAGACCAGCGCCGACGGCGTTTATTCCCACGGTGTGAACCGTTTTCCCAGAGTGATTGAATATCTGGACAAGGGTGTCGTAGACGGCAAGGCCACGCCGGAGTGCGTGAGTGCTTTTGGAGGCTTTGAACGCTGGGACGGCCATATGGGCCTTGGAAATGCCAACGCGAGAAAGGCCATGGACCGCGCCTGCGAACTGGCTAAAGAACATGGAATCGGAATCGTAGCCATCGGAAACACCAATCACTGGATGAGAGGCGGAGCTTATGGCTGGCAGGCGGCTGACAATGGCTGCATCGGAATGTGCTGGACCAATACCATGCCCAATATGCCCGCATGGGGGGGCATGGAGCCTAAGGTGGGAAATAATCCCTTTATCATTTCCATCCCCAAATCTGATGGACGTCACATTGTGGTGGATATGGCCATGAGCCAGTTTGCCTATGGAAAGATCGAGCTTGCCAGGATGAAAGGTGAGAAGCTGCCCGTGCCCGGAGGCTGGGACAGCGAGGGCAATGTGACCACAGATCCTGCGGAGATCGAGAAGACCCGCCGTGTTCTGCCCATCGGATACTGGAAGGGTTCCGGCATGTCCATCGCTCTTGACCTGGTGGCAGCCGTATTGTCCGGACGCAATTCCGTTACGGATATAGGAAAGAAGTATACTGAGGAAGTCGGACTCTCCCAGGTGCTGATTGCCATCGACCCTGAGTGCATGAATACCAAGGATCTGACCGACAGCATCATCGACACGGTCGTGGAAGATATCAAAGCGTCTACTCCGGAGAGAGAAGGCGGAAAGATCTTCTATCCCGGTGAAATTGAGATCAATACGAGAGAAGACCATATGAAGAACGGAATCCCTGTGCTGGAAGAAGTCTGGGAGAAAATTCAGTCTCTGTAAATACCCAAAAAGGAGGGGGCAGGTACCATGAAAGTTGAATTTGAAAAACTGATCTCGTGTGCACGGGAGATTTTTGAGAAAGCAGGAGTTCCCGGAGAAGAGGCGCAGATTGTGGCGGAAGAGCTGGCTATGGCCAATATGATGGGAGTAGATTCCCACGGCGTACTCAGGATTCCCCAGTATCTGGATGAGATGAAGAGCGGCCAGATCAAACCTGGTGCTTCGCTGGAAATCGTAAAAGAAACTCCCGTAACGGCCATTCTGGACTGTAAGCAGAACTTTGGACAGGTCGGAGCGAGGAAGATGGTGGACATCGTAGAGGAGAAGGCGAAGAAGAACTTCATGGCCTGCGCCCTCAGCCTGAACGCCAACCATATCGGACGCCTTGGTTCCTATACGGAAGAGCTGGCCAGAAGAGGTCTGATCGCCTTTGGTACCGTAGGTGTGTATTCTGTAGGACCGATGGCGCCCTGGGGAGCCATGGAACCGAAGCTGGGCACCAACCCGATCTCCTGGGCGGTTCCCAGAAAGGGACATGATCCGCTGGTAATGGACTGCGCGACCACCGTGGTGGCGGAAGGCAAACTGAGAGCCTACGTGCAGAACGGAAAACAGGTGCCGGAGGGCTGGATCAAAGACGGATATGGAAATGATACCACCAATCCTCTGGACTTCTATGCAGAGCCTAAGGGCTCCATCATGCCTATGGGCGGAAAGATCAGCGGAGCAAAGGGCTCCGGACTGGCGATCATGGCGGATATGTTCTCTGTGGTCCTGGCCAATGATGATTACTGGAGCTGGGAAAAGAACGGCGGCGTGAGATATGCGGAGAACAGCGTATATCTGATGGCTCTCAATCCGGAAGCATTCTATGGGCGGGAAGTATATGAAGAGCAGTGTGAAGTACATGCTCAGTTCATAAAGAACGCGAAGCCCGCGGAAGGCGTAAAGGAAGTGCTGCTTCCCGGCGAATTCGAGCAGAACATGGCCGCAAAGCGGAGGGCAGAGGGAATCGAGCTGGCGGACAACACCTGGGAAGGACTAATCGAGATCGCTCAGGGACTTGGCTGCAAATGGTCGGAAGGCTTAGAAGTATCCAAAAAAGAAAACAGGTTTGTCGGTTATTGATAAATAAAACGGAGGAATGAAACCATGAGAATCAAAGTAGCGGAGTTAAAAGAGTTCTGTCTCGATATCCTGACAGAAACAGGCATGCCTGAGGATGAGGCAAAGATTCTGACGGAAACGCTTCTGGAGGCTGACCAGAGGGGGGTTAAATCACATGGCGTGATGAGCCTGAAGCGTTACGTGAACCTGATGCAGACGGGCGTGATGCCGAAAAAGCTTGATTATAAAGTTGAGGTGGACAATCCAGTGATCGCAGTGTGGGACGGAAACCGCTGCTGCGGCCAGGTCCTGGGCCATACGGCCATGAAGGCGGCCATTGAAAAAGCAAAGACATATGGCATTGGCTTTGTAGGCGTGAAGAACAGCAACCATTTTGGAGCAGGCGCATATTATGCACAGCTGGCTGAAAAAGAGGGGATGATCGGTATCTCCGCATCCACAGGCGATCCTACCATGGCGCCTTGGGGCGGCGCAGAGAAAATGATCGGAAATAACCCTCTGGCTATTTCTGTTCCTACGAAAAATGTTCCTCCGATCACCCTGGATATGGCACAGAGTGTAGTGGCGTTTGGAAAGATCGCCAACATGAAACGCCAGGGCTGCAAGGAAGTGCCCGCAGGATGGGCGCTGGATGCAGAGGGTATGCCTACCACGGATATTGAAAAGGTGTATTCCGTAATGCCGCTGGGCGGCTACAAAGGTTTCGGACTTTCCCTGATGGTAGATGTCATCAGCGGCCTGCTGATCGGCGGAGGCACCGGCGTACGGGCGAACCCGGACCAGATGGGACCGGCTCATACCTTTATCGCGATCGATACAAAAGCATTTGGTGATACAGAACAGTTCCTGAACAGAGTGGATGCCCGTGTGGCAGAGTTTAAGTCCTGTAAAAAGTCAGCGAATTCGACCGGCATCTTTATGCCTGGCGAGATTGAAGAAAAATGCTATGCAGAATCACAGGAAGCGGCAGACATCATCCCCGAGATCGTGGATGATCTGAATGCGCTGGCTGAAGAAATGGGCAGAAAGGTCCGTTTGCATGAAGTTTGATTATTTTGTTCCTACGAAGCTGGTATTTGGATGCGGGACACTGAACAGTCTCCATGAACAGGAACTGCCGGGAAAAAAGGCCCTGATCGTAGTTACCTGTGGAAAGTCTGTGAAGGACAACGGGTATCTGGACCGGCTGGAAGAGCAGCTGCGTATGGCGGGCGTGGAATATGCAGTATTTGATAAGATCTTGCCGAACCCCGTAAAACGGCACGTGATGGAGGGCGCCGAGTGCGCCCGCCAGAACGGCTGTGATTTTGTGATCGGCCTGGGCGGTGGAAGCAGCATCGACGCTTCCAAGGCCATAGCGATCATGGCGGTGAATCCCGGGGATTATTGGGATTACGTAAATGGCGGAAGCGGAAAAGGGATGCCGATTCCCAACCGTCCCCTTCCCATTGTGGCGATCACGACCACTGCCGGGACCGGAACGGAGACGGACCCCTGGACGGTGAATACGAAGGAAGAGACCAATGAGAAGATTGGGTTTGGCTGTGACTGGACATTTCCGACTCTGTCTGTAGTGGATCCGGAGCTGATGCTGTCCGTGCCGAAGAAGTTTACGATCTATCAGGGATTTGACGCTCTTTTCCACAGTACGGAGTGCTATCTTCATAAAGCGGCCAGCGTGATCAGCGACATGTTTTGTATCAAGGGAATTGAGCTGATTGGAAAAAGCCTGGCCAGAGCAGTAGAGAACGGAAGTGATCTGGAGGCGAGGACAGACGTGGCGCTTGCCAATACTCTCGCTGGATTTTCTCAGTCACTGTCATGCTGCATTTCTGAGCATTCCCTAGAACATGCCATGAGTGCATACCACCATGACCTTCCCCACGGCGCAGGACTCATTTTGATCTGCAGGGCGTATTATACGTATTTGGTAAACAGCCATTCCTGCGATGAAAAGCTGGTGAACATGGCGAAAGCCTTAGGGAAAACGGATGCGAAGGAGCCCATGGATTTTGTTCATGCCCTGGAGGAGCTTTTAAAGGCCTGTGGAGCGGATGATTTAAAGATGTCAGATTTTGGTATCCGGGAAGACGAGTTCCGGACTCTGGCTAAAAATGCGAGAGATACGATGGGAGGCCTTTTTGAAGGCGATCCCTGTGAGATTGACGAGGATGCCTGCGTCCGGATTCTGCAGGAATCCTACCGGTAGCGGCAGGCCGTCATATCGGCGTGTCCATCGGAGCGTATGACTGTCAAAAAAGATTTCCGGCGCTCGGCGCGTGTTCCGGCTTCTGTTGAAAGAAGCGGAACACGCGTTTTTTTGCAAAATTTTTGTAATAGGAAATTGACAGGCGTTATGGTATACTGAAGATAAGACGGCAGAGAAGAACGGCGTGACAAAAGACGGAGAGGAGAAGTGAGGAGTATGGAAGGATATAACAGCGGTAGCTTTCAAAGCCAACCGGATTATCAAAATCCGGCCGGGGGCCAGAGCTGCACAGGATGGAATATGACTCCGAACCAGAGGGCGGTGAAGGACTGCGGAAGCTCCCCGTGTTTTTTAGCGGGCGTGATTCTCTATTCGGCCGCATTGCTGATCGGGCTGTTTCAAAGTGTCATGGGAAATGGGAGCGTCTATGTAAATATGGTGGAGCAGGCCGGGATGATCAATTCTGGAATTTTCTCTGGTATGGCCATCGTGTTGTCGCTTATCTTGATGGTTCCGGGAATCCTCATCTGCGCCGGCATGTGGATGTTTTATGGGAGCAGCAGAGGGGAAGGTGTACCGACGACAAGCGGACTCTCTCTGGCGAAGGGCGGAATGGTTGCCAACATGGTCGTCATCATCATTGGAGGAGCCCTGATCGTGGTGATCTTGGGGATTGCAGTGGCCGGCACCAGGGGTGCAGACTGGCATGGATATCTTCATTATTACTTTGGTTCCAGGTATATAGAAGGCAGCGAAGCGGCCATGGGGCTGCTCCTGGTGCTGGTGACCTTGATCTGCCTGGCAGTCGTGGGATTGGCGGCGGTATATCTGGCCAAAGCAATCAGGACAGGAAATGTGGTCGCCAATATCTGCCGGACCGGATGGCCGGATAAAAAACTGTCTATGTTCCTCATCGTGATGAATTTTATCGTAGTGGGCGTCAATCTTCTGAGCATCCTCTCTGGGATCGGAGGACTGAGCAGGGCGGTGAACCCGGACCTCATGCCCATTCTGCAAAATGCGTTGAGCGTGGGGGCCACCCTCTGCGTCACCATCAGCATCCTGAATCTGAGGAGCCGGCTCATAAGCGGCCGGTGACCAAAAAAAGATTGTATGATACTAAATACTTTTTGGAATCATTTTTTAATAAGCTCAGATCAAACCCCAGTTAGGCACCGGCAGAAGTTCCGGACCGTCACGATTTCGGTTCGCTGGCGATGCAGGGGCCGCTTTATCTCTGCTCCGGCAGTACCGCTCACATGTCGACGGAAGATCCGGATGATTTTCCGTCTCCTGTTCGCTCAGAAACGGAATCGGTATTTTTCGTTTCTGCCTCCCTCCGCCTGGGGAACACCGGCCGCAGCCCTGCGGCGCTCACCTTTAGGCCGGCCCGGAATCTTTCTGCCGGTGCCATTTCTGCCGCACCGTTTCGGATGGCTTCCATTCCTTTGATTTCATAAAAGTGTCAGGTATCCACACGGCCCGCGCGCCTAACGGCAGCGGGCCACGGCAGAACGCCCCAATAGCTTTTGAGGCAAACGGAAGATACTTTGGTGCGGGAGGAGGAGCAGGAGGAATAATCTGATCCCATCGTAAGGTGAGCGCCGCAGAGCCGTTAGCAGGATCTTCCCGGCCGCAGGGAGGTAAAAACCGAATTTCATGCAGGTTTTTATTGGAATCTGACATGGAAAAATTTAGGTTTATCCATGTCAGTTGGAAAGGACCGACTGGAGGCCGTAAAGATGCTGGTTACGGCTGCCAGCGAGCCGCCTGTATGGAATCGGATTTCCTCCTGCCTCATCTGGTTATAAAGATACGTTTGTTTTAAAGTATTTAAAGGTGTGAAAAAAACATAAAATTTTTCTTGCATTTTCCATATCATTCATGTATAATGTTATTTGCTGTGGCATGATAGCGATGAAGCGTGAGGTTGCTGCCCACTGTGGCAGGTTTTCCGTGGAGCGAATGTCAAGTTAGGAAACTGGCGACAAGTCACTGTACAGATTAAATCATCTACAACATAGACGTAGAAATGACGTGTGTGGTTTTACGATACACACGGGAGAGTGTACAGTCACCGCTTGTCGTACTTAGATTGAAAAGTGCGAAAAGGAGGCGACTTTTTTTATGGCAAGTCAAGTAATGAGAATCACATTGAAGGCTTATGACCATCAGCTGGTGGACCAGTCCGCCGGAAAAATCATCGAAACTGTAAAGAAAACCGGATCTCAGGTGAGCGGACCTGTGCCGCTGCCCACGAAGAAGGAAGTAATCACCATTCTCCGTGCTGTACACAAGTACAAGGATTCCAGAGAGCAGTTCGAACAGAGGACTCACAAGAGACTCATCGACATCACGGCGCCCACTCAGAAGACCGTTGATGCTCTTTCCAGATTGGAAATGCCTGCCGGTGTTTACATCGACATTAAGATGAAGACGAAGTAAGCAAAAAGGAAAAGGAAAAAGTCCGGAATCGGTTGACGATATAGAAGTAACGTAAAAGTTTATGTTCCACTTATATCTGACTGTTCTAGGATGATTGCCCATGTGGTAATCCGCTGTAGATTAACAGGAGGTAAAAGAATGAAGAAAGCGATTTTAGCGACAAAAGTCGGGATGACCCAGATCTTCACAGAAGACGGCGCACTCATTCCGGTAACCGTGCTTCAGGCTGGACCCTGCGTGGTCACACAGGTGAAGACAGTTGAAAACGACGGCTACGCGGCCGTTCAGGTAGGATTCGGCGACAAGAGAGAGAAGCTTGTGAGCAAGCCCCTGAAGGGACAGTTTGACAAAGCGGGCGTGTCCTATAAGAGATATGTAAGAGAGTTCAAATTTGAGAACGCGGCAGACTATAAAGTGGCGGACGAGATCAAGGCAGACATTTTTGCGGCTGGAGATAAGATTGACGCTACTGCGGTTTCCAAAGGGAAAGGTTTCCAGGGCGCGATCAAGCGTCACGGCCAGCACAGAGGACCTATGGCCCACGGTTCCAAATTCCACCGCCATGCCGGCTCCAACGGATCGGCATCAGATCCCAGCAAGGTATTCAAGGGCAAGAAGATGCCCGGCCAGATGGGCAACAAGAGAATCACCATCCAGAATCTGGAAGTGGTCAGAGTTGATGCGGAAAATAATATTCTGCTGGTAAAGGGCGCGGTGCCTGGACCCAGGAAGTGCCTGGTAACGATTAAGGAAACTGTAAAAGCAGTTTAATGTTTTTACACGGAAAGGAGGAACACACAGATGGCAAACGTATCTGTTTACAATATGGAAGGCAAAGAAGTTGGCACCTTGGAACTCAGCGATGCCGTGTTCGGTGTAAATGTGAATGAGCACCTGGTACACATGGCCGTGGTCAGCCAGCTTGCAAATAAGCGTCAGGGAACACAGAGCGCCAAAACACGTTCCGAAGTGAGCGGCGGCGGAAGGAAGCCCTGGAGACAGAAGGGTACCGGTCACGCAAGACAGGGTTCAACGAGAGCGCCCCAGTGGACCGGCGGCGGAGTAGTATTTGCCGTGAAGCCCAGGGATTATACGATCAAACTGAACAAGAAGGAGAGAAGGCTTGCACTGAAGTCCGCTCTTACTTCCAGAGTTGCCGAGAACAAATTTATCGTATTGGATGAACTTAAGTTTGAAGCGATCAAGACGAAGGCAATGAAGAACGTTCTTGACAGCCTGAAGGTAAATAAGGCACTGGTGGTCATGGATCAGAAGGATGAGAACGTCATGATGTCCGCGAGGAACATCGAAGGCGTGAAGACAGCCCTCACATCCACCATCAATGTATACGATATTCTGAAATACAACACAGTCATCACCACAAAGGCTGCTGTTGCTGCGATTGAGGAGGTGTACGCATAATGGCTGATATTAAGTACTATGACGTAATCCTGAAACCGGTAGTCACAGAAAAGACCATGAACCAGATGTCTGAAAAGAAGTACACGTTCCTGGTGCATGTAGATGCCAACAAGTGCATGATCAAAGAAGCGGTTCAGAAAATGTTCGCAGGCGTTAAAGTGGCTTCTGTGAATACCATGAACTGCGCCGGCAAAGAGCGTAGGAGAGGCAAAGATGTAGGCAAGACCGCCGCTACCAAGAAGGCGATCGTGAAGCTGACAGAAGACAGCGCAGACATCGAGATCTTCGAGGGCCTATAAGACTTGGCGATTGCCAGACATTTCTACCCGTTGGGACTTGGCGATTGCCGAGCTTACCCGTTGGGACTTGGCCATTAAACTATACGGCGGATATTATGCCGTGATAACAAAACACACTCGACAGAGTTGTACAGTAGAAAGGAGTAAGGAAATGGGAATTAAGACATACAATCCCTATACACCTTCCAGACGAAATATGACCGGCTCTGATTTCTCGGAAATCACAAAGAGCACACCGGAGAAAGCCTTAGTAGTTTCTCTGAATAAGAATTCCGGCCGGAACAACCAGGGCAAGATCACAGTGAGACACCGCGGAGGCGGTTCCAGAAGGAAATACAGGATCATCGATTTCAAGAGGAAAAAAGATGGTATTCCCGCAACTGTAATCGGTATTGAATATGATCCCAACAGAAGCGCAAACATCGCCCTCATCTGCTACGCAGACGGCGAGAAAGCATATATCCTGGCACCCGAAGGGCTGAAGGACGGCATGAAGGTCATGAGCGGCGAGGCGGCTGAAGCAAAAGTCGGCAACTGCCTTGAACTGAAAGACATCCCGATCGGTACTCAGGTGCACAACATTGAGCTGTACCCCGGTGCAGGCGGACAGATGGTCCGTTCGGCTGGTGTCAGCGCACAGCTGATGGCTAAGGAAGGCAAATATGCCACCTTAAGACTTCCTTCAGGCGAAATGAGAATGGTGCCCATCATCTGCCGGGCAACGATCGGCGTTGTAGGAAACGGCGACCATTCCCTGATTAACATTGGTAAAGCTGGACGTAAGCGCAACATGGGCATCCGTCCTACCGTCCGCGGTTCTGTCATGAACCCCAACGACCATCCCCACGGCGGTGGCGAAGGAAAAGCAGGTATCGGGCGTCCCGGTCCCAGCACTCCTTGGGGCAAGCCTGCTCTGGGTCTGAAGACCAGGAAGAAGAATAAGAAATCCAATAAGTTAATCGTAAGAAGACGCGATGGCAAGACCATTAAGTAATCGATAAGAAGGAGGTAAACCAATGGCTCGCTCACTGAAAAAAGGACCATTTGCAGATGACCATTTATTAAAGAAGGTAGATGCGATGAACGCCGCAGGACAGAAGCAGGTTATCAAGACCTGGTCCCGCCGTTCCACTATCTTTCCGCAGATGGTTGGACATACAATTGCAGTTCACGACGGCAGAAAACATGTTCCGGTATACGTTACCGAGGATATGGTAGGCCATAAGCTTGGCGAATTCGTTGCTACCAGAACCTACAGAGGCCACGGTAAGGACGAGAAGAAGACCGGCAAGCGTTAATCGGGAATAGAGAAAGGAGGTTTTATCCATGGCTAAGGGACACAGAAGTCAAATTAAAAGACAGAGAAATGAGAACAAAGATACCAGACCTTCAGCAAAGTTATCCTATGCTAGAGTATCTGTTCAGAAAGCATGCTTTGTATTAGACGCCATCAGAGGCAAGGATGTGCAGACCGCACTCGGTATTGTTACCTACAATCCCAGATATGCTTCTACTTTAATAGAGAAATTACTGAAATCGGCAATCGCGAATGCTGAGAACAACAATGGCATGAACCCCGAAAAGCTTTACGTGGAGGAATGCTACGCGAACAAGGGGCCGACAATGAAGAGAATCAAACCGAGAGCACAGGGAAGGGCTTACAGGATCGAGAAGAGAATGAGCCATATTACTGTTGTGCTGAATGAAAGATAGGAGGGCATTATGGGACAGAAAGTGAATCCTCATGGCTTGAGAGTCGGAATTATCAAGGATTGGGACTCCAAATGGTATGCGGAAGCTGATTTTGCCGACAATCTGGTAGAAGACCACAAGATCAGGACTTACCTGAAAAAGAGATTATACAGCGCGGGCGTTTCCAGGATCGAGATCGAGAGAGCGTCCGACCGCTTAAAAGTGATTATTTATACAGCAAAGCCCGGTATCGTGATCGGTAAGGGCGGATCTGAGATCGAGAAGCTGAAAGCTCAGGTTCAGAAAATGACCTCCAAGAAGCTTTTCATCGATATCAAAGAAGTAAAAAGACCTGACAAAGATGCGCAGCTGGTAGCTGAGAGTATTGCTCTTCAGCTCGAGAACCGTATTTCCTTCAGACGTGCCATGAAGTCCACCATGGGCAGGACCATGAAGGGAGGAGCTCTCGGCATCAAGACCTCCGTGTCCGGACGTGTGGGCGGCGCAGATATGGCGCGTACAGAGTTCTACAGCGACGGTACGATTCCGCTGCAGACCCTGAGAGCCGACATTGATTACGGTTTCGCCGAAGCAAATACTACCTACGGCAAGGTTGGCGTAAAGGTATGGATCTACAAAGGTGAGGTTCTTCCAGCTAAAAAGGAAGGGGGAGCTAAATAATGTTAATGCCTAAAAGAGTTAAACGTCGTAAACAATTCCGCGGAAGCATGGCCGGAAAAGCCATGAGAGGAAATAAGATCAGCAATGGTGAATATGGCCTTGTAGCTATGGAGCCCGCTTGGATCAAGTCCAATCAGATCGAGGCTGCCCGTGTGGCCATGACCAGATATATCAAGCGTGGCGGTCAAGTTTGGATTAAAATCTTCCCCGATAAGCCCGTAACTACGAAACCGGCTGAGACCCGTATGGGTTCTGGTAAAGGCTCGCTGGAATACTGGGTGGCAGTTGTCAAGCCCGGCCGCGTGATGTTCGAGATCGCAGGCATACCAGAGGAAACAGCCAGAGAAGCATTACGTCTTGCTATGCATAAGCTGCCAGTAAAATGTAAAGTTGTTTCTCGCGCAGACTTAGAAGGCGGTGATAACAGTGAAAATTAATAAGTATGTAGAAGATTTGAGGACAAAATCAGCTGCAGAATTAAACGAAGAATTAGTAGCTGCTAAGAAGGAACTTTTTAACCTGAGATTTCAGAATGCAACCAACCAGCTGGATAACACAAGCAGAATCAAAGAGGTTCGCAAGAACATCGCCAGGATTCAGACCGTGATTACCGCGAAGGCTGCTGAATAGTCATAAGCGCTATGAAAGGAGAAACATCCGTGGAAAGAAATTTAAGAAAGACCCGTACCGGCAAGGTTGTCAGCGACAAAATGGACAAGACAGTTGTTGTTGCGATCGAGGACCATGTAAAACATCCTTTATACGGCAAAATCGTGAAAAGAACTTATAAGCTGAAAGCACATGACGAAAAGAATGAGTGCACGGTCGGCGATACAGTAAAGGTTATGGAAACGAGACCTTTATCCAAGGATAAGAGATGGAGACTTGTCGAGATTATCAATAAAGCAAAATAAGCTTTTGATCCGACTGAAAGGAGAGTTATCATGATTCAGCAAGAAACCAGACTGAAGGTGGCTGACAACACTGGTGCTAAAGAACTCCTCTGCATCCGTGTAATGGGCGGTTCCACCAGAAGATATGCAAGTATTGGCGATGTTATCGTTGCTACGGTTAAAGATGCAACGCCTGGCGGTGTTGTAAAGAAGGGTGACGTAGTCAAGGCTGTGGTGGTACGTACCGTGAACAGCACCCGCCGTAAAGACGGTTCTTATATCAGATTCGATGAAAATGCTGCCGTCATCATCAGAGATGACAAGACCCCCAGAGGTACCCGTATCTTTGGACCTGTTGCAAGAGAGCTCAGAGAGAAACAGTTCATGAAGATTGTCTCCCTGGCTCCCGAAGTATTATAAGGAGGTGCAGGGGAATGGCGACCATGAAAATTAAGAAAGGCGATATGGTTAAAGTTATCGCCGGTAAAGATAAAGACAAAGAAGGCAAGGTCATCCGCGTTGACAGAAAAAACAGCCGTGTGGTTGTGGAAGGTGTGAACATGCTCACAAAGCACACCAAGCCCAGCGCGCAGAATCAGCAGGGCGGGATCGTCAACATGGAAGGATCGATCGATGCTTCCAACGTTATGTACCTTCACAACGGCAAAGCAACCAGAGTCGGTTTTGACGTAAAAGACGGCAAAAAGGTCCGCGTTGCGAAGTCAACCGGTGAAGTGATAGACTAATCAGAAAGGAGGTCAGAAAATTGAGTAGATTAAAAGAATTATACACAGGTGAGATCAAGGACGCTATGATGAAGAAGTTCGGCTATAAAAACGTCATGGAAATCCCGAAGCTTGAAAAAGTCGTGATCAACATGGGAATTGGCGAGGCAAAGGAAAATGCCAAGATCCTTGATTCAGCCATTAAAGATATGGAAACGATCGCAGGCCAGAAAGCAGTATTGACAAAGGCAAAGAAATCCATAGCAAACTTCAAGATCAGAGAAGGCATGCCCATCGGCTGCAAGGTGACCTTGAGAGGCGAGAGGATGTATGAATTCGTTGACCGCCTTGTGAATCTGGCACTGCCCCGTGTACGTGACTTCCGCGGTGTGAACCCCAACGCGTTTGACGGCAGGGGAAACTTCGCGCTTGGCATTAAAGAGCAGCTGATTTTCCCTGAGATTGAATATGATAAGGTCGATAAAGTAAGAGGTATGGATATCATTTTTGTCACAACGGCAAAAACAGATGAGGAAGCTCGTGAACTTTTGACATTATTCAATATGCCGTTTTCTAAATAAGTAGGAGGAAGATCCAATGGCAAAAACTTCAATGAAGATCAAACAGCAGAGACCGGCAAAGTTCTCCTCGAGAGAGTACAGCCGCTGCAGAATCTGCGGCCGTCCGCATGCATATCTGAGAAAATACGGAATTTGCAGAATTTGTTTCCGTGAATTAGCATATAAAGGACAGATTCCCGGAGTAAAAAAAGCAAGCTGGTAAATATCCCACACTTGGCGAGGCTTATGCTCCAGATACAAGTGATGCAAATTTAAATAAGGAGGCAAATTAAAATGACTATGAGCGATCCCATTGCAGATATGCTTACTAGAATCCGTAATGCAAATACTGCAAAGCACGATACAGTAGATATCCCTGCATCAAAAATGAAAGTGGCGATTGCCGATATTTTGGTGAAGGAAGGATACCTTGCAAAGTATGACCTCGTAGAGGACGGCGCTTTCAAGACCATCCGTGCTACGCTTAAATATGGCAAGGATAAGAACGAAAAAATCATTACCGGCCTGAAGAGAATCTCCAAGCCCGGGCTGCGTGTTTATGCAGGAAGAGAAGAGCTTCCCAAGGTACTTGGCGGACTCGGAATCGCGATCATCTCCACCAATAAAGGTGTTCTGACAGATAAAGAAGCGAGAGAGATGAATGTCGGCGGCGAAGTGTTAGCGTTTATCTGGTAAGGATGCGGACACCTGGCGAATATAAGCCGAAGTTAAGTTAATAGTGAAGAGTGAACAGTTTATCCAGGCTGTCTGCTCGCGCGATTAACGGAAACTATTAACCATAATAAAGGAGGTACGGGCATGTCACGTATAGGAAGAATGCCAATCGCGGTACCGGCTGGAGTAACAGTCGATATTGCAGAAAATAATAAAGTAGTAGTAAAGGGACCGAAAGGAACTCTGGAGAGAGTCCTTCCCGCAGAAATGGAAATTAAGCTGGAAGACAGCAATATCATTGTATCAAGACCGAATGATCTGAAGAAAATGAAATCTTTACATGGTTTGACCAGAAGCCTGCTCGCCAACATGGTGCACGGTGTTACCGAAGGATATGAAAAAGTCCTTGAAGTAAACGGCGTTGGTTACAAGGCGCAGAAGCAGGGCAAGAAGCTTGTTTTGTCACTGGGCTACTCCCATCCGGTTGAAATGGAAGATCCCGAAGGTCTGGAGTCTGCGGTAGACGGCCAGAACAAAATCATCGTAAAGGGTATCGATAAAGAAAAAGTTGGCCAATACGCTGCTGAGATCAGAGATAAGAGACGTCCTGAACCTTATAAGGGCAAGGGTATCAAGTATGCTGACGAAGTGATCAGACGTAAAGTTGGCAAGACCGGTAAAAAATAATAAATAGGAGGAGTGACAAAAATGATTAGCAAGGAATCAAGAACGGAAGTCCGTCGTAATAAACATAGAAAAATCCGCAATCGTTTCAGTGGAACCGCTGAGAGACCGCGTCTGGCTGTGTTTAGAAGCAATAATCATATGTACGCTCAGATTATCGATGATACGGTCGGTAATACTTTAGTATCAGCATCTACTTTGCAGAAGGATGTAAAGGCTGAGCTCACCAAGACGAATAATGTGGAAGCTGCCGCTCACCTGGGAACCGTTATCGCAAAGAAAGCGCTGGAAAAGGGTATCACCACTGTCGTATTCGACAGAGGAGGATTCATCTATCAGGGCAAAGTTCAGGCGTTGGCAGATGCAGCTCGCGAAGCTGGTCTGGAATTCTAATCGAGGAGGAGAACACATGAAACGTACAATTATTGACGCCAGTCAGTTAGAGCTGTCAGATAAAGTAGTTGCGATCAAACGTGTGTCCAAAACCGTTAAAGGTGGACGTAACATGCGTTTTACCGCTTTGGTCGTTGTCGGAGACGGCAATGGTCATGTGGGTGCAGGCATGGGAAAAGCTACGGAGATCCCGGAAGCTATCCGTAAAGGCAAGGAAGATGCAGTTAAGAACATGATCGAGGTTCCCGTAGACGAGAACAAGAGCATCCCTCATGATTTCATCGGTAAATTCGGCAGTGCATCCGTACTGCTGAAGAGAGCTCCTGAAGGTACCGGCGTTATCGCAGGCGGTCCTGCGCGTAACGTGCTGGAGATGGCAGGAATCAAGAATATCAGAACAAAATCTCTTGGGTCCAACAACAAGCAGAACGTCGTTCTCGCTACACTGGCCGGCCTGAAGAGCTTAAAGACTCCGGAAGAGGTTGCCAAGAACCGCGGCAAATCTGTTGAAGAGTTAATTGGCTAAAGGAGGAAACTTAAAATGGCGGAGAAATTGAAAGTTACACTGGTGAAATCTACCATTGGTGCTGTTCCGAAGCATAAAAAGACTGTTGAAGCTCTTGGCTTAAGAAAGCTGAATAAGACGGTCGAGCTTCCGGATAATGACGCTGTCAGAGGCATGATCTGGCATGTGAGGCACTTGGTGAAAGTAGAAGAAATCTAGTTCCAGGAGGAGGTGCGCAAGATGGAATTATCAAATTTAAGACCCGCTGAAGGCTCCAAGCACAGCGACGCTTTCAGAAGAGGCCGTGGACACGGTTCAGGCAACGGCAAGACAGCAGGTAAGGGACACAAAGGCCAGAAGGCACGTTCCGGAGCTCCCAGGCCTGGTTTTGAAGGCGGTCAGATGCCTTTATATAGAAGACTTCCTAAGAGAGGCTTCACAAACAGGAATACAAAAGTGATCGTGGGCATTAACGTAGAAGCCCTTGAGAGATTCGACAACGATGCGGTCGTTACGGTTGAGACCTTAATGGAGAGCGGCATTGTGAAGAACCCCAGAGACGGCGTTAAGATTCTCGGTAACGGCGAGTTAACCAAAAAGCTTACGGTTAAGGTGAACGCATTTAGTGAAGGTGCAAAAGCAAAAATTGAAGCTGCTGGTGGAAATGCAGAGGTGATCTGATATGTGGAAGACACTCCAGAATGCATTTAAAATAAAAGAAGTCAGAAAGAGGATCCTTTACACATTCTTCATTTTAATTGTAGTGAGAATTGGCGCTCATCTGCCAGTTCCGGGTGTTAACACGGCATACTTTGCCGATTGGTTTGCAAGCCAGTCCGGCACGGCATTCAACTTTTTTGACGCCATGACCGGCGGCTCATTTACGAAACTCTCTGTATTTGCACTGAGCATTACTCCTTATATCACATCCTCCATCATCATCCAGCTCCTTACCATTGCAATTCCGAAGCTGGAAGAGATGCAGAAGGAAGGCGAAGAAGGAAGAAAGTTCATAGCCAAGATCACGAGGTACGTGACGGTTGGTCTCGCGCTTATCGAGTCCACCGCCATGGCGATCGGATTTGGACGCTCCGGCCTGATCCTCGACTATACCTGGTACAATGTCATTGTCGTCATCGTGACCATGACAGCCGGCAGTGCGATGCTCATGTGGCTGGGTGAAAGAATTACAGAAAGGGGGATTGGGAACGGCATTTCCATTATCCTCCTGATCAATATCCTGTCCGGGCTGCCGGATGACTTTGCCGCGCTTTATGAGCGGTTCATGTCAGGAACATCTGTGGCGAAAGCGGCGCTTTCCGCAGTCATCATCCTGGTCGTCATTCTGGCCATGGTGGCCTTCGTCGTCATGCTCCAGGGCGGGGAAAGAAGAATTCCCGTGCAGTATGCCAAGAAGATGCAGGGGCGGAAGTTTGTGGGCGGACAGTCCAGCAACATTCCGATGAAAGTGAATACGGCCGGCGTGATACCGGTGATCTTCGCTTCTTCCCTCATGTCTTTCCCGGTGGTCATCGCACAGTTTTTCACAGTGGACTACTCCACCTTTGGCGGCAGGATCCTTTTGGGACTCAGCTCCTCCAACTGGTGCAGGCCCTCTGACCCGATTTTAAGCATCGGCATGATTGTTTATATTCTATTGATCGTTGCTTTTGCATATTTTTATACCTCAATCACCTTCAATCCGATTGAGATCGCGGATAACATGAAGAAGCAGGGTGGTTTTGTTCCAGGCATCCGCCCGGGACGCCCCACGTCGGACTATCTGAACAGGATTCTTAACTATATCGTATTCATTGGCGCGGTCGGCCTTACGGTCGTGGCCATCATCCCGATTCTGTTCTCCGGCCTTTTCAACATCGGCCAGCTGTCCTTCGGAGGCACATCCATCATCATTATCGTGGGTGTCATCCTTGAAACACTGAAGCAGGTGGAATCCCTGATGCTAGTGAGATACTACAAGGGCTTCCTGAGCGACTAATCTGTATGCCGCAGCGGGAATGTTCCCGCTGCAGTATAGCTTCCGGCAGACTGCAAAGGCGCCGGAGCCCAGTTGTCGGAGGGAAATGATATGAGACTTATTATGTTAGGAGCACCTGGGGCAGGAAAAGGGACACAGGCGAAGAAGATTGCCGACCGGTACCAGATTCCGCATATATCCACGGGTGATATCTTCCGGGCCAACATTAAGAATGGCACGGAGCTTGGAAAAAAGGCGAAAGCTTATATGGATCAGGGCGCGCTTGTTCCGGATGAACTGGTGGTCGACCTGGTCGCTGACAGAGTAAAACAGCCGGATTGTGAAAACGGCTATGTATTGGATGGATTCCCGAGGACCATTCCCCAGGCGGAAAACTTGGATGCGGTGCTCACTTCCATGGGGCAGAGGATTGACTATGCCATCAATGTAGAGGTGCCGGATGACCATATTGTCCGCCGGATGTCCGGAAGACGGGCCTGCGTAGGCTGCGGGGCGACGTATCACATCGTTCATGCTCCCGCCGCAAAGGAGGGAATCTGCGACAGATGCGGAGAGGCGCTCATCTTAAGAGATGACGACAAGCCGGAGACCGTGTCAAAACGTCTTGCCGTGTACCATGAACAGACCCAGCCCCTTATGGAGTATTACAGCCGGAAGGGCTGTCTGGCGGAAGTGGACGGCACTGAGGACATGGAAGATGTCTTCGCGGATATCTGCAGAATATTAGGAGAATAGCAATGGCAGTTACCATCAAATCAGAAAGAGAGATCGAACTGATGAGGGAAGCCGGGCGGCTCCTTGCCAAAACCCATGTAGAACTTGAAAAAGCGCTCCACGCGGGAATGACAACGAAGGAAGTTGACCGCATCTGTGAGGAGATCATCAGAAGCTACGGATGCATCCCGTCTTTCCTGAATTACAACGGTTTTCCCGCATCCGTATGCGTATCCGTCAACGACGAAGTCGTTCATGGGATCCCGACCAGAAGCAGGGTGATTCACGAAGGCGATATTGTCAGTCTCGACACGGGACTGATATACAAGGGCTATCAGTCAGATGCAGCCAGGACCTACGGCGTAGGAGAGATCAGTGAAGAAGCGGCAAAGCTCATCGAGGTGACGAAGCAGAGCTTCTTTGAAGGAATCAAATATGCCAGACCCGGATATCACATCAATGATATCGGGACTGCGGTGCAGAAGTATTGTGAACAGTTCGGCTTTGGCGTTGTCCGCGACTTGGTAGGACACGGCATCGGAACCGAAATGCACGAAGCGCCGGAAATCCCCAATTTCGATACGGGCAGAAGGGGCATAAGACTCAGGCCCGGTATGACGCTGGCCATTGAACCGATGGTCAATATCGGCCGTTTCGATGTGGCCTGGACGGATGATGACTGGACCGTGGTCACGGAAGACGGTTCTCTGTCGGCTCATTATGAGAATACGATTCTCATCACCGAAGGGGAGCCGGAAATCCTTTCCCTGTAGGCGGTGCCGGACATGAGGAAGGAAACAGGCGGATTCGCCATTTCAAAAGCCGGTCATGACAAAGGAAAGCTGTATGCCGTCATCGGATACCGGGAGGGAAAATACCTGCTGGCCGATGGGAGGATAAGAACTTTGGAAAAAGCCAAACCGAAGAAGGAAAAGCATCTGCAGTTCATCCATGCACAGGATGAGCGGCTGGCAGAACTTATGAGGGGCGGAAAGCCGGTCAGGAATGAAGACGTGAAGCGGGCCATAAAGCTGTATCAGGCCAAGGTCCCCACCAAGTAGGAGGTAACGGGATGTCAAAGAGTGACGTTATTGAAATTGAAGGAACCGTAGTGGAAAAACTGCCCAATGCCATGTTTCAGGTTGAACTGGAAAACGGACATCAGGTACTGGCACATATCAGCGGCAAGCTTCGTATGAACTACATCAGGATCTTGCCGGGTGATAAAGTTACTTTGGAACTGTCTCCTTATGACCTGTCCAAGGGAAGGATCATCTGGAGAGATAAGTAACATTGGAAAAAATCCCATATTTGCGCTTGCTTTTAATAGGGGTAGGTGTTATAATGATATGCGGACTTTTTTGTGAAAGGAGAGTAAACCTGTGAAAGTAAGATCATCTGTTAAACCGATTTGTGAGAAATGCAAGGTTATTAAAAGAAAAGGCAGCGTCAGGGTTATTTGTGAGAATCCGAAGCATAAACAGCGTCAGGGCTGACACGGGAGCGCAGGTTTTTAATTTGCGGTGTCGGTATACCCACTAAAATCGTGCGGCTGCATTGTGAACACACCCGGGAGGGTTGTTCATGATGATTAAATAAAAATGGAAACAGTAATGAGAATAACAATGGAGGTGTAATACACACATGGCTCGTATTTCAGGTGTCGATTTACCAAGAGAAAAGCGCGTTGAAATCGGATTGACTTATATCTATGGGATCGGTAGGACTAGTGCCAGCCGCCTCTTAAAGGAAGCCAATGTAAACCCTGATACTCGTGTGAGAGACCTGACTGATGAAGAAGTCAAGAGGATCTCATCCGCCATCGAGGCAGATCACCAGCTGGTTGAAGGTGATCTCCGCCGTGAAGTGGCGATGAATATCAAGAGATTACAGGAGATTGGCTGTTACAGAGGCATCCGTCATAGGAGAGGTCTGCCCGTTCGCGGTCAGAAGACCAAGACAAACGCCAGGACCAGAAAAGGTCCCAGGAAGACAGTAGCGAACAAGAAGAAATAAGCAGGCTGCTGACAATGCGTATTTATACTGCATTGATTAAGTAACAGGTAAACAAGTAAAAGAAAGTAGGTTAGTTTAAAATGGCTAAAAAAGTGTCCACTGCAAAGAAAGTGACAAAAAAGCGTGTTAAGAAAAACGTTGAACGCGGACAAGCGCACATCCAGTCATCTTTTAACAATACCATCGTAACGTTAACAGATACACAGGGCAATGCTCTGTCATGGGCTAGTGCAGGCGGTCTGGGATTTAGAGGTTCAAGGAAATCTACTCCATATGCAGCGCAGATGGCTGCAGAAACTGCTACGAAGGCAGCACTTGTACATGGATTGAAGTCCGTTGACGTAATGGTAAAGGGCCCCGGATCAGGTCGTGAGGCTGCTATCCGTGCACTGCAGGCATGCGGTCTGGAAGTAACCAGTATCAAAGACGTAACCCCGGTTCCCCATAATGGATGCCGTCCACCCAAACGTAGAAGAGTTTAATTAGGAGGTGCTGAAAAGTGGCAGTAGATAGAGTTCCTGTTCTTAAAAGATGCAGGTCCCTTGGACTTGACCCGGTTTATTTAGGAATAGATAAGAAATCAACGAGAGAATTAAAGAGATCCAATAGGAAGATGAGCGAATACGGCCTTCAGCTGCGCGAAAAGCAGAAAGCCAAATTCATTTATGGTGTGTTAGAGAAGCCTTTTAGAAATTACTATGCAAAAGCTGAGAGAATGAGCGGCATGGTTGGTGAAAATCTTCTTATCATGCTGGAGTCCAGACTGGACAACGTACTGTTCAGAGCCGGCCTCGGCAGAACGAGAAAAGAAACGAGACAGATTGTGGATCACAAGCATGTCCTGGTAAACGGCAGATGTGTGAACATTCCGTCTTTCCTGGTAAAAGCAGGCGATGTCATCACTATTAAAGAAAAAGCAAAAGATTCCCAGAGATACAAGGATGTTCTGGATGTGACAGCCGGAAGGCTGGTGCCGGAGTGGCTCGATGTGGATGCTGAGAACCTCTCTGTTACGATCAAACAGCTCCCCACAAGAGAGATGATCGATGTACCGGTTAACGAAATGCTTATCGTCGAGCTGTACTCCAAATAATCCGAAAGACATTAGGAGTGTCCGAAATTTTTCGGCCCTCAACTTTATACCCATAAGGAGGGCTTAATAGTGTTCGATTTTGAAAAACCCAATATTGAAATTGTTGAGATTTCAGAAGATAAGAAGTATGGAAGATTCGTTGTCGAGCCTCTGGAGAGGGGATATGGCACTACTCTGGGCAACTCCCTGAGAAGGATCATGCTGTCTTCTCTGCCGGGAGCGGCGGTCAGCCAGGTAAAGATCGACGGTGTCCTCCATGAATTCAGTTCCATCCCGGGTGTTAAAGAAGATGTGACTGAGATCATTATGAACCTGAAGAACCTGGCGATCCGGAACACCAGCGAGACCAATGAGCCGAAAGTGGCTTATGTGGAATTCGAGGGGGAAGGCGTTGTAACAGGCGCCGATATCCAGGTTGACCAGGATATTGAAGTGATCAATCCGGAGCAGGTGATTGCCACCCTCAGCGGCGGCAGCGACTGCAAGCTGTACATGGAACTGACCATCACCAAGGGCCGGGGCTATGTGAGCGCGGATAAGAACAAGAGTGAGGATCTGCCCATTGGCGTGATCGCGATCGATTCCATTTACACTCCCATTGAGCGTGTGAATCTCTCGGTTGAGAACACTCGTGTAGGTCAGATTACCGATTTCGATAAGCTGACTCTGGACGTATATACCAACGGCACTCTGGCTCCCGACGAAGCGGTAAGCCTCGCGGCTAAAGTACTGAGTGAACATCTGAATCTGTTCATTGACCTTTCTGAAAATGCCAAGACTGCGGAAGTCATGGTAGAGAAGGAAGACAATGAAAAAGAGAAAGTTTTGGAAATGAACATTGATGAGCTTGAGCTCTCTGTCCGTTCCTACAACTGTCTGAAGCGCGCGGGCATCAATACCGTAGAGGAGCTGACGAACCGCACTTCAGAAGATATGATGAAGGTCAGGAACCTGGGCCGCAAGTCTCTGGAGGAAGTTCTCGGCAAGCTGAAAGAGCTTGGACTCGAGCTCAATCCCAGCGACGAATAATAGGAAACATTATGGATACAAAGCAGACGGTCAGTAAGCCCGAAGATGCATGGCCGCCTGTTCCACAAATGGAGGAAAGAAATCATGGCAGGTTATAGAAAACTTGGAAGAACTTCAAGCCAGAGAAAAGCATTGTTACGCAATCAGGTGACAAATCTTTTATACCATGGCAAGATCGTGACTACGGAAGCAAAGGCGAAGGAAATCCGCAAGATTGCTGAAGGCCTGATCGCTATGGCAGTAAAGGAAAAAGACAACTTTGAAGAGGTTACTGTTACTGCGAAGGTGGCAAGAAAAGATAAAGATGGCAAGAGGGTAAAAGAAGTGGTAGACGGAAAGAAAGTTACCGTTTATGACGAGATCCAGAAGACCATCAAAAAAGATAAGCCCAGCAGGCTGCACGCGCGCCGTAAGATGCTGGAAGTGCTGTATCCTGTGACCGAGGTTCCGAAGGAAGTCGCCGGCCGCAAGAAAAACACGAAATCCGTTGATATGCCCGCAAAGCTTTTTGACGAGATCGCTCCGAAATATGTTGACCGCAAAGGCGGTTATACCAGAATCGTGAAGATCGGTCAGAGAAAAGGCGACGCAGCAATGGAAGTGCTGATCGAGCTGGTATAATGAATTGATTTTATTATGAGTATTTAAAGGCTGTCTGCCGTATGAACGGTATGACAGCCTTTTTTATTTTATAAGACACACTTTTCTGGTGTTGTTACAGTGTGATGATCTTCCTCTCTGCGGCGTTAAGCGACGGATTTTCGATATACTCCATCAGGAGAGAAGCGGCCTGTCTGCCCATTTCCTCCTTTGGATGGGTGACGCTGGGAATCCTCTGCAGGTTGTATAGCTTTGTGACGTCGGAATTGTCGAAGCTGGCCACAGAGACTTGATCCGGTATGGATATGCCTCTGGCGATATAGTGGCGTATGATATGGCAGGCGATCAAGTCGTTGTAGCAGATAAGAGCGCTGCAATGGCCCAGAATATCCATGGCAAAGGCGTCGGCGTAATTTGTTTTCCGCCGCCTCTCTTCCGGCTGGTTGGAATCACTGTACCATCCGATATAGTCCTCCTGAATCTCCATCTGATTATCCATAAGAGCGTCGATATAGCCAAGATATCGATTGACACCCTGCATTTCGTCGAACTTAAAAAGTCCGGCGATATTTTTATGCCCGGCATTGATCAGACGCTGTGTGAGCTCATAAGATACCCTGCGGTCATCCCAGACGATGGCAGGAGCAGGTACGTTGGTGTAGCCATTGTGAACGAAAACATACGGGATTTTCTGTTCGGCCAGCTGCCGGAACAGAGCGTCATTTGGAGTGGGGAAGCTGCTTTTGGTTCCCTCTATGATCAGGCCGGAGACATTGCTTGCCAGCATTTTCTGAAGAAAGCGGGCCTCATTGCCCACGCGGTTGTGACTGAGCTCCAGCAGGATGCTGTATCCCTTGGAAGAGAGGACGTTTTCTATCCCGTTGAGTACGTTGGCGTTAATGTAACCGGAAATGGTGAGAAAAATGACCCCGATCGTCTTTTCACGCTGCCGCACCGGCTTTTTTACAAAGCTGCCGCTCCCCTTGACCCGTTCCACGTAGCCTTCCCGGCACAGCCGATCCATGGCGTTCCGTACTGTCTGGCGGCTGATCTGGAATTGTTCACAGAGAGAGGCCTCTGACGGCAGCTTTTCTTTATAGCCAAAGGAACCGTCGTTGATCTTGCCAATTAGCCAGGTATAGAGGGCCTTGTATTTTATATTGCTTGTATTCAATACATAGTCTGACATAAAAATTTCTCCATTCAACACCGTATTTATTCAAGAGCGGTGAATTTTTCGCATATGTTAAGCATACAGGAAAGCCATTAAAAATGCAAGAGCTCAGAAAGATGTATTTAAAATTAATATTTAATTGGTATTATTCATAAAATATATCATTAATGTATATATTTATGGTTGAAGAATAAAAGACAGATATTGTCCGCTTTTTGATGCCGCTGAAATGGGGAATATGATGAAAAATTACCAAAATGGTCAGAGATTATTTGCGAAAAGAATACATAATGCTGTTGAGTTCTTTAAAATAAATACATGAACTTAAAATAATGGGTATAAAACTCACAAAAAGGTATTTACAAATGTGCGCATATATGCTATTGTTGTAAATACAAAACAAGGACAGAAAATGAGAATGTGTACTATAATATTAAAAAAATAAATACATGTTTTGGACGATGAAAATACAAGTCTAAATGACGGGAGGGGAACATATGACAGTTATGGAGCCAGTCACCGTTGGATATGTGCCTACGCGAAGAAGTAATTTCAGCGTTGAGGCGGCACTGCACTATAAGGAGGAGATTGCGGACCAGATAAAAAAATTTCCAATCCGCCTGGTCGACATTGAGGACATCAATGAGGAAGGACTGCTGCTTTGCCAGTCGGATGTTCCGAAAGTCATTAAAAAGATGAAAGAGCAGGATGTGGACGCACTGTTTTTCCCGCACTGCAATTTTGGGTGCGAGGGCGCGATCGGACAGGTAGCCGCCGCGCTCCGGGTACCGGTGCTTTTGTATGGACCGCAGGATGACGCTCCCGACGAGACGGGGATGAGGACCAGGGATTCGCAGTGCGGACTTTTCGCATCGGGGAAAGTGATGAGAAGACATAATGTGACTTTTTCTTACATAACGAACGTATCTCCCACAGATGATGTGTTCCTTCGCGGATTTGAGCGTTTCATCCGGGCAGCGGAGGTGGTGAAGACCATGAAGCATATCCGTGTGCTCCAGATTGGGCCAAGACCCTGTGATTTCCTGAGCGTGATGGCAAACGAAAGTGAGCTGATGGAAAAATTCGGGATCGAGGTCTTTCCGATATCTCTCATGGAGCTGGAATTGGAGATGGAGCGGATACGGAGGGAAGAGAAAGACAAACTGGAGGAAGTCTCCTGCTTTATAAGCAGGGCCTATACCGGACCAGGGGCCGAAAGGACCGGACCGAGAGAGACCTTAGCGGCGATGAAGCTGGCCGTTCAGAGCTTTGCAGACAGATATCTGTGTAACTGCGCGTGTATTCAATGCTGGGCCGCCATGCAGGAAAAGCTGGATATTTATCCCTGCGCGGTGAATTCCATGCTGGCCGACGAGGGGTTCCCCGTGGCCTGTGAGACGGATATAAATGGAGCTGTTTCAGCAATGCTGATTCAGGCGGCCGCCGGAAACCGCATTCCGCATTTTCTGGCGGATCTGACCGTGAGGCACCCGGAAAAGGAAAATGTAGAACTCCTGTGGCACTGCGGAGCATTTCCGTCCGCTTTTGCAAAGGATAAGAAGAACTGCCGGATCACAGAGGCGTGGGACGGAAATCCTCAGTGCGGAAATTGTGCCTGGGAGCTTCAGAACGGAGATATCACCGTATGCCGCTTCGACGGGGACCATGGGGAGTATTCGCTGTTCCTGGGGGAAGGGAAAGGGATCGACGGCCCATACTGCCGGGGGACATATGTGTGGTTTGAGGTGAATGACTGGCCGGCCTGGGAACACAAGCTGGTCAAAGGTCCTTATATTCATCATGTGGCTGGTACTTATGGAAGGGTCGCCGATGTCCTGTATGAGGCCTGCCGGTATATTCCGGGGCTTCGGGCGGATCCGGCGTATCCGTCTGACATAGAACTGGAGAGACGGCTCAGGTCATAGAGGTATTTTGATAAAAAGGGTCAAAAGGAGAAGAGGATATGAGTAATAATGAGAAAATGCCCGGAACAGCAAACAAGCCGAGAGTATCGCTGCTAAAACGGTTCTTTCTGCAGTCCTATTCCAGCGCGATTGTTGCGATCGTCATACTGGTGCTGGTGTTCACCGTATTTACAGATGCGTTTCTGACGCCCTTTAATATTTTCAACCTGTCCAGAACGGCTGCCGTTTATGCCTTTATCGGAGCGGCCCAGCTGATCTTGATGGTCATCGGAGATATGAATCTGGGCATCGGCGCCTGCGGGGCTCTCTCCACGGTGGTGATGGGGACCCTGATGGCAAACTATGGAATGGGAACTCTGCCGTCCATCCTGGCGGCTCTGGCGGTATCGGCAGTCTGCGGCCTGGTCATAGGGCTGCTGGTGGTAAAGCTGAACCTGAATCCCTGGATCATTACGCTGGCCATGTCTTTCATATTCAACGGACTGGCGATTGGCAGCTCTCATGGCTATTCATATGAGATGACAGCGGCTTTGACATGGGCGGGCCGGAAAAAGGTAGGGATGTTCTCCTTCCTGTTCATTCTTATGATTGTATTGGTGGTAGTTCTTTACATTGTATTCCGTCACACGAAATATGGAAGGGATGTTCTGGCGGTGGGCGGCAACCGGACGGCGGCCAGGCTGTCGGGAATCAATGTGAACTGGATCGTGATCTCCTGTAATATCCTCTCCTGCATATTTGCCTGTGTCGCCGCGATCCTGTGGGCTTCCCGGACGGGGACGGCCTCGCCCAATACAGGCTCCGACTGGATGATGTATTCCATAGCCGTATGCGCCATAGGCGGTATTCCGCTTCTGGGAGGCAGCTTCACGGCGCTGGGCTTCTTCTGCGGTTCCTGGATACTGACCATGGTCCGAAACGGGCTGACGATGTTAAACGTGGATGTTTATTATGAACAGGTTTTCCTGGGCGCGATCATCCTGCTGGCCGTATCGGTGGAATCTGTACGGGCCAGGGTAGCGGAGAAAATGATGTGACAAGGATAAATGGCCCTTCGGTAAGGCCGGGGCTTTTATAAAAAATAGAAAGTGGAGGTAGAAAGGATGAAAAAAAGGTTAGTTAGTTTGATGTGTGCAGCGGTCATGGCAGTCAGCCTGATCGGCTGCGGAGGCGGCAAGGCGGCGAATGAGACCACAAAGGCTCCGGACGCTTCGAAGGAGACGACGGCGGCAAAGGAAAGCGACGGCCAGAAGGAGACGACGGCGCCGGAGACCACGAAGGCGGGAATCGATACCAGCTCACTGGAACGGGAGCTGAAGCTCTCTAAAGATCCCAGCGAGTATAAGATCTGTGTTTACTGGCCGGCTCCCGATACTTATTTCGAAGAGAATATCCAGCCCGGGTATCAGCAGATTGAAAAAGAATATGGCGTGACCATTGACTATGCCATCGGCACGGAATGGACACAGGACATCGAGAACCAGATTGTAGAGGCGAAAGCGGCTGAGGGATATAATTTATTCCTGATCTACGGCGCGGATACTTCCGGAGCCAATGCTCTTTACAAAGAGCTGATAGAAGCGGACTGCAAGGTTATAAATTACGGCGGCAAGGTAGACGATCCTCAGGAATCGGCAGCCACCATCTGCGGCGATGTGTATGATTACTCTTATGAAGCCACTAAGAAAATGATCGAGGAGATGGGCGGAAAAGGTTCTATCATCAATGTCCTTGAGAACCTGGGAGACGTAAATACTCTGGAAAGACAGAAGGGCGTAGAGGCGGCAGTGGCTGAAAGTGACGGCGTGACCATCTGCCAGACCATCGGCGATATTACGACAGAGGATGAAGGATACGAAAAAGTAGCGAACGCGCTGGCGGCAAACCCCAACGCGACAGGGATCATTGCCACCGGAGGCACGGCTTCCAGAGGCATGACCAACGCTTTGAAGGATTATTATGCTTCCAACAGTGACGCAAAGCATTTGTACGCAGTGGCGACGGACCCCTCTGAAGAAGTGTTGGGCGGTCTGGAAGACGGGACACTTGACGTCGGAGTAGCACAGAACGGCTATGGACAGGGATATCTGGGAAGCCTGTCGCTGCTGTATATGGCAGAGGGATGGACCATCAAAGACTGGGGAGTACATATTGTGACCGGCTATGTCTTCATTACAAAGGATAATATAGATACCTATGATAAAGAGATCGAAGAGCTGAGCGTTAAGATCGCGGCAGATCTGGAGTCCACATATCTGAACAAGCCGGAATAAATTTATCTTCTTCTGTTCCCCTCTCCTTGCCTGGAGAGGGGAATAAGAAAGAGATTAAGATCCTTTGCAGAAACCGGAGGAATATATATGCTGGAAGTTAGCGGTGTTTCAAAATCCTTTCCGGGCGTAAAAGCGCTACAGGATATCTCGGTACCGTTTAAAGACGGAGAGATCCACGCACTCTTGGGGGAGAACGGCGCCGGAAAAAGTACATTGATGAAGATTATCTGCGGAATCTATAAAGCAGATACCGGCAAGGTCGTGCTGGATGGAAAAGAGCTGAAACTTCATGGCTACGGCGATGCGGTGAAGCAGCACATCAGTATGGTGCACCAGGAGATCCAGCTGATTCCCGAAGGGAGTATTGCGGAAAACATCATCAATGACAAGATAAGCCAGTTTACAAAATTCGGATTTGTGAACTGGAAAGCCATCAATCAATTTGCGCTTAAATATATGAAAGAGGTGGGACTTGATTTTCCGCCGGAAAAGAAAGTGCGCTTTTTGAGCGCGGCGCATAAACAGCTCATCCAGATTGCGAAAGCGCTGAGCGCCGACGCGCGGGTCCTGCTTTTGGATGAACCGACCTCGTCTCTCACACGCCATGAGGCAAACACCTTGTTTGAGCTTGTGCGGAAGCTTAAAGATAAAGGGATGATAATCATATTCGTGTCCCATAAGCTGGAGGAAGTACAGGTTATCGCCGACCGGGTGACCGTGTTCCGCGACGGACGACTGGTAGGGACGGACAGCATTGGAAATATGGAAAATTCCAAGATTATTAAAATGATGATCGGGCGGGATTTTGTGTACCGTTACCGCGGCAGGCTGGACGCTTACAATGGTGAAGTCGCCCTGGAAGCGAGAAATATCACATCCCGTATCCATGGATTCAAGGACATGAGCTTCAAAGTGCATAAGGGGGAAATATTGGGCTTCTATGGACTGGTTGGCTCCGGCCGTACGGAGCTGGTCCGGACTATGCTGAATATTGATAAGCGCGACGGGGGAGAAGTATTGCTTTGGGGGAAACCGGTGAAGATCGATTCATTTAAAACGGCCCTCCATAAATATAAGATTGGATATGTGACGGAAAACAGAAAAGAAGAGGGCTTGTTCCTGGAACATACGGTAGCCATGAACGTCTGTGTGAATTCCTGGAATAAGAGCTATTACCGGCATATTCCGTTTATCAATTTAAAAAAAGAAAAGGAAAACGCGGATGTATTCGCGAAGCGCCTGGAGATTAAGACGCCCAGCCTCAATACGCTGGCCGGGAAGCTTTCCGGCGGCAACCAGCAGAAGATCAGCATTGCAAAATGGCTGGCGGCGGACTGCGACATCCTGATCATCGACGAACCGACCGTCGGGGTGGATATCGGCGCAAAGGAATACATTCATGAACTGATCTGGAATCTGGCGGCTAAGGAAGGAAAGACTGTGATCTTGATTTCCTCCGATATGAACGAGATGATCTCTCTGGCCAGAAGGATCCTGATCTTCAGGGACAGACAGATAACTGGAGAACTGTCCGGCGAAGAGTTCTTCGCAAAGTCCGGCGAGGAGATCAGCACCGAAATCGGAAAATCATTTGTGTAGAGGAGCCGGGACAATGGAGACGGTGAAGAAACACGCTTATATGGCGGAAATAAAAAAAGAGCAGGCAGAACGGTATATTGCGGACTGCCGGAACAGAAAAGAAGAGCTGGACAGGAAAATGAAAGAGGCCGGTTTCCTGCAGTGCAGGCTTTATATGCAGGAAGTGGAGAAAAGAACCTGTCTGTTCTGTTACACCGAAACGGCAGAGAACGGAAAAAAAGAGACGCCATGTTCCGAATGGGGAGATAAATGGAAAGAGGCCAGGCATGTATATGAGTTTAAGCTTCATGAAGGGGATGACCTGACCTGCCTGCAGTCCAAAGGCATCATCATCGGTGCAAAAAGAGAGCTTCTGGATGAATATATCCGTCTGCACGATTACCAGCCTCAGATCATTCACGATCTTTGCTATCAGAACGGCTTCCGGAAATCCTCGATCTTTGTGACGGAGCTTCCCGGGGGAGGCCTGTATCTCCTGCAGTTCGTGGAGTTTCTGGGAGAAGAGAATCCGGCTCTTTATGAAAATGATACTTATCAGGAATGGCTGAGAGTCACCGGAGAGTGTCAGATACCGCTTCCGGGAGAAGAATTCTGGAAACAGATGCGGCCGGTATATGAGTTTAAACGATAATAAGGAATACGGAGGAAAGGAAACAATGAAACGTTCACTGGTAAATGCTTCGATCCGTTATGCGGAAGAGCTGTTGGAGAAAAACAATTTTAAACTTCCTGAATTTGGGTACTGGGACCTGGAGGAATGGAAGAAGCACAAAGATGAGATTGACGTGATCGATAAGCTCATGCTGGGATGGGATATGACGGACCATGGATTGGGCCGGTTTGACGAGATCGGATGCGTACTTTTTACGATCCGAAACGGTTTGCTGGATAATCCGGAGGTGGGTGTACCTTACGCGGAGAAGCTGCTGATATTCAAGGACGGACAAAGACTTCCCATCCATTATCATGGTTTTAAGACGGAAGATATCATCAACCGCGGGGGAGGCGTGATGTTCATCAAGCTGTATAATACCATAGACGGAAAAGCGGCTGACACGCCCGTGGACATTTATCAGGACGGGATCAAGCATACCTACGCGGCAGGAGAAGAAGTGCTGATCTATCCCGGCAACAGCATCAGCATCACTCCCGGGATCGCCCATACGTTTGGCCCGAAGCCGGGATCCGGGGACCTGATCTGCGGCGAGGTCTCCAAGATCAACGACGATAACATAGATAACTATCATATCGAGCTCCAGCCGAAGCAGTATGCGGACATAGACGAAGATGAACCGGTGATCCATCCCCTGTGCAACGAATACAAAAAGCTTGTTCTGCAGTGAGATATACAGGGATATTCGGACAGATGCCGCGAAAACGGCATCTGTCTTTCTAATTCAAAAGAAGACCATATTGCGTACTTTGGCGGCAGGAGTTAAAATAGTAGCATAATAGGGGCACACATTCTTCTTAATTTGGGAAAGAGGTATAAGGAAATGGATAATCAGAACAAAGAATATGATGTGATCTGCATTGGCCAGGTGGTACAGGATATCCTGGTGACGGATATTCCGGAGGATGCCCTGGTGTCTGGAAAGGATACCGTGATGGCGGGCCAGGTGCTGCTGGCTTCCGGGGGAGACGCGGTGAATGAGGCTGTGACCCTGGCCAGGCTGGGAGATCATTCTGCGCTGCTCACCAGGCTGGATAAACGGAACGTGGGCGATATGATCTTTGGGGATCTGGTGCGGGAAGGCGTCGATACCTCTCTTTTGGTGCGACCGGACGACTGCAGGACCTTCTCTACGGTGGTCGTGGTAAAGCCAAACGGAGACCATTCTTTCCTGGTGGGACCGGGGGAGAACTTTACTCCGGAGATGTCGGATGTGGATCTGTCGGTGCTCAGAAAAACGAGGGCCGTGACGGCAGGGAGCCTGTTCGCTTTGGGAGCGCTGGACCAAAACGGGATTGAGGTGATTTTTGAAGAGGCACAGAAAGCCGGCGCGCTCACCATTGCGGATATGAATTTTGACTGTGCGGGAATTGGTCCCCATGCGGTGAAAAAGGTATATCCGTATACGGATTATCTGATGCCCAGCTATGACGAGGCAGTCTATGTGACCGGTGAAAAGGATCCCGACGCGATCGCGGATGTATTCTTAAACGCCGGAGTCAAAAATGTGGTGCTTAAAATGGGAGCGGAAGGGTGCTTTTTCAAGAGCGGGGAAAAGAGGTTTTTCACCGATCCCTTTAAGATTAAACCGCTGGATACTACGGGATGCGGGGACAACTTTGTGGCAGGCTTTGTACACTGCCTGCTGAAAGGAATGGAGCCGGAAGCATGCGCAGAATTCGCCTGCGGTGCGGGAGCCTTGAATTCCCAGGGGCTTGGCGCCCATTTGTATATCCGGTCGGAACAGCATGTGGAGGAATTTATCAGACAGGCGGAAAAGGCGGCGCTTAACAGGAAATAGCCGGACAGGATATTCCCAGGGAAAATTCAGAGGTTGCTAAATTCCGGAAACCTAAGTATAATGGTAATAATGTGATTTGGTGAGGGGGGATTCCCGTGCTGAGGGAGAAGCGCCGCCGGCAAATATATGAGATGCTGATGGAGGACGGCGAGGTTCAGACAAGCCAGCTTTGCCGAAAATTTCAGGTGTCGGATATGACGATCCGCCGGGATCTGGAATATCTGGCGGGAGGGAAAAATGTAAGCCGTACCCATGGAGGCGCTGTGTTCCTGGGACAAGCCAAGGAAGACATGGAATTTAAGGGAGCCACAGAGCAGGCGAAGGAAATGATCGCCAGAAAGGCATTTGAGCTGATCGGCGCCACACAGAGGATTTTCATCGACTCAGGAACGACGACTACGCTTTTGGCGAAGAACCTTCCGATGGGCAGCCGGAACATAGTCGTGACCAATAATCTGAAGATTGTGGACCAGGTTTCAGACCGCCCCTATATTTCGGTATTGATCATCGGAGGATCGCTGAGGATTCAGACGCTGTCCTGCTACGGGGCGCAGACCGAAGAGCAGATTGGCCGCTACCGGGTGGATATCGCATTCCTGGGAGCCACGACAGTGGGAGAGGACGGCTATTTTTACGACGGCTATCCACCGGAAGCCGGCGTAAAACAAAGCATCATCAAATCAGCGATGGAGACTTATGTTTTGGTGGACTCCTCCAAATTCAATCAATACAGCCTGATATCCTACAGCCACATAAAGGATGTTACGGGTGTGATAACAGACAGCAATATCAGTCCGGAAACGAAAGAGAGGCTTCAGAAGATGGGAGCCAATCTGATCGTGGCTGATTTATGACAGTCCGCATCAATGATACAGAATTTTGACGCGGATGCCTTGGCTGTAATTTCCAAAATGCGTGCCATACAAAGTCAGGCCGCCTATATGCTTTGCGTGCTCAGGCACGGCGATCCGGAAAAGGAATCCGGCCGCTGTGTCTGTTTTTATGTCCTGGATCGTGACATCATTGAGGGGAAGGCCGTCGATGAAGGTCCCCAGCTGATTGACAGTCAAAAGCTTTAAAAGGCCGTACTGGTTCACCCTGGGCCACCATTCCGGATTCAGGCGGCCGGCCCTTTCACCGAAGTCGCCGGGGCAAGTCCAATATCCAAGCTCGGTCCCGTTCAGATAAAAATAGATATCCGACGGCCAGACGTCGCAGAAGCCCGGCGCCTCGGAGCTGATCTCGAAAGAGATCTGGATTTCGTCCAGAGTCTGGCCGCCGTTCAGATAATTGGGGATCAGATATTCAACAAAGCCCTGGGTGAACCAGAGGATATCGGCCTGGAACCGCTTAGGGGAAGCAAAAAACTGAGGCTGGTCCAGGGCTCCTATGATCTGGTCATGACTGGAGAGGCCGCAGGTAGGAGTTACCTGATAATTGGAGTAGCAGCCCACGTTAAACTCCGTATCATAGGATTCCCGCCCGGGGAATTCTTCCGCCAGCTTGATCAGTATGGTATCCTCGTTCAGATAGCAGACCTTTTGTGTGCCGCGTTTTCCCGCCACACTGGAGATACTGATGACACCGGCGGCGCTCAGCTTTTTCATATGAACGGAGATTGCCGCGTTGGACAGGCCGACGGCCCGGGCAATTTCGTTCATATTCATTTTGCGGTTTTCCATGAGCAGTTCTAATATCCGAAGGCGGATCTCGGAATCGAGTGCCTGAAACAAAGGCAGCGCTTCTTGCAGTTTATCATAATAGATCATGTCTTTTCTCCCGGTTTTTCCATATTCTAAGCATAATTATATCATATTTTTTTTGCATTGACAGATATTTCAGGAGATGCTATGCTCTAATTAATTAATGAAAACATGAAACATTAATATAAATATATAATATAAAGGAGGATAAGAAGATGAACCTGCCGAATACGATGAAGGCCGTCATGGCTTATGGAAGGAATGACTATGCGTTTTTGGAGGATGCGCCGGTGCCTCAGATAGAAAATCCGGATGATATCATTCTTAAAATCGACGCCTGCGGGATATGCGGGAGCGACGTCATGTGGTATCAGGGAGCGGATTCCTTTTGGGGAAATGAAAAAGAGAAGGGACCTATGGAACCGCCGGTGATACCGGGGCATGAATATACCGGGACCATAGTGGCCATGGGAGCAGGGGCTGCCTCTAAAGGGTATGCTCTGGGAGAACGGGTGGTAGCCGATATGATCAAGTTCTGCGGAGAATGTTTCTACTGTAAGCGCGGTGAGTATAACATGTGCGAGAATCAGCGGAACTTCGGACACCAGTCGGATGTGAACGGGGCGTTTGCGGAGTATATGCGGATCCCCGAAGGGACTGTGGTATACCGACTTCCGGCGGACATGCCATTGGATAAAGCAGTCCTGATCGAGCCGTTTTGCTGTGCCATGCACGGAGTGGAAAGAGCCAGGATAACGAAGGAAGACCTGGTCGTCATCTCTGGTATGGGATGTATCGGCCTTGCCATGGTGAGCATCGCCAGGAAATATGAGCCCAGGATGATCGTGGGGCTGGAAATGAATCCCGCGCGAATGGAGCTGGCAAAGAAATTTGGCTGCGATCTCGTCCTGAATCCAAAGGAAACGGATGTGGTGAAACGGGTGAAGGAACTCACGGAAGGAAGAGGCTGTGATGTCTACCTGGAAGTGGCGGCCCATCCCAGCAGCGTTTACCAGGGCCTGGATATGATTCGCAAAAAAGGACGGTTTGTTCAGTTCAGCGCTCTGCCGGAGGAGATAACTTATGATTGGACCATTATTGGAGACCGGAAAGAGCTGGACATCTATGGCTCCTATACCAGCTGTCATTGTTTTGAGAAAGTGATCCAGGGGTTATATGACGGGTCGCTTAAATCGGAGGGCATGATCACCCACCGGTATTCTCTGGACCGGTTTTTCGAGGCGGTGGAAAAGGCGGCCCGAAAGGAGCCGGATGTCATAAAGATCGTTATGACCATGGACGGAAAGGAGTGACCTTATGCCTTACATAGAAAGAGACGGGGTAAAGATTCATTTTGAAGAGGAGGGAAGGGGTGAACCGCTTCTTCTCCTCATGGGACTGGGGGCCGGCTTGTCCGCATGGGAGCCTCACAGACAGGTATATCGGAACTACTTCCGATGCATCAGCGTGGACAATCGGGGAGCCGGACTGTCCGACTCGGGAAAAGCTGAAGACTGTACTACGGAGTCCATGGCGGCGGACGCGGCGGCCGTACTGGATTCCCTGGATATTAAAGGCGCTCATGTGGCCGGGATCTCCATGGGAGGGGCCATTGCCCAGATGCTGGCGGTTTTCCGGCCGGAGCTGGTGAAATCCCTTCTTCTGATCAATACCTTCGCCAGGCCTGCGCCTTATATGAGACGGATAATGGGCACGTTTCAGGATTGTTATGATTGTCTGACACCTCTGGCCTTTGACCGCCTGCTCCAGGAATTCATCTATTCTCCCGCCACCTTTGCAGGGCATCCGGAGGTCCTCGCGGAAAGGGAGAGGGAGCTTGAGCAGAATACAGAGAGCAGAATGACGGCAGACGCGTTCCGGGCGCAGTGCGAGGCATGTATGGGCCATGACGCGCTGCCATATTTGGAACGGATCCGCGTCCCGGCCCTCGTAGTGGCCGGGAAGGCAGATATCCTTACGCCGCTTTCCTATGCAGAGGAGCTGAAAAACCGGATTCCCGGAGCAAAGCTGTATGTGAATGAAGGAGGCCATGTGCAGCATTTTGAACATTTAGACGTATTCAACCGGATAACCCTGGAATTTTTGAAAAAATGTCCGGGGCAGAAGGAGGCGGGGATATGAAATACGGCGCCCAGACTTATGCGTGGCAGATGTCCTATGGCACATATAAGGGAAAAATTCCTCATATATTGGATATCTGTGCCCAGGCGGGGTTCGGCGGCCTGGAAATTGAAACTACTATGCTGGGGGAGTATGGAGAAAAACCGCAGGAGCTGAAAAAAGAGTTTGACAAAAGAAACATGACGCTTACGGCAGTCGGTGTGCCGCTCCCCTGGGGGACGGCTGAAGAAGACGAAATTTTGGAGACGGCCAGGCTGTCCTTTGATGCGGCCGCGCCTTTCGGCGGGATACTGATGTCCTTTTCCATCATCCCTCCGGCCGCACCCTTCGAAAAACGGGAAAGAGAACAGAAGGAGTTTCTGGAATTTCTGGCCAGGCTGGGGGAAATGGCAAAGGCGGCAGGATATCCTCCGTCTTTCCATACAAATTCATCGCCTTTATCTCTGTTTCACTGCAGAGAGGATTATGAGCTTCTAAAGAGGTTTTTCGAAGACAGCGGCATGGGTTTTACCCCGGACGCAGGCCATATTGCCCACGGCGGAATGGACGTGGAAGAAATCTTCCGCCTTTTTATGCCACATATCTGCCATGTTCATTTTAAAGATATGGGAAAGAACGGCCTGTGGACGCCGATGGGAGAAGGGGTGATTCCCTTCCCGGAGCTGCTGGGATGCCTGAAAGAGGCGGATTACGGCGGCTGGATCGCAGTAGAGGAGGAATCTCCGCAGGCGGTGCTGCGGCCGGATGAAACTATGCTGCAGGACGGTGTGTACCTGCAGAAGATAAAATTGTAAAAAGATATCAGAAAGGAGTTTATATGAAACCTGAAGAGAAAAGAAAACTGCTGAAAGAAGAGATGAAACGGACAGGAGGAATCCTCCGCCTCGCACCCTGCTGGGTGACGAGGACGACGCTGCCGGCCGGAAGGAGGATGAAGCTTGATGTGAGGGACTTGTATCCCAGGGGACTGAAGGCCGGTCCGGTATGTGAGAGATGGTTTGCTTCCACAGGCATGGCGGACAACGGCGAGACCACGGGGCCGGACGAAGGACTCAGCTTTATTGTGTGCCGGACGGAGAATGGTGTGGAGAAGATTAAACTCAAAGAAGCCGTGGAATTGATCGGTGGTGAGATCCTGGGAGAAAAGATCATGAATGAGCGCGGAAAAATGACTTTCTTTGCGAAATTCTATGATTTCTCTGTGCCCATTAACCATCATGTGCATCTGATGGAGGAACAGGCGGCTCTGGTCGGGGTGGCACAAAAGCCGGAAGCATATTATTATCCAGTAGAGCTGAATGCCTATGACTATAGGGCAGGGTATACTTATTTCGGGTTGGACCCGCACCTTACAAAAAAAGAACTTAAAGCTTACCTGGAGAAATGGGACTGTGAAGACAACGGTATCCTGGAGCTTTCCAGGGCCTATAAGCTTAAGCTGGGCACCGGATGGGATGTGCCCGCCGGTATTCTTCATGCCCCCGGTTCCCTGGTAACATATGAGCCCCAGTATATGAGTGACTGCTCCATCTTTATGCAGAACCTGAACAATGATCTGGCAGCAGATGATTTTATGCTCTGGGATAAAGTTCCGGCTGATAAAAAGGGCGATTGGGATTACCTGATCAGCTGCCTGGATTGGGAGGCTAATACAGATCTGGATTTTAAAGAGCACCATTATCATGAGCCGGTTCCGGCGGGGGACGTGGGAGCCATGGAAGAAAAGGGATATTATGAAGAGTGGATCGTATACGGATCCAAAGAGTTCTGTGCAAAGCGTCTTGTTGTAAAGCCGGGGGCCTCGGTCACGATCCAGGACGAAGAAGCCTATGGCTTTATCATGATGCAGGGGAACGGGACCATAGACGGGCTTCCCATTGAGACACCTGCTTGTATCCGCTATGAGCAGCTGACCTGCGACGAATATTTTGTGTCGGAGCCGGCGGCAAGGAGGGGGGTAACGATTGCGAATCCCAGCGATAATTCGGATATTGTGATGCTGAAGCACTTTGGATATCCGGGCAAACAATTCTGACAAGTTTGCGAATGTTTGAATGTGTTTGAATATGTTTAAAATATTATAAAAAAATAAGAAAACCAACAAATTTCTTGTGCAAAAGTGTTGCGCTCAGACAAAAAATATGCTATTGTTTGTATGTAAATACAACAAAGTTGAACATCAGTACAAGCTGTATGTGCAAAGTGTTTGATTTTGTTCGTTACCATGAAAACAAAAAGAAATGTAAAAAGGAGGGTATTTTCATGAGGAAAAAGGTTTTATGTTTACTGATGTGCTTGGCTATGGTTGCTTCTGTGCTGGCCGGCTGTGGAAGCAAGAAAGCAGATGAGACCACGGCTGCCAAGAAGGAAGAGAAGACGACAGAAGCCAAAAAGGATGAGACGACTACCGCAGCCAAAGCTGACGAGACTACAGCTGCCAAGTCAGAGGGCAGCAGTGAAGGCGGAAAGTACGGATGTGCCGTCCCCAATGCTCAGAACTCTTTTTATGCAACATGTGTATCCGGCGTGGAAGAAGGCGTGAAACAGTATGATCCTACGGCTTCCGTAGTCGTAACAGATGCTTCCGGCGATTCCCGGAAGCAGATGGATCAGATAGCCGACCTGGTATCCCAGGGATGCAAGGCTATCATCTGTATCCCCATCGATTCCAACGCCATCATTCCGGCATTGGAAGAAGCCGCAAAAGCAGGCGTTCCCGTAATATGTATGGATACTCCGGCAGGCGAGACGGATGCGGTTGTTTCCACCGTTGTTTCCAATAACTACAGCGCAGGCGAGATCGCAGGACGCGCACTTCTGGAAGGCATCGGCGGAAAAGGTAAGATCGCGACCATCACTACCACCGGAAGCGAAGCGGTAAACGACAGAAAACAGGCTCTGTATGACCTGATCGAAAAAGAATTCCCCGATGTGGAGATCGTACAGGAGGAAATTGTACAGAACGCCACCACAGAAGAAGCTCTTACACTTATGGAGAATATCTGCCAGGCAAATCCTGATCTGGCGGGCGTATTCACCACCGGCGACGTATTTGCGATTGGAATCTGTTCCGCGCTGCAGTCCAACGGATATCAGCCCGGCGATGTAAAAGTCACCAGCGTAGACGGCACGACCAATGCGGTTGAGTTGATCGAATCCGGTTATCTGCTCGCGACAGCGGCACAGCTTCCCAAAGAACTGGGCATCCATAGTGTAAAGAACGCGTTGGATTATCTGAACGGCAAGGATGTTGAGAAGTTAGAAAATCTGGACTGCAAGGAAGTAAATAAGGACAACGCCAGTACATACGAAGGATTCTAAAATTCCGCAGACCTCACGTGCAGCAGTGTAACAAATCAATCAAACAGCAGGGCGGAATGCTTGACATTCCGCCCTGAATTTATTCGATGAAGGGGTAAGCGAAATGAGTGAACTTGCATTGAGAATGGTGGGCGTCAACAAGGTCTTCCCTGGTGTGAAGGCGCTTGACGACATTCACTTTGAGGTGGAGAAGGGAGAAATACACGCCCTTATCGGTGAAAACGGCGCCGGGAAGTCCACCCTGATCAAAATCCTCGCGGGTATCTATCAGCCGGACGGCGGAGAGATATTCATTGATGGAAAGCCCGTGAAGATGGACAACGTCATAACGGCAAGGGCACATGGCATCAGCGTGATTCATCAGGAGCTGAGTCTTGCCAAGAATATGACGGTGGCCGAGAATATTTTCATGGGGAAGTTTCCGTCCAAGAGCAAATACTTTGTGGATGATTCCGCGATGCTTGAGGAAACGGCGAAGCTTCTCAAGCTGATCGGCATGGAAGAGCTTCAGCCGGATACGCCCGTCTCCAGACTGAGCGTGGCGCAGCAGCAGATGGTAGAAATCTGCCGTTCCCTGTCGGAGGAAATAAAGATCCTGGTGATGGACGAACCCACGGCTTCTCTGGCCACGGCGGAAGTGGAGCGTCTTATGGATATTATGCGGATGCTGAAAAAGAAAGGCGTTACCATCATTTTTATCTCTCATAAATTGAATGAGATCTTTGAGATCTGCGACCGGATCACAGTCATGCGGGACGGTCAGTATATCGGCACCAGGGTCACGAAGGAGCTGCCGTACGAAGAACTGATCAATATGATGGTCGGACGTGATATCCAGAATGTTTATCCGCCCCATAAAACGAATCCCGGAGAAGTGCTCCTGGAAGCAAATCATATCAATTCCGACCGGGTGTTTGACGCGAGCTTCAAGCTGAGAAAGGGAGAAGTCCTGGGCTTTTACGGCTTGATGGGAGCTGGCCGTTCTGAACTTATGCGGGCTCTTCTTGGAATCGACAAAAGCACAAAGGAATCGGTGATCCTGGACGGGAAAAAGATTGTCATCAATAACCCGACAGAAGCCACAAAAGAGGGAATCGTGCTGGCGCCGGAGGACCGGAAATATGAGGGGCTGATCTTGAAACAGACGGTTGGCTTCAATATCACGCTTCCAATCCTGAGCAAGATCATCAAGGGGATCAAGCTGGATAAGAAGCTGAACGACGAGACCATCGAGAATATCGGAAAGCGCCTCAGAATAAAGACGCCGTCTTATGACGCAAAGGTAGTCAATCTGTCCGGCGGAAACCAGCAGAAGGTGGTTTTGGCGAAATGGCTTGTCACAAACCCTAAGGTGCTGATCCTGGATGAGCCCACAAGGGGAATCGATGTAGGCGCAAAACAGGAAATATATAAATTGATATATGAGATTGTAGAAATGGGCGTAGGCGTCATCCTGATCTCTTCTGAAATGCCGGAGGTTATGAATCTCTGCGACCGCATTTATGTGCTGCGGGAGGGAAAGATCACCGGGGAGATCGCAAAGGATGAGATCACGGAGCAGACCATTATGCAGTATGCGATAGGAGGAATTGAATCATGAGTGAAGCAAAAGCTGTTTCTGTGAAGAAGACAAATCCGGTGAAACAGTATCTCAATAATAACATCGGCATGTTGATCGGCCTGATTGCCATGTGTATCATTATTTCCATCCTGCAGCCGAACTTCCTGCAGGTAAAGAACCTGTTTAATATCATGCGGTCGATCTCCATAACCGGCATCATCGGTTTTGGTATGACGCTCTGTATCATCATCAACGGAATCGATCTTTCCCAGGGCTCTGTCATCGGATTCACATCCTGCTTCTGTGCATGGCTGCTGTCAAGCGTGGGCCTTCCGTTCTGGGCGGCCATCTTGGGCGCCCTCGCCGCCGGTTCCCTGTTCGGCGTTTTCAACGGAGCATTGCTGGCGAATACATCCCTGCCTCCCTTTGTAGTCACCCTGGCCACCCAGCTTATCGGCCGCGGCGGCTGCTACGTCATCACAAGAGGGAATATGATCAACGTGGATCCTGCGTTCGGCCAGCTGGGAAACGGGTATCTGTTCAATGTCATTCCTCTGCCTGTGATCTACCTGCTGGTTATCTTCGTTGTCATGTTCCTTTTGCTGGGTAAATCGAAATTTGGGCGCTGTGTTTACGCCATCGGCGGAAACCGGGAGGCAGCCCGCTTCACCGGCATCAAGATCAAAAAGGTGACTTGGATCGTGTACTCGATCTCCGGCTTTCTGGCCGCTGTCTGCGGGATCATCTCATGTTCCCGAATCACAACGGGACAGCCCACCACCGGAAACGCAATGGAGTTTGACGCGGTGGCGGCCTGCTATCTGGGCGGCATCAGCTACCTGGGCGGTGAAGGAAGGATTGGCAGCACTTTGCTTGGCGCCATCGTACTTGGCGTTCTCGCAAACGGCATGAGTATGCTGCAGGTGCCCTGGTATGTGCAGAATATCACAAAAGGATGTATCATCCTGGCGGCCGTATTCTTTGACGTCATGAGGAAGGAAAAAGGAAAATCCAAATAACAGCAGGAAGAAAGGAGAAACGATGAGGACGATTCAAGCAAAACCCCTTACGGTGGAGGGTTTCCGTCCATACGGCAGCTTTGCCAGTATGCTGGAGCCTTCGGGAAATTGTTTTGACGGAGGAGAAAGTGCCTTTTACCCAGATCCGGTGACCCTGTCGGTCAGCGGAAGAGAGCAGATCGCGTTTTCTCCGCTCACGGTGAACAGACCGGAAAAAATGGTGATCAAGGCGGCCGAGTACCATAATTGGACGGGAGAAGGGATCTTCTTCGTGGACGACGATGCCGTGATGCATGTGGCGCCGCCTTCCAAACATGTGATCACTCCGGAGAAGACAGAGGCGTTTATCGTGCCGAAAGGGACTTTGGTGAAACTGAATACCGGCGTATGGCACCTGTCCCCGTACCCTCTCCACAACGACGTACTTCATCTGATGATCGTGATGCCGGAGCGGGTATATGGAAACGACTGTATTGTATGTGACTTCCCGGAAGAGGATTACATAGAGATTATCCTGTGAGACAAAAATTCATGAACTTGGAAAGGTCTGCTTCAGAAGGCAGAGAAAGGAATTCAAAATGGCACTTTCAAATTATGTAGAACTGCTTAACTACGCAAAGGAACACAAAATCACAATAGGGGCGTTCAATGCTCTGAATCTGGAGATCCTGCAGGCACTGGTGTCTGCAGCCAGCCGGAAGGACGCTCCCATCATCGTACAGACGTATCATAAGCACGTGGATTTCGCCGGGGCGGATTACATGCGCGCCATCGCGGAAGTGGCTTCCACCCATTCAAAAGTGAAAATCGCCATGGGCCTGGATCACGGACGTTCCTACGAGCAGGCAAAGCTCTGCATTGACGCGGGATACAGCGGAGTGATGATCGATCTGGCCTCCGAGGATTATGATTATAATGTGAAGGAGACCTGCCGGGTGGTAGAGGCGGCACATGCCAGGGGAATCTCCGTGGAAGCGGAGCTGGGCACCATTTCCGATGCGGACAGGACGCCGGAGGAGATCGCTCTGGGCTATACAGATCCGGAGATAGCGAGACGATTTGTAAAGGATACCGGCATCGACTGCCTGGCTGTTTCCATCGGGACGGCTCACGGCGTGTATAAGTATACCCCTAAGATCAACTTTGATCTGCTGAAGGAGCTGATCGATACGGTATCCTGCCCCATCGTCGTGCACGGAGGCTCCGGGACGCCGGATGAGGACGTGACGGAAATGGTCCGCATGGGAATAGCGAAGCTGAACGTCGGGACCGACTTCTTTATCGCCTATAACGAGGCGCTCTATGCGTTCTACAAGGAACACGGAGCCCGCTGCGATATCGCGGACGCGCTGGAGACAGCAAGGACAGCCGTGGAAAAAGTGGCGGAGCAGAGGCTGGATATCCTGACACAGTTCCGGGTATAAGTATGAAAGCGGTTTATATTGGGCTTGATGTGGGAACCTCCGGCTGCAAAGCGGCTCTGGTGGACCGGAGCGGGAAGATACTCGCCATGGCCCGCAGGGAATATGGCTTTGAGAGCCCGGAGCCTGGAATGGTGGAACTGAATCCGGCCACTGTGTGGAATGCGGTAAAGGAAACGCTGGCAGAAGCCGCGTCTCCGGAGGTTGAGATCCGCATGCTCGCGGTCTCCTCGATCGGGGAAGCCGTGGTCATGGTGGATAAGGACGGCGGAGTCCTCCGGAATGGGATTACTTATCTGGACCAGCGGGGACCGGAAACGGCGGAATATATCCGCGGCAGAATGGACGACAGGTATCTCCATGGGCTGACCGGCGTGCCGGTGAATCCGATGTACACCTTGAACCGCTGTATCTGGCTGAAGGAGCATCAGCCGGAGATTGTGGAAAAGACTGCCCATTATTTTATGTTCGGCGATTATATCACATATATGCTGACCGGGCAAAGGGTGATCGACCAGTCCAGCGCCTCCAGGACCATGCTGTTTGACGCGGGAAACCTGGAGTGGTCCCGGGAGATCGGGGAGAAATTCGGGGTGCCTGTGGAGAAGTTCTCCCCGGTGGCATCCACAGGTGCGGTAGTCGGAAGGATACGGAAGGAACTGGCGGAAGAAATCGGGCTTCCGTATGATCTGAAGATAGTCCTGGGATGCCATGACCAGTGCAGCGCCCTTTTAGGGTCAGGCGCCGTGAAGCCGGGCGATATCATGGCCGGCGAGGGATCCACGGAAAGCATCAATCTGATCATTCATAAAGAAAATTTTAATGATTCTTTCTTTGAAAATCAGCTTTGCTTTGAGCCTTATATTCAGCCGGGACAGTATATCATTCCCGTTGGACAGCTGTCCCATGGCACCAGCATACGGTGGTTCGTAAACGAGTTCGGCGCGGATTTTAAGGCGGAGAGAAGCGGGCTGTCCTCAGGAATGGGCGGCAGGAAAGTGGCTTTGGTGAAGCCGGAGAACGCGGGAAAGAGCATTTACGATCTGGCGAATGAATACTGTGCGCCGGATTCAGGCGATGTGTATTTTCTTCCTTATCTCTCCAGGGTAAAAAGCATGGACGCGTCAAATCAGGCTCTGGGAGTGTTCCTCGGGCTGGATGTGAACACAGGCCGGGCGCAGATGTACCGGGCGCTTCTGGAAGGACTGTGCTTCGAATCCAGGACCTGCTTTGATACGCTAAAGAAGGTGGGGCTTCCCATCCATAAAATAGTGGCTTCCGGAGGATGCTCCAAATCTCCGCTGTTCATGCAGATGAAAGCCGACGTGCTGCGCCAGCCCATTCATATTCTGGACAATCCGGACGCGGGCATCACAGGACTGGCCATGATCTGCGCGGTGGCCGACGGGGCTTATAAAAATTATGAAGAAGCCGCGGAGGTATTTGTCAAGACGGCGAGAGGATATGCTCCGGAAAACGATTATCAGGAAAAGTATGAGAAATACTGCCTGATCCGTGAAACAATGAAAGAGCTTTATCAGAAACTATAAAATTGAGAAAGACGCCGCGGCATAAAGGCCGCAGCGTCTTTTGCGTGTATGGAAGTTGGAAGCAGAGTACAAAATACTTTTTGAATATATTCTTTCACCCCTTTCCCATGTCTTGAGTTACATGATATAATGAAGGAAATGGAAATGGCCGCGGGCAATTTCCGGGAAAGGAACGGGATATTTCATGAATCTGAAAGCAAAGCAGGCAAGGGACATCCTTTTGAGCCTGGCGGGAGACTTGGCCGGCGGGTTTTTATATGCGCTTGGGATTTATTTTTTTGCAAAAAGCGCAGATTTTGCGCCAGGAGGGATTTCCGGTCTGGCCCTGATGGCCAATTATCTGTTTCACCTTCCCATAGGTGTGACCACCCTTTTGCTCAACGTGCCGCTTGTTTTGCTGAGCTATAAAATCTTAGGGAAGAAGTTCCTGGCGAAATCCTTCTTTTCCATGGCGGTCTGCACCATATTTCTGGATGTGATATTTCCTCATTTTCCCATATATACCGGAAGCCCGATCATGGCGGCCCTGTATTCCGGCGTGTGTCTTGGCGCCGGACTGGCTATTTTCTACATGCACGGTTCGTCCTCCGGAGGTACGGATTTTCTGACTATCTCCATCAAGGTCCTGAGGCCCCACCTGTCCATCGGAATGGTGACCATGAGCATTGATCTGGTGGTGATCTTGCTCGGATGGCCGGTATTTGGAAAGCTGGATGCGGTCCTGTACGGCCTTCTGTCCACCTTTATGGCGTCCATTGTGATCGACAAGATCATGTACGGGACCGGAGCGGGCAAGCTGGTCATCATCATCTCCGGCAGGGGAAGCGATATCGCGGCGGGTATCGGTGAAAGCTTTGAAAGAGGATCGACGATGATTCGGGCGATCGGGACCTATTCCAAAGAAGAACGGGAGGTGCTTTTGTGCGCCTGTTCCAAGGTGGAGGCGTATAAAGTGCGGCGTCTGGTAAATCAGGTCGACAGCGATGCTTTTGTTATGGTCATGGAGACCAATGAGGTATTCGGGGAAGGATTCAAGGCCCTGGATGTGAAAAAAGATATTCTTGGATAAGGAGGATGACATGAAGAAGGTTAAAATCACCATATTGAAAACGACACTGGATGAGGAATTGGCCAGAGAATATGGGGCGGAAGGGCTGGCGGCCTGTCCCATGATGAAAAAAGGGCAGGTTTTCTATGCGGATTATGCGAAGCCGGACGGTTTCTGTGACGAAGCCTGGAAAGCCATATACCAATATGTATTTGCATTGTCCCACGGGGCGGGAGACGGAGTTTTTTACTATGGCGACTGGATCAGGAAACCGGGCGTGGCCATCTGCAGCTGCAACGACGGTCTCCGCCCGGTGATCATGAAGCTGGAGGCTACCGCAGAGGAGTCGAAGATTGACTATACCCCGGTCCGCTGAGCCTTTGAAATACATACGCGCTGCTTTTATTTTGCTTTTGGATATTCGTTGCAGAGCAGGCGGTAAGGCGCTTCGTCTTCTTCAATAGTAGGAAAACGGCCCAGTTTTTCGTAGAAGCGGTTGTCCGTATTGTCATCGTTGCACATGGATACTTCTCCGATCAATACGGCGCCGGTTCCGGGCTCTACGCTGAAATCATGATACATATACGGGTAAATGGTAATGCTTTCTCCGGGCCTTAAGCGGACCTGGGTGCCGGCGGGGACGGTGTATTTGTGTCCGTCAGTGTGGACAGTCACATCTTCGTCCGAGTATTTTCCCTCATCATTCCGGTCAGCCATATATACGCGGATCAGAACGTTTCCGCCGCCGCGGTTGATGATATCTTCCATCTTGGTCCAGTGAAAGTGCATCGGCGCATACTGTCCTTCATTGACCATCAGAAGCTTTTCTGCATATACTTTGGGATACTGATCCTTTTTATGCTGATTTCCGTTGCGGATGGTGACGAGGGAGAAGCCAAGGGTATCAAAATGCCCTTCACCGTAATCGGTGATATCCCATCCGAGCATATTGTCCCGGATTTCATCGTATTCGTGATCCTTGTTCTTCCATTCCTCCGGTGTCCAGCCGAAGAAAGGGGGGAGCTCAAAATGGTGCTCTTTTATGAGAGCTTCCATGGCTTTGATCGCTTTGTTGATTTCAGAACGTTTCATGGCAGAATTCCTCCTGAAGTATGATTTTATATGGTAAATATTGTTAAGACAACTATATCATGTAAAGGAATTGATTGTCAATTGGATTGACAAATAGATGTTGATTCTAAATAGTAATAGAAGTGAAATTGAGAGAAGATATGGAATATATGCACAATACGGCGATGGATATGAGCGGATGGTGGAGATGAGAACGCGGACAACGATCAATGCGGAAGAAATGAAATACAACAACAGGGGAAGAATCCTGGATCATATCAGCAGGGAGCCCCTTTCCAGGGCGGAGCTCTCCAGGAGGACAGGACTGACCAGGGCGGGCGTGAGCAGGATCATGGACGAGCTGCTGGAAGAAGGGCTGGTCCGGGAATATGATCCTGTGGCGGGATCCGTAGGCCGAAAGCCTGTGGCTGTGGGCCTCAATGGTTCCCGCTATTATATCATAAGCCTGTGCCTGGAACGAAATTGTGCCACACTGGCACTGTGTGATTTTTCCGGACAGCCGCTCGTATCGGAGAGGCATAAGAGAGCCGGAGGCGCCAGAGACAGCGGAGAGGCAATGGAATTTTTTGCGGAGCGTATACAGGCCATGATAAGGGAAAAGAGACCGGCGGGAGAGCTTTTGGGAATGGGGATCATGGCGCCGGGTCCGCTTAACAGCAGGAGAGGACAGATATTGAATCCGCCGAATTTCCCACTTTGGCAGGGTGTAGAGATTGCAGATTATTATAAGAAGGAATTCTCTTGCCCCGTTTTTCTGGAGCAGAACGCCAGCGCTTATGCTCTGGCAGAGAACCGGTTTGGACTGAAAGGGAAGTATGAAACCTTTCTGGAGCTTTTGGTGGATACCGGACTGGGGGGAGGCCTGATCCTGGGAGGAGGCCTGTGGCCGGAGGGGAGAGGAAGTGAGTTCGGGCATATGACGATCGATATCCACGGGCCAAAGTGCAGCTGCGGGAATACCGGATGCGCCGAGTTATACGCGTCCATCCCCAATATCGTGGAAGCCGCGAAGAAAAGGGACAGGAGGCTCGACAGCTGGAGAGAAATCGTGCATCTTGCCGAGGCCGGGGATGAAGCCGGCCGTTCTGTCATATGGGAAGAGGCAGGCTATCTGTCGTCACTGATCGTAAATATGGTCAATATTCTGGATATCCAGGCGGTGGTGCTGAATGGGGAGATCACCTACAAGCCGGAGCTGCTGCTGAGTGCCCTTCAGAAAAAGGTGAGAGAGCAGGCGATGGAAGGCAGAGGCAGGGCAGAGATCCTGGTTACAATGCTGCCGGAGGACAAAGAAGCCGTGAGCGGCGCCAACCTGGTGCTGGAACAGTATATCCGGCGGAGCGAAAGCGGAGGAAGCATACGTTGTTCTTGATTTTTTACAGGGAATCAAGTACAATAAGGGTCTGAAAGAATGTAAACGAAATTCCGATGGAAGTTGACGGTGGTTTATGGGCATCATTAAGACGAAGAATCTGGTATATAACTATATAAAACGTGATGAAGAAGAAAAAATAGAAGAAGTCAGCGAAGCGGTCAAGAATGTGAGCCTGGATATTAAAGAAGGGGAGTTCGTGGCTATCCTGGGACATAACGGATCGGGCAAATCTACTCTTGCCAAACATATGAATGCTTTGCTGCTGCCGACGGAAGGCACCATTTGGATTGGGGGCAGGGATTCTCTGGATGAGGACAACCTCTGGAATATCCGGCAGACTGCCGGAATGGTGTTTCAGAATCCGGACAATCAGATCATCGCCAGCGTGGTAGAGGAAGACGTGGGATTTGGACCGGAGAATATCGGTGTGCCCACAGATGAAATCTGGAAGCGGGTCGATGAATGCCTGAAAGCGGTGGGGATGAGCGCGTACCGCACTCATTCACCCAACCGCCTGTCAGGCGGACAGAAGCAGAGAGTGGCCATTGCGGGAGTCATGGCCATGGAGCCTAAATGTATCGTTTTGGACGAGCCCACAGCCATGCTGGATCCCAACGGGCGGCGGGAGGTCATACGCACGGTGCTGGAACTGAATGAGAAAAAGGGAATTACGGTCATTTTGATCACCCATTATATGGAAGAGGTCATTCATGCGGACCGGATCATTGTCATGGACGAGGGAGAGATCGTCATGGAAGGAGTGCCGGAGGAAATCTTCAGCCGCGTGGAGGAACTGAAAAAATACCGGCTGGACGTGCCTCAGGTGACGGAGCTGGCATATGAGCTGAGGAAAAAGGGCGTGCCGATGCGGCCGTGTATTCTGACCGTGGAGGAGTTTGTGACAGAAATCATGGACACGTACAGGAAGCACAGCGAGTGAGGAAATGACATGGCGATTACATTGGAGCATGTGGAGTATAAATACAGCGAAGGCACCCCCATGGAAACGGATGCCCTGCACGATGTGAGTCTGGAGATAAAGGACGGTGAATTCATCGGTCTGATCGGACACACCGGATCTGGCAAATCTACGCTGATACAGCATTTGAACGGACTGATGCGGGCCACCTCCGGAGATATCCGGTATAACGGAGGCAGCATTTATGCGGAAGGATTTTCCATGAAGGAGCTGCGGAGCAGGGTAGGACTGGTGTTCCAGTATCCGGAGCACCAGCTTTTTGAGGTGGATGTCTTCACAGACGTGTGCTTTGGGCCGAAGAACCAGGGGCTTTCCAAAGAGGAGACGGAGGAGCGGGCGAAAGAGGCCCTGTCACTGGTCGGCATCGGAGAGAACTATTATAAAAAGTCTCCCTTTGAGCTGTCGGGAGGAGAAAAAAGAAGAGTGGCCATCGCGGGAGTGCTGGCCATGAGGCCGGAGGTGCTCATACTGGATGAACCAACGGCAGGACTGGACCCCAAAGGGCGGGACGAGATACTGGGGCAGGTCGTGAGGCTGCACCGGGAACGGGGCATGACCGTCATACTGGTATCCCACAGTATGGAGGACGTGGCGAAATATGTGGACAGAATCATGGTGATGAATCATGGGGAGCTGGTTTTCAATGATACGCCGAAAGCCGTGTTTGCACATTACAAGGAGCTGGAGAAGATGGGACTTGCGGCGCCGCAGGTGACCTATATTGCCCATGCCTTAAAGGATGCGGGATTTCCCATGAAGACAGACGTGATCACCGTAGAAGAGGCAGAAGAAGCGATTCTCTGCACTCTCGGTAAAGAAAGAGAGAAATAAACGCTCATGATGAGAGATATTACTTTGGGCCAGTATTATCCGGTACAGTCTCCTGTCCATAAACTGGACCCCAGAACAAAGCTGTTTGGAACGCTCGTGCTGATCGCCGCCCTTTTTGTGGCGGATAATCTTTTCTGCTATATCCTGGCGGCAGTATTCCTGTTTGGTACGATCCGGCTCTCCAAAGTGCCGGTGAAGCATATTGTGAAAGGGCTGAAGCCGGTGATCTTCCTGCTTTTGTTCAGCGTGGTGTTCAACCTGTTCCTGACAAGCGGCGAAGTCCTGGTCCGATTCTGGGTCTTTAAGATCACCCGCGAGGGGCTTCTGCGTTCAGGTATGATGGCAGTACGGCTAATTTTTTTGGTAATGGGGACTTCCCTGCTGACCTTTACCACTACGCCGAACCAGCTGACCGACGGATTGGAGCGGAGCCTTCGCTTCCTGAGGGTGGTGCGGGTGCCGGTCCATGAGATTGCGATGATGATGTCCATCGCTCTCCGTTTCATTCCCATTCTGGTGGAGGAGACGGATAAGATCATGAAGGCTCAGATGGCCAGGGGAGCGGATTTTGAATCCGGCGGGCTGATAAAAAAAGCGAAAGCGATGATTCCTCTCCTTGTGCCTCTTTTTATCTCTGCTTTCCGAAGAGCGTCGGATTTGGCCATGGCCATGGAAGCGAGATGCTATCATGGCGGAGAAGGGCGGACAAAAATGAAGCCTCTTCGGTACGCGGCGAGGGACCGGGCCGCTTATCTGGTCCTGCTGGGATTTCTTGCGTGTATCATCCTGCTTAAGATTTTCTTATAATACCGGCTGTACGGGAGAAGAGCAAATGGGAAAGGAGGCCGGTCCTGTGAAGCGGATCAAGCTTACGGTGGCGTACGACGGCACCAATTACTGCGGCTGGCAGTACCAGCCCAACGGCGTGACCATTGAAGAAGTACTTAACAAAGCTTTGTCGGAGCTGACAGGGGAGGATATCCATGTGATCGGAGCCAGCCGGACAGACTCCGGCGTACATGCTCTCGGAAACATTGCCGTATTTGATACGGAAACGAAGATTCCTTCGGAGAAGATCTGCTATGCGGTGAACCAGAGGCTGCCGGAGGACATTGCCGTGCAGTCTTCGGAGGAAGTGGATGCTTTTTATCATCCAAGGAAATGCAGTTCCTTGAAAACATATGAATACCAGATACTGAACCGCCGGTTTCCGAATCCGGTCAGAAGACTGGATTCTTATTTTGTCCATTGGCCCCTGGATGTGGAAAAGATGCAGGAGGCGGCGGCCTGCCTGGTGGGAGAGCACGATTTTTCAAGCTTTTGTTCGTCGGGGAGCCAGGCGGAGGATACCATCCGGAAGATATACGAGGCCTCGGTGACGAAGGACGGCGACAGGATCACGGTTCGCCTGACCGGAAATGGCTTCCTGTACAATATGGTGCGAATCATCGTAGGGACATTGATGGAGGTCGGGCGGGGCGCTTATCCTCCCGGCCATATGGAGGAGATATTGAATGCCAGGGACAGGAGGATGGCCGGAGTAAAAGCACCGGCCATGGGCCTGACGCTGATCGACATCCGGCCGGCCGGGAAGCCGGAACCGCTTTTGCGGAATACCAACCGCTGGATCGATTATTCCCTGTATCAGGCGGAGCTGGAAGAAAAGAAGAGGGTCTATATGGTCATCCACTCCTGTCGTGAAGAGGAGAGAACGCGGATGATCGTCCGCACCGCAAAGCAGGTTTTCCGCGATGGCGCCGAGGAGCTGTGGGTGCGGGAAGAGAACGGCCATGATGGTGAGGAAGCAGCTGGACCGTATCATCTGCGCCCGGCGGCCTCCGGAGACCTCCAGGGCTGGAAAATCATTCAAAAAACGGACAAAAGCTATTGAAATGCTCCACATATTCCAGGCTGTATTACGATTAAGGCGGATAGGTATGAAGAGAAACAAATTTCTTGCTGTTTTAGCTTCCATAGCTGTTGTGTTTACAATAAGTTCTTGCGAAAATAAGGAACCGAACAATCCGGACACGAAAAAGGAAACAGCAAATATTTTGGCAGAAAACGAGCAGGCGTGGGAAGGATGTTATCAATATAAAGAATTGGTCCGGCCTGGAAAAGAGTTTATAGTGGGGCCGAATGTATTAGAGTACGAGACGGATTATTATAAAAATGCGGTATATGTAGTATCGGAAGAAGGAACTCGTTTCTATTGTGAATCCAGGGCAGATGAAGACGGTTTTACAGATGGATATCTCAAATATGCCAATGATTTTGATGAAGCAGTTTTGGACGAGGAACTTGCGAAGACTTTGAATTACTGTTTTTTAAAATTTCGGGAGACAGAGTTTGATAAATTAGAAGCAGAAGGTTTGGAAGAGGTTTGGTCATTATTCTCTGATCCTGATCTGAAATTTGATTTAGGGGATTTTATTGGAAATAAAATTCGTTTATATCCTTCGGGAAGTGAATTAAACCGGCTTTTAGAATGTTGGGTTGAGGCAGGAGAAGGGAAAATCTATGTTGTAAAGCGGACAGATGTTACAATGTGGGAGAAATGTGATACATATAAATGACAGAAGAATCATTCAAAAAACGGACAAAAAAGCATTGACACACCCCACATAGTGTAATATAATGTAAAGGCTGTGACACTGGAACAGTGTCCATAAACGTATGTCTATTTATTGGCAGATAATAAGTAACCAAAGCCCCGGAATACTGTTTTCTGCCGTGGAAATAGAAGCACAGATTCGCGAGATTGAGTATTTGAAAGGTGAAATCCAAGGAGGTCAAACCAATGAAAACATTTATGGCTAGCCCGTCAACCATTGAGAGAAAATGGTATGTAGTTGACGCTTCCGCATATACATTAGGACGTCTGGCATCTGAAGTGGCAGCGGTCCTGAGAGGAAAGAACAAACCTACGTTCACTCCTCACATTGATACTGGAGATTATGTGATTATCGTTAACGCTGAAAAAGTAAAAGTAACCGGTAAGAAAATGGACCAGAAGATTTATTATAACCATTCCGAATATGTGGGCGGCATGAAAGAGACCACACTGAAGGAAATGATGGCGAAGAAGCCGGAAAAGGTTATTGAGCTGGCTGTTAAGGGAATGCTTCCCAAGGGACCTTTAGGCAGAGCAATGTATAGCAAGCTTCATGTGTACGCTGGACCTGATCATAAGCAGCAGGCTCAGAAACCGGAAGCTCTGACATTTTAATCGGAAGGTACTGAAAGGAGGAAATTACAGTGGCTAATTCAAAATTCTACGGAACAGGCAGAAGAAAGAAATCTATCGCGCGAGTTTACCTGACAGCAGGAACCGGCAAGATAACGATAAATAAAAGAGACATTGATGATTATTTCGGTCTTGAAACGCTGAAGGTAGTGGTACGCCAGCCCTTCGCGGCCACCGAGACAGAAGGAAAATTTGACGTGATGGTAAACGTAAGAGGCGGCGGCTTCACCGGCCAGGCCGGAGCTGTCCGTCACGGCATTTCCAGAGCGCTTCTCCAGGCAGACGGCGATTACCGTCCGGCTCTGAAAAAAGCAGGTTTCCTGACCAGAGACCCTCGTATGAAGGAAAGAAAGAAATACGGTCTCAAAGCAGCACGTCGCGCTCCGCAGTTCAGCAAGCGATAATCGACTGCTCAGACTATATCAAAATGGTTCAAAAACCCCGGAAAATCAAGGTTTTCCGGGGTTTTCTTATACCTAAATGGGCTGATATAGTTTGACCAAATTTGGCAAAACGAGAGCCGTTTTCACCCAATTTTTAGTGGTTAAATATAGGACAACCGCCAAAAATGGGGTCAAAAAACGGCCTTAGTGGTTAAAAAATAGGACAACCAGAGAGCAATTTCGGGGGTATTTTTGAGGGTGATTTTGGCACTCTCAGACACCGGATTTTTCGCTGGAGGGTTTGGCATAATCTGACCAAATCTGAACAATTAAATACGATTCTAATGCAGGCACTCAGTAACAAATAACTGGGTGCTTTTTTGTTTCAGAGATTCCGGCATTAGAAAGGGCCGTCACTTTATGATTTTGAAGTGGCGGCTTTTTCTATTTCCAGAAGCAACAGCAATAATTAGAAATGAGGTGAAGTCAATGAACACGCAAATCATCGCCATTGCCAACCAGAAAGGCGGCGTTGGCAAGACAACGACCTGTGCCAACTTGGGAATCGGGCTGGCGCAGGCCGGAAAGAAAGTCCTGCTGATCGACGGGGACCCGCAAGGGAGCCTGACAATCAGCCTGGGCCATCCCCAGCCGGACAAGCTGCCCTTTACGCTGTCGGACGCTATGGGGCGTATCCTGATGGATGAGCCGCTTCGTCCCGGCGAGGGTATCCTGCACCACCCAGAGGGTGTAGACCTGATGCCTGCGGACATCCAGTTATCCGGTATGGAGGTATCCCTGGTAAACGCCATGAGCCGTGAGACTATCTTGCGGCAATATCTGGACACGCTGAAGGGGCAATACTCCCATATCCTCATCGACTGCCAGCCCTCCCTGGGTATGCTCACAGTCAATGCGCTGGCCGCTGCGAACAGGATCATCATTCCCGTTCAGGCGGAGTATCTGCCCGCCAAAGGGCTGGAACAGCTGCTCTCCACGGTAAACAAGGTAAAGCGGCAGATCAACCCCAAGCTCCAGATAGACGGTATCCTGCTGACGATGGTGGACAGCCGAACCAACTTTGCCAAAGAGATCTCCGCGCTCCTGCGTGAGACCTATGGCAGCAAGATCAAAGTATTCGGCACAGAGATTCCCCACTCTGTCCGGGCAAAGGAAATTAGCGCAGAGGGAAAAAGTATTTTCGCCCATGATCCTGGCGGCAAAGTGGCAGAGGGGTATCGAAATCTGACGAAGGAGGTGTTGAAACTTGAAAAGCAGCGCGAAAAAAATAGAGCTGGCCTCGGTAGATGATCTATTCTCCACCGAAGAAGGCCGTCAAGATGCAAAGCTGGAAAAGATTCAGGAGATTCCGCTGTCTGAGCTGCATCCCTTTAGGAACCACCCATTCAAAGTCAAGGATGACGAAGCCATGATGGAGACCGCTGACAGTATCAAGCAGTATGGCGTTCTGGTTCCGGCGATTGCTCGACCGGACCCAGAGGGCGGTTATGAGCTGGTAGCCGGACACAGGCGGCACAGAGCCAGTGAGCTGGCAGGCAAGGAGACCATGCCGGTCATTGTTCGGGATTTGGATGATGATGCCGCCACGATCATTATGGTTGACAGCAACTTGCAGCGAGAAAGCTTGCTCCCAAGTGAAAGAGCCTTTGCCTACAAGATGAAGCTGGATGCCATGAAAAGACAGGCTGGCAGACCGAGTAAAGAAAATGTGTCCCAAGTTGGGACACAAAAGCGATCAGACCAGTTGCTTGCTGAACAGGTGGGGCAAAGTCGAAATCAAATTCAGCGCTATATCCGTCTGACAGAGTTGATTCCTGAATTGATGGATATGGTGGATGAAAAGAAGATTGCCCTGAACCCTGCCTATGAGCTGTCCTTTCTCAAAAAGGAAGAACAGGTAGACCTGCTGGACGCGATGGACAGCGAACAGGCTACCCCTTCTCTTTCTCAAGCCCAGCGGCTCAAGAAATACAGTCAGGAGGGGCATCTGACCCTCGATATGATGCGTGTCATCATGGGTGAGGAAAAGAAAAGCGATCTGGACCGAGTGACATTTACCTCTGACACCTTGCGGAAGTATTTCCCTAAAAGCTATACGCCCCAGCGGATGCAGGAAACTATTATCAAGCTGCTGGAACAGTGGCAGAAAAAACGCCAGAGAGATCAGGAACGATGAAAGGAGCCGCCTATGAGGGATATTTCAGCCCGCGAGCTGAAAGGACACAACATTCTCGCCGTAGAGAGGTTTTGGGATGACACACGCTGGATGATTGAGTTTTCCGTCCTGCGTCCCAGCACAGCTTACGGCAGTCCCGGAGAGGAAATGCGGCTGTTTTTGACCGAGGACGGGTATCAGGCCGCCCTGCAAAGCCAGCAGCGTCGGGAGATCAAGATCAAGCGTTACGCTCGTGTGATTGAGGGACATATCCTCGATTTCAAACCGGGAAAACACCGCCGCCACTCATAAACAAATCATTACTGCGAAAGGAAAGGATTGAAATGTGTACTGTAAAGGAAATCCGGGAAGCAATCCGGGAGGATTGCCATTCCCAGCATGGTATGGAATTTATAGAGATTGACCGTGTTCTGCAAACTCTGCCATTCTCTCAGGGAAATGACCTGTTGGACAGACCGCCCATTCCCAAGCGCCCCTACCGGCGCAGAAAAAGTGAACAAAACAGCTGACTGCCACAATTCTTTTTACAGGATTGTGGCTTTTTTCATACCCTGAGAAATTTGGAAGGAGTGAGGTCAATGGCCGTATTTCGCATTGAACGAACCAGAGATTATACCGTGATGAGCAATCACCATTTACGCAACGGGAAACTGTCCCTGAAAGCCAAGGGGCTGCTTTCCATGATGCTGTCCTTACCGGAGGACTGGAACTATACCACCAGAGGGCTTGCCGCCATCTGCAAAGAGGGCGTGGACGCTATCGGCGGCGCGCTGCGGGAGCTGGAAACTGCCGGGTACATTGTCCGCCATCAGCTGCGAGACCGGCAGGGTCGGATCAGCGATACCGAGTATGTTATCTACGAGCAACCACAGCCGAAGAACCCGGATACGCCCCAGCCGGATACGGCTTCACCAGATACGGAAAACCCGGATATGGTAAAACCGGATACGGAAAAGCCCGCAGAATTAAATATAGAGAAATCAAATACAGAAAAAACAATTACTTATGGATCAAGTACCGATTCTATTCCCTTCCGGGAGCCAGCGGCAGCACAGCTGCCGGAACGGAAAGGAAGGGATGCGATGTCTGTCTCAGAGATGGAAAGTTATCGGGATTTGATTCTGGAGAACATCGAGTATGACCACCTGTGCCGGGAGTTTACCACCTACCGGGAGGACCTGGACGAGATTGTGGAGCTGATGGTGGAGACCGTCTGCGCCAAGCGGAAAACCACCCGGATCGCTGGCAGCGACTTCCCCCATGAGGTGGTCCGCTCCCGTTTTTTGAAGCTGGATTGCTCCCACATCGAGTTTGTCATGGAATGCCTGCGGAACAATACCACCGAAATCCGCAACATGAAGCAGTATCTGCTTGCGGTGCTGTTTAATGCGCCGACCACGATCAGCAACCACTACACCGCACAAGTTAACCATGATATGTACGCAGGCGGCTGGTAAGCAGCCGCTTTTCTGCTGCCCGAAAACACCGGGAGAAAGGATTTTGCCATGAAACGACCTCTTGCCTACATTACGGCTCCATGGAGCAACAGCCAGTATGAGAACGCCGAGAACGCTGCGGCCTACTGCCGTCAGGTGTACGATGCCGGGTATTCGCCCATCTGCCCGGTGCTGTTCCTGCCTACCTTCCTCAAAGACGAGATTCCACAGGAACACAAGGACGGGCTGGATATGGCGCGGGACTACCTGCGCCGGTCCCATGTGCTGGTGGTCTGCGGCCACGGCATCGACGAGACCGTGAAGAATGACATTGCCACCGCCGAGCGCCTGCGGATCACCGCCACCACCCTGGACGGTATCCTGGCCGTGAAGGGCCAGGGACGCGGGAAAGGAGGCGCACGCCATGCCTGAGCGTAAGACCGTGGGCCAGCTGATGGAGGAAATGCGCCTCAAAGCCGGGGCGCAGAACTACCACGGCCATGAGTACATGGATTTGGAGCGGTTTGCCGAGGACACCCGGCACATGATTATCTTCGATGTGCTGACCGACGATTCCCCGGTGGGCTGGAAAGGTGAACGGACCCGCCTGTTTCTGACGGAGGCCGGATACCAGAAAAGCCTGGAGAACCAGGAAAAGGGCCACATCAAGATTCTCAGCCATGCCAAAGTGCGCCAGGGCCATCTGTACTATGACCGCTCCGACCAGCTGCGCTGAAAGGAGCCTGCCATGCTGAAATACCTGCTGCGGCGGCTGGTGGTCCCGCCTTAGTATCAAGTGCCACCCCTGCAAAATCCGTGGAAAGGAGGCGATGACCTATGCAGGAGGAAGTGGAAAACAGGACTTTGACGCTGGTAGTCAGCGGAACAAAGTTTACCGGGCGGTTGATGAAAGCCGCCATCACCAAGTACCTTGCCCACCGCAAGGAAAAGAAGCTGCAAAAGCAGAAAAGCCGGGATACCCCCGTGATTCCCCACGGCAAGCAGACGGTGAAACAGCTGATCGGCCAGAATCAGGGCGTTTCCAACATCGAGATCACCGACCCCTCCATCAAGGAGTTTGAGAAGATCGCGCGGAAATACGGCGTGGACTATGCGGTGAAGAAGGACCGCAGCAGCTCCCCACCCAAGTACCTGATCTTTTTCAAGGGTCGGGACGCGGATGCCCTGACCGCTGCTTTTACCGAGTACACCGGGAAAAAGGTCAGGAAGGCGGAGAAATCCGAGCGCCCGTCCGTGCTGGCAAAGCTGAGCCAGTTCAAAGAACTGGTAAAACACGCCGTCGTGGACCGGAACAAGCGGAAGGAGCTGGAACGATGAAAAAGCAGCTGAACATCAAAAAGCTCATTTTGCTGAATCTGCCGTATATCCTGATGGGGCTTTTCTCCACCAACTTCGGTGAAGCGTGGCGGATGGCCGTGGGTGCGGACGCTTCGGCAAAAATGCTCTCGTTCTTCTCCACGCTGCCGGTGGCGCTGGCCAGCTGGTGGCCCAGCCTGCACCCGCTGGACCTGCTGGTGGGCCTGTGCTGCGGCGGCGGCCTGCGGCTGGCTGTGTACCTGAAAAGCAAGAACGCCAAGAAGTACAGGCACGGCATGGAATACGGTTCCGCCCGTTGGGGAACCCATGAGGACATTGCACCCTACATCGACCCGGTATTCCAGAACAATGTGATTCTGACGAAAACGGAGAGCCTGACAATGAACAGCCGCCCCAAGGACCCAAAGACCGCCAGAAACAAAAATGTGCTGGTGATTGGCGGCTCCGGTTCCGGTAAGACCCGCTTCTGGCTCAAACCGAATCTGATGCAGATGCACAGTTCCTATGTGGTCACAGACCCGAAGGGAACCATTTTGGTGGAGTGCGGAAAAATGCTCCAAAGGGGCGCACCCAAGCTGGGGAAAGACGGAAAGCCTATGAAGGATAAGCACGGCAAGGTCATTTATGAGCCGTACCGAATCAAGGTCCTAAATACCATCAACTTCAAGAAGTCCATGCACTATAACCCTTTCGCCTATATCCATAGCGAAAAGGACATCTTGAAGCTGGTAACAACGCTGATCGCCAATACCAAAGGCGAAGGCAAGGCCGGAGACGATTTCTGGGTAAAAGCAGAAACCTTGTTATACTGCGCGCTTATTGGCTATATCCATTATGAGGCTCCGGTGGAGGAACAAAACTTCTCCACCCTCATTGAGTTCATCAACGCCATGGAAGTCCGTGAGGATGACGAGGAGTTCAAAAACCCCGTAGACCTGATGTTTGATGCACTGGAAGCCGAGAAGCCAAACCACTTTGCGGTGCGCCAGTATAAGAAATATAAGCTGGCCGCCGGAAAAACAGCCAAGTCGATTTTGATTTCCTGCGGCGCTCGCCTTGCCGTGTTCGACATTGCAGAGTTGCGTGAGGTCACGGCTTATGATGAGCTGGAGCTGGATACTCTGGGAGACAGGAAAACTGCTCTGTTCCTCATTATGAGTGATACGGATGACAGCTTTAACTTCCTGATCTCCATGTGTTATACCCAGCTTTTCAATCTGCTCTGCGAAAAAGCCGACGATGTGTATGGCGGCAGGCTTCCGGTTCATGTGCGCTGTTTGATTGATGAGTGTGCTAACATCGGGCAGATTCCGAAACTGGAAAAGCTGGTGGCCACCATCCGAAGCCGTGAAATCTCTGCCTGTCTGGTGTTGCAGGCACAGAGTCAGCTCAAGGCGATCTATAAGGATAACGCAGATACCATCATCGGTAACATGGATACATCCATCTTCCTGGGCGGTAAAGAGCCGACTACCCTCAAAGAGCTGGCTGCCGTGCTGGGCAAGGAAACCATCGACACCTACAACACCGGAGAGAGCCGTGGGAGGGAAACCTCCCATTCACTCAACTATCAAAAATTGGGGAAAGAGCTGATGAGCCAGGATGAGCTTGCTGTTATGGATGGAGGCAAGTGTATCCTCCAGCTGCGCGGTGTGCGTCCTTTCCTTTCGGATAAGTACGACATCACCAAGCACCCCAATTTCAAGTACACTGCCGACGCGGATGACAAGAACGCTTTTGATATTGAAGCATTCTTGTCCGCAAGGCTGAAACTCAAGCCCAATGAGGTCTGCGATGTATATGAAGTAGACACAAAGGGCGCTTAATTTCGTTCCGCTTTAGAAGGGAGTGATCTTATCTATTCGCCGCACCTGTCCTCTATGGGCCATTGGCGTACAAAGCGGACAATCGCAAGAAAAATAATGAAAAAGGAGGACAGCCGGAATCATGCCCCCCGGAAACCGGGCGGCAGATTGTTCCGGCTTTTGTATGCCTATGAAACATGACAAACCTATTTTTTAATCAGATTCCGGCTAACAAACTATATGGCATTTTTTGAACAGGCAATCACCGTTCTTCAGACCCTCGTTATCGCGCTCGGTGCCGGTCTCGGTATCTGGGGCGTTATCAACCTGCTGGAAGGTTACGGCAACGACAACCCCGGCGCCAATGCTCATGTACGGTAAGGAAGCAAGCAACCGAAAACAAGAGATAGACCGCCAGCACTACACTATTCCGAACCAAAGACCAAAAGATAAGCATTGTGGGAAAATCTAAACTTTTGGATTTTCCTACAATGCCAACTACGGCGGAATCCCTCCCACTCCTTATATCTTTCTGTATACATTGAATTTGTATTTAGTAAAATGCAGACAACACCACGGATCGGCTTTTGGTTGGACAATTCCAACCAAACACCACAGCAGACAGCAGAAAACATTCTGAACGCTAGGAAGCCGGTATGATTGTTACATATAAGGGGAAGAAAAATTTCTTTTAGGTACTTGCTTTCCTAAAACTGATGTGATACAATGATTTAATCCAGAAAAGGAGTAAAAAATATGCGGCAAGGTATTCTTAAATAAAACTATAATCAAATAGTGGGAACAAAGGATTATGATAGCTCCTTTTGTAGGGGCTTAGTTTTTTGTACCCAATTTAAGAATACTTTTGCCTTATCAATTTTGACATATCCCCAAAAACAGCAATCACAAACAGGTGTATGCTGTATATGTGTATGTCCGCAACTTATAATCCCCAGTGGTAAAAGTATTTTACTGCTGGGGATTTTTATGCCCTTTGGGGCTGTAAAGGGAGGACAATCACATGAAAATAATCAATATTGGAATTCTTGCCCATGTAGACGCTGGAAAGACGACCTTGACGGAGAGCCTGCTATATGCCAGCGGAGCCATTTCAGAACCGGGGAGCGTCGAAAAAGGGACAACGAGGACGGACACCATGTTTTTGGAGCGGCAGCGTGGGATTACCATTCAAGCGGCAGTCACTTCCTTCCAGTGGCACAGATGTAAAGTTAACATTGTGGATACGCCCGGCCACATGGATTTTTTGGCGGAGGTGTACCGCTCTTTGGCTGTTTTAGATGGGGCCATCTTGGTGATCTCCGCTAAAGATGGCGTGCAGGCCCAGACCCGTATTCTGTTCCATGCCCTGCGGAAAATGAACATTCCCACCGTTATCTTTATCAACAAGATCGACCAGGCTGGCGTTGATTTGCAGAGCGTGGTTCAGTCTGTTCGGGATAAGCTCTCCGCCGATATTATCATCAAGCAGACGGTGTCGCTGTCCCCGGAAATAGTCCTGGAGGAAAATACCGACATAGAAGCATGGGATGCGGTCATCGAAAATAACGATGAATTATTGGAAAAGTATATCGCAGGAGAACCAATCAGCCGGGAAAAACTTGCGCGGGAGGAACAGCAGCGGGTTCAAGACGCCTCCCTGTTCCCAGTCTATCATGGCAGCGCCAAAAATGGCCTTGGCATTCAACCGTTGATGGATGCGGTGACAGGGCTGTTCCAACCGATTGGGGAACAGGGGGGCGCCGCCCTATGCGGCAGCGTTTTCAAGGTTGAGTACACCGATTGCGGCCAGCGGCGTGTCTATCTACGGTTATACAGCGGAACGCTGCGCCTGCGGGATACGGTGGCCCTGGCCGGGAGAGAAAAGCTGAAAATCACAGAGATGCGTATTCCATCCAAAGGGGAAATTGTTCGGACAGACACCGCTTATCAGGGTGAAATTGTTATCCTTCCCAGCGACAGCGTGAGGTTAAACGATGTATTAGGGGACCAAACCCGGCTCCCTCGTAAAAGGTGGCGCGAGGACCCCCTCCCCATGCTGCGGACGACGATTGCGCCGAAAACGGCAGCGCAAAGAGAACGGCTGCTGGACGCTCTTACGCAACTTGCGGATACTGACCCGCTTTTGCGTTGCGAAGTGGATTCCATCACCCATGAGATCATTCTTTCTTTTTTGGGCCGGGTGCAGTTGGAGGTTGTTTCCGCTTTGCTGTCGGAAAAATACAAGCTTGAAACAGTGGTAAAGGAACCCTCCGTCATTTATATGGAGCGGCCGCTCAAAGCAGCCAGCCACACCATCCATATCGAGGTGCCGCCCAACCCGTTTTGGGCATCCATAGGACTGTCTGTTACACCACTCTCGCTTGGCTCCGGTGTACAATACGAGAGCCGGGTTTCGCTGGGATACTTGAACCAGAGTTTTCAAAACGCTGTCAGGGATGGTATCCGTTACGGGCTGGAGCAGGGCTTGTTCGGCTGGAACGTAACGGACTGTAAGATTTGCTTTGAATACGGGCTTTATTACAGTCCGGTCAGCACGCCGGCGGACTTCCGCTCATTGGCCCCGATTGTATTGGAACAGGCATTGAAGGAATCGGGGACGCAGCTGCTGGAACCTTATCTCTCCTTCATCCTCTATGCGCCCCAGGAATACCTTTCCAGGGCTTATCATGATGCACCGAAATACTGTGCCACCATCGAAACGGCCCAGGTAAAAAAGGATGAAGTTGTCTTTACTGGCGAGATTCCCGCCCGCTGTATACAGGCATACCGTACTGATCTGGCCTTTTACACCAACGGGCGGAGCGTATGCCTTACAGAGCTGAAAGGATATCAGGCCGCTGTCGGTCAGCCGGTCATCCAGCCCCGCCGTCCAAACAGCCGCCTGGACAAGGTGCGCCATATGTTTCAGAAGGTAATGTAAAGATACATAATCGTCAAGACGGCAACAATCAGAAGTTATGGAGGGTAACAATGGAATATAGTAAGGAAGATTTAATGGAAGCAAAAAAGCAAATTTGGGGAGTGGGAGAGAACATGGGAACAGAGGAAAGTAAAAAAATCTGGGAGGAGAACGCACAATTTTGGGATAATGCAATGGGTGACGAATCTAATGAATTTCACAGAGAGGTAGTGCGTCCCAAAGTAACGGAACTTCTATCTCCTAATCCTGCGGATTACATTTTGGATATTGCGTGTGGCAATGGAAATTATTCTTCGTATCTTGCACAAAGAGGCGCTTCGGTTGTCGCTTTTGATTACAGCAAAAAAATGATAGAATTGGCTAAAAGACGGCAATCACAATATGCAAAACAAATTGAATTTTGTGTGGCGGATGCGACCGATAGAAAAAGTATATTAGAATTAAAAAGAAATCGAGCCTTTACGAAAGCAGTTTCTAATATGGCAATTATGGATATTACGGATATTGAACCACTTCTTATGGCTGTTTATGAACTGTTGCAGGAAAGCGGAATTTTTGTCTTTGCAACGCAACACCCTTGTTTTGTCACGTTGACTGAAAAATATATGACACCGCACAGTTACTATGATATAGCGATTGAAGGGCAACCGAAAGAGCAGATTTATTATCATCGTTCCATACAAGATATTTTTAACCTTTGTTTTAGAGCTGGATTTGTCATTGATGGATTTTATGAAGAATGTTTTAAAACCAACAAAGAAATTCCTATGGTAATGATAGTAAGGCTTAAGAAGGTAAAACGTGATAGCTTAAAATAAATTCAAGTTTGTCGGGTAAATAGCAAACCCAGCCGAGCCAGTCAACGGTCAAGATGAACGGCGCATATGCGCAGCCGTTGACAGCCCCGCCCGCCTTTGCTGGTAGGCAATCAAGGGGCGACAGCAAGAAGTGCCACCGCCCCGCACTATTATTCAGAAAGGGGAATTTCCATGACCGACCAGATAGCCTATCAAGAATATATCCAGCGCAGGTACAACGCCTTTTGCAAGACTGTTATCCGCTGTGCCGCCTTGGACAAGATTTTGAAGCTTAAACGGCAATGGGAACGGCAAGTTTCCCTTGACTATCTGATGAACGAGAAGTTTGTCCAGTTTGCCGCGTCGGAGCCGGACGAGGAATACCCATTTACCGTCTGCGGTCAGACCGTCCTGCTCTGCAACGCCGCCCTTGCCGACGCGATCTCTGTTTTGCCGGAGCAGACGCGGGAAGAAATCCTGCGCTATTACTTTCTGCGCCAGCCGCAGCGCGTGATCGGCGCGTGTATTGGCCGGTCACGCAGCACAGCGGGGCGGCATATCCAGCTTGCCTTGCAGCGGCTACGCGAAGAAATGGGGGTGAGCCGGTATGAGTAGACTTCTCCCCTATGAAACAATCCTCAAAGCCCGTGAGGGCGACCCAGAAGCCGTGAACGCTGTCCTGCTCCACTACGCCGGATATATCCGCTATTTCTCAAAAGTGAACGGGCAGGTCAACGCCGAGGTGGAGGACTATGTAAAGCAGCGGTTAATTGACTGTCAATTCAAGTTCCGGCTTGACGAACCACCGGACAAGTCATAAAAACTGAATACCAGCCGCCACCGACGCGGCCAGCGAAAGCAGTAAGTCTTGAAAAAGATTTACTGCTTTTTTTGTTGTCCGGCTCCGCTCCCGGCCATTTTGCCCCCTGCCGGTTGTAGTAGTAAGCGAGGAGGGAATTTTTCTGCCCTGGTGTTTGGCATTTGGAGCATTTACCCGTAGTAGAGGGCAAAGAGAAAGGATTTCTCCAACACCGGGTAGAAACCACTGCGTCCGGTGTCATTTTAGCGAAAGCGGGCAGGAATGCCCTTTACAGGATTAGTAGTAGCAGAAAAAGAGAAACAAACTTTTGTGGTTGCAGTTTTCCAAAAAAGTGGCGGACGGAAGTGAGAGAAAGTTTGCAGTCACGGAGAGCAAGTATCGACCAGTGTACCAAATTTCGCTTTTCGCTCATTTGTCCCCCGGTCAGATACTTGTTGGGGTTGCCACCCCAAACCCGCCTTTTGCGGCTTGCGCCGCTGAAAAAATTTGCCCCGATACTTGTGTTTTAGATAAAAATTGTCCGTTGCAGTTTGAAAGGAGTTGAGCCACCATGCCACACAGAACCTACAACACCCCCAAGCGGAAATGTGTTGTCAAGACCCGGCTTACCGAGGACGAGCGCAGAGCCTTTGAGGACAAATGCGCCATCCTCTCCATGAGCCAGTCCGAGTATATCCGGCAAGCCATCTTTTACAGCCGGATTTCCCCTGTTATCCGGGTGACTGCCCACAGCGAGGAAATGCTCACCGCCGTATCTTCCCTTGTGGCGCAGTACGGGAAAATCGGCAGCAACCTAAACCAGATTGCCCGGTATCTGAACGAATACGGCGCACCGTACAACGCCCTGTCCAGCGAGGTGAGAGCCGCCGTTTCCGACCTTGCCGCCCTCAAATTCGAGGTGCTGAAAGTGATAGGTGAAGCCTATGGCAACGATCAAGCATATCAGCTCTAAAAATGCCGACTATGGAGCCGCCGAAGCCTATCTGACCTTTGAGCATGACGAGTTTACCATGAAGCCCACCCTTGACGAAGCCGGGCGGCTCATTCCCCGGCAGGACTACCGGCTGGACACGCTGAATTGTGGGGGTGAGGATTTTGCCCTGTCCTGCATACGGGCAAATCTGCGATACGGCAAGAACAGCAAACGGGAGGACATCAAGAGCCACCACTATATCATCAGCTTTGACCCACGGGACGCAGCCGACAACGGCTTAACCGTTGACCGGGCGCAGGCGTTGGGGCTGGCCTACTGCAAAGAGCATTTTCCCGGACACCAAGCCCTTGTCTGCACCCACCCGGACGGACACAACCACAGCGGCAATATCCATGTGCATATTGTCATCAACAGTCTGCGGATCGCCGAGGTGGAGCGCAAGCCCTACATGGACAGGGCAAGCGACACCAGAACCGGGGACAAGCACCGCTGTACCGCAGCCGCCATGCGGTATTTCCGCAGCGAAGTCATGGAGATGTGCCACCGGGAGGGGCTTTACCAGATCGACCTCTTGAATGGCAGCAAAAACAAAGTGACCGAGCGTGAATACTGGGCGAAGCGCAAGGGGCAAGCCAAGCTGGACAAGGAGAACGCCGCCCTGCTTGCCGAGGGCATTACACCCCGGCAGACCAAGTTTGAAACCGACAAAGACCATCTGCGGCAGACCATACGCCAAGCCCTTACCACCGCCGCCAGCTTTGACGAGTTTTCCGCTCTCCTGTTGCGGGAGGGTGTGACCGTCAAGGAGAGCCGGGGGCGGCTGTCCTATCTCACGCCGGACAGGACAAAGCCCATCACCGCCCGGAAGCTGGGGACGGACTTTGACAAGGCCGCTGTCCTTACTGTTTTCCAGCAGAACGCCCATAGAACAGCCGCAAAGACGCAGGACAGGCAGGAACACCAGCCGCAGCTTACTAAGGGCATACAGCGGACAAAACCCGCCCAAATCACCCCGAACCCTGACAGCCTGCAGCGGCTTGTAGATATAGCCGCCAAGCGAGCCGAGGGAAAAGGTATCGGTTATGAGCGCTGGGCAAAAACCTTTAATCTCAAACAGATGGCAAAGACCATGAATTTCCTTTCTGAGCATGGTTTTACCAACCCCGAAGAAGTGGACGCAGCTTTGGAAGCCGCCATTTCCGGGCAGCACACCGCTGGGGAAAAGCTGAAAGAACTGGAATCCAGAATCACCGCCAACAAGGAACTCATGCACCAGATCAGCGTTTACCGCAGCACCAAGCCCGCCCACGACGGGCTGAAAACCGCCAGGAAGCCGGAACGATACCGGGAAGCGTTTCATGCAGACCTGACGCTGTATGAAGCGGCGGTGCGGTATTTTCGGGAACGGGGCTTGAAGAAATTACCCGCCACTTCCAGACTGCAAGCGGAAAATGAAGCCCTGATTTCCGAGAAAAACGGGCTTTACACCGAGTACCGGGAGCAGAAAGCCAGAGCCGCCGAGCTGCAAAAGGTCAAATCCAACCTTGCCACCATGCTCCGGCAGGAACGGACAAAAGAGGCGCGCCGGGATTGGGAGCGGTAAGGGTGTTCCGTTTTGTTCCACCCCTGCCCGGAAAGGGGGTTCCATTTTGGACACCCCTTTGCTATGGGAAGTTGACCGCCGAACTCCACCCCAAAATGATACCGAAACCGCACAAAAGCGTCCACCATATCTACCCCTATCCGCAATACCACCCGCCTTTTTCAAGGGGCGTACAGAGGGAAAAATCCCCGAAAATGACACCAAAATCATACACCAAACGCCGCCTATCCCGTTACCCCGATAGAAGCGGCAGAAAGGAGCCGCCATGCCGAGAATGAGCAAGAAGCGCAAGGAAGAATGGGCGTTCTTCCTCAATGAGCGCAACCGTATCACCTACAATCCCCTTTGCCGCAGGTGCCGCCGCACCTGCAAGCAGAGTTTCCGGGCTATCATCATCGACTGCCCGCCGTTTCTCTCCAAGCGGGCGAAGCCATGAAGCCGGACAACACGCAGGAAACCATTTATGTGGGGCTGGACACAGGCTTGCCGCCCTACCTGCCATATCCCCGGTTCCTGTTGAAAATGGACATTTCCCAGACCGCCAAGCTGCTCTATGCGCTGCTGTTAGACCGCACCACCCTGTCACAGCGGAACGGCTGGCAGGACGATCAGGGCAGGACATTCATTGTCTATCCCGTAGCAGAGATTGCCGAAATGCTGGATAAGGGGCAGACCGCCATCAAAGCCGCCTTGAACGAACTGGACGCAGCCGGACTTCTGGAACGGAAACGGGCGGGATTTTCCGCAGCCAACCGCCTGTATGTGAAGCTGCCGCCATTAGTTCGGATTTCCGACCCTATGACAGTCGGAAAAGCGACCCTCATAAGTGCGGAAAACCGACCTACTGATGGTCGAAAAAGCGACCTTATGACGGTCGGAAAACCGACCCCTAACAACCTTACTATAAACAACCTGATAGAAAGCCAAACAATGGGAGTGAGTAGAGAGCCGCACAAGCCGTTTGGCAGATATGAGAATGTTTTTCTGACCGAAGCCGAGTATGACCAGTTACAGGCAGAATACCCGGATAGGCTGGAACGGTTCATCGAGGAAATGAGCCGCTACCTTGCCGCCAACGGGAGAACCTACCAGAACTATGCCGCCGCCCTGCGGATCTGGGCGGAGAACGATAAAAAGGACGCCCCGAAACAGGGCGTCCCGGACTACACCTGCAAGGAGGGCGAAAGTTTATGAGCAAAATCGAGACTATCAATCTGCTGCCGGATACCGAGCCGGACAGCGGCGACTACACAGGCGAGGACGGTTTGCTGTACTGCGGAAAATGCCGCAAGCCCAAAGAAGCCTACTTCCCGGAGGGCAAGACGCTTTTCGGACTTGACCGCCACCCGGCAGAGTGCGACTGCCAGAGAGCGCAGCGGATGGAGCGTGAAGCCGCCGAACAGCAGCGCAGACACCTTGACACCGTTGAGGACTTGAAACGCCGGGGATTTTCCGATACCGCCATGCGGGACTGGACTTTTGAAAACGACAATGCCAGGAACCCCCAGACCGCCGTTGCCCGGTTCTATGCGGAGCATTGGGACACCATGCAGGCCGAAAACATCGGCTATCTGTTCTGGGGCGGCGTGGGAACTGGCAAAAGCTACCTTGCGGGCTGTATCGCAAACGCCCTGATGGAGAAAGAAATCCCCGTCCGCATGACGAACTTTGCCGCAATCCTTAATGACCTTGCCGCCAGCTTTGAGGGTAGGAACGAGTACATCTCCCGGCTCTGCCGTTATCCGCTGCTGATTTTGGACGATTTCGGCATGGAGCGTGGAACAGAATACGGGCTGGAACAGGTTTACAGCGTCATTGACAGCCGATACCGCAGCCGCAGGCCGCTGATCGTCACCACCAACCTGACCTTGCAGCAAATCCAGAACCCGCCGGACACCGCCCATACCCGTATCTATGACCGGCTGCTGGAAATGTGCGCCCCCGTCCGTTTTACGGGCAGCAATTTCCGAAGGGAAACCGCACAAGCCAAGCTGGAACGGCTGAAAAATCTGATGAATGAGTGAAAGGAGTAGCCTATGGCAGATAACAAGCAGATCACCCGAACCAATCCCCGCCGCCCCGACTGCGTGACAGAAATCCGCATGGGCAACTCTGTCCTTGTGGTGTCCGGCTTTTTCAAGCAGGGCAGTACCGAAACCGCCGCCGACAAAATGGCAAAGGTATTGCAGGCCGAAGCTGCTACACAAAAACCGGCAATATGACAGGACATAAAGAAGCAGTTTTGACGCTTTTGCCGCTATACAGACAGCCGCCCCATGTGGTATGATAAAAATACGGAATAGTGGGGCTGGCTGTCGGAAACGGAGGATTTTATGTTAAGACAAGCCACCCAAAACCTGATTACTGCCCTTTATCCGAGATTATCCAAAGACGATGACCTGCAAGGAGAGAGCAATTCCATATCGAACCAGAAAAGGATACTCGAAGCCTACGCAAAACAGAATGGATTTACCAATCTGCGCTGGTACACCGATGACGGTTATTCTGGGGCAAACTTCCAAAGACCCGGTTTTCAAGCCATGCTTGCAGACATTGAAGCCGGGAAAGTAGGCACAGTGATCGTCAAGGATATGTCGAGGCTGGGGCGAAATTACCTGCAAGTGGGGTTTTATACGGAAATGCTGTTCCCTCAAAAGGGTGTCCGCTTTATCGCTGTCAACGATAATGTGGACAGTGCCAGCGAGGGTATGGACAACGATTTTACTCCGCTGCGAAACTTATTTAACGAATGGCTGGTGAGAGATACGAGCAAGAAAATCAAGGCAGTTAAAAAATCAAAAGGTATGAGCGGCAAGCCCGTTACCAGCAAGCCGGTCTATGGCTATGTGATGGACGAGGACGAAAACTTCATCATAGACGAGGAAGCCGCCCCGGTGGTACAGCAGATTTACCAGCTTTGCCTTGCCGGGAACGGCCCGACCAAGATTGCCCGTATGCTGACCGAGCAGCAAATCCCCACGCCGGGGACGCTGGAATATCAGCGGACAGGCAGCACCCGCCGTTATCACCCCGGCTATGAATGCAAATGGGCGACCAACACCGTGGTGCATATCCTTGAAAACCGGGAATACACCGGCTGTCTGGTGAATTTCAAGACGGAAAAGCCCTCTTACAAGACCAAACACAGCGTAGAGAACCCCATTGAGAAGCAGGCCATTTTTGAGAACCACCATGAGCCGATCATCGACAAGGAAACATGGGAACGGGTGCAGGAACTCCGCAAGCAGCGCAAACGCCCCAACCGTTACGATGAAGTAGGACTGTTCTCTGGGATTTTGTTTTGCGCCGACTGCGGCCATGTGCTGTATCAGCAGCGGTATCAGAACAAAGACCGCAAGCAGGACTGCTACATCTGCGGCAGCTACAAGAAGCGCACCCGCAACTGTACGGCGCACTTTATCCGCACCGACCTGTTGACCGCTGGTGTCCTGGCAAATCTCCGGCAAGTGACCGAATACGCAGCCAAGCATGAGAGCCGGTTTGTGAAGCTGCTTGTCCAGCAGAACGAGATTGGCGGCAAGCGAAAGACCGCCGCAGCCACCAAGCAGCTTGAACAGGCGCAGGAACGCATTTCTGAAATCAGCCGCATGATTAAGCGGCTGTATGAGGACAATGTAAACGGCAAAATCAGCGACGAGCGTTTCATGGAACTGTCGGCTGATTATGAAGCCGAGCAAGCGGAACTGAAAAAGAGAGCCGCAGCCCTGCAAGCTGAACTGGACAAGTCGCAGGCAGCCACCGTCAACGCCGAGAAATTCATGGGCATTGTCCGCAAGCACCTTGCCTTTGAAGAACTGACCCCCACCCTCTTGCGGGAAATGATTGAGAAAATCGTGGTGCATGAGTGCAGCTACGACGAGAACGGCACCCGCAGGCAGGACATTGAGATTTATTACAGCTTTGTCGGCAAGATTGACTTGCCCGAATAACCGCCCGACCTATCCGACACAATGGCCAAGTGCCGGATAGGAACGGCAAAATTTTTTACACTTCTATTGCTTCTTTATCACACACAAGCAAAGAGCCAGGGCATGAAGCAGCTCATGGCCGGTGCTGGTGTAGCCGTAGTCGGCATGGTCCTTGTACCTCTGCTCTCCGGGCTTTTCTCTGTCTAAGCGTCTCCGTATGAAATCCTTGCCGCTCCCGCAGCTTTGCGGGGGCGGCGGAAAGGAGGTTGACACCGTATGGATTTCTTACTTGAAGCCCTGACAAATTGGCTGAAAGAAATGCTGGTGGGCGGCATTATGAGCAACCTTTCGGGGATGTTTGACAGTGTAAATCAGCAGGTCGCGGATATATCCGTACAGGTAGGCCAGACCCCACAGGGATGGAATGGCAGTATTTTCAGAATGATTGAGAATCTGTCCAACTCCATCATGGTGCCGATTGCAGGTGTGATCCTGGCTATCGTGATGACCGTAGACCTGATCCAGATGATTGCAGACAAGAACAACCTGCATGATGTGGATACCTGGATGATTTTCAAGTGGGTGTTCAAATCAGCTGCCGCCATCCTCATTGTCACAAACACATGGAATATCGTGATGGGCGTCTTTGATATGGCGCAGAGCGTAGTGGCGCAGGCGGCAGGGATTATCAATTCGGATGCGTCCATTGACATTTCCTCAGTTATGACCGATCTGGAACCGAGGCTGATGGAAATGGATCTGGGACCGCTGTTCGGACTGTGGTTCCAATCCCTCTTTATTGGCATTACTATGTGGGCGTTATATATCTGTATCTTTATCGTTATTTATGGCCGTATGATCGAAATCTACCTTGTGACTTCGGTGGCTCCCGTTCCAATGGCTGCAATGATGGGTAAAGAATGGGGCGGTATGGGACAGAATTACCTCCGATCCCTGCTGGCGCTGGGCTTTCAGGCGTTTCTCATTATCGTCTGCGTGGCAATTTATGCTGTGCTGGTGCAGAACATCGCTCTGGAAGATGACATCATCATGGCAATCTGGAGCTGCGTGGGCTACACCGTACTGCTATGTTTTACGCTGTTCAAAACCGGCAGTCTCGCCAAATCAGTCTTTCAGGCGCACTAAAACGGAAGGAGGTTTCTACATTGGCTTATGTACCCGTACCCAAGGACTTAACAAAAGTCAAAACAAAGGTCATGTTCAATCTGACCAAGCGGCAGCTTATCTGCTTCACGGGCGGAGCGCTTATTGGCGTACCGCTTTTCTTTTTGCTCAGAAAACCTACCGGAAACAGTGTAGCGGCTATGTGTATGATGCTGGTTATGCTGCCCTTCTTTATGCTGGCTATGTACGAAAAGCATGGACAGCCCCTGGAAAAGATCGTGGGCAACATTCTCAAAGTAGCTGTGATCCGTCCCAAGCAGCGTCCCTACCAGACCAACAACTTTTATGCCGTATTAAAGCGGCAGGAAATGCTCGATAAGGAGGTGTATGACATTGTTCACCGCAATAAAAAAATGGCTGCATCGGATGTTCGGGAAAAACGAGGAAAAAACTGTGCAGCCGGTAAAGACAAAGAAAAAGCTGTCCCGCTCCGATAAGAAGCAGATCGAAGCGGCTATTGCCCGCGCCAACCGCACGGACAAAAAAGGAAAATCTGCGCAGGACAGTATCCCTTATGAACGGATGTGGCCGGACGGGATCTGCCGCATATCGGACAGCCACTACACAAAGACCATCCAGTTTCAGGACATCAACTATCAGCTCTCCCAAAACGAAGATAAGACGACAATCTTTGAGGGTTGGTGTGATTTCCTCAATTATTTTGACAGCTCAATTCATTTCCAGCTGTCTTTTTTGAACCTTGCGGCATCGGAGGAGACCTTTGCTAACTCCATTTCCATCCCACCCCAGAGGGATGCCTTTGACAGTATCCGCGAGGAATACACCACAATGCTGCAAAATCAGCTGGCCAGAGGCAACAACGGTCTCATCAAGACCAAATACCTGACCTTTGGTATCGACGCAGACAGCATCAAAGCCGCCAAGCCCCGTCTGGAGCGTATTGAGACCGATATACTTAATAACTTCAAGCGTCTTGGTGTAGCTGCCAGAACGCTGGACGGTAAAGAAAGGCTTTCTCAGCTTCATGCGGTATTCCACATGGATGAACAGCTCCCGTTTCAGTTTGAATGGGACTGGCTGGCTCCTTCCGGTCTGTCCACAAAGGATTTTATTGCACCAAGCTCCTTTGAGTTCCGCACCGGCAAGCAGTTCCGTATGGGCAAGAAATACGGGACTGTTTCTTTTTTGCAGATTTTAGCCCCAGAGCTGAATGACCGTCTGCTGGCTGATTTTCTGGATATGGAAAGCTCGCTCATTGTGAGTATGCACATTCAGTCGGTGGATCAGGTGAAAGCCATCAAAACGGTAAAGCGCAAGATTACCGACCTTGACCGCAGTAAGATTGAGGAACAGAAAAAAGCAGTCCGCGCCGGATATGACATGGACATCATTCCCTCTGACCTTGCCACATACGGCAGTGAAGCGAAAAAACTCTTGCAGGATTTGCAGAGCCGCAACGAGAGAATGTTCCTTTTGACCTTTCTGGTGCTGAACACAGCGGACAATCCCCGTCAGCTTGGCAACAACATTTTCCAGGCAGGCTCCATTGCCCAGAAGTATAACTGTCAGCTGACCAGGCTGGACTTCCAGCAAGAAGAAGGGCTGATGAGCTGTCTGCCCCTGGGACTCAATCAGATCGAGATCCAGCGAGGACTGACCACCAGTTCTACGGCCATCTTTGTACCGTTCACCACACAGGAATTATTCCAGAACGGCAAAGAAGCTCTGTACTACGGCATCAACGCCCTGTCCAACAATCTCATCATGGTGGATCGAAAGATGCTGAAAAACCCCAACGGCTTGATTTTGGGTACGCCGGGTTCCGGTAAGTCCTTCAGCGCAAAACGAGAAATCGCAAACTGCTTTTTGCTTACCAGTGATGATGTTATCATCTGTGACCCGGAAGCGGAGTATGCACCTCTGGTGGAGCGTCTGCATGGGCAGGTCATCAAGATCTCGCCTACCTCCACCAACTACATCAATCCGATGGACCTGAACCTGGACTACTCGGATGATGAAAGCCCGCTGTCCCTCAAGTCTGACTTTATTCTCAGCTTGTGTGAGCTGATCGTGGGCGGTAAGGAGGGCTTGCAGCCGGTGCAGAAAACCATCATCGACCGCTGTGTGCGTCTGGTCTATCAGACTTACCTCAATGACCCGCGCCCGGAGAATATGCCCATACTGGAGGATCTGTATAACCTGCTTCGGGAACAGGAGGAAAAGGAAGCCCAGTATATCGCTACGGCCCTTGAAATCTATGTAACCGGCTCCCTCAATGTGTTCAACCACCAGAGCAATGTGGACATCAACAACCGCATTGTCTGCTATGACATCAAGGAACTGGGCAAGCAGCTTAAGAAAATCGGTATGCTGGTGGTACAGGATCAGGTGTGGAACCGTGTTACCATTAACCGTGCCGCCCACAAGTCCACCCGTTACTATATCGACGAGATGCACCTGCTTTTGAAGGAGGAACAGACCGCTGCCTATACGGTGGAAATCTGGAAGCGATTCCGTAAATGGGGCGGTATTCCGACAGGTATTACCCAGAATGTCAAAGACCTTTTGAGCAGCCGCGAGGTAGAGAACATCTTTGAAAACTCCGACTTCGTGTATATGCTCAACCAGGCAGGCGGAGACCGTCAGATACTTGCCAAGCAGCTGGGCATTTCCACACACCAGCTTAGCTATGTGACCCACTCCGGTGAGGGCGAGGGCCTGCTGTTCTATGGCTCCACAATTCTGCCTTTCGTGGACCACTTCCCGAAGAATACCGAGCTGTACCGCATTATGACCACCAAACCCCAGGAACTGAAAAAGGAGGATGAATGATGATGAACCCCAACATTTTGAATAAAAACCCGCTGATGTTTTTTGACAGAGCGGTAAATGCCCAACGCAGCCAGCTGCTTACGGTCATGGCTGATGCGGTAAGTGAGTGCCGCACGGCGGCAGACCAGGCAGCCGAACTGAATGAGACCGGTCAGGTGGGGCTGCTCCGTCTGGCAGAGGTCTGGAGCACCATCCGTGCCAAGGAAGGTATGGGTGGTCTGGTTCTGGAAGGAACCGAAGCGAAAATCCTGTCCGATGTGGTGGCACAGTTTTACGCCTACCTGTCCGGTTGTATGTTCAACGATCCTGTGGGAATGGCCATTTATGCAGAGCTGCACTACATGATGTCCTCCCTCATGCTGGGAGAATGGTTTGAATAAAGAGCCGCGCCTGCGCTTTACTGATGAGGAACGGTCTGATCCTGCACTGGAAAAGCCGATCCGTAAAGCGGAGAAAGCTGCGGCCAGAGCAGATAAGGCGCAGGCCAATATCCCAAAGAAAAAGGTCAGGCAGACGGTCATCGACCCGGATACCGGAAAAAAGACCTCGAAGCTGACCTTTGAGGACAAGAAAAAGCCACCCTCCAAACTTTCTCAAGGGGTCAAGGAAGCTCCCGTCCATCTGGTTGCGGGCAAGCTCCACAAAGAGATCCGGGAAACAGAACAGGACAATGTGGGCGTGGAAAGCGCCCACAAGTCCGAGGAAGCGGTGGAGACCGGCGCTTATCTGGTGCGGGAGGGCTATCGCAGCCACAAGCTGAAGCCGTACCGCAAAGCAGCACAGGCAGAGCGCCAACTGGAAAAGGCAAATGTAAATGTTCTGTACCAGAAATCTTTGCAGGAAAATCCCCAGTTTGCCAGCAATCCACTTTCCCGCTGGCAGCAAAAGCAGGCCATCAAAAAGCAGTATGCCGCCGCCAAACATGCCGGTCAGACTGCCGGAAATACCGCCCAGGCTGCATCCAAAACCGGAAAAGCCGCAAGGACGGTAAAGGAAAAGGCACAGCAGGCAGGGGCATTCGTTATGCGGCACAAGAAAGGTTTCCTGATCGCAGGGGCGTTGTTTCTCATCGTTTGTCTGCTGATGAATACCATGTCCTCCTGCTCCATGATGGCGCAGAGCATCGGTTCCGTTCTCTCCGGTACCACCTATCCGTCGGATGACCCGGAAATGCTGGCGGTGGAGGCAGATTATGCAGCCAGAGAAGCCCAGTTGCAGGAGGAAATCGACAACATAGAAAGCAGCCACCCAGGATATGACGAGTATCGCTATGACCTTGGTATGATCGGCCATGACCCTCATGAGCTGGCAGCATTTCTCTCTGCCGTCTTGCAAGGCTACACCCGGCAGAGCGCTCAGGCAGAGCTGGCGCGTGTGTTTGCAGCACAGTATCAGCTGACGCTTACTGAGGAAGTGGAGATTCGCTACCGCACGGAGACCTCCACCGACCCGGAGACCGGTGAGACCACCTCAGAAGAAGTTCCCTATGAGTATTACATTTTGAATGTGAAACTCGCCAGCAAGCCCATTTCCGCTGTGGTGTCGGAGCTTCTGACCCCGGAGCAGATGAAAATGTATCAGGTTTACCGGCAGACCATGGGCAATAAGCCGCTGTTGTTTGGCGGCGGCTCCCCTGATACCAGCGGCTCGGAAGATCTGTCCGGTGTGCAGTTCATTAACGGTACCCGCCCCGGCAATCCTCAGCTGGTGGAACTGGCCAAGCGTCAGGTGGGCAATGTGGGCGGTTATCCCTACTGGAGCTGGTACGGCTTTGACTCCCGTGTGGAATGGTGCGCCTGCTTCGTATCCTGGTGCTATAACCAGGCAGGAAAAAGTGAACCGCGCTTTGCAGGCTGTGAGTGGCAGGGCGTTCCGTGGTTCCAGTCCCATGGACAATGGGGTGCAAGAGGCTATAACAATCTGGCTCCCGGAGATGCAATTTTCTTTGACTGGGATTTGGATGGGACAGCAGACCATGTAGGTATCGTGATCGGTACGGATGGCAGCCGTGTTTATACCGTGGAGGGAAATTCCGGCGATGCCTGCAAGATCAAAAGTTATGACCTGAATTATCAAAGCATTAAGGGCTACGGCCTGATGAACTGGTAACAGAGATTTTTAAGAAGGAGTGATAGACGATGGCAAAGAACAAAATTGAGCGCATTGACCAGGAGATTACAAAGGTCCGCGAGAAGATCGCAGAGTATCAGGAAAAGCTCAAGGCGCTGGAAGCACAGAAAACCGAGGCAGAAAATCTGGAGATCGTCCAGATGGTGCGCGCCCTGCGTATGACCCCGACCCAGTTGAGCGCCATGCTGTCCGGTGGCACAGTTCCCGGCAGTTTGGCTGATGACAATAACGAACAGGAGGAAAACAGCTATGAGGAATAAACGATTGCTCCGAACACTTTCCGCCCTTTGCCTGACAATGGTTGTGGCATTTGGCTTTACGATCCCTGCTTTTGCACAGGGGTCAGAACAGGCTCCGGCGGCACCGGCAGAGGATTCTACCAATGACAGCAATGTTACTGTGGAAGAAACAGAACCAGCACCGGCACTTACACCGGAGGGGAATGCGGCACTGGTGGATGATTTTGGAGGCAATAAGCAGCTTATTACTGTTACGACCAAAGCTGGAAATTACTTTTACATCCTGATTGACAGGGCGAATGAGGATAAAAAGACTGCTGTTCACTTTCTGAATCAGGTGGATGAAGCGGATTTGATGGCACTGATGGAAGATGGAAAAGCAAAAGAGGAGCCGCCTGCGGTATGCAGCTGCACGGCAAAATGTGAAGCAGGGGCAGTCAATACGGGCTGTCAGGTCTGTGTAACTGATAAGAGTAAATGTACGGGCAAAGCACCGGAACCTCCGGCAGAAACACCGGAGCCGGAAAAAGAGAAGCCTGCCGGACTGAACCCGGCTGCGATAGTCCTTTTGCTGGCTCTGCTGGGCGGCTGTGGCGTATTTGCCTATTTGAAGCTTGTTAAGAACAAGCCTAAGACCAAGGGCAATGACAGTCTGGACGATTATGATTATGGCGAGGAAGATTCCGAGGAATGGGAAACCGAGGATGAGGAGTCGGACGAACCGGACGCTGATGGGGGCAGCACAGAAGAAGATGATGAGGACAGTGTGAAATGACCCGTTTCACAGACAGTCCCTATGAACGCATGATGACACGCAGGCCGGAGGGCGGGAAGGAAACTTCCCGTCCTCCTTCTTTACCCCACAGCCACCCCTGCTATGGCTGCGGGAGTTATGGAAGTCCCTGCGTAGGTATCTGCCATCGTGAGATGGAACGCTGGCTCAAAGAAAGGAAACGAAAAAAATGAGTGTTCTGATTATATTTATCAAGCTGATTGCTGTTTTTGACCTGCTGGTAATTGCTGTGTATTTTGGCGGCGACATTCTTTCTACCATGTTAAACAAACTTCGGAGAAAGCCAAAGCAAGATGACCCCTTTGATTTCTCCTTAGATACCGTGACAGTTTCATTGTCCATAGATTCTATCCGTCAGCTTTGTTCCGACGATGCGGCAGATTTTGTGGAAGAAAAGATCCTGCCAAATGCGGAGAAAACAATGGCCGTGCTGACGGAACAAGAACAGACGGCGGCTCGTCTGCTCTTATCCGCTTTGATCGGTTTTCTTGCAGCAGAAGCTCCTATGGATGAACAGAGCTTTCCTTTGATGATGGAACTTCTGAACTGCATGGAAGGGGAAAAAGAAGATGGTTGTCAGGATGCAGTAGATAGTTTACTTGAAGATGCCGCCTGCAATACCCGCCGTCACGAAGAATATTACAGCAATTATCAACGCTACCAGCTGATACAGGTGGATAAAACCCGTGTCATTTTGGCTTGCCGTATCATCATCAATGACCTGCTGGGGAAACTGTACCGCTATGACTACCGGTTTGGTTATAACCTGCTACTGGATGAGGAAAACAGCATAGAGAAAAAACTGCACACGCCTGTGCGGGAAGAATGGGAGGCTGAAGATTATGAATTTAGTGATTGCTGAAAAACCATCGGTTGCACAAAGTCTGGCTACGGTAATCGGTGCAACTGCTCGTAAGGATGGGTATCTGGAGGGTAACGGCTGGCGTGTCAGCTGGTGCGTGGGCCACCTGGCCGGTCTTGCGGATGCAGACAGCTATGACTCCAAGTATGCCAAGTGGCGATATGATGACCTGCCTATTCTGCCGGAGCATTGGCAGATGGTAGTGGGAAAGGATAAGAAAAAGCAGTTTGATATTCTCAAAAAGCTGATGAACGCCCCGGATGTGACGGAGGTAGTAAATGCCTGTGATGCCGGGCGCGAGGGCGAGCTGATCTTCCGCAGCGTCTATGAGCTGGCAGGCTGCCAAAAGCCGATGAAAAGGCTCTGGATTTCTTCGATGGAGGATTCCGCCATAAGGGAGGGCTTTGCAAACCTGCGCCCAGGTGTAGATTATGATGGACTTCGGGATGCTGCTCTCTGCCGTGCCAAGGCCGACTGGTTGGTAGGGATCAATGCCACAAGGCTTTTTTCCGTGCTGTACCACCGCACCCTCAACATCGGGCGCGTGATGTCTCCAACGCTGGCACTCATTGTCCAGCGAGAAGCTGAAATCGACACCTTTAAGCCGGTTCCTTTTTATACCGTGGCGCTGGAGCTGCCCGGTCTTACCGTATCTGGGGAGCGCATGGCGGATAAGGCCGCTGCTGAGCAGCTGAAAGAAACCTGTCAGGGTGCAGCTGTCACGATCAAAAAGGTGGAGTGCAAGGAAAAGTCTGAAAAGCCGCCTGCCCTCTATGACCTGACTACTCTGCAAAGAGATGCCAACCGCCTGCTTGGATTTACAGCCCAGCAGACCCTGGACTATCTGCAAAGTCTGTATGAAAAGAAGCTTTGCACCTATCCCCGTACTGACAGCCGCTATCTGACCGGTGATATGGCAGACAGCCTGCCGGTACTGGTGAACCTGGTTGCCAACGCCATGCCGTTTTGCAAAGAAATCGCCATTACCTGTGATCCGCATACGGTCATCAACGATAAGAAAGTAACTGACCACCACGCAGTAATCCCTACCAGAAATCTCAAGGATGCAGACTTTTCTGCCCTTCCTGCGGGAGAAAAAGCGGTGCTGGGGCTGGTGGCCCTGCGTCTGCTGTGCGCCGTAGCCCAGCCCCATATCTATTCGGAAACTGTTGTGATTGCAGCGTGTGCCGATGGGGAGTTTACCGCCAAAGGAAAAACGGTGAAGCATCCCGGATGGAAAGCACTGGAGGACGCTTACCGTGCCAAAATGAAGGATGCAGAGCCGAAAAAAGAGGGTGCAGAGAAAGCCCTGCCGGAGCTGACCGAAGGACAGACCCTTTCGGTTTCTGCGGCAATCGTCAAAGAAGGTAAAAGCTGTCCACCTCAGCACTTTACGGAAGTTATATGCTATGAAAGGGGGATAAGAAATCGCCCGTAGAAAGGAGAATTTTCAATGAAAGCAAGGAAAACTGACGCAGGAAAGATAACCGCATTATACGAGCGTTTGAGCCGCGACGATGACCTCACAGGCGACAGCAACAGCATAATCAACCAAAAGAAGCTGCTTGAAGATTATGCAAGAGAGCATGGATTTACGAATTGCGTCCACTTTACCGACGATGGCTGGTCTGGGGCAAACTTCGAGCGTCCGAACTGGAAACGCATGATTGCGGGAATTGAAATCGGCGAAATCGGCTATGTACTGGTAAAGGATTTAAGTCGTGTCGGTAGAGATTATTTGCAAGTGGGATTTTACACAGAAGTCATGTTCAAAGAGCGCGGCGTCCGATTTATCGCCATAGCAAACGGAGTTGACAGCGACAAGCGCGAAAGCAGCGAGTTTGCCCCGTTTTTGAACATTATGAACGAATGGTATGTGCGCGACAGCAGCCGCAAAATAACAAGCGTTCTCCGCGCAAGGGGAATGTCCGGCAAGCATACAAACAGCCATTGTATTTATGGCTATAAGAAAGACCCCAACGACAAAGACCACTGGATTATCGACGAGGAAGCCGCCGAGGTAGTACGCCGGATTTACCACATGGCGTTAGAAAGCAAAGGCCCGTATGAAATCGCTCGTATCCTTGCTTTAGAAAAGATTGAAAGACCGTCCTATTACCTTGCACAGCGCGGCGTGGGAAAACATCAATCAAACTATAACCCCGCTGAACGGTACACATGGCGCGGCGGCACAGTTGCCGACATTCTATCCAAGCCAGAGTACATGGGGCATACGGTAAACTTCCGCACCTATAAAGAAAGCTATAAGGACAAACGCTCCAGAATGACACCGCAAGAGGATTTAGTCATTTTTGAGAATACGCAGGAAGCCATTATTGACAGGGAAACATGGGAGCGTGTTCAGAGCTTGCGGAAAACCATACGCCGGACGGACACCATAGGCGCGGCAAATCCCTTAACAGGCTTGATGTTTTGTGCGGATTGCGGAGCGAAAATGTATAACCACAGGGGCGGGGCGGGAATTGCGCGCGACTGGGCTGGGCGACCCAACGGAAAGAAGCGTCCAGAACGCGACGAATACAACTGTTCCCGTTATGATTTAGGCAACCAGCACTACGATAGATACTGTACAACGCACCTTATCCGCACAGCGGTTGTAAATGAACTTCTGCTTGAAGCTATCAAAGAAGTGTGCGACTATGCGCTGAATAATGAAACGGCATTTATGGAACAGGTCTGCTCTGCTTCCAGCGAACGACAGGCGAAAGCGGCAAAGGCAATCCGGCAGCGGAAACAGCGCAGCGAAAAGCGGACTGACGAATTGAGCCGCTTAATCCGCAAACTTTATGAGGACAATGTAAACGGTAAACTTTCTGATAAGCTCTTTGAGCAAATGTTACATGATTTTGAAGCGGAATTAGAGAGTTTGACCGAGAGCATAGCACAAGACCAACAGGAACTTGACCGCATAAGCCGGGAAACTGTCAACGCTGAAAAATTCCTTGACCTTGTAAAAAAGTACACGGATTTTTCCGAGCTTACCCCCGCCATGATAAATGAATTTGTTGAAAAAATCCTTGTTCATCAAGCCGAGGGCAAGGGGGCAAGCCGCACACAGGAGGTTGAGATTTTCTTTAATTTTGTCGGCAAAGTGGAAATCCCCCATGAAGAAATCAAACTGACAGAGGAAGAAAAAGCCGCATTAGCGGAGCAGGAACGACGCAGAGCGAAAAAAGCGGAATATAACCGCCGCTATATGGAGAAGAAACGCAGACAATGGAAAGAGCAGCGGGAACAGGAACAGGCGCAGAAGCCCCAAGAGCTTCCCTCTGCCGCAGACGAGAAAGGAGAACATATCGCATGAGAAGATTGATTGACAATGGAAACACATACGCTGCCAGACCACCTTATATCGGGCATTACGGACGCTTGCGGAAAGCCTACCTTGAGAGCTACCGCCCCGACCTCTACGCCGCCCTTACCGCCAGTGAAACGCTCTATGAGCATTGCGCCGAGATTGACGCAGCCGCCCGAAGCCGGATTGACCTTATCATGTCGCAGCTTGCTAAGAGTGCGGGAGTTGCCGAGAAATTAAAAGCAAAAGATCCGCTTGCGTGGGTGGGACTGATGAACGCTTGCAAGGCACAGGCGGAGAAAATCGTGAAGCACGAGTTAATCTATGTTTGACGGTCAAGAGCCGGAAAAAACAGAAATCTTGCGATAACAGCCGCCTCGACGATACATTCCCCGTCCGGGCGGTTTTTATCGTCAAAATCGCTGTTTCCCCCAAGTCAAGAGCCGGAAAAAACACCCGAAAAATGCCACTATTGCGTAACAGGGGCGCAGAAAGGAGCTTGCATGAAAACAGGACTTACAAAACAGGAAAAGACCACCGATATTTGGTTTGACGAGAAAGACCCACTAATCTATATCCGCACCCACAACACCGACTTAAAGAAGCGGCTTGCCGCCTATGCCGGACAGCACTCCGACCAGTGCCGCCAGACCGACGCAGACCCCGAAACGGGTTGCATGGAGTTTGAGATTGCAAAGGGGCGTTTCTCTTTCCGTCTGACCGCTCCATACAGCGAAGAACGGCGCAGAGCCGCCAGCAAAGCGGCAAAGAAACAATACGGCAACTTGACACACCCTATTCAAAAAGATGTGCTATAATTTTTTTGAAAAAATTTTGGATTTGATGTAGTATTTGCCGCTGAAACCGTAGTATATGGGTGAAGCCGGAAAGGAGGCGGCGTATTTGATAGAAGATGAAAAAATCATAGAACTTTTTTCCCAACGTTCAGAAGAAGCTATACGGGAACTGGATATAAAATACGGCAAAGTTTATCAAAAGCTCTCGTATAACATTGTGAACAACAGACAGGACGCGGAGGAATGTGTGAATGACGCTTACTTAGGCACATGGAACGCAATTCCCCCGGCGAAGCCTGACCCGCTGCTGACCTATGTCTGTAAAATCGTTCGGAACATTTCATTGAAGATTTATTACAGAAAGGAAGCAGCCAAACGAAGCAGCCATTACACGATTGCTATGGAGGAAATCGAAGCCTGCATAGCAGACCCCAACACAGTTGAAACGGAGATTGAAGCCAGAGAATTAGCCCGTATCATTGAAAACTTTTTGGACACGCTGACCGTTGAAAATCGAGTTATCTTCATACGGCGGTATTGGTTTTCTGAAAGCTGCAAAGATATAGCCGAGTTTGTAGGGCTTACAGAGAAAAACATCTCCGTCCGGCTGACCCGTATCCGTCAAAAAATGAAAGACTATTTAATCGAAAGAGAGGTATTTATATGAACTCTAAGAAGTTTTCCGAAGCCATGAGTGAGCTTGACAGCAAGTACATTGATGAAGCAATCCATTACAAGAAGAAGTCCAGCAAGAAACACAACTGGACGAAGTGGGGTTCCCTTGCCGCGTGTCTTTGTTTGGCATTAGGCGCAGCATTTACCGTACCGAAGCTCATGCAGCCTTCCGATATTGGCGATATTGGTACGCCACAGCCCAGTAACCCGATTATTTCTCCTATACAGGAGGAGCCGCACAAACAGCAGACCGATAACAGTGTCATTGATGAAACTATGACATTGGAGGAAGCACAGCTTTCCGAGCCTTTCGGCGGCTACATGCTTTCCGAAGCACCGTCCGGCTTTACTGTTGAAACAATCCGGCGTTATCAAGATGAAACTGCAAACTATCTTTCTGGACTTTGGACGAAAGGCGAGGGTTCCTTTGATGAAATAAGCTGGCGGGTATCTTCCTATGATGACACTATGGAAAACAGAGTAACATCCGTTGATGATACCCAAAATTACGATTTAAGCCTTTATCCGTTCCCACTTGCTGATTCCGTACCAGAAGAATTGTTCGAGGTTGTAGACCACCCGATTTTTAATATCGATGAACTGACATTAGAAGCTGTTAGCCGCAGAGCCTACACTATCAATGAAAGCAGCGACACAGACGCAATCAGAATGACTTTTGGTGTTCGCTATGGGGATATTGTTGTTGATGTTACAACCAAGGGCGTATCGCCGGAATGGATTTATGAGCAGCTAATCGAATTAAAAGATGTGGGTAGCAATACACAGGATATGGCAGCAAAACGCGCAGCACAAAATGTCATTGTTGATGAAACTATGACCTTAGAGGAAGCGCAGCTTTCCGAGCCTTTCGGCGGCTATATGCTTTCCGAAGCACCGTCCGGCTTTACCAGCGATATAATCCGGCGTTACCAAGATGAAACTGTAAACTACCTCTCTGGATTTTGGACGAAGGGCGAAGATTCCTTTGATGAAATAAGCTGGCGGGTATCTTCCTATGACGCGACTATGGAAAACAGAGTAACATCGGTTGATGATACTAAGAACTACGATTTAAGCCTTTATTCATTCCCGCTTGCAGACTCCGTACCGGAAGAATTGTTTGAGATTGTAGACCACCCTATTTTTAATATGGACGAGCTGACATTGGAAGCAATCAACCGCAGAGCCTATTCTATCAATGAGAGCAACGACACAAGCGCAATTAGAATGACTTTCGGTGTCCGTTATGGAGATGTGGTTGTGGAAGTCACGACTAAAGGCGTATCGGCGCAATGGATTTACGACCAGCTTGTGAATGTATACCATGACAAAAGCTGCATTAACTTTAGAAGCAGTAACTAAATAATTGTAGCCACCCATAATTGAATACTGACCTAAAAGGGCAGCCGAGAAAATCGACTGTCCTTTTTCTATGCCGACAGGCAGAAAGGAGCGACCACCCATGACGAAACCGAGAGAGAAAACCCTTGAAAAACTGACCGCCGAGATTGAGGACGGAAAGAAGAAAATCCGGCAGTTTGAGAACCGGGAAAAGATGTTGCGTCAGAAGTTATCCAAAGAGGAACGCAGGACACGCAGCCACCGCCTTATCGTCCGGGGCGCGGTCTTTGAAAGCATTGTGCCGGAAGCAAAGGACATGACCGACGAGGAAGCAGCCGCGCTTCTCCGGCTTGCCTTGACGAGCCAGCCAGCGCGGGAATATGTGAAAAAACGAGCCGAGGGAGCGACAAGCTGAAAGTCCCTTAGGAACTAAGGGCGCACTTATACACCCTTACGGGCGTGTGCGCTCTGCCGAGGGCTTAATCTTCGCACAGGGATTTTCCCCCGCGCTACGATTGGCGGCTATGCCGCAGACAGGGGAAGCTACACTTCCCCTGCGACAGCTTACGCTGTCTACCCCTTAGTGTACTTGCCGGAAGCAAACACCTTGCTACGCAAGCTATTCACTTCCAACAAGTCTGAAATCGCTCTAACGGAGGTGATACCCATAGCGATTTATCATTGTAACATCAGCATTGTCAGTCGTGGAAAAGGCAAGTCTGCCGTAGGCGCAGCCGCCTACCGAAGCGGCGAAAAAATCACGAATGAGTGGGACGGAATGACCCATGACTACACAAGGAAACGCGGCGTCATTCATACCGAAATCATGCTGCCGCCCCATGCCCCGCCCTCTTTCTCTGACCGCGCTATCCTATGGAACAGCGTGGAGCTTTCCGAGAAAGCCGGGAACGCGCAGCTTGCAAGGGAGATTGACGCAGCCCTACCCGTAGAATTATCCAGAGAGGAACAGATACGGCTTGTCCGGGAATACTGTTCCTCTCAATTTGTTTCCAAAGGAATGTGCGTTGATTTTGCCATTCACGACACCGACAGCGGCAACCCCCATTGTCATATCATGCTTACTATGCGACCCCTTGACGAGCGCGGCGCATGGGCGGCGAAATCCAAAAAGGAATATGACCTTGACGAGAACGGGGAGCGCATACGCTTACCGAGTGGCAGATACAAGACCCACAAGGTAGACCTCACAGGTTGGAACAGCCAAGAGAACGCGCTTGTCTGGCGCAAGGCGTGGGCGGATATTTCCAACGAGTTTTTAGAACGCGCCGGAAGCCCGGAGCGTATCGACCACCGCAGCAACGCCGAGCGCGGCATTGATGAAATCCCCACCGTCCACATGGGCGTGGCGGCTTGTCAAATGGAGAAGAAAGGCATAGCCACCGAAAAGGGCGAGCTTAACCGGAATATCCGCAAGGCAAACCGACTGATTAAGGAAATCCGGGCGCAGATCGGCAACCTCAAAGAATGGATTGCCGGACTGCTTGCAGAGAAAGAAGCTGCCCCCGAAAAGCCGCAGCCGCCCCAGTCTCCCGACCTTGCAAATCTTCTGATGAAGTATCTAAGCGTCCAGAGGGAAAAGAGCCGGAAGTATTCGCAGAGCTGGCAAAGGCAGCACGCAGCCGACGAACTGAAAACCGTATCACAGGCGGTCAATTTCCTTGCGGGGCGCGGTATTTCTACCCTTGCGGAGCTGGACGCTTCCCTTTCCTCTGTCCGTGAGAAATCCGACGCTATCCGTGAGGGCATGAAAGCCGCCGAGAAGCGCATGAAAGAGCTTCAAAAGCTGATTGAATACGGGGAGAATTATCTGAAATACAAGCCCGTACACGACGAGTTGAAAACGCTGAAAAATGGCTGGACGAACAAACGCGATAAGTACGAGGAAGCCCACCGTACCGAGCTTGCCCTATGGAACGCGGCGAGCCGCTATCTTCACGCCAACTTGCCGCAAGGCGTGAAATCCTTGCCTATCGCGGAATGGAAAAAGGAGTGCGCCGCCCTCAAAGCGCAGAACACCGCCGACTATACGAAGCTCAAAGAAACCCGCGCCGAGGTTGCCGAGCTTCAGAATATCCGAAAGTGTGTGGAGATTGCACAGCGGGCAGACCAGCCGGAGCAGACCCGCGCCAAGCGGCAGAAACAGGAGCGATAAAGGAAAAGGACGGTCAAACTGTCTGGCTTGTCCGTCCTATGTACTATCCGGTAAATTTTAAAATTTGTTGAACTATTCGCCAAATTTATCGTATCCCCACCAATCTGGGATTAACTCTTTAAGTTTTACTGTTTTATTTGTTTCAAGGTCAAGAAGAATTTCAATATCTCCGCTATCCTTATCTAACTGCATCATATACTCGCGACAAGCACCGCAAGGAGAACCAACCCGACCATCAGGCATTACTGCTACAACTTTATCAATCTGGCTCTCGCCATTTGTAATCATATTGGCAATAGCATTTCTTTCCGCGCACATTCCAAGTGTTGACGCAGTATCAATACAAACACCAACATAAATATTTCCTTGCTTAGTAAGAATAGCTGCCGCAACTCCTCCTGCCTCTATAAAAGGGGAAATTGTTCGACTATTTTGTACATTAACTGCTGCATTATATAATTTGTTCCACATAATATTAGGTCTCCTCAAATACAAATTTGTCGGTTTCATTATACTTGAAAACCATAAACAATTCAACCACAGAAAGCGAGGTATCAAAACTATGTATTACACCCAAGAACAGATAGACCGGGCAAACGCCGCCGACCTTGTTTCTTTTCTGCAAGGACAGGGCGAACAGCTTACCCGCGCCGGAAACGAATACCGCTGGAAGCGGCACGACAGCTTGACTGTCCGGGGAAACAAATGGTATCGCCACAGCCAGAGCAAGGGCGGCGCACCCATTGATTTTGTCATGGAGTTTTACGGAAAGAGCTTTACCGAAGCCGTGGAACTTCTCACAGGAGAAAAAGGCGCAGCACCGCCGCCGGACAGACCAAGCCCCGCGCCCCTCTCTGACTTCCGACTGCCGCCCCGCAGCCCCGACAACAGCACAGCGAGGAACTACCTCACAGCAGCCCGCCGCATTGATGAAGATGTGACGGGCTTTTTCTTTTCCACCGGGAATATTTACGAGGAAGCCGCCCACCATAACGCCGTATTTGTCGGCAGAGATGAAAGCGGCGTACCGCGATACGCCCACCAGCGCGGCACAGCCGGGAGCTTCCGGCTTGACGTGAAAGGCAGCGACAAAGCCTTTAACTTCTGCTATCGCGGCGAGGGCGAAAGATTGTTTGTCTTTGAAGCACCCATTGACCTGTTATCTTTCCTCTGTCTGTTCAAAAAGGACTGGCAGAAGCAAAGCTATCTGGCGTTGGGCGGCGTGGGCGAGAAAGCCCTTTTACGCTTCCTCTCTGACCGCCCCAACATCAAGACCGTGTACCTCTGCCTTGATAGCGACCAAGCCGGAAACGACGCTTGCAGCCGCCTTGTGAAGCTCATGCCGGAGGGCTTGACCGTCCACCGCCTTATCCCTCTTTTCAAGGACTGGAACGAGGTACAGACGCGCCGGGGAGAAATCACAGACGGGAAATATCTCCGGGAAGCCGTCTATGGACTGAAAGAGCCGCAGCCGGAGGAAACCGTCGAGATTATCCGCATGAGCGAGGTGGACACCCAAGCCGTAGAATGGTTGTGGGAGCCTTATATCCCCTTTGGGAAAGTTACAATAGTACAGGGCAACCCCGGCGAGGGAAAGACCACCTTTGCCTTGCGCCTTGCCGCCGCCTGCACCACCGGGGGGACGCTGCCGGGCATGAAGCCCATGCCGCCCTTTCAAGTGATTTACCAGACCGCCGAGGACGGGCTGGGCGATACCGTCAAGCCCCGACTGATAGAAGCCGCCGCAGACCTTGACCGCGTGCTTGTGATTGATGAAGCCAAGCGGGAGCTTACCCTATCCGACGGGCGCATAGAGAAAGCAATCGTCCAGAACGGGGCGCGTCTGATTATCCTTGACCCCATACAGGCGTACATGGGCGAGAAAGCCGACATGAACAAGGCTAACGAGGTACGCCCCATTTTTCGCCGCCTTGCCGAAGTTGCGGAGCGTACAGGGTGCGCGGTTATCCTTATCGGACACCTGAACAAAGCAGCCGGAGGACAGAGCGCATACCGGGGCTTAGGCTCTATCGACTTTAGAGCCGCCGCCCGGAGCGTGCTTTTAATCGGGCGCGTGAAGCGTGAGCCGAATGTGCGCGTCATTATCCATGACAAATCTTCCCTTGCGCCGGAGGGGAAGCCCGTAGCCTTTTGCCTTGACCCCGATACGGGCTTTTCATGGATAGGCGAATATGATATAACCGCTGATGAACTGCTATCCGGCGCGGGCGGCAACACCGCCACTAAGACCGAACAGGCGGAAAAGCTGATACTTGACCTACTGGTGGACGGAAAGGAGCTTGCCAGCGAGGAAATAGTAAAAGCCGCCGCCCAAGCCGGAATATCCGAGAGGACGGTACAGAACGCCAAGCGCAATATGAGCGATATTCTGGGCGCAAGGCGCGTCGGCGGTCAATGGTACAACTTCATCAAGAAGAAGCACCAGCCCGAAACCGCAATCTGAAAGTGCAAAACGCAGAGCCTTTGCACCTTGCACTTTCGCACTTTCAGATTTTGAATAACTGACACCAGCCCTTGTGCAGCAGCCGCATGAGGGCTTTTTTCTATGAAAGGAGAGCCTATGAACAATGAAACCCGCAAGACCGACAGCACCACCGCAGCCGCTTCCCCTCTGACCGTAAAGGAGGCCCCGCAGCCCGTTATGATAAAGAAAATCGGGAAAACCACCTACCGCGTTAAAATCCATTTCAGCGAAACGAGCAAAGAAACCATGAGCGACAAAATCAAGCGGCTTATTTTGAATGATAGCGAAAAAATTTCTTAAACACCCTTGACAAAACGTATCAGAGGACACCCTGTTGTCCGCGATGGAGACTGCCGGAAAAGAGGATATGCCGGAGGATGCCGAGCGAAAAGGTCTGGGGACACCGGCCACCCGTGCCGGTATTTTGGAAAAGCTGGTATCTGCCGGTTTTCTGGAACGAAAAAAGAGCAGGAAAACGGTGCAGCTTCTCCCTTCCCACGATGCAGTTTCCCTGATCACCGTTCTGCCGGAACAACTGCAATCGCCGCTTCTGACTGCCGAGTGGGAGTACCGACTGGGCGAGATCGAGCGCGGGCAGCTTGCCCCAGAGGAGTTTTTGGACGGGATCAGCACCATGCTGAAAGACTTGGTGGGAACTTATCAGGTCATCAAGGGAACTGAGTACCTGTTCACTCCGCCCCGTGAGGTGGTGGGCAAATGCCCTCGCTGCGGCGGTGAAGTTGCAGAACTGCAAAAAGGCTTCTTCTGTCAGAATGATTCTTGCAAATTTGCAATCTGGAAAAATAACAAATGGTGGGCTGCCAAGAAAAAACAGCCGACCAAGGCTGTGGTGTCTGCACTGCTTAACGATGGCCGTGTCCGTGTGACGGGCCTATATTCGGAGAAAACCGGAAAGACCTACGATGCCGCTGTGGTTTTGGAGGACGATGGACAATACGCCAACTTCAAGCTGGAATTTGACCAGCGGAAAGGAGGCAGCCGATGAAGCTCTCTTTAGTGGAACGGGAAACCATTCTCCTCTATAACCAGGCAGAACCAATGGCTGAGATCTATACCCATGATCCCCGTCTGATGGAGAAGCTGGAACTGCTGGCAAAAAAGCACCCCGACCAGATCACCCGAAAGGACGCCCATAACTTTACCGTTCCTAAGCGGTGTGTATCAGTCCGAGAGCCATACAGCGCAGAACGCCGCAAAGCTGCCAGTGAACGGGCGAAAGCTGCCGGATACCAGCCCCCTGTGAGAAAGTCCAGCAGTTAAAGGCACATGGCAGAGAATGTATTTGAAGCAGTCAAGCAGTCGGTCAGCACCAGAGATGCGGCAGCGTTTTATGGGATCGAGGTCAAACGAAATGGCATGGCCTGTTGTCCCTTTCACGATGATAAGAACCCAAGCATGAAGGTAGACCAGCGGTTCCACTGCTTTGGCTGCGGTGAAGATGGGGATGTGATCGACTTTACCGCAAAGCTCTTTGACCTCTCCACAAAAGAAGCGGCGGAGAAACTGGCACAGGACTTTGGCCTGATCTATGACAGTCAGGCCCCTCCCCGTAGGAGATATGTCCGGCAGAAAACAGAGGCACAAAAGTTTCGGGAGGACCGGCAGCGGTGTTATCGCGTACTGTCCGATTACTACTATCTGCTGAAAAAATGGGAGGCCGACAATTCTCCCCGGACACCGGAGGAAGAACCGCACCCCCGTTTTGTGGAAGCAATCCAGAAGAAAACCTATGTAGAGTACCTGTTGGACCTTTTTCTTTATGAAAGTGAAGAAGAACAAAAGGCATGGATTGCAGAACACACAGCAGAAATCACACACTTGGAAAGGAGATTGAAAATCATGGCTGAGAACAAACCCACCAACCGAGAGCGGCTAAGGGAAATCACAGATGGCATCGAGCAGGGGATCAAGGAACTGTTTGAGAGTGAAAAGTATATGCGCTATCTGTCCGTCATGTCCCGCTTCCACCGCTATTCGGTAAACAACACCATGCTCATCTATATGCAGAAGCCGGACGCTACATTGGTAGCCGGATACAATAAGTGGAAAGACCAGTTTGAGCGTCATGTAAAAAAGGGCGAGCATGGCATTACCATCATTGCTCCCACACCATATAAGAAGAAAATCGAGGAGCAGAAACTGGACCCGGATACCAAGGCTCCGATTTTGGATAAAGACGGAAAGATCGTCACAGAGGAAAAAGAAATCGAGATCCCCATGTTTCGCCCGGTCAAGGTCTTTGATGTGAGCCAGACCGACGGGAAACCTTTGCCTGAGCTTGCTTCCTCCCTTTCCGGCAATGTGCCAAATTATGAGGCATTCATGGAGGCTCTGCGCCGCAGTGCGCTGGTGCCGATCACTTTTGAAGCAATGGCCGCCGATACGGACGGCTATTTTTCTGCCGATCATCAGAAAATCGCCATTCGTCAGGGCATGAGTGAGGTGCAGACGGTTTCGGCCACAGTACACGAGATTGCCCACAGCAAGCTCCACAATCAGAAAAAGATTCAGATTGCCAATGACGAGCAATATCAGGAGATCGAGCTGTTTGATAAACCCGGTCTGTTCTCCAATGGGCGGATTGCCCGTGATAATCTGCCGGAGGGCGTTTATTACTATGACCTGCGCGGTTCTGACTACGACCCCGGAGAGCCGGTCTGTGTAGAAGAACAAGTAGTTGTAAACCATGCAGGTTCCGTTCTGCTGACAGAGCCGCTGGAGTTGGCGGAAGATGGACGCCTGATGCTGACCGAGGAAGAAGGGCTGAATTTTGTTGGCGGCTTTTCTACCCTCACCCAGTTTTTGCAAGAACATAGGAAAGACCGCCACACGGAGGAAGTGGAGGCTGAAAGCATCTCCTACGCAGTCTGCAAATATTTTGGCATCGAGACCGGAGAAAACAGCTTCGGCTATATTGCAAGCTGGAGTCAGGGCAAGGAACTGAAAGAACTGAGAGCCAGTTTGGAGACCATCAACAAAACCTCCGGCACTTTGATCTCTGACATTGAGCGCCACTATAAGGAAATATGCAAAGAGCGTGGGATTGATCCCCATGCAAAGGCAGAGTCGGAAACCGCCCCGATAGAGCAGCCGACCGGCAATCTAACCTACTATGTAGCAGAGTGCATGGAGTTTCCAAACCTCGGAGAATACCACGATAACCTGTCTTTGGAGGAAGCTGTACGCATTTATCAGGAGATTCCGGCAGAGCGAATGAATGGGATCAAGGGCATTGGCTTTGAGCTGAAAGATGGAAGCGACTATGAAGGACCTTTTCCGATTTTGACCGGGCAGACCATTGACCTGGACACCATTCAGGCAATCGACTATTACCGTGATAATCCGTTGGTGCAAAAAGCGGTAAAGGAACTGGCTGCGGCCATGCCGGAAATGGAGGTGCTGGGAGCGGACGCCAACCAGCAGGAGGCTTTGTTTCTGATCAACGATACTACCTATCTTCATATCCAACCTTGTGACAGCGGATGGGACTACACTCTTTACGATGCTGCGTCCATGAAAGAGCTGGATGGTGGTCAGCTGGATATGCCGGAGCTTTCCTGCATGAAGGTAGTTCTCCAGATTTGTGATGATAACGATCTGGACAGCACTTCGCTCAGACGCGCTCCCTTGTCTATGGTTGAGACCTTGCAGGAAGCTGCTTATGAGCAGATGCAGGCAGAGGCAAGTCAGATGACCGCTTCTTCCCAGCTGCCGGAAGCGCAGGAGCAGGCACTGGATGAATACCCCATGCCGGATGAGCAGGTATCCACACCGGATATGCAGGAATATGGCTACTCCTATGATGGGATGCTCCCTGTTACCAGAGAACGGGCGCTGGAACTGGATGCCGCCGGTTTGACCGTCTATGTGCTGCATGAGGACAATACGGAGAGCATGGTGTTTGACCCGCAGGAAATCATGGATCATGGCGGTCTTTTCGGTGTGGACCATGAGGAATGGGAGAAAAGCCCTCAGTTCCACGAAAAGGTCATGGAGCGTCAGGAACATCAGCAGGAACGCGAACAGGCATTTCTCTCTCAGAACAGAGATTGCTTTGCCATCTATCAGGTGAGCCGTGACGATCCGCAGAATGTGCGCTTTATGAATCTGGATTGGTTAAAGTCCCATGACATTTCCATAGACCGCAGCAATTATGACCTCATTTACACAGCTCCTCTGAGGGAGTCTGGCACTGTGCCGGAGCAGTTGGAAAAACTCTATCAGCAATTCAATCTGGAAAAACCCGTGGACTTTCACAGTCCCTCCATGAGCGTCAGCGACATCGTTGCAATCAGACAGGACGGTAAGGTATCCTGTCATTACTGTGACAGCGTTGGTTTTACCCAGATCCCCGGATTCCTGCCAGAAAACCCGCTGAAAAATGCGGAAATGGCCCTGGAGGACGATTATGGCATGATCGACGGTATCATCAACAATGGCGCAAAAGAGCCTACGGTGGCAGAGCTGGAACAGCAGGCCCGCAACGGTCAGCCCATTTCCCTCATGGATTTGGCTGCCGCTGCCCATCGGGAGGAACGGGAAAAGAAAAAGTCCGTCATGGAGCAGCTGAAAAGCCAGCCCAAGGCAGAACACAAAAAGATAGCGCCAAAAAAGAGTGCGGAAAGGGAGATTTGATATGGGAAACTTTACTTTTGAGGAAATGAACCTGATGTGCATTTACAATACCGGCAGCCGCACCGGACTGATCGACAGCCTGCGTGAGATGCGCGGCGAGCTGGCCCCGGAGGAAACCGAGCTGCGGGAGTTGACAGACAGCGCACTGGGCAAGCTCCAGGCCATGAGTGATGCCGAGTTTGCCGAGCTGGAGTTGTATCCGGATTTTGACCAGTAAACACCATAATCGCAGGGATGGGGTGGCAATATGCCACCCCACCTTTTTACCCCAAAACTGAAAGGAGGACAGAACACTATGCCAACCAAAGCTGAACTATATGCACAGATGGCGGAGAAGGTGACAACGCAGCTCACGGGGAGCTGGCAGGAATGGGCAGGGTTTCTCACCACTGCTTCCCGCCTTTACAAGTACCCGTTCCATGAGCAGTTGATGATCTACGCCCAGCGTCCGGACGCCACCGCCTGTGCAGAGTACGATTTGTGGAATGAAAAGATGGGCCGGTATGTAAGGCGCGGCTCCAAGGGAATTGCTCTGGTGGACGATTCCGGGGACAGGCCCCGCCTGCGCTATGTTTTTGATATTTCCGACACCGGAACCCGTGAACATTCCCGCACTCCCTGGCTGTGGCAGTTGGAGGAGCGCCATTTGGATTCGGTGCAGGCCATGCTTGAGCGCACCTATGATGTTTCCGGTGATGACCTTGCCGGACAGCTCACCGAGGTAGCCGGAAAACTGGCTGAGGAATACTGGACGGAGCATCAGCAGGACTTCTTCTATATCGTTGACGGTTCCTTTTTGGAGGAATATGATGAGTTTAACATCGGAGTGCAGTTCAAGGCAGCCGCCACCGTCAGTATCACTTATGCTTTGATGTCCCGCTGTGGACTGGAACCGGAACGCTACTTCGACCACGAAGATTTCATGGCGATCTTTGATTTCAATACTCCGGCAACCATCGGAGCGCTGGGAACAGCGGTCAGCCAGATCAACCAGCAGGTGCTGCGGCAGATTGGCGTTACCGTCCGAAATGCAGAGCGCGAAGCCAACCAAGAAAGGAGCAAACAAGATGAACAATCCCATGACCTATATCCAGAACGGAGACTATCTGATTCCCGACCTGAAGCTGAGCCAGCAGCCGGAGAAACCCCTGGGCAAGTACGGCAGGATGAGGAAAACCTACCTGAAGGAACACCGTCCCATCCTCTACAACCAGATGTTGCTGAGCGAGAAGCTGTACCCGCACCTCATCGAGATCGACGAGACCGCCCAGAGCAGACTGGAACAGATGATGCTCCAGCTGGCGAAGGAAGCGGGAGCCACCGAGGAACTGAAAGCCAGCGATCCCATGAAGTGGGTGGGCCTGATGAACACCTGCAAAGCCCAGGCAGAGGAGATCCTGATGGCGGAGCTTATCAACAGCTGACCCTAAACCTGTTCCTCTCCGAAGCGGAGCAGATCCAATCCATAGATGAAGCAGAGAATGTAGCGCATACATCCTCTGCTTTTTCTTTTGCCCAAAATGATATTGACCATGTGCTGCGTTTGGGAGGCAATACAGACCGCCAGAGGGAGCGTGTGGTTGCAGCATTTGAAAAGCAGAAAACCACCGCTGAGATTGCCGAGATACTGAAAACGCTGTACCACGGCGGCAACGGCCTTGGCAGCGTGAGCGTATGGTATGCCGAGGATGGCATCCATCTTTCCCACGGGAAGTCTGTCCGTTATGACAGGTCTGCCCAGGTCATTTCCTGGGAGAGTGCCGCAGAGCGCATCGGGGAACTTTTGGAAAGTGGCCAGTTTGCCTCCAATGTGGAGCTTGCAGAAGCGGCAGGCTATGAACGCTCCCTCCTTGCAGAAAAACTTTGGCATCTGTACCACGATTTCAGCGATAAAGCCAGAGATTCCGGGTATCTGTCCTGTCTGTCCGGTATTCAGAGAACCGGGTTCCCGGAAGAAACTGCATGGCTTGCCGAGCAGCTGAGTGACCCGGCTTTCCGCCAGACCCTCAAGGAAGAATACGCCGCCTTCTGGACTGCCTATCAGCAGGACCGTGACCTGTTGCGCTTTCATTACCATAGGCCAAGGGAAATTTGGGAGAACCTGAAGGATCTTGACCTGCCACGCAGAACTTTTTCTTCGGACCTTTCCCAAGTGCCAACCGTCCAGCATTTCATTACCGAGGATGAGATCGACGCCGCCATGACCGGCGGCAGCAGTTTTGCCGGAGGAAAGGGCCGTATCTATGCGTTCTTCATGGAAAACCATGCGGATAAGGAAAAAGTGAGATTCCTTAAAGACGAGTATGGCATTGGCGGACGCTCTCATGCCCTGTCCGGCGCAACACACAGCGGCGAAGATCACGATGGGAAAGGACTGCACTATAAAAAGCAGGACTGCCCGGATGTTCACTTGAACTGGGAAAAGGTTGCCAAGCGCATTACTTCACTTGTCCAGAAAGGCCGCTATCTTACCGAACAGGAACAAGCGCAGTATGACAAGATCCAGGCTGAAAAGGATCTGGCAGAAGAAGATGCCATTCATGCCCAGCAGCCGGAGATAGAGGAAGAAACGCCAAAGCCTACCCTTCGGGAGCAGTTTGAGCAGTATAAGCCTGTGGTGACTGCCGCCATATCTGAGGATGTGGCATATCGAAATGCCTGCGGTCATTCCGACCGTGAAAATGCTGTCATCGAGGGCAATGCCGCTGTGCGCCGTGCGGTTCTTGGTTCTAAGGATATGGAGCTGATCCGACTCTATTCGGATGTGCCGGAGTTCCGTCAGCGTTTACATCGGGAAGTGATCGACGAGACCTATCCAAAGCTCCATGAGCTTCTGCGCCCTCTTTCTCAGGAAGATATTGATACTGCCCTTTGTGCATGGAATGGCAATATCGAGAGTAAACACGCTGTTGTCCGCTATATGAAAGACCATGCAAGAGAAAAAGATACCGCCGCATGGCTGGCTCAGGAATACGGCGGCAGTAACAGCAACAGCCTGTTCGTTGTCCGTGCCGGCAGCCCGGAGGAAACGCAGCTGCCCTGGCCGAAGGTACAGCGCAGGCTTGCCCAGCTCATTCAGGAGGAACGGTTCTATACCGAAGAAGAACAGGACCGTTTTGACGACATCGACCCAATCGCCATCCGGGAAGCTCTGGAGGAAAGAGGGATCGTCAACGGCCAGGTGGCAGACCCGGAAAAACTGGACAATGATCCGTTTATCCAACAGGTGATGTCGGATGTAGAGCAGATCGCAGCTGCTGAGACAGAGCAGACTTCCGAAGTTGCTATTTCCGATGAGGAATATGATGCAGTTCGCCGCCCAACTCCGCAAAGAACATCCTATGACCCAGCTGCCCCGGTCTATGCCGTGGGCGATACCGTGTATATCGAGGATGACGCCTATCAGATCACCGAGCTGCGGGAGGACACCGTACAGCTTCTGCCCACCGGGATGGTATATCCCATCTACCGGGCAGAGCGCAAAGAACAGTTCGAGCAGCTGCTTCGGGCAGACCGCCGCAATGCTTACTATACCGAGTTTCTTCCTATTGACCCGGACAAGGCAGATCAGGACTTGCGGGATGTATTGGCTCATGGACTGATGGATGAAGCGGATAAAAAGCAGATTTCCACGCTGCTGCAATCCGGCAGGAGCAACAGCGAGATCGCCTACTGGCTGAGCAGAGCCTATTCCGGTGAGATCGAGACACTGAATCTGGAGACCGGCGATATTGCCGATTACCGTACCACGGCACAGGGCATAGAACTGGAAGTCATGGATGCAGAGGAAAAGCGTCTGGCTATGCTGTATTTCCGCTGGGATGAGGTTGCACCTTTGCTGCGCGGGATGTATGCCCGTCAGCAGGACGGTTTTGGACAGGAACAGCCCCAACCGGCTACCGAATCCCCAACCTTCCATTCCGAGACCATGGCCGTCTATCCGGGCGATAAGAACAATCTGCCTTATGATGTGGTGGTGGAACGACTGCATATCGAGGAGCCGGAGCCACCAGCCCCTGTGACTGAGCCGGAGAAAACCTTTGAGGAAGTGCTGGACGAACACCCGGTTTCCATTCAGGTCAATGGCCAGTGGCAGACCTTCCCCAATGCCAAAGCTGCCGAGGAAGCATCTTATGAGGAATATAAGGACAACCTGCGCCGCACCGCTGAGAATTTCCGTATCACCGACGACCACCTGGGCGAAGGCGGTCCGAAAGCCAAGTTCCAGGCAAATGTCAAAGCGATTCGTTTGCTGAAAGAGCTGGAAGCTGCCGGACAGCAGGCAAGCCCCGAACAGCAGGAGGTTCTTTCTCGATATGTGGGCTGGGGCGGTCTCTCTGATGCGTTTGACCCGGAGAAACCGGCATGGGCTTTAGAGTATGCCCAGCTAAAAGAACTGCTGACCCCGGAGGAATATGCCGCCGCCAGAAGCTCTACCCTCAACGCCCATTACACCAGCCCTACGGTCATTCAAGCCATCTATGAAGCGGTGAACCGTATGGGATTTGAGACCGGAAATATTCTGGAGCCGTCTATGGGTGTGGGCAATTTCTTTGGTATGCTGCCGGAGAAAATGCGAAACAGCCGTCTGTACGGCGTGGAGCTGGACCCTGTTTCCGGGCGCATCGCAAAGCAGCTCTATCCCAAGGCGGACATCACAGTAGGCGGCTTTGAGACCACTGACAGGCGGGACTTCTTTGACCTTGCCATCGGCAATGTGCCTTTCGGTCAGTATCAGGTCAACGACAAAACTTACAACAAGTTAAACTTTAGTATTCACAACTACTTTTTCGCCAAAGCACTGGATCAGGTGCGCCCCGGCGGTGTGGTAGCTTTTGTGACCTCCCGCTATACCATGGACGCCAAGGATTCCACCGTGCGCCGCTATCTTGCCCAGCGTGCCGAGCTGCTGGGATCTATCCGTCTGCCGAATGACGCGTTCAAAAAGAATGCCGGTGCCGAGGTGGTATCGGACATCATCTTCCTCCAAAAGCGGGACCGCCCGCTGGACATTGTGCCGGAATGGGCCCAGATCGGACAGACGGAGGACGGATTTGCCATCAACCGGTATTTTATCGACCGCCCGGAAATGGTGCTGGGCAGACAGGAGCCGGTAAGCACCGCTCATGGTATGGATTACACCGTGAACCCTATCGAGGGACTGGAGCTTTCCGACCAGCTGCATGATGCGGTGAAGTACATTCATGGCACTTATCAGGAGGCAGAGCTGCCGGAGCTGGGCGAGGGCGAAGCTATTGACACCTCCATTCCTGCCGACCCAAATGTGAAGAACTATTCCTATGCCATTGTAGACGGGCAGGTGTACTACCGGGAAAACAGCCGCATGGTGCGCCCTGATCTCAACGCCACCGCCGAAGCCCGCGTGAAAGGTCTTGTGGGACTGCGTGATTGTGTGCAGGAACTGATCGACCTTCAGATGGATGCAGCGGTTCCAGACAGCACCATTACCCAAAAACAGGCGGAACTGAACCAGCTCTATGACAGCTTTTCTGCCAAATACGGTCTCATCAATGACCGTGCAAACCGCCTGGCCTATGCAGACGATTCTTCCTATTACCTGCTCTGTGCGCTGGAAGTTATTGACGAGGACGGAAAGCTGGAGCGCAAGGCGGATATGTTCACCAAACGGACCATCAAGCCCCATCAGGCAGTGGCTACTGTGGATACGGCAAGCGAAGCACTGGCGGTGTCCATCTCGGAAAAAGCCTGCGTAGATATGAGCTATATGAGTCGGCTTACCGGAAAAACAAAAGAAGAACTGGCCGGAGAGCTGCAAGGCGTGATCTTCCGTGTACCGGGACAGTTGGAGAAAGACGGCACACCCCATTATGTGACTGCTGATGAATACCTTTCCGGCAATGTACGCCGCAAACTGCGTCAGGCACAGAGGGCGGCACAGCAGAACCTTTCTTTTGCAGTCAATGTGGAAGCCCTTACCGCCGCCCAGCCCCAAGACCTGGATGCGTCGGAGATCGAGGTGCGCCTTGGTGCCACCTGGATCGACAAGGAATATATCCAGCAGTTTATGTACGAGACCTTCAACACCCCGTTTTATCTCCAGCGCAGTATCGAGGTCAACTATTCTTCCTTTACTGCTGAATGGCAGATCAAGGGGAAATCTTCCGTATCCTACAACGATGTAGCAGCTTATACCACCTATGGGACCAGCCGCGCCAATGCTTATAAGATTTTGGAGGACAGTCTGAACCTGCGGGATGTCCGTATCTATGACACCATAGAGGACGCGGATGGAAAAGAGCGCCGCGTGCTGAATGCCAAGGAGACCACCCTGGCTGCTCAAAAACAGCAGGCTATCCGGGAAGCCTTTAGGGACTGGATCTGGAGAGACCCGGAGCGCCGCCAGACTTTGGTGCGCCAGTATAACGAAGAAATGAACTCTACCCGTCCCCGCGAGTATGATGGCAGCCATATCACTTTTGGCGGCATGAACCCGGCCATTACCCTGCGGGAACACCAGAAAAGTGCCATCGCCCATGTGCTGTATGGCGGAAATACCCTGCTGGCACACGAAGTAGGCGCAGGCAAAACCTTTGAGATGGTGGCCGCTGCGATGGAAGCCAAACGCCTGGGCTTGTGCCAGAAATCTCTCTTTGTGGTTCCCAACCACCTGACTGAGCAGTGGGCATCGGAGTTTCTGCGCCTCTATCCTTCTGCCAACATCTTAGTCACAACCAAAAAGGACTTTGAGACCCATAACCGCAAGAAGTTCTGCGCCCGTATTGCGACCGGTGACTACGACGCCATCATCATGGGACACAGCCAGTTTGAGCGTATCCCCATCAGCCGGGAGCGTCAGGAAAGGCTTCTCTATGAGCAGATCGACGAGATCACCGAGGGCATCGCAGAGGTGCAGGCCAGCGGCGGCGAGCGTTTTACCGTCAAGCAGCTGGAGCGTACCAGAAAGTCTCTGGAAGCCAGACTGGAAAAGCTGCAAGCCGAGGGGCGAAAAGATGATGTGGTAACTTTTGAGCAGCTAGGTGTGGACCGGTTGTTTGTGGACGAGGCCCACAACTACAAGAACCTGTTTTTATACACAAAAATGCGGAATGTGGCTGGTCTTTCCACATCGGACGCGCAGAAATCCTCCGATATGTTTGCCAAGTGCCGCTATATGGATGAGATCACCGGAAACCGTGGCGTGATCTTTGCCACCGGCACACCGGTCAGCAACTCCATGACCGAGCTTTACACCATGCAGCGTTATCTTCAATATGAACGCCTGCAAGAACTGAACATGACCCACTTCGACTGCTGGGCTTCCCGATTTGGGGAGACCGTCACAGCATTGGAGCTGGCACCAGAAGGCACCGGCTACCGGGCAAGAACGAGATTCAGCAAGTTCTTTAACTTGCCTGAGCTGATGAACCTGTTCAAAGAAGTGGCCGACATTAAGACTGCCGATCAGTTAAATCTCCCTACCCCGGAAGTGGAGTACCACAACATTGTGGCGCAACCCACCGAACATCAGCAGGAAATGGTCAAGGCTCTTTCGGAGCGCGCATCGCTGGTACACAGCGGAACCGTTGACCCGTCCCAGGATAATATGCTCAAGATTACCTCGGATGGCCGCAAGCTGGGGCTTGACCAGAGGATCGTCAACCAGATGCTGCCGGATGAACCCGGAACAAAGGTCAATCAGTGCGTGGACAACATCATGCAGATCTGGCGGGACGGCAAAGCTGACAAGCTGACCCAGCTGGTGTTCTGCGACATTTCTACCCCGCAGGCAAAAGCTCCTGTAAGCAAGGCGGCGAAAACGCTGGATAATCCACTGCTTCACGCACTGGAAGGCGCTGTGCCTCTGCCGGAGCAGGAACCGGTCTTTACGGTATATGACGATATTCGTCAGAAACTCATTGCCCAGGGGATGCCTGCCGACCAGATCGCTTTTATCCATGAAGCCAATACCGAAGTGCGGAAAAAGGAGCTGTTCTCTAAAGTCCGTACCGGTCAGGTTCGTGTCCTTTTGGGCAGCACCGCCAAGATGGGCGCAGGCACCAATGTGCAGGACCGTCTGGTGGCACTTCATGACCTGGACTGTCCGTGGAGACCGGGAGACCTTGCCCAGCGCAAGGGCCGTATCGAGCGCCAGGGCAACCAGAACCCCCTTGTCCATGTGTACCGCTATGTGACAGAAGGAACTTTTGACGCATACCTCTGGCAGACGGTGGAGAACAAGCAGAAATTTATCAGCCAGATCATGACCAGCAAAAGTCCGGTGCGCTCCTGCGATGATGTGGATGAAACGGCGCTTTCCTTTGCCGAGATCAAGGCTTTGTGTGCCGGAGACCCCCGTATCAAAGAGCGTATGGATTTGGATGTGGAGGTATCCCGCCTGAAACTGATGAAAGCCGACCACCAGAGCAAGCAATATCGTCTGGAGGACCAGCTGCTCAAATACTTCCCGGAGGAGATTGAAAAGCACAAAGGTTTTATCAAGGGCTTTGAATCCGATCTGGAGGTTTTGGCAGCTCACCCGCACCCAGAGGACGGTTTTGCTGGTATGGAGATTCGTGGAGACCTGCTGACCGATAAGGAGAACGCCGGTGCAGCCCTTTTGGATGCCTGCAAGGAGGTCAAAACCTCCGATCCGGTGCAGATCGGCAACTACCGGGGTTATGCCATGTCCGTGGAATTTTCCGCTTGGAAACAGGAGTATACGCTCCTGCTGAAAGGACAGATGACCCACCGGGCAACCCTTGGTACAGACCCTCGCGGGAATCTTACTCGTATCGACAATGCCCTCGCTCAGATGTCCCAGCGTCTGGAGATGGCAAAGGCCCAGCTGGATAACCTCTATCAGCAGCAGGCTGCCGCAAAGGAGGAAGTCGGAAAGCCATTCCTTTATGAAGAAGAACTGAGAAGCAAAAACGCCCGTCTGGTGGAGTTGGATACCCTGCTCAACATCGACGGAAAGGGGCAGGCACACACCGAGTCTGTTGTTGCCAAAAGCACACGGACTTCGGTGCTGGATAACCTAAAACGCCCGGTGCAACCCCGCAGTACAGACAAGAAACCAAAACAGCATGAGGAGGTGCGATAACATGAATACTAACGATCTGAATACAGCCCTTTATGAAAAGATGGCTGCCGAACAGGATAAGTTCCGGGACTGGCTGAAAAGCCAGCCCCCGGAAGAAATCCTGCACCACACCTATGAATATACTGTCCGTGAGGATATTGTGATGGCGATGGAGGAGCTGGAGCTGACCGACGCCCAGGCCAAGGCACTTTTGGAATCTCCCTCTCCATTGGCGGATGTGTACCGCTATTTTGAAAAGCTGGAGACCGGCTATATGGATGTGATCCGGGACAGTATTGAGAACCGTGCCGACGATGTGTGCAGAGCTAAAGAGGAACTGCGAACAACACCGATCTATCCCCATTCAGCTGCCTATGCGAGAGAACATGGGGAGCTGGAGCAGTACCGAGCTTCCAACAATGTAAATCGCCAATGCAAGGAGTCTATTGAAGCGGCGGTGCGGGAGCACTTCGACGGAATGTATCTCAGTCACGATGCGGCAAAGGGTGTGATCGAGACCTATGGCATGGAGCGTGTGTCCATGGTTCTGTCTAACACGGTCCAGCTTCAGGACTGGGATGGGCGTTACTCCCGACGCAACAAAGAATGGGCCAAGACCATTCCCAACGATAATCCCGAAACCGTCCGTTGTGGTTATGCCTTAAACAGCCACCCTGCTGTGCTGGATGGTTTTATTGATCTGGTGCGTGAAGAACAGCAGCACAGCCGTACCCAGAGAGAAAAACTGGAACCGTCCCGTCCCTCAGTACGGGATAAGCTCAAACAGGAGCTGCCCGCCCATAAGTCTGCCGCCCCGAAAAAACGGGAGCCGGAGCGATAACCATGGCAAAGCGCAAGCGGGATGTGCCGGTTTTGTTTTGGGTGTCCGCAGAAGAACTGGAACTGATCCATCAAAAGATGCAGCAATACGGGACAGAGAATTTGAGCGCTTATCTGCGGAAAATGGCGCTGGATGGTTATGTGGTCAAGCTGGAACTGCCAGAGCTGAAGGAGCTGGTCTCCCTGATGCGCCGAAGCAGCAACAACTTGAACCAGCTGACCCGCAAAGTGCATGAGACCGGGCGGGTTTATAATGCTGACTTGGAGGATATATCCCAGCGGCAGGAACAACTGTGGGAGGGTGTGAAGGAAATCCTTACCCAACTCTCCAAACTTTCATAACAGGGATAGATACTCCATTTGCGGAGGGAGGAACGGCGTTTCTTCGCCGCACCTTCCTCCGCTTTTTCTTTTTGTCTGTATCCTTGTCTTTTGCCTGTCCGTACCGGATAATATGAGTAGAATAAGAAGCGTAGCAAAGGAGTGAAAACAGATGCTGACCTTTGAAAAGGTGCTGGAGATTTTTGCGGATTACCTAACCGCAGACGAGACCATAGAAGTTTATATCAGCCGCCATGGATGTGTAAGAGTTGAATTTGACCAAGATTTTCACTATTGCTCTGGCGAGGTGTGCCATACTCCCAAGGAACTGTTCGACCTCTTAGCCGATGATTACCGGACTTATCTGGAGATTGAACTGACCAAAGGAAAACGGGAAGTGACGGAAGATGATGAGAGAGAAGCGGATGCCCTATGCAAACAGTATCTGGAGCGTTGGAAGGAGGAACAGAAATGAAGATTTTGAAATGTCTGCTGATGATCGTAACTGCACCGGTCATTTTGGTGTTGACGCTTTTTGTCTGGCTCTGCACGGGGCTGATCTACATATCCGGTCTGGTGCTTGGTCTACTAAGCACGGTAATTGCTCTGCTTGGCGTGGCTGTGCTGATTACCTATTCCCCGCAGAATGGTGTGATTTTGCTGGTTATGGCATTTTTGATTAGCCCGATGGGGCTGCCGCTGGCTGCGATCTGGCTGCTGAGCAAGGTGCAGAGTTTGAAATTTGCGATCCAGGATTGGGTGTATGGGTAAATGATGTGAATATAATTTGGAATGAAAAGAAGCAGGACAATGGGAGATGAGACCCACTGCCCTGCTTCTCTGTTTATTCGGAACGAACTGTAATATATTTTTGATTGCGACTTTTAGGTTTATCGGGAATAGTCATTTCTAATTGCCCGGATTCTAAAAGCGGATTGATATGCTTCAAAGTGAAGTTTCTTAAATCTTTGAAGCCGCAAAATACTGCAAGCTCTTTCTTGGATTTTGGTGTTGTGCAAAAAGCCAAAATCTGTTTGGACACCGTTGATAGTTCAATATCTTGGTGGGTAACTTGGTGGATAACTTGGTGGGTGTCATCCTCTAAGTTGTAGTTTACATTTTTCAAGATGACCCTGAAATCTGTTGCTGTTGAGGAAAATTCAGGCTTATATGCCGCTGTATATCCAGGTAGCTTTTCGGTTTCACTGACGATTTTGCGTAGGCCACTTCCACGGCGTTCCATGTACTTCATGCGGTGGAACAGGTCAGCAATCACAGGGTTTCGCCGCATGGAACGGATACTGTAAATATCGTATTCCTGAATTGAGCCGCCGCCAAACATACCGCCCGGAGATGTGATTTCCACCCGATCATCAAACATATCAATATGGATTTCGCTGCCAAGCACAATATAATCACGATGGATAAGCGCATTAACAAGAGCCTCTGTCACAGCTCGTTCAGCATAATCCGGCTTGTCTACACGATACTGTGCCTTTTTGACAAAACGGACTTTGGAATTATTGCGAATAAATTCACTGCCGCTGTTCAGTAAATAAATCAAATTTCCCTCGTATTCTTTATCGTCCAGCGCATCATCAAAGATAGAGCCTTTTTCCAAGCCATTCCACCGGGTACAGAACATACGGGAGTTATAAACCGTGTGCTGATCGGTCATGAGTTTTCCGGCATTGGTCAGGAGTCCATTTTTATCAGTCAAACCAAAGGAAACATAATCGGATGGCTCAAAGCGGAGACCGGTCCGTTCCAGATAGGTTGCTTCCAGAAGTGTAAAGCTGTAATCCTTTTTTACCGCGTCTGTTGTTAGGGTATCAAAGGACTGATTGGTTCCCTTTAAGATCAGTTCATTCACAATGTAATCAGGGGCAATTACGCTTTCATTTCCAACACGGATATATGCTTCCATCACGCCGTCTGCCTTGTAATAATATGGAGTGCTGCGGCCGGGAGAAACCTCCAGAGCTAATAGATTTTTACCATCTTCCTGTAATGGTTTTAAGATGAACTGCGGTAATGGTGTGATTCGTTCTTTGATTAAGCGGCTGATCGCTTCAGCATCCTTTTGAACATCTGACAAGCCGATAGGCTCCCGGTCATCAGAGACTCCGAAAAACAGAGTGCCGCCGATCCCATTGGAAAAGGCACTGACACTTTTTAACCAGCTTTTTGGCTTTTTTGTTTCGAGAGCAACTTTGAAATCACATTCCGTTGCTTCGGCAATGAGCTGTTCTATCATAAAATCCCTCCTTTGAGGTTGTAGAATGTTCTTTTTTATTATACCCAGCGGAGAAAGTTATTGCAACGATAGAAGCAAAGAGTTCAGCGAAAAAATATTTATGAGAGGAGGGCCTTCTATTATGGCAACTACAAGAATCATGCCGCTTCATGTTGGCAAGGGTCGCACAGAAAGTCGGGCAATCAGTGACATCATCGACTATGTAGCAAATCCACAGAAAACAGATAACGGCAAGCTCATTACCGGCTATGCGTGTGACAGCCGGACTGCGGATGCAGAGTTCCTTCTGGCAAAGCGGCAGTACATTGCCGCTACCGGACGAGTGCGCGGTGCAGATGACGTGATTGCCTATCATGTGCGCCAGTCCTTCCGCCCCGGCGAGATTACTCCGGAAGAAGCTAACCGGCTGGGTGTGGAATTTGCCAAGCGATTTACCAAAGGCAATCATGCCTTTGTGGTCTGCACTCACATAGACAAGTCGCACATTCATAATCACATTATCTGGTCATCGGTTAGCTTAGAATATGACCGGAAATTCCGAAACTTTTGGGGCAGCACCAAGGCGGTTCGCCGGTTAAGTGATACAATCTGCATTGAAAACGGACTGTCCATTGTAGAGAATCCGAAACCTCACGGAAAAAGCTATAACAAGTGGCTGGGAGATCAGGCAAAGCCCTCTCATCGAGAGCTGCTGCGTGTGGCGATTGACAACGCATTATCACAAAGTCCTGCTGACTTTGAAGAACTGCTGAAGCTGTTGCAAGAGTATGGTTGTGAAGTCTCAAAGTGCGGAAAATCGTATCGACTGAAACTCTCTGGTTGGGAGAAAGCCGCCCGCATGGACAGTCTGGGCGAAGGATATGGATTGGAAGATTTGCGGGCAGTTCTCTCCGGGAAGAAAGCACATACCCCGCGAAAGAAAACAGTCACACAGGCAGAGCCGCCAAAGATCAATCTGCTGGTGGACATTCAGGCAAAATTGCAGGCTGGAAAAGGCGCTGGCTATGCTCGATGGGCTAAGGTGTTCAACCTCAAGCAGATGGCGCAGACCATGAATTACCTGTCAGAGCACAACCTGCTGGAGTATGCGGTTTTGGAAGAAAAGGCTGCGGCTGCCACGGCACATCACAATGAACTTTCGGCGCAGATCAAAGCGGCTGAAAAGCGCATGGCAGAGATCGCTGTTCTGCGTACTCACATCGTAAATTATGCCAAGACCCGTGAGGTCTATGTGGCATACCGCAAGGCGGGTTACTCTAAGAAATTCAGGGAAGAACATGAGGAAGAAATTCTGCTCCACCAGGCTGCTAAGAATGCCTTTGATGAGATGGGCGTCAAGAAGCTGCCCAAGGTCAAAGAGTTGCAGACAGAGTACGCGAAATTGTTGGAAGAAAAGAAAAAGACCTATGCCGAGTATCGGCATTCCCGTGAGGAAATGCGAGAACTTTTAACGGCAAAGGCCAATGTGGATCGGGTCCTGAAAATGGAGGTAGAACAGGATGTTGAAAAAGAAAAAGACCACGGCCAGCGGTAAGCTGGTCCTGGTCAAAAGCGTTCGCAGAACGCGTAGCCACAGAATAAAATTCTGTGTTCAAAGGGGCTTGGGGGCGCTGCCCTCAACAAGCAAGCGGAGAGGAAAATCACAAAGGGATTTTCTTCTCTGCGGGTCGGTGTGTATTAACACCGGCATTGCTTGCCTCTTTTCTCCGAAAATGAAAAGAACCAGTGAGAGAATCGTTAAATTTCACTCACTGGCTCAATTCGTTTCAAATTTCTCGGATAACTCTGTCAGTTCCTTCACCGTTTCTTGGGTGTGATGCAGCAGGGTGTCACGCATTTCTGGCGGACAGCTGGAATAAAGCATTTTCATCTGATTGACACCCTCATCCTCCAGAGAAACATCTGGATTTATAAGCGTATCTAAAGAGATGTGCAGGACCTTTGCCAATGCTCTCAAAATCAAATAGGACGGGTTCATTTTCCCTTTTTCGATATTGGCAATTTGCTTTACAGAAACATGGCTTAGATCGGAAAGTTCCTGTTGTGTCAGTTCTTTATTCTTTCGGGCTTCCCGCATTTTTTGCCCTAAAGCAGTTAAATCATCAATCGGCATAATCGTTCACCTCAAATATATTTTATCGTTCCGATTTGCACAAAGGAATAACCTTATTGTGCTTGAGAACAGGACTGATTATGCCGATTCCTTTTTGATAACATGGTTGCTCCGTGATTATGGCGTTTCCGGCTACTAATTGAACTATGAGGATGAATTGCAGATTTCAGCTTTTAGTTCGTTGCCAAACGAGAATGATATTGAATGCGGTAGGGAGGCTAGCAGTTTTATCTGCTCATCTATGAGCCGTTTTTTATTCTCTGTGACATAAAAATTCATCTGGATATTCCGTTTCCGGTTCGCCATGCGCTGCCTCCATTCTTCATAAGAGTTTGAGATTATCTCAACAAACATTTTTCATTTTCGGTCAAGAGATCTGAAAATATGAAAAATCGCAAGCGGGTACTCGCTTGCTGTGCTTGTTATCAAGCCTTACCTTCTATTTTTCTCTCTACTAATACTACAATTTGGAAAGGGGAAAATGGCTATATCCGTAAGGAAAAGCAGAAAAATGCCACGACTGAAACTCCGTTGTAGAGTGATCTGTCGTGGCATTACATTGTGAATTTATTTTTGCTGAGCCATTTTCCGATATTCAATCGGCAGGAGGCCTGTACTCTTGCGAAATAATTCCGCAAACCGGCTAGAAGTAGAGTAACCGATCATTTCCGCAATCTGTCCCATTGTGAAATCCGTATCGATCAGCAAATGCTCTGCCTGGCTCATGCGGCGCTGTTGAATGTACTCTGTGATCGTGCAGCCTTGCAGCTGCTTAAAAGATGTTTTCAGCTTAGTGGTTCCCATACAGGCGATTTTTGCAAGACGTTCTAATGGAATATCAAAAGCATAGTGGTCATTGAGATAAGCAATCACATTTTTCAGTTGCGCCACATCCTGCTCGGACAAACGTTTCTCTTTACGGGACAGAATTTTTTTCTGTTCTTCCACGACAAGAGATACGGCCTCGGCTACTTTCGCTTCATAGAATAATCCTGCGGCAATCCCATCCCCACGGTAGACCTTTACTTCATGGAGCAATTTAGCCATAGCTGGGAAATCTGTTGTCTGATCGATCTGCCGGAAAGCTGCAAGCGGGCTGATATAATCCCCTGGATATTGCTTTTGGAGATAATCCTCATAGTATGCCGGCATGACTTCGATACCGATGGAACGGATGGGGATTTTTTTGTGGATCAGCGCCTTGTATGGCTTATAACCGCCGATAAAGGCTTTAATACATCCGGCAGACATCCGCCGATAGGGATTTAATTCCTCCCCGGAGATAGATTCATACTGGGTAATGCTTAAGGCTTCTGGCAGGTTAAATTCCATGAAGAAATCTTCGTGAAAATAGAAATCGTGGATTTTAATGTCGTACAGGTCTTTTTTCGCATAGACCCAGTAAAGGCCTTCCCCAAATTCAGGCGATAACCGCCAGCATTGTCCGGCAGAATTGAAGCGGTTATTGCTATCTACCGGGATAAAATGGTTATCTGTTAAAAGCGGCTCATAGTAATCCGCAATAATGCTATTGTTCAAATGACGGCCTCCTTTGAAACGATTGGACGGAGCTTTGCAATGAAAGGACGAAGATGCCCGGAACATATTGCAGACCGCCCGGAAAGTTAGTATCATATAGACCGTGGTTAGCAGCAACTAATCATAATATAACAGATTTCAGGCGGTAGGTCAACCGTTCTTGAAGCAGGAGGAAAAAATATGAGTAATCAAGTAAATGCAAAGGCAGGATTGTCCGTCAAGGACTTAGTAACAACAGGGATTTTCACCGCACTTTTGTTCGTATTTATCATGGTGGGTGGCGTCTTTTTTGCTACCAACCCGATGCTGACCTTTTTCATGCCCGCCGGGAGTGCTCTGCTTGCCGGGCCGGTTTATCTGCTGATGATCGCAAAAGTACATAAGCGCTGGAGTATCACGATCATGGGCGTTATAATGGCCATCATCTGGTTTGTCACCGGTATGCACTGGGCGTTTGCGCTGGGCTATCTCATTATGGCCGTCGTAGCGGATTTTGTCGCCGGTACAAAGCAGTACAAGAGCAAGAAAATCAACAGCCTGTCCTATATCCTTTTCTCCCTGGGCGGAACAGGGTCGTACCTTGTTTTCTTCGCTGATCCCCAGGGCTGGGCACAGACCATGTTGGGAAATGGAACCGAGCAAAGCTATATCGACACCATGCAGGCGACCGCAAACGCGGGAATCTTTATCGCCATGTTTGCCGCTCTCCTTGTAACAGCTTCTATCAGTGCATTTGTGGGCTGCAAAATGCTGAAGAAGCAGTTTGAAAAAGCAGGTATTACAGCATGATGGGTAACACCGTCCAGAAAGGGCTTTGGCTTGACCCGCGGGCCAAGCTCTTTCTTATTTTAATGTGCGTACTGTGTTCCATGTTCGCACCTTCCCTTTCGTATCAGTTTGCACTTGTCCTGCTGATTGCTGTATTGGGAGTGCTTTGCGGAAAGTGGAAATATTCCATAAAAGGGGTCTGCTTTTATGCCGTGGTCTGTGTACTGACGGTCTGGATCATGGCGGCCATGACGGGGACGCTACGGACCATGTTTGTTGCGTTCCTTGGACTGTACCATAAAGTTTATGCTTGTGGGATGCTGGCAGGGATTGTCCTGTCCACAACGAAAGTCAGCGAGTTTTTATCTGCCATGAACCGCATCCATGCCCCGAAAAAATTTGTCATCACATTTGCGGTCATGCTGCGCTATATTCCAACTATCCAGGAGGACTGGCATTTTGTTAAGGACGCCATGCGGATGCGGGATGTATCGCCCTCCCTGGGCGGATTCCTTTCCCATCCGGGGATGACGGTAGAGTGTATTTATGTGCCGCTGATGATGATGGCCTCCAAAGCAGCGGACGAGCTTTCCATTGCCTCTGTTACTCGCGGGATTGAGAATCCCAATCCCCGGACCTGCCTTGTCCAGATAAAATGCGGGATTGCAGATTGGATGGCGATGTTGATTGCTGTTGCTTTCTTTATTTTTGAATTATGTATGCGGGGAGGTGTGACCGGGTGATTGAATTTGAAAATGTATCATTTTCTTATGAGGGACAGGAGCATGGTGGTCTGCATGGAATCAGCCTGAAAATTGCAGACGGGGAATGTGTCTTGTTCTGTGGCCGTAGCGGGTGTGGAAAAACAACGGTCACAAGGTTGGTAAACGGCCTGATTCCACAATTTTACCAGGGAGAACTTCAAGGGCGTGTGCTGGTGGACGGACAGGAAATCAGCAACCTGCCCATGTATCAGATCGCCGCAAAGGTGGGCTCCGTCTTTCAGAATCCCCGGACGCAGTTTTTCAATGTGGATACGGACAGTGAGATTGCGTTTGGAATTGAAAATGAAGCCAGGCCGGTAAAGGAACTGGAGGAACGGGTAGAACAGACAACAAAAGATTTGCATATTGAAAAGCTACGGAACCGCAATATTTTTGAATTGTCTGGTGGGGAGAAACAGAAAATCGCGTTTGCGTCTGTCTATGCCATGAACCCGGAAATCTATCTGCTGGACGAACCATCCTCGAATCTGGACATGGCTTCCATCCAGGAATTGAAAGAACATCTGCGGCTGATAAAAAGCCAGGGGAAAACCATTTTGATTGCGGAGCACAGACTCTATTATCTGATGGAGCTGGCAGATCGCATTGTTTATCTGGAAGATGGAGAAATAGCAAGGATTTTCACGCCGGAGGAATTTCTCCGGCTGCCCGAAACCGAACGGGAACACATGGGGCTGCGGGCGGTTGATCTGGCAAGGGTGCTCCCTCCGGCCAGTCATCCGCCTATTTCCTCTCCCACATTAGCACTCCATGATGTTACTCTGCGCTATAAAAAACGGACGATTCTACACCAGATTGCTCTTTCTGCGGCAAAGGGGGAAGTCATTGGGGTGGTCGGTCATAATGGAGCCGGAAAGACCACGTTTTCTCGCGCCCTGTGTGGGCTTCATAAAGACTGTGAAGGCGCGTTCCTTTGGGACGACCAGCCGATGGAACACAAGGCGAGGTTGAAACGCTCTTATATGGTTATGCAGGATGTGAACTATGAATTGTTTGCGGAGAGTGTGGGGGCAGAATGTTCCTTCGGAATCCGAAACCCGGATCAAGATTTAGTAGAGGAAACCATGAAGGAATTGGGGCTTACAGCCTACCGGGAACGCCATCCCAACACGCTTTCCGGTGGACAGAAGCAACGTGTGGCTGTGGCAGTCAGCATGATATGTGGAAAAGATTTGCTGGTGTTCGATGAACCCACCAGCGGCTTGGACTTTGACAGCATGGCGCAGGTGGCAGGTCTGATAAAACGGTTATCCGAACAGGGGAAAATCATTTTTATTGTCACCCACGATTTTGAATTTGTCTGCCGTACCTGCTCCCGTGTCCTGCATTTTGATGAAGGGGAAATGCCGGATGACATCCCTGTTGTGATGGATTCCCTTCAAAAGCTCCGGGAACTGTTCTCTGTTTCAGAGAGAAAGGAGATGTGAAGTGATGAAACAGAAAAAAGAAAACAGGATTGCACTGCTGCTTCAATGGGCCGGTGAGCAAAAAATCTGGCTGCTGCTGGCAATCCTGCTGGCCATGGCAAGCGGCCTGTGTATCATTGTCCCGTATATCGGGATTTATCGCCTGATGGATGCCGCTTTCCAGCATATCTGCACAAAAGAGCTTGTCGTACAGACGGTAATGATGATCTCCGTTTCTGTGGCCCTGCGCTTTGTTTTATTCGGGTGTTCCGGTGTGGCGGCCCATAAAGGTGCTTACGGTGCTTTGTTCAAGGTGCGCTGCATGGTGGCGGAACATCTGGCAAAAGTCCCCCTTGGTACATTGAATGAGCGGCGGACCGGGGATATTAAAACGGTTCTGAATGAAGATATTGAAAAGCTGGAGTTGTTTTTAGCCCATAACCTTCCAGACCTTGTGTGCTATATGGTAGGGCCGGTAGCAATTTTCATTTATTTGATGACAGTAAATATCCCATTGGCACTGGTTTCCCTGGTGCCGTTGATTTTGGCCGTTGTGGTAATGGGGGTTATGTTTCGGAATACGGACGGTTTGATGGACCGGGCGAACCGATCCATTACAACGCTCAATTCCGTTATGATCGAGTATATCAGCGGCATGAAACTGATTAAAGCGTACAACATGGGGAGCAAATCGTTCCAGAAATTTTCCGGTGCGATCCAGGAAGAGAATGCCATGTGGAATGAAACCTCCCGGAGAATGGGGCCTCCTTATGCAACCTTTGTGGTTCTGATTGAATGTGGGATGCTGCTGATGGTTCCCCTGGGCGGGATGTTCTTTCTGAAAGGCTCCCTGGCGGCCAGTGCATTTTTGCTGTTCGTCTATGTCGGCTCCATGTATCTGACGGAGATCCGGCCTTTACAGGAATTGGGGACAAACTTTGCGAATGTCCTGGGCGCCATTACCAAAACGAAAGAAATATTGGACGTTCCTGTTTATGAAGGTGGAATGGGCTTCCCGGAAAACCATGATATTGAGCTTAAGAATGTACGTTTTTCCTACGATGGGAAAACGGATGTCCTGCAAGGCGTCAACCTCAAGATCAGGGATGGGGAACGCATGGCACTTGTGGGACAGTCCGGCGCGGGCAAGAGTACCGTGATTGAACTGATCTCCCGGTTTTATGATGTGCAGGAGGGGGAGGTGCTGATCGGCGGGATCAACGTGAATGAACTGAACTACGATACCATCCTGAAGAATATTGCCATTGTATTTCAAAAGACATTCCTTACCCGTGACAGTGTACTGGAAAATATCCGCATGGGTTCAGACGCCAGCCTGGAGGAAGTACGGGCTGCCGCCAGGGAGGCGCAGATTGATGACTTCATCATGTCGCTGCCGGATGGTTATGACACAAAGGTAGGCAGCTTCGGCTCCCGTTTCTCCGGTGGGGAAAAACAGCGGATTGCTATTGCAAGGGCGATCTTGAAAAATGCTCCCATCCTGATTCTGGACGAAGCGACAAGCGCCTCTGACCCGGAAAATCAGATGGAAATTGATAAGGCCATTCAGAACCTCTGCAAAGGCAGGACGGTCATTGTGGTAGCGCACAGGCTGAGCGCCTTGAAAATGTGCGACCGTGTGGCGGTGGTAGAGAATCATACGATCACCAGCGTCGGTACCCATGAGGAAGTGCGGAAAGAGAACGCTTATTATCGGAAAGCATGGGAGGACTACGAAACAGCGAGGGGAATTACTTATCAACTGGAAGGAGGCGGGCAGAATGAATCCAAATAACGTATGGAAGAAGAACCGGGAGTTTTATATTGGCGTTGCCGGGACTGTCCTGGAGGGGCTGTTCTCTGGTAGCCTGTTTATGCTGCTTTATTCCGTCATGCGGTTTTTATGGGACGGTCAGTTTGATATGAACCGTGTACTGGTCCTAACAGGTGTTATTGCATTTATCTTTCTGCTCCGTATTTTGATATACAGCTATGGCTATACCAAAGCACAGATCGGCGGCGCAAAAGTCAGTAAAAATATCCGCTTGTTTATGGGCGACCATCTCAAGCGTATCCCGCTTTCCCGGTTTACACAAGGGCAGACAGGCGATTATATCAACACCATTACCAGTGATGTAAATAACTATGAAAAAATTCTGACCCATAAGATCGGGGACATTGCAAAGAGCTTTGCCCTGTCGCTGATGTTGATTGTTTTTGTGATGACGATCTACTTTCCAGCCGGGCTGATCCTCCTGATTGCCGACCTGCTTTTGATCCCCGGATTGTGGCTTTCTTTCCGGCAGGTAGCGAAGTATGGCAAAGAGAAGAACGATATTTGTGCAGAGAATGTCAGCAGCATTGTGGAGTATGTATCCGGTATCCAGACTTTCCGGGCCTATGGCGTTGGCGGTCTGAAAAACAAAACCGTGATCCATGCCATGCAGGAGTTTAGCAGGATCAGCTTTGTGTATGAAGCCAAGGTTCTCCCGATAGGTGCGGGATTTGGTATTTTGAGCTGGCTGTCCTGCCCGGTTGTGATCTGGACGGCCTATGGCCCCTGGGCAGCCGGAACTTTAGATACCGTGTCCTATCTTTTGATTTGTATGCTGCCTTTGTTCTGTGCGAAGCTGGCAAATTCCATTTTTGTAGACCTCACCAGCTATAAGAATCTGATGATCTCGAAAAATAAAATCATGGCTGTGATGAAGGAACCGGAAGAAACCGGCAGCATGGAGCCGCTACAGGCAGCCTCCCATGAGATTGTATTTGACCATGTGAACTTTTCTTATGTTCCCGGGGAACCGGTGTTAAAACAGGCTTCCTTTACTGTGCCGGATCAGAAGCTGACCGCCATTGTGGGGGATTCCGGCTCCGGCAAGTCTACCATCCTGAACCTGATTGCAAAATACTATGAAGTATCTGGCGGCACGATTTCCATAGGAGGCAGACCGATCAATCATGTAGCTGCGGAACGGGTATTAGACCAGATTTCTATGGTGGACCAGGATGTGTTCCTGTTTGATGATACAGTGCGGGAGAATATCCGCCATGCCCGTCCGGATGCTACGGACGCAGAAATTGAAGTGGCCTGCCGAGAGGCAAACTGTGACGGCTTTATCCGCAAGATGGAGAGGGGTTATGATACGCCGATTGGGGAAAATGGAAATCTCCTGTCCGGCGGCGAACGCCAGCGCCTTTCCATAGCACGTGCCATTTTGAAAAACAGCCCGATCCTGCTGCTTGACGAGGCGACGGCCTCCCTAGACATTGAGAATGAATTGGCGGTAAAGCAGGCGATTGCGAACCTACTGAAAGAGAAAAAAACCGTGGTGATGATCGCACATACCCTATCCATCGTAAAAAATGCCGATCAGATTCTGGTGGTTTCCGATGGTCGGATCACCGAAGCTGGTACACACGAAGAATTGTTAGCAAAGGATGGAAAGTACGCTGCCATGTGGAACGCAGAACAGCAGCTTTCCGCCTAAAAGGAGGCTACGATGAAGATTCATGCGTCCGGGGAGGATTATCTGGAGGCTGTGCTGATACTCCAAAAGAAGCAAGACATGGTCCGCTCCATTGACCTTGCCCGGCACATGGGCTTTAGCAAACCGAGTATCAGCCATGCGGTAGGCGTTTTGAAAAATGGAGGTTTTCTGACCGTGGATGATGATGGGTTCCTTCATCTGACCGTCATAGGTCGGGAGATTGCCGAGAAAATCTATGAACGCCATTTGTTTTTTATGGAGCAGTTTATCGCTGCTGGCGTCGATCAGGAAACAGCGGAACAAGACGCCTGCCGGATTGAACACGCCATCAGTGATACATCTTTCCGAAAGCTGAAGGAGAAAGTACAAGGAACCGATTAGCGCACATCGGCTCCGCTCTGCTCTGCATAATAAGTTATCTGCCCCGTCCGGGGAAAGAAAAAAACCGTTGACTGGGGCAGATAATTTCGTGCGCTATTTTAAGGTTTGAACTCAATCGGCGGTTTTGAAGGACAATTTCAGAGCCGCCGTTTCTTTGCGTTTACACAAACTAATGACGACTTGCAGGGACACGGTAGCCGCTTGGAGGTTAATTTGCCGTGTCTCTTTTGCTTTTTCAAAGCTCCCATGATCTACATCAATTAAAAAAAGCATTGCCCCTCCTCCGGGCAAGTATAGCATTGCATCGGCATTATCGTTCCATGTGATTCAGCATAATAATGACTGTTCTTGGTGCGCCAGTTTCCCATTGCGGGAATCTGGCGTTTTTTGTTGCCTTTTTTTCGGAGATAATCCGGCTGTATACCGGTGTCGTTCCCCACCTCCATTCGATTCACTCGTCAATCACCCGTGAATCGAATGGAGGTACATAATGAAGAAAATTAACCTTCGGGAACTTTATCCTGATGTTTATACAACAGACTTTTTTGTAGATGTGACAGAGGAAGTAATGGAGACTATTCGAGCAGCTGAACGTGCGGAGGCTGCGTATGAGCGAAAGATGTATCGTTATAAAGCACAGTATTCTCTGGATTGCGAGAATGGCATTGAAAATGCGGTGCTGTTGAAGCCGAAAACACCGGAGATGCTTCTGGAGGAAAAGCAGCTTCAGGAGCAGGTCTATTCTGCTGTGATGAATTTACCGGAAAAACAGGCAAAGAGGATTTATGCCCGATATTACCTGGGAATGACGGTAAATGAAATTGCCGGGGTAGAAGGTGTAGATCCAAGCCGTGTTCGAGACAGTATCCGCCGTGGCTTAAAGCAGCTCGGAAAATATTTTTGATAAAGTTTCATTTGATGCGCCTGTTTTTTGCCTTTTTTGTCAGTGTTAATAAGAAGGACAAGTTTTCCTCCTTCATCTGCACATTGACAATCGAATAGACAGCACAACAGGTACATAAACCCATGTATGAGCGAATATGAAACGCCGCGAGGATGGAGCAGTCAGGGAGGTGATGAAAGCACTGCTTCGGAGCGATCTACGATTTCATAAAAGAATGGTGGCAGATTTGGCGCGATGACTACATGGGGGCTTAAAGATACTTCCTCACGGCCCGCCAAAGACTTGGGGGGAACCCTGCGGCACACGTTACGAACGATGCTGCGGAGTTATGACATCCGCGCCAGCGGAGACCTATTGTGTTCCCATCGTCAGGGGGCGTGGCAAATGTGACGAAAGCTGAGAAATATAAATAGGAAGCGTTTACAGCTTCCTGTTCAAAATCAGATACCATGCGCTGGCAGTTTCGGCTGCCAGCGTATTCATGTGGCTTTGAACAAACACGATGACAAACTTGACAGATTGGAGGGAATATGCTTTATGGAAAAACTTATTACACGAAAAGAAGCAGCAGAAATTTTAGGTATCAGTATTGCAACGCTGGACGCGGCCCGTAACAATGGTCTTATTTCTTATGTGCAATATGTGCAGAATGGCTGTGTGTACTTTACCTCGGCGGGCCTTCAGGAGTATATCGCAAAATGCACCCACAGAGCAAAGCCAGCAGAAAAGAACGCAACATATCGTAAACCTCGCAGAGCTGGAGTGTGAGCCGGTCCGTATCCTTGTCGAAATCATAATGGTCTGATAAAACATAGATACAGCGCTGGAGTATATTCTTAGGAGGTGGCGGAATTGGCAAAAAGAAAAAGAGCAATTCCACAATACGGTACAGTTACGCTTAACGGCATAGATTATTATAGAACGCGGGTTCAGAACGCAGATGGAAAACTGGTGGCCCTTTATGCGAGAACACCGGAAGAATTATATGATAAAGAGTTGGGAGCATTAGAGCAGATCGACAACGATACATTCTGTCGGAAATCCCCGACGGTTGCAGACTACTGTGAAAAATGGCTTTTGATGCAGTCGGTTCATGTGAGGGCAACCACACTGATAGATTATACCTCAAAGGTCAGACGGCACATTATAAAAGAACTGGGACAGATGCGGATGGCAGATGTGACACTGGATGACATTCAGCTTGCACTTGTTCCTGTTTCCGAGAAGTCCGCTTCGGTATATAAGTCAGTGGTTATCCTGTATAAATCCATTTTCCGTGCAGCAAAGGAAAGTAAGATTATTGATAACAACCCAACGACTTACCTTACAGCCAAAGGTGGAGGCGTTCCGCAGAAGGACAAAGCTGCATTGACGGATGAACAGGCCGCCAGACTGCTGGATGCCATTCAGGGACTTCCGCCGTATGTATTTGTCATGTTAGGGCTGTATGCAGGATTGCGGCGAGAAGAAATTCTTGCCCTAAAATGGGATTCTGTATATCTGGATGTGGATTGCCCTTATTTAACGGTACGCAGGGCATGGCACACGGAAAATAACAGACCGGTGATTCTGGATGAGCTGAAAACGAAAGCCGCGCATCGAAATATTCCGTTGCCAGTTTGCCTGGCGGACTGTCTGAAAGAGACAAAAGCTAATTCACAGTCAGAATATGTGGTGCCGAACCGGGATGGTGATCCGTTGTCCTATACACAGTTCAAGCGGCTCTGGCAGTACATTGTAACCCGAACAGTCAAGGAGCGTTTCTATTATCGCTACGAGGATGGAAAGCGTGTAAAGCACACGGTTACGCCAGTCCTCGGTGAAAAGGCAGCGCATAACGGCAAAGTGATTTACAGTTTGGATTTTGAAGTGACACCGCATCAGCTGCGGCATACATACATTACGAATCTGATTCATTCGTCCGTGGACCCGAAAACGGTTCAATACCTGGCGGGGCATGAGAGTAGTAAAATTACGATGGATATTTACGCAAAGGTTAAATACAACAGACCGGATGAGCTGGTAAGAACAATGGGTGGTGCATTTGCCCAGTGGGATGCAGCACAGGCATAACAATTATAAAGAGTAGGAAACAAAGCTGGAGCGAGGCAAGGATGTCTCGCTCTTTGTTTTACATAATCCGTATCTTTGATTAAGTGGGTGCTTTCTGATAAAAAGAAGGTGTGAATTTAAGAACACTCATTATCAGGAAAGGAAGATTTGTATGGCTAAGAAAAAACAAAGCGTTCCAGAGTACGGAACGGTTACAAGAAAAGGAACACTGTATTACAGAACCAGAATTACAGATGCCGATGGAAAGCAGGTCAGCTTATATGCGACCACCTGTGAAGAATTATATGAAAAGCAGTTGGAGGCCCGGAGACAGGTGGATGAGATCATCTTTCACCGAAAGCATCCAACGGTTGCCGAGTATTGTGAGAAATGGCTGCTGATGCAGTCAGCAAAGGTGTCTACGGCTACTATAAAAGGATACAGACAGAATATGAAGAATTATGTCATTAGCTCTCTGGGAGATATGTATATGGAGGAAGTGACTGCGGATGATATTCGTCTGACGCTTGTTCCGCTGTCTCAAAAATCGAAAGGACTGTATGATACGGTAAATATGCTGATTAAGTGTGTGTTTTATTCGGCAGAGCGCAGTCAGCTGATAGCCGATAATCCATGTGTGGGAATTTCAGCAAAGGGCGGAAAAGCATCGAAAAAGAAAGATGCCTTAACAGATCAACAGGTTGTGGTTCTGTTGGATACGGTGAAAGAGCTTCCGCCATATCTTTTTATTATGATTGGTTTGTATTCCGGCTTGCGTCGGGAAGAAATTCTTGCATTGCAATGGGATTGTGTATTCCTGGATGAATCCACACCATACATTTCCGTGAGACGTGCATGGCGCGCGGAGCATAACAGGCCGGTGATTTCTACCGTTCTAAAGACAAAAGCAGCTAAAAGGGACATTCCCATTCCGAAGTGCCTGGTGGACTGCCTGCGGGAAGCAAAAGCCAATTCCATATCGGAGTATGTGATTGCGGACAGTGAGGGACAGCCGCTTTCCTATTCTCAGTTTACGAGAGTTTGGCAGTATGTAGTTGTTCGTTCTGCGAAAGAGAGAACTTACTATAAATATGTGAATGGACAGAGCATCAAATATACCGTCAAGCCGACATTAGGAACAACGCAGAGGAACAATCCCAAGATTCGCTATACCCTGAATTTCGATGTAACACCGCACTTGTTGCGGCATACCTACATCACGAATCTGCTCTATGCGGGCGTTGACCCTAAGACAGTTCAGTACCTGGCAGGGCATGAGAATAGTAAGACAACTATGGACATTTACGCGAGGGTCAAGTATAATAAACCAGAGGAACTTTTCGAGGTAGTGAATGATGCTTTGAACCAGGAGAATTTCGATGAAAAATCACCGATTTCCATGGTTAAGGAATAGGACAACCGACAACAGAAAATGCGAAAAAGCCCGTAATATCAAGGAAAAACGCACCATAGAGATGTTTAATACGGTCTCAAGGCAGCACGTCGTGCGCCTCAGTTCAGCAAGAGGTAATCTGCTGTTCAGACTGTATCGAAATGGTTCAAAAAGCCCCGGAAATCGTATGGATCCGGGGTTTTTCTATGCCCCCATTTTATTATATACGAAGAAAAATCCCCAAGTGAAGCGACGGATAATACAAAGGCGGCTGTATGATTTGATAGGTACCCTTTTTGCTGGACAACCAGTAAGGAGGGTATTTTTTTATGCAAAAATCGAATACGAGAGAGGTGTCGTTTTACTGCCATAAATTAGAATTTATTTAGAGATTTATTGATTTCCCTGTAGAAAAATGGTAAATTAATATATATATATATGAACAAGCTATGGCTGTTACATATCTATGGATTTTATCTGAAAAGGGGTGTATTTTATGATGGATAAAGAGAGTACTGTAAAAAAGCCCCTTATACGAGTATGTATTTTTATAGTTATATTGCTTATCTTTTTGTCATCATCCCTCTTTTATATATTTTCTTATCGGAAACTGAACCAAAATATTGAGCAGGAACGAAGGAATTATGTCAGCGAAATCAGTCAGCAGTTATGTTCCAATATCTCATCCGCTCGATCCGCCAATCTGAAACTTTCTGCTCTGCTGGCGGACACGCTTTCGGGTGTCCAGCCTGATACCTTTGAAATGTGTAAAACACTTCTTCAAAGTTATACGCAGGATGGCAGCAGTGTTTTCTTTGTGACGGCAGATGGGTCAGTGCTGTCTGTTGACGGCGCAGCCGCCGCCATTGATAATCGGGGCTATGTTAGCCAGGCTTTACGGCAGGATAATTATTCCGCTTTTGAGCGGGTTGGCCTTAACGATGAATACTGGCTCTTTTCTTCCCTGCTTAAAGCGCCTTGTGTGGTGGAGGGACAGGAAATTCAGACGGTAATCCTTGCGTGGGATAAAGAAGCATATTCCAAAGATATGACCATCTCTATTTTTGACGGCCTGGGTTATTCTTTCCTGGTTAATGCAGACGGCGTCATTACGGTATCTCCGGAAGCTGTGGATCAGGGAGCGATCGGCTTCAATATTATGACTACACTGCAGGAATGGGGTATTGATACCTCCTGTTATGAGACAATTCAATCGAATCTGAAAAGCGGAACAGACAATGCCATCGTCTGCAAGCTGGGTGGGATTCAATGGCTTATGCAGTATCATCAGCTGGAGGAAGGGAACTTTACCTTTATCATGATTCCGTTGGCGCTGACAGCGGCTGGAACCTATCACGGATTGACGGCGACGACGCTCTCTGCTTTAGGTGTGTTCTTTTCTCTGTTCCTGTTTGTTATTTATATAATTTTGAGTAACGCAAGGAAAGAGAAGCTGCGCCAGAAAGAACTGTATGAGATTACACTGGCAAAAAAAGCGATAGAAGCGAAGAACGATTTTCTGGCTAAGATGTCCCACGATATTCGGACCCCGATGAATGGCATCATTGGAATGAACTATATTGCAGCATCCAAAGTTGGTACGGATGATAAAGCAGTTTTGTCCAGTTTGAAAAAAATGGAGACGGCCTCTAAGTTTCTGCTGAGCCTTATCAATGATATCCTGGATATGAGCAAGATTGAAAGCGGCAAGATGGAGCTTTCCAGCAAAGCGTTTTCCATGGATGATTTACTGCAGAATATCCGAAATATGATGGAAATTACGGCGGCTGAGAAACATCTGGAGTTCAAAACGGTTTTCAGTGTCAGCACAGAATACGGCTATCTGGGAGATGCCCTTCGCGTGAACCAGATTTTGATGAACCTGCTTTCCAATGCGTTCAAATTCACAAAGCAGGGAACTGTTCGGCTGGAGGTGTTCGCCCAAAGGGCGGATGATAAGAACGATCAGGTCACCATGGTGGTTGCAGATACGGGGATCGGGATGGCACAGGAGTATTTGGATAGGTTGTTTACCCCATTTCTTCAAGAAAACACGGAAACAGCCGTGAACTATGGCGGCAGCGGCTTAGGCCTTTCTATTGTGAAGAGTCTGGTGGATTTGATGGGTGGAACGATTACGGTACATAGCGAAAAAGAGGTTGGAACAGAATTCGTAGTCAGCCTGCCTCTGGAGCGTACAGCTATCCGGATGCGGGGAATCAAGGAGGATAGACCAAGCGATACAGACACCTTGGCGGGGAAACGGGTTCTGATTGCCGAGGATAACGAACTCAACGCAGAGATCACCATGGAAGTCCTGCGAATGAAGGGGCTGGAGGTTGACTGGGCCCAGACGGGCAAAGAGGCGGTAGAGCGTTTCCTGTCGGCCGAACCGGGGTACTATTCCATAATCCTGATGGATATCCATATGCCGGAGATGGACGGCTTGACCGCCGCAAAAGCCATTCGGGCATCCGGACACCCGGACGCGGCCACGATTCCTATCTGTGCGCTTTCTGCCAACGCCTTTGAGGACGATACCGCAGCCTCGCGGGAAGCTGGAATGAACGACCACTTAAAAAAGCCGCTGGAGTTGGATGAACTATATGCGGCCCTTAAAAAATACATCAAATAAACGGAGGAATGGTTGAATGAGGTACAGAAAATTCATTTCGCTGCTGCTGTCGGCCACGCTGTGCGCCGGTATGTTAGGCGGCTGCGGAATGCAAGATACAGAGCAAAAATTACCCGTGGGCGCGGCGGAAAATGAGATCATCGCCTATCAACCCGTTGACGACGGCAAAATGCTGATCACCGTCCGTGCCGAGTACAATGGGATGCCGGAAAATCTGGAGGAGATCATTGAAGCACAATTCCCGGAAGTGGATGTGGTACTGCGGCTCCATGCCTGCCCCGAGAAAGGTGACGAGGTTTCTGCGAGCCTGGATCATCAGGACTTTGAAGATGTTGTATTCTCCTGGGGTATTTCCGCAATAGAGGATGACCGGCTGGCCGAAAATTTCGTGGACCTGTCTTCCAAGGGCTTTGTCAGCAATTATTTCACCACTGCCTTAAATAGCTGTGAATACAACGGTCATTTATATTATCTGCCCGGCCCCGGCAAAATTCAGGGGATCGTCTATGACAAAACGCTGTTTGATGAACACGGTTGGAAGGTTCCAACCAGTTTGGATGAGTATCTGGCGCTCTGCCGGACAATCAAAGAGGAAACCGATTTGCTGCCGGCAGACTTCACTTTTAAGTGGCCAAGCGGATTGACGTCCCTCATTAACGCCTGGGCATATGGAGATGTTCTGGCCGGTGACGCCAATTACCAGTGGCTGCAAAAATATGCCGCAGGTGAAGAAACCATGGCGGGTCACATGGAGCCCATGTTCGAGCTCTTCCAAAAACTGCTGGATGCCGGAGCCATCTCCGCCGATACCTTTGAACGTGAACCATGGGACCGCAGCGTGGCCCTGTACTCCGAGTACACTACGGCGATGACCGCCGAGACCCAGATGGCCCCGATCTATGCCCAACAGCTGGAGTCCACCCACGAGTATGCCATGATGCCCTACTGGGGCGGCAATGGACCGGACTCGGATTATTTGGCTGTGGAAAACAGCTATCACATCGCGGTGAATAAGAAGCTGGAAGATGAGGGCAATGAAAAGAAATATGACAAGGTCATGGAGATCATGGCCTGGCTCAGTTCGGTAGACGGGCAGCTGGCCATGATTGGCGATATGGGTATGGTGGTCAGTAACGTGAAGGATGTACCCATGGTCAGCAATGACTTTACCAAAAATGTGGAGGCAACCATAGAAAAGGGGCATTTGGTTCCGAATACTCATTACGTCAGCATCGCTGATTCCAAGGAGTTTTACAAAACATTTCATCAGGGCTTCTGGAATATCGCCAAGGGTATCCAGACGCCGGAGGATGTGATGCGCGACTGCGACGCCAAGGTAAAGGAACTGCTCAACGGCGCGGCGGAAGAAACGTCGGAAACTGTATATGGCACCGCCACGAAGGATTTCTCACGGCTGGAGACCGGATTATATCTTGCCGATGCCCTGCGCCGGGCGACAGATACCGACCTGAGCATCATCTTAGTGGGCAAGGCCAGCTGCGGCACTGTGTCCCGGATCTATGAGGGCGAAATTACAGATACGGTGCTGAATACCGTTGGTCTGAATACCTTTAGCGGAGAGGACCCGGATTTTAACAAATTCGCGGTGACCACCATGACCGGAGACCAGATCGTGAAAATCCTGCAGAGTTCCTTTGAAGACGACCCCAAATTACAGAGTACGTTTACCTGCTTTGTGACCTCCGGATTGAAGGTGGAGTACGCTCCCTGGGCAGGTACGGGAGAGCATTTGGTGAAGGTGACCAACGCCGACGACAGTGAATTTGATCTGGACAAGACCTATTCCGTCAGCTACTGCAACGGCTCCTTTACCATGCAGGGAAGCTCCAGCACGGAAGTCACAAATTCCATCATCCCCGGCCTGGAACCGGAGAAAATCTACCAGGAATCCATTGTGGAACTGCTGGGCCCAGTGGTACAGGCGGATAAAGAAATTGCGCCCTTTACCGACGGACGCCTGGTGCTGAACTGGGATATTGTCGGGCAAACAAAATAGTCTGACAACAAAAAGCTCCATTGCAGCATCACAATGGAGCTCTTTGTTATCGGACCTACTTACACTCTGCAGAGGAAAGAAGTTTTTCCGTTTGCTTGATCTGTGTCAGCACAGATTGGAGCAAATCTGACATTCCCTCTGAAAACAGGCCGATATTTTTTTCATCCAAAGCACGTTCCAGCACTTCAATCGTGCCGGATATTTTGCCGCTTCCCTCTTCCCTCCATTGATTCAGTAAAAAGGGATATGAAAGGAGCAGGAAGCCCGACAGTTTACCAAATGTTTCAAAAAAAGAAGATAATGGATAAAGGACCATCGAGTAATCTATCAGCAGTATGGCTGCTTCCAGAACACAGCAGTTTTTCTTCTCCGACAGGATCTGTTTCATCTCTTGAATATGCTCGTTGGTAAGCTTTGAAAATTCCCTTTCGACCATATTTTTGACGACAACCAAAAGGATTTCGGCGCTTTCCCGCGCCATTGCAATGTTCTTTTGTATGGTGGGCCGCTGCAGCTTTTCAAAATCAGGAGGGCTAAATTCGATTCGATTTCCGACGCCGTTCATGGAGTGAATCAGTCCCATGTCGCGCAGCAAACTCACCGTGCGCCTGACGGTACTTATGGAAACAGAAAGCTCCAACGCAAGATTTTCATAGGACGGGAGCATTTCTCCCTCCCAATACTTTCCGCTGATAATCCCATAAATCATCCTTGCGGCCAGGGTGTGGCAGTGCTGAGGCCTGTCGCGGTATGTCTGCCAATGAAAGGAAATCTGCTCCGGCTTAGGGGTTGTTTTGGCAGCTTCCGCAATAAATGCCAGCAGCGTGGCCTGTGTAAGAGCCTGAAATCCCGAAAACGCTTGAAATAAGCCGGTCCGGTCAAGAGCCTCACAGCTCGATACCGTCAAATTGTAGTATTCCTTATATTCCGCGCTGCTCTCTTCGCTAAAGGATGTCATGCAGGGAAACTGGAAAAAAGAAACCACATCAGAAAACAAAGTATTGATCAGCTGATTATGGACAGCGCGCAGCATGATCTCGCAGCAAAACATAGAAATAGATACGATGTTAGAACCTTTTTCCCTGCAAACGCTCAAGATCTGCATCAGATCATCGTCAGTGAGCTTTTGACAGCCAGCATAAAAAAAAGGCGTTAAAAGGAGCGATGCGATATGGTAAACCACATCAATTTCATCTTTGCGGGCGAGATAATAACTTTGTGTGTACTGGAGAGCCTCACTTGGCGTGGTCTTATAGATTACTTCGGTATGCCTTCCCGGTGAAACAAAAATCAAGCCGTCCCGCTGCAGCTTTTTTAATGCGTTTCGTACTGTTTGCGGCGCTACCTGATATGTGTTGCCGATTTGTTCAATCGTTGGCAACAAGTCTCCCTCTTGGAGCTGCCCAAATAGAATGTGACATTTGTAATAATCATAAATCAAATTATATTTTTCTCGCTCCACAATCAGCGTACCTCCGTGCAGCCATAAAATCTTGCCCTTTTTAATTTTATGTTTCTATTATACTCCATTTGGCGGTGACAGTCTATTCATTCTTGGAGATATTGAGATGCTATAAACTCACACAGCTCCACCCGTCTCCATTCCAGAGTTCAAGCTTTTTTTGTATTTGCTGTGGCCGAAGGGAGCGGGAAAAGTAATATAATGTTGATTTATGCACAAAAAGTTGATATAATCAAGACATATATACATACATGAACAAGGAACGGAATTTTGCCTTTCCAGGATATAGTCCCGCCTGAGAAAAGAGGGATCGTATGGACAGAAACATACTTTTAATTGTAGATGACGTGGAGCTTAACCGGATGCTCCTTCGGAATGTCTTTGAGGGAGAATATACTATTCTGGAATCTGAAAACGGCGAGCAAGCGCTTTTCCTGATGAAGCAATATCAGGATTCCATTGCCGCAATTTTACTGGACATCGTCATGCCCGTAAAAGACGGTTATGAAGTGTTGGAGAGCATGAAGCAGGCGCAGCTGACGGACAAGCTCCCTGTGATCGTGGTCACCAGCCGGGATTCTTCGGATGATGAAGTGCGGGCTTTTGATTTGGGCGCTGTGGATATTGTGGCCAAGCCCTTTGAGCCCCATGTGGTCAGCCGCCGGGTACATAACGCCGTGGAACTGAGCCGGCACCGGGAGCATCTGGAACAAACGGTGGAGGAACAGGCGGCCAGCCTGCAAAAATCCACAAACATATTGGTGGATGCACTTTCCTCCGTGATTGAGCACAGAAGTGTGGAGTCTGGGCAGCACGTCCTCCGCATCCGGACGTTTACCAAGGTGCTGCTGGAGGATGTTATGCGCAGCTATCCGGAGTACGGCCTGAACGAACAGGAAATCGCCATGATCTCCAGCGCGGCGGCACTCCATGATGTGGGGAAGATTGCTATTCCGGATATTATTTTGAATAAGCCGGGGAAACTCACCGAAGAAGAATTTGAAATAATGAAGACCCATGCGGAAAAGGGTGGAGAGATTCTGTCGGTCCTCAATCCCATCCACGATAAAAAGTATCTGCAGTATGCCTACAATATCTGTATGTACCACCACGAGCGATGGGATGGCAGCGGTTATCCGGAGGGGCTCAAAGGGGAAAACATCCCTATCTGCGCCCAGGCGGTCGGCGTGGCGGATGTCTATGATGCGCTGACTACACAGCGGGTGTATAAGGGTGCATATACACCGGAGACAGCATTCAGTATGATTTTAAATGGTGAGTGCGGGCAATTTTCCCCCAAACTGCTTGAGTCTTTCAAACATGTTTTTCCGACTTTCATTCAATTGACCTATCAGTATGCGGATGGCGCTTCTCCCAAAGCTACATTTTCGAAAGAGAAACCGGCCGAAAAGAAAACAGTTGTAAACCCTACCACGTTGGAGCTTGGGCAGTTGAAATATTTTGCTATGCTGCGGTATGAAGGCGCTACCGTAATTGAAGCAGATGTGGACACAGGCGTTTACCATATTACCTATAAGCAGAATAGTGATTTTGATATGCTTAGCACAGACGGGTCATTTTTTGATGTCTATAATGAGTTCATCCTGCACTGTACCCATCCGGACGATCAGGTGGGCTTTGATGCAAAAACATATTTTTATGATTTTATAGCCAGCGGCAGCCTGGCAAAGACACGCCGTTACCGCATCCTCCGCGGTGCGTCGGGAGATTTTGCGTGGTATAAAGCAACGTCTCTGCGAATCACGGCGGACAACCCGGCGATTCACAAAATCATGATCATCTGGAAAGAAGCGCCGGAGGAGCCGCGCGATACACCGGAGCAAAATATCGCCCGGCTGCCCAACGAGGCCAATGCGCTGGTAGCCGCGATGCAGTGCGCCTACGATCAATATGGCACGATTATGAATATCAACGACGGTTTCATGGCCTTGCTGGGTTACAGCCGGGCAGAGCTTATATCTCATTTCCAAAATCATTACATAGAGCTGGTTTGTGCGGAAGACCGGGCAGCCATGCTGAAAAATGTCCACAGACAGCTCAGCAGAAAAAATGTCTTTGAAACGGAGTACCGCGTTCAGACCAAAGGCGGCCGCATTCTTTGGGTTTTGGACAAAAGCCAGCTTTTGACAAAGCCGGATGGTACGGAATATATCAATACGATTCTGACCGATATCACCAAGACTAAACAGGAACAGGAAGAACTGCGGCTGAGCATGGAGCGGCATCAGATCATCATGGAGCAGTCCAATGACATTATCTTTGAATGGGATATTCGAAAAAACAAGATCTTTTATTCCGCGAACTGGGAAAAGAAATATGGATATACGCCTATTTCTGAAGAAATCGATTTGTATATTGCAAACTCATCCCATATTCATCCGGTGGATGTTCCCGCCTTTTTAAACCTGATGCACAGCGTCTCCTCCGGCGCACCCTATGGGGAGGCGGAGCTGCGCATTGCGAATGCGGACGGACAATATATCTGGAACCGGCTGCGCGCCACCACCCAGTTTGACCAAAGCGGGAAGCCAGTTAAGGCCGTAGGCGTGATCTTGGATATCGGCGCGGAAAAGCAGCGGGTTCAGGATCTGATCGACAAATCTGAGCGCGATCCCCTCACCCATCTGTTTAACCGGGAAGCTACCGAGCGCAGGATTCAGCATATTTTTGAGAAAGCGGAGCCGGACTGCAAATCCGCCATGATGATCATTGATCTGGACAATTTTAAGATGGTGAACGACACCTTTGGGCACCTGTTTGGCAACGTGGTATTGGCGGAAGTTGCCGCGCAGATGCGGCTGATGTTCCGTCCGGGCGATATCCTTTCCCGCATCGGCGGCGACGAGTTTCTGGTCTACATGAATGATATTTCCAGCAAAAATGGGCCCTGCATTCGGGCGGGGCAGCTCATTGAGGGGATTCGGGGCGTTTTGCGGGAGAAGCTGGGCAGTTTTATCCTGTCCTGCAGCATAGGACTTGCTTACTTTCCAGAGGACGCCCGTGATTTTCAGAATCTGTTCCACTGCTGCGACCAGGCCCTGTATCAAGCAAAAGCCCAGGGGAAAAATCGGTATGCGCTCTATGACAAAGCTATCATGGAGCAGTGGGGAGACTCCCCTGGGCATCCACGGATGATCGCAACGACCCGGATTGAATCCAATGAGACCTATGAACAGGATACCGTGGAGACGATCCAGCAGGTTTTCCGGGTATTGTACGGGGCGATGGATATGGAACAGGCAATACAAAGCGTCCTTTCGCTGTTGGGGCAGAAGTATCAGGTGAATCGCGCCTATCTGGTAGAAAGCGTGGAAAAAGGCAGCCAGGAGAAGGCAATCTATGAGTGGTGCGCGGATGGGACGGTCCCGCTGAAGGAGAAATTTCCGCATCTGCCGTATTACGATGTTCAGGCCACCAATCATCTGCTTGACGCCAGCGGAATCTTTAACTGCCCCGATGCTGATATGCTGCCGGAGAGAGAACTTGAGCTGCTTCGCGCCCGCAGCGCCGAGGCTGTGCTTGGCTGCGCGTTTTTTGACGGTACGGAGTTTACGGGTTTCATCGGGTTTGACAGTGGGAGGAAAAGGCGGTGGACACAGGGACAGATCAGCGTTTTGAGCTTTTTATCGGAATGGCTGTCCGCTTTCCTCATTAAGAAGCGCGCGCAGGACAGTCTGGCAAACCTTAGTCAAAATCTTTGTTCTCTACTGGATGCACAGAGTTCCTGGATTTATGTGGTGGACCCGGATACCTATACGCTCAAGTACCTCAATGCACAGGCACAGCGTTTGCTTCCTGGCGCTGAAGTCGGCACGCCCTGTTATGAGGCGCTTTTTGGGCGCGGTACGCCCTGTGAGCGGTGCCCGATGAAAGAAAAACTGACCTGCCCGGAGAGAGCGGAGCAGATGGAGCTTTATAATTCCAGGTTAAAGATTTGGAATCTGGCGGAGGCATCTACTATAAAGTGGGACGGTGCGGACGCTTGCATGATCGCCTGTCAGAACATCACCAGATATAAGGCGTAGAGAGCGCATATGTGACAAAGCCGGTCGGAGGAATATAATATGGCCGCAAATTTTGAAAGAAGAGGTAAGTAACCAGATGGAAGCGGGGGGAACAGCAAAATGAGAGAACGCACTGAGCTTGAAGCAGCTTTAGCTGCCGAGTTGGGAATGTATCGGGAAATCGCTGATGAAGCGGCCGACACCCTCTGCGTAGTGGAACAGAAGAGCCATGAGATCCTCTATTTTCATGAGGCAAAAAAGTTAATTCCCAATACGGACGGCTGTGTTGGGAAAAAATGCTATGAGGTGTTTCATGGACGGGCAACGCCTTGCCCATTCTGCACCCTCCGGGATGGAGTGCCTGGAGAGGACAGAGAGGTGGAATCCACCTGGAGCCAGCGGCTCTATCGCATCCATAGCCGGGCGACGAATTGGAATGGAAAACCGGCCTTCATCCAGCTCCTCCGTGATGTGACCGAGGAGGAGGCGGAACGGCAGAAGAAAAAACGGCTGGAAGAATACTTTCAAACGCTGGCGGACAGCCTGCCCGGCGGTGTGAGCGTAGTACGCCGCCAGAAAGACTGGACCATCACTCCGGAATATTTATCATCCGGCTTTGCGGATATGACGCATACTTCGTTGGATCAGGCCTGGGAAACCTACAGGCAGGATGCGCTGGGCGGCGTCCATCCGGACGATGTGGAGCGGATCAAGGCGGAACTGGAAGAGGCGTTTGCCAACATAGACCGCCACTATGAACTCACCTACCGCCTGCTGGACGGCACAGGCGGATATATATGGGTTAGCAATACGCTGACGATGCTGCCTGACGAGGACGGCGGCCTGCGGCAGTACTGCTATATTCGGGATATTACAAAAGAACGGGAAGAACAGGAGCGGACCAGGGCGCAGTATAAAAAGCTGATCCTGCAGCATTATCAGGAGCCGGGAGAGAATACGCTGGTGCTTGGGCACTGCAACATCTCACAAAATAAAATTCTGGAGATCAATGATTTTACCAGTTCAGGTTCCATGAAATCCCTTGGTATGGACCGGGAGTCGTTCTTTACAGCCATTTCACAGATGATCGTGGACGCTGGAGACCGGCAAAAATTTTTGGATCGGTATCTCTCCGCTCCGCTGCTGGAGGCCTACCGCCGAAAAGAATTGGAGCAGAGCTTTACCTGCCTGACCCAATTTCCAGGCGAACGAGTGGGACGCTATGCGCAGTATAAGGTGAATCTGGTGGAAGATCCGGACAGCGGGGACCTTACCGGCATCCTGTCCGTAACCGATATTACGGAGCAGATAGTGGCCGATTTGGTGCCGCAGCGCTTATCGGATACCGGCTATGACCACATCCTTGTTCTGGATATACCCAGTGATCGCTGCACGGTGTTTGCCGGCGACTGGCATGCGGCCCGTGTGCCGTCGTCTCGGGGCGGCGATTATACCCAGTGGAAGGACCGCCTGCTGGAAAGCTGCATCCTGCCAAAAGATCGGGACACATATCGGAAATATTTGAATACCGATTACATAATGGGACATTTGAAAGAAAACGGTGCGTTTAGCTTCGATTATTCCATGGTGGATGAGGATGAAAATATTAAAGTCAAGCGCATGACCGTATTTGCGATTGACCTTCGGCTGGGCAGGGTGGGACTGTCCCAGATGGATGTAACGGAAACAGTCAGAGAACAGCAGAGCCTTTTAAATATGCTGGCTTACACTTTTGAAATCGCCTCTTTTATTGATATCAGTACGAAGCGAATGGTCATGCACACGCGCGAGACGGTGCTGGAAGATCTCTCTCCCTTGACCTTTGAGGACTGTGATTCTCGCATTCAGGCCGGTTTGGCCCCCTACAATACGGCCGGACAGAATATGGACGAGGTCCGGCGGCGGTTTCTGTTGGATACCATACTGGAGCAATTAAAGGAGCATCCCTTGGGCTATGATTTTGTATGTTCCTATCAGGGAGAAGATAGTCTTCAGTACAAAAAGATCAATATCCTGTGGGGCGACCGGAATCATCGAACCGTGTGCATCGTGCGTGCAGACGTCACGGAAATGCTGGCGGAGGAACGGAAAAATAAGCAGAAGTTGGAAGATGCGCTTTCTCTGGCCAAGCAGGCCAGCCAGGCTAAGACTGATTTTTTCTCCACCATGAGCCACGATATCCGCACCCCAATGAATGCCATCATGGGTATGACGGAGTTGGCGCTTAGCCGTCCGGAGAACCCGGATTATGTAAAAGAATGTCTTGGGAAGATTTCTCTTTCCTCCAAACATTTGCTGAACCTGATCAACGATGTTCTGGATATGAGCAAGATCGAACACCGGGAGATGGAGCTGAATCGGGAATGTCTCTCCTTGAACGAACTGGTGGAACAGGTTTGCACAATGGTCAGGCCCCAGGCGCTTGAAAAGCATCAGCAGTTCTATGTGAAAATCGGGACTATCTCTCATGAATACTTCTATGGGGACGGCTTGCGGATTAATCAGATACTGATCAACATTTTGGGCAATGCAGTGAAGTTTACGCCCGAAGGCGGCCAGGTGGATTTCCTGGTGGATGAACTCCCTGCCGTGAACGGTGCGCATTACCAGTTCGTAATCAGGGATACAGGCATGGGAATGTCGCCGGAGTTTCTTGCCCGTGTTTTTGAGCCCTTTGCCAGAGGTATGCGTGTAAGCCGCGTCCAGGGTACTGGCCTGGGGCTGAGCATCACCAAAGGTTTGGTGGAGCGGATGGGCGGAACGATTTTTGCAGAAAGTCAGGAGGGCAAGGGTTCCCTGTTTCAAATTGATTTGGAGTTTGAAGCGGGAACCGAAGCCCCGGCGGGCATAAACGAAAAAGAGCATCCGAATATCCCTGAAAAAGCTGCAGATATTCTGGCAGGGCGCTACTTTCTGGTTGCGGAGGACAATGAAATCAACGCAGAGATTCTGCAGAGCCTGCTGGAGATACATGGCGCCGGATCACAATTGGAAACAGATGGTAAAAAAGCAGTAGAGGCATTTTGGGCGAATCCGCCGGGGACTTTTGACGCCATATTGATGGATATTCAGATGCCGGTGATGAATGGATATGAGGCGACCCATGCCATCCGGGAACTGACCCGGGAAGATGCCGGCACGATCCCCATCATCGCCATGACGGCTAACGCCTTTGCCGAAGATGTGCAGACCGCGCTGGAAGCGGGGATGACCGCCCACGTGGCCAAACCCATTGATCTGGATGTGCTGAAAACGACTCTAAAAAACGCGCTGTTATAAAAGCTGAGGCTTGAGGAGCGCCAACTGAGGTGACTATATGATAAAACATCAAATACAGAGAGGCGTCCGCCGCCTTGCCGCAGTTTTTCTATCGGCGTTTCTTGTGGTATCTCTTTTCTCTCCCCGCGCGGCCGCGGAGGAGCCAGAGGAAACTGTCCTGCGGGTGGCCTTTCCCAACGCGGAGGGGTACACTTCTCTTTCAGCGGATGGCTCGCCCGCCGGCGTGGTAGTGGATTATCTCAACGAGATTTCCAAATACACCGGCTGGAAATACGAATATGTCTCCACGAGCAATGCGGTGGGCGACTTCCAGGATGGAAAATTTGATCTGATGGGCGGAACCTTTTACAGCGAAAGCCTGGAAGACATATTTGCCTACCCGGATTATAACTGCGGTTATACAGAGGCAAAGCTGATGGCCAGGAAGGATGACGCCTCCATCCGCAGTTATGATACGGGGACGCTGAACGGCAAGACCATCGGTGCGTATGACCGTTCCACTGAGAATATCCAGCGTCTCAAAGACTGGCTGACCATGCAGGCTCTGGACTGCGAGATTCGCTATTACAGCCGTGATGATCTCGAAAATGGAAATCTATACAATCGATTAGAGAGTGGAGAGGTGGATCTGCTGCTGGGCTATGGCACGGATATGCCGGACACCCTGTACGCGGCGGCGTCCTTCGGAGGTCAGGCCCATTACATTGTCACCCAGCCGGATAACCAGGAAATATTGGATGGGTTGAATATGGCGCTGGAGCAGATCTATGCTGCGGACCCGGAATTCTCGGAAAAAGAGCAAGTGAAAAACTTCGCGGACCATATGACCGGATATGCGGTATTAACAGAACAAGAATTGTCGTACATCGCGGAGAAAGGCACCGTTACCGTAGCGGTCCCGGATAATTGGCACCCCCTGTATTGCGTGGACATCGACGATTATCATGAAGGCTTTGTGCCGGACGTATTAAAGAAAGTGACCGAGTATTCCGGCCTGCAATTCACCTATCTTCTTTGCGACTCCTATATGGATGCGATCACTATGGTACAAGAGGGAAAAGCCGATATGCTGGGCTTTTTCCTGGGCACGGGAGAAAGTGCGTCCGATCATGATTTGGCCAGAACGACAGCCTATGCCGGTCTTTCCCCGATTTTGGTCCGAAATAAAAATGTCACCTATCCCTCGGAGGGCCGGGTATGCGGCGTGATGACCGGCCGAAGCAAATCAAAATCTGTGGTTGCGGAGGAAATCGTATATTACGACAGCGTCGAAGAGGGATTAAGCGACGTCAACAGCGGGAAAATTGATTTTTTTTATGGGATAGGCGCCCATATAGAAAATATCATTCGAACGGGAAATCTCACCAATGTGGTTCAGGTGAGCCTGCCAAATAACAACACGGAGATCAGCTTTGCGATTTCCAAGCCGGTGGACTCGCCGCTGTTCTCTATCTTGAATAAGGCCGTCAACAATTTGTCGGAATCCGAAAAAGAAGCGATCAGCAGCTTGAATATGGTTTCCATTGGGGACACCCATATCACATTATCCGGCATCGTTGCCTCCAATCCCCAGTTGGCAATCACGGTAGTACTTCTATTTTTGGTGCTGACTATACTTTTGGTGAGCCTTTATTTTTATTTCCGGCTGCGGTCCGCTAAGATGCGGTTGGGATTGGAAAAAGCGGAGGCGGACAGCCGGGCCAAAACCGATTTTCTCTCCCGCATGAGCCATGAAATCCGCACACCTATGAACGCCATTGTGGGATTGGCCGATTTGACAGAAAGGCTTCCGGATCTGCCGGAAAAGGCACAGCGTAACCTGGGAAAAGTCAAGGCCTCCTCCCATTACCTTCTGAGCCTTATCAACGATATTTTGGATATGAGCCGTATTGAAAGCGGGAAAATGACGCTCAACTGTGCGCCTTTCTCCATGGATGAGCTGCTGGATAATATTGAAAGTATGCTGGCGACGGACGCCGAACGCCGTGGTTTAGTATTTCAGATAGAGAGCAATGTGCGTGCGGAAACGTATCTGGGCGACAATGTCCGTTTGAGGCAGGTGATTTTGAATCTGCTGTCCAATGCGTTCAAATTTACAAATGAGGGCGGCAGCGTTACGCTTCGTGTAGATGGCGTACCCGCCGGCCAGACTGGTCAGGAGCTGACGGTCCAGGTGATAGATACCGGCGTGGGAATCGCCCCCGAAAGCCAGGAGCGTGTGTTCCAGAGCTTTGAGCAGGTGGGAACCAGCACCTCCAAGAGCATGGGAACCGGCTTGGGACTTCCCATCAGCCGAAGCATCGTGCGGCTCATGGGCGGTGATCTGCTTTTGCAGAGCGAACCGGGCCGGGGCAGTACCTTTTATTTTACGATTACCCTTCCTTTTGGGGAGCATAGTCAGCAGCCTGAGCTTTGCCAAAAAACGGACATGACTCTGCACGGTATCCGGATTCTTTTTGCGGAGGACAATGATCTGAATGCGGAGATCGCCATGGAACTTTTGGGAGCCCAGGGAGCCGATATACAGCGGGTGGAAAACGGGAAACTGGCGGTGGAACGCTTTGAAGCAAGCACTTCCGGAGAATTTCAGGCAATTCTCATGGACATCCAGATGCCGGAGATGAACGGGCTGAATGCAGCAAAAGCCATCCGAAGCCTGGACCGGCCTGACGCCCAAATGATACCGATCATTGCAATGACTGCCAATTCTTTTCAGGAAGATGTAGACGCGGCCCTGGCGGCAGGTATGTCGGGCTTTGTATCAAAGCCAGTGGATATCAATGTGCTGTTCCGTGAACTGCACAGAACCATTCGGGCAGCGGAGAAGTCATAACTTTAGTAGATTCACGGCGCTCCTTGATATCTTCAGCCACTTTGAAAGGATACACCTCCACATGAACAACTACATAGTCAAGTCATTGGGGACTATGTATCTGCCGTATGTGTTCATTATGCTTGGCTTATACTCTGGGCTGCGCCGAGAGGAAATAAGTGAAGGCTACATCCATATCCGAATATGCGATTGCCGACAGAGAGGGAAGTCCTCTGTCGGATTCGCAGTTTCAAAGGGTGTGGCAGCATTTTCAATGGAAGCTCCATTGAAACGCAGACAAACGACAACACAGAGTTCACCGGCGGACAGCTTGTGGTCCATGCGTGAGATCAGCACGTTTGTCTCCATGGGAGGCACCAGAACGCCTGTGTGTGAATTGGTTCTACGCAGGCGCTTCGTTCCTGGCTCCGTGAGGAATCCATTAGTTTACAAAAAACGGAAGTAGTACGTAAGAAACAGGTATGATATAATCGTCCTATAGGAAAGATACAAGGGGGACAGGATGGATCAATACAGACAGGATTGCCCGTGTAAACGAAGAAAATGCTCTTATCATGGAGACTGCGCCGCTTGCAGGACGAAGCATGAGACAGCGAAGAAAAGGTGTCCGGTGGCATGTGAGCGCCTGGCGGCGTCGGAGGATAAGAAATCTCGGAAAAAACAAGAGAATCTTTCGGATCTTCTTGACTGTAAACCGGGTTTATAGTGTACGATTCAGGCAAACAGACAAAGGACGGTGACTCATATGACGATTAAAGAGGTAGAGGAGCTGACAGGGCTGTCTCGTTCCAATATTCGCTTTTATGAAAAAGAGATGCTGATCACGCCGGCCAGGAACGAGGGGAACGGTTATCGGGATTACTCGCCGGAGGATGTGAAGGAGATCAAGAAGATCGCGTTTTTGCGCAGTATCGATATTTCGGTGGAAGAAATACGGAGCCTTAAGTCTGGCAAGAGCCGGCTGCCTGAGGTTCTGCGGCGGCAGGAACAGAAGCTGAAAGACGGGATACAGGGGCTGGAGCAGTCCAGGCACATATGTGAACAGATGCTCAAACGGCAGGAAAGCGGCTATGAAAGCCTGGATGTGGAACAGTATGTAGAGAATCTGAATGGATATGTGGAAAACAATAAGGAGAAATATGGTTCGGATACGGTATCATTTTTCTACCTATGGGGAAGTTCCGCAGTCTGGGCAGTACTCACGTCTCTATGTCTGCTGGCTGCTGTATGCTCGTACTCTATGCTTCCGGAAAAGATTCCTATCCAGTGGAATGGGGAGGCAGCGACTACTCAGATGGCCAAAGAATTTATCTTTTTGTATACGGCGGCCTGCGGTGTGATTCGTTTTTTCCTGAGGCCATTCATCTGGAGGAGCTTGAGGCTGAATGGCTTTTACAGCGATATAGCGTCAGATTATCTGGCTAATTTCCTGTGCTTTGTGGCGCTTTCGGTGGAAATCTTCACGATTTTGTTCTGTCTTGGGCATGCAAAACATGTGTCTATGGTATTGCTCATAGACGCTGCGGTATTTGTCATCGCATCCCTGGCGGCATGGCTGCGCTGCAGGCAGTACCAGAACACGGCGGAATAAAGCGGGGATTTGGAACGCCGGACAGCACTTGACTGAAAAGTGTATTTTTGCTATAATGTGTTTCGTTCATCGGAGGGTGGCCACTCGAAAGAAGTGTTCAGCCGGATAAGATGGCAGGCTGGGATGCCTGCTGTTTTATCCGGCTTTTTGTTCTATAAGGGAGTAAATTTGTTCATTCATACCTTTGAATATCTTTAAAAAACGTATCTTTATAACCAGATGAGACAGGAGGAAATCCGATTCCATCCAGGCGGCTTGCTGGCAGCCATAACCAGCATCTTTACGGCCTCCAGTCGGTCCTTTCCAACTGACTTGGATAAATCGATATTTATCCATGTCAGATTCCAATAAAAACCTGCATGAGATTCGGTTTTTACCTCCCTGCGGCCGGGAAAATCCTGCTAACGGCTTTGCGGCGCTCACCTTACGATGGAATCGGATCGTTCCTCCCCGGAATTTCTGCCGGTGTTTAACTGGAGCTCATTCGGAGCTTTCCAAGAAAGATTCCAAAAAGTATTTTGTATCATAGAACTTAGGAGGAATGGAAGATGCAGAGGAAAAAGAATCAGAGAGACAAGGAAGTGAGAACCGGACAGAACGCCGGATTTACAGAGGGAGGAATCTTGGCGCCGCTTTTCCGGTTCGCGATGCCGGTGCTGTTTGCGCTTCTATTACAGGCGATGTACGGGGCCGTTGATCTTCTGATTGTCGGGCAGTTCGGTACTGCCGCGGATGTTTCCGCAGTTTCTACGGGAAGCCAGATCATGCAGACCATCACTTCGGTGGTTACCGGGCTGTCCATGGGGACAACTATTTTACTGGGACAGAAGATTGGGCAGAAGAAGGAAGAAGAGGCTGGAAACGTCATAGGTAGTGCCGTTTTTATTTTTTCCGCTCTGGCCGTTTTTATCACCATAGTCATGTCGGCGGCAGCGGTTCCTTTTTCTGCTTTTATGCACGCTCCGGAAGCAGCGTTTGATAAAACTGTGGAATATGTGAGGATATGTTCTGCAGGTTCTGCATTCATTGTGGCTTATAATGTGCTGGGAAGTATTTTCCGGGGAATGGGAGATTCCAAAACGCCTCTGTATACCGTTCTTGCGGCCTGTGTAGTCAACATTGTGGGGGATTTCCTGCTGGTGGCCGTATTCCGCATGGCGGCGGCAGGAGCCGCCATTGCGACAGTGGCTGCCCAGGCGGTCAGCGTGGTCTTGTGCCTTCTCCTTGTGAAAAAGAAGGGACTGCCCTTTCGTTTTACAAGGAAGAATCTTCTCTTTCGGAAAGAGGTGGCAGCAAGGACACTCCGGCTGGGATTTCCCATAGCTCTTCAGGACGGGCTGGTGAGTCTTTCCTTTCTTGCCATTATTACGATCGTGAATTCTCTGGGCGTCATTCCGTCGGCAGGAGTCGGCGTGGCAGAAAAGCTGTGTGTGTTCATCATGCTGGTGCCGTCCTCCTATATGCAGTCCATGTCCGCATTTGTGGCGCAGAACATTGGGGCCGGGAGAAACGACAGGGCAGTTCGCGCCATGGTCTACGGGATGCTCACATCCTTCGCATTTGGAGCGGTCATGTCATATCTCTCCTTTTTCCATGGAGAGTTTCTGGCCGGTATGTTTGCGAGAGACGCGGATGTCGTTGCCGCTGCTGCCGATTATCTGAGAGCATATGCCATCGATACTCTGCTGGTTTCGTTTTTGTTCTGTTTTATCGGGTATTTCAATGGGAGGGAAAAGACTACCTTTGTCATGGCCCAGGGCATTGTGGGAGCGTTTCTGGTCAGAATTCCAGTATCCTATATCATGAGCCGGACGGAACACGCATCCTTATTCCGGATCGGCCTTGCCACGCCTGTTTCCACGGTTCTTCAGATTAGTCTCTGCCTGGCCTATTTCTTCCATATAAACAGGCGAAGTAAGAGGACGTGGTGACGATAGGGAGGATATGTGGTAAAATAGGACATAACAGAAGACTGATTATGGATAAGAAGGTAATGGGACAGATGAAAGAGAACGGAGAAGAATACAACAAAATAATTACTATACCCAATATGATGAGCTTTTTCCGGCTGGCTCTGCTTCCGGTATTTGCCTGTATCTACCTGAATGCAAAGACAGTCAGAGGCTATCAGGCGGCGGCCCTTGTGCTTTTTATTTCCGCCCTGACCGATATGCTGGACGGAAGGATCGCCAGAAAATTCCATATGATATCCAGGCTTGGAAAGGCGCTGGATCCCATTGCGGATAAGCTGACCCATATTGTGGTCGTATTCTGCCTGTGCAGCAGATACCGGCAGGTATGGATCCTGCTGATAATACTTGCGGTAAAGGAAAGCTTCATGGGCATCATGGGGATTATCTACCTGCGTAAGGGCAGGATGCTGGACGGCGCGCATTTTTTTGGAAAGGTCTGCACAACGGTCCTGTTTGCAGTACTTTTGGTGCTCGTATTCCTGCCTCAGTTGTCCGTCCTTTGGGTCAACGTATTGGCAGCGGCGGCATGCGCCGCGTGTCTTGTGACTTGGGCCCTTTATATCCCCGTGTTTTGGAAAATGAAGGATAAATGATCTGCAGCGGGCTGGTGTTAAAAACCGCCCGCTGCGAGTGTTTTTAATCTTCTATCCAGTATTTGACTGCCCGCATCAGAAAATCCGCACAGCCTTTTACTTCTCTGTCATAATAGTCCTTGAACCGCTCGTCGAGGACGTACATGTCTGTGAGGCTTTTATGCATTCTGGGAGAATACTTTTTCCAGGTATAGCTCAGCCAGTCACGGTGCAGGAAGGCGGTCTCACGGCCGGCTTCACTTTCGGGCTTTATGCCGGAACGTACGGCCTCCTCCAGCCGTTTTCGTATCGCTGTTTCCAAATCCCTGAACTGTTCATACTCTTTCTCGGACAATCCGAGGATTTTTTGATTGTATGAATTCACTTCCTCATCTCCGTATTTTTCTCGGATCTCTTTTCCATAGGTTTGTTCATTTTTATCGACCAGATCATTTTTAAACGCTTCAAATTTCATGGTGTCATCCATCTTACTTTCTCCTTTCATTGTGGCAATGGTAAGCTTCACAGTCTGAATCAAAGTGTCGAGCCGTTCCTTCTGCTGAATCAGGGCGGACAAGTGTCCGTCTAATGCTTCCAGGATGTCAAAATCCGGCTGGCAGATGATTTCCTGGATGGTTCCGAGTTCAAGGCCTCGTTCCCGGTAAAATAAGATTTGCTGCAGCAGTTCCACCTCTTTTTCTCCATAGAAACGATATCCTGATTCCGCCGTCCGGCAGGGCCGCAGAAGCCCGATTTCATCGTAATACCGCAGAGTTCTGGCGCTGATGCCTGCCAGTCGGGACAATTCATGGGTATTGTATTCCATTTTTATCACTCCTTTCAGCCTGTGTCTTAATTCTATCAGCTGACGCCGCGTCAAAGTCAAGAGTTTTATTTCATATTAATATATCAACTGAAGGTTGATTCATTCAACCGGAATCAACTTTCATTCCCTTGTACTTCTACGTAAGCTTCTGTATACTGTTAATGAAGAGGTGAAAAATATGAGGGAGATCCATTTATCTAGGAAGATAGTGGAAGAGCGTCACAAAAAAGGTATCGGGCAGGAGGAGCTTGCCTCATACATCGGTGTATCCAAGGCCGCGGTCTCCAAATGGGAAAATGACCAGAGTTATCCGGATATCACGCTGCTTCCCAGATTGGCAGCTTTTTTTGATATCAGCGTGGATGAGCTGATCGGCTATGAGCCCCAGATGACAAGGGAAGATATCAAGGAGCTTTACCGCCGGCTGGCCGTGAGATTTGAAAAAGAATCATTTGATCTGGTGCTGGAGGAATGTGAGGAGATCATAAAAAAATATTATTCCTGTTATCCTCTGCTTTTACAGATGATAACCCTTTTGCTGAATCACGCGGGAATCGCAGAAGAACCGGGGGCCGTTCTTCACAGAGCGCTGGAGATCATTGAACGGGTGGAAAAGGGGAGCGACGATGCCGATGAAAGAAAAACAGCCTTGACTATGAAGGCTTTGTGCCATCTAATGCTCGGACATCCGGAGAAGGTGCCGGAATACATCGGAGAACATATACGGCCTTTTTCTCAGGATGCAGAGCTTCTGGCAGAGTCGTATCGGGTACAGGGCCGTGTCAGGGAAGCGGAAGAAATCCTCCAGGTCTGCATGTATCAGCATCTATTGTACCTTGTGGGAGACGCTGCCGTCAGCATCGCAGGGACATCTGTCAAGGATGAAAGAATCGAGGAGATGATACGGAGGACCGTGAAGCTCGGAGAGCTGTTCCAAATGGAGCGTCTGCATTGGAACGCCATGATTCAGTTATATATGTCCGCTATTGTGTATTATGCTGCCACAGAGAATAAAGAAGAAGGCCTGGCTATGCTGGAACGATACGGAAGATGCTGCTATTCTCCCGGATTTTCACCAATCCTCCATGGCGACAGTTATTTTGATCAGATCGACGGATGGCTGAAGGAGGAATTGGAGCTGGGAATACAGGCTCCGCGCAGCGAAGTCATGATAAAAGAGGCATATCTGAAAGGAGTCACGGAAAACCCATATCTGGACCGGTGGAGAAACGAGCCACGGTATCAGAAAGTCGTGAAGGAAATGAAAAAGAATTCAGGAGGTAAAACGATATGAAGGTGTTATTGGAAAATCTTCCGTTATTGATGCCGCTCATCGTCATTGAACTGGTTCTCATGGCAACAGCTTTGATCCATATTTTCAGGCATCCGAATTACCGGTTTGGAAACCGGGTGGTCTGGATTCTGGCGGTGGTTTTCATTCAAATAATCGGGCCGGTCGTATATTTCCTTTTCGGAAGAGGAGAAGAAGAATGAACGCATTGAAAATTCTAAACTTAAAAAAGAGCTTTGGTGCTAATATGGTGATAAATGACATGTCCCTCGAGATCCCAGAACATTCAGTCTTTGGGTTTTTAGGACAGAATGGAGCCGGTAAGACGACTACCATGAAAATGATACTGGGATTTTTAAAGCCGGACGCCGGAAGAATAGAGATATTCGGTGAGCCGGTGGCATATGGGAAATCCGGTACAAATCGTTATGTGGGGTATCTGCCGGATGTGCCTCAGTTCTATTCTTATATGAGGCCCATGGAATATCTGAGGCTTTGCGGGGCTGCGGCGGGAATGGAGCCGGAAGAGACAGAAGCGGCAGGAACCCGGCTTTTGGATATGGTGGGTCTTAAGAAAAATGGAAAGAAGATCGGAGGATTTTCAAGAGGGATGAAACAGAGACTTGGGATAGCCCAGGCCCTGCTCCACAGTCCGAAGCTTCTCATTTGTGATGAGCCCACGTCGGCGCTCGACCCGGTGGGAAGAAAAGAAATTCTTGAGATTCTGGAGCAGGCCACGGAGAAGACTACGGTGCTCTTTTCCACTCATATTCTTTCTGATGTAGAGCGGGTCTGCGACCGAGTCGCCGTGCTCCATGAGGGGAGGCTGGCGCTTTGCGGGACGATGGAAGAGATTCGGACGGCTAAAAAGAGCAGCGGCATCTATGTGGAATTCCGGAAAAAAGAAGAGTGGAAAAAATTTCGGGAGCTGCCGGAGCTCAGCCATATATTCGTCCATGCGGAAGCATCCGGAAGAGGGGCGGCCATCCGAACTGCCGATGTGGACGGAACAGGGAATGAGATCCTGCAGGCGCTTGAATGCCATGGACTGGTGCCTCTAAAGTTTGAGATACAGGAGCCGGGGCTGGAGGATTTGTTTATGGAGGCGGTATTATGAGGGCATATGGAGCATTTATGAAAAAAGAGTTCTTGGAGCTTTTCAGGACCTACAAATGGCTGGTGATGGGGCTTGTATTCTTATTATTGGGGATCATGTCGCCTTTGGCGGCCAAGTTTCTGCCGGAGCTCATGAAAGAATTCATGCCGGAAGG